>CAVQHF010000010.1:0-171296 GCA_963712205.1 uncultured Alphaproteobacteria bacterium | reverse complement strand
CGTCGTTCATCCCCTTGCCCGGGGGCGGGTCCCAGTTGGAGACATGGACCGTCCAATATCCGCGGGCCCAGGTCGCAGGCGCCGCACTGGTCGATGCCGTCGAGGTCCACCCGGAGCAGGACGTTGTCCAGGTCCTGGGTGAGGACCCAGAGCACCGAGCTGCTGGCCGCCAGGGCCGAGGCGGTCCCCGCCGAGAGGGCGGTGGTCACCACCGGGTGGCTCGAGGGCCACAGCCACCGAGCTTCGGGTCCGCGTGGCCCAGGTCCGGGTCGGAGACGTCGAGGCGGTTCACGCCCTTGTCGGTGCACACCCAGAGGTGGCCGGCGCCGTCGTAGGTGACGCAGGAGCGAAGCCGGTCGATGACCCGGCCGTCGCCGTTGGTCTTGCGCTGCGCTACGAGAGGATCGCCCGGACGGGCAAGATTGCCTTCCCGAAGTCGGTCACGCGGCTGGTCGAGGCCGGAGCGGCGAGCGGCGACGAGGCCTGCCGCATGATGCTGGAGCGGCTGCGGCGCAGGGGCTGGGCCGCCCGCCCGAACCAGGACGGCGATCCGGACGCCTCGTCGAGGAGGCCGTCTTGAGCGAGGAGCGGCTTTCCCGGTTCTTCCTCTGGCGGCTCCGGCACGCCGCCGGGGCCAAGGCGCTCGCGCGTGCCGTCGACAACGGCCTGCTGGTGCGGTCCGAGCTGGAATTGGGCTCCGTGCTGGTCGCGGTCTTCGACGTCGCCGTCGAAGTGGCGTCGCTGCCGCTCGCCATCCTGCGCCGCAGGCTCGGCCTCGACGGTGCGCGGAGGGCGGAGCCGGAAGCAGACGGGCACGATCCGCTGACGCATCTCGTTCTCCGCCGCCGGACCGATAGTCCCCTCCGGACGGCGAAACAGAAGACAAGCACCGAAACCAGGTCGCGATCGGCGCCCCGGCGGACGGTCGCCCCGGCGGCGCTCGATCACTCGCTGGAGCAGGTGGTCGCCGATCTGCGGGACTCCGAAGTAGGACGGCTAGCCGCGTCCGGCGAGCTCCGCACCTGAGCGCAGCGGACGGAAAACGGCAATCCGCAAGGGTCGCGGCCGCAAGCGCCGGAAGCGCGTCGAAGACAGCCGCGGTGGAAAGCGAAGCGGCCGTCCCGGCATCACGTCCGGCCGGAACGGAGACAGCAAAACGGACCGCGCCTTCGGAAGGGAAGGCGAAGCGATCCGGTCGCAAGGTCTGCCGCAGGCCGCGACCGGGAGGCCCGGCGATTGCTGCGCGAACGCTTCGTCCGGCTGGTGCGCTCGAGCGGCCTTGCCGCCCGACCCGGTCGAGGTGGCGACCGTGCTGCTGCTCGCCCGCGCCGTCGGCGACAGCGGCCTGCCGCTCGACGATATCCTGAAGCGCCTGTCCGCGCCGACGCCGATCGTCACGCTGCGCGTCCGGAGTCGCCGGCTTCGAGAAGAACCTCATTCGCCTGCTGCGTGACGGGCTTGTCCTGCCCTTCGCGGTGCAGACCCATGACGGTTATGGCGTCAGGGACTTCGACGGACTGTCCTATCCGGACGGGCCGAAGGTGGCGCTGCCGATCGTCGCCTTCCGCAGCCGCGAGCCGCTCCTATGTCGAGAAGGGCGCGGGCCTCGTCGAGGACGTCGCCCGCGCCGTCACCGCGGGCATGCCGATCCTCGCGATCGCCGAGGGCGAGCGGAACATCCCGGCCGACCTGCAGGCGGCGACGCATCTCGATCTTGCCGTCGGGCCGCTCGACGCGCGTCTCGTCGGCCAGGTGATCGCCGAAGTGCTCGGCCCGGTACGCGCCGATCTCTGCGAGGCGATCGGCGATTGCTCACAGCCTCGCGCTTGCCGATCTCGCCACCGCGATCCGCCCGGGCGTCGATCCGGAGCAGGCCGTCGCGGTGCTAGCCCGGCTTGCCGTCAGGCGCCGTCGAGGCGCGCCAGAGCAAGAGGCCGAGAGCGAAGAAGAAGGACGAAGGACGAGCGATGCGCTCGTGGTCGCGCAAGGGCAAGGCCGTCTTCTGGCAGCGAACTGGTCGAGCCGGAGCCACGCCGAAGGATCGATGCCGGAGGAGTGCAAGCCGAAGCCGGTGCCGTCGAGTACCGCTTCCGGCACGCCGTGGATGAGTGTCGAGACGCTGTCGGGCTACGGCGCGGCGAAAGACTGGGCGCTGGCGGTGAAGCAGGACCTCGCACTGTGGCGCGACGGCCAGCTCGACTGGTCGGCGATGAGCACCCGCATCCTGCTCTCCGGTCCGCCCGGCACGGGCAAGACGACCTTTGCGCGGGCGCTCTGCAACTCGCTTCAGGTGCCGCTGCTGATTACCTCGGTGGCGACCTGGCTGGAGCCCGGCTATCTCGGCGACGTCTGCAAGCGCATGAAGGCTGGCCTTCGAGGAGGCGGAGAAGCACAAGCCGGTCATCCTGTTCATCGACGAGATCGACGCGCTCGGCAAGCGGCAGTCCGCCGACGGTCACTATGCCGACTACTGGAACGCGGTCGTCAACCGGGCGCTCGAACTGCTCGACGGCGCGAAGGACCATGAAGGCATCATCGTCGTCGGCGCGACCAACAGGCCGGAGCGAACTCGATCCCGCGCTGGTCAGGTCCGGCCGCCTCGAGCACCATGTCCGCATCGACCTGCCGGACACCGATGCCCTGGTCGGCATCCTCGCCCATCATCTGGGCCAGGACCTGGCGACGGTGCTGGAGACCGCTGCGGACATGCAGGCGGCAAGCTCGTCTCCTTCGGGAAGGGCGCTCAAGAAAAGCGAGGCAGGTAGTGCGGCCGACGCGTTCCGGCAGGAAGTCGGCGCAGACCGGGGGCGGCTCCGTCGCCTCGGGGTTCGGCTGCGGCGGCATGATCGCCCAGCTTGGAACGTCGCGAGGAGGGGTCGCATGAGGGAACCGGGAACGATGATGGCGGGAAAAGAAGCAGCCGTGCTCCTGCGACGGCTGGCGATGAAGGCGGTCGGCTTCTCCGGCGCCGACGTCGAGCGGCTGGTCCGCGAAGCCCGCGGCATCGCCCGCCGGGAGGGCAGGGGGCTTGTCTGGGCCGATCTCGACCGCCTGCTTGACGCGGTCCGCCCGAAGGTCACCGAGGGGCTGCGGCGGCGCGCCGCCGTCCACGAGGCGGGCCACGCGGTCGTCCGGCACGTCCTCGGCATCGGCCGCGTCGTCCGCATCACGATCGCGCAGACGGTCGACGCGGGCGGCTATGTCGAAGCCACGGAGACGGTGGAGCACGAACTGATGGAGGACCGCCTGATGGGGCAGCTTGCCATCCTGCTGGCGGGCAGGGCGGCGGAGCGGGAACTGCTCGGCAGCGTCTCGGCCGGGGCCGGAGGCAGTCCGCAAAGCGATCTCGGCAAGGCGACCGACGATGGCGATCCGCATCGAGACGGCCTCCGGCCTTGGCGGACGGTACCCGCTGCTGCACCAGACGATCGGGTCGGACATGCTGCTCTCGGGTCTTGCGCCCGGCACCGCAAGGCGCGTGCATCGGCGCTTGCGGAAGGCCGAGCGCCAGGCCCGGCGCATCGTCGTCCGGAACAGGTCAGCCGTGATCGATCTCGCCGCCCGCCTGCTGGAGGTCGAGACGCTGGAGGGCGAGGAGCTGGCGAGGCTGCTGCCGGATCGATAGCCTTCTCGTCCCGGTTCCGGCTTCCGCTCTCGCAGGTGAAACGCGTTCCCGGCAACCGGGATCGCCGTGCCCGCAGGTCATCTCGATTTGCAGTCATTCGATTCCGAAGTGTGGGCGGGCGATTCCGGGTTCCGGACAAGCGATTTATCGGGCGGCTTCGTCGCGGATTGCCGTGATCCGACGTGCCCGCAAGGCGATCCAAATCGAAATGATTTGCGGTCATTCGATTCAGAGGCCGGGCATGGCGATTTAGGTTTGCCGGAATCCGATTCAGAGTTCGTAATCCGGATTCAGAACTCTCGCGCATCCGATTTCAAAAGTAAGCGTCCGGCGAGCGTTTTTGCTGCCGTTGGCCGGAGCGCGTAACTTGCGGCGTGACAAGTGATGTCACAAGTTACGGTTTCGGTGGATGCATCAGGCGACGATACTGGGCGAGGTTGAGCGCTACCGGCGCTGGAGTACCGAGCAGAAGCGGATGATCTGCCTGGAGGCCTTCGCGGAGGGCGCCTGCGTGCGGGATGTCGCCCGCAAATACGAACTGTCCGCCGGGCAGCTCTACAAATGGCGACGGGTTCTGATCAAGAAGGGCGATCCGCCCGGCGACTATGGCGTTTTCGGCGAATTCATCGAAGTGGGCGATAGCCGCCCCGATGCAGGTTCGCCGCGAGATCCGGCAGGCGTAGATCTGGCGCTCGCTTGCCTGGATGATCTTCTGTCCGGGCCGCCTCATGACGAGAACCGATCGCGCGATGGGCAACGGCCTGTGCGGGAGCGGGGGCCGAGCGTCCGCAACAGCGCGCCGGGCTCGGCGATCGTCGAACTGCGCCTTGTGAACGGGCGATGGCTGCGGTGCATGCTGACCGACGACCTCGATCTCGGCCAGCTTGCGGCTCTCGCCGATCTTCTGGAAAGGACATGACAGGATGAAGCCCAGCGCCCTTGATGCCCCGGCCGGAACGTGCCGCATCTATCTTGCCTGCGGCGAAACCGACCTGCGCAAGGGGATCGACGGTCTCGCGGCGCTCGCGCAGTCGGTGCTGCGGCAGGATCCGTGCAGCGGTGCTCTCTTCGTCTTCCGCGGCAAGCGCGGTGACCGCATCAAGATCCTCCACTGGGACGGTCAGGGCTTCTGCCTGCACTACAAGGTTCTGAGCCGGGGACACTTTGTCTGGCCAAGCGCCCGCGACGGTGTCGCCCACCTGACGGAAGCACAGCTGGCGATGCTCTGGGAGGGGATGGACTGGCGGCGGCCGTCGTGGACGTCGCCACCCCTTCGGGCCGCATAAAAGCCAGCCTTTCCAGCAAGATAATCCTGTATCCGGACGGGCAAATCAGCTACGATTCCGGGTATGGAAGATGCCGTGCGAGACCTGCCGGAAGATGTCGATGCCTTGCGCGCCATCATCGCTGACCAGGCCGATCAGCTGGCCCGTCAGGCGCGCCAGCTGAAGTCCCGCGAGACGCTGATCGAGAAGCTGAAGGCCCAGCTCGCCGTCTTGCGCCGCGCCCGGTTCGGTGCCTCCTCGGAAAGGGTTGAGCGCAGCATCGAACAGCTCGAACTCGCTCTTGAGGACATCGAAGCCAGCGAGGCCGAATCCGAGGAGACTGTCGCGGACCACAGGTCCGGCATCACCAAGGGCAAGGCTGCCCGTCAGCCGTTGTCCGAACATCTTCCAAGGCATGAAGTGGAGCATGCTGCCGAATGCGCCTGTCCGACCTGCGGCGGGCACGACTTCATCAAGACGGGCGAAAGCATCACGGAAGTGCTCGATTACGTTCCGGCCTCGTTCCGGGTCGTACGCCATCGGCGTGCCCGGCTTGTCTGCCGTGGCTGCGACCGCGCGGTCACGGCGCAGATGCCGTCCCTGCCGATCGAACGTGGCAAGCCCGGCCCCGGGCTGGTGGCCCACGTTCTCGTCGCCAAGTTCTGCGACCACCTGCCGCTTTATCGGCAATCCGAGATCTACGCGCGCGATGGCGTGGAGCTATCCCGATCGACGATGGCCGACTGGATCGGTCGCGCGAGCATGCTGATGGCGCCCCTGGTCGATCGGCTGCGCGACCATGTCTTCGCCGGAGACAGGCTTCACGGCGATGACACACCGGTTCCTGTTCTGGAGCCGGGCAAGGGAAAGACAAGGACGGGGCGGCTCTGGACCTACGTCCGCGACGGACGGCCCTGCAACGACACCGCGCCGCCAGCAGCGGCCTACTTCTACAGTCCTGACAGGAAGGGCGCTCATCCCAGGACGCATCTGGTCAGCTTCCGCGGGATCCTCCATGCCGACGGCTATGCCGGGTTCAACGCTCTCTATGAGCCATCGTCTCCCGGCGAGCCGCCGCCGATACGCGAAGCCGCGTGCTGGGCCCATGTCAGGCGCAAGTTCTTCGATCTGACCACAACCGGACCTGCTCCGGTCGCCGGGGAAGCGTTGCGCCGCATAGCAGAACTCTACGAGATCGAGGGCCGGATTCGCGGGCAGGCCGCGCCTGTGAGGCTGAAGGTCAGGAACGAATCCAGCAGACCGAAGGTGATCGCGCTACGGGACTGGCTCGAGGAGGTCTTGGCGCAGTTGCCGCGAAAGTCGGCGACCGCCGTAGCCATACGATACGCACTGGGTCGGTGGACGGCGCTGTGCCGCTTCCTCGACGACGGGACCATCGAGATCGACAACAATGCCGCCGAGCGGGCGATCCGGCCTGTGGCTCTCGGCCGCAAGAACTGGCTCTTTGCTGGATCCGATCGAGGGGGCGAGAGGACCGCTGCGATCCTGTCACTCATTGAAACCGCACGGCTTAACGGGCTTGATCCGGAAGCCTACCTCCGCGCCGTGCTCACGCGCATCGCCGATCATCCGATCAATCGACTCGACCAGCTCCTTCCTTGGAATATCGAGCTCGCAGAGCGCTGACCGGACGCTTACATTCAAAACCCGAAGCAAACGATTCCGTAACCGGGAATGGCGTTACTCAAACGGCGTTTGCCGCGGGCAGGCCGGTCAGCGAGGCTGGCGGGCAGGGGAGAAGAGGTCATGGCGCAGTCGCGCGAGGAACTGCTGAGGAAGCAAAGGGGACGCCAGCGCGAATACCGCAAGCGGCAGCGCCGGAGCCGTAAACCGACGCGTGACGACATCGCGCGGGCGGCGCTCGACTGGGCGATCAGGGAGGTGCTGAAGGATGAGGAGAAACTGGATCGCCTCGGCGACCGGATCATCCCGGTCCTCGTCCGCCAGGGCTTCGACAAGAAGGCGGCCGACGCAGCCTTCGACGAACTGGTCGACCGCTATCGCAAGGGCTGGGGCTTCCAGCGCCGCTTCCCCGAGGATGGGTTCCCGGAGGAGGACGAAGACCGGGGCGCCTGAGCGTCTCCGCTGTCCGGCTCCCGGCCGCGTTTGCCAACGCGTCGTTGCCTTCATGTGGCCATTCCCGGTTCCCTCCGGTTCCGGTCCGGCGACGGCCGCACTGCCGTTCTCGCTCTGCCCAAGCCGATATCGCTGCAAACGCTGTTTGCCTGAATTGGCTTGATTCCCCCCGTTACTTCTTGAAACGCCGTTTGCAGGTGAATCGCCTCTCGTGACGCGAACCAAGCCTGCTTCCGGCCCAAACGTCGTTCCTTCTTCGCAATATTATTTTGGCAACCAAATTAGTGAAACACGCCTGCACGAAAACTTTTCGAACCAGACATTTATCGGTTCGATCGATCCAATCCTCAGCTGTTATCGCAATAGAGTTATCCTGTGGCTACGTCGCATCGCGTGTATTGCTTAGCCGACATTTCCCGATCAGCGCGGCAATAACAAGCGTGTGACTGATGGTGACGCTGAAAAACCGGAGGAGTTGGAATTTTCATTACGTCCCCCTCCTGATACTAAAAGGCAAAATGGCACATTTTCGTTCGGTGGCATTACCGGGATACGATTGATAACAGCCAGTCCCGGAACGCCGCTGTATCGGGCAATCGGTAATTGGCCTTTGTCTCGCCGGAGCCGATCTTGATCGCGACGCCTTCAAGTTGACGAACGATGGCGAATCCGTCTTCGTCGGTAACGTCGTCGCCGACGAAGATCGGTTGGCGGCCTGAAAAGGGCGAATGTTCCATGAACCGCCGGATCGCGGTCCCCTTGTTCTGCCCGGCGGGCTTCAGTTCTACCACCATCTTTCCGTGAATCAGTTCGACGTCTTGTGATCTTTCGCCGATTTCGGTTGCGAAGCGGATACACCGCTCTTCCAGTTCCGGCCTTTTTCGGAAATGGAGAGCCACCGAGTATCGCTTCGGCTCGGCGATTACCCCTTCGCATCTCGATGCAAAGTCGGTGAACTCGCGCTTGATAGCGTCGATTGCGGACGAGGAGGCGACCGCGCAGGTTTCACCGTCCGCGAAACGCCATTCCGCACCGTGTCCGCCGGACATCGCTGGACGGAAGTTTTCGAAATGCTTGTCGATGTCGGTGATATCGCGGCCGGATATGATGGCCAGTGCTCCGTTTGTCGCGCGTGCCAGGCGCTGCAGCATTTCTTCCACAGCGTTGTCGAGGTTTGCCGCGTCGGGATTGGGGGCGATGTCGACGAGGGTGCCGTCGAAATCGAAAAAGAACGCGGATTGTCCGAGCGCCAGGCCGCGTGGCGGGTCTTGCGGAACGGGACTGGTGGAACGAGACGTCGGCTTCAACACGTCACACGCTTCGGCTCATTTTCGTTCTCATCCGGATTTGGCAATGGTGTTTCGTCCGGAAGACGGTCAGGCTCGGGTTCCTCGATCGGTTTCCGGTCCGGCTTCGGCGGTATCGGCGGTCGGGGCGGTTCGGGGGACGGTTTTGGAGTGGGGACTATCGCCATTCGACTTCTCCTTTTGTCCTGCTTGCGTGACATCCGATGCGCAGAAACTTGCTCCATCGCGCCGGGCGCTCTTACAAGCGCCCCGATGCCATTAGCTACCGTTCGTTTCCATCAGCATCGGAGCGGCGATTGCGGAGATTTTCGCCCCAGTCGATCGCTCTTTCTTCGGATGGTGCCAGGTTCATGAAGGGACCCATTCCGCCGGAGCCGACAGGTGTCGCGTGTGTGGCGGCTTTGCGATCGATACTCTCGCGGTTGGCATCCGAATGATGCCCGTGGTAACGCGCTTCCTGGGGTGCCTGAGCGGAAGTCTGCCGCACCGTTTTGGAAATATCGCGCGCGAAAGCGCGCAGTTCTTCGCACAGATGCGTCGAAGTCTCCGTTTCATGCCCCTCGTGAAAACGCTCGATCATGTCGGCGGTTTCCAACGCACTATGGACGACATCGAGGAGACGGGCTTCGCCGGAAGTCGCTGATCGTCCGCTCGCGGATCGGGAGGCCCCAAGCACGTTCTTTTCATTGGATTCGGCCATTGTCCTCTTGCCGTTCGGAATGAAGTTCGCCGCCGTTTTCCGTTCTCGCCGTGGGATTCTCTCGGTGCTTGACCCACGGCATGCGTGAACGGCTCGACGAGGCTGCTGTGCCGTGCTCCGGAAGCGGTATGGTCTTGTCATTCGATGGTGGCTCTGCCGGCTCCGTTTTTCCCTCGTCGCACTTCAGCGCCCGCAGGAATGCGTCCGCCCAGTGCTTGACCGTGAAATCGGTGATCCCCTTGTGCAGGTTACGGTGGCGCTCTCGCCTTTCCTCGACCGGCATCACCAAAGCTCTGTATATCGTGCGAGCGACATCGTCGGTATCGTGCGGATTGACGATGAGCGCGTTCGTCATCTCCTCGGCGGCGCCGGCGAATTTCGACAGTACCAGTACGCCCGGGTCATCGAAATCCTGGGCCGCGACAAATTCCTTTGCAACCAGGTTCATGCCGTCACGCAACGGCGTGACGAGCGCGATGTCGCTGGCGCGGAAAATCGCGGCGAGCATGTCCCGCGCCACTTGGCGGTGAATGTACTGGATCGGCGTCCAGTTGAAGTCCGAAAACTGACCATTGATCGCTCCGGCCAGCCTTTCCGTTTCTTCGCGTATCTCGACATAGGCGCTGAGGGCCTCCCGCGTGGGCGGCGAAATCTGCAACAGCGAGACCGCGCGTTCCATTTCGGGATGTTGCGAAAACAGTTTGCCGAAAGCTTCGAACCGCTCGGGAATGCCCTTCGAATAGTCGAGACGGTCGACGCCGACGATGCGCTTTCGGTTGAGAAGGCGCCGGCGCATGCGATCGAATTCGACCTGGTCGTTCGGGCGAACGGCCATCTTCCGGAAATCTTCCACATCGATGCAAATCGGAAAGCGGCCTGAAGCAAGCACGCGGGAATCGGTACGGATCGTATTGTCTTCGGCGACCGTGCCGAGACCGTTCGTTTCGAGATAGCGATGGAAGTTGGCGAGATCGGTGTGCGTCTGAAACCCGACAAGGTCGTATTCGAGCAGTTCATTGACCGTGCGCTTGTGATCCGGCGAGGCGGCGAGAACTTCTGGCGGCGGGAAGGGCGTGTGTAGGAAAAAGCCGACGCAGTTCTGGCAGCCACGCTTGCGAAGGAAGTGGCCGAGGGGGATGAGCTGGTAGTCGTGGATCCAGACCATGTCGTCCGGCTTCAGTCGCGACATGACGGCTTCGCCGAGCTGGCGGTTCACCTTGAGGTAGGCCTCGTAGTAGCGGGCCTGATAATCGACGAGATCCGCGCGGTAGTGGAAAAGCGGCCACAGCACGCTGTTGGCGTAGCCGTAATAGTGATCCCCGTAATCATCCCCGGCTAGCGGTACGCCGACCGTTTCGACACTGCCCGTGTGGGCGACGGTCTCTTCTGCATCCTTCAGATCATCCCGGTCGGACACTCCGTCCCAGCCGAGCCATACGCCGTCAAAATTCTTGAAAGTCTCGGCAACCGCGACGGCAAGCCCCCCTGTCTGGGTGGGGCTTGAGAGGTCTCCGATGCGATTGGAGACAATGAACAATCAATTCATCTCATGTCTTTCCGTCAAAGCCGCATGACGTCGGTCACTGAATTTTCTTTTCACCGTCTCGATGGTTAACGCTGGAGGTGCGCGCCTGTTCCCCGGCAACCGGTTTTTTGTCGTTTGGGCATCGTCAGAGGCAAAAGGCGGTCCGGCAAAATGCAGTGGTGCGGCTGCCAGGCGGAAAACTTGGCGATGTCGGAACATTTCTGCACGCCCACGGTTCCTGAAGTGGAAAGACGGTTCCTGAAGTGGAAAGGATGGAGATGCAAATGTCTGAAGAACATGACCGGCCGTACCATGACGCCGATCTCGGCACGACCGGAGAGGCTGCTGCGGTGAACGACCAGTCCGCGGACGGAGCACTCAGTGCTCACCGGGACATCCTGACGAAGCTGTTGGCGCTTCTTGCTGTTGATGAAAAGAACCGGAAAATCCTGTTCGGCTGGTTCGACGAGCGCACGCGCGTGAAAGACCATCAGGAGGATCCGGGAGCTGTTCCCCAAGGGGCGTTTGCCGAACAGGAGGCGAGGGCACGTGAGTTCAGGATCATCGCTGACGACATGCGAGTACTTGCGGAATTCGATAGCAAGAGCGGAACGGGCGGTTGATGAAAAGCAAAATGCCCACTGAAGAGGAACTTGCGATGAAGGACATGAGAAGTCCCGGACTTGCGACTGCTGACGGTTTGGCTTCTCGCTATTATCGCGGTCATTTTGGTCATTGCAGCGTTGCGGAACGCGGCGCTTGTTTCGTCGACGCTCGCGGTCGCGTTCTTCGCCGCACTTGCAATCTGGCCGGCGGACAGCGCCATACGCGACAGGGTGCCAGTGTCTGCAAGGTGGCTTGGCCATTTCGCCGCGATGGGACTGATGATCCTCGTCTTCGGACTGTTTCTCGGCGGGCTGGTGCTTGCCGCACGGCAGATCATCGGTACGCTTCCTCAATACGAGGAGGTGGCCAGCCGCTGGATGAACCGCCTTATGGAAGTGACCAGCCTGCCGAGCGTGGCCTCGAACAATTTTCCTGTGTCGGAACAACTGATCAATCCCGTCATGGGCTTCGCGTCGATGGTCGTGCAATCGACGTCGGGCCTCGCGGCCATCCTGTCGCTCATCTTCTTCATCGTGTTACTGATGCTTGTCGAGGCGCCTCGCTTCGGCAAGAAGCTCGACGCGACGACGACCTCGGGCAATGGCGACCAGTACCAGTACATACTTCTGGAGATCGCAGAGAGGGTACGCTGGTACCTGGCAGTGCGAACCCTGCTAGGGCTGGTGACCGCATTGTTCTATTTTGGCTGGAGCTGGGCCTGGGGGCTGGATTTCATCTTCGTCTGGGCCCTTCTTGCCTTTCTGTTCAACTACGTGCCGACGATCGGTTCTTTCATGGCGGGCGTGCTGCCGATCATGACAGCATTCATGCAGTTGGAGCCTTGGTCGGCGACATTGTACGCTGCCGGCGTG
The DNA here is from genome assembly GCA_963712205.1 of uncultured Alphaproteobacteria bacterium. GTDB lineage: Bacteria > Pseudomonadota > Alphaproteobacteria > Rhizobiales > Rhizobiaceae > Oricola. Next base: position 159,299 of record CAVQHF010000010.1, on the reverse strand, counting down.
GTTCTCTTCGAACAGGTCATGGGAAACTATGTCGACCCAAAACTGCAGGGCCGTCAGCTGGCGCTTTCGCCGCTCGTGATCCTGATATCGCTGATGTTCTGGTCCTGGGTCTGGGGGGTGGCAGGCGCCTTGGTGGCAGTCCCGATGAGCCTGGTTTTGCTGATCGTTTGCGAACAAGTCGAGGCGCTTCAGCCTTTCGCTCTCTTCCTGTCAAACCGCCGGAACATCGAGGAACTTAAGGCATCCGTAGAAGACGCATAAGGAATCCGCTCGGACGGACATGCCCGGGACGCCAAGGCTCGCTATTATGTCTGCCGGACATGCGACGAAAATCGTTGATAAAAACGCGTTTTGAAAAACCTAAAGATCGCAAATCCGCACATCAATAATGCGCCTCGTCATAGGAGAGCGGGATAATCGTGATCGCTCCCGTATTGTGTGGTCACAATCGAATGCCAACATTGGATAATAGGCCAACACCAGAAAAGGGGCCGAATTGGCATTAGAGCGGCACCCGATCTGATTAAATCGGCAGGGATTCCCAAATCAGCGATTTGATAATTCATGATGTCTGCCGGAGCAAAGAGGCCGGCGGACATGTCAAAGGCGCTGTCGCTCGATCTTCGCACACGTGTTCTTGCCGCCGTGGCCGGTGGCCTCAGCCATCGTCAGGCGGGTGAACGCTTTGGCGTCAGCGCGGCCAGCGTGAGCCGCTGGCGGGCACGTGAGCGCGAACAAGGCGATCCTCGTCCCAAGGCGCTGGGCGGCGACCGTCGGTCGGGGCGCATCGACGCCTGCAAGGGGCTGATCCTGTCGCTGCTCAAGGAGACGCCCGACATTACCATCCAAGAGATGCGCCAGGCGCTTGCCGCACGCGGCCACGTTTTCGGCTTCGGCACGATCCAACGCTTTTTCAAGCGTCACCGGATCACGCGCAAAAAAAGACCGCGCACGCCAGTGAGCAGGACCGTCCGGACATCCTGAAGCGACGACGGACGTGGTTCAACGACCAGATCGACCTCGATCCGGCAAGGTTGGTCTTCATCGATGAGACCTGGACCAAGACGAACATGGCGCGCTCCGATGGCCGGGCGCCGCGCGGTCAGCGCCTCCGGGCGAAGGTCCCGCATGGGCACTGGAAGACGTCCACCTTCGTCGCCGCCCTGCGCCGCGGGGCATGAGGCGCCATTGCTCATCGACGGGCCGATCAACGGGAGCGGTTCCTCGATCCTACGTTGAAAAAGTGCTCGTGCCGGACTGAAGCCTGGAGATATCGTCATCATGGACATGTGTGGACGCCCCCGTTGACGCAAGAAGAATCTTTTCGAAGAGCATGGAGCGTGGTCGGGTGCTGACATGTGTCCGGCCTCTGATGCGGCTGTCACATGCCGCCGGCCCGTATGGGAGTTCGCAGAACGGGTCCAATTCAATCTCGCGCGCTCGAGGCGCGTATCCATGATCTGGTTTTCCCGATCCCGTCTCATTGACCGTAACGCCATACTCTCCATTCGACCTCCTTACGCTTTGGCGGTCCGCCCGGGGAGCAGACTATCCCGCCAAGACCGGTGCTCGATAAGTTCCGCCCTTGGCCATCAATGCCCAAACGATGCGCGCCGTCTTGTTGGCCAGCGCGACGATCACCAGCATAGGGGGCTTGCGCTCAAGCATCCGCGACAGCCAAGGATCCGCCGTCGATTTCTTCCGCATGGCCCAGCGCACGGCAGCGCTCGCCCCGATGATCAGCAGTCGGCGCAGGGTTCGCTCGCCCATGCGGGATGTCTCCCCGAGCTTTTGCTTGCCACCTGAGGACCGTTGCAGCGGGGTGAGGCCGAGCCACGCGGCAAAGTCGCGCCCTCTCTTGAAGGTTGCGGCCGAAGGAGCCAACGCCGCAAGAGCGGTCGCGGTAATCGGCCCGATGCCGGGAATCGTCATCAGCTCTTGGCTTCCGCATCCTCCTTGGCGCGCCGGGCGATCTCGCGGTCGAGTATGGCCACCCTCTCATCCAGCGAACGGAGCTGATCCACAAGCAGATGAGAGAATTGGGCGGGCGGCTTCGGGGATGGCGGCATCTCTTATCCCTAATCGCTTCAACAAGCTTGGCCACATGGAAGAGACCCTGCGCGGCGACCAGCCCGAATTCGGTAAGATGGCCACGTATCGCATTGATGGTCTGGGTCCGTTGGCGCACCACGAGATCGCGGACGCGGAACACCATTGCCGCAGCCTGCTGCTCTTCGCTCTTCACCGCAACGAACCGCATGGTCGGCCTCTGAGCTGCTTCGCAGATCGCTTCGGCGTCAGCAGCATCGTTCTTCTGCCGCTTCACGAACGGCTTCACATATCCCGGAGCGATTAGCCGGACATCGTGCCCCAGCTTCGCAATCTCCCGCGCCCAGTGATGGCCGCCAGCGCATGCTTCCATGGCAACCGTGCAGGCCGGCTGAGCGGCGAGTGATCGAAGTACCTGGTCACGGCGCAGTCTCTTGCGGAAGATCACAGCCCCCGACGCATCTGCGCCGTGCGACTGGAATACGTTCTTCGCCAGATCCAATCCGATTGTGCTAACTTCCGACATGGACGCCTCCGTTCAAGTGATGATCGACGACACCACTTTGGCACAGCGATGCCGTAAGGGGCGTCCACCCCATCAACCTCTCCAACCACAAGGGACCTCGGACCCGCCAGATGATCGAGGCGGCCGGAGCCTCGCTGCTGTTTCTTCCGCCCTACAGCCCAGACTTCAACCCTATCGAGAATGCCTTCTCCAAGCTGAAGGCCATGCTCAGGAAGGCGGCCGAGCGGACCATCGACGGCCTGTGGGACAGGATCGGGAGCCTGATCCCGACATTCACGACGCAGGAATGCGCGAACTACTTCGCCGCCGCCGGATACGATGCAGCATGAACGGATTCCGCTCTAGAACAAATCAGAGATATCGACATGATCTGCGATCATTGCGGGTCGAGGAACAGGCTGACATTCAGCTTCGGAGCCGAAGGCTATCGGTTCGATTGTTCGAGTTGCGGTCATACGGTCGGCTACATCAACGCGCTTGGCAGATCGATTGAAATCGAGAAGTTAGCGGTTCCCACCGGAGCGCGGAAAAGGGCGCTTGCGCGACCTCACTTCGGTGGGGACGAGTTGTTCGTGTAGCTGTTTGACGTCGGTGTCGCGAGGTTTTCCGGCGTTGCTTTGCCGAAAAGCTGCGTCAGCGGCGTACCGGATATGCCGTGGACGATGATCGAGGCGCACACTGTCAGACTTACTGCCGGCCAGAGTATATCCAACCCCGTTCTGTCAGTAGCCAGGAGCGCGTAGTAAATGCTGGCGATTCCCATCGGTCCGAACCAGCCAAGAAAGGCAGCTTCGCGATTGTCCCGGATACGGGGCAACAGCGCACGCAGCGCGAACCACCAGGGAAGTCGTCGCAACAGCAGTATCATCGCAACAAAGGCGATGCCTGACCAGCCGAGCTCTCGCCATGCATCCCAAGGGATCATCGCGCCCAGCAGCACGAAGACCGGCAGGTCGAAGAACCGGCCGATTGCAGCCTGCGCGTGTTCGTGGCGCGTCTCTCGCTCGGTGACCACGCGGTTCAGCATCAGGCCGGCAACGAATACGGCGAGAATGCCGTCGCTTCCTATCAGGCGGACAGCCGCAAGTACGGTCAACGAAAGCGCAATCCCTATCGTGATCGTGGAGTGCGATTCCGAAAAAGGTTGCCGGTAAGCCCACAGCAGGATGCGTCCTGTCAGCCAGCCGGCGGCCAGACCAAGTACAACGGCACCGACGATTTCCCACATCAGGATCCGCGTCAGCCAATCGGTTAAGGCCGATCCGCTGCCTTGGCCGAGAAGCAGGATCGGCAGCATCACGAAAAAAAGGCCGAGGCCGTCATTTGCTCCCGATTCCGCGGATAAATTGTGTCGCAGGCTCTCCGGCAGGAGTTTTTCAGCGAGTTTACCTGACACGACCGTTCCGGCGATTACCGGATCGGTCGGCGCCAGAATGGCGCCGATAAGCAGCGCAGGCAGCAAGGGTTGCTGAAGAATGAAGAAAGCAAGTGCCGCGCCGGTCAGCCACATGGCTGGCAGACCCAGCCCGAGCGCGCTTGCCAGTTCCGCCGTATGCCGGACTTCGTAGCGGATCGGCAGACGCAGTGCCGCGCCCATGACCGCCATTCCGAGTGTCAGCCGCGCCACTTCCATGAGCAGGAAGTCGCTATCGATTTCGAGCGAGGAAAAGTCGGCCATTCCGAAGATGCCGGGCCCGATCATTATACCGATAAGAAGACAAATGGTGGGCTCGGAGAACCAGAGGCGGTTCTTCACGTAGCCGCCGATCAGCCCCATCAGCAATACTGTGCCCCCGGAGATCGCAATCGCGAAGTTGAAGCCGGTCATTTCTGCTCCTTGCAACCGTTCGGATCAACCGGCCATTATGTTCCCGGCAGGAAACCGTCGTCGCGCTCGCGCGGTATTGGAGCGCTGACGGCTGCGCAGATTTCCTGCAACGCGTCTTTCAGCCCTTCTTCGAAAGTGGGGTGGTAGAAGGGCATCTCCAGCAGATCCTGGGCCGCCGCACCGCCCTGGATCATCCAGGCAACGGTATGTGCGAGATGCTCTACGTCAGGACCGGCCAGTATGGCTCCGACAAGACGGCCGTCGGTGGCGTCAGCGTGAAGTTTCGAGATGCCCGCCTGACGCGCCTCGACAAGGGCCCGGCCCTGATTGCGGAACCGGACAGTGCCCGACACAGTTCTTTGTCCGTGGTTTCCGGGCTGTTCGCCGATCACGGCTATATTGGGATCGGTAAAGACGATGCTCATCGCCAATTTGCGGCGCGACGGTTTGATCGAAGGATATGTCGCAGCATTGCTTCCCGCGATCGCGCCCTCCGCTGCGGCCTCGTGCAGCACGGGTCGATCACGGTTTGCGTCGCCGGCGATGAATACAGGCGCGTCACTGCATTGCATAGTCTGCTCATCGAAAGCCGGAACGCCGCCATTGTCGATCTCGAGCCCGGCCGCAGCCAGATTGAGCTGTTCGACATTGGGCTGCCTGCCGGTTGCGAGCAACAGCCGATCGAATACGTAACGATCGCCGCCGGAAACATTTACTGCGACGCCGTTGCCTGACCGCTTCGCGGTCACATCGACGCCAAGGTAAATCGGCAGTTCCTCTTGAAGGATCGAACGGAGGTCGCGGTTGATCTCTTCATCGGCGATGCCGGCGATCCGATCGTCCTTGTCGAACAAGGCGGTCTCGACCCCAAGCCGCGCAAGCGCCTGTGCCAGCTCAAGCCCGAGGGGGCCCGCGCCGATTACCCGACTGATTTTGCGGAGAGATTCGAGATCGAACACGGTCTCATTTGTGAGAAGCAGTTCTTCCAGGTCCGCGAAGGACGCGGGAACGCGCGGTGACGCACCCGTGGCGATTACAACAGCGCTTGCTACAACATCCAGCCCGTTATCGAGTTCCAGATGTGTTGCGGAAACAAACCGCGCACTCGCCTTGATGCATATATCGTCTGGCAAGCGTTCCAAATTTTCCTTTGTAGCATCGACGAAACGGTTCCGCTGTTTGCGCAACCGACGCATCACGGCGTGCGGGTCGACGTGGAGGTCATCACAGTAGGTGCCGAAAATATCGCTTCTGCGCACAGCGTGGGCGGCCTTGCCCGCCGCAATCAGGAGTTTTGACGGCATGCATCCAACGGTCGCGCATGTCGTTCCGGCAAATGCTGGATCAATCAAAACTGTCCGCGCACCGGCATTGCGCGCCTTGCGTTCTGCGACGATGCCGGCCGTTCCGGCACCGATGATCGCTACGTCCGCTCTTATGCTCTGTGCAGTCACGGTCACGCCATTCCGGTCATACATGCGCGGCGCGGGCAACTGTAGCCCTCGTCCGGAGAAATGCGATGATACCATTGAACCGGTCGTCCCTGCCGACCGGCACCGCGCCGGCTGTTGAGCTGGACCATAATCCTCGTAGCTTCACGAACAGGCCGACTCGGATTCACGATCCGAAAAGCTATTGTCATGACCTCCCCAATCTTCATCCTGTCCTCCTACGGTACAGCGTGTCGAACACGCCGTTCGACTCCACGAATTGTCTGATTCACGAGGTCAGTTCTCGCGGAAGAGGTTTGGATAAAATTCGTTTCGCACTCTCAAGCGCGGCGCCAGCTTCCAGGCAACCGGTACAGTTAGCGCAAAGGCAGCGACGATCACGGCGGGAAGGACATATTCCAGGTAGGGGCGAAGCCAGGGAATGGACAGGACGACTGCCGCGCCACTGCCGAAGAGAACGGCGTTCACCGGCAACGACAGCAGCGCCGTAATCAGCGTTCTGGTGCGTAACATCTAATCCTCCTTAATTTGTCTTAATTAGGAATGCGACCGGGGGCGTGAAGTTCCGAACGGCAGCTGGTTTTTTCTTCCGGCAGCGGGATGTCGAACGGAGGCGGGAACATATGCTGGCCCTGACCGTTTCGCTTCTGAGCCGCTATTATCCCGAAATCTGCGGAGCCAGCCATGAAAGTTCGCGATATCATGACCAAGGAAATCCGGGCGTGTTGCGGCCGGGATCCGATCCGCCACGTGGCGGACATTATGGCCGAGCGAGATCTCGAAATCGTCCCTGTAAGGGAAGGTGCTGATTTCGTCGGCGTCGTCACGGATCGGGACATAACTGTTCGGGCTGTCGCCCGCGGAATTGAGCCTGACATGACAGTGAACAGGATAATGACGCCGAGAGTGTGCTTCTGCTCAGAGCCCAACCGAAAATTATGTTGAGTGATTTCAGCGGCTTGTGATTCTCTGTGGTTTGCGAAGACGACGGAGGATCGTATGGCCTGGACTGAAATCACTCGGGAGCAATATGACCGGAGGCACCTGCGCTATGCAAGCGATTGTACGGAGGCGGAATGGGCGTTGATCGAACCGTTCATGCCTGCGCCGAGCAAGGTCGGCCGACCGCGCAAATGGCCGATGCGCGAGATATGGAACGCGATCCAGTATATTGCGGCGGCGGGTTGCCAGTGGGCGATGCTGCCGAAAGACTTCCCGCCGTTCACGACGGTGCAGCACTATTTCTACCGGCTGCGCGACAGCGGCATGTTCGACATCATCAACGAGACGCTGGTGATGTCCGCGCGCCTTCTGGCCGGTCGGGCGGCAGGGCCGACAGCGGGCGTGATCGACAGCCAAAGCGTGAAAACCACGGAAAGCGGCGGACCGCGCGGCTATGATGCGGGCAAAAAGATCAAGGGCCGCAAGCGCCATATCCTCACCGATACCCAGGGCAACATGCTGAGCGCGATCACGCACACCGCCGATATTCAGGACAGGGATGGCGCACCGGGCGTCATCGCCGACACGAAAGAGAGCTTCCCCACGCTCGCTCATCTGTTCGCCGACGGCGGCTATGGAGGGGACAAGCTGGAAAACACCATGCAGAACATGGATGGGCCGACGATCGAGATCGTCAAGCGGCCCAATGGCGCAACCGGCTTTGTCGTCATTGCCCGCCGCTGGGTCGTCGAACGCACCTTTGCCTGGCTCGGGCGCTGCCGCCGTCTCGCAAAAGACTGGGAGGCAACCATCGCATCCTCCGACGCATGGCTTCTCATCGCCTCCATCCGACGCACCGCACGGTTCATCGCAAGGGCTTGAAATCAATGGGTATTAGTTTTCAAGTCCAACTCTCAGACAACGACCAGATCGATCATGCGGCCGCCAAGATGGCCGACTACAAGATCAGGCGCCTGCCGGTGCTTGACCGGGATGGCCGCTATGTCGGCATTGTCTCGCTTGGTGACATTGCCGTTGCCAAAGGACCTGAAACGGCGGGCGAAGCCCTCGAGGAACTATCCCTGCCGGGCGAGAAGCATTTCGGCGACAAGTCTGAGTAGCGCTGCACCTGTCCGGCCCGTTCCCGTCTACCAGGCGGCATCATCCAGCACAGGTATGGCCAGAATTTCGAGAATGTCGTCCGGTCCGAAGGGGAGATCCCCGATCCGCCCTCAGGTCGCAACGACACGGCAATCACAATGAAAGCGGCGATGGTGCGGATGAAGACGGCTTGTGCGCTTGTACGAGGGATGACGTCCTCCGGCTTTGCATCACCGACGCAACGCGGCCGTCTCGGGACTGTTCAGTTCGGCCGTCGGACATTTCTTTTCGGCGTAGGGCGGTCGAATGCAACCGATGCACCCGACGCGCTAGAAAAGAAGCAGAAATGCCAACACGATGACGCCCGCGAGACCGACCGCGAAGAGAAGCCTCTCCCTGCGCGTCCGTAGAATGATCTTACCCTGGCGCGCCTTTTGTGCCTGGAATACGGATTGATCGTGTTCTCGGTCGTTCATCTCGACCTCCGATGAATGTCTGGTGAGCGGTGGCGGATACTCCGCCTTCGGCTAGCCAACGATCCGGGCGTATTTTCGTTCCGGGCCGCTCCGTCATCGTCGGCGCGCCCGCGACAAGAAAATTGTGTCGGTGCAATGGATCGCATGTCGCCGGTCCTTCGTTGAGGCCTCAGAAACAAAGGAGGAAATGATGTCAGTTGCTCGCATTACAGAAATCAACGCAGCCGGGACGAGCGTGGAAAACGCCATTCAAAACGGCATAGAGCGCGCGGCGAAGACGCTCGAAAACATCGAGCAGGTTTGGGTCAAGGATATCAAGGCACGCGTAGCGAATGGCAAGATCGACGAATATCGCGTCGACATGAAGGTGACATTCGTGCTGACGGAATGACGGGCGAATTCGCCTCTAAGCGTAATTCTCGCTCGGTTGACGGGACGCCTCACACGCCCCGTCTCCATCATGTCCAATAACCAAACGGACAGGTCGATGTATGGCCAAACATTCTACTACCGATAGATCCGCCAAACCTATTGTGCTCGTGACCGGCGCCGCCGGCGACATCGGCACCGCTCTCGTCAAGGCGCTAGAGCGGGAGTACACGGTATGTCGGGCTCGATCTGGAGGGCAAGACATCGGCCTGCGAGCTGTTCGGCGTTGATCTCTCTTCCGCCAACTCCGTCAAGCTGGCACTCAGGAAATTCGCCGACCGGCACGGCCACCGGATCGCCTCCGTCATCCATCTCGCCGCCTATTTCGACTTTTCTGGCGAAGAGCATCCACTCTACGAGAACAGTCAATGTCAAAGGCACGCGCAATCTGCTGAGGCGCTGCGGGATTTCGAAGTCGGAGCAGTTCGTCTATTCCGGCACGATGCTCGTCCATCGCCCCGGCGCGCCTGGCCTTCCGATCACCGAACGGGCTCCGGTCGAACCGAAATGGGCCTATCCGCAATCCAAGGCGCGCGCGGAAGAGGAAATCCGCACTGATCATGGCGATATCCCCTACGTCCTGATGCATCTCGCCGGGTTATATGACGAGACGACAGCCATTCCGACCCTGTCGCATCAGATCGCTCGCATCTATGAGCGCTCTGCCAAGTCGCATGCCTATTCCGGATCCCTGGAGACCGGCCAGGCCTTCATCCACAAGGACGACATGGTCGACGCTTTCGTGCGCGCGGTCGATCGTCGGAACGACCTGCCGCCGAGACGTCACCATCCTCGTCGGCGAGAGCGATGCGGTTTCCTACGGCGAGTTGCAGTACCTGATCGGCGCGCGAGATTCATGGCGAGGACGACTGGGAAACGCTCGGCCTTCCGAAGCCGCTTGCCGCGGCAGGGTCCTGGCTGGAGATGAAGAGCGAACCCGTCGTTCCCGACGACTTCGATCAGGGCGAGAAGCCGTTCATCCGGCCGTTCATGGTCGAGATGGCGGACGATCACTACGAGTTGGACACGACGCTTGCACGGCAGCTTCTCGGCTGGTCTCCATCACATGATATACGCGAAACGATTCCGAAAATCGTCGCCAATCTGAAGAAGGATCCGGTCGGCTGGTATGACGCGAACGGCATCACGCCGCCGCCGTGGATAGCCGAGGCGAAGCAACGGGCGGACTCACCCGATAGGCTTCGTCAGCAGGCGGAATTGCAATATCGCGCCGACCACGACCGTTTCCTCTGGGCGCCCTTTCTGAACATGGCGTTGGGTGCGTGGCTGATCACCAGTCCGCCCATGCTGGGCTATCAATCGCCGTGGATGACATGGAGCGACCCGGTCGTCGGGTTCCTCATTCTGGTCGCGTCGTTCATGACGCTTTCCTGGCGGCTTGGGCCGCTGCGCTGGCTTGTCGCCGCAGTCGGGCGTCTGGGTGATGTGCGCACCGCTTCTGTTCTGGGCGCCGACGGCCGCCGCCTATCTCAATGGGACGCTGGTCGGCGCGCTGGTCTTCGCGCTTGCCGCTGTCGTGCGGCCGGCGCCCGGCATCGGCATCATGGCGGCGACGACCGGGCCGACGGTGCCTGTCGGCTGGAATTTTTCACCCTCGAGCTGGTTCCAGCGTCTGCCGATCATTATCCTCGCTTTCGTCGGACTTTTCATCTCGCGTTATCTCGCCGCCTACCAGTTCGGCCACGTCGGCGGCATTTGGGACCCGTTCTTTGCCGGTCAAGCCGGAAATGCGCGCAACGGCACTGAGGAAATCATAACGTCCAGCGTCTCCGAGTCCTGGCCGGTATCCGACGCGGGTCTCGGCGCGGTCACCTATATGCTGGAAATCCTGACTGGGCTGATCGGCTCGTCCAGGCGCTGGCGCACCATGCCCTGGCTGGTTTTCTTGTTCGGCATCATGATCGTGCCGCTCGGCCTCGTCTCGATCACCTTCATAGTCATTCAACCCATCCTGATAGGCACATGGTGCTCGCTGTGTCTGCTGGCGGCCGCCGCGATGCTGATACAAATACCTTACTCGGTCGATGAACTGGTTGCGACAGGCCAGTTCCTTGCGAGGAGGCGAAAGGCCGGGCGCCCTGTGCTGCGGATTTTCTTTACAGGGGATACCGACGAGGGCGAAGATGAGCGCACCGACGACGACTTCCGCCGCTATCCGCGCGAGATCATCAGGGAAATGCTCAGCGGAGGCGTGTCGATCCCTTGGTCCCTGGCTCTTTCGGTTTCGATCGGCATCTGGCTAATGTTCACGCGTCTGACACTCGGGTCGAGCGGTGTCATGGCGGATGCGGATCACCTGATTGGCGCCCTTGTTGTCACCGTCTCCGTGACGGCAATGGCCGAGACGCTGCGTCCTGTCCGTTTGCTGAATGCCATTCTCGGTGCCGCTCTGGCCATCACGGCGTTGGCGGCCGCCGCGACTCTGCCGCAAACGTTGTCGGGCATACTGGCGGGTCTTCTCCTGATCGGCCTAAGCATTCCTCGAGGGCCCATACACAACAGCTACGGCAACTGGGACCGGTTATTGATCTAATCCTCAAATTGCACCAGCGCGGGAACCAAGCCGGCTCGATCACGTTCCATTGAAAGACAGAGGGGAAGGATCGATGACACGAAAAGCAAACACTAAACCGCTGAAGGCACCGGGGTCCGGAGCGCCGGTGAGCCGCGAGGAAATCAAGGAGATCCTGGTCGATCAGGGATATTCCGCCGGTGAGCGTGAGGAGTGGTTGAAATCCGTACTGACAGATTTGTCTGCCAAACAGGTGAGTGACGCGACGCCGGAGCGCGAAAGGCTGATTTCCGAGATCAAGGAGATCGTAAACGAGCACCAGAAGGGCAAACCATTGTCTGATGACGTGCTTTGACGGCGGCGAAAACAGTTTGGAACTTTCGCGTCTTTCGCCCGTTGAAACGGTAGGAGCGACCAAATGTCCATGCGCACATTCCGACGCGACAAGATCAGCCGCCCGATTTTCAGATGGGCGCGCAACCAGCTTCCGACACTCTCCGAAACCGAACGCGACGCCATCGACGCCGGCGAAGTCTGGTGGGACGCCGAGCTCTTCACCGGCAATCCCGACTGGACGAAGCTGCTCGACACGCCGCCGGCCGCGCTCTCGCGACGAGGAGCAGGCCTTTCTCGACGGCCCGTGCGAAGAGCTCTGCGCGATGCTCGACGACTGGGAGATCAACTGCGAGCGCGGCGACCTGCCCGACGAAGTCTGGGAATTCCTGCAGCAAGAACAGCTTCTTCGGCATGATCATCCCGAAGGAATACGGCGGCCTCGGCTTTTCCGCCTTCGCGCATTCCGAGGTCGTGCGGCGCATCTCGACCCGCTCGATCACCGCCGGCGTCACGGTGATGGTGCCGAACTCGCTCGGACCGGGCGAACTGCTGCTGCAGTTCGGCACGGACGAGCAGCGCGACTACTGGCTGCCGCGGCTCGCCGACGGGCGCGAAATCCCGGCCTTCGGCCTGACCAGCGAGCGACGCCGGCTCGGACGCCGTCGGCGATGACCGACACCGGCGTCGTCTGCAAGGGCAAGTGGAAGGGCGAGGAGGTCACTCGGCATCCGCCTGAACTGGTCGCAAGCGCTACATCACCCTCGGCCCGGTCGCGACCGTGCTCGGCCTCGCCTTCAAGCTGCACGATCCCGACGGGCTGCTCGGCGGCGCGAAGGACGCGGCATCACCTGCGCGCTGATCCCGACCGACCTGCCCGGCGTCGAGCATCGGCCGGCGCCACATTCCCTGCGGCCAGATGTTCCAGAACGGCCCGATCCAGGGCGAGGACGTCTTCGTGCCGCTCGACCACATCATCGGCGGGCCGGACCATGCCGGCAAGGGCTGGATGATGCTGATGAGCGCGCTGGCCGCCGGCCGCGGCATCTCGCTGCCGTCGCTGTCGGCCGCCGCCGCGGCGCCTGTCGCGCGCACGCCACCGGCGCCTATGCGCGGATCCGCGAGCAGTTCGGCATCCCGGTCGGCAAGTTCGAGGGCGTGCAGGAGCCGCCTCGGCCGGCTCGCCGCCACCGCCTATCTGCTCGACGCCGCGCGGCGGCTGACCTGCGCCGGGCTCGACGAGGGGCGCAAGCTCGCCGTCATCTCGGCGATCATGAAGGCGCACGCCACCTACCGCATGCGCGACGCGGTCGACGACGCGATGGACGTCCATGCCGGCAAGGCGGTGATCGACGGGCCGAAGCAACTATCTCGGCAACCTCCACCAGGCGGTGCCCGTCGGCATCACCGTCGAGGGCGCCAACATCCTGACCCGCAACCTGATCATCTTCGGCCAGGGCGCGATCCGCTGCCATCCCTACCTGCTGGACGAGATGCTGGCGCTGACAGGAGCGACGAGGACGAGGCGCTCGACGCGTTCGACAAGGCCTTCTGGGCGCATGTCGGCCACTCGGCTGACGACGTTCTTCCGCGCCTGCGGCCGCGCCTGGACCGGCGGCGCGCTTCGCGCCGGCGCCGCCGATGCCGGCGCGGTCGACGCGGTATCTACCGGCAGCTGTCGCGCTATGCGGCGGCCTTCGCGCTGACCGCCGACATGGCGCTGCTGACGCTCGGCGGCGCGCTGAAGCGCAAGGAGATGCTGTCGGCGCGGCTCGGCGACATGCTGTCGGAGCTCTACCTGCTGTCGGCGCGTGCTCAAGCGCTGGGAGGACGAGGGTCGGCAGGCGGCCGACCTGCCGCTGGTCGACTATGCGTGCGCAGAAGGCGCTTCGCCGACGATCGCCGCCAGCCTCGACGAGGTGCTCGCGAACCTGCCGAGCCGGCTCGGCCGCGTGGCTTCTGCGCGTCGTGACGCTGCCCGGCGGCGTCGCATCGCGGCCCGTCCGACGACGCTGACCCGCGAATGCGCCGAACTGCTGCTGGACGCCGTCCGCGACGCGCGACCGGCTGACGCGCGGGCGTCCACGCGGTCGGCGAGCGACGGCGCGCTGCAAAAGCTCGAGCAGGCCTTCGCGCTGGTCATCGAGACCGAGCCGCTGCGCCGAAGACTGCGCGAGCGCAAAGCCGACGCTCGACGAGGCGGTGGCCGAAGGCGTCGCTGACCGACGACGAGCTCGACAGCTGCGCGAGGCGGACGACGGCCGTCGACGCAGGTGATCGCCGTCGACGATTTCGATCCCGCCGAGATCGTCGCCGCGACGCGACGCAGCGCAGGCCTACGACGCACCAGGGAGGCCGCCGAATGACCGACGCCGCCCCGTCTACATCATCGACGGCGCGCGCACGCCGTTTCTCAAGGCGCGCGGCGGGCCCGGGCCGTTCACGCCGGTCGATCTCGCCGTGCAGTGCGGCCGGCCGCTGCTGATGCGCCAGCCGTTCGCGCCGGACGCCTTCGACCTGGTGATCCTCGGCTGCGTCAACGTCATCGCCGACGAGATGAACCCGGCCCGCGTCGCCGCGCTGCGGCTCGGCATGGGCGAGCGACGATGGTCGCCTTCACCGTGCAGATCAACTGCGGCTCGGGCATGCAGTCGATCGACACCGCCTACCGCTATATCCGCGACGGCGACGCCGACCTGATCCTCGCCGGCGGCACCGAGGCGCTCAGCCATTCGCCGCTGGTGCTCCGCCAGGAAGCGGTCGAATGGTATCGCCGGCATGGCGCGCGCCAAGGGGCCGCTCGAGCGCGCGTCGATGCTGACCGACATGCGGCCCGACTTCTTCAAGCCGGTCATCGGGCTGGAGCGCGGGCTGACCGACCCGATCACCGATCTCAACATGGGCCAGACCGCGGAGGTCCTGGCCCATCGCTTCGACATCAGCCGCGAGGCGGCCGACGCATACGCGGTGGAGAGCCACCACCGGCTGGCCCAGGCGCAGCAGGAAGGCTGGCTGGACGACGAGGTCGAGCCGGCCTTCGACCGCGACGGCAACGTCCACGAGCACGACGACGGCGTGCGGCCCGGACAGCTCGACATCGAGAAGCTCGCCAAGCTCAAGCCGGCCTTCGAGCGGCCCTACGGCAAGGTGACGCCCGGCAACTCCTCGCAGATCACCGACGGCGCGTCCTGGGTCGATCCTCGCCTCCGAGGAGGCGGTGGAGAAGCACGGCCTGACCCCGCTCGCGCGTGATCCGTCGACAGCGAATGGGCGGCGCTCGATCCGTCGATCATGGGGCTCGGCCCGGTGCTGTGCTCGACCGCGATGCTCGAGCGCAACGGCCTGGGCGCGACGACATCGATCTCTGGGAACTGAACGAGGCCTTCGCCGCGCAGGTGCTGGCCTGCCTTGCCGCCTGGGAGGACGAGGACTTCTGCCGCGAGGTGCTCGGCCTCGACGGGCGCGTTCGGCCGCATCGACCGCGACAGGCTGAACGTCGACGGCGGCGCGATCTCGCTCGGCCACCCGGTCGGCACCAGCGGCAACCGCATCGTCCTGCATCTCGTCAACGCCATGCACGCGCCTGGGCAAGCAAGCGCGGCATCGCCACCGAATGCATCGGCGGCGGCCAGGGCGGCGCCATGCTTGCTGGAGGCGGTGTGATGAGCAAGCCCGTACTCTGCACGTCATCGGCGAGACGAAGCTCGAGCTCGGTCCCGGCACGGACGAAGGCGTCACGGCAACTGGCGCACTGGCGCCGCGACGACGAGGGCATCGCCTGGCTGGTGCTCGACCGAAGGGGACCGGCACGAACACGCTTGTCCGAAGCCGTGCTGCGCGACCTGGCCGAGCGTTCTCGACGCGATCGAGGCCGAACTGCCGAAGGCGCTCGTCCTCCGCTCGGCCAAGCCCGGCGGCTTCGCCGCCGGCGCCGATATCGCCGAGTTCCGCGGCATGGCGACGGACGACGACGCCGGCGGAACGTCTGCGCGCAGGGCCACGCCGTGCTCGACCGGCTTGAGGCGCTGACCTGCCCGACGATCGCCGTCGTCCATGGCTACTGCGCTCGGCGGCGGGTTCGAACTGGCGCTTGCCTGCGACCACCGCATCGCGGTCGATGGCGCGTAGTTCGGCTTTCCGGAGGTGCTGCTCGGGCCTGCATCCCGGGCTCGGCGGCACCTTCCGCCTGACCCGAACTGATCGACCCGACCGAGGCGATGACGATGATGCTGACCGGCAAGTCGGCGCACACGAACAAGGCGAAGAAGCTCGGCATCGTCGACGCGGTGACGCGAGGAGCGCCATGTGCGCGGCCGCCGTGCACGCCGTCGCCGGCGAGGACGAGCGCAGGAAGCCGAACGCGGCCTGAAGGCCGCGCGCCTTCGAGCATCGGTCCGGCACGCCGGCTGGCCGCGGGCAGATGCGCTGCGCAGACCGAGGACAAGGCGCCGCGCGAGCATTATCCCGCGCCGCACGCGCTGATCGACCTCTGGGAAGAGCACGGCGGCGACCGCGACGCCATGCAGAAGGCCGAGATCGGCTCCTTCGCCCAGCTGCTCGACGACGCGAGACCGCGCAGAACCTGATCCGCGTCTTCTTCCTGCGCGAAGGCCTCAAGAAGAACGCGTCGGCGAAGAGACGGGATCGACCATGTGCATGTCGTCGGCGCCGGCACGATGGGCGCCGAGATCGCCGCCTGGTGCGCGATCAAGGGTTTCCGCGTCACGATCGGCGACGTCGAAGCTCGAGCCGCTGGCAAGGCGGTGAAGGCGGCGCGGCAATCTGCCAAGGACGCGCACCTGTCGGACATCGAGACCCGCGACGCGCTCGACCGGCTGATGCCGGATCCGAAGGACTACGGCATGGCCGAGGCGGACCTGATCATCGAGGCCGCGCCGGAAAAGCCCGAGCTGAAGCGCGAATTCTACGCCTCGATCGAGAAGCGCATGCAAGCAAGGACGCGATCCTCGCCACCAACACCTCGAGCCTCGAACTGGGCGAGCTTGCCGATGGGCGCTGAGCAAGTCCGGCCGCTTCGCCGGCCTGCATTTCTTCAATCCGGTCTCGAAGATGCGACCTGGTCGAGGTCGTCTCGCACGCCAGGGCGACGAAGAAGACGCTGCGCGGCGCTCAGCGCCTTCGTCGGCGCGATCGACCAGCTGCCGGCGCCGGTCGCCGACCTATCCCGGGCTTCCTCGTCAACCGCGTGCTGACGCCATACCTTCTGGAGGCGCTGCTCATGGTCGACGAGGGCATGCGAAGAGGAACGGATCGACCGCGCCGCAGAAGCATTTCGGCATGCCGATGGGGCCGCTCGAAGCTCGCCGACCAGGTCGGCCTCGATATCTGCCTGCATGTCGCCGACAGCCTGCGCGAAAACCTGACAAACCGATCGCCGAGATCCCCGACTGGCTGCGCCGGCGGGTCGAGAGCGGCAAGCTCGGCGCCAAGATCGGGCGAGGGCATCTACGAATGGACGGACGGCAAGCCGCAGAAGGAGAAGCCGGAAGGCGACGGCTCGCCCGAGACTGACAGACCGGCTGATCCTGCCGATGCTGGACGCCTGCGTCGAATGCCTGCGCGAGGACGTCGTCGGCGATGCCGACACGCTCGACGCGGCGATGATCTTCGCCACCGGCTTCGCGCCGTTCCGCGGCGGCCCGATCCATTATGCGCGCCAGCGCGGTCCCGAAGAGATCGTCGAGGCGTTGAAGGCCCTCGCGGATGAGCACGGGCCGCGTTTTGCGCCGGACAAGGGCTGGAAGAGCCTTGGCTGAGGGAAAGACGTCCCGGGAAAACGACGCCGAGGCGGTCGCCCGGAAGATCATCGAAAAAACCGACGGCGAAATCCGGCTTGCCTTGCCGCTCGGGCTTGGCAAGGCGAACAATATCGCCAACGCGCTGACGCGCGCGGCATGCGCAGACTCCGTCGATCACCCTGACGGTCTTGACCGCCTTGACGCTGCAAAGGCCGGCGACGCATTCCGATCTGGAACGCCGCTTTCTCGAACCGGCGGGAGACCGGCTCTTCGGTCGCTACGAGCCGCTCCTCTACGCAAGCATGATGGATGAAGGCGCGCTGCCGCCCAATGTCGAGGTTCGGGAGTTCTTCTTCCAGGCGGGGCGCTGGATCGGGAACGGCTACGCGCAGCGGCACCACATTTCGGCAAACTACACTCATGCGCTCGACTATGCACTGGATTTCGAGCCGAATGTTGTCGCTCAACTCGTCGCCGGCGATGAAAGGCGGAGGATCAGCCTCAGCTGCAACACCGACATCACCGTGGACTTGCTTACAGCGCGACGCGAAGGGCGCGCCGATTTCATCTTCGCCGCGGAGGTCAACGAAAACCTGCCTTTCATGGGCGGTCCGGCGATCGTCGCGGACGGCGAAATCGACCTGCTGCTGGAACCGGAGAAATCGTTCGAACTCTTTTCCGTGGTCCGCCAGCCGGTCAGCCTGCAGGACCTCGCCATCGGCCTGCACGTGTCGCAGCTGGTCGCCGATGGCGGCACGATCCAGATCGGGATCGGGTCGATCGGCGATGCGATCGCGCAGGCGTTGTTGCTGCGAAACTCGAAGAACGACGACTATCTATCTGTATTGGCAAAAAATCCCTTTCCGTCCGGCGGCGCCGACATGCATCGCGAGCCGTTCGAAGCGGGTCTCTATTCGGTCACCGAAATGCTTGTCGGCGGGATACTCGAACTGTTCGAGGGCGGGGTCATCAAGCGCGAGGTCGGCGGTGCGGCGATCCATGCCGGCTTCTTCCTTGAATGCAGGGACTTCTATCGGCAATTGCGCGAGATGGCGCCGGAGAGACGGGCGAAGATCGCGATGATGCCGGTCTCCTTCACCAATTCGCTTTACGGCGACGAGGAGGAAAAGCGCGCGGCGCGGCGCGATGCCCGCTACGTCAACAACGCGATGATCGTCACCTGTCTCGGGCGCGGTGGTGTCGGACGGCACCGGCGATGGACAGGTGGTCAGCGGGGTCGGCGGACAGTTCAATTTCGTCTCGCAGGCATTCGAGCTGGAGGCGGACGCTCGATCATTACGCTGAACGCCACGCGCGACAGCGGCGGCGAAACGGTTTCCAACATTCGCTGGTCCTATCCGCACGAAACCGTGCCCCGGCATTACCGCGACATCGTCGTCACGGAATACGGCATCGCGGATCTGCGCGGCAAGACCGACGAGGAATGCATCGCCGCCATGCTCGACATCGCCGACAGCCGCTTTCAGCCCGCACTCCTCGAACAGGCAAAGGAAGCCGGCAAGATCCGGGCCGATCACGAGATCGCGCCGGCACGCCGCCTGAACACGCCGGAAAGCCTCAACGACTGGCTTGGGCCCGCGCGCCGCGAAGGCCTGCTGCCGCAGTTTCCCTTCGGTACCGATTTCACGACGACCGAGCAGCGGCTCCTGCCGGCGCTGGCCGTCCTGAAACGGGCCGGCGCTTCCAAGGCCGCGCTGGCGCGCCTGGCGGCAAGGGGAATGGCGGCCGGTCCGGGTGACGTCGAATGCCTGGAGAGACTCGGCCTTCGTCACTGCAGGACATGGAAGGACAGGATCCTGAAATACCTTGTAACCGGGGCTCTGGCCCAAAGCACGCGGGAGAGAGGACAGGGAACCTGATCAGGCCTTGTCCGTTCGCTAATCATGGAACTACTTCGAGCCATATTCTCAAGTCCGGCATTCCTGATCGTATGGGCCGTCCTTGCGGTGGCTTGCGTCGGAGTTCTCGTATGGGATCTGCGCGCGCGGAACGCCCACCTCATGTCGCTGATGAAAATCGTATGGGTGCTGACAGTGGCGTATTCCGGTCCGCTCGGACTTCGCAATCTACTGGACATGCGGCCGCAAGGAGATCGCCGATGACAAACTGTGGCGGCGTTCTTTTCGTTCGGTCGCTCACTGCTATTCCGGCTGCGGAATGGGCGAGATCGTCGGCGTCATCATTGCGGTCGGAGTGCTGTCGTTCGGCAATGTCGGAATATCGGTAACGACCTTCATTCTGGCTTATGTCGCGGGGTATGCGCTGACGGTCGGGCCGCTGGTTCAGGATGGCGTTGCATTTCACACCGCTATGTGGGACGCCGTCGTCTCGGAGACGCCGAGCATCGCCGTCATGGAATTCACCGCTATCGGGGCCGATCTGTTTATCGGCGGCAGCTCTGGCATGAGCGATCCGCTGTTCTGGTCAGCCTTGATCGTTTCCCTGACATTGGGACTGGTCGCAGCCTACCCGGTGAACGTCCTGCTGATCCATTTCGGCATCAAGGAAGGCATGATGGACCCGCGGGAAACTCATTGAGGATCCGCTTGCCGGGCACTACCGCTGGCACCTAGTGCTCGCTTGTGGAAACGGCACCGTTTTAGCGGACGAGGCGAAGAATCGCCTCGAATTTACTTCAGCCGCACCGACGTGAATGGCAATGCAAGGCTTCGCGAAACTACCAGACCGCAAGAAGCTCCCGCCACCATTGCCTCTTTCCCTTTCCTGTCACAACGTTGCGCAGTTTTGTGACGATAGTCCTGGCTTCGTCGTCGCGCCGCGACAGCGATGTGAGCAGCAGCGACGCCTCTCCCTCGCGGTCGAAAACATAAATACCCGATCCGTGCGTCACCCTGTACGGCTTTCCGTCGTGGGCAGGACTGACCGAATAGGCGACGCGAAAACGCTTGGCCAGGCGCGCCAACTCGTTCGCCGATCCCCGCAACCCGACAAATTGGGGCCCAAAAGAGCCTGAGAACTCGTCCAGCACGGGCAGCGTGTCGCGCATCGGATCGACCGTGACGAATAAGACCCGTATCTGATCCGATTCCGTACCCAGAGACTGCAATGTGCTTTGAATATTGAGCATCGTCATCGGGCAGATATCCGGACAGCTGGTGTAACCGAAAAAAAGAAGAACGACTTTGCCTCGGTATTCGCCCGCATCGACGGTCTTTCCGTCGCTTGCCCGCGTCATGGTAAAATCAAGCGAGGGAAGGGCTCCCCTGATATTGGTCAATTCCCAGGCCCTGGATTGCCCGCCGCCAAGCAGCAGCAAAATCGCGAAACCCGCGATAACCGTCTTTCCCACGGACATGCCACTCTCGCGCCAACCGGTGCGCCCCGTCTTCTCGGCTTCATGCCGCGCGCGGCCGGACGAGATCATTACCACCAGAAGCAGTGCGCTGGAGAGAATGGCGCTCACGATCAGATATGTCTCGAGCGCGGCAGGCGTGAGATGCGGCAGACCTCCGCTGCTATATGGCGACAGAAGAAGCGGAATGATCGCCCATGAGACAGCAGCTCCTCCCATCATTAGCGGTACGCCCACCATTGCGCGGCCGCTGAGAATCCAGCCAAGGCCCGGAAATCCAAACAATCCGGCGACCAGTTCCGGCACCACGATCTGGATCTTCGGAATTCGTCGACGCCAGGAAGCCGCGGAACTGTCGTTTTGCGCGAAGCTCACCTTGAAGCTCCGCCAGCCTTTTGCACGGGGCGCGGCCGTCGTCCGCCAAACCCAGCGTGCGAGGACGGCGGCGCCCAGCGCGTAAGACATCGCCCCGACGATCATGCCAACTGCCCCTTGGGAATACATACGATCCAGCACCCCGGCGGTGGGGAGGCCGCGATGAATGGCTGCTATCGCGAAGATCGCGGAGACGATTGCGGCGCAATAGTAGACGAGTGCCCCGCCGCCCATGAAGATGCTCGCCCGCCTGACAAGCATGTGGGGAACGCGTCCCACCGTGATCGGCTCGCCGACCGCGAACATGGCGCCCAGTAACAGCATCAATATGCCGCCTACGATATTAACGTGCATATGAGCGTTGGCGATGGCCGAGCCGACGGGTCCAGCCTCCAGCATCCAGTCCCTGACGGACGGCATCACCTGTATCAGTCCCTGCGTGGTGCCGACCGACAATGCCAGGGCACCGGCCAGAATGGCCAGCCGCGGACACATTTGGCTGCGGAAAAGACGGCCCAGAACGACACTGAGAAACAGCAAGATACCTGCGAAAGTCAGCGTTCCGGTGACCGCGAGCGGAACAGTGTGCAGCCAGCCCAATGAATTGGCGGCGGCGTCGAAGGTCATGCCTTCGTCAACGATCATTTTTCCCTCGCGGAAGCCGAGGAAGACGAAGATCACGTAGAATGCTATCGATGCCGGGATCAGCACCCAGAAGACAATCTGTTCCGATCGGCGTTGACGTAAAAGGTCTTCCGGCGTTCGCGTCAGGAGGAACAGTGTTCCTGCGACGATCGAAAGGACACCGGTGATCAGGTTGACGTGCGCATGCGAGACCGGGTCGATGAAGTGTCCGGCGACGCCGGCCCGATGGAGCCAATCGACATTTTCCGGAATGACCTGCAGCACGCCCTGAACCGTGCCGACGAACAAGCCGGCGGCGCCGACAACGAAGAATTTCGCAAGATGGGCATTCGGGCGCGGCGTCATCCGCAGCTTTCCCGCCAGTGCGGTTATCAGCACGTTGGCGACATAAGTCCAGTATCCGACGCCCATGATGGTCGCCGAAAGCCCGACTGAGAGGGATTTCCAAAGCCCGACCGTGTCGTCGATCTGCGTTTGTGTCCAGCCGCGGTGGACCATCGCGGCCATGATGCCCCCGAAAATGGAGTTCGCCAGATAGAATCCGGCAGCTCCAACGACCGTTCCCCAGAATGCGAGATCGGCCAGTGCACGGCTGTAGAGCGGACGACCCAGAATACGCGGGAGACAGTACCAGGTAAGGCCAGTCACGGCGATTGTGCCGCCCATGACGATCATCATGTGGCTGTATGCGATATCGCGAAGTAGGTGGCCGCCATAACCGCCGGAGGCCAGCCAGTTGGCGACAGCCGGAATGCTCCGGACTGCCAGATGTATCGCGCCCACCATCAGCGCCAGCGTTGTGACGAGCAGGTATTTGGGAAGGGACGCGTCGTGCGCGCGCAAGTCCGCTTCCGACAGGGTCCGCAGGTCTCCAGTGGTTTCGCCGACAGGGGGGACGATCCGGAAGATGAGGCCCGCGAACATAATGATCGCCAGCATCCCGAGCAGTGCTTCAAGATTGGTGATCTGTTCGATATGCATTCTAGCGCAGCCCTGGTTGGAGCAGGAAAATTATCCCGTGGTAGCCGAGCGACAGGGCGATCATAGCAGCCAGGATGAGCCAATCGATCCATTGGGCGCGTTTGCGCTGGTCCTCGTGTTCGAAGGATTTCAGCCGTTCGTCGCTCGCGTAACGATAGGGCTCGTCATAGCTGGTTGCCGGTGGTGCACTGTTTGAAGGTTCTGCCATCATTGGCTCCTACATGTGTTGTTCCATGTGCTCGGACCGAATGTCGTAAGGCGGTGGGGCAAGTGTCGCGATGAGCTTGTCTGTCGACCATTGGCTGTCGAGGAATTCCTCCAATTGCTCGCGGTATTCCCACGTGACGCGGATGGTGCAGCGAACATCGCCGTTTTCCAGCCGCCGGATCCAGGTTTCGGATGTTATGTATCCCGGGAGCGACTGAAGCAGCGCCTTCCATGTCTCCAGCAGCGGCTCCGCCTCATGCCAGTTGGCTTGGTGGAACGATGCGCTCGTCAGCGTTGAATGCGTATGGACGACAGACATTTTGGAGCCTCAGTAGATCAATCCGAACAGCATCTGGCCGACGGCGAAATATCCGGCCCACACCAGGACAAATCCCCACACGAGATAGCTGAAGAGTGCCAGTTTACCGACCTGTTCCGTGAGCTCGCCGCCGAACGAGGTGAGCTCGAGGACCCGGTTGCCTCTCACCCCGGCGTGGCGCAGATGGGTGGAAAGCAGGTAGAAGAAAACGATCAGCGTGCCTCCGTAAAGCCCGATCCAGATCGGTCCGGACCAGTGGATTTCTGTACGGTCTACCGGGATTGCCGCAAGGTAGTGGGAATAGAGATTCTGGTAGATAGCCTGTGCCGACTGGCTGTCGTTGCCTGAGATCATCAGTCATTCTCCTTTGCCCATTCGGGCGTGTAGTAATCTTCCTCCTCGACATCCAGGAGATGGTATTTCGCCGACTCCATGTCGCGAAACGCGCCGAGCCGGACGGCTGTGATGAACACGATCAGGCCGCTTGCGAAGAAGACGAGAAAGGCGCCGAGGATCCAGTCCGACATGATCAGGGCGCCGCCAGCGGGAATTTCCTGCGCATGCGCTGGCCCGGTACTTGACGCCATGGCTATGGCGCCGAGAAGCGCTTTCCATTTTCGGGTTACGGGGAGCGATGGATCACGGTGCATGGAACTCGAGCCCTTTTGTGCTCTCGATGTCGTTTTCGGATGGAAGAGGCTCTCCGCGCGCCTTCGCCTGGGCGTAATCGGCCTCGATCAGGTTCGTGTAGTCTGCACGCACGAGCGCTGCGAGACGCTGGAGGGTCATTGGCAATTGCCCACCGATATAGACGGTCTCATTGGGAGCCATGCCCGGCTCGATCCACTGTGCGGCCATCATGAAGGGATCGCGCGTGGTCTCTTCGGCAGCGATTACCTGATCCCGGATCGGGTGATTGTCGACATAGTCCAGCAGCGGCGGCGGCGGCGTCCACGGTTCGAACATGTCCACGGTCGGCAATGGTTCCCGCAACCCGCCCTTGTGGATCGTGCGAAGGAACATGGCGACGCGCCATGTGTCCTCGACCGACAGCCGGGTGCCGAAGTTCTCCATTGCGGTGCCTTTGCCCCCGGTCAGAATGCGGTAGTAGAACATTCCGGTTGACGCCGGCGCGGACTTCGACACGCTGTCGGCGGTGAAATCGAACGGCGGTATCTTGAACGAGGATGCGGCCGGTCCCGCACCGTCACCCTTTTCGCCGTGACAACCGCTGCAGCGCTTGAGAAAGATCGCCTTGCCACGGATCAGGTTCTGTTGTGTTACTTGCAACGGGCTTTTCACAAGCCAGTAGTCGCGCGCGAAACTGCCGGTCATCCAGACGGCTTTCCACGGCAATCCGCTCGGCGACTTCTGCATCGGCTTGCCTTTTTCGCGGAACTCGCCGGACTTCTTCAGACGGGAGACCAGCGCATCGAGCGCTTCGATATTATCCGGCTGCATGCCCATGTTCATGCGCATAAGCGAGTTGCCGAGCCTGATCACCGCATAGCGCAATGTTGCCTGCTTGCCGCCGCGGCTCTGATTGTAGGCGATCAGGTTCTCCAGTTCTTTGGAGCTGAAGTAACTGAAGGACGGCATGATCGAGATCGGCGTCGTATTGCGAGGATTCTGGTAGTGAGCCCGGTGCCAGCCGTCAGGATGTTGACCGCCATCTTGCGACAGGTCCGGACCGGTTCGCGCGCTGCCGAGCGCGTTCGGACTCTGGTTCTCGCCGCGAAAGTCGCCGGGTTCGGATACCCTCGGATAGGTGTAGTAGAGCCCTTCGAAGACATCCTGCGGCCGGCTGTACCCGCTGTGGCAGTACATACAGCCGTTCGCCAGGAAAACCGCGCGCCCATGAAAGGCAGCATCGGAAAGGGGCAGCCAGTTTTCAGAATGAGGCGGGCGATAGGTGGCGACCGGCAGCACGACGACCGATAACACGACCGCGAAAAACGCCATCAGGCCGCCAAACACGATCAGCTGCGGTGTCATCAGCATGCGCCGTCGCGGCGCGACCTGCGGAACTTGGGGAGGAATGCTTGGATGGCTTGGAATGCGGTCCGAGCGGCTGGTCATCTGCTGCCCTCCGTACCCGCAACTGTTCTGGTATAGCTGCGGAATTCTTCACGTGTTCTGTGACTCGTATCGACGAGGATCGTGGCAATGACATTGATTGCCTGGACGATCGCGGACATGAATATCAAGCTGCCGAAGATCGCCCGGGCTATGTAATGCGGACGGATCAATGGCAGCACATTGATCTGCGGAATACCGATTGCCCAGTTCTGCCCCTGCAGGAAGGAGGCGAATGTGAGCGCCCAGAAGAAGCCGAGAAATCCGATTAGGATCAACCAGTACTGCCAGGACGAAAGATGCCGGCTGAACATTGGCCTCTCAAGGAATTGCGGAATGACGTAGTCGATGACACCCATGCCGACGAATGTGAACGCTCCGAGAAGAGCGAGGTGCGCATGGGCAACGATGAAATTGGTGAAGTGAATCATTTCGTTAAAGGAGGGGATCGCCATGAACGAGCCCTGCACGTTGACGAGGAAATAGAAGACGAAGCCGGTGAGAATGAACCGCAGGGGAATGTTCGTGAAGAACGCCTGCCAGTTGCCGCGCATTGTCAGCCAGACATTGGTGACGAAAGCGAAGACAGGGATGAGAAGCAGGATGCTGTTGACCGTGGCGAACGTCTTCAGCCAGCCGGGTATCGGAGCTTGCAGCAAATGGTGGTCGCCCACGCCGGTGTAGAAAAATGCGATACCCCAGAAGGAAACGAGTGATAGCGTGTGACTGTAGAGGGGCGTCCGCGTGATCTTGGGCACGAAATAATAGACTAGTGCGACCATCATCGGCGTCAGCCAAAGGCCGAAAAGGTTGTGATTGCCCCACCAGTTTAGCATGCCATCGGCAAGCGGGTCGGTGAGGGCGCCCGACAGCGCTGCGCCCGGAATGCCATTGCCCAGAAGATTGCCGGGCCGCCACATGACATTGACGATGAAATAGTCGGCGGCGAGCCAGAGAGGACTGGCCATGATCCACCACACTGACACGTAAAGGGGCCGCACCCGCCGATACATCACAGTCATCAGGATATTGACGATATTCGAGATAAGAAGCAGGAGGAGAGCCACATCGACCGGCCAGATGAACTCAGTATATTCCCGTCCCTGGCTGTAGCCGAGGCCAAGTGTCACGATCCCAGAGGCAAAGGCCACGTTCCACAGCCATCCGCTCCAGACGGCAAGGCTTTCGCTCCAAAGTGACCGAACCCCGAGCAATCGCGGTAGGACATAGAATGCCCCGCCAAAATACATCATGGTCAACCAGCCCAAGATCGCCGTGTTGACATGCATTGGTCGTACGCGACCGAAAACAAGATAGGGAATGCCGGCAAACAGGTTTGGAGTGACCAGTTCGGTTGCGATGGTGATGCCGGCGAGGGTGAGGAAGATTATCCAGAATACCGAACTGTAGAGCCAGACTTTCGAACCGCTGTCAGCGAAATTCCTGACTGGGACGGTCATCTCGGTGGCATCGGTGTTTCCGCTTCGTAGACCGTCTCCGGTTGTAGCGGTTGTTGTAGACATATTTATCCTCCCCGTAGTCTCGGCGCTGCCCGATGGCACCGAAAGTCCCGGACACTGTTCCTGGTCCGGACGGCAAATGGAGGCACTGTCAAGTCATCTGGTCATCGGCAAATGCGACCATCCTCTAATGGAACTATTTGCGCAGACGATGGTTCCATAGTCGTGAGAATTTTTTTGGAAGCGGTACGAAGAGAGATGTCAACAAGCACTTGCGGTCTCCGTTCGCGGCGGGGGGGACGGATCGTCGATCCCAAATTCGATTTGTTCATTTTGGTTGGGGCAGCCGGAATTTGGTGGCTTTCACGCGCCTATCCGGCATCTCTTCCGGTTTGGGCTCCCTGGGATTTCTCTTTTATCGAATTCGTGGGGTGCTGGCTTGCTGTCTACTGGTATACGCGCGGCTTGATCCGCACACCGTCCGCCGACCGGCCATCGGCCGCACGTAGCGTTTCCTTCATTGCCGGAATCCTCGTGATCTACGTCGTCCTCGAGACGCGATACGAGTATCTGGCCGAGCACCAGTTCTTCTTCAATCGAGTTCAGCACGTAACCTTGCACCATGTCGGCCCGCTTCTACTAGCCCTGTCTTGGCCCGGGGAAATGCTTTGCCGCGGCATGCCTGAACGGCTGTTCCGATTGGTACAACGCTCGATTTTCGAGAGAATGCTTGCGGTCATCCAGCGGCCCGTCAATGCCGCGATACTCTTTGTCGGGATCTTCTTTTTCTGGCTTGTTCCGCCTGTTCATTTCCGCGCGATGATCGACCCGCACCTGTATTCGATCATGAACTGGACGATGGTGATCGACGGGATCCTCTTCTGGTTTTTGGTTCTGGACCCAAGACCTCGTCCGCTGGCGCATATCGGTTATGTTACGCGCGCTGTCCTCGCTGTTGCCGTGATATTTCCGCAAATCATCGGGGGAGCGCTGATCGCGCTTTCACCCGGCGACATCTATCCATTTTACAGCCTGTGCGGCCGAATTTATCCCGAACTGGGTGCGCATTACGATCAGTTGATCGGCGGACTAATCATCTGGATACCGCCCGCCATGATGAGCCTGATAGCACTGCTTTTTGTTGTCGTCGCGATGCGCCGGGCGGAGGTGGACGATATCATGCATCGATAGTGCACCCGAATTCACCGGCCCGGTTTGCCGGCGGTCGTCGTTCCGGTTGCAGATACCGGATCACTGGCCGGAAATGTCTCCTCGAGTCCCTCCGACAGCTTGCCAACGTCCTTGTCCTCGGGAACTTCTCCAAATTCGGCCTTGGCGGCAGTGAGTGCGTCACGTCTGGTGGCGAAAACGGTCGAATAGCGGCGTCCCGTCTTGATCGACCATCCGCCATCTCGTTCTACAATTTCGAAGTGTTCAGTCATCGGATCGATACTTTTTTTATCGTTGCGTTGACAGTCGAAACGCATGGGGAACGCAGACGTTCCCGAATTTCTTTCAGGACATCAAAACGTCGCTTCGGTAGGGGCGGTTACGTCTTGCCGTCTGACGGCTGCTTTTGAGCCGATATGACCGGCAACAGTGTCTTTCGATGGGGTTCCAAATCGCAGTTCTATAGGACGAAAACTATGGTCGTCCCCGCGGCGGCCACAAACATCAATCCTGTGATCGCAAGAAGTCCGTCATCTGCGACCAGCGCTGTCGCGAAGAAAGACACGGCGGCGGCGAGGATGGAGGAAGAAAAGGGAACCAGTTCGAGGAACGGCATCGCAAATCCGCAGAGCATACAAGCGGCTTGCAGCGCCTTACGAGCGGGTGGGCGAACGAGAAAGAGAAGGCGCCGCTCGGTGTGACGGTCCACGAAACGAGCGGGCCAGCGCAGGTAGCCAAGCGACTTTTCCAGCTTGCCGGTATCTATTTCGCGCTGCAGGATCCATTCTGGCAGCCACAGGTAATTGCGCCCCAATACACCTTGCAGCGATATCAGTCCGATAATCAATCCGGCTACCGAGGAGACGCCCGGTATTCCGCTCAACGGGGTGACGACCAGTATTGCCGGCAGGAGGACCAAGGCGCTGTGTGAAACATGCCCCAAGGACTCCACGGCCTGGCGAACGGAGGTCTTGTCGCTGCCAGCCGCCTCGCGGGTGCGGTCAAGAATCTCCACGATTGAATATCGATAGCCATTATCCGAGGTTGCGATCGTGGTCATGTCGGTCAATCTACCGGGTTATGAAGGCCGGAGAACCGCCGGCTCCTGAATAAACGCCGTGGACACCCGGCCCGATATCGGCTGCGATTGCGGTGGTGACAGTCCTCTTCATGAGAAATCTCTCGTCATCTACACATTGGCTTAATCCCCGAAAGTCCCAAAGGTTTCATATTCCCCGCCTTTGATCTCAGGCCGGGCGGGAACCGCGTCGGAGATTTCGCGTTGGACACTAGAATGCGGCCGTCAAGGGCCGCGGTGTGCAACGGAGTGGCAAATGGCCGCAAGACCGGTCTGGAAGGGGCAGCTGCGACTGTCCCTCGTCTCGATCCCGGTGGAGATGTATTCCGCGACGCAGATCGGGCGCGCGGATCAGCTTCCGCCAGATCCACGAGCCGAGCGGCAAGCCCGTGCGCTACCAGAAGATCGTGCCCGGCATCGGGCCGGTCGATACCGACGACATCGTGAAGGGCTACGAATACGAGAAGGACAATACCTGCTGATCGATCCCGAGGATGTCGACGCGATCAAGCTCGAGACCAAGAAGACGCTCGAACTGGTCCAGTTCGTCGACGCCTGCGAGATCCCGCCGCTCTATTTCGACAAGCCCTACTACCTTGTCCCGACCGACGAACTGGCCGAGGATGCCTACCGCGTCGTGCGCGATGCGCTGCGCGCAAGCCGGCATGGCCGGGCTCGGCCAGGTCACGATGCGCGGCAAGGAATATCTCGTCGCGATCAGGCCCTGCGGCGACGGGCTGCTGCTGGAGACGCTGCACTACGCCGACGAGATCCGCGAGCGCCGATCCGATGTTCTCCGAGATCGAGGACGACAAGGCCGACGAGGACTGCTCGACGTCGCCGACGTCGCTGATCGAGCGCAAGACCGCGCCGTTCGACGCCGACGCCTTCAAGGACCACTACACCGAGGCGCTGCGCGACCTGATCGACCGCAAGACGAAGAGCAAGATCGACCAAGCGGGTCGAGACCGAAGACGATGCGAGCGACGGCGGCGGGCGGCGACAACGTCATCGACCTGATGGCGGCGCTGAAGAAGAGCCTCGAAAAGACCGACGATGGCAAGAAGTCCGCGTCCGGCGCTCGCGAAATCCGCCGCGAAGAAATCGTCAACCTCGTCGTCGTCTCGCAAGAAGAAGTCCGCCTGATGGCGCGTCTCGGCCGACAGCTCGCCGACTACGTCGCCAAGCGCGATTTCTCGCGCACCGCGGAACCGCGCGGGCACGGCCGCGGCCAAGCGCTGCTGAGCGACCGTCGCTTCGTCGTGCAGAAACATGACGCCACGCGGCTGCATTACGATTTCCGGCTCGAATGGGACGGCGTGCTGCTGAGCTGGGCGGTGACGCGGGGCCCGAGCGCCGACCCGCGGCGAAGCGGCTGGCCGTGCGCACCGAGGACCATCCGCTCGACTACGGCGATTTCGAAGGCACGATCCCGAAGGACCAGTATGGCGGCGGCACGGTGATGCTGTGGGACCAGGGCTGGTGGGCGCCGCAGGACGATTTCGCCAAGGGCCTGAAGGACGGCAAGCTGAATTTCGTCCTGCATGGCGAGCGCATGAAAGGCGGCTGGGCGCTCGTGCGCATGCGCGGCAAGGCAGGCGAAAAGCGCGAGAACTGGCTGCTCATCAAGGAGCACGACGCATTCGAGGAGGACGACGAGGACGCGCTGACCGAACGCTACGAGACAAGCGTCGCAAGCGGCCGCGACGATGGACGAGATCGCGGAGGGCAAAAAGCCGACGAGCCGCAAGAAGACGAGCCGCGACGCGGCAGAAAGACGGAGAGCCGCTCGGCTTCGCCTCGCGCGACCGCGTTTCGCAAGCCGCAACTCGCCAAGCTGACCGACACCGTCCCCGAGGGCGACGACTGGCTGCACGAGACGAAGTTCGACGGCTATCGCTGCCTGGCCGCGCTCGGCAAGGGCGGCGTCACGCTTTACACCCGCTCCGGCCTTGACTGGACCGACCGCTATGCCGGCTTGCCGGAAGCGTTTTCGCGCGCTCGACTGCGACAACGCGCTGATCGACGGCGAGGTCGTGTCGGCCGATCCAGGCGAAGGGGTCGCCTTTCTCCGCGCTGCAGCGCGATCTCGAACACGGCAGGCCGGTCCTGTTCATGGCCTTCGACCTCCTCGATCTCAACGGCGAAACGCTGACGACGAAGCCGCTTGTCCGAGCGCAAGGAGCTGCTGGCGCAATTGCTGTCGGGCAGGCCGAAAGGTTCGCCGGTGCGCTATTCCGAGCATGTGCGCGGACATGGCGGCGAAGTGTTCGAAGCGGTGCGGAAAGCGGGCGGCGAGGGCATCGTCTCGAAGGCCGCCGACAGCACCTACAGCGGCACGCGCAACGGCAAATGGCTCAAGATCAAGGCCACAAGGCGCCAGGAATTCATCGTCGGCGGCTGGTCGCCGTCGCAAGCCAAGGGCCGACCGTTTGCTTCGCTGCTGGTCGGATCGCGCGAGGACGGGGAACTGCGATACCGCGGCCGGGTCGGCGGCGGGCCTCGGCCAGGAGGATCTGGACAGGCTCTGGACGAAGCTGAAGAACGCGCGGCCGCAAGACCAGCCCCTTCGACGATGTGCCGTCCGATGTCGCGCGCTCGGCCCACTGGGTGACGCCGGACCTCGTCATCGAGGTCGAGTATGCCGAACTGACGGATCAGGGTATCATCCGGCATGGCGTGTTCGAAGGCCTGCGCGAGGACAAGGAGGCCATCCATGGTGAAGCTCGGAGACGCCGGACGGAAACGGCGAACAAGGCGGCCGAATTCCGGCGGCGTCGCGCGTTTCGCAGCGCCGACCGCGTGGTCTTTCCCGACGCAGGCTGCACCAAGGGCGATGTCGCTGCTTACTATGCGGAGGCCGCCGGCCGCATGCTCGATCTTGCGGGAGACCGTCCGGTCTCGCTGCTGCGCTGCCCGGATGGGCGTGACGGCGACTGTTTTTTCCAGAAACATGCCGGCAAGGGCTTTCCCGACGAAATAGGTTCGCGTCGACATCGAGGAGAGCTCGGGCAAGACCGAACAATACATGGTGATATCCGAAAAAGCCGGCCTTCGTCGCAGCGGCGCAGATGGGCAGCCATCGAGTTCCACATCTGGGGCTCGCGCACCGAGCATGTTGGAAAAGCCGGACCGGCTGGTCTTCGACCTCGATCCCGATGAAGGACTCTCCTTCGGCGACGTGAAGGATGCGGCTGTTGAGGTGCGCGAGCTGCTGCAGGAGATCGGTCTGGAATCCGTGCCGATGGTGACCGGCGGCAAGGGCATTCATGTCGTGGTCCCGCTTCGCCGCACTGCCGGATGGGAAACCGTCACGACCTTTGCGCGCACGGTCGCAAAACATCTCGCCGAGCACGACCCGGACCGATACGTCGCAACGATGTCGAAGGAAAAGCGCAAGGGAAAGATCTTCATCGACTGGCTGCGCAACGACCGCGGCTCGACCGCCATCGCGCCATATTCCGTTCGCGCCCGTGAGGGAGCGCCAGTGGCGATGCCAGTGACATGGGACGAACTGGACAAGCTCGAAGCGGCAAACACATTTCACATGTCCGACGCGCTGAAGCGCCTTGACGGATCGTGTCCGCTTCAGGACATGCCCGCCACGCGGTCGATTTCCTCTTCGGTGGTTGAGGCACTGGAAGAAGCGGTGTCTTCCCGTTTGCAGGAGAAAGAGTAACGCAAATCCTTGGCAGGTGATGGAACCAATCGGCTCGGCGAACGTTTGACGAAAACCCGATACGAACAGCCGAGAGGAGGTTCCGATGGGAGTGCTTAGAAAAAGCGCGAACAGGAAATCGCCTGCACCAGATGGCGCGACAGTCGACCAGAGCGATCGGCTGGTTCCGAGAAATCTCCGGCAATCAGGCCCTACGCCTATGGAAATGCTCGTTTCCAACAGGGTGCGAAAATCGCCGTTCTGGCACCTTTCGGTTGAAGCCGGAGCCTGGAGGGCTACCGTGTACAACCGTATGTACCATCCGCGAGGATATTCTCGCGCCGATGAAGGCGGCGCGATGGCGGAGTATGACGCTCTCGTCAATCGCGTGACATTGTGGAATGTCGCGGTGGAAAGGCAGATCAGGGTGAAAGGCCCCGACGCCGAGGCGTTCGTCGATTTCGTCATTAGCCGCGACGCCACGCATATCGCACCGATGCATGCGAAATACTGCATCCTGTGCAACCGTGACGGCGGCATATTGAACGACCCGGTCGTCCTGCGCCTTTCCGACGACGAGTTCTGGTTCTCGATATCGGATTCCGATCTCATCCTGTGGCTGCAAGGTGTGAATGTCGGCGCGGGTTTAGATGTCGAGATCGCCGAAATCGACGTGGCTCCGTTGCAAATCCAAGGGCCGCTTTCAGAAGATCTCATGAGCGATCTCTTTCCGGACGGAATCCATGAAATACCGTATTACGGGCTGATGAACGGCGAACTCGCCGGAGCCTCGGTCGTGGTGAGCCGGACCGGTTTCAGCGGCGAGAAGGGATGCGAGATCTTTGTTCGCGACGCGACGGAACATGCGGAAAGCGTCTGGCGCGCGATCTGCCGAGCCGGAGAGAAGCACGGGCTTGCGATAATCGCGCCTGCCCATCACCGGCGCATCGCGGCCGGCATCCTGTCGTGGGGACAGGACATGGACATGGAGACCTCGCCCTTCCAGGTCAACCTGGCTTACCAGGTGCCCCGCAAGAAGCGCGGCGACTATATCGGCAAAAAGGCGCTCGAAATGCAGCGCGCCCGCATCGATGCCGGCGATTTTCCTTTCCCGCTGAAAATGGCCGGTCTCGAGGTCGGCGGAAAGCCGATTGTCGATCATGCACCGGATTTCTGGCTCGTATCAGCGCCCGGCACGCATGCCATCGGTTTCGTTACTTCGGCATGGTGGTCGCCCGAACTCGGCACGAACATCGCGCTAGCCTTCGTCCCTCCCGATTACACGGAGGTGTCGACATCTCTCGAAGTCCATTTGCCCGACGATTACGCGACGGTGCCGGGGCAAGCGGACCATGCGACGGTCGTAAAGGTTCCGTTTCGAAAATCTGCCAATCCCAGCGCCCGCGAGATCGCGGCGAACCAAGGCCGTGACTGGTCGGACTAGAGCCATGAACAGGGCCATTGCTTTCAAACATCGACAATCAACGGGCATTCGCAAACGGCACTGCAGCAAAAAGGTAGTCCGCACTTGGCCGTGACCTCCCAAAAGATCGTAATATTCGGTGGAACCGGTTTCCTCGGCAGGCAGGTAAACGATCTGCTCAGGGAAGCCGGTCACGACATCGTCGTGGCAAGCCGTCATCGCGACGATGCCGGCAACTGGATCGAGGCGGACGTCACCGAACCGGAAACGGTTCGCCGCGCGGTCGCGGGAGCCGAAGCGGTCGTCAACTGCGTCAGCCTCTACCGCGAAAAGCCGCATCTGAAATTCAATGATGTTCACGTACTGGGTGCTGGCAACGTGGCGCAGGCGGCGCATGAAGCGGGAGTGCTACGGCTTGTTCAGATCTCCGGAATAGGCGCGGACCGTTACTCGGAATCCGTCTATGTTTCCGCACGCGGCAAAGGCGAGAAAGCTGTGCGGGAGGCGTTTCCGACCGCCGTGATCCTGCGGCCATCGGCGATGACCGGACCCGACAACGACCTTCTGTCGACGATAGCGGGTATCCCGGATTGGCTGCCGGCGATCCCGCTCTTCGGCAATGGCGGCGTGCTCCTCCAGCCGGTACATTCCGGCGACGTCGCGCGTGCTATACGCCGCGTCCTCGAGGCCAAGGATATGGACGGTGCTGTCTGTGAACTCGGAGGCCCGGACGTCATGAGTTACGCGGATCTGTTGCGGCTTGTGATGGATCTGCGCGGCGACAGGCGCCCTCTGATACCGTTTCCGATGGCAGGATGGTCGCTGCTGGCGCACACGGCCGGTGCGGTGGGATTGGCGCCGGTAACCGAGGGAACAGTCGCGCTCATGCGCCATGACAACGTCGCGAACCCAGATCTGCCGGGACTTGCCGCTCTCGGTATCCATGATCCTGTTTCCGTGGAGGAAACGGCTCGGCAACGTTTTGGTCATCTCGCGAGTGACTAGCCCTGCACAAATGCCCACAGGTTTGTTATTCGAGGCCTTCTAAAGCCCTGATGACAAACGCTGTTTGCCTGAATTGGCCTGATTCCCCCCGTTACTCCCTGAAACGCCGTTTGCAGGTGAATCGGAATTCCAGAGGTATGGACCGTCTGCGAAAAGTTTTCGCGCCGCTTGGATCGTGCAAGGAACCGGTGGAGAGAATTGCGAAATCCAGCCCTTGACGATGTGCGGCGGCCTCCGTGGCAACGACCGCTACGCGCCCCATCCCGGTCGTTCCGTGCACGAATGTGCGAACCCGGAAGCTGTCGTAGATCACCGGTTGGATACTCGCCTCAAGCTCGATCACTCTGCCGATTTGTGAATTACCCGGGCCCGAAGCGGAACCGCCGGCGGGACTGACCCGCCGGCGGCCATGACATCAGCCTGATGTGCCCTGCCGGGGCAGCGCATAGGCGATGATCGAATCGCCCGCCTTGGTGCCGGTCGAGCCGTGCCCGCCGGCAACGACCACCAGATACTGGCGCCCGTCGCTGCCGAGATAGGTCGCCGGCGTGGCCTGGCCGCCGGCCGGAAGCCGTGCCCGCCATATCTCCTTGCCGGTTTTCAGATCGTAACCGCGCACATAGTAGTCGAGCGTCCCGGACAGGAAGGCGACGCCGCCCCTGGTGACGATCGGGCCGCCGATGCCGGGCACGCCCATCTTGAACGGCAGCGGGATCGGCGACAGGTCGCGCACCGTACCGTTGACGTGCTTGTAGACGGTCTTGCCGGTGGTCAGGTCGACGCCGGCCACATAGCCCCAGGGCGGCTGCTGGCAGGGCAAACCGAGCGGCGACACGAACGGCTTCATCTTCGCGGCATAAGGTGCGCCGAAGTTCTCGTTGAACACGGGATCGCCGTCCTTCGAGACCATGCGCGCCGTGTCGTTCGGCCGCTTCACCATTTTCGAGGTGAAGGCGAGATAGACCGGCATGGCGAACATCACGTCGCGTTCCGGATCGACGGCGACGGCGCCCCAGTTGAAGGTGCCGAAATTGCCCGGATAGATGATCGATCCGTTTTCGGTCGGCGGCGTGTAGCGGCCCTTGTAGTCGAGCTGCTCGAAGGCAATCCGGCAGGCCAGTTCGTCGAGCGGCGTGGCGCCCCACATGTCACGTTCGCTCAACGGTTTCGGCTTGAAGCTGACCGTCGAGACCGGCTGTGTCGGAGCGGTGAAATCGCCCTCGACGGCACCCTTGGGCGCCGGCACTTCCTCGACCGGAAGGACCG
Organism: uncultured Alphaproteobacteria bacterium; assembly: GCA_963712205.1. Classification (GTDB taxonomy): domain Bacteria; phylum Pseudomonadota; class Alphaproteobacteria; order Rhizobiales; family Rhizobiaceae; genus Oricola. The sequence goes on along the minus strand of CAVQHF010000010.1, from coordinate 122,875 downwards.
GCTTGCCGGTCTTGCGATTGAGCACGAACACCTCGCCCTGCTTGGTCGGCTGGACCAGCGCGGGCACTGTCTCACCCTTCGATCGTCAGGTCGACCAGGCTTGGCTGCGCCGGCACGTCCATGTCCCACAGGTCGTGGTGGACCGTCTGGTAGACCCAGCGGACCTTGCCCGTCTCGGCGTCGAGCGCCGTCACCGACGAGGAGAACCGCTCCACCGCGTCGCTGCGGTTGGCGCCGTACTGGTCCGGCGACTGGTTGCCCATCGGCACATAGATCAGGCCGAGATCCGGATCGTAGCTCGAGACGCTCCACGAGTTGGGCGCGTTTTCCGAATAGGTCTCGCCGTCCGCGATCGGCTGCGGTCGCATCGGGCTTCTTGGAATCGAAGTTCCACACCAGTTCGCCGGTATAGACGTCGAAGGCCCGGATCACGCCGGACGGCGATGTCGCCGAGGCGTTGTCGTTGACCGTGCCGCCGACGACGATCAGGTGATCGGTGACGACCGGCGGGGACGTCGAATAGGCCGAACCCGGCGTGACGTTCGGCATGTTCGCCCACAGATTGACCGTGCCGTCCTCGCCGCCGAATCCCGGACAGATCTCGCCGGTTTCGGCGCTGATCGAGATCAGCCGGCCGTCGGAGGTCGGAACGAACAGCCGCTTGACGCAACTGTCCGGAATCGACGCCGTATGCGCCACGTCGTCCCTTGTCACCTGCGGGTTCGGATCGCCCGGCTTGGCGTTGCCGGTGACGACGTTCTGCGGCACGCCGGCGGCATCGGTCGTCACCTCGGCGGCGCTGTCTGCCGCGCGCTGCGTTTCGTCCTCGGCGCCGGCGGTCTGCTGCGATATCGGAGGACGGCGTGTCGTTCGCCGGACGCGGATGGCGCGAGCCGTCGAAATAGGAGACGCCGCGGCAGGTCATGTGCTGGGTCGTCTGTTTCGGCGGCTGTTTCAGCTCCGGATCGAAGCGCCATTTCTCCTGGCCCGTCACCGGATCGAGCGCGATGACGGTCGCAAACGGCGTGCAGACATACATCGTATTGTCGAAGACCAGAGGCGTGACCTCGTAAGTCGTCTCGCCAGGATCGTCCTTTCCGCGGATCTGCCCGGTCTTGTAGGTCCAGGCGACCTGCAGGTCGGCGACGTTTTCGGGCGTGATCTGGGCGAGCGGCGAATAGCGGCGGCCATAGGCCGTGCGTCCGTAGGCCTGCCATTCCCCGTCAGGGCACGCCGTCGGTCTTGATATCGGCGCTCGCGCTCATGCGCGCATTGTCGAAGGAGCCGGCGATCTCGTGCGGTTCGGCGAACCACGAATAGACGGCCGTACCGCCGGAAATCAGCAAGGCCAGCAGCAGGATGCCGCTCGGCACGCCGTAATCGCGGCGCGGCTCGCCCTGCCCTGTGCAGCGAACGAACCATCGGCGGCAGCAGCAGCAGAATACCCAGGATCACGAGCAACGAACCGCGCGCCGACAGCGCCCACCAGTCGAAACCCGCTTCCCACACGGCCCAGATCAGGGTCGCGAACAGCGTCACGGCGTAAAGCACGAGGCCGTCCGTCCGCCTGGCCATGAGAAGCCCGCCGGATATGGCGATGGCGAGGCCCGCGATGAGGTAATACCAGGACCCGCCAAGCGCGGCGAGCCAGATTCCGCCCGCCGTCAGGGCCGCGCCCAGAAGCAGCAGGAGTGAGGATAATATGATGCGATACATGATGATGATCCTTCTTCAAGGACCGGCGGAAAAATCTTCAAATAGACGGCGCGTCCGTACGAACCGTGGCGCGTCGCCGCCGTCGGTCTGACGGGAGTTGAACGCATGGCCCCGAAAAAAGTTTCATGAAACGCCAAGTGCCGACTCGCGCTTTGCTTCCGGTGGTAAAGACTCGGTCACACTTGAGACGCAATCTGTTCGTGCGTCTCGCGCGGATCCATCATGCCTTCCTTGATGCCGAAGTGGAGCAACAGGACATTCACCGGGTAGGCCGCGATCAGTCCTAATGTCAGCGAAACTATCATCGCCGACCAGAACAGAGGATCCCCCATTCCGGAACTGCCGCCTATGAAGAGATCGGCCCCGATAGCAGTGATTTCCATGACCGCGATGCTTGGAGTCTCTGATATGACGGCATCCCACATGGCGGTCGGAACGGAGATGCCGTCCTGGACCAGTGGACCGACCGTCAGCGCGTACCCCGCCACGTAGGCCAAGATAAAAGTCGTAATCGCGATCCCGGTATTGCCGAGAGACAAAAGACCCGCAGCAACAGCGACCCCGATGATCTCGCCCATTCCGCATCCTGAATAGCAATGCGCGACAGACCGAAAAGAACGGCGCCACAGCGCGTCGTCGGCAATCTCCTTGCGGCCGCACGCCCAGTAGACGGCTAACCCGAGCAGACCCGAATAGGCGACGGTCAACCCCCAAACGACTTTCATCAGCGGCATGAGATGAGAATTTCGCACCCGCAAATCCCGCATCAGGACGGCCAGGCTGGAGACTGTGAATACCGCCCAGACAGACAGGAAGACCGAGCTGGACAATACGGTTCGAAAAGCATCCATGGAAATCAAACGCAAGGAGCACTGTCAGGTTCCGCGCGGCCGCGAGTAACAAATGCGCGCCAGATTCATCTATTTTTTGCCAAATCGATCGTGCATGAATATCAATAGTGCGCTTACCGGAATCATTTGATGAAGCGTTTTCTTCCCGCGACCGTGTTTCTGGTCGTCGCCCTTCTCGGGGCCGGCATCACCTGGATCGTATACCAAGCCATCCGCGATACCGCCGAAGCGGAGTTCGAATCCCTGGCCGGCCAGGCCGTCGACCGCGTCACATCGCGCGTCGACCAGCATCTCTCGCTGCTGACGGCGACGCATTCCTTTTTCGCCGCCAACGGAGGCCATGTCGGCGCGACGGCCTTCCAGACATTCATTTCCGGGCCTCGATATCGAGGGCAAGTATGACGGCGTCCAGGGCATCGGCTACGCCGAGATGATCCGGACCGGCGACGAAGCCCGGGCGCAAGACAAGCTGAAGCGTGAATACGATCTCGACCGGGCAGTCTGGCCGGAAACCGACCAGCAATACCGAACGCCGATCGTGCTTCTGGAGCCGCATGATCCGCGCAACGACAAGGCGCTCGGCTTCGACATGTTCAGCGAGGCGCAGCGCCGCGAGACAATGCAACTCGCCATGCATAACGATCTCATGATCGCCTCTCCGCCGCTCGAACTGGTCCAGGAGATCACCGTCCGTCAAACAGGTGGGCTTTCTGGTCTACAAGCCATTCTTCGCCGATGGCGCAAACACCGGCGGCATGCCGGACGGTTTCATCTACGCACCGTTCCGGGCCGGAGACCTGCATGCCGCGGCGCTGGAAAATCCGCCGATCCTGCCGGTCGTGCTGAAGACCTACGACGTCACCGATGCTGAGCCGCAGCTTCTCTACCAATCACCGGCCTTCGACCAGTTGCGCGCGCCAAACACCATGGTCGACACGATCGACGCCGAAATCGCGGGCCGCAAATGGCGGTTCGAGGTGAGTTCGACCGGCAGCCCTGCCGCCTATGCGGATTTCCTGCCGGTCTATGCATTGTGCGCCGTCCTGATCGTGCTCGCCGGATCGCTCGCCGCCGGAGCGCGCTGGCAGCACAAGGCGGTCGAGTCGGCCATCGCGCTGCACGAGGCAAGCCGGAGGAGCCTGGCGGAGAAGGAACTTCTCGTCCAGGAGATGCGGCACCGCATCAAGAACTCGATTTCTCGGATGATGGCGATCGCGCGGCAGACGGCGGCGACGTCGGACACGCTGGACGCGTTCAACACGTCTTTTTCATCACGCATGAACGCGATGGCGAACGCGCAGGACCTGCTGGCGCGCTCGCATTGGGGTCGCGCCGACCTCGGCGATCTCCTGAAGACGGAACTCGGCCAGGTGTTCGGTGACCAGCTGGAAGAATCCCGGGTCGACGGACCGCAGATCAATCTCAACGAACGCGCCACGCAGGCGCTTGGACTGGTCTTTCACGAGTTGGCGACAAACGCGCTCAAATACAGCGGCGTCGCCGACGAAAATGCTGAACTGACCGTACGCTGGACCTATGAGGGCAAGCGCGACAAGCGGATGCTGAAGCTGGTCTGGGCGGAAAAGGGCAACGTCGTCGCCGCGCCGCCGGAGACCAAGGGATTCGGCACGCGGCTCGTCGAGGCGAGCGTACGCGGCGAACTGGGCGGCGAGATCGAACGCCGCTTCGATGATGGCGGCATGACCGTCGTATTCACCATCCCTTCCAAGTCGATCAACTGACTCATTCGGCGCGGCAACCGGGTCATCGGTCGCCGCGCGCCGGTTTCACAAACGCGGCGGTGACGGCATAGGCAACGATCGCGGCGACAGGCAACAGTGCCGGCGTCGCGTTCTGGCCGCGGGCGATACCCGCCTTCGTTGCTTCGGCGATTGCTGCCGAGCGCAGCGCGGAGGCGCGGATCGCCATTCGCTCGTGACGTCGGCGCAGCAGCGCGTTGATTGCGAGCACTGCCAGTCCGAGAACCGCGAGGATCGCGGCCGCGGCCGCCAGGCCTTCGACAAGGCCGAGCCAATCGACAAGCACGACGATCACGGCGGCGGCGCCAAGTGACAAGGCGGCGACGAACGCCAATCCGGCGAGCGAGGTCGCCGCACGGGTTAGGAAATTCGGTTCGCGCACCACAACTTCCTGGACTTTCGGATCCTTGACGATGTTCTTGACGTCGTCGGCGACCTTGGAAATGGCGTCGCTCGCCTGTTCGGCGGCGGCGAATGTCTGGCGCAGGTGAAACAGTTTCACGCGCAGTTCGGTGACGATCCGCGGATAGGATTCGAAGGTGTCGCTGACCGGGCCGGCCGTCAGCACGAAAATCAACATCAGCATCGCCGCGACCGCCGAAATGATGAAAGCGACAGCGAGGATTTTCGGCATCCCGGCACGATGGAGCGCCATGATCGGCAGATGCAAAACAAGCGCGGTCAGGATCCCGAGCGTAATCGGAAGAAAGACAGCCCTGGCGAAAAACAGCGCCGCAACGACCGCGATCAGGAGCGATAGCGTGGCGAGCGAACGGAACAAAAGGCTGTCGAATGTGAGCATACGGGGCATGTCCTGAAAATGCCGCGCCCCCGGCGGGGCGCGGCTAAGCCGGTATTATTCGGCCGGAGCGATCAGGATGACCGAACCCTTGTCGGACTTGTACTGACCTTCCGTGTAGGCCTTCTGGTTCTCCAGGGCGTCCTTGGTCAGGCCGGTCCTGATCGTCGTCCAGTTGTCCGAGCCTTCGGCACGGGCCAACTGGAGCTTGTCGAAGGACACGGCGACCGGCTTTTCGTTCATGCCGAGGAAACCGCCGACGTCGATGACAAAGGCTTCGACCTTGCCGCCCTTGTCGATCAGAATGTCGGAGACCTCGCCGACCGTCTCGTTGTCGGCGCCTGTTACGGACATGCCGATGATCTTGTCGGCTTTCAGATCCGCCCGCGAAGCCGGCACGGTTTCCATGCGCGGCGTCGAAGCCGTCGTGATGGTGTCATCGGTTGCCGGTTCGGCATTCTCCTTTCCATTGGCCATGTCGTCATTGGCGGTCATTGCGCGGCTGGCTGATCGCCGTCTGGGCCATCTGACCGCTGCCAACATGGTGCCGTCCTGCGCGGCGCCGGACTGCTTTGTCCATCGCGGCGGTCTTTTCGGCATCGAGAGGACGAACGGTCAAACACCGGAGCGCCCTCGAGCTGCTGCTTGGTCAGGTCGACGACGAGAACCATGTCGCCATTTGCACCCGTGGTCCAGGCCAGCTTGTCCATCGACACGGCGACTTCCTTCTCGCCGATGCCGAGGAAACCGCCAACGCCGGCGATCACGGCTACTGCGCGGCCGTCGGGCGTCATGATGATGTCGTTGACGTCGCCGATCGTTTCGGCGTCCTCGCCGGCGCCGCTATGGATGTTGGCGCCGATGAAACGGGTCGCCAGAACCTGTTGCGGATCGGCGGAATAGAAACCGTCGACCGGAGCCATGTCCTTATAGGTCTCGCCGGAGAAGACGGGCGAATTCTTCATGGCGTCGGCGTTCGACGCGTCCTGGGCGTAAGCCATCGGCGTTACAAACAGGGCAATCGCGGCAGTGGTGGTCAAAAGACGTTTTTTCATAGTAAATTCCTCTTCGTGAGTGTTGCTACTCGCTCATCCGGTGGCCGCGAGCTTCCAACGACCGGTCACCGGGTGACCTGTTTCAAACGCACCGTTCGACCGGTGGTTCCCAACAGACGGAAAGAGTTTTCGGGCCGTATCGCGCGCTTGCGGCCGTTCAGCCAAGGTTCATCACCGGGAACGCAAAAGGATTTCAGTCGTTAACCTTCGAAAGGAACTGACGATGGAAAACCTTGTCTTCGCCATTCTCATGCTTGGCTGCGATCACGCGCTCGACAAGTGCGCCTATGTGCCGACGCCGGTGGAATATTACGCGTCGCGGGACGAATGCGAGGACATCCTCCCGCTCGCCTTCCACGAAGCCGAGACCTACCCCGTCGCGCTGGGTGACTGCATCGCCGTGCCGCAAAAATGGGTCGAGAAGAGCATTGCCTTCGAATGGTCGATCGATGGCGACGAGAAGCTCAAGGTCGCCGTGGTCGGCCCGAACAACGAGGTCTTCGGCGAGGTTCCGTCGACCGCGGTCGCCGCCGACCGGAACGGCCACACACCGGCCGGTTGACGCGAAACGAACCGGTGACCGAAGGAGAAAGTCATGCGAACGCTTTCGCCGGCTGCACATCAGTCTCGAGAAGGCGGCGCGTGAGGAAACCGCAGGTTGCGGCTTGGCGGCACGAGCCCCGAAACCGCCAGGGCGAACAGCGCCCGCCGGTTCGTCTGGCGGGCGTATTCTTCCGGGGTTCAGATGAAGGGCCTGGCGATATCCGGCAAACCGTCCCAGTCAGCGATCTGTTTCAGCACCTCGATATCCTTGATCTCGAAGCCGGCGTCGAGCCAGTCGATCGCATTTTGCGCATTCAGCTTGCGCAGCGTCTTGTTGGTGTGAACCAGCGACAGGCCGAGCGTGTCCGCAACGTGCTGCTGGGTCAGCGGAGCGATGCGAGCCCCGTGCGGAAACAGCGAGACGGCCTCTGCCCGCTCGTAAAGGAATGCGAGAAGATAGGCGGCACGCTCGGCAGCAGACCTGCGCCCGACGCTCAGCAGGTGCTCGTCGAGCATCTGTTCCTCGCGGGCCGCGAGCCATGTGATGTCGAAACCGAGTTCGGGCTGTTTTTCATAAAGCTCGAACAGCCGGTTGCGCTCGAAGACGCACAGGATCATGTCCGAGAGCGCTTCGACCGAATGGTGCATCTCGGACATGACGGATCCCTGCAACCCGATGAAATCGCCGGGAAGGACGTAGTTCAGGATCTGGCGGCGGCCGTCCTCGAGCGTCTTGTAACGAAATCCCCAGCCCGAGATCACCGAATAGAGATGCGGGCTGTGCGTGCCTTCCAGAAGGATCGTCGACCCGGCGTCGCTGACGAGTTCGCCGCGCTTGAACGTGTCGACGAACCGCAACTCAGCTTCGGAAAACGCACGAAAATGCCCGCTGCACACGAGCGGACACTCTTTGCAGGGAATGCTGCGCGTGGATTTCGGAGGTGACGTGTCCATGACTGCGCCTGGCCTCTGTTAAAACTTGTCATTCCCCCGGGTCACTGTGTCTTTTATTAATGACCCGGCCAGAATTCTCACACATACCTGATGCTTAACGCTCTCTTGGAGAAACATCTGTGCTGTCCGGTAAATGCATTCTCATCGTCGAGGACTCCGCGCTTATCGCGGTCGATATTGAATCGGTCCTCGGCGAGCTCGGGGCAGCGCGCTTTGTCACGGCGGGCGGCGGCGAGACCAGACTGCCACCCCATCTTACCGACGACCGCTTCGACCTCGCCATTCTCGACATCCGGACCGCTTCGGTCATCGGCGACGACCTTTTGTCGATGCTCACGGGCGGAAGCGTACCGGTCGTTTTCCTGACGACGGATCCGCAAGGCAACGGCGTTCCCGCTTTCGAGGGCCGGTGCGAAACCGTCCAGAAGCCGTTCACATATGAAGATCTTTGCGGAGCCATCGCCCGGCTCGTGGCGTAATCAGGCGGCATTGCCGACCGGCGGCCGGTTCATCACATGGGTCGCCACGCTGTCGGGGCCGAATTCGCTGCTGTCGGTGATCCCCAGCAATTCGCCCAGCCGCGTGCGGGCCCGCGACACGCGGCTCTTCACGGTTCCGACCGCGCAGTTGCAAATCTCGGCGGCTTCCTCGTAGGACAGACCCGACGCGCCGACCAGAATGATCGCCTCGCGCTGATCCTCGGGAAGTTTGACCAGTGCCGCCTGGAAGTCCTGCATGTCGAGCTTGCCGGCCTGTTCGGGATGGGCCGCCATGGCGTCGGTCAACGCGCCGTCGGCGTCGGAAACCTCCCGGCCGCGTTTGCGCATCTGGCTGTAAAACTCGTTGCGCAGGATGGTGAAAAGCCACGCACGCAGATTGGTGCCCGGCTGAAAGGACGCCTGCTTGTCCCAGGCGCGCACGAGCGTCTCCTGGACCAGGTCATCGGCCTTGTCCGGCGCACCGCAGAGCGACATGGCGAATGCGCGCAAATTCGGGATGGCCGCAAGAAGGCCGTCCTTGAACGTCTGGCCCTCAGTCATCGGCGTTATCCTTGGACGGTTTCTTTTCCGCGGCTTCGAGCCTGTTCAGCAGGTCGACAAACCGGTCGGGAACCGGCTCGCTCAATACCTCGTCGAACTGGGCACGCAGTTTCTTGCCGATTTGCGACACGGCAAGATCGTCCAGTTTCGGTGGTTTCTTCTTGCCGTCCTGCATTTCAAATTGCGCCTGATATTCGGTTGCGGTCATGGCCCTCTTACCTCTCCAATCTAGGCCACAACGCGCAAAGACAAAATCGGTTGCAAAAAAATCGGAACTTTTCTTTCGCGGCATCGTTTCTAGGTCAACGGAAGTGACAACCAGGAGGGATTGCATATGTCGCTTGCAGCCGAACTATCGGGCGAGATTCCCTATTTGAGGCGCTATGCCCGGTCGGTGATGGGTTCCCAGTCCAGTGCGGACAACTATGTCGCCGCGCTGCTCGAAGCGCTGATTTCCGATCCGTCATCCCTGTCGGATGCCCGGGATATTCGTTCGGGCCTCTATAAGATGTTCGTTTCTCTGTGGTCGTCGATCGACATCAATCTGCGGGATCATCAGGCGGACGGCATGGAAGGCGGCGCCGCGCGCAATCTGCAGGCGATATCGCCGCTTCCGCGCCAGGCGTTCCTGCTCGTCGCCGTCGAGGGCTTTCCGCGCGACAAAGCGGCCTACATCCTTGACGTCGACGAGGCCGAACTGGACGAGTTGCTCGATCAGGCCCATCGCGACATCGCCACCCAGGTGGCGACGAAGGTTCTCATCATCGAGGACGAGCCGCTGATCGCGATGGATATCCAGACGATGGTCGAGGATCTCGGCCACACCGTAACCGGCGTCGCGCGCACGCATGGCGAGGCGGTGAAAATGGTGGCCGAGGAGCGCCCCGGCATCGTTCTGGCCGACATCCAGCTCGCAGACGGAAGCTCGGGTCTCGATGCGGTCAACGAAATCCTGGAGCAATTGACGCTGCCGGTGATCTTCATCACCGCCTTCCCCGAACGCCTGCTGACCGGCGAACGGCCGGAGCCTGCCTTCCTGGTCACCAAGCCGTTCGAACCCGCAGCGGTCTCGGCGCTGATCAGCCAGGCGCTGTTTTTTCAAGAGGACGTGAAAAACGCGGCATAATCGCCGCTTTCAAGGGGAACCGGAGGCGAGCATGCGCGTTACTACCTTGTGTACCAAGAAGGAGATACGTCATGCTTGGATGGGCACTTACTTTTCTGATTGTCGCCGTTATTGCGGCTTTTCTCGGCTTCGGCGGCATCGCCGGCACATCTGCAGGAATTGCACAGATCCTGTTCTTCGTGTTCCTGATCCTGTTCGTGATCAGTCTCGTCGTGAGGGTCATGCGGAGAGTATAATCATTCATGCGGGCGGGCCCGAAACGGTCCGCCCGCCAAATTCTATGGCGTAGGGAATGCCGAACCGGAACATCATACTGAAATCCTTGGTTGGAACGCCTGTCACGATTTTCTTTCAGGATCTGGACGGCAACTTCCAGTGGTTCGTCAATCCCCAGTCGATCTGGTCGAGAAGGGACCTGAGCGGCACCAACGAACGCGAAATCTTCAACGAGAGCGATCTGGCGAAGCTGGCGACAGCGAAAGCAGAAGCCGCGGAAACCGGCGAGCCGCGCACCGTCGAGGTAGTCGCCCACGCCACGGACGCGAAAAGCGGGCGTGAGATCCGCTGGAACCTCAACCTGACGCTCAACAAGACCACCGACCAGCAAACCGGCATCGACGGTTTCATCTGCTCGTGCACCGACAATACCGAACAACGGCAGCGCGAACAGACGCTGAAGAACCTGCTGCGCGAAGTCGCGCACAGGTCCAAGAACATGCTCGCCATGGTGTTGAGCCTGTCGGCCCAGACCGCGCGCGTCGCGCCGACGAAAGCCGAATATATCCGCCGCTTCACCGGCCGGCTGCAATCGCTGGCGAAATCCCAGGACGTCATCACCGACCGCGACTGGCGCGGATCCAACCTCGCCGACCTCGTCCGCCGCCAGGCGTTCGAGGTCATTCCGTTCCGGGACGGCCAGATCACCTTCGAGGGCGACGATCTCGAACTCGGGCCGAACGGCACGCTGCATGTCGGTCTCGCGCTGCACGAGCTGGTGACCAATGCACTGGTGCACGGCGCGCTGACGCTGGGCGACGGCAAGGTCGTCATACGGTGCAAACGCGCGCGCAATCCCGACGACGGAGCGACGCTCACCTGGACGGAGACGCCACGCGTGCAGTCGGCCGCGATCCGTCCGAAGAGTTTCGGGCGCACCATGCTGGAGCGGATCGTTCCCGCCGCGGTCAACGGAAGCGGCGCGCTGGAACTGACCGACGAGGCGGTCAACTACTGCCTGAAAATCGGCAAAACGGAAATCGTGTGAGCCTTCGGACGCGGCGATGAGAGGCGCCGCCATGGATTCCGCGACGCGATCGCGAAACCGTTCATAACGGCGACAGATTGCATGGCCGGCGTTGTCTCCGGTAACCGTGACGTTGAAACAGGAGGGCAGCCGAGCGTGTTCCGTTCCCTGCACAGGCACTTCATCAATATTCGCGGCCTGATCACCGTGCCCGGCACGATCGCCCTCGCCATTTGGGCATTCAGCGTCCCGCTTCTCTGGCTCGACCACCAATACGGCCCGCAAGTCGAAACCGCATTCGGATCCGTACTGGGGCTTTCGCACGAGATCGCGGCCAATGTCCTGTCGACTATCGCAACGGCCGCCATCACCACGCTCAGCCTCGTCTACTCACTGGTGCTCGTCGTCTTCACGCTGGCAGCCGGAAACATCGCGCCGCGCCTGCTGAAGCTGTTCACGAGCGACCGGGTCAACCAGGTGACCGCCGGCCTTCTCGGCGGCACCTTCCTTTTCGCGCTGACGGTGCTCTACCGGGTCCGTCCGGATTTCGTGCCGGTGCTGTCCGTCGCGGTGGCCATCGTGCTGGCCGCGCTGTTCGTGCTGCAGTTGATCTATTTCGTGCACACGGTGTCGCGCAGCGTCACCATCGACGAGGAGATCGCGAGCATTTCCGCACAACTGGAACGGCGGATTCTGGAAATGGTCCGCGAAGAGGAGGAAGAGACGTCCAATCCGCGCCCGCCGCTCGATTTCCCCTACCGCATCGCGACCGGGGAATCCGGTTACCTGAATGCCGTCGACGAGGACGCGCTCTACCAACTGGCCTGCAAACACGATCTGACTGTCCGGCTGCTGAGCAAGCCCGGCGAATTCGTTCTGGAGGGCCAGGCGGTCGCGAAAGCATCGCGGATGCCCGACGACTTGGACGGCGAATTCGACCGTGCGATCCGCGACGCCCTGCTGATCCTGCCGTCACGCACCGCCATTGGCGATATCGAGTACTCGATCAATCTGCTGCTCGAGATCGCCCTGCGCGCGCTTTCTCCCGGCGTCAACGACACCTTCACGGCCATTGCCTCGCTCGACCGCATGTCGGCGGCTCTTTCCGCCGCGGTCCGGCACGGGCTGCGGACCCGCGACGTCAGCGACGAGGATGCTGTCGTCAGGGTCGAGATACCCGGCCTAAGCCTCGACGACATGCTGAACACGGCCTTCCATCCGCTGCGGCAGGCGGCGGCGGGCAACATGCTGATGATGCAGCATATCGCCGACGCGCTGACGCGACTGCACGAAATCGGGAACCAAAGGGCACAGGCGCTCATTTCATCCCATGGAACGCTGCTGCTCGCGAGTTGCAAGGCGTCGGGTCCGCTCGACGAGGACTATGCCTTTCTGGAGCAGCGACTTCCGTTCCTCGAACCGGGAGAATGACAATGCCAGAAGAAAGCACGGCCAATATCGACGCACAGAACCGCCAAATCGCGCAGGAGGCGCAGACCGACACCGATCTGGAGACCGTCGTGCCGCCGACATGGCGAACGAGTTCGCGGTGGCGCATCGGCGCGGCCGCGATTGGTGTCCTGATCATCATCCTGGCGCTGAGCCAGGCGTTCTGACACATGACACAGTCGCCGCATAAAAAAGGCCGCCCCGATCGGGCGGCCTTTTTCTTCATTGCAGAGTCCACTCAGAGCGAATTGATCCAGTTGTCGATCTCACGCTCGGCCTCTTCCTTGGTCTTGCCGTAGCGGTGCTGGATCTTGCCGGCGAGTTCTTCGCGCTTGCCGTTGGCCTCGGCCAGGTCGTCGTCGGTCAGTTCGCCCCAGGACTGGCGGGCCTTGCCCTTGTACTCGTTCCACTTTCCTTCAATCTGGTCCCAATTCATTTTCGTTCTCCTTGTTCGATTTTCGCGTGAGGCGACCTCCGGAACCCGGATCAGTTGGCGCCGGAATGCAGTTCCAGCTGGCTGACGGCGAGTGCGAAGTTCAGCCCTGTCTGGCTGGTCACGCTGATCGGCTGGAGCGCGATCGTCTCGCTCGATCCGCCGACAAGGGCGTTGGCGCCAATGCCGGCACCCGCGGTCGCTTCGGCGGATACGCCGTAATAGTCGCCGGCAAGTGCGCCCGGGCTGAATCCGCCGGTGGTCGGCGCGAGGACGGCCCAGGTCATGTAGGTGACATCGGTCTTGCCGATATCGACTCCGTATTTCGAGATTACGCCGAAATAGGATTGCTCCGCGCCGTCACCGGCGGGACGGTACTTACAGCTGACGTCCTTGGTCGAACCGAAGACGAAGCCCGAACCGCCTTGCACGACACAATCGAGGACACCGACTTCGACGCGCTCGATATTCTTGGCCGGCTTCGTGTTGGAAGGCGCGTTATCGGACTCCTGCGCCAGTGCCGTGCCGGCCAGAAGGGCGGCGGTCAGCGCCAGGGCGCCGGTAGCGGTCGTTTTGCCGAATTTCATCATTGTCTCCTTTGGGTCGTATGGGGCCGAGCCGGCTGCGCGCGGAAAAATCCTCCCCGGTCCGGAACTGGCGTTCCGGATGAGGCCGCCTCATGACGTTGCGTTCAGCTTTCCGGCGATCACGGAATGCTCCGCGGTCGTGCAGTCAACGCATGACATCGATATCGGTTCCTGCTCGCCGACATTATTGCAGGCACGGAAGCCAAAACGCTTCACGCAGACCTCCGGCCCCGCTTTCGCCGAAATGCGGGCTTTTGGACGCGCGTGGGGCGGACCGCAGGTTCCGACGTTCACCGCCTCGAAGACCGGCGGGTTGGTGCGAATGCCCAGGAACCGCAAACCTTTACCCACCTTGGTTTTCGGAAGCCGGAGACCGAGGCAATTCGCGCATCGCCGCCCGCCCTTGTAAGCGCTATCAATATATTTGTTGCCTATCCCGGAAATTTCGCCGTGACTCCCGAAAAACAAGGACAATAGGCGAAAATACCGGCAATTCGTTCTATTGACAGCGCTGTCAAATCTCCACTACTGATTAGGTGAGAGGTGTCAGCCGGCCGACGGTCGACCCGCTCGATGATACGTCGGGAGGAGGACTCGACAAGCCACGATCCGCCGCATTGCGGCGGGCGCGAGAGCATACCTTCGGACGCAGCAAAACATCATCTTGGGAGGATCCTATGAAACATAAACTCTTGCCGCATTCCGCGAGCGGACTGTGCGCAGCGCTGTTCCTGACATTGTCAGCCGGAACCGCCTCTTTGGCCGAGCCGGCCGTCGTCGCCGGTCCCGCCGCCGACCCGAACTGCTACGCACCATGGTCGGACGCCACGAAATTCTTCCAGTACCCGGCCAAGGAAGGCCCCTACCGGGTCGCGCTGGCAAACGGCTACATCGCCAACACCTGGCGTATCCAGATGATCCAGACGGCCAAGGCCTACGCCGCGCAGCCCGAGGTCGCGGCCGACCTGAAGGAATTCAAGGTCGTCTCGACCGGCGAGGACGTCGCGGCGCAGATCTCCGCGATCAACAACTTCATCGATTCCGGATATGACGCGATCGTCGTCAACGCGCAAAACCCGCAAGCCTTCGCGCCGGTCATCCGCCGCGCCAAGCAGGCCGGCGTGATCCTGGTCGCCTTCGACAACATTCTCGACACGGAAGACGCCATCAACGTCAACGTGGACCAGAAGGGCCTCGGCGTGCTGTGGGCCAACTGGCTCGACAGCCATCTGCCGAATGGCGGCAAGGTCCTCGAAGTGCGCGGCGTGGCCGGCACCTCGGTCGACACCGACCGCCACAACGGTATCCACGAGACGCTCGACGCGACCGGCAAGAACTGGGACGTGATCGAGGTCGTCGGCAAGTGGGATGACGGCACGGCGCAGAAAGCGACCGCCGACGCCATCGCCGTTCACGGCCATTTCGACGGCATCACCGCGCAGGGTGGCGATACCGGCGTCGTGCAGGCGATGATCGATGCCGGCCATCCGTTCGTCCCGTTCGGTGGCGAGACGGAAAACGGCTTCCGCAAGTTCTGCGGCAAGTTTGCCTCCGAGGGCCTGGTCTGCTCGTCGGCAGGCACCGGTCCGGCCCAGGTCGCCGTGGCGATCAAGACCGCGATCGACGCACTCAAGGGCAATGTCGTACCGCAGGCGATCAAGCTGCCTCTGGCGATCGTCGAGGACCCGAACTTCAAGGACGGCGAGAACTACTATTCCGACCAGTCCGACAATTTCTTCGTCGGCAATTCCTTCCCGACGTGCGGGATCAACTTCTCGGCTCAGGAAATCATGAGCCAGAGCGGACAGAACGAATAAGCGCGTCGCAACGAAGTCAGCTATAATGACCGCGGGACTTTGCAGTCCCGCGGCGCCCACCGGGAGGGGTATCGATGGCCGATCAAACGGCGTTGTTCCGCATGGAAGGGATTTCCAAGCGGTATGGTGGCGTTCACGCCCTCGAGAAAGCCGAACTGAACGTGCAGGCCGGCCGTGTCCACGCCATTCTCGGCGAGAACGGCGCCGGCAAGTCAACGCTGATCAAGGTGATGTCGGGCGTCGTCGCCCCCGACGAGGGGCGCATGTTCCTCGACGGCCAGCCGATCAGTTTCGCCGATCCGGCCTCGGCCAACCGCGCCGGCATCGTCTGCATTTTTCAGGAGCTTTCCCTCATTCCCGACCTGTCGGTCGCAGACAACATCATCGCATCCAATCCGCCGACGCGGTTCGGCATGATCGACCGCAAGGAACAGCGCCGGCTTGCCGAGGAAGCGCTCGCCAAGGCCGGCGGCGAAGACATTCATCCGCGCGCCCGGGTCGGCGACCTGCCGCTGTCGCGCCAGCAGATCGTCGAAATCGCCAAGGCGCTCGCACGCAAACCGCGCGTGCTCATTCTCGACGAAGCGACATCCGCGTTGACAGCCTCCGACGTCACCAAGGTGATGGCCGTCCTGAAGCGCCTGCGCTCGGAGGGCATGGCGCTGCTCTACATTTCCCACCGCATGCACGAGATCGCGGAACTGGCCGACGAGTGCACGGTGTTCCGCAACGGCCGCAATGTCGAAAGCTACGTGCAGGGCACCAAAACGGACAACGAAGTCGTCGAAATGATGATCGGCCGGGAATACCGGCACGTTTTTCCGGAAAAGACCCCGCTCCCGCCGAGCGACAAGCCGCCGGCGCTGGAGGTGAAGAACCTGACCTGGTTCAACAAGCTCAATAATGTCTCGCTCGATGTGCGCGCCGGCGAAGTCGTCGGCCTCGGTGGCCTCGACGGCCAGGGCCAGCGCGACCTGCTGCTGGCGCTGTTCGGCGTGCTGCGCGGCGTGACCGGCGAGATCCTGATCAACGGCAAGCCTATCGATGTGAAGAACCCGCGCCACGCCAGGTCCAGCGAGGTCGGCATGGCGCTCATTCCGGAGGACCGCAAGACCGAGGGGCTGATGCTGCCGATGTCGGTGCTGCAGAACCTGTCCTTTGCAGCACTCGGACAATTGTCGACCTTCGGCGTGATCGACCGCGCCGCCGAGAAAAAGCGCATCGACGAGATGATCCAACTGCTTGCCGTGCGCACCGCCAGCACGGACATTCCGGTCAGCGCGCTTTCGGGCGGCAACCAGCAGAAGGTCGTCATTGCCAAATGGCTGATGATCTCGCCGAAGATCATCCTGCTCAACGATCCGACGCGCGGCATCGATGTCGGCACAAAGCAGGAAATCTACCAGCTCCTGCACAAGCTCAGCGAAGAGGGCGCGGCGATCATCCTCTATTCGACGGATTACGACGAGCTGATCGGCTGCTGCGACCGGGTGATGGTCATGTATGACGGCGCGATCAAGACGATGCTTGCCGGCGACGAGATCACCGAGCATGCCCTGGTGGGCAGCGCGCTCAATATCGGAACAGAAGAAAAGGAGGCCGGCGCCACGCCGGCGGTCGGCGCATGAAGGAGTGGCGCTTCATAATGGCGGAACATCGCGGCACTCTGCTCGCATTCGCGCTGTTTATCGCGATGTTCGTGATCTACGTCTCCAACCATCCCGCGGGCTTCACGCCCAATGTCGTGCAGACGGCGGCGAACAAGGGCGTAATTCTGGCGTTTGTCGCCATGGCGCAGGCGTTCGTGGTGCTGACGGCGGGTATCGACCTGTCGGTCGGCATGATCTTCGTCCTGTGCAACTGCGTCGGTTCCTACGTCCTCGGCGGGGCGCCATGGCAGGTCGGGCTGGGCGTGTGCGCCGTGCTCGCGACCGGTCTGACCTGCGGCGCGCTCAACGGCCTGATCGTGATCTACGGACGGCTGCAGCCGATCGTCACGACAATCGCGACCGGCGCGATCTTTTTCGGCATCGCGCTTTGGCTGCGCCCCTATCCGGGCACGATTCCCGATTTCAGCGCCGATCTCGCCGACGCCTTCACCGGCAAGGTGTTCGGCGTCGTCCCGGCGAGCCTCGTCTTCCTCGCGGCGGCGGTGCTGCTGATCTGGATGCCGGTGCGCCGTTCGGTGATCGGGCGAACGATCTATGCGGTCGGCTCCTCGGAGATGGCGGCCTACATGTCCGGCATGCCGGTGCGGCGCGCGCGGTTCACCGCCTTCGTGCTCGGCGGTCTGATGGCGGCGTTCGGTGGGCTGTTCCTGACCTTCTTCACCTATTCCGGCGAAGCCTCGCTCGCCAATGGCGACAACTACACGCTGTTCTCCATCGCCTCGGTGGTGCTCGGCGGCGTGTCGCTCTATGGCGGACGCGGCAGCGCGATCGGCGCGATTTTCGGCGCGCTGGCCTTCCGGGCCATCGGCGACCTGCTGTTCGTGTTCGACCTCGATCCGCTGTGGCAACCGCTGTTCCAGGGACTGGTGCTCGGGCTCGCCGTGACATTCGGCGCGGCGCGGCTGTTCCAGATCCGCAACCGGCTGGAGATGTTCACGTGAGAGACGCGATGACGAACGAAGCCCGGCCATCCTCCCGGCTGCACATGCGCATCAATCTGCCGATCGTGATCGCGTTTGCCTGCATCATCCTGCTGCTGCTGATCGGCAGTCTTTATTCGAAGAGCTTCCTGTCGCCGGAATATCTGCTGCAGCAACTGAAGGTGGCGTCGTTCCTCGGCGTCATCGCCACGGGCATGATGCTGATCATCCTGCTCGGGCAGATCGATCTCTCGGTTCCCTGGGTGCTGACGACCGGCGCGATGATGGCCTCGGCGGCCACCGCCTACGGGCCGCTCGGCGAAGCGCTGGCGGTGCCCTTCGGGATCGCCTGCGGCGTCGCGATGGGCCTCGTCAGCGGCGCCGGCGTCGCCTATCTGCGCATCCCGGCGATGATCGTCACGCTCGCGATCAACGTCATCGCGCAGGGCCTGATGGTCGCCTATACGGGCGGCTTCTCGCCGGCCGATTCCGCCTCGAACGCGATGCGCTACCTGGCCACCGGCAACCTGATCCTGGGTGTTCCGAACGCGATCCTCGTGTGGGCGGCGATCGGCGCGCTCGCGGTTTTCGCGCTCAACCGCACCACGTTCGGCCGCGCCGTCTACGCGATCGGCAACCGCGAAAGCGCGGCCTTCCTCTCCGGCGCGGCGACGCAGCGCGTGGTGATGTTCTCCTTCGCGATCTCCGGCGGGCTCGCCGCGTTCGGCGGCGTCCTGCTCGCCGGCTATGCCGGCAAGGCGGCGCAGTCGATGGGCGACGCCTATCTGCTGCCGGCCATCGCCTCGGTCGTGCTCGGCGGCACGTCGATCCTCGGCGGACGCGGCAACTATCTCGGCACCGTCGCCGGTGTCATCCTGGTGACGCTGCTGCAATCGATCCTGTCGGTAATGCAGATCTCCGAATACGGACGGCAGATCATCTACGGCGCGGTGATCGTGTCGATGCTGCTGCTCTACGGACGCGAGAAGGCGCTGCGCTGACCCGCCCGGTCAGCCGGCGCGCGCCGTGCTTTCGCGCTCGATCAGTTCGAAACCGAGATTGACCGAGCGCTCGGCCGGCGGCTCGCCCGACACGGCGGCGATCAGCATTTCCATTGCCTTGCGGCCCATTTCGTAGCGATAGGTCTTCACGCTGGTCAGCGTCGGATGCACCGTCGACGCGATGTCGAAATCGTTGAAGCCGGAAATCCCGAAATCCTCGGGGATACGGATGCGCCGGCGCTGACATTCGAAAAGCGCACCGAGCGCTATGTCGTCATTGTTGGCCTGAATGGCATCGGCATCCGGAAAGCGGGCGATGAACTCGGAGAGAAGTTGCCCGCCCAGCAACACGTTCGACGTCTTGTGGGTGGTGACAATCATCCGCTCGTCGAACAGGCCGGCTTCCTGCATTGCCCTGGAATAGCCCTCGAGGCGCTGGCGCGTGCGCACGTCCATCTGCGCCGCGAGGAAACCGATCCGCCTGTAGGACCGGGCGATCAAGGCGCGCGTGGCGACCTCGGCCGCTTCGCTGTGGTCGAAGCCGACCGCCATGTCGGCGGGATCGGGCGGCAGATCCATGATCTGGACGACCGGGCATTCATTGGCCTTGAGAAGCCTGTGCGCCTCCTTGGACTGGTCGAATCCGGTCACCAGAAGCGCGGCCGGGCGCTGGCCAATGAAAAGACGCAGCAATTCCTCCTCCTTGATGGAGGAATAGTTCGTGGTGCCGAGCTGCGCCTGGAACGGCGTGCCCTCGATCGTGTCGTAAATACCGCGCAGCACGTCGGTGAACACCGAGTTCGTCACCGACGGGATAATCACCCCGATGACGTTCGTGCGCGCCGAGGCGAGCGCCCGGGCGGCCGTGTTGGGAACATAGCCGATCTTGGCGACCGCGCGGTCGATGCGTTCGCGCAATACCGGCGAAACAGAGGCGGGATTTCGCAATGCCCGCGACGCAGTAATAGCGCTAACATCGGCGACGCGGGCAACATCGGCCAATGTCGGCTTTCCTGATTTCCTGCCGGTTTTGGACAATTTCTTGCTCCGTCTCCCTTCTTTTTGTTATAGGGAGACTTGGTGCAATTTGCTAGCGCTATCATGCAGTTTCACCGACAGCGTTCGGATGAGCGAATCGGTCCCGGAGCACGCCGATACTGGCATGCCCGCCGGCAAATGCGCAATAAATCCTTGCCCGTCAACCTGACAGCCGCAACCGCTTCGCAGGCGAAACGCGTCATCCATCCCGGCGGTGATGGCCAAGGCCTCGGCGACAGGCGTCATTGGCCGGGCCGGCTTCAGAGTTCCGTGCGCAGGTGCCAAAGTTCGGGGAAGAGTTCGGTCGACAGCATCCGCTTGAGATAGTCGACCCCGGCGGTGCCGCCGGTTCCGCGCTTGAAGCCGATGACGCGCTCCACGGTCGTCACGTGATTGAAGCGCCAGCGGCGGAAATAATCCTCGAAATCGACCAGTTTCTCGGCGAGCTCGTACATCTCCCAGTGATGTTCCGGATCGCGATAGACCTCCGTCCAGGCGGCGGCGACGCCGTCATCGGCCGCATAGGGTTTCGACACGTCGCGATCGAGTGCCGCCTGCGGCACCGCAATACCGCTCGCCGACAGGCGCTGCAGCGCCACGTCATAGAGGCTCGGCCGTTTCAGTTCGGCTTCCAGCAAAGCGGCGATATCCTTGCGGTGCGCATGCGGGCGCAGCATTGCCGGATTGCGGTTGCCGACGGCGAATTCGATCAGCCGGTACTGCCATGACTGGAAGCCGCTCGACTGGCCGAGCGCATCGCGAAAGCGGGTGTAATCGCTCGGCGTCATCGTCCGCAGCACGTCCCAGGCGTTGTTCAGCTGCTCGAAGATACGGGCGACACGGGCCAGCATCTTGAAAGCCTGCTGGTGCCGTCCCTCCTCCAGCGCGACGCGAGCCGCGCCGATTTCGTGCAGCGCGAGGCGCATCCACAGTTCCGACGTCTGGTGCTGGATGATGAACAGCATCTCGTCATGGGCGTCGGAGAGCGGCTTCTGGGCGGTCAAAACCTGGTCGAGCACGAGATAGTCACCATAGGACATGCGCCCGTCAAAGCCCATCTCGGCGCCTTCGGCGGCGGGGTCGTAGGGTGTCTTCGTCATGTGACCGCGCTCCGTTTCATGAATTCCGGCTTGTCCCAGGCGCGTGTCGCGACGATTTCGGCAAGGACCGCGACCGCGCGGTCGACATCGGCCTCGTCGATATAGAGCGGCGTTAACCCGAAACGCATCACGTCGGGCGCACGGAAATCGCCGATCACGCCGCGCGCGATCAGCGCCTGCATGGCGGCATAGCCGTGCTCGAAGGCGAAGGACACCTGGCTGCCGCGCACCGATGCGTCGCGCGGGCTGACGAGGCTGACATCTGTGCATTCGGCCTCGACGCCGGCGATGAAGCGTTCGCAGAGCGCGATCGAGCGGCGGCGCAGGTCGGCCATGTCCACCCCGTCCCAGACGTCGAGGGCGGCGTCGAGAATGGCGAGCTGGATGACCGGCGGGGTGCCGACGCGCATGCGGTCGATGCCGCGTCCGGGCCGGTAATCGGGATCGAAGGCGAAGGGCGCCTCGTGGCCGAGCCAGCCGGAAAGCGCCGGCTGAACGTCTTCGGCGAGGTCAGGCCGGACATAGATGAAGGCCGGCGCGCCGGGGCCGCCATTGAGATATTTGTAGGTGCAGCCGGTGGCGAAATCGGCGCCCGCCGCTGCCACATCGACCGGCAGCGCGCCGGCTGAATGGGCGAGATCCCACAGCGCCAGAGCACCGGCGTCGTGGGCCTTTCTCGTCAGCGCCGCCATGTCGTGCAAGCGGCCGGTGCGGTAATCGACCTGGGTCAGCATCAGCGCGGCGACGTTTTCGTCGATCGCGTCTTCCACCTCTTCCGGCGCGACGACCCGCAATTCGTGGCCCCGACCAAGGCTGCGCAACAGGCCTTGCGCCATGTAGAGATCGGTCGGGAAATTGCCGCTGTCCGACAGGACGACTTTCCGGTCAGGGCGCAGGTCGAGCGCGGAGGCGAGCGCCTGGTAGACCTTGATCGACAGCGTGTCGCCCATGACGACGGTGCCGGGCGCGGCGCCGATCAGGCGGCCGATGCGGTCGCCGATGCGGCGCGGCAGGTCCATCCAGTTCGCCTTGTTCCAGGCCGTGATCAGCATCTCGCCCCATTCGGCGGTGATCGTCTCGCGCGCCCGCGCCTCGGCCGCTTTCGGCAGGGCCCCGAGCGAATTGCCGTCGAGATAGGTGACGCCGTCGGGGATGTGAAACATCGCCTTGGTGGCAGCGAAGTCGGTCATGCGTCGTTTTTCCTCAACATGAAGCGCTGGATCTTGCCGGTCTGTGTCTTCGGCAGCGCGTCGGTGAAAACGATGCGCCGCGGATATTTGTAGGGAGCGATCGTCGCTTTGACATGGTCCTGCAGCCGCAGCACCATGACCTCGGACGGTTCGGCGCCTTCCGCCAGCACCACATGCGCCTCGACGATCTGGCCGCGCGCCTCGTCGGGCGCGCCGACCACGGCGCATTCCAGCACATCCGCATGGGCAAGAAGTGCTGCTTCCACGTCGGGCCCGGCGATGTTGTAGCCCGACGAGATGATCATGTCGTCATTGCGCGCGGCAAAGTGGAAATAGCCGTCCTCGTCCTGCCAGAACGTGTCGCCGGTGATATTCCAGCCGTCGCGCACATAGTCTTTCTGGCGGTCGTCGGCGAGATAGCGGCAGCCGGTCGGCCCCCGCACCGCCAGCCGGCCGACCTCGCCGCGCGGCATCTCCTCCATGTCGGGCCCGACGATGCGGGCCTCGTAACCGCTCACCGGCTTGCCGGTGCATGCCGGGTGGCTGTCGCCGAACCGGTTGGAGATGAAGATGTGCAGCATCTCTGTCGCGCCGATGCCGTCGAGCATCGGCTTGCCGGTCTTGGCCATCCATTCCTCGTAGACGGGCGCCGGCAGGGTCTCGCCGGCGGACACGGCCGCGCGCAGGCTCGAGAGATCGGCGCCCTCGTCCATGGCGCGCAGCATCACGCGGTAGGCCGTCGGCGCGGTGAAGCAGACGGTCGCCTTGTACTCCTGAATGATGTCGATCATGCTCGGCGGCGAGGCATTTTCGAGGAGCGCGGCCGCGGCGCCGAAGCGCAGCGGGAAGATCGCCAGTCCACCGAGACCGAAGGTGAAGGCGAGCGGCGGGGAACCGACGAAGATGTCGTCCGGAGTAACGTTCAGCACTTCCTTCGCATAGCCGTCGGCGATGATCAGCAGATCGCGGTGGAAATGCATCGTCGCCTTGGGCGACCCGGTCGTGCCCGAGGTGAAGCCGAGCAGCGCGACATCGTCGCGGCCGGTCTTCACCGCATCGAAGCGCACCGACTTGTTCAGCGCGACGCGGTCCAGTTCGGCGTCGTGATTGGCGGTCCCGTCGAAGCCGATCACGGTTTCGAGGAACTTCGAATCCTTGGCGCAGGCGATCATCTCGTCCATCAGCCGCGTGTCGCAGAGCGCGAATGTGATCTCCGCCTTGTCGACCACCTTCGACAATTCGCCGGCGCGCAGCATCGGCATGGTGTTGACCACGACCGCGCCGGCCTTGGTCGCCGCCAGCCAGCAGGCGACCATCGCCGGATTGTTGGCCGAGCGGATCAGGACCCTGTTGCCGGGCTTGACGCCGTAATCCTCGACGAGGGCATGGGCGATGCGATTGGTCCAGTCGGACAGTTCCTTGTAGGTCCGCCGGCGACCGTTGCCGATCAGCGCCGTGTGGTCGCCGAAACCCTTCTCGACCATGGCGTCGGTCATTTCCACGGCGGCGTTCAGATAGTCCGGATAGTCGAACCCCTCCAGATTCAGCACCGGCCACTGGTCCGCGGGCGGCAGGTTTCGCCTCGCGAAGTCGTCGACATGCCCGCTTGGTCCCAGCATCGCTTCCTCCGTTACACCGCCGACAGGGCGTTGGTCTTTGGCGGGATGACCGCCGTCGCCTCGATCTCGACCTTAGCGCGATCCTCGACCAGCGCCACGACCTGCACAAGCGCCATGGCAGGGAAATGCTTGCCGATGATCTCGCGATAGACGCCACCAAGGTCGCGCAGCCGGGAGAGATATTCGTGCTTGTCGGTCACGTACCAGGTCAGGCGCACCAGGTGTTCCGGCCTTCCGCCCGCCTCGGCAAGCACCTCGACGATGTTGCGCAGCGTCTGGGCGACCTGGTCGATGAAATCGTCGCTCTCGAATACCTGATCGGCATTCCAGCCGATCAGACCGCCGAGAAAGACCATCCGGCCCGACGCGGCAACGCCATTGGCGTAGCCCGCAGCCGGCTTCCATCCCTTCGGATGCAGGAACTCATGCGGCGACTGTGTCATCGGCCGTTACCTCTTCGAAACATCTCAAATTCCTTCCACCAGCGCCGCACGCGCGATGACGATTTTCTGCACGTCGCTCGCGCCCTCATAGATGCGCAGCGCACGGATTTCGCGATACAGGCTCTCGACCGCCATGCCGTGGCGGACGCCGTCGCCGCCGAAGAGCTGGACCGCCTGGTCGATGACGCGCTGCGCGGCCTCGGTCGCATGCAGCTTGGCCATCGCCGCCTCGCGGCTGACGCGGGGCGCGCCCTGGTCCTTGGTCCAGGCGGAGCGGTAGATCAGCAGCGCGGAGGCATCGATGTCGAGCGCCATGTCGGCGATATGGCCCTGCACCATCTGCAGGTCGGCAAGCGGCGCGCCGAAAAGCTGGCGCGAGCGCACGCGGCCGAGCGCCTCGTCGAGCGCGCGGCGGCCAAAGCCGAGCGCCGCCGCTCCGACCGTGGCGCGGAAGACGTCGAGGACCGACATCGCGATCTTGAAGCCTTCGCCCGGCTTGCCGATCATCGCACTCTGCGGCAGTTCCATCGCGTTGAACCGCAGATGCGCCAGCGGATGCGGCGCGATCACGTCGATGCGCTCGACGATCTCGAGGCCCGGCGTATCGGCCGGCACGAGAAAGGCGGAGAGACCCTTGGCGCCCGGCGCCTCGCCGGTGCGTGCGAAGAGGACGTAGAGGTCGGCTATACCGCCGTTGGAAATGTAGGTTTTCTCACCGTCGATAATGTAACGGTCGCCGTCCCGGCGCGCCGTCGTGGTCATGTTCGCGACGTCCGATCCGGAGGCCGGCTCGGTCAGGGCGAAGGCGGAGATCGCCTTGCCGGCGCGGGTCTTTTCCAGCCATTCGCGCTGTTCCGGCGTTCCGAACAGGCTGACGGCGCCCATGCCGAGCCCCTGCATGGCGAAGGCGAAATCGGCGAGCCCGTCGTGGCGCGCCAGCGTCTCGCGGATCAGGCAGAGCGTGCGCACGTCGAGCGTTTCGCCCTCGCCGGCACCCGAGTGCCTCAGCCAGCCGCCCTCGCCCAGCTTCGCCACCAGCGCGCGGCAGGCCGCATCGACATCGCCATGATCGACAGGCAGGTTCTGCGCGCACCAGTCGTCCAGCGCCGCGGCGAGCGCGCGGTGCCTGTCCTCGAAGAACGGCCAGCCGAGAAAGGAACGGTCGGCCATGTCAGTTACCCTCGAAAACCGGTTTCTCTTTGCCGACGAAGGCATGATAGGCGCGCGCGAAATCCTGCGTCTGCATGCAGATCGCCTGCGCCTGCGCTTCGGCCTCGATCGCCTGTTCGAGACCCATGTTCCATTCCTGGTTCAGCTGCGTCTTGGTGATGCCGTGGGCGAAGGTCGGACCGGCGGCGAGCCGTTTGGCCAGAGCCATCGCCTCGCCTTCCAGCGCATCGGCGGAATGCAGCGCGTTCCAGAAGCCCCAGTTCGCGCCTTCCTCGGCGCTCATCGTGCGGCCGGTATAGAGCAGTTCGGCGGCGCGGCCCTGGCCGATGATGCGCGGCAGCATGGCGCAGGCGCCCATGTCGCAGCCGGCAAGGCCGACGCGAGTAAACAGGAACGCGGTCTTGGCTTCCGGCGTCGCCAGCCGCAGGTCGGAAGCCATGGCGATGATCGCGCCGGCTCCGACGCAGACGCCGTCGGCCGCGGCGATGATCGGCTTGCCGCATCCGATCATCGCCTTGACGAGATCACCGGTCATCCGCGTGAAGGCCAGAAGTTCCTTCATGTCCATCTTGACCAGCGGGCCGATGATGTCGTGGACATCGCCGCCGGAACAGAAATTGCCGCCATTGGAGGCAAAGACCACGACATCGACATCGCTGGCATAGACAAGCGCGCGGAAGGTGTCGCGCAGCTCGGCATAGCTGTCGAAGGTCAGCGGGTTCTTGCGGTCGGGCCGGTTCAGCCGGATGACTGCGATGCGGTCCTCGACGTCCCACAGGAAATGCTTCGGCTTCAGCGATGCGAGTTCTGTCATTGGTCTTCCTTCCGCATCCGTTTGAGAATGCCGTTCAACGTGTCGAGATCTTCCGCGGTAACATCGCCGAAGAGCGCGTTCACCTCGCGCTCATGCTCGGCGGCCAGATGCTCGAAATTGGCGCGGCCCGTCTCCGTCAGCGCGACATGCACGGTGCGCCGGTCGCTTTCCGACGGGATGCGGCGCACGAGGCCGTCCGTCTCGAGCCGATCGACGACGGCGGTGGCATTGCCGTTGGAGACGAGCAGCATGCGCGACAATTCCGACATGGTCACCGGCTCGCGGCTGCGAAACAGCGCCGCCATGACGTCGAAGCGCGGCAGCGTCGTGTTGTGATTGACGCGCAGGAATTCGCGCAGATGGCTTTCGCTGGCGCGTGTAATGCCCAACAGCCTGATCCACAGTTTCAGGCGGCGCTTCGACAGCGGATCGCTCACGACTCCCCCCCGGTAATCGCGATGGCCTGGCCGTTGACGCCTTCCGAGCCCGGGCCGCAAAGGTAGAGCGCGGCGGCCGTCACCTCTGCGGGCTGGATCAGCCGGCGCTGCGGATTGGTCACGGTCACGGCGGCAATCGCTTCGTCGCGGCTACGCCCGGTCTTTTTCATGATGTTGGCGATGGTGCGCTCGGTCATCTCGGTCTCGATATAACCGGGGCAGATCGCGTTCGCGGTCACCGGCTGGCGGGCGACCTCGTGGGCGAGCGAACGGATCATTCCGACGACACCGTGCTTGGAGGCCGAATAGGCGGAAATGTAACCGGCGCCCTTCAATCCGGCGACCGAGGCGACCGCGATCAGCCGGCCCCATCCGGGCATCTGGCGCAGACCCTCGCGCATCGTCAGGAAGGTGCCGGTCAAATTGACGGCGATCAGGGCGTTCCACTGGTCGAGGCTGGTCTTGGCCAGGGCGGAACTGTCGGCCGCGCCGGCATTGGCGATCACGATATCGACCGGCCCGGCTTCCTCGAACATCGCCTTCACGCTCGCCTCGTCGGTGACGTCGGCGGTAACGCAGCGGATCGCCTTGTTGCCCTCGGCGACCTTTTCGAGCGGATCGCGGCGCCTTCCGGCGATCACGATTTCAGCTCCCGCCTCGGCAAAGCCGCGCGCGAAGTCGGCGCCGGTGCCGGTGCCGCCGCCGGTGATCAAGACCCTCTTGCCGGCAAAGGTCATGCGCGTATCGCCTCCTGCTGCGCGCGCTCCTCGAGGCGGAACGCCTGATCACGGCCGCGCAGATAGGGCAATGGCCAATGCGCATCCCGGTCGCCAAGCGTCACGGCCGCATGCAGCGTCCAGTAGGGGTCGGCGAGATGCGGCCGGGCGAGACAGACGAGATCGGCGCGTCCGGCCATCAGGATCGAGTTGACGTGATCGACCTCGAAAATATTGCCAACCGCCATGGTGGCGATCCCGGTCTCGTTGCGGATGCGATCGGAAAACGGCGTCTGGAACATGCGCCCGTAGATCGGCGTCGCCTCGGTCGAGGTCTGGCCCGCCGACACGTCGATGATATCGGCTCCGGCTTCATGGAACATTTTCGCAATCTCGACAGCATCCTCAGGAGTGATGCCGTCGCTCCCCACCCAATCATTTGCCGAGATGCGCACGGACATCGGCTTTTCCTCCGGCCAGGCCGCGCGCATGGCCGCGAAAACCTCGAGCGGATAGCGCATGCGGTTTTCGAGGCTGCCACCATATTCATCGGTGCGCAGGTTGGAAAGCGGCGAGATGAAGGAGGAAATCAGGTAGCCGTGCGCGGCGTGCAGTTCGATCATGTCGAAGCCGGAGCGCTCGGCCATCTCGGTCGCGGCGACGAACTCGGCCTTGACCGCATCCATGTCGGCGCGGTCCATCGCTTTCGGCACCACGTGGTCGGGCGACCAGGCGATCGCCGAGGGCGAGATGATCGGCCAGCCGCCTTCGACGAGCGGCTTTTCGTCGTCTTCCCACGGGACCTGGACCGAGGCCTTGCGCCCGGCATGACCGATCTGGCAGCAGATCTTCGCCTCGGTCTCGGCATGGACGAAATCGACCAGGCGCTTCCAGCCGGTCTCGTGTTCCGGCGCATAGAGGCCGGTACAGCCGGGCGTGATCCGCCCTTCCGGCGAAACGCAGGTCATCTCGGTATAGACAAGCCCGGCTCCGCCCTTGGCGCGCTCGGCGTAATGGACGAAATGCCAGTCGGTCGGGCAGCCGTCGACGGCCTTGTACTGCGCCATCGGCGAGACGACGACGCGGTTGGCCAGTTCCATGTCGCGCAGCTTGTAGGGCGCGAACATCGGCGTGCGACCCGGCTTGCCGCCGGCCTGCGCCTGGAACCAGTCCTCCGCCTCGCGCAGCCATTCCGGGTCGCGCAGGCGCAGGTTCTCGTGGCTGATGCGCTGCGAGCGGGTGAGCAGCGAATAGTTGAACTGGATCGGATCGAGATCGAGATAGCGCTCGACTTCCTCGAACCATTCGAGGCTGTTGCGCGCGGCCGACTGAAGCCGCAGCACTTCCACGCGGCGCTCTTCCTGATAACGCTCGAAGGCGGCTTCCATGGTCGGCTCGGAATGCAGGTAATCGGCGAGCGCGATCGCGCTGTCGAAGGCAAGGCGCGAGCCCGAGCCGATCGAGAAGTGACCGGTCGCCGCCGAGTTGCCCATCAGCACGACATTGCCGTTGTACCACTTTTCGCAGATCACGCGCGGGAACTGCATCCAGACCGCCGAACCGCGCAAATGCGCGGCATTCGACATCAGCTCATGGCCGCCGAGATGCTTTTCGAATATCTTGCGGCACGTCTCGACCGTCTCCTCCTTCGACATGTGCTCGAAGCCCCAGCGCTCCCATGTCGGCGGCAGGCATTCGACGATGAAGGTCGCCGTGTTGTCGTCGAACTGGTAGATATGAGCCCAAACCCAGCCGTGCTCCGTCTTCTCGAAGATGAAGGTGAAGGCGTCATTGAACTTCTGGTGGGTGCCGAGCCAGACGAACTTGCACTTGCGCATGTCGATGTCGGGCTTGAAGACATCCTCGTATTCACGGCGTACAAGGGAATTGATGCCATCCGCGCCGACGACGAGATCGTAATCGCGGCGGTATTCCTCGGCCGACTTGAACTCCGTCTCGAAACGCATCTCGACGCCGAGTTCGCGGGCGCGCTCCTGCAGGATGATCAGCATCTGCTTGCGGCCGATGCCGGCGAAACCGTGCCCGCCGGAGACGGTGCGCACGCCCTTGTGGATCACCGCGATATCGTCCCAATAGGCGAAGTGATCGCGGATCGCTTCCGTGCTCTTCGGATCGTTCTTCTGCATGCGCTCCAGCGCATCGTCGGACAGGACGACGCCCCAGCCGAACGTATCGTTGGCACGATTGCGCTCCAGCACGGTCACCTCGTGCGACGGATCGCGCAGTTTCATCGAGATCGCGAAATAAAGCCCGGCCGGACCGCCACCCAAACACAAAATCTTCATGGAATCTCCCCGGAGTCTCGCTCCTTTGGCGAGAGAATGCCATCAGGCGAAAATTATTTCAAGCTTAAAATTTTAACCTTGAAGCTTTTCAATGCCAACGGCGAATTGACGTTTGGTCGTGCCGATTTTCCGATCGAGGCGACAAACCGCCGTCGCGGTCTCTACCGGGCCACGAGCTGGTCTCGCCGTCCGCCAGGGAGGCGACGTCCGGGAAAATCTCACTGGGGTTTCTAAACCCCGCCAACGATTTCCGAAATGGACGTTAAACCGGCCTCTCCGGGCCGTCCGGCGCGAAACACGTCCGGCCGCATCGTGCGAACGAAATCGCGCGCGCGCGACAGGTGACCACGGACGGCCGCGTCCGCCGCCGCCGCATTACCGGAAAGAATCGCCGATGCGATGACGCGGTGTTCATGCAGCGACTCCATCATGACATCACCCGTCAGTTCCGATGCGATCTGCGCCATGATGAGCGAAAGCTGGAGCTGACGGTTGAGCTTGACCAGCTGGCCATTGCCCGCCGCCTCGAAGACGGCGGCATGGAAGCGTTGGTTCTCGGCGAGATAATCGGAGGTGGAGAAGCGCGGCGCCTCTTCCCATATCGGCGCGATCCGGCGCTCGAACCGCTCGCGCGTGCACGGGTCCGCGATCCTCTCCGCGGCAAGGCGGGCGGCAAGCGCCTCGAGTTCCATGCGGATCTCGAACAACTCCATCGCCTCGGTCATGGTCAGCCGCCGCACCAGCGCGCCGCGATTGGGCACGATCTCGATCAGCCCTTCGGCGGACAAGCGGCGGAACGCTTCGCGCAGCAGGCTGCGGCTGACGCCGAGTTCGGCCGTGAGATCGGCTTCGACGAGGCGCTGGCCCGGCACGAAGCGCCCGGCCTGGATCGCCCGCATGAGATAGTCGACGACCGTGTCGCCCTTGGCGCCGTGGCGCGGTTCCATCCGCGAATTTCCCCTCCTGCCGGCAGTCCGGCTGTTCGGTTCACAGCCAATCTAGAGGCGCGTCTCCGCATTGACAACAACAAAATTGTCCGACAATATTGCCGTCAATCAAGGGAGGCATCCGGTCATGATGATCGGCAAACACGCGACCGCGACGACGGCGATCAGCACCGCCGACGCGCAAAGCATCACGGTCAGGGGAAAGGACCTGTGCTCCGACCTGATGGGGCGCATCGGCTTCACCGACTATTTCTTCCTGCTGATGACCGGCCGCGAACCAACCGAAGACCAGCGCTTCTTCCTCGACCTGCTTCTCGTGGCGATCGCCGAGCACGGCCTCGTGCCGACCAACCAGGTCGCGCGGATGACCTATGACGCCGATCCGTCGGCGCTGCAGGCGGCGGTCGCGGCGGGCATTCTCGGCTGCGGCTCGGTCGTTCTCGGCACCGCGCAATATTGCGGCGAATTTCTCGTCCGCGCGAAGCGCAAGGTCGACGAGACAGGCTGCGACCCGGCAACGGCGATGTCGGAACTCGTGACGGAAATCCGCCATGACGGCGGCAAGGTGCCGGGCTTCGGCCATCCCCTTCACAAGCCGGTCGATCCGCGCGCCGAGCGCATTCTCGACCTCGCGGAGAAAGGCGGCGCCGCCGGACCGCATGTCGCGCTGGCGCGCGCTGCGGCAGCCGCGGTGCCCGAGGTCTGGGGCAAGCCGCTGCCGATGAATGTCTCGATGCCGATCGCCGCCGTGCTGCTCGACCTCGACTTCCCGCCCGCCATGATCAAGGCGATCCCGATCCTGGCGCGCACGGCCAGCCTGCTCGCCCATCTCGGCGAGGAACAGGAGCACCCGATCGGTTTCCTCATGGCGCATCACGGCGAAGCCGCGATTTCCTACGAGCCCGTGGGAGACGCCTGATGCGCAACGTCGCCGTCGAGACGCTGCCATGGGAGGCGCAGGCCGCCGCCGACGATCCGCTCTACCGGAACCAGGTGAGCTACCTCTATGCGCACTCGCCGTTCTACCGCGCCAAGCTGGCCGCCGCGGGTTTCGAGGATGCGTGAGAGTGTCGGAGGGCTGGCGGATATCGCCGCCCTTCCCTTTACGGAAAAGGACGAGTTGCGCCAAAGCCGCACCCTTGGACAATCCGATCGGCGCGCATTTCGCCGCGCCGATGGACGACGTCGTGCGCATCTATTCGACCAGCGGCACGACCGGCACGCCGAGCTATATCCCGCTGACCGGCGAAGACCTTGCCAACTGGGTCGAGATTTCCTGCCGCTCCTACGGCGCGTCGGGCGTCCAGCGCGGCCACGCCATCGTCTCCACCTACAATGCCGGCCCGTTCGTCGCCGGCGTGACGCTCGACGCCTTCGCCGCGCTGGGACTGCGCCACATCCCGGTCGGCGCGGGCAATACCGAGCGGCTGATGGCGGCTGTGCAACTGCTCGATCCCGACATACTGGCGGCAACGCCCTCCTATGCGCTGCATCTCGCCGAATGGGCAGCCGAGCGCGGCATCGACATCGCCGGCTCGTCCGTCGAACCGCATCCTTGTCGCGGGCGAGCCCGGCGGCGGTGAACCGGCCATGCGCGCGCGCATCGAAGAAGCATGGAACGCCAGGGTCACCGAGGCGATGGGCATCGGCGACATCTCGGTCTCGCTGTGGGGCGAATGCGAAGCGCAGCAGGGCATGCATTTCTCCGGCCGCGGCATCATCCATTTCGAGCTGATCGACCCGGAGACCGGCGCGCCGGTGCCGCTCGAGGACGGCGCAGAAGGCGAACTCGTCTACACGCATCTGAAGCATCGCGCCGCGCCGCTGTTG
The DNA here is from genome assembly GCA_963712205.1 of uncultured Alphaproteobacteria bacterium. Taxonomy (GTDB): domain Bacteria; phylum Pseudomonadota; class Alphaproteobacteria; order Rhizobiales; family Rhizobiaceae; genus Oricola. Next base: position 90,301 of record CAVQHF010000010.1, on the reverse strand, counting down.
CGGTTCCGCAGCCGCGACCATGTCCGCATCCGGGTCGGAACCTGTTCCTGCGGGCGCACCGCGCCGCGCGTGCGCTGCATCGGGCGCACCGACGACATGCTGATCGTGCGCGGCGTCAACGTCTTTCCGACTGCCGTGCGCGAGGTCGTCAACGAGTTCGCCCCGGCGGTCAGCGGCGTCATCGCGATCCGGCCGCAGGCGAAAGGCGTCAAGCAACAGCCGCCTTTGCCCGTTACGGTCGAACTCGCGGAAGGTGAAACGGCCAGCGAGGAGCTTGCCGAGCGGATCGGCAAACGCATCCGCGACAAGCTGGTTTTTGCCAGCGCCGTCGACCTCGTACCGTGGGGCACGCTGCCGCGCACGGACTACAAATCGAAGCTCGTCGACTGGTCCCGGGCAGAACCTCAGGGGAGGAATTGATGCGCAAACTTCAGACACAGGGCGTCCACCACATCACGATCGTCGGGGCCGACCGCCAGACCTCGATCGATTTCTGGGAAGGCGTGCTCGGCATGCCGTTCGTCTTCGACCAGCCGAACCTCGACAGGGAGAGTGAAGGCCACATCTATTTCGACCCCGGCGACGGGCGACTCATCACGGTGTTCACCAACGAGGATCGCAAGCCGGAGCCGAGCCGCACGCCGACGGATATCGGCTGCGTGCACCACCTCGCCTTCGCCGTCTCGCAGGCGACATTCTGGCAGGCCGTCGAGCGGCTCGACGAGCGCGGCATCAAGCACAGCGGGCCGAAGGACCGCGGCTTCATGGATTCGATCTATTTCAACGATCCGCTCGGCCTTTTGATCGAACTCGCCTCCTACCGCTTCGAGCCGCCATGGGGCGTCTCGCACGGCCAGGTGATGCTGGAAGCGCACAAGATCCGCGTGGCGCGCGGCGACCACCACATCGACAGGATCCATCTTGCCGACGCGATCGAGAACCTGACCGCGCGAACGACCGACAGCCTGTCGGCGGACCGCGACCCGAAGGACCCCTACAAGAACAAATAGACGACACAGCCGTCACTGGAGAAAGCCATGAAACTGCACATGCATCCCGCATCCATCACCAGCCGGCCGGTGCGCCTGCTGATCGCCGAAAAGGGCCTCGACGTCGACGAGGAGGTCGTCGACCTGTTCACCGGCGCGCATCACCAGGAGCCCTACGTCTCGTTCAACCCGAACCGGCTGGTGCCGGTGCTCGAAGACGGCGACATGAAGCTGACGGAGAGCGCCTCGATCCTGCGCTATCTCGCCGACAAATACGACATGCCGGAATATCCGAAGGACCTGAAGCAGCGCGCCAAGGTCAACGAGATCATGGACTGGTTCAATTCCAACTTCTACCGCGACTGGGGCTACAATCTCTGCTACCCGCAGTTGTTCCCGCACCACAAGCGGCCAAGCGACGAAGGCCAGAAGATCGCCGTCGAATGGGGCAGCGAGAAGAGTTCCTTCTGGCTGCAGGTCCTCAACGATTACTGGCTCGGCGACGGGCGGCCGTATCTCACCGGCGACCGGATCACCATCGCCGACTATTTCGCTTCCTCGATCATGGCGCTCGGCGACATGATCCGGCTCGATTACGCGAAATATCCGAATGTCGAGCGCTGGCTGAAGAACGTGAAGAGCCTCGACAAGTGGGGCGAGGTCTCCGAAGCCCTCGACGGCTTCGCCGCTTCGCTGGAAGGCCAGCAATTCGTCACCGCCTGACCGCTATCCGGAGGATGGGGAGGAAGGGGCCCTTGCTTCGTGCGGGGCCTCTTTTCCTGTCCGGCGCCTCACAACGGGATGCGTGGCGTCGACTTGATGGATTTCAGGACGAGGTTGGTGCGCACATGCGCAATGCCCGGCAGGCGGAACAGGAAGTCCTCCAGGAAGGCGTTGTAGGCGTCCTTGTCCTCGCACAGCACAAGCACATGGTAGTCGGCCTCGCCCGTTGTCGCGAAGACCTGCAGCACCTCCGGCCGGCGCGAGATCGCATCGATGAAATTGTCGACATGGTCGCGCTCGTGGCGCTCCAGCGTCAGTTGCACGATGGCGCTGAAGCGCTGGCCGACCCGCTCGGCATCGACGAGCGCGACGTAGCCGGAAATGACACCCTCTTCCTCCAACGCCCGAACACGGCGCCAGCAGGCCGACGCCGACATGCCCGCCGCATTGGCAAGCTCCTGGTTGGAGATCCGGCAATCTTCCTGCAATTGCGCGAGCAGGCGGCGGTCGGTTTCGGAAAGCGGGGCGGTCTGCGTCATCTGAAAGGAATAACCGTTCCAATGCTTGATTTTGGATAATTCACCCACAAACTAGCTTCAATCCGGCCATTCTGGCAAGTTTCTTCGCCCACATCTGGTAAAATCGGAACGAAAACCGCCCCTCGGGAGGATATCGCGATGAACCAGCACGTCACCGACATAGTCTCGCTCGCGCCTTATGCGCTTTCGGACCGCTACACGAAGGAAAACGGCCGCGTCTTCCTGACCGGCACGCAGGCGCTGGTGCGCGCCGCGCTCGACCAGGCGCGCCGCGACCGCGCCGCCGGGCTGAACACCGCCGGGCTCGTTTCCGGCTATCGCGGCTCGCCGCTCGGCGCGCTCGATCTGGAGATGTGGCGGGCCCGCGACCTGACATCGGATCTCGGCATCGAGTTCCTGCCGGCGATCAACGAGGATCTCGCCGCGACCGCGATCCTCGGCTCGCAGCAGGTCGAGACCAACCCGGACCGCGAGGTCGAGGGCGTGTTCGGGCTCTGGTACGGCAAGGGTCCGGGTGTCGACCGCGCCGGCGATGCGCTCAAGCACGGCAACGCCTACGGGTCGTCGCCGCATGGCGGCGTCCTCGTCGTCGCCGGCGACGATCACGGCTGCGTCTCCTCCTCGATGCCGCACCAGTCGGACGTCGCGTTCATGGCCTGGTTCATGCCGACGCTGAATCCGGCCAGCGTCTCCGAATATCTCCAATTCGCCGAATACGGTTACGCCCTGTCGCGCTTCTCCGGCATGTGGGTCGGTTTCAAGGCGGTCTCGGAAACGGTGGAATCGGCGGCCTCCGTCGAACTGCCGGCAGACCGCGACTTCCAAGCGCCCGACTTCACGCCGCCGCCCGGCGGGCTGCATTACCGGTGGCCGGATCTGCCCGGCCCGCAGATCGAGGAGCGGATGGAGGCGAAGAAGCACGCCGTCTTCGCCTTCGCCGAGGCCAATCCGATCGACCGCCACATCTACGACGTGAAAAACGCCCGGTTCGGCATCGTTACCACCGGCAAGGCGCATCTCGACCTGATGGAGGCGCTGCGCCTTCTCGGCATCGGCGAAAAACAATGCCGTGACCTCGGCATCGACATCTACAAGGTCGGCATGGTGTGGCCGCTGGCGCGCCGCGACGCGCTGGACTTCGTCAAGGAGAAGCAGGAGGTCCTCGTCATCGAGGAAAAGCGCGGCATCATCGAAAGCCAGTTCAAGGAATATTTCTACGACTGGCCGGGCCACAAGCCGCACGCCATGGTCGGCAAGCGCGACGAGACCGGCGAACGGCTGGTGCCGTGGACCGGCGAATTGTCGCCGCGCCTGCTGTTGCCCATCGTCGCCAGGCGGCTGGACGGCGTCTTCCCCGGCCAAGGCTTTTTCGAGCGGGCGGAAAAGGTTCTCGCCCAACCGGCCGTCTCGCTTCAGATCCAAGGCGCGACGCGCACGCCGTATTTCTGCTCCGGTTGCCCGCACAACACCTCGACGCGCGTGCCGGAAGGCTCCAGGGCGCTCGCCGGCATCGGCTGCCATTTCATGGCGAGCTGGATGGACCGCGACACCTCCTCGCTGATCCAGATGGGCGGCGAAGGCGTCAACTGGGCCGCCTCGTCGATCTTCACCGGCATGGGCCACATCTTCCAGAATCTCGGCGAAGGCACCTATTACCATTCCGGCTCGATGGCGATCCGGCAGGCGATCGCCGCCAAGGGCCAACATCACCTACAAGATCCTGTTCAACGACGCCGTCGCGATGACCGGCGGCCAGCCGGTCGACGGGCCGATCAGCGTGCAGGCGATCGCGCATTCGGTGCGCGCAGAGGGCGTCGAGCGCATCGCGCTGGTGTCGGACCACCCGGAGAAGTTTTCGCGCGGCGATTTCCCGCCGCGCGTCAGCTTCCATGACCGCAGCGATCTCGACACCGTGCAGCGCGAATTGCGCGACATCCCCGGCGTGACCATTCTGATCTACGAGCAGACCTGCGCGACGGAGAAGAGGCGGCGGCGCAAGCGCGGCACGATGGAAGACCCGAAGCGCTTCGCCTTCATCAACGACCTCGTCTGCGAGGGCTGCGGCGACTGCTCGGTGGAATCGAACTGCCTCAGCGTCGAGCCGGTGGAAACGCCGTTCGGGCGCAAACGCAAGATCAACCTGTCGAACTGCAACAAGGATTTCTCCTGCCTGAACGGCTTCTGCCCGAGTTTCGTCACCGTCGAGGGCGCGACACGGCGCAAGAAGACGCCCGACACATCGGCACTGGCCAAAAAGGCGGATGTCCTGCCGCTGCCGGACCTGCCAAGTCTCGACAAGCCGTTCGACCTCGTCGTCACCGGCGTCGGCGGCACCGGCGTCGTCACCATCGGGGCGGTGACGACGATGGCCGCGCATCTCGAGGGCAAGGGCGCGAGCGTGCTGGATTTCACCGGCTTCGCGCAGAAATTCGGACCGGTGATCTCCTATGTGCGCTTCGGCGCCGGTCCCGCCGCGATCAACCAGGTGCGCGTCGATGCGGGCGCGGCCGACGCGCTGATCGGCGGCGACATCGTCGTTTCGTCGTCGCCGAAGGCGTCAGCCACCTATCGCGCCGGCATGCGCGCCGTCCTCAACACCGCCGAAATGCCGACCGGCGACATCGTCCTGCACCGCGACGCCAGCCTGAATATCGACAAGCGCGTCGACGCCGTCGCCGGTGTCATCGGAACGGACAATCTGCGCATCGCGGACGCCAACCGGCTCGCCGAGGAGCTTTGCGGCGACGCGATCTTTGCCAACATGATCATGCTCGGCATGGCCTGGCAGGACGGCCTCGTGCCGGTCGGACTGCCGGCGATGATGCGCGCCGTCGAACTGAACGGCGTGCAGGTGGAGCGCAACAAGGCCGCATTTTCGATCGGCCGGCTTGCCTGCGGCGATCCGGACGCCCTTGGCGTGGGCGCGAAGGACAATGGCGACGAAAACCTCGACGACCTGATCTCGCGCCGCGCGGCTTTCCTTTCGGACTACCAGAACGGCGCCTGGGCGGATCGCTACCGCGCCCGGATCGAACGCGTGCGCAAGGCCGAAAGCGCCCATGACGGCGGCGAAGCCCTGACGCGCGCGGTCGCGAAATCCCTGTTCAAGCTGATGGCCTACAAGGACGAGTACGAGGTCGCGCGGCTGCACATGGAGACCGGTTTCATCGACCGGCTGCGGTCGGAGTTCGAGGGCGACTTCAAGGTCCATTACCACATGGCGCCGCCGGTACTGGCGCTCGGCGAGGACCACCGCGGACGCCCGCGCAAGGTCGAATTCGGCCAGTGGATGCAGGCGCCGATGCGGGTACTGGCAAAGCTGAAGTTCCTGCGCGGCACCGTGTTCGATCCCTTCGGCTACACCACCGAGCGGCGGATGGAACGCGACCTGATCGGCTGGTACGAGGGCCTGATTACACGGATGGAGGACGCGCTGCCGCGAACCGGCGCTGAGGCACTGCTGCCGATCGCCGGAGCGGCGATGGACATTCGCGGCTACGGACCGGTGAAGGAAAAGGCAATCGCCGAGGTCAAGGCGCGCGTCGACGATCTTCTCGCCGGACTCGACGAAGCGGCTTCCTTCAAACAGGCCGCCTGACGATGTGATTGTCCCAGGCGAGGTCCGTCTGCCTTCCGTCGAGCATGCCCTGGCCGCTCGACAGGAAGAAACCGTCGCCCCTGGCCGCCGCGCCGCAGACATCGACGAGGTCGTGGCGGGCGCGCACCGCGCGGGTCGCCCGGTCGATCTCGAAGGCGACGTCGCCCTGCGGCGAGGTGAAGATGACCGAGCCGGCGCGCTCGTTGACGACGACGGAGCCGATATAGCCATGCAACAGGCGCAGGTCTTGCTCCGGAATATCGAGCAGCGTCAGTTCGCCCTGCGGCGAGACGGATCCGGCAAGCGGGAACAATTCGTGGATGTCTCCCTGGTTCTGGCAAGCGAACCAGACAGTCCCGTCAGCGGACATCGAGAGATGGCGGATCGACAGCTTCTGCATTTCGGGCGGCAGTTCATGCGTCGCCACGATCGACCCGTCGCGCAGATCGATCAGCGCGAGATTGGGCTTCATCGTCGCGAGATTGAGGATCGTGCGGCCGTAATCCGGATGGGTCTCGAGGCCGCCATTGGCGATCAGCATCGTGCGCGCGCCGGGCAGGATCGTCATGTCATGCGGGCCGATCCCGCCGGAGGAGAACTCGCCGATGCGCGCGAACCCGTCGGTGGCGTCATAGATGCCGATAACGCCACGGGCATTGTCGTAGTCGTTTTCGGTCACGTAGAGCAGCTTGCCGTCGGCGGAGAACCGACCGTGGCCGTAGAAGTGCCGACCTTCCGGGGCGTGAAAGACGATCGGCGTAGCGGCGTTCCCGGTGTCGATGACGGCGGCGAACGTTCCCGGCCGGCGCGCGAAGACGACAAGGGTTCGGCCCGTCGGATCGAAGACGGCGTCATGGCCGCGCTCGGGCAGGACGTAGCGGTGGACGATGTCGCCGCGTTCGGTCAAAAGCGCGACGCCGTACTGGTTGTCGCGATCGATATAAGCGGAAGCGAAGGCCGCGTCCGTCCCGGCGAGGGCCTCGGCCGCGCGCGGCGCAAGCCCGGCGAGAAAGGCCCCGCCTGCCGCGCGCAGCAGTGTGCGGCGTTCGATCAGTCCGGTGGGGGAAAACAGTTGCATCAGTCACCATCCAGGGATGAGAACCCGACAGAAAGGCCGAGCGCCGCGGAAAACTGGCTGGCCGAAGATGCGTTGCAGGCTTTTTGCGACAGATTCATCAGGTATTTCAGATCGCTGATGCCATCTCCCTGTCGCGCGAGGACATCCTCGATCGGGGCATGGCATTGGCGCGACAGGGCATCATCTGCATTGTTCCCGAATTCGAACTCGACCGAGCGCGCCAGCCAGCGATTCGTCCTTCGGGCAGCACGTCGGACATGCCGCGACGCCTCGAAATAGGTGCGCAGCGCGTCGAATTGCTCTCGGTGATAGGCCATAGTCAGGCCGGAGCGCCAGAACAGCGCCAGATTTCGGGTTCGCCTCGCCTTATCGTCCGGCAGGATCGGCTTGAGTCGCTGATCGCGGATGATCTCGAAAGCGTCGGCGGGCACGGAGATCGATTCGCTGACGACCTCCCCGCACTGCGAAAGGTCGTCGTTGTCGGGACCGGGAGCGGCCAGATCGCCGCATAGCCGTCGGGCGCGCTCCATTCGGCGTCCAGCGTCCCGTGGCGATCATCATGGATATTTTCGGCCACGGCCGCGGCAAAACGGCAGCGATGGCTCGCTTCCCCGCGATCGGCAAGGCTTGTCTGATCCGGTTCCGAACAGCAGATATTCGAGCGCCGTGAAGCCCTGCAGCGCGACGCTCTTTCGCGGGCAGGCTGGCGGTTCGGTCACGCTCTCGTCGGCGGTGGCGATTGCGGCCTGGACCTGGCGCAACGCGATGCCGCGGCGGTCGGGCCAGAACAGAACCGCTCGAGCCGGTTGTCCTTCGACAGCGGGCCGGTGCGCAGGAACTCGACGCGGGCGAAGGTCAGCGACGGTATCGCGGAACGCCTCGCGCGCGGACTAACAAGTGTCCGGTTCGCCGGGCTCGTCGCACAAGCGAGCCGACGGCCATCGCCGACCAGTTCCGCGACTTTCGGCGAAGCGCTCGAAGCTGGGCTGGATGAAGCCGGAAACGACATTGCGGACCGGCTCGACCGGGTCCTCGTCGCTCATCGTGAGCGCGCCGGCGGAATTGGACGCCAAGCAGCATGGCGGCGGCAAGGACAATGCGAACCAGCGCATCACAGCGACTCCAGGAAACGGATCAGCGCATCGCGCTCGGGTTTTTCCAGCGCCGCGAAGCCGTCACGCGCGCTCTGCGCCTCGCCGCCATGCCAGAGGACGGCCTCGGTCAGGTTGCGGGCGCGCCCGTCATGCAGGAACAGGGTGTGACCGCTGACGGTCTCGGTCAGGCCGATGCCCCAGAGCGGCGGCGTCCGCCATTCGCGGCCGTTCGCCACGCCGACCTGCTGGCCGTCGGCAAGCCCCTCGCCCATGTCGTGCAGGAGGAAATCCGAGTAGGGCCAGATCAGCTGGAACTTGTGCGCCTTGTATTTCGCCTTGCGGCTGGTGACGTATTTCGGCTGGTGGCAACTCGTGCAACCGAGGCCGTAGAACAGTTCCTTGCCGTGCAGGACCTGCGGATCCTCGACATCGCGGCGCGCCGGAACGGCGAGGTTCTCGGAATAGAAGGTGACGAGATCCATGACCGGATCGGGCGCCTCGGTATCGCCGAGACGTTTCTGGACGCCGGTCGGCATGGCGAGACAGGCCGCCTCGGCGTCGGTGCAGTCTCCGTGGCTTTTCGGAACGTCGGGCGTCGAGATGCCGATGTCGCCGGCAAACGCGCCGGCGGCCTGCTTGCGGATGGTCGGATTTTGCGCCTTCCAGCCGAAACGGCCGATTTCCACGGGACCGCCGGCGGTCTCGCGCGTCAGCTGCACGCGCCCGGAAATGCCGTCACCGTCTGCATCGTCGGGATCGGCATGGGCAATGATATCGGCGGGCTCGATCGCCTGGACGAGGCCGAGACCGATCATCGGATTTGCGACGCGCGGCGACAGGGTCGTCGCCGGATCGAGCGGCCCGTAGCCGAGATCGTCGATGCGGTATGTTGGCTTGCGCAGCGAAACCGTCTCGCCATCGCCGAGCGTGACCGGGATTTCCTCGTAGTCGATGCGCATCTTGCCCTCGGCCTTCAGGCCCGGGACAGCGAAATCCTGCAGCTGCTCGCCATAGACGGGGTCGGGCATGTTGACGGCAAGGTAGTTCTCGATCGCGGCGCGCTCCTTGTCGGTCGCGGGCGGCCGGGCGAGCCGCAGGAACATCGACGTCGCGTCCTCGCCGCCTTCCGGCGGATGGCCGCGGCCATCCTTCAGGTGGCAGCTCTGGCAACTGCGCGCGTTGAAGAACGGGCCGAGGCCGTCGGAGGCCTGCGTCGAGGACGGCGCCGAGACCCAGATTTTCTTGAACAGCCCGTCGCCGAGCTTGAAGTCGCGCTCCTGCTCGAAGGTCAGGTTTGCCGAGAATTGCGAAAACGCGTCGCGGTTCACCTGCTTGCGCGATGTCGCCGCGCCGCCCGGCATCGCCTCGAATGGCTCCGCCTTCGAGAAGTCCGTCGCCGGCGCGGTCACGTTCCTGACGCGCGCGAGATCCTTCGGCGTCAGGTCGGCGCGTTCCTTCGGCAGATCGCCGCCGAACGCGCTGCCCGTCCATGCCGAGAGCAATATGCAAGCCAACGCCCCCGCGCCGGCGAACTTCCTGTTCATCATAGTCCCTTTCTTCCATGACTTGCCCGATGGCGGACGATCATACGCCGCCGACCGGTCCGGCACGCGGTCACGCCGCGCTGCGCCGCATCCTTGCCTTTCGGGCGATCATGCGCGCGGTTTCGCAGCGCTCATGTTCCGCCCTGATCTTTTGTATGAACGGGACGATCTTCTCGTCGGGGGTCCGGCGCTCGCGATGATAGCGCTCCGTCGTCTCGACGATGATTGAGATCACGTTCGGAAAGCATCCGCAGCAGCGTCCGCGCGTCTTCATGGCATGATAGACGGCTCCCGGGGTGATCAGCCGCCAGGCGTCTTCGTCGAGGAGGCGGCAGATCACCTCCTCGATCTCTCTCTTCATGATGACGTTGCAGCTGCAAACGATCACGGATGCGCGCTCTTACTGGAATACCGCGTTCGGATTGTCGAGACTGTCGGACCCCTCGAATTGTATCCCGTCGAGATGAAGCGCGGCGACGGCCCTTTCGATGGACCGGGTCTGGTCGATCAGCCCGTCGATGGCGGTCTGGACGACGGCGTTGCCTTCCGCGTTGCCCTCGCCGATCATCTGGTCGTAGGCCTCCACCGTCTCGGCGCGTTTCGCCATCGCCTGCATCGCATCGACGGTGACCTGCAGCCTGGCCTTGAGTTCGGCGTCGACCGATGGATCGCGCGCCGCGATCAGTTCGGAAATCGAAGCGCCGGAAATCGTCGTTCCATTGATCCGCTTGTAAGTGCCGAGATAGGCGTCCCGAATGCCGATGGCATCATAAAGATAGGAAATATGAGTGGTATCGGAGAAACAGTCGTGCTCCTCCTCGGGATCGTGAAGAAGCAGGCCCAGCTTCATGCGCTGGCCCGCCAGTTCGCCATAGGAGAGCGATCCCATGCCGGTCAGGATCGCAGAGAGACCGGCCTGCGGATCGGCGGAGACTTCGGCGCGCGCCGCGCCACCCTCCTGCCAGTCCGCGACCATTTCCTCGAGATCTGAAACGAGAAGCTTGGTCGCGGAAGCGAGATATTGCGCGCGCCGGTCGCAATGGCCGTTTGTGCACTGCGTGGTGGAATAGTCGGTCCAGGGCCGGTTGCCCGCGCCCGGTCCGGTGCCGTTCAGATCCTGGCCCCACAGCAGGAACTCGATGGCGTGGTAGCCGGTCGCCACATTCGCCTCGACGTCGCCGGCTTCCTGCAGCGTTCCGGAAAGGAATTCCGGCGAAAGGTCCGATGCATCCACGGTCTTGCCGTTGATGGTGATTTCGGGCCTGGCAATGACGTTGGCGGTGTAGAGGCCGTTCTCGTCGCTTTCCGTTCCGTAGGAGGCGTCGACATAGTCGATCAGGCCCTCGTCGAGCGGCCAGGCGTTGACGCGGCCTTCCCATGCATCGACGATGGCGTTGCCGAAGCGGTAGACCTCGGATTGCTGGTAGGGAACGCGCGACGCCTTCCATGCGGCCTTCGCGGCCTGCAGCGTGTCCGGCGACGGATTGGCGATCAGCTCGTCGGTCGCCGCGTCGAGCGCCTTGGCCGTGGCCAGGGAGTCTTCGTATTTGGCAAGCGCGATATCCGCATAGGTCCTGACCACGGCATCCGCAGTCATGTCCGCCGCGAAAACCGGCGTCGCGAGCGCCCCGGCGAGCGTCAGTCCCGCCATCAGTTTTGCCGTTTGTCTGGCAATCATCGTCGTCTCTCCGTATTCTGGCATCAATGCAAGGTGGTTGTGCGGCTCGCGCCGCCCCACGGCGCGCGCGACCGGTTGAGGATGTCCCGCACGACGTGTACCGGAATGGGCAGAAGCATCTTATCGAGCCCATGTAACAGCAGCGCGAAAGAGCCGGCGGCCAACGCCACCTCGTCGCAGCGCGTCGGGCAGGTCAGTTCCGTCAGGCAGGTTTCGACGGCGGCTTCGTCGCGATTCTGGATCCCCGAGATCAGCCCGAGGACGAGCACCTCGTCACGGCAGATATGGCGCGATCCGCATTCGAAGATCTTCAGCGGGCAGGTCGCGCAGCGTCCGAGCGTCGCGACGAATTCCGACAGCGCATGGACCGCCGCATGGAGCCGCGGTCGCCGAGAATGCCGCGATAGAGGGCGGCGGCCTCCCGCCAGGGCTCGAGGCTTCCCGAAGCCGCCCCGGATATCCAGCGGCGATAGCCTTCCAGTACAAGCCGTTCGGCCGGCCGCGCGAGATAGGCGGCGGCAGTCGAACTCTGGCAATCGAAACGGTTGGACACGATCGGACTCGCGGAAGTTAAACCTGACATTTGCGATCAGGTTTATGCCGCAGCCGAAAACTTGTGTCAAATACTCTAGTTTTTAACTGTTCTAAACTTGAAGGCCGAAAATCTCATGCGGCCATGCCGATGCGGGAGCCCTCGCAGCGGCTATCCGCAGCGGAGGGTCGCGGCAATGCCGGCACATGAAAAAGCCCGCCGCGCCAATGGGACGGGCGGGCAATTCCCGGCAGTAAAAAAACCGGTCCTAAGCGGCGTCGGGCTGTTTCGACGGATGGGCGTCGGCGAAGGCCGGCAGCTGTTCGCAGGCTTCGTACACCGCTCGCACCAACGGCATCTCCGCCAGATCGACCTTGAAACGATGCGCGGAAAAGACCTGCGGCACCAGGCAGATGTCGGCCAGTCCGGGCGTCTCGCCGAAACAGTAGGTCGTCTGCCTCCCGCGGCGCGCCAGCAATGCCTCGCAGGCGGCCAGCCCGTCGCCGATCCAGCGCTGGCACCAGCGTTCGACGCCCTCCTGGTCCTCGCCATAGTTCTCGCGCAGATAGGCCAGGACCCGCAGGTTCTGCAACGGATGGATGTCGCAGGCGATGATCTGCGAAAAGGCGCGCACCCGCGCCCGGTCATCCGCGTTGTCCGGCAGGAATGCCGGCTCCGGATATTTTTCGTCCAGCCATTCGAGCATCGCCATCGACTGGCCGATGGTCAGGTCGCCGGCTTCCAGCGTCGGCACCAGCATCTGCGGATTGAGTGCCTTGTATTCCGGCTTCTTCTGCTGGCCGCCATCATTGAGCAGATGCACGGGCACGAAGTCGTAATCGACGCCCTTCAGATTGAAGGCGATGCGGCAGCGATAGGACGATGACGAGCGGAAATAGCCGTGGAAACGGATCATGCCTGCATTCTCCCCTGCTTCGATCAAAGACCCAGTCCGCCGATGCAAACATATTTGGTGTCGAGATATTCGAGGATGCCTTCCTTGCCGCCCTCGGAGCCGACGCCGGATTCCTTGTGGCCACCGAACGGCGCCTCGGGCGTCGTGATGACGCCTTCGTTGACGCCGACGAGGCCGTAATCGAGCCCTTCCATGATGCGGAAAGCCTGGCCGAGGTCCTGCGTGTAGAAATAGCAGGCAAGGCCGTATTCGGTGTCGTTGGCGAGCGCGATCGCCTCTTCCTCGGTCTCGAACTTGAAGACCGGCGAAACGGGACCGAAGATTTCCTCGCGCGAGAAGCGCATCGCGGAGGTCGCGCCCGAAATGACCGTCGGCTGGAAGAAGGACTGGCCGAGTTCGTGGCGGTTGCCGCCGGCGAGCACCTTGCCGCCCTTGGAGACGGCGTCGGCGATCAGTTCCTCGACCTTTTCGACCGCCGCCATGTCGATCAGCGGTCCCTGCTGGGTGCCTTCCTCGGTGCCCGGTCCGACCTTCAGGCCGTCCGCCTTCTTCGCCAGTTTCTCGGCGAATTCGTCATAGACGCCCGCCTGGACGTAGAAACGGTTGGTGCAGACGCAGGTCTGGCCTGAATTGCGGTATTTCGCGGCGACGGCGCCTTCCACGGCACGGTCGACATCGGCCGAATCGAAGACCAGGAACGGCGCGTTGCCGCCAAGCTCCATCGACACCTTCTTGACGGTGTCGGCACACTGCTTGAGCAGCACCTTGCCGACCTCGGTGGAGCCGGTGAAGGTGATCTTCTTGACGGCCGGATTGGATGTCAGTTCCTTGCCGATCTCGGAAGCCGAACCGGTGACGATGTTCATGACGCCCGCCGGCAGCCCCGCCATTTCGGCGATCACGCCCCAGGCGAGACCCGAATAAGGCGTCTGCGACGCCGGCTTGATGACGGCGGTGCAGCCCGCGGCGATCGCCGGGCCGATCTTGCGCGCCAGCATCGAGGACGGGAAATTCCACGGCGTGATCGCGCCGACGACGCCGACCGGCTCCTTGCGCACGAGGATACGGCGGTCCGCCCAGGGCGACGGCACGATGTCGCCATAGATGCGGCGGCCTTCCTCGGCGAACCAGAGGATGTAGTTGGCGCCGATGATGATCTCGCCTCTGGCTTCGGCGAGCGGCTTGCCCTGCTCCAGCGTCAGCAATTCGGCGAGCGCATCGGCGTTCTCGACCATCACGTCATGCATGCGGCGCAGGATTGCGGCGCGCTCGGCGGCTGTGGTCTTCGAAAAGCTCTTGAAAGCCTCGGCTGCGGCCTGGATGGCGCGTTCGGTTTCCGACTGGCCCGATTTCGGCACGGTGCCGAGCGTCGAGCCGTTGGCGGGGTTGGTGACGGTCAGCGTCGCGCCGCTGTCGGCTGCAACCCATTTGCCGCCGATCAGATTGGCTTCCTTCAGAAAGGCACTGGTTTTCGTGAGCATTTTCACTCCCTTTGGGCAGCCGCACCGCCCTGTTCTTGTCCGGCCCTGATCTGCACCAGCCGGCGTTATCGGTCAATGCGCGAGGAGTGCGGCGATTTCACGGACCCGCTCGGCATTGTCGGCGGCGAGCGATCCGTCGGCGTTCCAGAGGCTGTTCTCGAAGCCGACGCGCGCCTTGCCGCCGGCCGCAAAGGCTGCGGAGAGCCCCGCGGTCTCGTTGCGGCCGAAGGCGCAAACCGCCCAGTCGGCGGAAAGGCCCGATATCTGCAAGACATCGAGGAACGGCAACAGGGCGAGCGGGTCGCTCTCCTGGTCCTTCGCGTAACGGCCGAGGACGAAAAGGCATTGCAGATCGCCGCCGGGGACTTCGCCGTTTTCAACCAGTTCCTCGAGCCGGTAGAGTTCGTCCGGCGCATAGAGAATATGCTGGACGGATATCTCGGCCTCATGCGCCCACCGATAGAAATTCGCGGCCTCGGCGGTGTCGGCATCCGGGACCATCTCGCGCAGCGCGATCGACACCATCTTCGGCATGACCGCGCGGACCACGGCGCGCTGTTCCTCCGGCGTGTAACGGCCGACCGCCTCGGTGGTGATCTGCACCGCCATCTCCGGCACCTGACGCGCCAGTTCCGCCGTCAGTTCCTTGTAGAGACCGGCGTCGAGCACGTGGTTCTGCTCGGCGTCGCGGACATGGGCATGGATTCCGCCCGCGCCGGCGTCGAAACAGGCGCGCGCCGTTGCCACGATATCCGGGATCGTCACCGGCAGGGCCGGATGGTCCGCCGTGGTGCGCCGGGCACCGTTCGGCGCGACCATGATCTTCGGCAGCGGCACAAACGCCATCGCTCAGAACACCGCCCTGATCGCGGTGTCGAGCTTGCCGACGACCTCGTCGATCTGCGCATCCTCGATGATGAAGGGCGGCGCGAGCAGGACGTGATCGCCCTTCGCGCCGTCGATCGTGCCGCTCATCGGATAACAGATCAGCCCTGCCTCGAAGGCCTGTTTCTTCAGGGTCTTCGCGATGCCGCGTTTCGGATCGAAAGGCGCCTTGGTCTCGCGATCCTCGACGAATTCGAGGCCGAGGAACAGGCCGCGTCCGCGAATGTCGCCGACATTGGGATGCTGGCCGAAGGCGTTTTCCAGTTCGGCCTTCAGCCTTGCGCCCTGGTCGCGCACCCTCGGCAGCAGGTTGCGGCCGAGGATGGCATTGACGACGGCGCGCGAGGCGGCGGTCGCGACCGGATGGCCCATATAGGTATGGCCGTGCTGGAAGAAGCCGGAGCCGGCGGCGATCGCGTCGTAGATTTTTGCCGAACACAGCATCGCGCCGATCGGCTGGTAGCCGGCGCCGAGGCCCTTGGCGATGGTGACGATGTCGGGCGCAATGCCCTCCTGCTCGCAGGCGAACAGCGTGCCGGTGCGGCCCATGCCGCACATCACCTCGTCGAGGATCAGCAGGATGCCGTATCTGTCGCAGATTTCCCGGATGCGCTTGAAATAGCCTTCCACCGGCGGCACCGCGCCCGCCGTCGCGCCGACCACCGGCTCGGCGATGAAGGCGAGAACCGTTTCCGGCCCGAGCCGCTCGATCTCGGTTTCAAGCTCGTTGGCGACGCGCTGGCCGTAATCGAAGGCGCTCTCGCCGTCGGCACGGCCGCGATATTCGTAGCAGGGCGAAACATGCGAGGTCTCGACCAGCATCGGCGCGAACTGGCGGCGGCGCCACTCATTGCCGCCGGCGGCAAGCGCGCCGAGCGTATTGCCGTGATAGGATTGGCGGCGGGCGATGACGCGGTAGCGGTCCTGGCCGATTTCGAGGAAATACTGCCGCGCCAGCTTGATCGCCGCCTCGACCGCCTCGGATCCGCCGGACACGAGATAGACCCGGTCGATGCCTTCCGGCGCATGCGCGACCAGAAGATCGGCGAGGTCCTCGGCCGGTTGCGAGGTGAAGAAGCCGGTATGGGCGAAGGCGATCCGGTCGACCTGATCCTTGATCGCCGCCGTCACTTCGGCGTCGGAATGGCCGAGGCAGGAGACCGCCGCGCCGCCCGATCCGTCGAAATAGCGCTTGCCCTGCGTGTCGATGATGTAGCAGCCGTCACCCTTGGCGGCCACGGGCAGTTGCCCCGCTGTGGAGCGGCCGAAAATATGCGATCCCACGATTTCACTCCTTGCGACCAGTCCCGGGCCGATCCCGCCTGGTCGATTTCGCGGCGCCGCGTGATCCCGGATCGAGGCCGGATTGCGGGCGCCGGAAAGGACGTTACGACCGGACGATCATCACCGACGCCGTGGTGTGGCGCGCGACGTGGTCCGCGTTCGGGCCAATCAGCAGATCGGTCAGTTCCGGCCGGTGCGAGGCCATGACGATCAGGTCGCAGGCATTGTCTTCTGCGGCGCGGACGATCTCGCGATAGACCTGACCGATGGCCACGTGTTCGGTAACTTCGGCATCGGGCATTTCCCGGGCGACGAGCGCGGAGAGTTTCTCTGCCGCGTGGCGCACCAGCTGTTCCTCGTAGTCCTTCGGGAAATACTGCGAGACCACGGCATTGCGGATATCCTGCGCAACGGTGACGACATGCAGCTTCGCGCCGAATGTCTCGGCCATGGCGCGTGCCACCGGAATGGCCTTTTGCCATGAACTCTCGTGTTCGAGATCGATCGGCAGCATGATTGCCTTGTACATCTTTACGTCCTCTCCCTAGGCCATGGCCTCTTGTGCCTTGCGCGGCGGCGGCGCACCTGTCCGGCGGCGTTGCGCCCAGACGACGAGCGCGAGCAGTACCAACGCCGGAATATACATCCAGTATTTCGACGGCGGATTCGCCGGCTTGAGTACGCGCACGATTTCCTGATCCCAGTCAAGTCCGACCTTCTGGGCCGGCGAATCGAAGGCGACATCGTCGATGATCGTCTTGCCGTCGCGGTCGACCAGGGTCAGCCCCGCCGCCTCCAGCCTTTCCGCGCCGGTGGCGCCGTCGGGCAGTTGCAGCAACACCACCCATTCGCGTGTGTCGCCGACGGCGTCCATGCCGGAAACCCGCATCCGCAGGCTCTCGCCCGCAGGCACGTCGCCCGCGGCAGCCGCGATCTCGGCGGGGGGCACATCCTCGTAGGGCGGCGAGATCATGTCCATCCAGAAGCCCGGCCGGAAGAAGGTGAAGGCGAGCAGCAGCAACGCGACGGACTCCCAGATGCGGTTCTTCGCCAGGAACCAGCCCTGCGTCGCCGCAGCGAAGAGCAACATCGCCACCGTCGCGACGATGAAGATGAAGATGCCGTGGATCCAGTCGACATTGATCAGCAGCAAATCGGTGTTGAAGATGAACAGGAACGGCAGCGCCGCCGTTCTCAGCGAATAGAAGAAGGCGACGACACCGGTTCGGATCGGGTCGCCGCCGGAGACGGCGGCCGCGGCGAAGGACGCCAGCCCGACCGGCGGCGTCACGTCGGCCATGATGCCGAAATAGAAGACGAAGAGGTGGACGGCGATCAGCGGGACGAGCAGGCCGTTTTCCTGGCCGAGCGTGACGATGACCGGCGCGAGCAGCGCGGAGACGACGATATAGTTGGCCGTCGTCGGCAGGCCCATGCCGAGGATCAGCGACAGGATCGCGGTGAGGAACAGGATCGCCAAGAGGTTGCCGCCGGACAGCACCTCGACGACGTCGGCGAGCGCCGATCCGACACCGGTCTGGGAGACGGCGCCGACGATGATGCCGGCCGTTGCCGTGGCGATGCCGATACCGATCATGTTGCGCGCACCGGCGATCAGCCCCTCGATCAGTTCGTCCCAGCCGCGCCTGATCGCCGCGCCCATCTCGCCCTCGCCGCGGAAGGCGACGAGGAGCGGACGCTGGGTGAGCAGGATGAAGATCATGAAGGCCGAGGCCCAGAAGGCCGACAGGCCGGGCGACAGCCGCTCGACCATCAGCGCCCAGACCAGAACCACGACCGGCAGGATGAAATGCAGGCCGGACTTGATCGTCGGGCCGGGCAGCGGCAGCGAGGTCACCGGCTCGTTCGGGTCATCCATCTTCGGCTCCGGATAGCGCGCGCCGAAGGCGAGCAGCGCCACATAGGCCGCGGTTAAAAGAACAAAGATCACGTAGGGCGAAGCCGCGCCGAAGGTCGGGCGTATCCAGCCCATGCCGTAATAGACGGCAACGGACACCGCGCACAGCACGAGAACGCCGAAGACGAAGCCGACAAGGCGGCGCATGATCGGCCCCGGCTCATAGGCGCGCGGCAGGCCTTCCATGCCGGCCTTGGCGGCTTCCAGATGCACGATATAGACGAGCGCGATGTAGGAGATCACCGCCGGCAGGACCGCGTGCTTGACCACGTCGAAATAGGGAATGCCGACATATTCGACCATCAGGAAGGCGGCGGCGCCCATCACCGGCGGCATGATCTGGCCGTTGACCGAGGAAGCGACCTCGACCGCGCCGGCCTTCTCGGCGGAAAAGCCGACCTTCTTCATCAGCGGGATGGTGAAGGTGCCGGTCGTCACGACGTTGGCGATCGAGGAGCCGGAGATCAGCCCGGTCATGGCCGAGGAGACGACGGCAGCCTTGGCCGGCCCGCCCTTCATGTGGCCCATCAGCGAGAAGGCGACCTGGATGAAGTAGTTGCCGGCACCGGCCTTGTCCAGAAGCGCGCCGAACAGCACGAACAGGAAGACGAAGGAGGTCGAGACGCCGAGCGCGATGCCGAAAACGCCTTCGGTCGTGATCCAGTGGTGATTGACGATCTCGCGCAGATTATTGCCCTTGTGCGCGATGATCTCGGGCATCCATGGGCCGAGCACCGTGTAGACGAGGAACAGCGACGCGACGATGACCAGCGCGGGGCCCAAAGCCCGGCGCGTCGCCTCGAGCAGCAGCAGCAACCCGGCAATCGCCACGACATAGTCCAGGAAGATCGGCTGGCCGACGCGGTCGGCGATCGGTGAATAGAACAGGAACAGATAGGCGGCGCAGAAGCCGCCGACCGCGGCCATGATCCATTCATGGATGGCGACCCGGTCGTTGCGGGTCGGCAGCGCGCAGGCGCCGGCCACGACAATGGTGATCACGAGCACGATCCAGGCCGGGAAGACATCGCCGGCCGACAGGGCCAGCAGGCCGCCCAGCACCAGCGGCACGCCGACGCCGAGCACCGTCTGCACGGTCGAGCGTGCCGGCGGGAAGGCGAGATAGGCGAGCACCACGGCGAAGGCCAGGTGGATCGAGCGCGCCTCGGTGTCGTTGAAGACGCCGAAGCCGACGGCGAAGGGCAGCGGCGAGGCGAACCAGAGCTGGAACAGCGACCATAAAAGCGCGAGGCCGGCGATCAGCCGTCCGACGAAGCCGCCTGCGGAGCGTCCGCCGGTATCGGCCTGCGCAACCAGTTCATCGATTTCGGCCTGGGTCAGGCCCTCATGTTCCCTCGATTGCGCCGCGTCAGCCATGTCAGATATCCCCGATAGCGCCGCATCATGCGGCTGATTTCGCCCCGCCCCGGAACAGTCAGTATGAAGAGGCCCCGCGGACCGATGCCCGCGGGGCCGCGCAGGGGCCTACATCCAGCCCCGTTCCTTGTAGTACTTCACCGCGCCGGCATGCAGCGGCGCCGACAGGCCGTCCTTGATCATCTGTTCCTCGGTCAGGTTCTCGAAGGCGGGATGCAGTTTCTTGAAGCGGTCGAAATTGTCGAACACCGCCTTGACGACCTGATAGATCACCTCCTCCGGCACGTCCTCGGAGGACACGAAGGTCGCCTTCACGCCGAAGGTCTTGATGTCGTCCGGGTTGCCCTTGTACATGCCGCCGGGGATGGTCGCCCAGGCGTAATACGGGTTGTCGTTGACGAGACCCTCGATTGCCGGACCGTCGACATTGACGAGCACCGCATCGGTCGTGGTCGTGGCTTCCTGGATGGCGCCCGCCGGATGGCCGACAGTGTAGATCATGGCGTCGATCTTGTTGTCGCCGAGCGCGCCGGCCTGCTCGGCGGCCTTCAGTTCGGACGCGAGGGCAAAGTCGTCGGTGGTCCAGCCCTTGGCCTTCAGGACGACGTCCATCGTGGCGCGCTGGCCCGATCCGGGATTGCCGATATTGACGCGCTTGCCTTTCAGGTCGTCGAAATTCTTCACGCCGGAATCGGCGCGGGCGACAACGGTGAACGGTTCGGCATGCACCGAAAAGACCGCGCGCAGCTTGTCGAACTTGTCTCCCTCGAATTTCGACGTGCCGTTATAGGCGTGGTACTGCCAGTCCGACTGGGCGACGCCCATCTGGCGGTCGCCGTTCTTGATGGCGTTGATGTTGTCGATGGAGCCGCCCGTCGAGGGCGCCGTGCACTTGATGTTGTGTTCTGCGGTTCCGCGGTTGACGA
The DNA here is from genome assembly GCA_963712205.1 of uncultured Alphaproteobacteria bacterium. Taxonomy (GTDB): domain Bacteria; phylum Pseudomonadota; class Alphaproteobacteria; order Rhizobiales; family Rhizobiaceae; genus Oricola. The sequence goes on along the minus strand of CAVQHF010000010.1, from coordinate 69,739 downwards.
GCCTGCAGATCGACTGGCCGACGACGTAATAGACACCGGTCTGTCCGCCGGTTCCGATCGTGATGAAGGTTTCCTCGGCCGCCGCGGTCTGTGCGCCCAGGACGAGCGCGCCCGCCGCAATCGTTCGCAGTAACATGTTCATGGCTTTCTCCCTTTACGTAAAGGAAGCAGGATTGCGCGATCATTTCGAGAAAGCAACGCCTCACCGGAAGGTGCCGTCGCCTTTTTCTTCAACCATCTGAAATATCAGCGCTTTCTTGAAGAGAACCCGATCAGGACCGGCAGGATCGCGATCAGCAGGAGGATGCGAAAGACATGGTGCGTTGCGACATAAACGGGGTCGTAACCGAGCGCCAGCGCCATCGAGGTCATGCCCTCAACACCGCCCGGCGCGAACGATACCCAGACCTGCCCGAATGGCAGATCGAGCATCCGCGAGACCGCGAAGCCGCCCATGAGGGAGATGGCGACGGCAACGCCCGTGGACACCACGCCGGCGAGGCTCAGCCGTTTCAGTTCGGCCCGGGTGATGCCCGCGAAACGCGCGCCGATCACCGCGCCGGTGACGCTGAAACCGAAGAAAGTCACCGGATCGGCGAGCCGACCGGAGACGAGGCCCGCCGCATGCGCGCCGCCGCTGACGAGCAGCCCGGCGAGGAGGAAGGGCGCCGGCGAACGCAACCGCGCCATGACAGCGCCGAGCATGAACGTGGCGGCGAGCAGAACGGTCCCCTCGCCATAGGTGAGATGCGGCAGGTTCGCATGCGGCGCGGCGCCCTCGCCGCCGCCCGCGTAACCGATCAGAGGCGGCAGGAAGATCGTGATCAGCAGCAGCCGCAGGCTTTGCAGCACCATCACGAAACGCAGGTCGACGCCGCGGTCGCTCGCCAGCGCCAGCGTATAGGACAGCGCGCCGGGCGAGGTCGCAAGCAGCGAGGTCGGGGTGTCGGCGCCGAAAATCAGCCGCAGCACGAGGCCGCAGGACAGCAATACGGCAAGAACCGTGAGCGCGAGCATCGCGATGCTCAGCGGCCAGCGCGCGATGTCCGACCAGATGTCGGGCGTCACGCCCGACCCGAGGGAAACGCCGATCACGCAGAAACCGACATCGCGCAGGAGGTCGGGCACGGCCGGGCGAAAGCGCAGGAACGAGACGAGCGTCACCGCCAAGGTGCTTCCCAGAAGCGCCGCCGCCGGAAGGCTCAGCCAAAGCGCGATCAGCGCGCCGCCGAAACCGGCGCCGAGCGCAATCGCCACACCTCGCCAATCGATGTTTGACACGTTCCCCGCTACTCCGATCCGACCCGGAACGGTTTTCCCCTAACAGGTAAATGCGCGAACGCGCCATGGCGCATCGCCGTTTTCGCCCGGCAAATGCGCGGACCTGCGGTCAGGGACGCGAAAAGGCGTAAAGATGGGTCGAACGGGCGCCGGACCGGCAATAGGCGAGGACCAGGCCTTCCGCCTCGGAAAGCGCCTTCTGCATGGCGTCGACATTTTCGCGCGTGATGCCGGCGTGGACGACCGGGACGTAGTGGAAGGTGATGCCGTGGCGATCGGCTTCCGCCTTGATCGTGTCGGCCGGCGGCTGCCCCGGGCCTTCATTGTCGGGACGATTGCAGATCACCGTCGTGTAGCCCGCCTTGGCCAGCGCCTCGATGTGCTGCGGCGCGATCTGGCCGGCGACGAAAAATCCGTTGCCGACCTGACGCATGTCGGCCGGCAACCCTGCAGGGATCGTGTTCATTGTGGGCGAAACTCCATTGCTGGGCCCGATTATCAATTTCTTCACCATTGCGGCAAGTCGCATACGCATGATTTCCATTTCTTAACGGCGATCTGGAACGGTGGCGCGCACGGCAATTCAAGGCGGAATTCCATGCGCGACACCGTTGCACCGGATCTAGGCGACACGCTGGGCGTCGCTAAAAATATCCGCATATCCTATTGGCTTGCAGTGCTGCTTATCGCCGCACTCGCGGTGGCATCCTTCTGGATCATGGATCGCGAGATCCGCGGACAGTCCGCCGACAAGGACCTGATTTTCCTGGCTGGAGAACAGATGATGCTGTCCCAGCGCATAGCGGCCCTGGCACAGGCGGCGCACGAGACCGACCGGGTCTATGTGCATGCGGCGGCGCTCAACGAGTTGCGCCAGCGCATCGCGGAATTCGAAACCAATCACCGGGAGCTCCTTGGGGCCGCCAAGGCAGGCGGCGGGCTCGCCGAGAGCGCGAAAACCCGGCTGACGGAGCTCATGACCGGTCCGCCCTATGACGTGGATTTCTACGCCCGCGGCATCGTGAAGAACGCACGGCAGTTCGTTTCGCTTTCCGCCGACCCGGCCCGGCGCGCGCAAGCGGTTCCCGTTTCGATGGCGTCGGCGTCCGCCGCGCTTTCCGGCTACCAGAAGATTTCCGACGTGCTGACGCAAAACGCGCGCCAGTCCATCGCCAAGGCCGGTTCGATCTACCGGCTTCTGTTTGCGGCGATGATGCTGGTGCTGGCGGCCGCGGTCCTGTTCATCTTCCGGCCGATGATCCGCAATGTCGTGCAGCGGACGCGGGACCTGACGGCCGCGCGCAACGAGATGGCCTATCTCGCCGCGCATGACCGGCTGACCGGACTGCGCAACCGCATGTTCCTGACCGATCACTTCGAGCACATGATCGAAAACGCCCGGCGGCGCAAGGAACGGGTCGCGGTACTGCATGTCGACCTCGACAACTTCAAATCCGTCAACGACACCTACGGCCACATGGCCGGCGACCATGTCCTGCAAACGGTCGCGGATCGCATCAGGTCCGTGGTGCGCGCGGCCGACATTCCGGCGCGCATCGGCGGCGACGAATTCGTCATCCTGCTGAACGGTCCGGGCGATACCGACGACATCGCGCGCGTCGCCAACCGCGTCCTGTGGGCGGTCAACGAGCCGATCGAGTTCGAAAGCATGGTGTTTCGCAGCGGCGCCTCGATCGGCATCTCGATCTTCCCCGACGACGCGGAAAAACCCGAGGACCTGCTGATCGATTCCGATCTCGCGCTCTACCGGGCGAAGGACGCCGGGCGCGGCTGCATCCGCTTCTTCTCCAGCGACCTGCGCCAGCAGCACGAATACCGCCGCGAAATGGAGACGGATCTGCGCGAGAGCCTCAAGCGCGGCGAGATCACCGTCAACTATCAGCCGCAGGTCTCGCTCGCCACGGCGCGCGTGACCGGGATCGAGGCGCTGGCGCGCTGGAACCGCAACGGAACCCGTTACGTCGCGCCCGACGTCTTCATTCCGATCGCCGAGAAGGCAGGCATCATGGAGGCGATCGGCCGCCAGGTGATTTCCAGCGCGATCAAACAAGCGGCAAGTTGGCACAAGGCCGGCATCGAATTCGGGCGGATCGGCATCAATGCGTCGCGTACGGAATTGGTCAAGGACGACTTCGTCGCCTTCGTTCTCGGCCAGGCGAAAATGCATGGCCTGCCCGCCGCCAAGCTTTCCGTCGAGGTCGTCGAGGGCGTGATCCTCGACGACGAGAGCCTCGACGTCGCGAGCAAGCTGCGCCAGCTGCGCAATGCCGGCGTCTATGTCGAGCTCGACGATTTCGGCACCGGCTACGCATCGCTCAGCCATATCAATTCCAACGAGATCGACCGGCTGAAGATCGACGAGCAGTTCATCCAGGGCATCGACACCGACAAGAGCAAGCGCCGGATCGTGCGCGCGCTGATCGATCTCGCCAGGGGCCTCGGGATCGCCGTCGTCGCCGAGGGCGCCGAGACCATCGGCGAGTTGGAGACGCTGCGCGAAATCGGTTGCCCGAACGTGCAGGGCTTCGGCGTCGCCTTTCCGATGGACGCGGACCTGCTGACCGAATGGCTGCAGATCCATGCACCCGGCACGCCGATCCCGCTTTACGACGAGGACAAGGCGTCCGCCTGATCCAATCGACCGGTTGATAGTCCCGCCCCGGCATTTCGCCGCCGCGCCCGCGCGCCTATATTGCGGGCAATGGAACAATCGCGAATCCACCGTCTCGACGACACGATCGTCAACCAGATCGCCGCCGGCGAGGTCATCGAGCGGCCGGCCAATGTCGTCAAGGAACTGGTCGAGAACGCGCTCGACGCCGGTGCCGACCGGATCGAGATCCTGACGGCGGCCGGCGGCAAGACGCTGATCCGCGTCACCGACAACGGGTCGGGCATGAACGCCGGCGAACTGCCGCTCGCCGTCTCGCGCCACTGCACCTCCAAGATCGAGCGCGATCTCGGCGCGATCGCGACGCTGGGGTTCCGCGGCGAGGCCCTGCCGTCGATCGGGTCGGTCTCCCGGCTCGTCATCCGGTCACGCCCGAAGGCCGGCGGCGACGGCACCGAAATCGTCGTCGACGGCGGCGCGGTGACCGGGCCGCGCCCGGCGCCGGGCAACAGCGGCACGATGGTCGAGGTCACCGGCCTTTTCCGCACGGTTCCGGCACGGCTCAAGTTTCTCAAGTCCGACCGGGCCGAGGCCAACGCCATCACCGAGATGGTCAAGCGCCTCGCGATGTCCTGGCCGGGCGTCGCCTTCACCTTGGCCGGATCCGACCGGACGACGCTCGAACTGCCGGCCACCGGCGATGGCGCCGACGCGCTGATCGCCCGCATCGCCCAGATCCTCGGGCGTGACTTCCGCGACAATTCCGTCGAGATCGCCGCCGAAAAGGAAGGCGTGCGGATCGCCGGCTTTGCCGGCCTGCCGTCGTTCAACCGGGCGTCGGCCACGCACCAGTTCGTGCATGTCAATGGCAGGCCGGTGCGCGACCGGCAATTGTCGGGGGCGCTGCGCGGTGCCTATTCCGACATGCTGGCGCGCGACCGGCATGCGGTTTGCGCCATCTTCATCGACATCGATCCGCGGCTCGTCGACGTCAATGTCCACCCGGCCAAGGCGGAGGTGCGCTTCCGCGATCCGGGCCTCGTGCGCGCGCTGATGATCTCGTCGATCCGCCGGGCGCTGGCCGGCGAAGGCGTGCGCGCGTCGACCGAGGCGGCGAGCGCCATGGCGGCCGCCTTCCGGCCGGGCCATGTCCCGCAGCCATCCGCGCCATGGCGCAACGGCGCTGGCGGTATCGGCGCCGTGATTTCGCCGAACCGGCCGCTCGATTATCCGGCCGGCCTGCACGAACGGCGCCAAAGCCGATCTCGGCGGCTTCACGCCCTCGGCGGCGCAGGCCGAAATCCCGCGCGAAGAGGCGGCCCAGGATCATCCGCTCGGCGCGGCGCGCGCCCAGATCCACGAGAACTACATCATCGCCCAGACGCCGGAGAGCCTGGTAATCGTCGACCAGCATGCGGCGCATGAGCGGCTCGTCTTCGAGGCGCTGAAGACCGCGCTCGCCGCGCGCACCCTGCCCTCGCAGATAATGCTGGTGCCCGACATCGTCGATCTGCCCGTCGAGGACGCCGACCGGCTCGTCGCCGAAAGCGAGACGCTGGCCCGTTTCGGGCTCGAGATCGAGCGGTTCGGCCCCGGCGCGATCGCGGTGCGCGCGACACCGGCGATGCTCGGCGAAGTCGATGCGCACGGGCTGTTGCGCGATCTCGCCGACGACCTCGCCGAGGGCAACGGAGCACTGCGCATCCGCGACAATATCGAGAAGGTCGCCTCGACCATGGCCTGCCACGGATCGGTGCGGTCCGGGCGCAGGCTGCGCGCCGAGGAGATGAACGCGCTGTTGCGGCAAATGGAATCGACACCCGGCTCCGGCACCTGCAATCACGGCCGTCCGACCTTCATCGAACTGAAATTGACCGATATCGAGCGGCTTTTCGGACGCCGATGAGCGGTCAGGCGTTGACGCGCGCGGGATTTTGTGGCGCTAAGAAATGATGAATATATTCGACATGGCCAACGCAGCGGAAGCCAAGATCCGGTACCTCGACGCGGACTATCAGGTCCTGTCGCCGGGCACCTTCGTGAAGTGCGCGGTGACCGGCAAGCCGATCCCCCTCGACGAGTTGAAATACTGGAGCGTCAAGCGCCAGGAACCCTATGTCGATGTCGAGGCTTCGCTGAAGCGCGAATTGGAATTCATGAAGCGCGGCTGATACGCCGCTGCTGATAGCGCTCCGCGACCTCGGCGATCAGCGCGTCGAGCGATGCCTTGTTCTCGAAAACCAGTTCCACGCCAAGCGCGCGGGTTGTTTCGCGCAGTTCGCCGAGCGGTCCCTCGGTGTGGCTGAGGCGTACCGCGTCCTTTTCGGTCGTGACGAGAGACAGGCCCCCGGAGCGCGCCTGTTCGACGAGGTCGCGCGCATCTTCCTCGGTGAAGAAGTGATGGTCGCCGAAGGCGCGCCGCGCCGCGACCTTGTATCCCGCCGATGTCAGCGTATCGAAGAACCTGGAGGGATCGCCGATCCCCGAATAGGCGAGCAACGGTTTCGTCTTCAGGCCGCGCAGCGCGCCCGGAACGATATCGGCGCGCATCAGCGGCTTGGCGGCCCGCGCCGCCGCGCGAATGACCGTCGCGCCCGCTTCGCCGTCGCCGATCCGCAACACGGCGTCGGCATGGCGCATCTGGTCGATCATCGGCGCGCGCAGAGGGCCGGCCGGGATGACCGCGCCATTGCCGATGCCGCGCCGCGCGTCGAGGGCGACGAGCGCGTAGTCGTAATGGACGCTGCGGCTCTGGAAACCGTCATCCATGATGATGAAGTCCACGCCCTCGTCGATCAGGCGATGCGCGCCGGCCGAGCGCTTGCGGGCGACGACCGTCGGCGCGATCCGGGCGAGCAGCAGCGGCTCGTCGCCGACCGAAAGCGCCGTGTCGTGCTCGCGGTCGACCATGTGCGGGCCGATATGGCTGCCGCCGTAACCGCGGGTGAGAAAGCCGGGCCGGTAGCCGGCGGCTTCAGCGGCCTTGCCGACGGCAATCGCGGTGGGTGTCTTGCCGGAGCCTCCGACGGTCAGGTTGCCGATGCACAGGACCGGCGCAAGCACCTGGGGCGGGCGGGCCGAATCCATGCGCATCCGCGCGATCGTGCCATAGGCCCAGCTCGCAGGCTTCAGGCACCGGGCCTGCCAGCCGATTTCCTCATACCAGAAGGGCGGCGCCTCACTTCCAGCCAAGGGGGCTTCTCCGGCCACGGAAACCGCCGTTGACGGACTGCGCACGCTCGCCTTCCGGCGCTTCGCCGCGCAAGGCGGCCTCCACGCGCAACGGATGAATATAGGGGTCGAGCGCGGCCCAGGTGCGGTCGAGCGCACCGCCCATCTCTTCGACGACGCGCGCGCCGGCGCGCGACATCGCATCGCAGACCTTCGGCTGCGACAACAGGTGATGGACCGTCTTGGCGAGCATCGCCTCATCGGTGACGATACGGGCGCCGCGCGCCTCGGTCAGGCGCTCGTAGATCTCGACGAAGCTGGACACGTTCGGGCCGCTGAGCACGGCCGCGCCGAGCATCGCCGGCTCGAGCGGATTCTGCCCGCCCTGGCCGGTCAGCGACTTGCCGACAAAGGCGATGTTCGTCAGCCGCAGGTAAAGCCCCATCTCGCCGATCGTGTCGCCGAGAAAGACATCCGTATCGGCGGTGATCGCGTCGCCGGTGCTGCGGCAGGCGACCTTCAATCCGCGTTCCTCGAACATCTTCTTCAGCCCGGCCGCACGGTCGGGATGACGCGGAACGACGATGGTCAGAAGACCGGGGCGATATTTGAGCAGCGCCTTGTGCACGCGCGCCGCCACCAGTTCCTCGCCGTCATGGGTGGAGATCGCGGCCCAGCGCGGCCGTTCGCCGACGGCCTTGGAAAGGCGCTGAAGCTCCGCCTCGTCGACGGGCGGCATCGCGACGTCGGCTTTCAGGTTTCCGGTCACCGTAACCGGGCGCGCACCAAGCGCACGGAACCGCTCACCGTCCAGGCCGCTTTGCGCGGCGACATGCGACAGGTTTTCGAACAGCGATTTGGCGAGCGCCATGCGTTTCTGCCAGCGCTGGAAGGAACGGTCGGACATGCGCCCGTTGATCAGCACCTGCGGAATGCGGCGGGCGCCCAGTTCGAGGATCGTCATCGGCCAGATTTCGGATTCGGCGAAAATCGCGAGATCCGGGCTCCAGTGATCGAGAAAGCGGCTGACGGCGGGCTTGATGTCGAGCGGGACATACTGGTGCAGAAGGTCAGGGCCGAGGCGTTCGCGCGCGAAATTGGCCGACGTGACGGTTCCCGTCGTCAGGATCACCTCGATGCCAAGCGCGCGCATGCGCTGGATGAGAGCGGATACGGCGCCGGTTTCACCGACACTTGCGGCATGGATCCAGACCAGCGGACCGTCCGGGCGTGGCACCGAGCTGCGGCCGTAGCGCTCGCGCCGGCGGCTATGGTCTTCCTTGCCGCGCGAGGCGCGGATGGCGACATAGGTGCCCATCAGCGGAAACAGCGCCGCGCCGACCCAGCGATAGGTCTGCAACGCGGTTCTGGCCCACAGTTCGCTCATGCCGGCGCATCCACGATTGCATAGGCCTCGTCGAGCTTCTGGTTCAGCGCGTCCTGCAATTCGCGGCGCTTGGCTTCCATCGTCTCGTCGTCGGCGTCCTGCGGCACCTCGATCGGATCGCCGATGCAGAATGCGGCGCGCCCGAAGGGCAGGTTGAGGACGGCCTTGTCCCAGGCCTTTTCGAAGACATGCCGCCGCGAGGAGGCGTAGGCGACGGGGATGATCGGCACCCCGGAGATGCGCGCGATCGAGATGACGCCCAGGCCCGCCTCGCGCGGGGTCCCGTGCGGAATGTCGGCGACCATGAACACCGATTTGCCCTGTTTCAGGTAGTTCCGCAGCGCTATCAGCCCGCGAATGGCGCCCTTGTCGTGCATGCGCAGCCGCTTGCGGCCGCCGGAGGCGCGCACCGTCTCGAAACCCATGCGCTCGATGATGCGCGCATTGAGTTCGGCATCCTTCGAACGCGACACCATCGCGACGGAGGGATGGCCCCGATAGGCGACGAAAGGCAGCATGAAATGCTGGCCGTGCCAGCAGGTAATGATCGCCTTACCGTATGTATCGAGGATCCGGTCCGCGCTGATCCGCATCGTAGCGAACCAGCCGGTTCGTCTTGTGGACAAGGCGGAAATAGGCAGACAGCCCGAGAACGATCGTATCGGCCGCGAAACGCGAATCCGCAAGCGGCGCGCGGATCTTGCGCCACAGACGCTTTTTCCAGCCAACGCTTTTCTGCGGTGTTCTGCTGATTGCGATCTCGTTGTCCATCGTATGCTTGCCGGATACCGGGTCTGCGCGAAGCGGCATCCTGTCGTTTTCCGGTACGGCGAAGGGCCGGCGCGTTTCACCGCTCGGCCGCATACTCCGCCAGACCAGCTTTATGTGTCTTTTTCGGGGTCCAGCAGGCGATGCAGATGCACCACGTAGTAGCGCATATGCGCATTGTCGACCGTCTGCTGGGCCTTCGCCTTCCATGCCGTCTGCGCGCTCTTGTAATCGGGGAAGATGCCGACAATGTCGAGGTCGTTCAGATCGCGAAAGCGTGTGCTGTCCAAAGATTCGAGTTCACCGCCGAATACGAGGTGGAGAAGTTGTTTGTCCTCGCCGCTCTCTGGCATGGTCCGTTGTCCTTGAGTCTCATTTTCGATAGTTCGACGCGAGGCTTAGTGCGTTTCGCGCCCGGTTGAAAGCGCTCTAACCGAATGCGTCGGCGGTCACAACACCGAACATGGCGTCAAGGATCGCGTCCGATCCCGCCATCATCGCCGGTTTGACGACCGATTCCGCGTTGAGCCCGACCGGTTGCGCCATCGAATTCGGCGAGCCGTCCACCCGCTTCCCGCAGGATCAGGCCGGCTGCCGCGACGTCCCAGTCATGGGCGTTCGGCTTGATCAGCGTGGCGTCGAGCGAACCGTCGGCGACCATGGCGATGCGGTAGGCGAGCGACGGAATATGCGCATGCCGCTCGAAGCCGCCCGGAAACGCCCGTTCGAGTTGCGGCGCGAAGGATTTGGGCGCCGCCACGACCGGCCGCTCGCGCGGCGGCCGCACCGCCAGCCGATCGCCGTTCTTCCACGCCCCGCCACCGGCCGATGCATGATAGGTGAAGCCCAGAGCCGGACATTCGAGGACGCCCGCGATCGCCGCGCCGTCCTCGACCACGGCGACCGAAACGCACCAGGTCTCGCGTCCGTCGATAAAGGCCCGCGTGCCGTCGATCGGATCGACGACGAAACTGCGTGGCGCGGTCAGCCGCCTGGTGCGCGAGACATCGACGCTTTCCTCCGACAGCCAGCCATAGGAAGGGCGGGCGGTCATCAGGAACTCGCGCAGGAAGGTGTCGGCGGCCAGGTCGCCGGCGCTGACGGGCGAAGTGCCGCCCTTCATGCGCACATCCATCTCCTCGTGGCCGTGGAAATAGGTCATCGCGATGCGGCCGGCCTGTTCCGCCGCCGCGCGGACCAGCGCCAGGTCGTGCTCGACCGGCGCGAGATCACCATCGCTTTTGACCTCTTTCGCCACCGTGCCTACTGCCCCGCCAGGGTCATGCCCTCGATCACCAGCGTCGGCGCCGCGGTGCCGAAATCGCGGTCGAGGTCATTGGCCGGGAGCATGCGCATGAACATCTCTTTCAGGTTCGAGGCGATCGTCACCTCGGACACCGGAAACGCGATCTCGCCATTCTCGATCCAGAAGCCCGACGCGCCGCGAGAATATTCGCCGGTCACCATGTTGACGCCCTGGCCGAACACTTCCGTCACATAGAAGCCGGTGCCGAGCGCCTTCATCATCTCTTCGGGCGACTGACCGCCCGGCTCGAGCGAAAGATTGGAGGAGGATGCGGAGACCGATGTGCCGCTGCGCGCGCCGCGGCCATTGGTCTGGAGACCGAGTTCGTTGGCGATCGACGTCGACAGGAACCAGTGGTTCAGGACGCCCTCGCCGACCATGGTCAGCGTCGCCCCCTGCACGCCCTCGCCGTCGAAGGGACGCGAGGCCTGGCCGCGCATTTTCGCCGGCTCGTCGATCACGGTGACGGCGGCATTGGCGATCTGCTGGCCCATCTTGTCCTTCAGGAACGAGGTCTTGCGCGCCACCGACGCGCCGTTGATCGCGCCGGCGAGGTGGCCGAGGATGCCGCGCGAGACGCGGGGATCGAACACCGCCGTGACGGTCTGGGTCGGAACCTTGCGCGGATTGACGCGCCGCACGGTGCGCTCGCCCGCCTCGCGGCCGATCTCGGCCGGTTCGCGCAGATCGGCGAAAAACAGCTTCGAGGAAAAGTCGTAGTCGCGCTCCATGCCCGTACCCTCGCCGGCGATCACGCTCACCGAGCGCGAGAAGCGCGAGCGCCGGTAGGCGCCGGAAAAACCGTGCGAGGTGACCAGCACCAGTCCGCCGGACCCGGACGAGACGCCTGCGCCGGACGAATTCGTGACGCCGTCGACCGCGCGCGCCGCCTCTTCCATGGCCAGCGCGTCCTCCGTCATCTTCTCGGCGGGGACTTCCGTGCCGTCGAAAAGATCGAGATCGGGGAACTCCGTCGCCAGGCGATCTTCGGGGGCCAGCGTGTTGAACGTGTCCTCGGGCGAGACCTTGGCCATGGCGACGGCGCGCTCGGCGAGCCCGTCGACATCGCCGGTCACATTGGCGGAAATGCTGGCGACCTTGTTGCCGAGAAAGACCCGCAGCGCGAAATCGTCGCTTTCCGAGGCGTCGGTTCCCTCGACCTTGCCGAGGCGCACCGACACGCTCTTCGAGCGCGAGCGCACAACGACGGCATCCGCCGCATCCGCGCCGGCGCGCTTTGCCGCCTCGACAAGCGATGCGGCGCGGTCGATCAGGCTCTGGGTATGGTCTTGCATTGTTTCTCCGATGGTATGCCGCTTTGCCGAATGGCGAAAAGCGCTTAGATAGTGCGCCGAAGCGGATGAGGTTCCGGCTGTCATGTATTGCCCGGGACGCCCGGCATCAAGACACGAACGCGACAACCGGGTTTCAGGCGAGACTGCGGCAAGGGAGAACGTTTCATGGCGGGCGGCGGCGCACCCGGTCTCTACACGGAAGCGGTGATGCTGCTGGGCGGCGCGGTCATCGCTGCGCCGCTGTTCAAGCGCATCGGCCTCGGCACCGTTCTCGGCTATCTCGCCGCCGGCATCGTGATCGGCCCGATCGGCCGGATGATCACCGAAGGCGAGGAAATCCTGTCCGTTCGCCGAACTGGGCGTCGTCTTCCTCCTGTTCATCATCGGGCTGGAACTGAAACCGTCGCGGCTGTGGACATTGCGCAGCGACATATTCGGTCTCGGGCTCGCCCAGGTCGCTGTCACCGGGACCGTCCTGACCGCGCTTGCCTATTATCTCGCCGGGTTCGACTTCAAGGCGGCGGTGGCGATCGGTTTCGGCCTGTCGCTGTCCTCGACGGCCTTCGCGCTGCAGATGCTGGAGGAGCGCGGCGAGATCAACCGCCGGCACGGCCGCAAGTCCTTCGCCATCCTGCTGTTCCAGGATCTCGCCATCGTGCCGCTGCTGGCGCTGTTGCCGTTTCTCGCACCGGCGGTCGCCGATGACGGCGGCAATCACCTGCGCGACTTCCTCGTCGCCGTCGCCGCCGTTGCGGCGCTGATCTTCGCCGGGCGTTTCCTGCTCAATCCGCTGTTCCAGATCATCGGCAACACCGGCGCGCGCGAGGCGATGATCGCCGCCGCGTTGCTGGTCGTCATCGGGTCGGCGCTTTTGATGCATGTCGCCGGCCTGTCGATGGCGATGGGCGCCTTCATCGCCGGCGTGGTGCTGGCGGAATCGTCCTACCGGCACGAACTGGAAGCCGATATCGAGCCGTTCCGCGGACTTCTGCTCGGCCTGTTCTTCATGGCCATCGGCATGTCGCTGCAGATCGATGTCATCCTCGACAACTGGCTGGCGATCCTGCTCGCCGTTCCGGTGCTGATGGGCGTCAAGGCGGTCGTCGTCTATGTGCTGTGCCGCCTGTTCGGCACCGAGCACGACGTCAGCGTGCGCACCGCGCTGATCCTGCCGCAGGGCGGCGAATTCGGCTTCGTCCTGTTTTCGACAGCCGTCGCCATGGGCATCTTCCCGCTGGAGACCGCATCGCAGCTCGTCTCCGTCGTCACGCTGTCGATGGCGCTGACGCCGCTCAGCGTCATGCTCGGCCGCTTCCTCGTGCGCGACGAAAAACCGGAGGAGATGGACGAGGACTTCAAGGACGCCGGCGCCGACGTGCTGATGGTCGGCTTCTCGCGCTTTGGCCAGATCGCCTCGCAGATCCTGCTTTCCGGCGGATCGGACGTGACCATCATCGACCATTCGGCCGACCGGGTACGCTCGGCGCAGAAATTCGGCTTCCGCATCTATTTCGGCGACGGCACGCGCAAGGACGTGCTGGAGGCCGCCGGCATCAAGCGCGCCAAGATCGTCGCCGTCTGCACCCAGAAAAAGGAGATCACCGACAAGATCGTCGATCTCGTCCAGTCGGAATATCCCGACGCCAAGCTCTTCGTGCGTTCGTACGACCGCACCCACACGCTCGAACTGAGGGCGCGCGGCGTCGACTACGAAATGCGCGAGACCTTCAAATCCGGCCTCGAATTCGGCAAGCGGACGCTGGCGGCACTCGGCACGCCGGAGGAGCTGGCGCAGGCGATCGCCGAGGACGTCGAAAAACGCGACGCCGCGCGGCTGCTGATACAGCAGGCCGAAGGCATCCATGCCGGCGGCGACATGCTGCACACCCGCCCGGTCACGCCGGAACCGCTGGTCAAGCCGCGCCGCGAAGCGAAGGTCTATGTCACCGGAGACGGCGCCAACACCGCCGAACCGGCGTTCGAGGAGGAAACATCAATGACCCTGACGCCGTTTCATCTCGCCTTTCCGGTCGACGACCTGGAGACGACGCGGCGGTTCTACTGCGACGTGCTCGGATGCAAGCCCGGGCGGTCGTCCGAGACCTGGACCGATTTCAGCCTGTTCGGCCACCAGATGTCGGCGCATCTGCGCACCGGCGGCAGCGCCGGATCGAGCGGCGCCGTCGACGGCAAGGACGTGCCGATCCCGCATTTCGGCGTCGTGCTGCCCATGGACGACTGGAAGAAGCTGGCGGCGCGGCTCGAAGCGGCCGAAGGCATCGACTGGCTGCACCGGCCGATGATCCGCTTTGCCGGCGAACCCGGCGAACAGGCCACCCTTTTCATCCGCGATCCGTCCGGCAACGCGCTTGAATTCAAGGGCTTCGCCTCGCTCGACGCCGTCTTCGCGCAGCTAGGAGCTTTCGATGGCGGGACCGGCGGCGGGCAGCAAGGCGAAATTCACGACCGGCTCGACCATGGGCCACGTCGTCACCATGACGCTGACCGGTTCGGTCGGCCTGATCTCGGTTTTCGCGGTCGACGCGCTGAACCTGTTCTACATCTCGCTGCTCGGGCAGGCGGAACTGGCCGCCGCGATCGGCTACGCCGGCACGCTGATGTTCTTCACCGTTTCGGTGGCGATCGGCTGCACCATCGCCACCGGCGCGCTGGTATCGCGGGCGCTCGGCGCCGGGGACCGTGACGAAGCGGCGAAATCCGGCGGCGCGTCGCTGGTCTATCTCGGTATTACCATGACGGCGATCTCGGCGCTCGCCTGGATCTTCATTCCCGAATTGCTGTCGATGCTCGGCGCGCAGGGCGAGACGCATGCGCTTGCCGACGGCTTCCTGCGCATCGTCTTCCCGTCGACGCCGATCATGGCGATCGGCATGGGCGCGTCGGGTATCCTGCGTGGCATCGGCGACGCCAAGCGCGCCATGTATGTGACGCTGGCCGGCGGCATGGTGGCGGCGGTAATGGACCCGATCCTGATCTTCGGCCTCGATCTCGGGATCACCGGAGCCGCGCTGTCGACCCTGTTTTCGCGGCTCGCCCTGCTCGGCGTCGGCCTCTACGGCGCATCAGTGGTACACGGGCTGATCAGCCTCCCGGACCTCGCCGCGTTCCGGACGAAGCTGCGCCCGTTCCTCGGCATCGCCGGCCCGGCGGTCATGACCCAACTCGCCACGCCGGTCGGCAATGCCTATGTCACCGCGCAGATCGCCTCCTTTGGCGACGGCGCGGTCGCCGGCTGGGCGATCATCGGCCGGGTCATTCCGGTCGCCTTCGGGGTGATCTTCTCGCTGTCCGGCGCCGTCGGGCCGATCCTCGGCCAGAACTACGGCGCGCGGCTCTATCCGCGGCTGTCCGACACGATGCGCGACGCGCTGATCTTCACGACGCTCTACGTGCTGGTCGTATGGGGCTTGCTTGCAATGTTCTCGCACGAGATCGCGGGCATCTTCCGGGCGACGGGCGAAGCGCATGCGCTGGTGGTGTTCTTCTGCCTCTTCGCGGCCGGCAGCTTCCTGTTCAACGGCGCACTCTTCGTCGCCAACGCCGCCTTCAACAATCTCGGCTTCGCGCTCTATTCGACCCTGCTCAACTGGGGCCGCTCGACGCTTGGCGTCATCCCTTTCGTGTGGCTCGGCGCACAATATTATGGTGCGACCGGCGTCATCGCGGGCTGGGCATTGGGCGCGGTGGTATTCGGGATCGCCGCGGTTTTCCTGTGCTTTCGCGTCATCGGCACCATCGAGCAGCGCGACAGGCCCGATCACGACCGGATGCCCGGCCCCCCGCCGACGGCGAATTCGCCGTTCACGACCGGCAAGGCGGCAACGCTGGGTTAGCCTGCAACAGGCGCCTTCAACCGCGCCTCGATGGCCTGCTCGAGCTTGCGCCTGACCTCGTCGTGGACCGGTTCCGTCATCGCGATGATCTGCTTGGCCTTGAGAAAGTCCATCACCCGGAAATTGGAGACCGGCGGCTGGATGAACACGTCCGGCGGCTGCAGCTGCAGTTTCAGCTTCAGGATCGAGCGCATCATCAATTGCGAGGTGCCGTAGAGGCTGTCGATCGGCTTGGGAATACGGCGCGGATCGCCGCGCGGCGTGCCGACCACGTCGATGCCGAGCACGATGTCGGCCTTGTCGACGATATGGTTGTAGGGCACGGGATTGAAAATCCCGCCGTCGATGAAGATGCGGCCGTCGCGGCGCACCGGCCTGAACAACGCCGGTATCGCCGCTGATGCGGCGAGTGCCGACCACAATTCCCCCTCGGAAAAGACCGTCTCGTGATGGCCGTAGAAATCCGTCGCGATGACGTGAAGCGGAATGCCGAGTTCGGAAAAATCATGCGGGATCGTGTCGGGCATGAAATTCTGGAGGATGCGCTGCACGTCGAACTGGCCGATGCGGAACCCGCGATCGACCACAGCGGCGATGGAGGCGGGACGGCGGAACAGGCGCGCGACGATGTCGGCGCGGTTGCCGAGCATGCCGATCACGTAGTCCTTGATCTCGTCGCCCGACATGCCGCTCGCCATCGCGGCGCCCATGATCGCGCCGATCGAGGCGCCGCTGATCGCCACCGGACGGATGCCCATCTCGTCGAGGGCGCGGATGACGTGGATATGCGAAAGACCGCGCGCGCCGCCGCCGCCGAAGGCGACCGCAACCGTCGGGCCGCCGGAGGCGGCCGGCTGCCTTTCCTCGTCTTTCCTAACCAGTTCGGTCATCGCAACCGCCAATCATGAAATACATACGGGTGTCGCCGAATTCGCGCGAGTCGGCAAGCCTGAAGCCGTCCGGCGGTGAAAAACCCGCCGTCGCGGCTTCCTCGACCACGACCAGCGCGTCCGGTTTCAGCCATCCGCCGTCGCGCAGCGCGGCGAGCGCGCGTTCGCCGAACCCCTTGCCGTAAGGCGGGTCGGCAAAGACGAAATCGAACGGCTCCATCGTGCCGACGTCACCCATTCGGGTCGCATCGCGCCGGAACAGCTTGCTGCGCCCCTGCAATCCGAACGCCTCGATATTGGCGCGGATAAGGCCTCGGCCTTCCGCCGACTGCTCGATGAACAGCGCCATGGCGGCGCCGCGCGACAGCGCCTCGATGCCGACGGCGCCCGTTCCGGCGAAAAGATCGAGCACGCGCGCGCCGTCGAGCTTATCGGGCCAGTTGTGGGCGAGGATGTTGAACAGGCTTTCGCGGGTGCGGTCCGTCGTCGGGCGGATGCCGGCGGCGCCGGGCTTCGGCGAGGCGAGCGTGCGCCCGCGAAACGCTCCGCCGACGACACGCACCTGTCAGCCTTTCCGCTTCGGTCCGCCGGGTCGCGGACCGCGCTTCGGGCCGGGCTTGCCGCCCTCGGGCCGAGGCTTCGGCTTCTTGCCCTGCGGACGCGCGCCGGGCGCCATCCAGACATTGGAAGACCGTCCGTGACGCTGCTTGTCGGTATCGCCGCCCGCAGACGGGCCGGCACGCTTGCCGGGCTTGCTGTCGCCACGTTCGGGTTTCCTGGTGTCGAGGCGCGACAGCGCGTCATCGCGATCGAAACGCTTGCGCTCGCCGCCCTTGCCGGTTTCCTGCCGGACCGGCGAGGCCGATACCCAGTCGCCGCTTTTCTTCACCTGCACCAGGCGGGTCTCGCCCTCCTCGTCGGCCCTGACCGGCTTGTTGGAGAAGGCTTTGCGAACCGGAGCGTCGAAATTCGCGCCCGCCTCTTCGATCAGCCGATCGCCGAGCTGGTCGCGCAATGTCTTGCCCTTGATCTCGAGGACGGCGCCTTCCGGCAGCTCGCCGAGCTGGAACGGACCGAAGGAAATGCGGATCAAGCGGTTCACGTCGAGGCCGAGCGCGCCGAGGATGTTCTTGACCTCGCGGTTCTTGCCCTCGCGGAGGCCGACGGTCAGCCAGACATTGGCGCCCTGCTCCCGCTCGAGTTCGGCTTCGATGGCGCCATAGAAGACACCGTCGACGGCGATGCCGTTCTTCAGCTCGTCGAGACGTTTCTGTTCGACCTTGCCGTGGGCGCGGACGCGGTAGCGGCGCAGCCAGCCGGTCTGCGGCAATTCCAGCATGCGGGCCAGCCCGCCGTCATTGGTCAGCAGCAGAAGGCCTTCGGTGTTGATGTCGAGGCGGCCGACGGACAATACGCGCGGCAGGTCCTTCGGCAGTTTCTCGAAGACGGTCGGACGGCCTTCCGGATCGCGATTGGTCGTCACGAGGCCCGCAGGCTTGTGGTAGAGCCACAGCCGCGTGCGTTCGATCTCCGGGATCGGCTGGCCATCGACGAGGATGACGTCGTTCGGCGTGACGTTGATGGCGGGCGATTCCAGTTTCGCGCCGTTCAGCGTTACCCGGCCCATCTCGATCATGCGCTCCGCGTCGCGGCGCGACGCGACGCCGGCGCGGGCGAGATATTTGGCGATGCGCTCGGGTTCGGCCCGGGCAGCCGTATCCGTTTCCACGGCTGCGACCTGCTGTTCGCGCGGCGCGGCGCGCTCGGGCCTGTCGCGTTCGGGCCTGTCGCGTTCAGGCCTGTCTCTTGGCGTGCGCGGGCGATCCGGGAAGGCGCGCGGCTTGCGCTCGCCCGCTCCGTCGGGCCGGTCCCTGAAGCCGCGCGATTTGCCGCCCGGCTTGCCGCCGCCGGGTGTGTCCTTGAAGCCGCGCGAGCGCAGCCCGCCGCCGTCCTTGCCGCCGGGGCCCTGCTGCCGCGCGCCCTTTGCGCGATCCCTGCCGCCGGCTGCCGGCTTGCCTGGCCGCCCGCGGGGCTTGTCTTCATTCGCCATTTGCTGTTTGCCTTTTTCAACGGCTCCCTATCAGGCAGGGGCCGGTCTTGCGAGAGAAACTTTGTCCGAACATCCGAGCGCCGCACCGCCGAGCTTCATGGACCTCGCGATCCGCGAGGCCCGCCTGGCCGGCGAGCGCGACGAGGTGCCGATCGGCGCCGTCATCGTGCGCGGCAACCTGGTCGTGGCGTCCGCCGGCAACCGCACCCGCGAGTTCAACGATCCGACCGCCCACGCGGAACTGCTGGCGATACGCGAAGCCTGCGGCAACCTGGAACAGGAACGGCTCGAGGGCTGCGACCTCTACGTGACTCTCGAACCCTGCACGATGTGCGCGGCGGCGATCTCGTTTGCGCGCATCCGCCGGCTCTACTACGCGACCGACGATCCGAAAGGCGGCGCGGTGGTTTCGGGCGTGAAATTCTTCTCGAGCCCCACCTGCCACCATGTCCCCGACATCTATGCGGGGATCGGCGAAAGCGAGGCGTCGAGCCTGCTGAAATCCTTCTTTCAGGAAAAACGCGGTCCGTAGCTGCCGGTCAGAGCCAGGGAACCAGCTTGCGCCAACCGGTCTTCGGTTCGGCATTCGCCTTCTTGCGGGCGCGCTCCTTGACCGCTTCCCTCTCGCCGAGATCGCCGTAAGGCGCGGTTTCCGCGGGCTTGCGGTATTCGGCCGGCGGATCGGTCAGGTAGATGCGCTGTCCAGGCGCGGCGACCGGGCGGACATTGCTCTGCAACTGCTTGTTCGCCGCCGTCCGGGTCTTGCGGTCCACAGTCTGGGTATTGTTGGTCCTCAGGGACGTGTCGGTCTCCTGGGATTTTTCGGTCCTGGCCAGACCGGGGACGTATTTGCCCTCGTCCGCGTCCTTGCGAATGCGGGCAAGACGTTCTTCCGGCGATTCAGGCCACTGGCCGGACGTGTCGGCGATGTTCTGCTGCGGTTCGGGCAGCGTCGACGTGTCCGACGGCTGCACGAGGCCCGGCCGCGGCTTGTAGTCGATGGCCGCCTTCTTCTTCTTGCCGAGCCGCATCGTGCCGCCAAGATCGTCGAAAAACTGTGTCATCGCGGGCTTGTCGGTGCCGTAGGTCGGTCCCATGCATCCCGTAAGGGTCAGCACGCTGGCCCCGAGCGCGCCGAGGGCTGCGATCCGGGTAAGGCGGTATTGTTGCTTCATGACGGTTCTGCCATTCCTGTCGTCAAAGGCGTTGTGCCCGATATGCCTTGGCGCTGACCGGTAAATCCGGCGAATTGATGATGCTCTAGCGAAAAATGGTGCAATCGGCAATGCGCGGGCCAATCGGCCGCACGCATTGCCGCACCGGCATCAGATGCGTCCAAGCTTGCGCAGTTCGTGCAATGCCGCGGCATCTCGGGCCGAAACGTCCGGGAATTCGGGGTCGGACCCGACATCCTCCGTGACCCGCCACGACCGCGCGCATTTGCGGCCCTTCGCCAGCGCCGGAACCACCGCCACGCCGTTGACGTCGGGCAGGGTGAAGGCGCCGTCGGGCGCCGGCGTCGAGGAGACGGAAACACCCGAGGTGATGCAGATCTCGGCCATGTCGAGATCCTCGATCGCCTCGCGCAACGCGCCATCGGTGACGTGGACGAAGGGAGCGGCCTCCAGCGAGGAGCCGATTCGCTTCTCCTTGCGCTCGATCTCCAGCGCGCCGGTGACGACGCGGCGCACCGCGCGCACCTTCTTCCACTTCGCCGCCAGTTCGTCGTCGCGCCACGCGTCCGGGCACTTGCGGAACTGCTCCAGATGCACCGAGACCGCGTCGGGATGGCGCGACAGCCAGGCCTCCTCCATCGTGAACGGCAGCATCGGCGCCAGCCAGGTCACCACCCGGTCGAAGATGTGATGGACGACCTGCAGCGCCGCCTTGCGCTTCACGCTCGACGGCGCCTCGCAGTAGAGCGCGTCCTTGCGGATGTCGAAATAGAAGGCCGACAGTTCGAGCACCATGAAATCGAGCAGGTGGCGCGAGATGCGCTTGAAGTCGAAATCGTCGTAGCCCTTGTTGACGACGGCATCGAGCTCCCACAGCCGGTGCAGCATCAGCCGTTCGAGCTCCGGCATGTCGGCATGGTCGACGCTCTCGCCCTCGTCATGGGCAAGGCTGCCGAGCATCCAGCGGACCGTGTTGCGCATCTTGCGATAGGCGTCGATGTTGGTCTGGATGATCGTCTGGCCGAGGCGCTGGTCTTCCCAGTAGTCGGTGTTCATGACCCACAGGCGCAGGATGTCGGCGCCCGACTGCGCCATCACGTCCTGCGGGATCACGGTGTTGCCGAGCGACTTCGACATCTTCCTGCCGTCCTCGGCCATGGTGAAGCCGTGGGTGATGACGGTGTCGTAGGGCGCGCGGCCGCGGGTGCCGCAGCTTTCCAGCAGCGAGGAATGGAACCAGCCGCGATGCTGGTCGGAGCCTTCCAGATAGACGTCGGCCGGCCATTTCAGGTCCGGGCGGTCCTCCAGCGTGAAGGCGTGGGTCGAACCGGAATCGAACCAGACATCGAGAATGTCGGTCACCTGGATCCACTTGGCCGGATCGTGATCGTTGCCGAGGAAGCGCTCCTTGGCGCCGTCGGCGAACCAGGCGTCCGCGCCTTCGGCCTCGAAGGCTTCCAGGATGCGGCTTGTTGACGGCTTCGTCCTTCAGCACATTGCCGTCCTCGTCGGCAAAGACGCAGATCGGCACGCCCCAGGCGCGCTGACGGGAAAGCACCCAGTCCGGCCGGTCCTCGATCATGGCGCGCAGGCGGGTCTGGCCGGCCTTCGGCACGAAACGGGTGTCGTCGATGGCCTTGAGCGCGCGGGTGCGCAGCGTCGAGCCGTCGCCGAGATCCATGTCCATGTGGACGAACCATTGCGGCGTGTTGCGGAAGATGACCGGCTTCTTCGAGCGCCAGGAATGCGGATAGGTATGCTTCAGCCGGCCGCGCGCGAACAGCCTGTCCGCCTCGATCAGAGCGGTGATGACGGCTTGGTTGGCGTCGCCCTTCTTGCCCTTGTCGTCGATCACGCGCGCGGCCCGCCGTCGCGATCCGGGCCGAAGCCCGGCGCGTCGCCGGTGAAGAAGCCGGCATCGTCGACGGTGAAGGGGATCGCCGTGGAGATGCCGCGCGCTTCGAGATCGCGCGCGTGTGATCCATCCAGGCGTCGAAGTCCTCGCGGCCGTGGCCGGGCGCGGTGTGGACGAAGCCGGTGCCGGCGTCGTCGGTCACGTGCTCGCCCTCGAGCAGCGGGACGGCGAACTCGTAGCCGCCGCCGAGACCTTGCAGCGGATGGGCGCAGGTGATCGGTTGCCAGTTCGTCGGCCTTCACGTCGCGCAGACGCCTGTATTCGAGCTTGGCCTTGGCGAAGCACTCTTCGGCCAGCGCGTCGGCGAAGACCAGTTTCTCGCCCGGCTGCGGGCCGAAATCGTTCTCGGCCGCCGTGACCTCGTAAAGGCCGTAGGCGATGCGCGACGAATAGGAGATCGCGCGGTTGCCGGGGATCGTCCAGGGCGTGGTCGTCCAGATGACGACGAAGTTACCCTTCAGGTCGTCGGGGCCGTTCACAACCGGAAACTTCACCCAGATCGTGTCGGACTCGTAGTCCTGGTACTCGACCTCGGCCTCGGCCAGCGCGGTGCGCTCGACGACCGACCACATCACCGGCTTGGAGCCGCGATAGAGCTGGCCGGACATGGCGAATTTCAGCAGTTCGCCGGCGATGCGGGCTTCCGAATGGAAATCCATCGTCGTGTAGGGCTTTTCGAAATCGCCCTCGATGCCGAGACGCTGGAACTCCTCCGTCTGGACCCTGATCCAGTGGGCGGCGAAGTCGCGGCATTCCTTGCGGAACTCGTTGACCGGCACCTCGTCCTTGTTCTTGCCCTTGGCGCGGTACTGTTCCTCGATCTTCCATTCGATCGGCAGGCCGTGGCAGTCCCAGCCGGGCACGTAGTTGGAATCGTAGCCGCGCATCTGGAAGGAGCGGGTGATGACGTCCTTCAGGATCTTGTTGAGCGCGTGGCCGATATGGATGTTGCCGTTGGCGTAGGGCGGGCCGTCATGCAGCACGTAGCGCGGGCGGTCCCTGGCGTCCTCGCGGAGCTTCTTGTAGAGGCCCAGGTCGAGCCAGCGGGCGACGATCTCGGGCTCCTTCTTGGGAAGTCCGGCGCGCATCGGGAAATCGGTTTGCGGCAGATAGAGCGTGCTGGAATAATCCAGCGCTTTGGTGTTCAGCGGAATCGGTCATTCGTCTGCATTCGTTTAGGGCTCAGCGGAAAGGTTGAGCGGTCAATAACGGAAAATCGGATGGGGTGCGCGAAAAAATGCGCGTTTTCCCGGCCCTGCGGCGCTTTTTCAGCGGCAGGCCGGGCCAATAATTCGAAATATGGCGAAACGGGCCGTGGTCATGGCGCGGTATTTAGCAACGCAGTGCCTGCGTGAAAAGGGATAATGTCGCCGCAGGCCGGACGAACCTGATCCTATCTATTCGCGGACCGGTGCGGCAGGCGCTCGAGCATTTGGATATGGCGGCGGATCCGGTCGGTGGTCAGGGTCGCGCCATGGCCGACATGGAACCGCTCGCCGCCGGCCGCGATCAGCGCATCGAGCTGCCGGGCGACCAGTTGCGGATCGTCCTCGAAAGGCGGGCGCTTCGGGCTGCCGAGCCGGATGATGCCGCCAAGAAGAATGCCGGAAGAGACGAGATCGCTCACCAGCATGTCCCTGCTCTCCAGATGCACCGAAAGCGAGCCGCTCGTGTGTCCGGGGGTAAAGCGCACCGAACCGGCGACCCCGAAGCGATACAGCGGAAAATGATCGTCGCCGGTCAGTTCGATATCCGCCTCGAAGCCGTCATAGGCGGCATTGGCGACGCCGGATGCCTTGAACAGCCGCCCGAAGGGACCTGTCGGGCAGTAGCGGACCGGCTCCGCCTGGGTATAGAAGGGCCTGTCGGCGCGATGTGCGAGGATCGGGGCGCCGGTCAGTTCGCGCAGGCGCGCCGCCGCCCCGGCATGATCGACATGGGCATGCGTGACGACGATCAGCCGGACGTCGGCGAAGCGCTTGCCGTGACGCGCGAGCGCCTGTTCGAAACGCGGCGCCGACCCCGGCAGTCCCGCATCGACGATCACCACCCCGCCGTCGCCGATGACGAGATAGGCGTTGATCATGTGCATCGGGGCGATCGGAACCCGGACTACCTGCGCTTGCATGATGGCCTGCCTTCCTGTTTCATGCGGGGTGCAGGATCCATATCCGATCCTTAAATTATTGAAAAGTATGCACTTTTTTGTTCGAAACGCACCTGGAGGTAACCATGGATCTCGACACGTGGCACACGATTGACCCGCTCAATTGCCCTGCCGTGCGGGCGCTGAATTCCATGAGCGGCAAGTGGAAACCCGCCATTCTCTACTTCCTGAGCCTGAAGACCATGCGCTTCGGGGAACTGCAGCGCGCCATCCCCTCGATCAGCCACAAGACACTGACCCAGCAACTGCGCGAACTGGAGGAGGACGGCATTCTGCACCGCCGCGCCTTCGCGACCATCCCGCCAAAGACCGAATATTCGCTCACTGCGCGCGGCAGGGGCCTCGGGCCGATTCTGGAAATGCTCTTTTCCTGGGGCGGCGAGGAAGAAAACGAAGAGCCGGCAGCGGCAAAAGCCGGCTAGAAAGTCAGCTTGCGGTCGAGTTCGCTCAGCGGTTCGATCGCAGCGAGGATTGCACGGGCCTCGTCTTCGTCCGTCTTCATCTGGATGGTCAGCGCCTCCAGCGAGTCGAACTTCTCCTCGCCGCGCAGAAAGGCGCAGACCGCGACCGTGCAGGTCTCGCCGTAGATCTCCTCGTCGAGGCCGAAGACATAGGTCTCAAGCAGCGCGACGCCATCCTCGTCGACCGTCGGGCGGCGGCCGAATGAAGCGACCCCGTCGTAAGACGCGCCGCCGGGGCGAAAAAACCGCACCGCGTAGACACCGTGCCGCAGCGCGGCGTTTTCGGGCAGCGCCATGTTGGCGGTCGGATAACCCAGCGTACGGCCCAACTGCTTGCCGCGCACGATCTCCGCCTCGACGCGGTAACGATACCCGAGCAGGTCGTTGGCGCCGGCGAGATCGCCGGCATGCAGCCTGTCGCGCACGCGGCTGGACGAGACCACCTCGGCCTCGTCGTCCCGGAAGGCGTCGACCAGGGTCACATGGAAGCCGCGCGTTTCGCCCGCCTCCATCAGGAAGGCCGGCCCGCCCTGGCGGTTCTTGCCGAAGTGGAAATCGAACCCGGTAACGACCTGGCGCGCCGCGAGGCCGCCGACGAGGACCCGGTCGACGAATTCGTCGGCGGTGTGGCTGGCGAATTCGCGGGTGAACGGGATCTCGATGACACCGTCGAAGCCAAGCGCGCGCAGAATATCGGCTTTCATGTGCGCCGGCGTGATGCGGAACAGCGGCACGTCCGACTGGAACAGCTGACGGGGATGCGGCTCGAAGGTGAGCACCAGCGCCGGGCAATCGTGGTCGCGCGCGAAGCCGAGCGCCGTTTCGAGCACCGACTGGTGGCCGCGATGCACGCCGTCGAAATTGCCGATTGCGACGACGGAGCCGCGCAGGGCGTCGGGAAGATTCTGAATGGATTTGAACCGGAACATCGCCATGCCGCTCCGTTCAGGCAAGTTTCGTCATGGTGGCGACGGGATGGGCGCCGAAGCCGTCGAGATGGGCGGTCATTTTCTCGTAGTCCGGATTGCCGGGCGTTCCGTATTCGCGCGCATGGATGCCGTCGGAGACGAAGAGGAGATCGAGACCGTAATCCATCGCCCCCTTCACATCCGTCGTCAGCCCGTCGCCGATGGCGAGCACGCGCGACCGGTCGAGGTCACGCCCGAGCGCTGCGGCGGCGCGCGCCATCGCCTCGTGATAGATCGGCGCGTGCGGCTTGCCGGCGATCAGCGTGCGGCCGCCGAGCATGCCGAAATCCTTCGCCAGCGCGCCGGCGCAATAAACGAGCCGGTCGCCGCGCTCGACGACGATGTCCGGATTGGCGCAGATGAAGGGCAGGTCGCGCGCGCGCAGCCGCTGCAGCATCTCGCGGTAATCGGCGGGCGTCTCGTTATCGTCGTCAAAGAGCCCGGTGCAGACGGCCACCGAGGCCTCGCGTTCCTCTACCAGTTCGACATCGAGGCCGTCATAGAGCGACATGTCGCGATCCGGGCCGATATGGAAGACCATGCGGGCATTCTGGCTGATCAGCGCACGGGTGACGTCGCCCGAAGTGACGATGTCGTCGAAGGCTTCCGCCGGCACGCCGAGGCTCGCCAGTTGTTCGGCGACCGGTCCCTTCGGGCGCGGCGCGTTGGTGATCAGCACGACCGCCCTGCCCGCCTCGCGCTCGGCGGCGAGCGCTTTCCATGCCGCCGTCCACGAGCGCACGCCGTTGTGCAGGACGCCCCAGACGTCACAGAAAACGGCGTCGTAGCCGCCGGTGATTTCCGCCAGGGATGCGATTTGCCGAACGCCCAATTGCCTGTTCCCGATTTGCGCCCGCGCGGCGCCAGAGTTTTGGTTTCTCCGGCCGTTGCCGGGCCGGGTGGTCGGCGACCGATTAGAGTGTTTCCGGCGCAATTGGAAGCCGTCGGATCCGGCTTGCGCACGGTAACAGCGCGGCACAATCGTTAACCGTGCGTGAAGACGCAAGCAAGAATGCCCGCCTCGGCGTGAACGGGACAAAAAGCAACGGCTGATAAAACCACAGGTTCTAACGGATGCCGTGGCCGATGGAATTCATGCACCACAAACGCCTTTTCGGCGGTGCAAAAGCCGTCCAGCTTGTTCGCCGCACGATCGGCGGCTTCTGGCGCAGCACATCCGCGAACGCGGCCCTCGAATTCGGCATGATCGCCCCGGTCCTGCTGTTCCTTGTCTTCACCACCATCGAGACGTCCGTCTACTATTACAAGCAGAGCCATCTGAAATTCGTGCTGTCGCAGGCCGGCCGCCATATCCAGACGGGCGAGATCCAGAAAAGCGCGACCCCCAAGGCCGATTTCGACGCCGATGTCTGCGACGCGGCGAAAATCGTCTTCAACTGTTCGCAGGTCTATCTCGATGTCCGCAAATTCGCGACCGTCGCCGATGTGGTCTTTCCGACCGCGACCTTCGATTCCACGGGCAAGCCGACCAATTTCGTATTCCAGCCGGGCGGCACGGCGCAGATCACGGCCATGCGCGCCTCGGCGACATTCGAGTTCGTCACGCCGTTTCTGAGGGACATCCTGCAACCGAACGGCGCGCCGGTCATCATGGTCGGATTCTCCATTTTCAAGAACGAGCCGTTCTAGGAGCCGCCATGGAGACCTTCGCAACACATCGCCGGCCTTTCCCGCTCCTCCGGGGCGCGATGCGCCGCTTCGTGCGCAACAGGCGCGGCGTCGCCGCGATGGAATTCGTCCTGCTGCTGCCGGTCATGCTGCTTCTCGCCTTCGGGCTCGCCGAAGTCTATGTCGACAATGCGACGGAGGACCAGTTCCTGCGTTACGTGCACCAGTCGGGCGACATCCTCGCGCGCGAGCCGACGCTGACGACGGCTTCGATCACGGCGATCCTCAACACCGCCGACCAGATGATCAAGGGCTTCGACGCCAGCCGGACCGTCAATATCCAGGTCTCCAGCATCGGCTTCAAGGCCGACGGCACGCCGGTGCTTCTGTGGACGCGCGCGGCGGGCGCCGCGGCCGTGACACCGGACGTCAGCGACGTCGCCGGCATGGGCCTTCCGACGGACACCGTGCTCCGGTTCGAGGCGCATCTGAACTATACGAGCCCGTTCAACTATGTATGGGCTTCGAAGGCCCGCACCCTTTCATCCATTGCCTATTTCCGTCCGCGCGAAACCCGCGCGATCGCCATGGACGGGGCAGTTTCCGAATACGACCCGAACTGGGATTACATCCCGCCGGCGTGACGAGAGCGACCCGGGAGGCGCCGCCATGATGACAAGAGACGAACAGGAAACGAAAGCCGTCCGGCCGCGGCATCTGCCGCATTTGCTCGCCCGCCTGAAGGCGCTTGGCGGCGACCGCCGCGGCGCGACGGCGGTCAGTTTTGCGATTCTTCTGGTTCCGCTCCTCGCCGCGGTCGGCTTTTCCATCGACGGATCGCGGTTCCTCCTGACGCGCTATCATCTGCAATCGGCGGTCGACGCGTCGGCGCTGGCCGTCGCCACCGTCTACCAGGACCAGGCGACGCTCGACGCGCTCGCCGACAAGTTCGTCGCCAAGAACTTCTCGCTTGCCGACGCCAGCCTCACTTCCGTCTCGACCAGCGTCTCCGGCGACATCATCACAGTGAACGGAACGGCGACGATGAAGACGCTGTTCATGTCGATCCTGCAGGTCAGCGAGGTCCAGGTGGCGGCGTCGACCCAGGTGAAGCGCGCCGGCGGCGGCCTGCTGGTCAGCCTCGTGCTCGACAATACCGGTTCGATGTGGAGTGACAGCCCGTCGAAGATCGAATTGCTGCGCGGCGCATCCGATATCCTCGTCGACGCCATCTTCGACGGCGAGAGCACGCCGGAAGACCTGCGCGTCGCGATCGTTCCCTATGCGGCGACCGTCAATCCCGGCGCGGAAGCGTCGTCGATCGTCGGCACGCACAGCTACGGCCCGCTGGACCCGGCCCAGAAGGACGCATGGAAGGGTTGCGTGATGGAACGCAGTGGCGCCAATTCCATCGCCGACACCGGGCCCGACGTCGAAAAATGGCAGCCCTTCTTCTGGGAGCCGTCGGTCGACAACAATTATACCCTGTCCGATCCGACGACGATCTATCCCGGCGGGCTCTACAATTCCAACGGGATCACCGGACCGAATATCGGCTGCCCGACACCGATCCTGCCGTTGACCAATTCCTACGACGACGTCACCGCGGCGGTCGGCGCCCTGTCGGCGTGGAACCGCGGCGGCACGCTCGGCGACATCGGCATGGCCTGGGGCATCCGCACGCTGTCGCCCGGCGCTCCTTTCACCCAGAGCACGGAAATCGATCCGAAGACCGGCGCCACGCTGTGGGACAGCCCGCGCTGGCGCAAGGCGATCGTGATGATGACCGACGGCGACAACCTCTTCTACGACCTGCCGAGCAATGCCGGCCCGAATTCTCCCGATCCGGGCTATTCCGACTACACGGCCTATGGCCGGCTCGGCGAAAGTCAGGCCGACGCGATTTTCGGCACGACCAACAAGAACACCGCGAAGGGCATTGTCGACGACCGGCTGCTGTCATTGTGCACGACGGCCAAGAACCAGGACATCCTCATCTTTACCGTCACCTTCGGATCGAGCCCGAGTTCGAGCACCCAGCAGCTGTTCCAGGATTGCGCATCGGATCCGGGCAAATATTATCACGCGCCCGGCAAGGCGACGCTGGAGAACGCGTTCGGCGCCATCGGCGCGGAACTGTCGAAACTGCGCATCGTCAAGTAAGGCCGGGCGCGGCCGCCGGGTTCCTCCGGCGGCCGGACTGCAAGATCTTGCATGATTAAAATTCTTCGCTCCGGCTTACTCGGCGGATAAGGATTGGGCGTTAACCTGTCTCGGCCAACCATCGGTGTTGGAATGTCAGACAGGATGCCATGATGGCGATGCGCCTTTCTTCTTCCGGAAAAAGGTGCGGCGAATTTTGTTTCGCCGCGACCTTGCTGTCGGTGCCGATCGTCATGGGCGCCGGGCTGTCCGTGGATTACGGGCGCATCGCCCATGCGCGTAGCGCCGCGGCATCGGCGCTGGAAGCGGCCGTCAGCGCGGCCTTCCATCCCGACGGCCAGATCGACACCGGCCTTGCCCGCGAAATCTACGCCACCAGCCTGGACCTGCCGCACGGCCAGTCATCCACCATGCCGGTCTTCTCGCGCGGTGCCGACGGCGCCCTGAGAGCTGTCGTCACCACCGCAACCCGGCTGACGCTGGGCGGTATCATTCTTCCCAAAACCTTCTACAGCGCGGTCACCTACACCGTCGGCGAGTCCAACCGGTTCTGACCGGACGCCGGACGCCCCGGCCGTTTACCATCGGTGCCGACAACAGGCCCGGGCGCGCAAAACTATGGCCGGGTGTCCTTGACTCATGCCGCGGGCATCACTATCTCCGGCGCGCTAGCACTCATGAGGAGTGAGTGCTAATCCAACCAAAGCCAACGTTTCAAAGGTTCAAAGTCAATGGCAGAGATGAATTTCCGTCCGCTGCACGATCGCGTTGTCGTTCGTCGCGTCGAATCCGAGGAAAAAACCGCAGGCGGCATCATCATCCCCGATACCGCCAAGGAAAAGCCGTCCGAAGGCGAAGTCGTTTCCGTGGGCCCCGGCGCCCGTGACGAAAACGGTAAAGTGCAGCCGCTCGACGTCAAGGCCGGCGACCGCGTGCTGTTCGGTAAATGGTCCGGCACAGAAGTCAAGCTGAATGGCCAGGATCTCCTGATCATGAAGGAATCCGACATCATGGGAATCGTCGGCTAAGCCCGCGTCCCACTCACCTCATTCTGATTATTGGCAATGGGCGAAACGCCCGGGAGTTTGAATAATGTCAGCCAAAGAAGTCAAATTCGGCCGCACCGCTCGCGAGCGCATGCTGGCCGGTGTCAACATCCTCGCGGATGCAGTGAAAGTCACGCTCGGCCCGAAAGGCCGTAACGTCGTTATCGACAAGTCCTTCGGCGCGCCGCGCATCACCAAGGACGGCGTCTCGGTCGCCAAGGAAATCGAACTGGAAGACAAGTTCGAGAACATGGGCGCGCAGATGCTGCGCGAGGTCGCTTCCAAGACCAACGACATCGCCGGTGACGGCACCACGACGGCAACCGTCCTGGCACAGTCGATCGTGCAGGAAGGCCACAAGGCCGTTGCCGCCGGCATGAACCCGATGGACCTGAAGCGCGGTATCGACCTCGCCGTTTCCGAAGTCGTCGGCGACCTTCAGAAGAAGGCCACCAAGATCAAGACCTCGGAAGAAGTCGCACAGGTCGGCACCATCTCCGCCAACGGCGAAGCCGAAATCGGCGCCATGATCGCCGAAGCGATGCAGAAGGTCGGCAACGAGGGTGTCATCACCGTCGAGGAAGCCAAGACCGCCGAGACCGAACTGGAAGTCGTCGAAGGCATGCAGTTCGACCGCGGCTACCTGTCGCCCTACTTCGTGACCAATCCGGAAAAGATGGTTGCGGACCTCGAAGACCCGTACATCCTGCTGCACGAGAAGAAGCTCTCCAACCTGCAGGCCATGCTCCCGGTTCTCGAAGCCGTGGTGCAGTCCTCGCGTCCGCTGCTGATCATCGCTGAAGACGTCGAAGGCGAAGCGCTGGCCACCCTCGTGGTCAACAAGCTGCGCGGCGGCCTCAAGATCGCTGCCGTCAAGGCTCCGGGCTTCGGCGACCGCCGCAAGGCCATGCTCGAAGACATCGCCATCCTGACGGGCGGCCAGGTGATCTCCGAAGACATCGGCATCAAGCTCGAGAACGTCACGCTCGACATGCTCGGCACCGCCAAGAAGGTTTCGATCACCAAGGAAGAAACCACCATCGTCGATGGCGCCGGTGTGAAATCCGATATCGAAGGCCGCGTCAGCCAGATCAAGGCCCAGATCGAGGAAACCTCCTCCGATTACGACCGCGAGAAGCTGCAGGAACGTCTTGCCAAGCTCGCTGGCGGCGTTGCCGTCATCCGCGTCGGCGGTGCGACCGAAGTCGAAGTGAAAGAGAAGAAGGACCGCGTCGACGACGCGCTCAACGCAACCCGCGCTGCCGTCGAAGAAGGCATCGTTCCGGGTGGCGGCACGGCCCTGCTGCTCGCTTCCAAGGCGCTCACCGTCAAGGGTGCGAATCCCGATCAGGAAGCCGGCATCAACATCGTGCGCCGCGCGCTGCAGTCTCCGGCCCGTCAGATCGCGACCAACTCGGGCGAGGAAGCCTCCATCGTCGTTGGCAAGATCATGGACCAGAAGTCGAACACCTACGGCTTCAACGCCCAGACCGGCGAATATGGCGACATGATCAAGATGGGCATCGTCGACCCGGTCAAGGTCGTGCGCACCGCCCTGCAGGACGCCGCCTCGATCGCCGGCCTGCTGATCACCACCGAAGCCATGATCGCCGAAATTCCGAAGAAGGAAGCCGCGCGGCGGCATGCCCGACATGGGCGGCATGGGCGGAATGGGCGGCATGATGTAAGCCACGCGCTTACTCGCCACGCTTGCGAAAGGCCGGGCTTTGCGCCCGGCCTTTTTTGTTGCGCGTCGCGCTCCGCCAGGCCGATTGACACCAGCGCCGCAAATCCTTATGTGCAGCGCTTGGTCAGAGGCACCTGCCGCCCGCTAGCGCAAGCTTTGGTGAAGCCTCCCTGGAAATCCCGATCCGACCCAAGCATCGGACCGATGGCAAAGCGGGCCCCATTCAAGACAACCGATGCGCCTGGGAGACCTGGGATGACCCGACCTGTTGGCGATCCGCGCAACAACTTCCTGACGCAACCGCTGCCCGGGCTCTATGCCCGCACGGCCGCGCCGATCATATTCATCATGGCGATGAACGGTTTCCTGACCGTCATCGACGCCCTGTTCCTCGGCACCTATGTCGGCCCCGACGCGCTGACCGCTGTCACGCTGATGTTTCCGGTCTACATGCTGCTGGTGGCGCTCGCGACGCTGGTCGCCGGGGGCATGGCCAGCCTGCTGGCCCGCCTGCTCGGCGCCGCGGAGCACGCGAAGGCGCGCGAGGCTTTCGCCGGCGCGCATGGACTGTCGCTCGTGGTGTGCATGATCCTGGTCGCCGGCTTCCTCGTCGGCGGCAAGGCGATGATCGGTCTTGCCGCCGGCTCGGACGATCTGTCGTCGATGGGATACGACTATATCTCCGTCCTCATCTTCTGTTCGCCGGTGATGTTCTTCCTGTCGGTCAATTCCGACGCCCTGCGCTGCGAAGGGCGGATGGGGCTGATGGCCCTGATCGCGCTGACCACGTCGCTGGCGAATATCGGCTTCAACTACGTGCTGATCGCCGTCCTCGACTGGGGCGTCGCTGGCTCTGCCTGGGGAACGGTCTTCGCGCAGGGGTTCGCGCTTCTGGCGGTCGTCGCCTTCCGGCTCGCCGCCGACACGCCGCTTCATCTGCGGCGCATGCCGCGTCGCGGGTTCGTTCGGCGCTGGCCCGAGTTCCTGGCCCTCGGCGCGCCGCAAAGCCTGACTTTTCTGGGCATCTCGCTCGGATCGGGCGCGATCATCGCGGCCGTGCACCAGTGGAGCGGCGACCACTATGCCGTAACCGTTGCGGCCTACGGGATCATCACGCGCATCCTGACCTTCGTCTACCTGCCGCTGCTCGGGCTGAACATGGCCATGCAGACGATCACGGGCAACAATTTCGGGGCGTCGCTGTGGCATCGTTCCGACGCAAGCCTGCGGTTGGCGGTTGCGATCAGCCTTGTCTACAACAGCGCCGCCCAGGCGGTCCTGTTTGCGGCGCGGCACCGCATCGGCTTTCTCTTCGTCGAGGACGGCGCGACCGCCGCCGAGGTCGCGCGGATCCTGCCGGTCATCACCGTGATGCTGTTCGCGGCCGGTCCGCTGGCGGTGCTGTCGGCCTATTTCCAGGCCATCGGCGAAGCGGGGCGCGCGGCGGTCCTGAGCCTGACGCGGACCTATGCCTATGCCCTGCCGCTGACCTTCCTGCTTCCCTTCGCCTTCGGCGAAACCGGGATCTGGATGGCGGGGCCGACGGCCGAGATACTGGCCGTGGCGACGGCGATCGCCGTTCTCCTGCGCGCCCGGTCAACAACCGGCAACCGTCTCGGCGTGTTCAGGAACGCACCGTGATGACGTGGCTGGCGATCCGGGCTCAGAAGCCCGGTATCGTCAGCCCGAACACGCCGGCCAGCAGCACGAAGTTCAGGCCCAGCACGATTGCCGTGCTCGCCAGCGCGAAGACGACGATTGCCCGTTTGTTGACGAAATCGCCCATGACGCGGCGGCTCGACGTGAAATGAAGCAGCGCGATCATCGGGATCGGCAGGGCGATCGAGAGCACGACCTGGCTCAGCACCAGCGTTTCGGTGGCGTTGGTGTTCAACGCCACGACGATGAAGGCGGGCACCATGGTCACGGCGCGGCGCAGCCAGATCGGGATGCGGAAATTGACGAAGCCCTGCATGATCATCTGGCCCGCCATGGTGCCGACGACGGAACTGGAGACGCCCGACGCGATCAGCGAGACGAGAAAGACCGAGGCCGAAGCCGCGCCGAGCAGCGGCGCCAGCGTGTGGTAGGCTGTCTCGATTTCGGCGACTTCCGAGTGGCCGAGGTGAAAGGCCGCGGCGGCCATGATCACCATCGCCATGTTGACCATGCCGGCGACCGCCAGCGCGATGACGACCTCGCGGTTCGAGAAACGGACCAGCAGCCTGCGTTCGCGGTCGTCTTTCGCGACGGTGCGGTACTGGGTCAGGCCGGAATGCAGGAACACCGCATGCGGCATCACCGTCGCGCCGACGATGCCGACGGCGATCAGCAGAGCGCCCTGGTCGGGCAGGCTCGGCGTCACCAGTCCGACGGCCGTGCTGCCCCAGTCGACGGGCGCCAGAAACAGTTCGACCAGATAACAAAGACCTATGATGACGACCATGGAACCGATGACCATTTCCATGAAGCGGAAGCCGCGTCCCTCGAACAGGAGGATGCCGTAGGTCACGATCGCGGTGATCGCCATGCCCTCGAGCAGCGGAATGCCGGCAAGCAGCGACAGGCCGATGGCGCCGCCGAGAAATTCGGCGAGATCGGTCGCCATGGCGGCGAGTTCGCTGACGCCCCACATCACCCAGACCAGCGGGCGCGGATAGGTCTCGCGGCACATTTCGGCGAGGTTGCGGCCCGTCACGATGCCAAGCTTGGCCGACAGCGACTGGAACAGCATCGCGATCAAATTGGCCAGAAGCACCACCCAGAGCAGCGTATAGCCGTATTTCGCACCGGCCTGGATGTTCGTGGCGAAATTGCCCGGGTCCATATAGGCGATCGAGGCGATCACCGCCGGACCGAAGAAAGGCAGCAATGCGCGAATTCCGCTGCGCCGGCCCGCCATCACTTCGCGAATCGCGAATTCGGTCCGCCCCGTAATGCCGTCCTTCATTGCAATGTCAGTCACTTCGATCCATCCATGCGCCAGATATCAACCATCAATATAGCATATGCTATATTTATTTCCATATGCTAAGTTTGCACTGCAAACAAGGGAGGCCGCGTGAGAAAAAATGTTGCCATCAAGCCGGACGAGCGAGATGCGCCGAACGATCCGGCCCTGCGCACCGAAGCGTTCCAGCAGGCGCGCGAGGCCCGGCGCAGCGAACTGGCCGAGGACTATGTCGAACTCATCGACGACCTGATCCGCGAAGGCGGCGAGGCGCGCCAGGTCGATATTGCGGCACGGCTCGGCGTCGCCCAGCCGACGGTTGCGCGCATGCTGCGCAAGCTGGTCGAGGAGGGTCTCGTCCAGCGCAAGGCCTATCGCGGCGTCTTCCTGACGGATAGCGGCCGGGAGCTCGCCCAGGCCTCGCGCGAACGGCATGAAATCGTCGAGCAGTTCCTCGTCGCGATCGGCGTTCCGCCGGAGACGGCGCAGCGCGATGCCGAGGGCATCGAACACCATGTCAGCGAGGAAACGCTCGCGGCCTTCCGGCGCTTCACCGAGGCACAACGGCGCTAGTCGCCGTTATTGGGTGCCCTGCCGGGACGTCATCCCCAGCAATCCACCGCCTGTCATCGTATTTTCACCAAACGGTCAAGAAAGCTACACCGGACTCTCCTAGGGCCGCTGGCAACGTTTCAATTGTTGGAACGTCACCAGGAGGCACTATTCATGATCCGTCAAATCCTCGCGGCAGGGATCCTGCTGTCGTCGTCGGTCGGCGCCTATGCGCAGACCGAAATCCAGTGGTGGCACGCCATGGGCGGCCGTCTCGGCGAAGTCGTCAACGAGATCGCCACCAATTTCAACGCGTCGCAGGATGACGTGAAGCTGACCCCGGTCTTCAAGGGGAACTACGAAGAGACGCTGACGGCCGGCATCGCCGCATTCCGCGCCGGCGAACAGCCGAACATCCTCCAGGTCTTCGACGCCGGTTCGGCGACGATCATCAACGCCAGGGGCGCCGTCGTCCCGGTCCAGGACCTGCTCAACGACGCAGGCGCCGGCTTCGACATCAACGACTACATCTCCGGCGTTCGCTATTTCTACGCCGATTCCAAGGGCAAGATGATCGGCATGCCGTTCAACTCGTCGGCCCCGATCATGTACACCAACACCGGCGCACTCGAGAAAGCCGGCGTCAAGCCGCCGAAAACCTGGGAAGACTTCGAAGCCATCGCTCCGAAGCTGAAGGAAGCCGGCTACATCCCGCTCGTGCAGTCGCACCTGCCGTGGGAATTCACCGAGAACTTCGCGTCGCGCAACAACGTCCAGTTCGCGACCAACAACAACGGCTATGACGGCGTCGAGGGCACCAAGATCCTGGTCAACAACGACCAGCAGAAAATGATGTTCAAGAAAATGGTCGAGTGGCAGGACAAGGGCTGGTTCAAGTTCTTCGGCGCGGGCTGGGGCGACAACCAGGCGCCGTTCGAGCAGAACGAGGTCGCTCTGTGGATCGGTTCGTCGGGCTCGTTCGGCGGTCTCACCAAGTCGGCCACCATGGATTTCGGCGCAACGCCGCTGCCGTTCTGGCGCTCCATCGTCGGCGACGCCCAGCCGGATGGCTACCAGTCCTTCATCGGCGGCGCGGCGCTGTTTGCGATGTCCGGCAAGTCGAAGGAAGAGAACGACGCCGTCGCCAAGTTCTTCACCTACCTGACCTCGCCGGAAGTCCAGTATCTGTGGCACCGCGAAACCGGTTATGTGCCGGTCACGCAGGCCGCTTACGAACTGGCCAAGAAAGACGGTCACTATGAGCGCACGCCAGCCGCCGAAGTCGGCATCCAGCAGCTCAACCTGCCGGCCGGCGAGTGGACCAAGGGCTACCGGATGGGCTTCTACGTCCAGATCCGCGACGTCATGAACCGCGAATACGGCAAGATCTTCTCCGGCGAAACCACCGTCGACGAAGGCTTCAAGACGATCGAGGAAGAATCCAACAAGCTCCTCGAGCGCTTCGCCAAGACCGCCTCGTAAGGCTCCTGCATACCGATCCTGAAGGCGCCCGGCAGCCGGGCGCCTTCTCGCTTATCCGGTCAAACAGGCCCAAATGAATTGGAGCGACCATGAAGCGGGTTGTATTCGGCCATAGCTGGCTCCCCTACTTCTTTCTGCTGCCGCAGCTGGCAATCGTCATCGTCTTCTTCTACTGGCCGGCCGGCGAAGCTGTTCGCTCGTCCTTCTATCTCGAGGATCCGTTCGGGTTCGGCTCCTCCTTCGTCGGTCTCGACAACTATGCCGACGCGCTCGGCGCGAGCGAATATCAGCGCGTCGCCCGCTTCACCGTCGTGTTCACCTTCGCCGTCACGTTTCTCTCG
The DNA here is from genome assembly GCA_963712205.1 of uncultured Alphaproteobacteria bacterium. GTDB lineage: Bacteria > Pseudomonadota > Alphaproteobacteria > Rhizobiales > Rhizobiaceae > Oricola. The sequence goes on along the minus strand of CAVQHF010000010.1, from coordinate 32,569 downwards.
CTCGCCATCGCGCTGTTGCTGGCGGTCAAGGCCGACAGCGTGCTGCGCGGCGCCAGGACCTACCGCACGCTTCTGATGTGGGTCTACGCCATCGCGCCGCCGGCCGCCGGCATGCTCGGCATCCTGCTGTTCGACCAGCATGTCGGCCCGCTGACCCATGTCGCCGAGTTCTTCGGCTGGGATCTTCGTCTCGGCGTCAATTACTACGACACCGCCGTCGCGATGGTCGTCGTCTCGGTCTGGAAACAGATCCCGGTCAATTTCATCTTCTTCCTGTCCGGACTGCAGGGGATCCCGCGCGCGGTGCGCGAAGCGGCGCTGATCGACTGCAAATCGGGCCTGCGCCGGTTCTTCACCGTGACGTTCCCGCTGCTGGCGCCGACGGGCTTCTTCCTGCTGATCATCAACATCACCTACGCCCTGTTCGACACGTTCGGCGTGTTCGACCTGATGACCAAGAACGAGCCCGCCAACAATCCGGTGTCGCTCGTCTACAAGGTCTATCTCGACGGCTTCCGCGGCAACGACCTCGGCGGGTCGTCGGCGCAATCCGTCATCCTGATGCTTCTCGTCCTCGTGCTCACGGTGGTGCAGTTCCGCATGATCGAGCGTCGCGTTCATTACACCTGAGGAACCAGCCATGACGATTGCCGAAACGCAAACCGCTTCTATCCGCCACCGGACTCGCCGCCAGGCGCGGCGTCAACTGGGGCGTCGTCGCCGACCACGCGATCCTGATCGCCGGCTCGGCCCTGATGATCGTGCCGGTCGTCCTCGCCTTCCTGACCTCGACCTGGGATCCGGTGACCATTCACCGCGAAGGCCTGCAATACCTGCCGGGCGGCCATTTCCTCGACACCTACGGCACGGTCATCTTCCGCGGCACCGGCTTCACCGGAGAAGTCAACGGCATGACCATGATGGTCAACTCGCTGATCCTCGGCTTCGGTTTTTCGGTCGGCAAGATCGTCATCTCGATGATGGCGGCCTACGCCATCGTCTATTTCCGCTTTCCCTTCGCGACGATCTCGTTCTGGGCGATCTTCATGACGCTGCTGCTGCCGCTGGAAGTGCGCATCCTGCCGTCCTACGAGATCGTCCAGGAGATGGGACTGACCAACACCTATACCGGCCTGATCCTGCCGCTGATCGCCTCGGCGACGGGCACGTTCTTCTTCCGCCAGTTCTTCAAGTCGGTGCCGGACGAACTGGTCGAGGCGGCGCGCATCGACGGCGCGGGCCCGGTGAAGTTCTTCATCGACATCCTGATCCCGCTGTCGCGCACCATGATCGCGGCGATCTTCATCATCATGTTCGTCTATGGCTGGAACCAGTATCTCTGGCCGACGCTGATCACCACCGACGAGCACTATTTCACCCTGGTGCGCGGCATCAAGCAGATCCTGCAGGTGTGGATCGGCTCCCAAATCCCCGACTACAACGAGGCCATGGCCCTGGCGATCCTCGCCATGCTGCCGCCGGTCGTCGTCGTGATTGTCTTCCAGAGCTGGTTCGTCAAGGGCCTGACCGAAAGCGACAAGTGAGAACAGACAAATGGCACATGTGACCATCGACCGCGTCAGCAAGGACTACCAGGCCGGCATCCGCGCGGTGAACTCCGTATCGCTGGACATAAGGGAAAGCGAATTCATCGTGCTCGTCGGCCCGTCGGGCTGCGGCAAGTCCACGCTTTTGCGCATGGTGGCCGGGCTGGAGACCATCACCGAGGGCGAGATCGGCATCGGCGGACGCGTCATCAACCACGTCGACCCGGCCGACCGCGACATCGCGATGGTGTTCCAGAACTACGCGCTCTACCCGCACATGACCGTGCGCAACAACATGGCCTACGGGCTGAAGAACCGCGGCATGAACAGGGCCGACATCGAAAAGCGCGTCGCCGAGGCCGCCGCCATCCTGCGGCTGCAGGACTATCTGGAACGGCGGCCGCGGCAATTGTCCGGCGGCCAGCGCCAGCGCGTCGCCATGGGCCGCGCGATCGTGCGCGAGCCGGCCGCCTTCCTGTTCGACGAACCGCTGTCGAACCTCGACGCCAAGCTGCGCGTCGAGATGCGCGGCGAGATCAAGCTGCTGCAGAAGCGTCTCGGCACGACCTCGATCTACGTCACCCACGACCAGCTCGAGGCGATGACCATGGCCGACCGCATCGTCGTCCTGAATGGCGGACGCATCGAGCAGATCGGCACGCCTCTCGACGTCTACCGCCAGCCGCAATCGGCCTTCGTCGCGAGCTTCATCGGATCGCCGGCGATGAACCTGATCACGGCGCGCGGCGAGAACGGAAATCTCGTCATCGGCGACCAGACGGTCGTGATGGACGGCGCCATGACGGTGCCGGACGGTCCTGTCACGCTCGGCGTGCGCGCCGAGGACATGAAACCGGCGGAACCGGGCGCGACGGCCGATCTGGAGCTTGCGATCGACTATGTCGAGGAACTGGGCGCCGGACGTCTCGTCCATGGCCATGTCGGCGACGCGAAACTGGCGCTGTCGACGCCGTCCGGCGAACCGCTCTCCGATCCGCTGCCAATCGTGTTCGACCGGCAGAGGCTGCACCTGTTCCATGCCGAGACCGGCCGGCGGCTTTGACCGTCATTCGGCGCCGCATGGCTCCCATGCGGCCTTTCGTATTGCATTGCAGCAATAAATCGGTTCAAAGAGGACCACCTCAAACACGGACCGATTATTGATGCCACGCGCGACCCTCGCTGCGCTTGCCGGCCGCCTGCCTTTCTCAGGCCGCGACGGCAACCTTTCCCCCTTCGACCCGCTGACGCTCAAGACGGAGCTGCTGTCAGGCCTGACCGTGGCGCTGGCGCTGGTGCCGGAAGCCGTCGCCTTCGCCTTCGTCGCCGGCGTGCATCCGCTTGTCGGCCTCTATGCGGCCTTCATGGTCGGGCTGATCACCTCGGTCTTCGGCGGACGCCCCGGCATGATTTCCGGCGCCACCGGCGCGCTCGCCGTGGTCATGGTCGCGCTGGTTGCCCAGCACGGTGTCGAATACCTGTTCGCGACCGTGGTGCTGATGGGCATTTTCCAGATTCTCGCCGGCATCTTCCGGCTCGGCAAATTCATGCGGCTCGTCCCGCATCCGGTCATGCTCGGCTTCGTCAACGGGCTGGCGATCGTCATCTTCCTTGCCCAGCTGTCGCAATTCAAGCATGCCGGCGCCGACGGCGCGATGGTGTGGATGACCGGATGGCCGCTGATCATGATGCTCGGCCTCGTCGTCGTCACCATGGCGATCATCTGGGTGATGCCGAGAATCACCAGCGCCATTCCGGCGCCGCTGGCCGGAATCGCGGTCGTCGCGGCGCTCGTCATCGGCTTCGGCATCGACGTGCCGCGGGTCGGCGACCTCGCCTCGATCGAGGGCGGCCTGCCGGCATTCCATCTGCCGATGATACCGCTGACGCTCGAAACGCTGGAAATCATCGTTCCCTATGCGCTGATCCTCGCCGCCATCGGCCTGATCGAGAGCCTGCTCACGCTGAACCTCGTCGGCGAGATCACCGGCGAGCGCGGCGGGGCGTCGCGCGAATGCATGGCGCAGGGCGCGGCCAATGTCGTCACCGGCTTTTTCGGCGGCATGGGCGGCTGCGCGATGATCGGCCAGTCGATGATCAACGTGAAATCCGGCGGGCGCACGCGCCTTTCGGGCATCTCGGCTGCCCTGTTCCTGCTCGCCTTCATCCTCTTTGCGTCCGCGCTGATCGAGCAAATCCCGCTCGCCGCGCTGGTCGGCGTCATGTTCATGGTGGTGATCGGCACTTTCGCCTGGCAGACGCTGAAGATCATGCGCCGCATCCCGCTGACCGACGCGATGGTGATCGTGCTGGTGACGGTCGTGACCGTGTTCAGCGACCTTGCCGTCGCGGTTGTCGTCGGCGTCATCGTGTCGGCGCTGGCCTATGCCTGGAACAACGCGACCCGCATCCATGCGCGCGCGCATGTGACGCCGGAGGGCGCGCGCGTCTTGCAGATCGAGGGGCCGCTGTTCTTCGGCTCGACGGACGGCTTCGCGGAATTGTTCAACCCCGCGGACGACCCGCAGACGGTGATCGTCGATTTCATGAACAGCCGCGTGGTCGACCAGTCGGCGCTGCAGGCAATCGAGGACATCGCCGCGAAATACGAGGCGCAGGGCAAGACGCTGGTGCTGCGGCACCTGTCGCATGACTGCCACCGGCTGCTGAACCGCGCCGGCCAGCTGATGGTGGATTCCGACGACGACCCGGATTACGGCATCGCCGTCGACTATTCGGTGAAGACGGGCGCCTTCGGCGGCGGGCACTGATGCGCCTGCCGCCCCTGGCGGAAAGTCAGCCTATTTCACGACCACTTTCGTGCCGACGCCGACGCGTCCGTAGAGGTCCATGACATCCTCGTTGCGCATGCGGATGCAGCCGGAGGAGACCGCGCGGCCGATCGTCCAGGGCGCGTTGGTGCCGTGGATGCGATAGAGCGTCGAACCGAGATAGAGCGCGCGCGCGCCGAGCGGATTGTTCGGGCCGCCTTCCATGTGGATCGGCAGGATACGGCCCTTGGCCTTCTCGCGCTCGATCATTTCCGACGGCGGAGTCCAGCCCGGCCATTCGGCCTTGCGGGTGATCTTGTGCGTGCCGGCCCATTCGAAGCCCGGCTTGCCGACGCCGACGCCGTAACGCTTGGCCGTACCGTTCGACTGCACGAGATAGAGGAAGCGTTCGTTGGTATCGATGATGATCGTCCCGGACGCCTCCGGACCGTCATAGGCCACCGTCTGAGGCAGGAAGACCGGGTCCATGTCCCGCTGCGGCGCCGGCTTGGCCGGGCGCTGAACGGAAACGGGCTGTATCTGGCGCACCGGCGGCGCGGTGCGCACGGGCGGCAGGGTGCTGGACGCGCGGCGTGGTGCGGAAAATCACTTTCCTCGCGTCGGAGCGCACCGAATTGCCGGTGATCGAACGGGTCGGGCGAAGCTGGATGACCCAGGGCGCGGCCAGATCGGGGCTGAGAACGACCGGCGGCTTGGAGCCGTAGCGCTCCTGCGCGGTCGCGGGAAAGGCAAGAAGGGTCGCGGCGGCAAGCGCCGCCAGAAGGCGTGCTGGTTTCATCGGACGTACTCTCTACACTTGCGTCGGCGCACTGCTGACATAACCCTGTCAGCAGCGTTCGGTTGCAAACATGACCGATCGAGACCACTCAATTATGAATCGCAAATCGCTAAAAGTCGATTCCGGGCATCAATCTGTTGTCAAGGTTACCCGGCGGTTGCGACAGATGGTGAATCAAGAATGAACGCCTTATCGAGGGAGACGAAGCCGTGGACGGATTGATCGAGGGAGCGGACGGCAAGGTGCGCTGCGCGTGGCACGGCAACCTGGACGACTATCTCGCCTATCACGACCGCGAATGGGGCCGTCCCGTCGACAACGACATAAGGCTGTTCGAGAAGATCTGCCTGGAGGGCTTCCAGTCGGGCCTGTCCTGGCTGACGATCCTGCGCAAGCGCGACAATTTCCGCGCCGCCTTTTCCGGCTTCGATTTCGAAAAGGTCGCCCGCTTCACCGGGGACGACGTCGAACGCCTCGTGCAGGACGCCGGCATCATCCGCCACCGCGGCAAGATCGTATCGACCATCAACAACGCGAAGCGGGCGCTGGAATTGCGCGACGAGTTCGGGTCGCTCGCCGCCTATTTCTGGGCGCATGAGCCGCCCGCCGCCGAACGCCCCGCCATCGTCGACTGGGCGACGCTCAGGGCAATGCCGAAGACGGGGACCTCGACGGCGATCTCGAAGGATCTGAAGAAACGCGGCTGGAGCTTCGTCGGACCGACGACGGTCTATGCCTTCATGCAGGCGATGGGGCTCGTCAACGACCATATCGAGGGCTGCTATTGCCGGCCGGAGGTGGAAGCCGCGCGCGCCGCTTTCACGCGGCCCAAATGAGCGGCGGCCAAAACGCCTTGCACGACCGCCTGCGTGCGCTGATCCACGAGACGGCGGCCGCGACGGACGGTGTCGGCAAGATTGCGGAAAGCGTGAAATGGGGCGAGCCGAGCTTCGCGCCCGAAAAGCCGCGCATCGGCAGTTCGGTGCGGCTGGCGGACCGTGCCGGACGGATCGGTCGCCATGATGTTCATCTGCCATACCGGGCTGGTCGAGCAATTTCGCGAGCTCTACCCGGACAGTTTTGCCTATGAAGGCAACCGGGCGCTGGTTTTCCAGCCCGCGGACACGATCGATACCGCCGCCCTTTCCCATTGCGTCGCCATGGCGCTCACGCTATCACCTGAACAGGCGCCGGATCAGAAAAAGCTGAGAAATCACTGTAAAAGCGCCGGTTTTATGGTTTATACTTCGTTAACGAAGAACCCGGCCACAGGGAGGCTTGAATGGGATTTCACAAAGCTACTGAGCGCGGCGGCACTGACTTGCGCCCTCGCCATTCCGGTCCAGACCACGGGCGCGTTCGCGGGTAACGACGCGCTGATCCACAAGGTCGGCTATCGCCACGACTGGCACCAGCGTTACTATGGCGGCATCAGCTATGTCAGCGATTACGGGCTGAAATATGCGCCGAGCTATTATTATCGCCGCCATTACGGCCCCGACGTCTCGGTGAAGGTCTATATCGGGTCGCAGGAGAGCCCCCAGTATCGTCAGGAGACACGGCCGTTGATCCTGGAACTGCCCAAATAGGCTGTCCGTACCGGTCTTGCGGCAGACGCCCTAGCCGCCCATGAGGTCGAGCAGGTCGGGGCCGATCGCGCCCTCGATCTTCAACAGGCGGCGCTTGGTGTCGGTGCCGCCCGGCGCGGAAAAGCCGGTCATGGTTCCGCCCGCGCCGACGACACGGTGGCAGGGCACGATGATCGGAACCGGATTGTTGCCGAGCGCCTGTCCGACCTGGCGCGACAGGGCGACGTCGCCGAGGTCCCGCGCCAGTTCGCCATAGGTGCGCGTCTCGCCCGGCCCGATCTTGCGCGTCAGCGCATAGACGCTGCGCTCGAACGGGGAAACGCCCTGCATGTCGAGGCGCGCGTCATCGAAACTCGCGTCCCCGCCCTCGGCGAGCGCCCTTATGCCCGCAACCGCGCGCGCGATCTCGTCGGGCGCTTCCCATGCCTGTTCCGCGTTCCGGCGCGCGGCGGCGCAGGCGCTGGAGCGTCTTCGCGTCATCGCTTTCGGGAAAGCTGGCGGCAAGGATTCCGGCATCGCCCCAGGCGATCCCGCAGCGCCCGATGGCGGTGTCGAACAGCATGACAAAGGTCCGGCTCATGGCGTCTTCTAACACGGTTTGCGTCGTGCCGGTATCGCCGGGTGCGGCGCCACGCCGCAAAGTCTTGATTATGGAACCGGATGGCGCTGATCTATATTGCCAGAGGAAGGGACAATTTTATTCGGGAGAAATCCGATGAGACTGAAGACGTTCCTCACCGCCGCGGCGCTGTCGCTTTCGGGCGCCGTCGCCCTGCCCCAGGCCGGGCAGGCGCTGCCGGCCGCGCCGCACTCCGTCGACCGCCCGGCGCCTCTGGTGACGCCCGTCCATGACGGCATCTACTGGCGTTACAGACGACCCTATTACAGAGGCTATCCCGGCTATCCCTACCGGCGTCCGGGCTACCGCTACTATGGCGGCTACTGGTTCCCGCCAGGCTCCTTTTACGGCGGCGTCATCGTGATCGTTCCGCCCTATCAGCGAACCTACCAGCTGACCGAGCGGCATTACCGCTGGTGCGAGCACCGTTACCGAAGCTACCGGCGCTGGGACAACACGTTCCAGCCCTATCACGGCCCGCGCAAGCAGTGCGTATCGCCTTATCTGTACTGAGTGCGAAGGGGACCGACCGGCGCGGTCTCGCTTACGCCCGGTCGCCCCATCGCTCGGCGAAGACGAGTTCGTCGAGCGACAGCCGCTGACGCCAGCCTTTGACGGCGAGTTCCGGTTCCAGATAAAGCCGGTCGACAAAGCCGACACAGAGATAGGCGACGATTTCGACATGCTCGGGAATGCCCAGCAGGTCACGCAATTCGCTGTCGCGGTAGATGCTGACCCAGCCGACGCCGACTCCCTCGGCCCGCGCGGCGAGCCACAGGTTCTGGACCGCGCAGACCGTGGAATAAAGGTCCATCTGCGGGTTGTGGGTGCGGCCAAGCACCACCTCGCCGCCGCGCGTGCGGTCGCATGTGACGCAGATATTGACCGGCGCCTTGAGGATGCCCTCGAGCTTCAGCGACCGGTAGGTGTCCCGGCGCTCGCCGGAGAACATTTCGGCGGCTTCCTCGTTGGCCGACCGGAACAGCCGCGAGACGCGCTCGCGCTGCCCGCGATCCCTGATGACGATGAAGTTCCAGGGCTGCATGAAGCCGACGGAGGGCGCGCGATGCGCGGCCTCCAGCAATCGCCGCAGCAGGTCTTCGGGCAGGTCGTCGGGCAGGAACTGGTCGCGCACGTCGCGCCTGGTCTCGATGGCGCGGTAGACCGCCCGGCGGTCGTTTTCGCAGAACGCGGCGGTCGCCGCCAGGTGACGGTTTTCGTCTTCAAGCATCGTTTGATCCCCAACAACGCCGGATACGGCCGCACCGCCGTCCGCGCGGCGCGGTCTGTTTCGCCTGGCCGGTCTTCTGACTCGGGATCGTCCGGTCCGCGCGGCCTTCCCGGCATCGCCAGTGGCCCGGACGCCGAAGCGTCCTCTTGCGCGTTCCGTCCCCCTTACAGCGTTGGGCACGTTCCCGGATCGCACGGGATTCCCGATTCTCCCGCGATGCGGGCACCAGGCCCGCGCAATACGCCACAGGACAGGCAAGCCGGCAAGCGGAAATCCGCGGCACGCCGGGCGACGGGCCGGCCATGGCAAAATGTCCCGGTTGCCGGTCGTCCTCGCCGGCACCACATAATGGTCATGGCCGAGACACGCATGGCGAATTCACGATCCCCGCTGCGGACCCTTTGCCGGGCGGCGCTGCTGTCCGGCCTGTTCGCCTGCGCGATCGCCGCCGCGCCCGCCGCCGCCGAAGACACGGTGCGCGGCCTGATCGTCAATAACGGCCAGATCCGGTTCAACGGCATCGCGGTGGAAGGAAAAGATCCGCAGGTGCCGCTGCAAAACGGCGGCTATCCCCTCGACCAGCGCTCCTCTTCCGCGATGATCCTGCGCGGGCCGGGCGCGAAGCGGAAAGTCATCCTGGAACTGTCGAGCGAGTATGACCGGCTCGTCGTGCCCGTCCCGAGGCCGGCGCCGGTGGTCTTGCCGCCGACGGAGCCGGACCTGCCGCCGCGCTGATCGCGCCGCTCAGTTGACCGGCGGCGGCAGGCGCCTGATGCGGTGATGGCCGAGCAATTGCCAGGCGAGATAGGCGGCAAGCGCCGCCAGCACCATCGAGCCGCCGGTGATTGTCCTGAAGCTCGGCGTCTCGCCGAGAAACAGCCACACCCAGACCGGGCCGAGGATCGTCTCCGCCGTCCCGAGCAGGGCCGCGAAAGCCGACGGGATCAGCCGCGCGCCCTGCGTGAACAGCGCCATCCCGAGTCCCATCGAGATCCCGAGCAGGGCGATATAGGGCGCGTGCTGCCAGCCGACCGCGACGCCGCCCGTGGTCAGCAGGCTCATGACCCCGGCGATCGCCAGGCTGAACAGCGAACCGGTGCAGACGGCGGGCGTCATGCGGATATGCGAGAACCGCCGCGTGATCACGGTCGCGGCGGCGAATGCCAGCGCGATGACGAGCGCCAGTCCGTCGCCGACGGGCGACACCTTGCCGGTCAGCGAGTCCGACACCATGACCGCCACGCCGGCGATCACGGCGGCGATCGCGATCCAGGTCGATATCCGCAGCCTTTCGCGGAAGAGAACCCACGACAACAGGGCCGCCAGAAGCGGCACGCCCGCCTGCATCAGAAGCACGTTGGCGACCGTGGTGTGGTTCAGGGCGACGATGAACAGCGTCGATGCGGTCGCGAAACAGATGCCGACGCCGATACCGGCCCAGCCCATGCCGCGAAACAGGGCGAGCGTGCCCGCTCTGCCGTCGCGAACCAGCATGAAGGCGAGCAGGAACAGCGACGCCGTGCCGGCGCGCCAGAAAATCGTGTTCCACGGGCTTTCGACGTCGGCGAGACGCACCAGGATGCCGCCGGCGCTCCACACCAGCGCCGAGCCGAGCACCAGCCACGCGCCCGCGGTGCTGCCGTCGCGAATTTCTGTCGGTTGCGGCGGCAAGGCGGCAACCGGTACGGGCTGCATCGTCACGAATTTCCTCCTGTCCGGCGCATAATGTTGGCAAAGGCACCGCAAAGCGAGACCGGCCTGCGACACCGCCGCGTCGCTTACGGACATAGTGCTGTTCGCCGGCGGCGGCGCGCTCCGCTTGCGGGACAGGGGCCTGTCGGTAGGAGAAGCGCGAATTCGCTCCTCCCCGCCCGCAGGCCCTTTCCATGTCCGACAAGAAGCAGAAGAAACAACAAAAGCTGAAGGCGCGCCTGCCGCGCGGTTTCGTCGACCGTTCGCCGGCCGATATCCGCGCGACCGACGAGATGGTCGCCAAGATCAAGGCCGTCTACGAGCGCTACGGTTTCGACCCGGTCGAGACGCCGATCTTCGAATATACCGACTGCCTCGGCAAGTTCCTGCCCGACCAGGACCGCCCCAACGAGGGCGTGTTCTCGGTCGCCGACGACGACGAGCAGTGGATGAGCCTGCGCTACGACCTGACGGCGCCGCTGGCCCGCCATGTCGCCGAGAACATCAACGAAATCCAGCTGCCCTACCGCACCTATCGCGCGGGCTGGGTGTTCCGCAACGAGAAGCCCGGCCCGGGCCGCTTCCGCCAGTTCATGCAGTTCGACGCCGACACGCGTCGGCGCGCCGGGCGTCCAGGCGGACGCCGAAATGTGCATGATGATGGCCGACACGATGGAAGCGCTGGGGATCAAGCGCGGCGACTACGTGATCCGGGTGAACAACCGGAAGGTGCTGGATGGCGTGATGGAGGCGATCGGGCTGGGCGGCGAGGAAAACGGCCGCAGAAGCTGACCGTGCTGCGCGCCATCGACAAGCTCGACAAGTTCGGCATCGAGGGCGTGCGAACTGCTGCTCGGCGAGGGCCGCAAGGACGAGAGCGGCGACTTCACCCCGGGCGCGGGACTTGGCGATCAGCAGATCGAAACGATTCATACGCTTCAGCTCGATCAGTTGAGAACCAGGCGAAGCAATGCGGACATCACGAAGTGGCTGATTTCCTAGATCAAGCACTGTCGAAAAGTCTGATCAGTTGCTGCAGTACGCGGGTTCTGCCGAACTTAGGCCAGATTGCAGAATATGGTTCGTGCGTGCCGGATATGAGGCTGATCGCATCATGATCGACCCCTCCGTCGTCCGCGGCCTCGAATATTACACCGGCCCGGTCTACGAGGCCGAACTGCTCTTCCCCGTCACCAACGAGAAGGGCGAGACGGTGCAGTTCGGCTCGGTCGGCGGCGGCGGGCGCTATGACGGGCTGGTCAAGCGCTTCACCGGCCAGGACGTGCCGGCGACCGGCTTTTCCATCGGCGTCTCGCGCCTGATGACGGCGCTGAAGAACCTCGGCAAGCTCGGCCAGGAGGACGTGGTCGCGCCGGTGCTCGTCACCGTCATGGACGGCGACACGGCCTCGCTCGGCAAATACCAGAAATTCGTGCAGGACCTGCGCGCCGCAGGCATCCGCGCCGAGATGTACCAGGGCAACTGGAAGAAGTTCGGCAACCAGCTGAAATATGCCGACCGGCGCGGCTGCCCGCTGGCCATCATTCAGGGCTCCGACGAGCGCGAGCGCGGCATCGTGCAGGTCAAGGACCTGATCGAGGGCAAGCGCCTGTCGGGCGAGATCGCCGACAACGTCACCTGGCGCGAAAGCCGCCCGGCGCAGGTCGAGATCGCCGAAGCCGACATCGTCGCCGAAATCACCCGCATGCTCGCCGAACACGCCGAGGACCGCGCGAAGGGCGAGCAATAGACGATGGCGCTCTTCATCGTGCCTCCCCTCTGTCCGCTGAGGAAACCGTCCCAATGAACGCGCTGCGCTCCTTTTCGGCACGGGCCGACATCGAGACGATCCTCTCCCAGTTGGGGGCGGAGCGGCTTGACGTGCCGGTGCTGCAGCCGGCCGATCCGTTTCTCGACACCGCCGGCGAGGAACTGCGGCGGCGCATCTTCCTGTCGGAGAGCGAGACCGGCGAGACGCTGTGCCTCAGGCCGGAATTCACCATTCCCGTCTGCCTGCAGCATATCGGCGCGGGCGAGACCGGCGCACGCGCCGCTACGGCTATGTCGGCACGGTGTTCCGGCAGCGCCGCGCCGGCGGCAACGAGTTCCTGCAGGCGGGCATCGAGGATATCGGCGACGCCGACAGCGCGCGCGCCGATGCGCGCTCGCTCGGCGATGCGCTGGCCTTCCTGAAGGCGCTCGGCGTGACCGGCAGGACCGGAACCGTGCTCGGCGACCAGGCGGTCTTCGCCGCTGTCGTGACCGGGCTCGGCCTGCCGCAGGGTTGGGCGGTGCGGCTCAGCCACGCCTTCGGCGACCGCGAGAAACTGGAAACCGCGCTCGACACGCTCGCCAAGCCCGTTCCGGCGCCGGACGTGCCGGCCGATATCCGCGAACCGGCCGAGGCGGGCGACCGGGCGGCGCTGGTCAACGCGCTGTCCATGCGGCTGCGCATCGCGGGGCTGGAAAACTCCGGCGGGCGCGATGCCGGCGAAATCGCCGAGCGGCTGCTGGCGCGCTTCGATGCCGCGGAGATCGCCCCGGACGAGACCGCGCTCGCGACATTGCGCGCCTTCCTCGCCATCACCGCGCCGCTTGCCGCGGCCGCCGATGCGCTCAAGACATTCGCCGCCGGCAACGGCCTCGACATGGACGCCGCGATCGCGGATTTTGCCGCGCGCGAGCGCGAGATGGACAAGGCGGGCGTCGACACGTCGGCGGTCACCTATGACGCGGCCTTCGGGCGCGCGCTCGATTACTACACGGCGCTGGTCTACGAGATCACGACGCCGGACGGGCTGGTGCTCGCCGGCGGCGGCCGCTATGACCGGCTGCTGACGATGATCGGCGCCAAAAGCGCCGTGCCCGGCGTCGGCTTCTCCGTCTGGCTCGACCGCGTGGCGGCCCTTTCGGGAGGCGCGGCATGAGCGCCCCGATCACCATCGCGATCCCCTCCAAGGGCCGCCTGAAGGAAGAGACGCTGAAGCGCATGGAGGCCGCCGGCTATCCGGTCGAGCCGCCGAAGGACGCGCGCACCTACCGCACGGTCGTCGCCAACCGATCCGAATGTCGAGGTGGCGTTCCTGTCGGCCTCGGAGATCGCGCGCGAACTCGGCAACGGCTCCATCGATCTCGGCGTCACCGGCGAGGACCTGGTGCGCGAGGGCCTGCCCGACAGCGAGAACCGGGTGACAAGGCTCGCGCAGCTCGGCTTCGGCCATGCCGATGTCGTCGTCGCCGTGCCGGAAGCCTGGTTCGACGTCGCGACGATGGCCGATCTCGGTCTGGTCGCCGCCGATTTCCGCCATCGCCACGGGCGGCGGCTGCGCATCGCGACGAAATACTGGCGGCTGACGCAGACCCACTTCTCGCAGACGCACGGCATCCAGCTCTACCGCATCATCGAGAGCCTCGGCGCGACCGAGGGCGCGCCGGCGGCCGGCCAGGCCGACGTGATCGTCGACATCACCTCGACGGGCTCGACGCTGCGCGCCAACCATCTCAAGGTGCTCGACGACGGCGTCATCCTGAAATCCCAGGCATGCCTGTTCGCGCCGAAGCGCGACGAAACCGACGCGGCACGCAAACAGGCAATCGACGCTTTCGCCGCCGCGCTGACCCCGTAATAAATGCCGCGCTGCGGGAGAACCCGGCAGCGCGGCATGGCGAATGGCCGTCACCAGGCCATTCTACGGGAGGGAGCGTCCCAACTTCATTCCGTCACATCAATCAGCCATGGGCAGAGCGGTCAGGATCTCGCGGGCCGACTTGCCGGACGCCTCGGCGACCGCATTGAGCGACTGGTCGGCGGAGGCAACGGTATAGCCCTTGGCGCGCAGCGTTTCCGCCAGCCCGTCGCCGTCCTGCCCGAATACCGGCGCGACCGCGGAAAGCGGCGCGTTCTGAATCGCCCGCGCGGCAGCGAATTCCGGCGGACCGTCGGAGCCCGGCCCGGCCGCGGTGAGAACGGGAACGACGAAGACGCCGGCCGCCACCAGCGAGGCGGCGAGTGCCGAAGCCATCGCCGGACGCTTGAAATAGTTGGAAAACGCCCGCCAGTTCTTCCACAGATGCAGCACGAAGGGCGCGATCAGCAGCATCGACAGCCATTCATGCATGGAGTGGAAATAGGCGGAGCCGAAATGGAAGAACAGCGCCACGCCGGAAACGAGCGAGACGACGAAAAGACCGGTGATCAGCGGCGTGGCATAGCGCGACAGGACAGGTGGCATCGGAACTTACCTCTTTGACAATACGGGCGGAAATTACACCTGCGCGTGTGCCGGGTCCCGTTACAAATCGGAAAGGTTGCATATGCCGCATGGCGGCCATGCCGGTGCCGCATGGCCTGGTTTTCGGACAACAAAAAACGCGGGGCCGAAACCCCGCGTCCTGCAGTCGTGACGGCGTAGCGGTCAGGCGATTGCCGCGCGATCCGCGCCGCGGCGCGCGTCGAGCGAGAATGCGCCGGCACCGGCATTGGCGAGGGCGAGGAAGCCGCCGGCTATCGCCAGGTTCTTCATGAAACTGATCATCTGCATCTGGTCGGAAGGCTGGAAGTGGAACAGCAGGCCGGTGAAGACGGAAAAAGCGGCAAGCGCCCAGGCCGCTTCGCGGGTACGGAAGCCGACGAGGATGGCGATGCCGCCGACGGTTTCGAAGACGCCCCGAGGCCAGGCGAGCAGGGCTGGCGCCGGCAGGCCGACCGAAGCGATATAGCCTGCGGTTCCGCCGATATCGAGAAGAATTTCTGCAGGCCGGACATGATGAAGATCACGGAGAGCAGAATGCGCGCGATCAGGAGAACGGTGAGTTGGTCATTTGGAGGTCTTTCGGTTTGAATGATGCCGCTAAAATATGCGTTTGACGCGGCGCGGCAATCCGTCTATGCGGCGACGCTCCGTTCACCAACAGCGAACAACATTCCGATACTCCGTTCATCAAACCATCATTTCCGGCCGGACGAACCGGTCGAATTCCTCGGCGCTGATATGGCCGCTGGCGATCGCCTCCTCGCGCAGCGTCGTGCCGTTCTTGTGCGCCGTCTTGGCGATCTCGGCGGCGTTGTCGTAGCCGATCGTCGGCGCCAGCGCGGTCACCAGCATCAGCGAGCGCTTTACCAGGTCGGCGATGCGGTCGCGGTCGGCGTCGATGCCGACGAGGCAGCGGTCGGTGAACGAGACCATCGCGTCGGCGAGCAGGCGCACCGACTGCAGCACGGCGTCGGCGATCACCGGCTTGAAGACGTTGAGTTCGAAATGGCCCTGGCTGGCGGCGAAGGCCACGGTCGTCTGGTTGCCCATGACGCGGGCGGCGACCATGGTCAGCGCCTCGGCCTGGGTCGGGTTGACCTTGCCCGGCATGATCGACGAGCCGGGCTCGTTTTCGGGCAGGATCAGTTCGCCGAGGCCCGAGCGCGGGCCGGAGCCGAGGAAGCGGATGTCGTTGGCGATCTTGAACAGGTCGGCGGCCAGCGCGTCGAGCGCGCCGTGGAAATCGGCCAGCGCACCGTGGCTCGCCAGCGCCTCGAACTTGTTGCGGGCGGTGCGTGAACGGCAGGCCGGTGATGCGCGAGACATTGTCGGCGAAGATCTCGGCGAAACCGGACGGCGCGTTCAGGCCGGTGCCGACGGCGGTGCCGCCCTGGGCGAGCGCATAGACGTCGACGAGGCTGTCGCCGAGGCGCTTCGAGACCGAGTTCCAGCGCGGCGCGGTAGCCGGAAAATTCCTGGCCGAGCGTCAGCGGCGTGGCGTCCTGGGTATGCGTGCGGCCGATCTTGACGATGTCGGCGAATTCGGCCTCCTTGGCGGCCAGTGCCTCGATCATGTGCCGCAGCGCCGGGCACAGCCGTTGGGTCGTCTCCATCACGGCCGCGATGTGCATCGCCGTCGGGAAGGTGTCGTTGGAGGACTGGCTGACGTTGACGTGGTCGTTCGGGTGGACCGGCGTCTTGGAGCCCATCTCGCCGCCGAGGATCTCGATCGCGCGGTTGGCGATCACCTCGTTGGCGTTCATGTTCGACTGCGTGCCCGAGCCGGTCTGCCAGACGGCGAGCGGAAAATGCTCGTCGAGCTTGCCGTCGATCACCTCCTGCGGCGGCTTGCGCGATCGCGTCGGCGAGTTCCCCGTCGAGCTTGCCGAGTTCGCATTGGACAGCGCCGCCGCCTTCTTGACGACGCCGAGCGCGCGGACGACGGGCACCGGCATCTTCTCCGTGCCGATCGGAAAATTGGCGAGCGAGCGCCCCGTCTGGGCGCCCCAGTAACGGTCGGCGGGCACCTCGACGGGGCCCATCGTGTCGGTTTCCGTCCGCGTGTTCTTGCCCATGGCGCTACTCCTTCGCATTCTCGATATGGGGTGCCGGCGGCCCGTGTCCAACCGTCACACTTTCCGGCGTTCGGGTTGCATGGCCCCCCATGCAATCTAAATAGGAATCTGGCCGGCGGTTTCGCCGGTCGCAATCCCCGACCATGGCAATGCGCGAAGGACATTTTATGACCGGCAAGACAGTCTCCACGACAAGAAAGACACTCGCCGACTTTCCGATCTCGCAACGCTGGAAACCGCGCGATCCGGAGATCATCCAGCTTTACGCCTTTCCGACGCCGAATGGCGTCAAGGCGTCGATCATGCTGGAGGAAACGGGCCTGCCCTACGACCCGCACACGGTGCTGCTGTCGGAGACGACGACGCCGGAATTCCTGTCGCTCAATCCGAACAACAAGATCCCCGCGATCATCGACCCGCACGGGCCGGACGGCGAGGCTTTCGGACTGTGGGAGTCGGGCGCGATCCTGATCTATCTCGCCGAAAAGACCGGCAAGTTCCTGCCGCGAGACCCGGCGCGGCGCTACGAGACCATCCAGTGGCTGATGTTCCAGATGGGCGGCATCGGCCCGCTTTTCGGCCAGTACGGCTATTTCGCCGTGATGAGCGGCAAGGAGATCGAGGATCCGCGTCCGCGCGAACGCTACCGCAGGGAGGCGGTCCGCCTGCTCAACGTGCTGGAAGGCCGCCTGAAGGATCGCATGTTCATCATGGGCGACGAATACACCATCGCCGACATAGCCACCTTCCCGTGGATACGGACGGCGAAGATCCGCTACGAGGCCGAGGAAGCCTTCGAGATGGACAAGGTGCCGAGCGTGATGGCCTGGCTCGAGCGCTGTCTCGCCAGACCCGCGGTGCAGCGCGGTCTCGTTCAGCCGCCGCGCGAATAGCTCTAAGAATCCCGATTGCCGCCGGTCATCGAGGCGGTGTATATCGGCGGGGTCGGGCGATGACCCGGCCCGAACGCGTCCGACAAGCTGGCCTCCCCCAAGGTCCGCACAGCCCAGGCGGCTCCGCCAACCACAAAGCCGTCGTCCGATGCCGCGCATACCAGGCGCGGCGCCTGTATCGGTTTGGAGGACGGCATGTTCTTTTTCTTCGACGGCGCGACCGCGACCGCGCTTTCCCTGCTCGTCGCACTCATACTCGGCACCTATGCCCAAACGCATCCGGACTGGTGGATCCTGACGAACGAAGCGCCGGCGACAATCATCGCCGTGACGCTGTCGACGGTTTTCATCACCGGATGCATCACCGCCTGGGCCGCCTGCGTGGAATATGGTCTGCCCGCCCTGCCCTGGATGACGCTTTATGTCGCCATCCAGGCCGTGACGGTAACGGTTTTCGCGGTCGCCCGGCGGCTGATTGCCGGCCGGAACACCGCGACTATTTGACGGTCAGCACAGCGCAGGGCGCCAGCTGGGCAACCTTGGTCGTCGTCGAACCGACGAGCAGGCCGGTCAGCGAGCCGAGGCCGCGCCGTCCCATGACGATCAGGTCGGCCTTGTGGGCCTTTGCCTCCTCGACGATGGCATGCGCCGGATCGCCGGAGACGAGCTGGCTGGTGAAGTCGGAAACGCCCGCTTCGCGGATCTCCGCTTCGGCGGCGCCGATCACCTCGCGGCCGGCCTTTTCGATCTCTTCCTTGGTCGGCGGAACCGGAACGGCCGTGTAGCCGACGATCAGCGTGTCGCCGACGGCCTGCGGCGTATGCACGATATGCAGCGCGGAGCCGTATTTCTTGGCCAGGTCGCAGGCCACCCTGATCGCCTCGCTGGCATGGTCCGACCCGTCAGTGGCCACGATGATTTTCTCGAACATGCTTACCTCCGGTTGATGAACGCACAGCCTCGCACGGCGCGACGGGCGTCACATTGATTTTTGTCATCCGCCAAATCAAGGCGAAACAGCCTGGTCGCGGCTTCAGCAATAGCGCTCGGGGCCGACGCTCTGCCCGTCCGAATAGCGGTCGCCATAGGCGAAACCGACCGGCAGCAGCCTGTCGATCTCGGCCAGTTGCGCCTCCGTCAGTACCGTATCGGCCGCCGCCGCATTCTCGGCAAGATGCTCCGGCGAGCGCGTGCCGGGAATGGCGATGACATGCTCGCCCTTCCGCAGCACCCAGGCATTCGCCATCGTCGCCGGCGACATGCCCTGGCTGTTGGCATAGGCATTGAACTTCGAGATGACGGCCTTGTTGGCCGACCAGTTCGGCTCGGCGAAACGTGGATTGGAGCGGCGGAAGTCCCTTTCCGAGAGCTTGTCGATCTCGGGCACCGCGTTGGTGAAGACGCCGCGTCCGACCGAGGAAAAGGCGACGAAGGTGGTGCCGAGTTCGGCGCAGGCCTGCAAGAGGCCCAGTTCCGGCAGGCGCGTCCACAGCGAATACTCGTTCTGGACCGCCATGACAGGGTGGACGGCCACCGCCCGGCGCAGCGTGTAAGGCGCGATCTCGGACAGGCCGATGCCGCCGATCTTGCCCTCGTCCTTGAATTTCACCAGCGTGCCCATGACGTCCTCGATCGGGATCTCCTGCTGGCGGCGGTGGATGTAGTAGAGGTCGACATGATCCACGCCGAGCCGCTTCAGCGAGCCTTCCAGCTGTTCGCGCAGGGTCGCCTCGGTATTGTCGAAGCGCCGCGTCGGCTGGGTGATGATCCCGCCCTTGGTGGCGATGGTGAAGCGATTCGGGTGATCCTTGATGAAGGAGCCGATATAGCTCTCCGACACGCCGTTGCCGTAGATCAGCGCCGTGTCGAGATGGGTGACGCCGAGATCGAGCGCCGCGGCGAGCGTGCGATGGGCGCCCGCCTCGTCGGTCGAGCCGTAGACGCCGGCGAAGCTCATGCAGCCGAGCCCGATCGCGCCGACCTGAAGGTCCGTCTTTTCCGAGTGTGCGCTGCTGCATGATCCGTTCCCTTTGCCGACGCGAGATACCGCCCATCGTTTAGGGGAAGGAGGGCCGATGCGGCAAGGCCGGGCGTGAAAAATTCCGGCCCGGTGAGATTTCGGGTGCCTATTCCGCCGCCAGCAGCGTGTCGAGCCGCGACGGCTTCGCCTCGGGAATGCTGTCCGGGCTTCGGCCCGCCATAGGCCCAGTCGAGCAGTTCGACCGTGTGCAGGATCGGGATGTCGGTGCCGGAAGCGATCTGGGTGATGCAGCCGATATTGCCGGTGGCGATCAGGTCCGGCTTCGTCGCCTCGATGTTGCGGACCTTGCGCGCCTTCAGCGTGGCCGAGATCTCCGGCTGCATGATGTTGTAGGTGCCGGCCGAGCCGCAGCACAGATGCCCTTCCGCCGGGTCCTTCACGGCGAAACCCGCCGCCTTCAGCAGGTCCTTCGGAACGGCGGTGATCTTCTGGCCGTGCTGCATCGAGCAGGCGGAATGATAGGCGACGGTGAGGTTCGGCCTGACCGCCGGCTCCGGCAGGTCGATGGAGGCGAGATATTCGGTGATGTCCTTCGCCAGTTCCGAGACGCGCCTTGCCTTTTCCGCGTAGGCCGGGTCGCCGCGCAGCATCCAGCCATAATCCTTGACGGTCGTGCCGCAGCCGGACGCGGTGATGATGATCGCGTCGAGCCCGCCCTTGTCGATCTAGCTTCGTCCAGGCATCGACATTGCGCCGCGCGTCGGCGAGCGCCTGTTCCTCGCGGCCCATGTGGTGGACGAGCGCGCCGCAGCAGCCCTCGCCTTGCGGCACCACCACCTCGACGCCGATGCGGTTCAGAAGCCTGATCGTCGCCTCGTTGATGCCGGGCTTGAGCACCGGCTGGGCGCAGCCGGTCAGGATCGCGACGCGGCCGCGCTTTTCGACCATCGGCGCATGGGTTCCGGGCACGGCGAATGGCGACGGGTTTTCGATTTTTCCGGGCGCCAGATCGAGCATGGCGCCGAAGGCCTTGAGCGGCGCGATTGCCCTGAACAGCCCGGCAAAGGGCCGGCCGAGCCTGGCGGCGTAAAGCGAGGCGCGGAAACGCCCCGGATAGGGCAGCACCAGCGCCAGCACGTTGCGGGTCAGCCGGTTGAAGAAGGGCCGCTTGTAGGTCTTTTCGATATGGACGCGGGCATGATCGACCAGATGCATGTAATGCACGCCCGACGGGCAGGTCGTCATGCAGGCGAGGCAGGACAGGCAACGGTCGATATGGGTGACCACCTTCTCGTCGGCCGGCCGGTCGTTCTCCAGCATGTCCTTGATCAGGTAGATGCGCCCGCGCGGGCTGTCGAGCTCGTTGCCGAGCGTGACATAGGTCGGACAGGTCGCCGTGCAGAAGCCGCAATGGACGCAGGTGCGCAGGATCTTCTCCGACGCCGCGACGCCGGGATCCTCGAGCTGTTGCGCGGTGAAATTGGTCTGCATGGCGACTTGTCTTCCTGCGTGTCAGATCCACCAGGTCATCGGATCGGGGATCGGTTCGTTCCTGTTGAGCGCCATCAGGCCCTTGACCAGGCGGATGACGGCCCAGACCATCACCGCGAACATCAGCACGAAGCCGATGGCGACAAAGGCGAGAACCACGGCGATGACGCTGTAGAGCACGCCCATCCAGAAGGTGCGGATGAGCCAGGTGTAGTGGGTTTCGACAAATCCGCCGGCCTTGCCGCGGTTCATGTAGGCCATCACGATGCCGATGATCGCGGTTATCCCGACGACGGCCGAGACGAGATAGAGAATGTAGATGACGAGCGCGTTCTGCGGCCCGGGCTCCAGCCATTTGTCGGTCTGGCGGGGCATCGGGGGCGGCGTCGTGTTCTGTGGGTCCGTCATTGTGCTTTCTCCGAATGAATGGGTTCAGGCAGCCCTGCGGCCGCCATCGAACACCATTCTCCCCGGATTGAAAACTCCCGCCGGGTCAAGCGAAGCGCGCACGCGCTCGGCCAGCGCCGCGACCGGCACCGGCTGCGGCTGGAACACCGGAACGGATGCGCGGACCGCTTCGGATGCGCGGATCAGCGTCGCGTGGCCGCCGGCATTCCTCGCGATCGTCTCGCGCACGAACTGCGCCCGGGCGTCGCTTTCGTCGGCAAGCTGCAGCCAGACGAGCCCGCCCTGCCAGTCGTAGAAGACCTCGCCGCGGACTTCGCGCAGGATCATGGCCGCGACGTCGTGCCCGGCCATCGGAGCGACGGAGATCTTCCACAGCGGCGACGATTGCCCGGCGAAGGGCGCGACATCGCGGATGTTCGCCCACAGCGCGGCGGATTGCGCCTCGGTTGCGACGCTTGTCACATGGTGCGCGGCAAGCGCCGCGCCGAGCCTTTCCATGCGCACGTCGACGGAGTCGGCAAACCCCTGGATTCGAAACACCGTCACCGCGCCGCCGCCGGACAGATCGGGTGCGATCCGCTCCGCGATCATCGCCGGCAGATGGGCGGCGCCGGAGACTTCGGCGCTGGTTCCCATGGCGGCGGCCATCAGGTTCGCCGCCTCGGCGTCGTCGGCGCCATGGACGAGAAGCGTCGCCCCGGTTTCCGGGCGCGGCAGGACCTTGAACGACACCTCGGTCAATAGCCCGAGCGTGCCCCAGCTTCCGGCCATCAGCTTGACCAGGTCGAGGCCGGTGACGTTCTTCATCACCCGGCCGCCATTCTTGATGATCTCGCCCAAACCGTTGACGAAACGCACGCCGAGCAGCCCGTCGCGCGCCGCGCCGGCGATGATCCGCCGCGGGCCCGAGATGTTGGCGGCCGCAATGGCGCCGATGGTCGGAACGCCGTTGGCGCCGGTGAGGCCGCGCCAGTCACCCGGCTCGAAGGCGAGCATCTGGTTGTTTTCCGCCAGCGCCGCCTCGATTTCGGCGACCGGCGTGCCGGCGCGCGCCGTCAGCACCAGTTCGGCGGGATTGTATTCGGTGATGCCCGTCAGCGCCGACGTCGACAGCGTGCGGTCCGCCGCAAACGGCTGGCCGATGCCGCGCTTGGTGCCGCCGCCGGCAATCTCCAGCGTTTCGCCCCTGCCCGCGGCTTCGCGGATGATGTCGGCGGCTTCGGTCGAGGGATTACGTTCGGTCATGCGGAATTCCTGTCCGGTCGGCGAGATCGGCGCTCTATCCTCCGAGCGTCAGCGCCGTGTTCGGCTACTATCGCTGCAGCACAGAAGACCGTGCCAGGCTTCTGGATGTGCGCCCAGCCATCGCAAACACAGTCTCCGCACCCCGCCTTTCGCATGGCGAGATCGAGCGGGAAGACCTTGGACGGGTTGAGCATCCAGCCCGGGTCGAAGGCGGCGCGCACGCGCATCTGCTGGTTGAGGTCGGTCTCGGTGAACTGGTGCAGCATCAGGTCGCGCTTCTCGATGCCGACGCCATGTTCGCCGGTCAGGCATCCGCCGGCATCGACGCAGAGCTTGAGGATTTCCATCCCCGCGGCCTCGGCCTTCTCGGCTTCTGCCGGGTCGTTGACGTTGTAGAGGATCAGCGGATGCATGTTGCCGTCGCCGGCGTGGAAGACATTGGCGACGCGCAGGCCGTATTTCTCGACGATCGTCGAGGTCTCGCGCAGCACGTGCGACAGCTGGCCGAGCGGCACGGTGCCGTCCATGCAGATATAGTCGGCGACACGGCCGGTCGCGCCGAAGGCGGACTTGCGGCCCTTCCAGATGCTCGCGGCCTCCATCGCGGACTGGCTTTCCTTGACCCGCTTGACGTTGTGCTGCTTGGCGATGGCGATGATCTTCTTCAGCATCGCGTCCATCTCGTCGTCGGAGCCCTCGACCTCGACGATCAGCAGCGCCTGGACGTCCATCGGGTAACCGGCATGGGCGAAGGCCTCGCAGATGTCGATGGCTTCCTTGTCCATGAACTCGATGGCGACGGGAATGATGCCGGCGGCGATGATGTCGGTGACGCAGGCGCCGGCGACTTCCGAGGAATCGAAGCCGAACAGCACCGGGCGCGCGCCTTCGGGCTTCGCCAGCAGGCGGACGGTGGCCTCGGTGACGATGCCGAGCTGGCCTTCCGAACCGCAGACGAGGCCGAGCAGGTCGAGGCCGGACGCATCGAGCGCCTTGCCGCCGATGTCGACGATGGTGCCGTCATGCAGCACCATTTTCACGCCGAGCAGGTTGTTGGTGGTGACGCCGTATTTCAGGCAATGCGCGCCGCCGGAATTCATGCCGATATTGCCGGCGATGGTGCAGGCGAGCTGCGACGACGGGTCGGGCGCGTAGAAAAAGCCGTCGGCGGAGACCTCGTCGGAGATGCGCAGATTGGTGACGCCGGCCTGGACGCGGGCGGTGCGGTTCTCGAAATCGACCTCGAGGATGCGCGCCATCTTCGATACGCCGATAACCACGGCGTCCTCCTGCGGGATCGCCCCGCCGGCAAGCGACGTGCCCGCCCCGCGCGGCACGACCGGCACGCCGTTTTGCGAACAGTATTTCATGACCGCGGCGACCTGCTCGGTCGTTTCGGGCAGGACGACGGCGAGCGGAACGCGGCGATAGGCGGTAAAGGCGTCGGTTTCGAAGGGAACCAGTTCGCGCTCCTCGGTCACGAGGCAATCGGCCGGAACCAGTTCGGCGAGGCCGGCCTGGATCTCGGCGCGGCGGGCAATGATGTCGGCCTTCGGTACGAGAAACTGTATCTGATTCATGATCCTCCCTTCCGGAAACGCAACGGTTCGCGCAACTGGTAAATTTACGATGGGTAGCAAATACGGGCTCAAGATTGCGGTTGGCATAATTGCGCCTTCGCCAAATGGCGTCGGAGGATAATAGCCCGCTACCCCTCCAAGTAGCGCTCCGCTGACGAGGCTGATGGCTGCGTCGAAAACGATTGCGCCTACCCCGCTGACCACGCCGGATGAGGATGGCTATAGGTATCCATTTTCTTAGGTATCGGAGTTCTCCTGGAAAAAAGGATAGATTTACCTATACCCACTTCAACGTCAGGGTCCTGTATATAGATGAAAACCTCTGATGTGGGGCTTTCAGTGTTTGTTGTATAGCGTTGCGGCGGTTAAAATGTAGCATCGTGTTACATCGTTTTTAGGGTTTTATCGTTATTTAAATTAAAGGTTTCCCAACGTAAACCCGGTTTTATTGGGGTTTTTTGGTTGGCTGACTAGTAAAATAGCGAAAAGGGTGGAATTGGAGCTGTTTAGCTGAATAATACCTGCAAGCTCTCCTTTTTACCACTAGACCGTGCAGTAGCTTTCCTCATTAGCTTCTGCTTCTTTTTTTGGGTCTTTTAGCGTTAAGCAAAAACAGCACCACCAAAAACGCACAGACCAACCCCGCAGTCAAGAATACCCCTGCAAAGCTAAACGCCGAGAACACTGGGTTAAAGATTATTGGTGGCAGAAACTGTCCAAGGAACAAGAACATGGTGAGGAAAGACACCATTCTGCCCCGTGCGTAGGTGTCAGAGAGTTCGCCAACCCACAAGTTTAGCGTTGGCATAAGCATCCCTTGTCCCACTCCAAACAGAACGACGGTCAGAACAACTGGCAGTATTGGACCAATTGTGATAAAACCACAAAACCAGCAGCCGAATAAACTAAGCGCTATGATGGCAATTGTGTTGTGTGAAAACTTGGCTTTCACTTTTTTGTACATGAACGCGGTGCTTAGGGTTGCTGCGATGCCCATTACGCTAATGAATAGGCTTATGAAAATGTGTTGTTCACGCCAAACCCTTGCGCCACTAACTGAGGCACAAACGTGACGTTGGTGTATAGCATAGCCATCAACCATAACCCCAACCCATAAATTGCTAAGATGAATGGTTGGCGTTTAATCCCTTGCACAACTGATACACCTCCGGCGGGTCTTGTTTGGGAGGCAATTTTGGTTTTTTCGACATCGGGTACGAATAGTAACGCCAGTAAACCAAGTGGAATACCCGATAAGGTAGATGCCAAACGGCAGATTCCATGCTAACATCCCCAATGCTCCCCCGAAAAAGTGGTGCTGAACGACCCCTTGCCGAAGAAATCGTCGCTCACCTTGCCAGCCCATCACCTTGTTACATTCTTCGCCTCTGTATGCGTTTAGAATAAGCACTATGAGTGTGTTAGCGATTGCCGCTACTGCAATTCCCAGAAACACGCGGCTGATTATCATGGTGGTTATGTCAGTGATGAATAGTCCAGCGGCGCCGGCGACGCCGTAGAGCAGTAGTCCAAACGTGAAGGGTTTTTTCGGTCCAATTTTATCGATTAGGCTTCCGAAGATGGGGCTAAAAATTGCGATGAAGAGTGCGTGGATGGTTAACACAAATCGGATGTTGTTTTCATCTGCACCAGCCAAGTTGCCCTGCATTAACGCGATAACCGGCGAAATGATTGCGCCTGCCATGACCGCTAAGGTGCCGGCTGCTAAAATTATGAATAGGGTTTTTCTGTTAATTGTTTGACTCATGGGTCGTGCCTTTGGCTTTTTTGTTTTGGGCTAAAATGTTTCGCTCAAGCTTCTCGCGAGGGAGCGTTACGACTGATGGTTTTTCTTCCTCGGTTAAGCCTTCGGAAAGTATGACGTTGAGTTGCTGGAGACTGCTGTATAGGTTGTGTTCTATGCTGCGTCCTTTTTTGGTTAGGTATATTTTGTAGGCTCGGTTGTCGGTTTGGTCTTTTTTGCGGGTTACATAACCTTCTTTGACGAGTTTTGCGATTGCTCGGGCAGTGGTAGATTTGTCAACATTGGACGCTGCTGTGAGGGTTTCTTGGTTTACCCCGTCTTTGTTTAGGAGTGCTGTGAGAAAGGAGACTTGGGCTGTTCCGATTCCATAGGGTTTGAGTTCTTTGTCTATGTGGGTGCTTATGTTTTGGTAGATTATGGAGATTAGTCTGCCGAAGGATTGTATCATTAGGTTTTCTCCAGAATATGGTTGCGTATGCAACTATCTATATAGAGTAATAAAGGTTGAGTACGCAACTAATTAATTGAGATGAAAAACTAACACTCAACAGTTCCGTAACCATATCTTCTCATAACCGATACCATAGCGCAGATTGTAAAACATTAAAGCAACGGTAGCTTCATTTGATAGGTGATTTTAATGAAATATGTAAGTCTCTACACTGACGGCAAAGGCGAAACCCACTTCAAAAACGTCGACGCCGCCTTCAAGCAAGTCAACTTCGCACCTCCTACTGCCCTGTCGAATTCGTGAACGCCGACAAAATCGTGTTTTTCCAAATACCCTCCGGCTGGTTTGGCAATTGGCATCCCGCCCCTAAAACCCAGTTTTTCTGCTGCCTCAAAGGCGAAGTGGAGCTCACCGCAGGTGACGGGCGAGTGCGGCGGTTCAAGGCAGGTAATGTGTTCCTTTTAGAAGATACTTCTGGAAAAGGTCATACAACTCGGGTTATTGGCGAGGCGGCGTTTGAGGCTGCGGTTGTGCAACTATCCACAGAAATCTAACTACTTCTTGGTTTAGGAATTAGTTTTTAACCCACTATTACCAATCATTTTTGGGGGACAGAGAGTTGTGATAGTTTTCATCGTAAGAACTTACATAGTAAAACCTGACAAACTCCAAGAGCATCTTGATTGGGGTAAAAAACTGGTTAAACTCATGAAAAAGAAACCTGGACTTTTTGACGAGTTGCTCTCAATGCAGGTTTTAAGCCACAAATATGGTGGATGCGTCGGCGGCTTCACTGCTATGTGGAAATTCAAGACTTTTGCGGATTCCGAGAAATGGGTACATGGCTTCTCAGCGGTTAAAGAGGAGATAGATTTGCGCAGCGAATTCCTTTCCCTTATCGTGCCAGGTTCCTACAGCGAATGCATCTGGGAGTCTGTCTGCACAATTAATAAGAAACCGAAAAGGTGCAAACCCAAAAAGTAACCCTATCCCTTTATGTTGGGTTACGTTTGAACTACCCTGAAAACCACATAGCGGTCATTCGAGTATACCATCTGAAGGATTTTGTTGTGTATCATCTGGGGATCTAACTCGTTTTTGTCGTACACTATGAAGCCAATGCCATACTCTTTGATGTAGCTGTTAAAGTCACGGGCGGTAACATAGAACGCATCAAATTGCTTATCGAAGAGTCCCTGCAAACTTTCTGGCTGCAGACTAGGAGAGCCGTAATTTGACTTAAAGTCAGCACCTCATATGATCTCGAAGCAGTCTACCCACCGCTACATCTCCTAAGTCGTAAACCAACCGTATAGCGTCGATTTGGCGGTTGCCCAACGCCCCGAATGTTTCCCCACACTGGCAACTCATCAAACTTAAATGCATATCCTGTCTCGTATCCCTCATCGTATAAGCCTAAGAAGTGGCTTTCTGCAAGGTCGTTGCCCGCAAAGGACACCACCGTCCAAGTGTCATCGCTGGTTTGAATTTGGCTGGAGCATCCCACGGGTTAACCCAGTCCAGCAAGCCAGGGATTTCGGCTTTGTCAAAATGGAACTGCAAGTTAAAGTTCGTAGTCAAATACAGGGTGGTGTTAACAACTTGGCTTTTTAGCGGGGTTAATGTCCACTTACGTTTAAGGGGTAACTGGTGTTATGGAAGGTGACTGTTTTGGTTAGGACGATTTCGTCGTTTGATAAAACTAACGTCATGTTTTTAGGTGACGTGTCCGCTTGAAAAATGATTTCTTTGTTCAGCTCGTTTAATCTGATCTCATGTTCCACGCCGTTCACCGTGTATAATACGGAATTGCCTGAACGAATTGAGGAACTAACTCTCGTCCAAATATCATTTAACGACACATACTCCTCGTCTAGGTATCGCCTTTAGCTTGGTAAGCTTTGACCATCGTTTGTGAGTGTTCCACTCATAAGACAACGTCACACAGCCTCCGCTATTTCCATACGCTGCACCGCAAGATCAGTCTGCGCCGTCACGTTTTTGCCAGAGAACACTTGCAGCCAGAAACCCGGAACCTCTGTGCAAGTCACATTTATCTGCTCAGGATAGTTCTCTTTAAGCCAGACACCCGCATCAAGGGCTTTTAAGTCGGTGGTAGAGTAGTAAACCCCCGCCTGATTAATCTGCTCATACATCGAGTCGGCACGCACAGCAACCACCGGAAACAACCCTACGACAAGCGCAACTGCGATGGTTTTAACCCAAATTTTCCTGAAACCGCCCTGTTCTTGAGGTAATACGCCGATGCCTTATCCCAAGCAAATACCAGTGTGGCAGCCGCCAGAATCGCAATTGGCGGCGTCATGTAAGAGATTAACCAGCTAAACGGCATATAGAAGCCGACGAGGGAGGATTCGGCGAAAAAGAATGGCACAAACAATGCCAGCGCCAGAATCAGCCAGTAAAGCACCTTCTTCTCTTTCTTAAGCACATAGAACGAGACACCGACTCTGCGAATGCCGCAAAAAACACGAAGCGAAAGTTAGTCATAATAGCGGTAAAGCCAGAATAGGGAATTTGGTAAGAATAGGTTTTCACGGCGAAAAACACGTACTCTATAACCACATCGAGATAAGCGAAGAGTGCTTGGAAATAGTAGAGGAAAAATGCTATACCCCCGCCCAACGCGATGGCCATGACTACTTTGAGGCTTTTGCCTTTTGACTATGAGCATAAAGAGTAGCACAGGCGGCAAAAGGTACACCGCAAGAAACGTCGCTAATTGATGCGACAGAGCAACGCAAACGCTGCCAAAAAAGCCACCACAAGGTAGCCCATCTTATCCACAGCCAGGGCGTATACAGTAGCATTAGGAGGGAACCCCAACGCCAAAACCGTAGTGTAGCCGCCAAACTGGTTAGCTTCGAACACAGGAAAACACATCAACAAACAACAGCAGCTGTGGCTCCGACTTTCTTGTTGAAGAAGCGGCTGCCTACGAGATAACCGACATGAATAGCATCCAATCAATGACAGCTGTTAATGCTCTGAGTAGGAAGATGTATTCGCCTATGTTGGATGCGCCTGTTAAGGCGATGGCTACGGCGAGGAAAATCTGGTAAAGCGGTGGTGTCCAGCCCAGATTTGCCAGAGAAATATAATGGGTGTTTAGATAAATATTGGCTTTCTCAAGGTGCACGGCGGGGTCGTTGCCTAAAACTACGCCGTTCATGGATATTACGCTGTAGAACCCAATTAGGATGACGACTGAGAAAACCGGTATGAAACCGACTTCAAGTTGTTCTTTAGACGACTCGTTTAATCCCTAGATCCCTCACCCCTTTGAGGCTACCCGTTTACCCGATAGATTGCTGCTTCTTTGTTAATAAATACCAAGCTATATTGAGGGTCAAGGGTGAATTTAGGCTGTATACCTGGGTTTTTAAAAACAATCACGTAGGAAACTTGGCGGCAGCTCAATTGGCGTGGTAATCGAATACAGTAAAGTCATCTTGACCTGTAGTTTTGAGTCTCTGCATTTTATCCAGTTTTTCTGCAGAGACAGCTGTATTAAGCCCGTATAGTCGAGGATTCCGTCGTTGATTTTCTCAATGTCTTTGTCTGTGTATTGGTATGTTCCAGCGTAGAAGCTAAACTCCACTGATACGCTAAATTGAGTTTGTACGTGAGGTATAGAGAATCAGAATTTAAATTTCCGCAGGGCGAACCTTTGCACTGGGAAACTGAACCGCGCCATTGTTTTCATGCCTATATCAACTAAGCCAACGTTTGAGCGGTCATCAGCGATGAAGGGTGAAATGTTACGGTTTCGTGGCTATGCCGAACTGGAGCGTTACAAATCGACTTTAGGTTTTACGGCGGTGAACCTTTCTGTTACATTTGCCATAACATATTCTGCGTACATAGCCACTTTCTGAGTGTAGTTGAAAAATGTGATTCCATGCGTGACTACAATTACTCCGAATGCGTACTCTCAAAGGGCATATCCAGACAGACATGTCGGAGATGTGGATGATTTCTGTCTTTTCCGTCTTGAAGGGTGACTATCGTATTAGTGTTATTGAAGTTGAAGAACGGGAACGGGTAGTATTCATTTCGGAGTTTCGCTGAAAACTCTGGGTTATGCTGTCCCAAATAGCCACCGTCTTGGCTACCTGCAAATACCCATTGTCAATCATGTAATCCGTATCAAGGATATTTCTGGCAAACGTGGCGTTATCCACCTCACGGTTAAGCGACAGAAACTGTGGATCCATAGCACTTAAAGTCGGACGCTGGGCAAATCCGCCAAGCCACCAGCCATACAAGGCGTCAGTGACAAACACAGCATTTCTTGCAGTGTTGTTTTTAGTCCACTGCAATGCCTCCCAACCCTGATTATCCATGGTCTGATAGAAACTCTGGATGCTCTCCCCAACATTGTTGTAGATAGGCGACATGAAAATCGGAAGCGCAACAAACGAGAAAATCAGAAAGAAGCGGAGAAGATGGTGTAGATGTTTTTGTGTGCTAGGCTTTGGCGATTTTGTTTGCGCGTTTGTTGACAGTTTTCTTGATGGGTTGAGCTTTCTGGCTTAGAGTTTGGTATGTGTCAATGATGTGGGCGAAGAACCCTGAACCATAGCCGATGAGTACCGCAATAAACACCAAAAGCGGTAGAATTAGAAAGTAGAGGAAGCGGTTGTAATCAAAAGGAAACTGTGCCAGATAGCCCTGCGTGAGACGACGCACATGACACCAAACGGAAAGCAAAAACACGGGAAAGTAACGAGCTGTTATAGAAGCGTTTGGAGAATATAGCAAAAGCAGGGATTAACCCAAGCAGCGGCAAAACAATCGGTATGGGCAAGACGCGGGTTGAGAGCGTGGCACTGCCAATGTCACTTGCAGCTGAAGAGCCGGATAGATAGCCGCTTTCACCCAGATATGCTGGTATTGCCTCGGCAATGAAGGGCGCCACCAATACGGCGCCTATTATGATGGGCAGCACCCAGTAGAGCGCCGTTTTCCTAGTGATGCGAAAATGCTTGGGGAACTCAAGATGCCCAAAACAACGACTGCTGATATTATCACAAATACGCCTGAGCTAAGCGAATGTGTTAGGATAAGGGCGCCGACTATTATTGATGTGAGGCTAAGTAGGGTAGCTTAGTGAAGCGTTCCCGCTCAAGGTAGAGGTAAAACGTCAACGGAATCAGCATTAAGGTTATAACATTAGGATAGCCAGCCCACAGGAGCATTTCGATGTCAAAACGGGAAATCGCTGCCAAAACGCCACCAACAGCGCTGCTGACTCCGAGAAAACCTGTTTGGTAATCAGATAAGTGCACAGCACAAGAATTGAACTAAAAAGTGCTACAACCACACCCTGTGCCACAAACTCAGGCAACCCAGTAAGCATAAACATTGCAGACATGAAGATGTGGTAACCCGGAAAAGTCAGTGAAGGACCACCGCCAATGTGGAAAAAGTTGTAGAAATAATCCACGCCTCCCGAACCCGTAATTGAGTAAATCACGCTGTTATGTAATCCTATGTCGGCTCCCGGCGTGTATCCATCCCAAAAAATGAGCAGCATGCGGAATGCAAATGAAAAAATAAAGATAGTAGCCAGCAACAAATGCTTTCGATTTACGCCCCGCATTAACTTTCAGCCCTAATATGCATACTTTTAATTTGTTGGTAAAAGGTTAAATATGAATCTCGAGTATAAAAAGCCCAGAGTATCAACAAAGGAAAAAGGTGTTTAATATGTCGTGGCTAAAATCTATGATGGAAAAGAACCACCAGAACCAGAGAATCCATTAGGGATTGTCGTTATTGGTAACATTGAACCAGACATGCATGACACAGCCAAAGAAGCAGTACGCAGATCACTAAAACGTGCAGGCTTCAAAACCATCGATGTCGGAAAAGTGTCGCACCACAGATCTTTATTGACAAAGTAAAAGAAAACAACGAACCGAATCGCACTCTCAGTCAACACTGTCCCAGCAAAGAACAACCTATCAAAACTAGACGAACTACTCAAAGCAGCAGGTCTGAAAGACAAAGTCGGCATCATCATGGTGGCGCAGCCGTTAAAAAAGAAGATGCTGATGCGTTTGGTGCACTCTTCGGCAAAAACAAAGAAGAAGCTCCAGAGCTGGCAAAGAAAGCAATTAAGCAATAATCCATCAGAAGTGGAATAAATGTCC
>CAVQHF010000009.1:0-68581 GCA_963712205.1 uncultured Alphaproteobacteria bacterium | reverse complement strand
GATTGCCCGCAACCGCGACGCGCTCCTGCGCATCGTGGAAGCGCTGTTCGCCATGGCCGGTCTGACCGATGGCGATACGGTCGCCACCCTGCCGCGCCATCTCCATAACCACATCCTGCGCATTCTCCGTGCGGCCGAATCCGCCGTGCGGCGCCTGGTCGATCATCGCCGCGCGCGACCTTGTTGTTGTGGTGGTGCCCGCGCGCCGCAAACAAGCCACCACACCATCCACAACAACACACCACAGGCACATCCGCCGCCATCGCCCTGCCCCTGCTCGATCCGCGCAAGCGCTTCGATTTCCGCCCGCGCCGCCGCCGCGCGAAATCCTTCCCGCGCATCTGCGTCATCGGCGTTTCCGAGCCGCGCCCGATCCCCGAAAACTGGATCCCCTCGCCCGACGACGAGATCGACGCCACCCGCCTCTGCCGCCGGCTCGCCGGGCTGAAACGCGCGCTGGACGATCTTCGACGGACAGGCCAAACGCCTCGCCCGCTGGAAAGCGAAGCGCGATCTCGGGTTGAACCGCAGCAAATATTTCTCGCCGATGCGCCCCGGCTGGCCGCCCGGCCGCCGCAAGCGGGCGTTTCACGAAGTCGACGACGTGCTCGCCGAATGCCACGCGCTGGCGCTGTCGCTGGAACGGGAAGACACGTCGTGAGCGGCAGGGGCCCATCAGCGAGCGGAGCGAAGCTCAAGGATGGGACAGAGAACCGGCTTCAGAGAGGAAGCGCGGGGCCGATGCCGCGCGCCTACCTCCCCCTTGAGGGGAGGCCGGAGATGCCAGGCGGCCGCGAAGCGGACGGCGCAGGTGATCCGGGTGGGGGTAACAAGTCTCCTCGATGGAGGTTCTTACCCCCACCCGGCTCTGTCTCGCTTTGCGAGCCACAGTGCCTCGCCCCGTCCTTCGGCCCCCCTCAAGGGGGAGGTGAGAGCTCCACACTCGCATTGCCGACCCCGCATCCCATGCTATGGTCGCACTAACGCCGCGAGAGGAGAGACGATGCTGCCGCTGTTCGACATGTTCACCAACGCCCAAAACGGCGACGCGATTGCCCAGATGGCGCGCCAGTTCGGCCTGACGCAGAAGCAGACCGAGGAGGCACTGGCGGCGCTGATGCCGGCGTTTTCGACCGGGCTGAAGCGCAACGCGGCCGATCCGATGGGCGTCGGCGCGTTCCTGCAGGCGCTCGCCGGCGGCAATCACGCCAAGTATTTCGAGGACATGACCAAGGCCTTCACGCCGGCCGGGATGGAGGAAGGCAACGGCATTCTCGGCCATCTGTTCGGCTCCAAGGAGGTGTCCCGCGCGGTTGCGGCGCAGGCGGCGCAGGCGACCGGCATCGGCCAGGAGATCCTCAAGCAGATGCTTCCCGTCATCGCCTCGACCATGATGGGCGGGCTCTTCAAGCAGTCGACCGGGCAGATGAACGCGATGCCGGGTTTCGGCGCGGCGCAGGGCAATGTCATCGGCCAGGTGATCGAGCAGATGATGCAGCAGCAGGCGGAGATGGCGAAGCGGATGCAGCCGCGCGCAGCCGAGCCGGACCCGGCACCCAACCCGTTCGACAATCCGTTCGGCAAGGCGCTGGAGCAGATGTTCGGCGGCGCGGCGCAACGCGAAGCCGGAGCCGAAAAAGCAGCCGGAAGCCGGCTTCAACCCGATGAACCCGATGGACAATCCGTTCGGCCGCATCTTCGAGGACATGATGAAGACCGGCTTCGGCCAGCAGGCGCGCGCGCCCGAGCCGGAACCCGAGCCCGAACCGGAGAAAAAGGATCCCTACGGGGAACTGTTCGGCGAGATGTTCGAGACCGGGCGGCGCACGCAGGAAAACTACCAGCGCTCGATGGAATCGATCTTCGACACCTATCTGAAGGGGATGCAGCGGCGGAGTTAGGCGCCGCCGCGCGGAATTGTCAGGGCTGGCGCAGTTCCGGCGCGCCGGTCGCCATGTTGGTGCCGACATAGGGCAGCTTGTTGGCCTTCCATGCGCCGAAGCCGCCTTCCATGTGGGCGATCGCGTCGAAGCCGCCTTCGAGGCACATCATCGCGATGCGCCTGGAGCGGACGCCGGAGCCGCAATAGAAAACCACCGGGCGGGTTTCGTTGCCGGGGATGTTCCTGACCTTGAGGAAGGACATCGGCGCCAGCATCGCGCCGTCGACATGCTCGAACATGTATTCGGCGGGCGTGCGCACGTCGATCAGCACGATCTCGCCCTTGTCATAAGCGGCGGCGACTTCCTTCGGCGTCCAGGTGTCGAGCGTGCCGCTGGCCAGGTTTTCGGTCTGCATGATGATTGATCCTCGGTTGGGGTCTTTGTTGCCGGGCTTTGTATATATTCCAAAATCGGTATGTAAATGGGTTGCGTCTGTCAAACGTCCAGTGCGGGCTTGCGTTTTTTCCACGCCCGCCGATGCCTTGACCGGCGCAACCGGTTCGGCGTTACTGGCGCCATGGCAGACGCAGCACCAGGCGCCGATTCCCCGCGCTCCAACATCACCGAATATTCGGTCTCGGAAATCTCGTTCGCGGTCAAGCGCACCATCGAGGACCGGTTCGACCGGGTGCGCGTGCGCGGCGAGGTGTCCGGCTATCGCGGGCCGCATTCCTCGGGCCACGCCTATTTCACGCTGAAGGACGAGAAGGCGCGCATCGACGCGGTGATCTGGCGCGGCGCCTTCTCCAAGCTCTCCTTCATGCCGGAGGAAGGGCTGGAGGTGATCGCCACCGGCAAGCTGACGACCTATCCCGGCTCGTCGAAATACCAGATCGTCATCGACAATATCGAGCCGGCCGGCGCGGGCGCGCTGATGGCGCTGCTGGAAGAGCGGCGCAAGAAGCTCGCCGCCGAAGGCCTGTTCGACGAGTCGCGCAAGCAGTTGCTGCCCTACATGCCGCGCGTCATCGGCGTCGTCACCTCGCCGACCGGGGCCGTCATCCGCGACATCATGCACCGGATCAACGACCGCTATCCGCTGCATGTCATCGTCTGGCCGGTGCGCGTGCAGGGCGAAACCTCGGCGGCGGAAGTCGCCAACGCGATCCGCGGCTTCAACGCGCTCGACGGGTCGGGCGGCCTGCCGCGC
This sequence comes from uncultured Alphaproteobacteria bacterium, assembly GCA_963712205.1. GTDB lineage: Bacteria > Pseudomonadota > Alphaproteobacteria > Rhizobiales > Rhizobiaceae > Oricola. The sequence continues at coordinate 65,488 of CAVQHF010000009.1, read as the reverse complement.
CCGGACGTGCTGATCGTCGCGCGCGGCGGCGGCAGCCTGGAGGATCTCTGGGGGTTCAACGAGGAGGTGGTCGTGCGCGCGGCGGCGGAATCGATGATCCCGCTGATCTCGGCGGTCGGCCACGAGACCGACTGGACGCTGATCGACCACGCGGCCGACATGCGCGCGCCGACGCCGACGGGCGCCGCCGAGATCGCGGTGCCGGTCAAGGCGGAACTGGAGGCGACCGTCGCGCAACTCGGCGCGCGGCTGCAAAGCGGCATCGGACGGCTTTCCGACCGCAAGCGGGAGAGCCTTCGCGCCGCGGCGCGCGCCCTGCCCGCGCCCGACGGGCTTCTGGCGATGCCGCGGCAGCGCTTCGACGCGGCCGAGTTCCGGCTCGGCCAGGGGCTGAAGGCGAATGTCACCGCCAAGCGCAGCGCCTATGCGCTCGCCGCCGGCAAGCTCAGCCCGAACCGGCTCGCCGCCGTGCTCGACCGAGACCGGCGCTCGCTCGAACGGTTCGAGCGCGATCTGCCGCGCGCCCTGCTGCGCGTCGCCGACCGCAAGCGCGAGGCGCTGAACCTGCGCGCGTCGCGGCTGAGCGTTTCCGGCATCGACCGGCAGCGCCGCCAGGGCGCCGACCAGATCCGGCTTTTGTCGTCACGGCTCACCCGCGCCCTCGACCTCACCCTGTCTGATGCGCGCACCATGCTGGAGCAAAAGGGCCGGCTTCTGAAAAGCCTCTCCTACGAGGCGGTGCTGGAACGCGGCTTCGCGCTGGTGCGCGACGAGAACGACAGGCCGGTCAAGCGCGCGGCGCAGGTGAAGAAGGGCGCATTGCTGACGATCGAGTTCGCCGGCCGCGAAAAGGTCGGCGCGATCGCGACGGACCCGGCGACACCGGGCGGATCCAAACCGGCGCCGGCGAAAAAGCCGACGCAGCAGGGCGACCTGTTCTAGGGAATTTCGGAAAATATCGTGGATGGTACGAGCGGGTGGATTTGAACCACCGACCTCTGGAGCCACAATCCAGCGCTCTAACCAACTGAGCTACGCCCGCACAAAGGTATGGTGCAGGCGCACGCATACCGGTCATCAAATCAATTTGCAAGACCGTTTCGGCGCGGTCTGGCGGGCAATATTCAAAAGAAAAAGGCCGGACGAATCCGGCCTTTCCTTGAAGCGTCCGACCACAGGGAGGAGGAAGTGGCGGAGCTGAATGCCTTAGGCGGCCTTGATGGAAGCCATTGCCTTTTCGGTGGCAGCCTTGACCGGAGCGGACAGCGCATCGACGGCTTCCTTGGAAACGGTCTGCATTTCCTTGGCCTGGTCGACGGCCATCTCGGCCTGCTTGCGCACGAAGGCGCTCTGGATTTCGAAAGCTTCGGCAAGCGACTTCACGCCGATCAGCTTTTCGAGGTGAGCAAAGCCGGCTTCGGTGTTGGCGCGCATCGCGTTGATGGCGGCCAGCGACACTTTCGAGCTCTGGGCCTGAGCGGTTTCCATCGTGGTTTCGACGCTCTTCTGGGCGTCTTCCACCGACGTCTTCATGGTTTCGTAGGCTTCCTTCGACTTCGCGAGACCCTGCTCGGCAAAGGTCCGGAACTGGTCGGCGAACGGAGCGGTGTCCATGGCCGGGAAGGCAAATACGTCGGCGGTTTCGGGAGTCTGGTTAGCAGCTTTAGCCATGTCACAATTCCTTCGGGTTTGTGTGTTGTTCAAGTCTGTGTGATGCGTTCATGTGCAATCAATATAGCACGTTTTTTGTGCATTGCAACATAATGCTGCACTGCACAAAACGCATAGCACCATTGCGTCCTGTTATTAACTACATATGAAACTTGAACCGGCTTCGGGGCCCGCTACGCTGGACGCCCGCAAGGCGAAATGGCAATTAATCTTTTGTTAACCGCCCCGGGGCGCCCGTATTGAGTATCCGCAATGGCTGAAGCCGGCACATCCTATTCGTTCATCGACATCGCCGCATGGGACGGCGTGCGCGAGAATTTCCTGTCCGGCAAACCGATTGCCGTCTTCACACAGGATCTCGGCACGCTCATGTGGGCGAACGGAAGCGCAGCGACGCTGTTCGGTTTCTCCTCGATCGGCGAGTTCGAGGCGGAAGGCCCCGACGGCATGCGCATTGCGCTGCGGCAGATCCAGTCGGCCGCGTCGCGCGCCGTCGAAGGCGAGGAAATCCGCACGCTTCTGCGGATCACCTCGGGCATGAGCAGCAAGTTGCTGCCGGCGCATGTCCGGCGCATCCGCGGCCGCGACGGCACACCCTGCATCATGGTCGTGATCGATACCGGTGAAACGGACAACGCCGAACACGATACCGCGCTCGCCGCGATTTCCGGCCTTGCGGCCGAAGGCGCCGGTGCGGCCATCGTCGACGCCGAGGGCGCGCTTGTCGCCGCCGACGCTCTGTTTTCCGGCCTGTCGTTTCCGGCCGACGCCATACACAAGCTCGTGCGCGACGTGCGCGGCGAGGAGGACCGGCTGGTCAAGCGCCTGGTTTCGCCGAAGCCGGCCACACCGGTCGCGGTCGCGATCGTCCGGCTGACGGATTCGCCCGCCCGGCACCTGATCATGGCGATCAGGGCGGCAGAGACCGAGGAGGAGCACGCGCCCGCCCCGGCAGTCGTCGAAGAACCGGTCGAAGAGGATTCCGGCGTTACAGCGTGGGAGGAACTGGTCGAGGAAGCGCCTGCCGCCGTCGTGGAGGAAATCGTTGCGGACGTGGTCGAACCCGCGCCCGAGGCAGTTGAACCGGCGCCCGAGACCGAACCCGTGAAGCCGGCGCGTCCGTTCGTTCCGGATTTCGAAAATCTGCGCGGTCCCGTCCGTTTCGTCTGGAAGACGAACCGGGACGGCCGCTTCACCGACATCTCGCCGGAATTCGCCTCGGCGGTCGGGCCGAACGCCGCCGACATTGCCGGACGCACCTTCGAGGAAGTTGCGCGCGTCTTCGATCTCGACCCGTCGGGGGAAATCAGCGCGTCGCTGATACGGCACGACACATGGTCGGGTAAAAGCGTCATGTGGCCGGTCCAGGAAACCGCGTTCCGCGTTCCCGTCGATCTCGCCGCGCTTCCCTCCTACAACCGCGAACGCGAATTCGAGGGATATCGCGGCTTCGGCATCGTGCGCATGGGCGAACGCAGCACCGATCCCGAGGCACTCGGCCTGTCGCTGACGACATCCGGTTTCGACGTGAAGCCGGTTCAACCGCCGGCCCCGGAAATGCCCGAAGCAGCGGCGCCCGAACCTGCCAGCCCGGAGGTTCAGGAGACCGAGGCCGCGCCATCCGATCCGTTCGAGGGCGAAACGCCGGCGCTTTCTTCGATCGCGCCGCAGCCGATGCGCCGCGAGAGCGACAAGATCATCGATCTCAATTCCAAGCGCCGCAGCCAGCCGCCGGGTGAAGCGCTCAACCCGAGCGAACAGGCCGCATTCCGCCAGATCGGCGACGTGCTCGGCTGGGCACGCGTGAAAAAGGAAGAAGGCGAGAGCGCCGGGACCGGGAAACCAGAACTCCCGCAGGAAACCGCCCGCACCGGAAGAGCCTGCCGACGCGACAGAGGCACCGGCGGAAGGCGACGACTATATCGCGGCTTTCGAAGGCGACGCGCAACCGGCCGCGGCCCCCGAGGCTGGCGAGAGCGGCGAAACCGCACCCCTGGAAGAAGCCTCTCCGGACGAAGCTCCCGCGGACGAAGAGAAAGCGGCGCCTGCCGACGATATTCAAGCCGTCGAGGCGCCGGCCGTGCAAGCCGTGGCGCAGCCGCCGCACGGCGAGCCACACGATTACCTTCCCTCGGCTTTCGCCACCGGACATGCGGCACATGAGGAAGAAACCGACGGCCTGACCCCGTCCTTCCTCGACGGACTGCCGTTGCCGGTCCTCATCCACCGGGACGACGAGGCGCTCTACGCCAACGAGATCTTCCGCGAAATGAGCGGATACGCGACACCGGACGCGCTGAACGCGGCGGGCGGCATCGACACGCTGTTCGCGGGCGAAACGGCGGGCGACGGTGTGCTGACGCTTGTCACCGCCAGCGGCAAAACGGTCCCGGCGCGCGCGCATATGCAGGCCGTGCCCTGGCACGGACGCACGGCGCTGATGTTCGCCTTCGAGCCGCAGGAACAAGCCGTGGAAACCGCCGTCGATACGGCCGGCGAGGCCGCGGAACGCCAGGCATCGGAAGCCGCCGAACTGCGCGCCATCCTCGATACGGCGACCGACGGCGTCGTCGTGCTTTCCGGCGATGGCGTCATCCGGTCGATCAACGGCTCGGCCTCGGCGCTGTTCGGCTATTCGAACGCGGAAGTCGAAGGCAACAGTTTCAGCATGCTGTTCGCGCGTGAAAGCCAGTCGGCCGCGCTCGACTATCTGAACGGGCTCGCCCACAACGGCGTTGCGAGCGTGCTCAACGAAGGCCTTGAAGTGCTCGGCCGCGAGAAGAATGGCGGTTTCCTGCCGCTGTTCATGACGATCGGCCGGCTGGAAACCTCGAACGGCTTCTGCGCGGTCGTCCGCGACATCACGGCATGGAAACAGACCGAGCAGGCGCTGCGCGACGCGCAACGCAGCGCCGAGGATGCCTCGAGCCACAAGACCGAGTTCCTGGCCAAGATCAGCCACGAGATCCGCACGCCGCTCAATGCCATTATCGGCTTTTCCGAACTGATGGCCGAGGAACGCTTCGGCCCGATCGGCAACGAGCGCTACAAGAGCTATCTCGCCGACATCAACAAGAGCGGCAAATACGTTCTCGACCTCGTCAACGACCTGCTCGACATCTCCAAGATCGAGGCCGGCAAGCAGGAGCTGGAATTCGAAAGCGTCTCGCTCAACGAGGCGGTGACCGAGGCGGTCACGATGATCCAGCCGCAGGCGAACCGCAACCGCATCATCATCCGTTCCTCGCTCGACGAGGACCTGCCCGATGTCGTTGCCGACGCGCGCAGCCTGAAGCAGATCGTGCTGAACATCCTGTCGAACTCGGTGCGGTTCACCCATTCCGGCGGCCAGGTGATCATCAACACGAGCTACAATGCCCGCGGCGAGGTCGTCCTGCGCATCAAGGACACCGGCATCGGCATGTCGGCAAAAGAGATCGAAACCGCGCTGCAACCGTTCCAGCAGGTGGCTTCGCTCGGCCGCGCGCGCGGCGACGGCACCGGTCTCGGCCTGCCGCTCACCAAGGCGCTGGTGGAAGCCAACCGCGCGGAATTCGCGATCCAGTCGGAACCCGGACGCGGCACCGCCGTCGAAATCGTGTTCCCGCCGTCACGCGTGCTCGCGAGCTGAGCATCGGGCCAGGCTTCACGCCAAAAAGAAAGGCGCCGAATGGCGCCTGAAGGTGTGACTGCTGGAGTTACGAGCGGCTCAATCGTGAACGAATGAACAACTTAAAACCTGTTACGAGACAATTAACGAAGGCTCCTTAACAAGGCGTTAACACGGCGCGCCAACTGTATGAATCCGACACGAAATCGGGCGCTTGTGGTTAATTTGTGCTACGGTTTCGCCGCAGGGAACTCATCCCTGCAGCGCGGGCAGGTCGCGGTAAAGGTCGAGCGCCTCGGGATTGGCGAGCGCCTCCTTGTTCTTGACGGCGCGGCCATGGACGACCTCGCGCACGGCCAGTTCCACGATCTTGCCCGACTTGGTGCGCGGAATATCGCTCACCGCCACGATGCGCGCCGGCACGTGGCGCGGCGAGGCGCCGGTGCGGATCCTGGTGCGGATCGCCTTTTCCAGCGCTTCGTCGAGGGTGACGCCGTCGGCGAGGCGCACGAACAGCACGACGCGCACGTCGTTGTCCCATTCCTGGCCGATGCACAGCGCCTCGAGGACTTCCGGCATCTGCTCGACCTGGTTGTAGATCTCGGCGGTGCCGATGCGCACGCCGCCCGGATTGAGCGTCGCATCGGAGCGGCCGTGAATGATCATGCCGCCGCGCTCGGTCCATTCGGCGAAGTCGCCGTGACACCAGATATTGTCGAAACGCTCGAAATAGGCGGCCTTGTATTTCGCGCCGTCGGGATCGTTCCAGAAGCCGACCGGCATCGACGGGAACGCCCTGGTGCAGACGAGTTCGCCCTTCTCGCCGGTAACGGATTTGCCGTCGTCGTCCCAGACCTCGACCGCCATGCCGAGGCCCGGCCCCTGGATCTCGCCGACATAGACCGGCAGGATCGGCACGCCGAGGACGAAGCAGGAGACGATATCCGTGCCGCCCGAGATCGACGCCAGGTGGACGTCTTTCTTGAAGGCTTCATAGACATAGGAAAAACATTCCGGCGACAGCGGCGACCCGGTCGAGGAAATGACGCGCACCGTCGAGAGATCATGCGTGTCCATCGGCCGCAGGCCTTCCTTGCGCACGGCGTCGATATATTTCGCCGAGGTGCCGAAATAGGTCATGCGTTCCTGTTCGGCGAAGTCGAACAGCACGTTGCCGTCGGGCGCGAAAGGCGAGCCGTCATAGAGCAGCAGGGTCGCGCCGCAGGCGAGCGCGGAGACCAGCCAGTTCCACATCATCCAGCCGCAGGTCGTGAAATAGAACACGCGGTCGCCGGCCTTGTTGCCGGCATGATAGCGATGCTCCTTCAGATGCTGCAGCAGCGTGCCGCCGGCCGAATGGACGATGCATTTGGGAATGCCCGTCGTGCCGGACGAAAACAGGATGTAAAGCGGATGCGCGAACGGCAGCCGCTCGAATTGCAGCGGTTTTTCCTCGTAGCGGCCGAGCACTTCGGCGAGCGGTTCGGCGTTCGGCAAATTCGCCGCCGTCGCCCCGGCGCGTCCGAGGTAATCGACGATGATGGTGTTCTTCACCGTCGGCAGGCCAGGCAGAATCTCGCCGAGCTTTCCGGCGATGTCCTGCTCCTTGCCGTTGTACCAGTAGCCGTCGCAGGCGATGAACAGCACCGGTTCGATCTGCGAGAAGCGGTCGAGCACGCCCTTCGGGCCGAAATCGGGAGAACATGACGACCAGACCGCGCCGATCGAGGTCGCCGCGAGCATGGCGGCGACGGTTTCCGGCATGTTCGGCATCATCGCCGCGATGCGGTCGCCCTTGCCGATTCCGAGCGCGCGGAAATGCTGCTGCAGCCGGGAGACCATGGCGCGCAGTTCCCGCCAGGACAGCCGCCGCTCGACCTTGTCCTCGCCGCGAAAGACGATGGCATCGCCCTCACCGGCCTTGGCCAGCAGGTTCTCGGCGAAATTCAGCGTCGCATCGGGGAAGAATTGCGCGCCGGGCATCCTGTCGCCGTCGACAAGGATACGCTCGCCCTTTTCGCCGACCACGCCGCTATCGTCCCAGACAAGCGACCAGAAATCCTCCCGGTTTCCGACGCTCCAGGCGTGAAACCGCGCGAAGTCACCGGCCGGCGCGCCGAAACGAGCCTGCGCGGCCTGCATCAGTTTCGTCATGGCTGCATCGCGGACCGAGGCTTCGCCGGGCGTCCAGAGCGGCGTCGGCATCGTCATGTTCTTCTCCCGTAGATTGCGTTGTGCACAATCTGGTAATGTGCCGTGTCACCAGCGGCAAGCCTTGAATTGACGGCGCTTCCGTATAGGCTCCGGCCAAAAGGCGGGAAGGCCGGAGGCACGGCATCCGGCACAACAAACGGAACGGGCATGACTACACGGGCGGCACGCATCGGTCTTTGGCTTGCCGCCGCGTTCGTGGTTCTGGTCCTCGGCAGCTGGATGCTGCTGCCGCTGTTCGTGTCGAGCGAATTCGTGCGCACGGCGATCGAACGCGAACTCGCCGACATCACGGGACAGCAAATCCGCGTCGGCGGGAAGGTGGATCTCGATCTTTTCCCGAGCCCCCTCGCCCGTGTCTACGACCTGCATGTTCCGCGCGATCCCGACAGCGCCGGCAATCCGCGGCCGGATTTCCTGGTGGTCGACCAGGTCGAGGTCGCCATTCCGATATCGAGCCTGCTGGCGCGCGAACCGGCCTTTTCGCAATTCCGGCTGATCCGGCCGACGATGCGCATTGCCATGGACCGCGACAACCAGATCGATGCCAGCGAGATGGGCGGGCGGCTCGGGCGGGCGATTGCGAAACTGCAGACGAAAACGGACCAAACGCAGGCCGGCGAGAACGGGACCTTCAACGACGATGCGACGTTGCGCCACCTGCGGTTCGGAACCGTCACCATCGAGAACGGCACGGTCGAATTCGTCGGAACGTCCGAGGAGACGCCGGATACGATCACCGCCGTCAACGGCAGCGTGTCGTGGCCGCGGCTGACCGAACGGCTCAGCGCGTCGGTAAAAGGCATATGGCGGGGCACAGCCTTCGAGCAGAAGGTCGACATCGACAACGCCATCCATTTCTTCGCCGGCCAGATCACCGATGTCCGGCTCGGACTGACAAGCGACGCGCTGACCTACGCGTTCGACGGCAAAATGAGCGCGGGACCGACACCTTTCGTGGAAGGCGCCGTGACGATGAACACGCCGTCGCTGCGCCAGGCGCTTGAATGGCTGCAGGTCGGAATCCAGCCCGGCAGTTCGGTCGGCAATGTCGGCCTCAAGGCGACGATCCGGGGCGACGCCAGAAAAATCCGGTTCGAGAATCTCGAACTGGCGTTCCAGGGCGGCTCCGGCATGGGTGTGCTCGAACTCGCCTTCAAGGACAACGCCAAACCGGCGATGACGGCGACGCTCGATTTCCAGCAGATGGACATCCTGTCGTTCCTGTCGGCATTCGCCGGTTTTCCCGGCGTGACGGACGATTTCGACGTGCCGGTGTCTCCCTCCTTCCTCGACCAGCTCGATGTCGACCTGCGGCTTTCGGCGGCGAACGCGAAGGCCGGCGCGCTGCAATTCACCAACATCGCGGCGGTCACGCAGATCAAGAACGACAGCGCCGTTTTCGAAATGCCGGACGCCACCGCCTATGGCGGCAAAGTACAGGCGAAACTGAAGATCGCGCGCGACAAGGGGGTGCTTACCGCCTCCTTCGGCGTGACAGGAACCGACATCAACAGCGCCGCCGTTGCCGATGCGCTGGCGGTTGGCGGGCTTTTCCCGCGCGGCCCGACATCGGGCAACCTGAACGTCACCGCGCCGCTGGAAAACTGGAGCGATCTCTTCAAGCACGCGACCGGAAAAACCGAGATCAGGATCACCAACGGACTGATCAACGGCGTCGGCTTCCAGACGCTCGGCGGCAACAGCGAACCGCAGACCTTCTTCCGCCTGCAGGACAACGCCCAGACCAGCGATGTCTTCTCGACGATGAATATCGACGCGATCGTCAAGGACGGGGTGATCATCATCGACGGCGGCACGATCGAATATCCGGACGGCACGGTGCAGCTCAACGGGGTCATTCCCTACGGAACCGCCAGCATCGCGCTGACGACGATCGCCGAGCCGCGCGCGGACGGCGACGCCCCGGTGATCCAGCATTTCATCGGCGGGTCGTGGAGCAACCCCTACGCGACGCCGGTGCTGCTGCCGCATAGCGCCCAGTAAGCGGAAGTTAACAGATCCTGAATGCCATCGCGGCGATTTTAAAGAGTTTTTAGCCCTTTCGGCGATAATTGAACCGGTTTCACCGGGGGCGCGGGTCTCTTTGTTTCAGTTGCTGTCGATGGTCGTGAAGATTGCGCTCGCGTCGCTGTTGTGCGGCGCGCTGCTGTCGGCCTTTGACCTGTCGGCGGCGGAAATGCTGCAAAAGGTCGGGATGACGCCGGAGCACATCCTCGAGATCGTCCAGACAGCCATCGGCTGGGCGCTGCCCAACATGGTGCTCGGATCGATGATCATCGTCCCGCTGTGGTGCATCGCCTACATGCTGCGCCCGCCGCGCGGCTAGGCCATTTCCCGCGCGGCCTTGGCGTCGATCATCGCGCGCCGCTTGTTCATGAGGCTGGCGATCAGAACGCCGATCGTCACGAGGGCGATAAGGATCGTGCAAACGGCATTGATTTTCGGGGTCACGCCAAGCCGCACCTGGCTGTAGATCTTCATCGGCAACGTCGTCGCGCCCGGGCCCGAGGTGAAGCTGGCGATCACGAGGTCGTCGAGCGACAGGGTGAAGGCGAGCATCCAGCCCGAAACGACCGCCGGCAGGATCACCGGCAGGGTAACCTTCATGAACGCCTGGAATGGCGGACAGCCGAGATCCTGGGCGGCCTCTTCCAGCGAAAGGTCGAAGGTGACGAGGCGGGACTGCACGACGACTGCGACGAAGCACAGCGAGAAGGTGATGTGGGCGAGCGTGACGGTCCAGAAGCCGCGGTCGAAATTGATCGACACGAACAGCAGCAGCAGCGACAGGCCGGTGATCACGTCGGGCATGACCAGCGGCGCGTAGACCATGCCGGTAAAGAGCGTGCGGCCGCGGAAGCGCGAAAACCGCACCAGCGAAACCGCGGCGAGCGTGCCGAGAACGGTCGCCACCGTCGCCGACAACAGGCCGACGCGCAGCGTCACCCAGGCAGCGCTGAGCATACTCTCGTCACGGAAGAGTTCTCCGTACCACTTGGTGGAAAAGCCGGCCCAGACGGTCACCAGGCGCAACTCGTTGAACGAATAGATGACGAGCAGCACGATCGGCAGATACAGGAATGCGAATCCCAGGACGACCGAGGAGATGTTGAACCACGACCAGCGTCCCGTCATTTGCCTGCCTCCGTCGCGCGGGCCTGCGCGTTCTGGAACCAGACGATCGGCACGACGAGGACGACCAGGAGGACCGTCGCGATCGCCGACGCCACGGTCCAGTCGCTGTTGTTGAAAAATTCGGTCCACAACGTCTTGCCGATCATCAGCGTGCCCGATCCGCCCAGGAGATCGGGGATGACGAACTCGCCGACGGCGGGAATGAACACGAGCAGGCAGCCCGCCAGAATGCCGGGCACCGCAAGCCGGACGGTCACCTTCCAGAAGGCGCCGATCTGCGTGCAGCCGAGGTCGCGCGCGGCTTCGACGAGCGATTCATCCATCTTTTCCAGCGTCGAATAGATCGGCAGGACCATGAAGGGCAGATAGGAATAGACGATGCCGATATAGACGGCCTTGTTGGTGGAGAGGATTTCCAGCGGCGTGTCGATGACGCCGAGCCAGAGCAGCAGCTGGTTGAGCAATCCCTCCTGCTTCAAAATGCCGATCCAGGCATAAACGCGGATCAGGAAGGAGGTCCAGAACGGCAGGATGACCAGCATCAACAGGATCGAACGCAATCCCAGCGGCGCGCGCGCCATGCCGTAGGCGAGCGGAAAGCCGATCAGCAGCGTCAGGATCATCGAGACGAATGCGATCTGCAGGCTGGAGAGATAGGAATTGATATAGAGCGTGTCACCGGCAAGGAAGGTGAAATTCTCGAAGTCGAACTGCGAGAGCTTGTCCCAGAAAACCGCCCAGCCGTCGCCGTAACTGAATTGCGGAATGTAGGGCGGCGAGCCGTATTCGAGATCGGACAGCGCGATGCGCAGAACGATCAGGAACGGCAGCAGAAAGAAGAAAAGCAGCCAGACATAGGGAATGAGGATGACCAGCCGGTTGGATATGGCGCGCATCATGACCGTCACCGATCCAGAACAACGCCGGCGTCAGCGCTGAACGAAAGCCAGATGTGCTCGTCATAACCGATCGGATCCTCGACGATGCGCGACTGGTTGATCATCGCCGCCTGGACGACCTTGCCGGACTTCGAGGCGAATGTTGACGATCGTCATGTCACCGAGATAGCCGATATCCCAGACTTCGCCTCTTATCGCATTGTCGACTCCGTCCGGCTTCTCGCGGCTGACCCGCATCTTCTCGGGCCGGATCGCGAACCACGCCGTCTCGCCATCCGCAGGCGCCTTCGAGCGGACCGCACCGACGAATTTTCCGTCGGGACCGTCAATCTCCACGGGCCCGTCGCCGGTGGAGACGACCTTGCCTTCCAGGATATTCACCGAGCCGATGAAATCGGCGACATAGCGCGAGTTCGGTGCCTCGTAGATCTCCGCGGGCGTGCCGGTCTGCGCGATAATACCCTTGTCCATGACGGCAATACGATCCGACATGGTCATCGCTTCCTCCTGGTCGTGGGTAACGATCATGAAGGTAAGACCCAGTTGTTGCTGCAGGTCCATCAATTCGAACTGCGTTTCCTCGCGCAGCTTCTTGTCGAGCGCGCCGAGCGGTTCGTCGAGGATCAGCAGTTTGGGCCGCTTGGCGACGGAGCGGGCAAGGGCCACGCGCTGGCGCTGGCCGCCGGAGAGCTGGTGCGGCTTGCGGCGCGCGAATTCCTCCAGCTTCACCAGCTTGAGCATCTGCGCAACGCGTTCCTCGCGCGCGCCCTTCTCCATGCCGTCCTGGCGAAGGCCGAAGGCGATGTTGTCGGCAACGTTCATGTGCGGGAAAAGCGCGTAGGACTGGAACATCATGTTGACCGGGCGCTTGTGCGGCGGCACGCCCTTCAGCGGCTGGCCGTCGAGATAGAGTTCGCCCTCTGTCGGCTCCTCGAAGCCGGCGAGCATGCGCAACAGGGTCGTCTTGCCGCAACCTGACGGTCCGAGCAGCGAGAAGAATTCGCGCTCGTAGACGTCAAGCGACAGGTTGTCGACGGCGGTGAAATCCCCGAAACGCTTGGTCACGTTCCGGAAGGAAATATGAGGCTTGGCGCCAGCCTCTTCCCAAGGCGTGAATGAACGCCGAATGCTTCCGAGCGATGGCATGACAGTCCCCAAATCCGCCGTTGAAAGAAACCGGCCCCGGCGCGTGCGCCGGGGCCGAGGAAAATCACTGGCCGGACTTCACAGCGGTCCATGTCCGGTTGAGCATGCGCTTCTCGCGCGCATTCTCGGGCGACACCGTGTAGAGCCGCGAAATGGTTTCCTCGCTCGGGTAGATCGCCGGATCGCCGATCACGTCCTCGTTGAGGAACGGTTTGGATGCGGCGTTGCCGTTGGCGTAGTAGACATAGTTCGACGCCTTGGCGATCACTTCCGGCTTCATGATGTAGTTCAGGAACTCATGCGCTTCCTCGACATGCGGCGCGTCCGCGGGGATGGCCATGTTGTCGAACCACATCAGGGCGCCTTCCTTCGGAATGATGTACCCGACATTGACGCCCGCATCGGCTTCCGCCGCGCGGTCACGCGCCTGCAGGACGTCGCCCGACCAGCCGACGGCCAGGCAGATATCGCCATTCGCCAGCGCGTTGATGTATTCGGACGAATGGTACTTGCGCACGTAGGGCCGGATCTCCAGCAGCTTTTCCTTGGCCTTGTCGTAGCCTTCCTGCGTCTTGAGGTCGGGGTCCATGCCCATGTAGTTGAGCGCCGCCGGGATCATCTCGGTGGGTGCGTCGAGCATGAAGATGCCGCAATCCGCGAGCTTGGCCGCGATCTCGGGGTTGAACACCAGGTCCCAGGTGTTCAGTTCGGCATCGTCGCCGAGCCGTTCCTTGACCATGTCGACATTGATGCCGATACCGGTCGTGCCCCACATGTAGTTGATGGCGTGTTCGTTGCCCGGATCGTATTTCGCCAGCCGCGCCGAGATATCCGGGTCCATGTTGGAGAGGTTCGGCAGCTTCGACTTGTCGAGCTTCTGGAAGACGCCGGCCTTGATCTGGTTGGCCAGGAAGGTGCCGGTCGGCACCACGATGTCATAGCCGGTCGAACCCGCGAGCAGCTTGGTTTCCAGCACTTCGTTGGAATCGAACACATCATAGACGACCTTGATGCCCGTCTCGGCGGTGAAATCCGTGAGGATGGAATCGTCGATGTAGTCTGACCAGTTGTAAATGTTGACGACGCGGTCCTGCGCGCCAGCCGCAACGGTCAGCGCCGCAAAGGCAGCGACGGTGGTGAGAAACAGTTTCGAACGGATCATCTGATACTCCCTGATGTTCGAGATGTTCGATACGAAGCGGCGTAAGGATTTTTCCCAGACAAGCCCCGCCGAAAGACTATTGGGGATTTCGCGGCCGCACAAGGATTTTCCACCTTTTCAAACTGCCGCGAAAACAGGCATCTCGCCGCTCGATTCACAGGTAGGTCGTGCGTTCGAGCGGCGTGATTTCGGCCCAGAAGGCGAGGATTTCCGCGCGTTTCAGGTCCTTGTAAATCTTGGACAATTCAGGTCCGAGTGCGCGGTCGCAGAACTCGCCGGCCTGGGTGAGCTGCAGCGCTTCGTCCATGTCGTCGGGCAGCTGTTCGCCACCGGTGTGTTCGTACGCATTGCCGATGACCGGAGGCGGTGGCGATTGCAGCTTTTCAAGTCCGTCCATCATTGCCTGCAGGATGGCGCAGAGTACGATGTAGGGATTGGCGTCGGCGCCGGCGATGCGATGCTCGACGCGCCGGTTGGTCTCCGTCGAGGCGGGGATGCGCAGCGCCACGGAGCGGTTGTTTTCCGCCCAGACGGCGCGCGTCGGCGCGTAGGAACCCGGCTGGATGCGGCGGAAACCGTTCCAGGAATTGATGAAGAGAAGCAGCGACTGCGGCATGGTGCGGATCAGTTCCGCGATGACCCCGCCGAGGTTCTTTTCGCCCTTCTCGCCGGCAAAGACATTGTCGCCGTTCTCGTCGAGCATGGATGCGTGAACGTGCATGCCGTTGCCGGCATATTCGATGAAGGGCTTGGCCATGAAGGTGGCCTGCAGCCCGTGCTTGCGGGCGCAGCCGAAAACGATCCGGCGCAACATGATGACATCGTCGGCGGCGCGCAACGGATCGCCGCGATGCTTCAGATTGACCTCGAACTGGCCGGGCGCGGCCTCCTTGATGATCGTGTCGATGGGCAGGCTCTGCGCCTCGGCCGCGACACGGATATCGTTGAAGAGCACACCGTATTCGTCGAGATCGTCGAGGCCGTACATGCGCTGGCGGTCCGGGCCCGAGCTTGCGCCGACCGGCGCCGGCATGCCGTCATCCCAGTCGGTTCCCGGCTCGAGGAGATAGAATTCCAGCTCGAAGGCGACGACCGGGTAGAAGCCGCGCTTGGCGAGCGCCTTGGTGATGCGCGCGAGCGCATTGCGGCAGTCGAAGCGAAGCAGCTCGCCTTCCGGCGTGAAGCCCTGCAACAGGATTTGCGCGGTCGGCCGGTTGGCCCACGGCACGCGGCTCAGGGTGCCGGGCACGGCGCGGAAATAGCCGTCCTGATCGCCGGTCTCGATATGCAGTCCGGTTTCGGCGACCTCGCGCCCCCAGATGTCGAGACCATGGATCGACATCGGGAAATTGACGCCTTCCTCGAAGGCCTTCTTCAGGCTGTCGGCCGGCGCCCATTTGCCGCGCATGACCCCGTTTGGGATCGACGAGCAGGAACTCCACGGCCTGCAGATCGGGATTTGCGGCCATGAAGGTTTCGTATTCTTCGATGTCGGGGATTTTGTCGAAAGAAGTGAGTTCAGCGGGTTTGACTGACGGCAATTTCGCACCGGGTGCTGTTTACGATGCGTCAAAAGGAGGCGTTCGGAGCGAATTTGTCAATCCGGGCAAACGGTCGCGGGCTGCCGCGCTTGTCGACCCGGCCCGAAACGGATCACCGGAATTATCCTTCGCGCTGCTTTACGGATATGCGACGACGATTTAATATTAATTTTTAGTTAAGGCGTGCCTTGAAATTTGTTTCGCGTTTGGAGAAGTGATCAGTGACGACCCCAGCGGGTTTCATCGAGCCATCCGAGCTCAAGCGGCTGTCGGTTCTGCAGCCTTGGCGAACCGGGCTCGCGCTTGCCCTCGACTGGGCGATGATGTTCGGCGCGGCCGCATTCAGCATCTGGGCGGACCACTGGCTTGCCTATATCGCGGCGATCTTCGTGATCGCCGGACGCCAGCACGCGATCGCCGTGCTGATGCACGACTTCGCTCACTACCGCTTCATCTCCAACAAGAAGGTGAGCGACTGGATCGCCGATCTCTGCATCGCGTGGCCGCTGTTCGGCACCTACGAGGGATACCGGCGCAACCATCTGGGTCATCACCGCTATCTCAACACGGACAAGGATCCCGATTGGGCCCTCAAGCTCGGCTCGAAGGAATTCACCTTCCCGCAGGAGATCCGCTTCGCGGCGCTCAACCTGCTTGGCTATCTCGTCGGCGTAAGCTCGATCCGCGACATGCGCGGAATCCTGAAGCGACTGAACGCCGACAATCCGGAGACGCCGACCTACAAGCGGTTGCGCCTCTCCTATTACCTGGCGCTCGCGGCTGTCCTGACGCTCACGGGCGGCTGGTTCTACTACGTGGCCTACTGGCTGGTGCCGTATTTCACGCTGTTCTTCATGTTCATGTATATCCGCTCGGTCGCCGACCATTTCGGCGAGACCATGGATTACAGCGATGAAGTGGGCGGCACGCGCACCATTCTTGCCACGCCGATCGAGACCTTTTTCCTCGCGCCGCACAACATCAACTATCACGCCGAGCACCATTCCTATGCGAGCGTACCCTATTACCGGCTGCCGGAACTGCATGCGGCGCTGATGAAGAATCCCGAATTCGCGTCGAGGATCCACATCACGCATGGCTTCATCGGCCTGTGGCGCGAAACCGTCGGCACGAGGCGCCGCGCGGAAAAGAAGATGAACCTCGAGCATGTTCCCGCGGCAGAGTAACGGCGCGAAAATCTAGCCGAAATCGAAGGCGCTGAGGCCCGTCACCATCTCGTCCAGTCCGAGTGGCTTGGTGATCGGAGGCTCGGCGCGGGCAAGGCAGCCGGCCCGCTCGCAAACGCGGCAGGCCGGACCGACCGGTATCGTCACCGGCTGATCCTTCGGTCCGGACAACGCCGTCGCGTAGATGACCTGGTCGCGGTGGGAAAGATCGCATCCGAGCAGCAGCGCGGTGCGGCGCGGCTGTTCGTGAAACGCGCCTTGCGGCCCTTCGAGCGTGCGCGCGAAAACCAGGAACTGCGCGCCGTCGGGCATCTCCACCGCGGCGACGGCGATATGGCCGGGCTGTGAGAAGACCGAATGGACCGGAAGCTTGGGACAGCTTCCGCCGAAGCGCGCCTGCGGATAGCCGGCCGCGCCGGCGCGGCGGAAGCGGTTTCCCGCGTGATCGACCTCGAGCATGAAGAACGGCACGCCGGAGGCGCCCGGCCTCTGCAGCATGGTCAGCCGGTTCGCCGCCTGCTCGAAGGAGACGTTGAAGCGCGAACGCAGCACGTCGACATCGTATTTCGTGCGCTCGCAGGCGGCGAGAAACGGCTGATACGGCATCATCAGCGCGTGGGCGGCGTAGCGCGCCAGTTCGAAACGGGCGATGCGGCGCGCCTCGTCGCTCGACAGTTTCAGCGCCGCCACCTCGGCGTCGATGGCGACGCGCATGCGCAACAGCGCGGCTTCCATCGCCACCTCGCGCAACTGGTCGTGCGAGGAAAGGCGTTCCGAGATGAACAGCCGGTTGGAGTGGCGATCGTAGCGGCGGCGCCACTGCGGCATGGTGGCGACCGGCAGAACCTTGACGGCGATGCCGTGCTCGTTGCGCAGCCAGGCCTTGAGCGCGCCGAGCAGATCGTCGCCGGGCGCCAGCAGCTTGACGAAGCTTTCCGCCTCCTCCTCGATCGCGGCATGATGGTTGGGACGTTTTTCGAACGCGTCGCGCGCCTCGTCGACGGGAAGCCGGGCGCCCGACAGGCGCGTCTCGTGTCCTTCCCGCGCCAGCAGGTCGGAGAGGTCGGTCAGCCGGTCCTGGCCCTCGCGGTAGGCGCGGTACAGTTTCAGCATGGCCGTGGCGACGTTCGGCGCGGCGTCGGAAACCTCGATCAGTTCCTGGTCGCCGGGCAGTTCACCGACCAGCAGCGGATCGGCGAACATCTCCTTCAATTGCGGCAGCAGCGAATCCCCGCCGGCCTGCAGTTCCTCCAGATCGATCTTGTAGACGGAGGCGAGCTTGAGCAGCAGCTGCACCGTCAAAGGCCGCTGATTGCGTTCGATCAGATTGAGATAGGACGGCGAAATGCCGAGATCGGCCGCCATCGCGGTCTGGGTCAGCCCCGCCGCATTGCGAATCCGGCGCACGCGCGGGCCGGCAAAAATCTTCTGTTCACTCATCGGTTCTGTCGGAATCTTCACAGTTCGGGCACGCCATGCCCGGCTCGATTATTTTACAACTTTTACAAATTCACAAGATGCGATTGTCGCCAGCGTGACAAGCGGACCCGAATTTTTAGACCTGAAAAGCGGTTTCGCGTGCGATTCCGGTTAAGCGATGTCAAAAAAGTCACAACCGGGCCCCGCAATGTTTGCGTGGCGCGACAGCCGGATGAAGCCGTGCACAGCGAGTTGAACGTGACAATGACAGGAATTTACAAACCGGCGCCTCAGCCACTCGGGAAGAATGTCGCCGCTGCCGAACCTGCCCTGTTTAAACCGGCTGCCGACTAGTCTATGTAAGCAACAAGCGGCGGGGCGCCCGCCAGAACCAGAAGACCGGAGACCATCATGACCGCGCATGAGAGACCCAAAACCCACGTCAAGGAACGGGCAGAAGAACAGTCCTCTGCCATGAACACCGACCAGCAGGCGGCGATCCGCATGCTTGCCAACGACCTGCACCGGCTGAACCAGTCCGTGATGCGCGCGGTCGAGGCCGGCGTTTCGGTGGAACTGATCCGTTCGGCGCGCCACCACGGCGGCGACGGCACCTGGGGCGACCTGCTCATCCCGGTGATCGTCACCAAGGGCGACTGAGCCACATCTCCTTGCGGCACAACCTGCCGTTTTGACGAATTGCAGTCCTTCTCGCATGGCGGGAGGGACTTTTTCGTTTTTCCATAACCGTTTCGCCGAAGTCTGGCGATGCCCGAAAAAGCCTAAAAATTAAAGGGAATTGCAGCGAGGACGCAAACCCGGGACGCACCATTTCCGCGCGAAAAGCCTTGCGCTGGGGCTTTGGGCTTCCATTAATCGGGGCAACCGCTACAATCCCCCCATATGAGGGGGTTGAACTGAAATCGCCCGACCGCGGATGACGTTCGACATCGGCGCCCAAGCAAAAAAACAAGAACCAAGTGGCTTTCGATGGTAAATAAACGCGACTTGCTGGAAGCTGCTTACGATATCGTGGACGCCACGGATGACGTGCTGAGCATCCTTGACCAGATCCGCGATCTCTACGGCCTTCATCATTGCGTATTCCATCTCGGCCAAACCAAGGTGGACGCGCTCGACCGTCCCTATGTGAAAACGACCTATCCCGACGCCTGGGTTTCGCGCTACCTGTTGAAGGGTTACGTCAATGTCGATCCGGTCGCGCGCGAAGGGTTTCTGCGCATGCTGCCGTTCGACTGGCGCGAACTCGAGATCGACGAGACGGCGATGGAAATGATGGCGGACGCCGTAAAATACGATATCGGCGCGAACGGCTATTCCGTCCCCGTCATCGACCGCTCGGCGCGCCGGTCGCTGTTCTCCGTCACTTCGCAACTGACGGATACGGCATGGGACGAGTTCCTTGCCGCCCATGCCGGCGACTTTCAGGAAATCGCCCATCGCATCCACCGCAAGGCACTGGCGGACCTGCATGGCGACATCGACCCGATGCCGCCGCTCGGTCCGCGCGAGATCGAATGCCTGATGTGGACGGCGCGCGGCAAGGACTATGCCGCGATCGCCGAGATTCTCGGCCTGTCCGGCCATACCGTGCGCGGCTATCTGAAAAGCGCACGGTTCAAGCTCGAGTGCGCGACCCTGGCGCAAGCCGTCGCAAAGGCCGTCTCGCTGAAAATCATTTCCGGCTGACAACCGGCCGATCACGACCGCCTGTCTTTGCGCAATCCCCCCAAATGGGTCGGCCCATCTGGCGGAATTGCCCGAAATGCCCTGCGCTTCATACTGGCGACCATTCCGCAACGAACATGGGGCCAAAACGATGTTCTTTCTCGTGCAGGCGACAGACTACAACAAGCACCGCACCCTCCTCGACCAGATGTTCCGGCTGAGAAAACGCGTGTTCTTCGACGAGCTCGGCTGGGACGTGCCGGTTAACGGCGATGTCGAGCGCGACGGCTATGACGAACTCAACCCGGCCTATCTGCTGTGGACCGACGAGGACCAGACGACGCTTTACGGTTCTCTGCGGCTGCTGCCGACGACCGGACCGACGCTGCTCAACGACGTCTTCCGCTCCACCTATCCGACCGATATCGATCTGTGCCATCCGGTCATCTGGGAAGGCACGCGCATGTGCGTCGACACCGACGAGATCGCACTCGGCCTTCCGGACGTGGCGCCGCAGGACGCCATGGCGATGATGCTGCTGGCGCTCGGCGAATGCGCGCTGGAACACGGCATCCAGACGCTGGTCTCCAATTACGAGCCGCACATGAAGCGCATCTACAACCGCGCCGGCGCGCCGCTGATCGAAATCGGCAAGGCAGACGGTTTCGGCCGCAGGCCGGTGTGCTGCGGGCTGTTCGAAGTCAGCCGGGCGACCATCGACGGCATGCGCGACAAGACCGGCATGGCGCAGCTCTATGTCAAGAATGCCGCCAGACGTTCACGCCAGCCGATGAAAAGCGGGGCCTGGATGATCGGCTCGCCCGCCCCCGCCGGCGCGGCGTGGACGAGCGCAGCATGACTGTCGCGGTCCGTCCAATGTCCACACCACTCACAATGCGGGAAATCGCCTCGAACTGGCAGATTTCCTGCGCGGGGGGCGACACGCTCTCCGCCTCACTGGAAACGCTTTGCCGGCAATATGGCGGCGACGGTGCGCTCCTCTTCAAGATCCGCACCAGCGAGACGAAACCGGAAGGCGAGGCGCTGGCCGCCCACAGCATCGATCCGGTACTCGCCGATGCGGTTATCGACCGGGCGACACAGGCGGTGGCGCGCAAGGGCCACACGGAAACCCTGCCGATGATGATCCCGGCATGGCGGATCGGCGGGGCCTCGGCCTTCATCTATGCCTTTCCCGCCTGTCCGAAGGCGCATGGCCAGCTCGTCATCGCCTGTCTGTCGGTGGAACAGAAACCATTCGCCGCGATCGCGGAGATGTATCTGGCGAGCCGCTGCATCATGGAGGGGGCGGATGCCCTGCCGGGCGTCAAAAATGGCGGCGACCAGCCGCGCATCTCGACGCGCGAGCAGTCCTGCCTTGCCTGGACGGCGGAAGGCAAGACGTCGGAGGAGATCGGGATCATTCTCGACCTGTCGCCGCATACGGTGAACCACTATCTCGGCAGCGCGGCGCGCAAGCTCGGCGCCAGCAACCGCATGCACGCGGTCGCCAAGGCGCTCCGCCTCGGCCTGATCGAACGGCCGGTGTAAGGCCGGCCGCGGCGGCTTGCGCCAGCGCGGCCGATCGGGAACGGCACGGCGCGCGCCGAAGCCCTGTCGGTGTCGGATCGGGCCAAAGACGTCGCGCGGCTCTCTGTCCCGCCCTTAAGCGGCAAACCGCTGGCGGGCCCTCCTGCCCCGCCTTCAAACGGCGGGCCGGCAGCTCGCCCCGCCCGTGCGCCTGACCCTACGGCTTGTGGCAGAAGACCGCGCCCCCCTTCCCAGCCCGCCATTGCGCGGCATATAATCCGTCGATCGCAACAAACTGGTGATTGATGGCCAAGGATATGAGCAAGACCGGCGGAGCCAAGCGCTCCGCCTCCTCGAAACCGCGGGCGAAGAAGCCCGCTTTTCTTGAAAACAAATACGGCGTCGCCGACTGGAAGCAGGCAGAGCAATGGCTCGCCTGGCGCGGAATCGAGGATATCGAGTGCATCACGCCCGACCTCGCCGGCGTTCCGCGCGGCAAGATGATGCCGTCGAAGAAATTCACCTCCGAGACCTCGCTGGCGCTGCCCTCGGCGCTGTTCCGCAAGACGATTTCCGGCGAATACCCGGAAGAGACCGGCGATTTCCGCTACGATCCGCATGACGGCGACCTGAAGCTGATGCCGGACCTCTCGACACTTTCCGTGGTGCCGTGGGAAAGCGACCCGACGGCGCAGGTGATCTGCGACATCGTCGGCGCTGACGGCAAGGACGCCGCCTACACGCCGCGCAACGTGCTCAAGCGCGTGCTCAAGGCCTATGCCGACAAGGGCTGGAAGGCCGTCGTCGCGCCGGAAGTGGAATTCTATCTCGTCGCGCGCAACACCGATCCGGACTACCAGCTGCAGCCGCCGGTCGGGCGCTCGGGCCGGCCGATTTCGGGCGGTCATGCCTATTCGATCGCCGGCGTCAACGAATTCGACGAGCTGATCGACGACATCTACCATTTCTGCGAAGCGCAGGGCCTCGAGATCGACACGCTGATCCACGAGGAAGGCCCGTCGCAGCTTGAAATCAATTTGCGCCACGGCGATCCGGTCGCGCTCGCCGACCAGGTGTTCCTGATGAAGCGCGCGATCCGCGAGGCGGCGCTCAAACACGACATGTACGCCACCTTCATGGCCAAGCCGATGCAGGGCGAGGCCGGCAACGCGATGCACATCCACCAGTCGGTGGTCGACATCAAGACGGGCAAGAACATCTTCTCCGCCGAGGACGGCTCGGAGACGGAGCTGTTCCGCTCTTTCATCGGCGGCATGCAGCACTACATCCCCAAGGCGCTGGTGATGATGGCGCCCTATGTGAACTCCTACCGGCGGCTGACGCCGGAAATGGCCGCGCCGGTCAACACCGCCTGGGGCTACGACAACCGCACGACCGCCTTCCGCGTCCCGACCTCGGGGCCGGCGGCGCGGCGCGTGGAAAACCGGTTGCCTTCGTCGGACGCCAACCCCTATCTGGCGCTGGCGGCGTCGCTTGCCTGCGGCTATCTCGGCATGGTCAAGGGCATCGTGCCGACCAGCCCGACGGCCGAAACCGCCAACGAGGGCGAGATCTCGCTGCCGCGCGGCCTGCTGGAGGCGGTTTCGCTTCTCGACGAGGAGCGCGACTTCGACGACATTCTCGGCCGCGAATTCACCGCGACGCTTGCCGGCGTCAAGCGCGGCGAGTTCGAGACCTTCATGCGGGTGATCAGCCCGTGGGAACGGGAATTCCTGCTCCTCAACGTGTGAGTTCCATATCCATGACCTATCAGAGCCCGATCTCGCCAGGCTTTTCCTGGTATGAGGCAACAGTCGGCGAGCGCCCGGAATATCCGGCGCTCGACGGCGACCGGACCTGCGACGTCGTCGTCATCGGCGGCGGGTTCACCGGATTGTCGGCCGCGGCGCAACTCGCCAAGGCCGGCGTCAATGTCGTGCTGATCGAGGCGTACCGCTTCGGCGACGGCGCGTCGGGACGCAATGGCGGCCAGTTCGGCACCGGCCAGCGCGCCTGGGCGGAAGAGCTGGAAGCCTCGCTCGGTTTCGAGCGCGCCAAGGCGCTGTTCGATCTCGCCGAGGGCGCCAAGCACCACGTCAAGGATTTCGCCGCCGAGAACGGCATCGACATCGGCTTCCAGCCGGGCCAGCTCTCGGTGATCCACAAGACGCCGCTACATCGACGACTACCGCCGCCATGCCGAGATCATGGCGGAACGGTTCGGCTATCCGCACATCACCTTCATGGAGCGCGCGGAGACCGCCGAACGGCTGGGCAGCAACTATTATCACGGCGGCGTCCGCGATACCGGGACCGGCCACATCCATCCGCTGCGCCTCGTCGTCGGCACGGCGCAGGTGGCGGCGAAGCACGGCGCGCATCTGTTCGAGAACACCAAGGCGACCGCCTTTGCGCAGGCGGGCGGCAAGGTGAAAGTGACGACCGACAGGGGCGTCATCACGGCGGACCGCGCCTTCCTCGCCGTCAACGCCTATGGTTCGGAAAAGCTCGAGCCCGTCTCGGCGGCGCATGTCATGCCGATCCGCTCCTTCATCGGCGCGACGGCGCCGCTTTCGCCGGACTTGTCGGCGAAGATCATTCCGGGCGGGGAATTGGTCGACGATTCGCGTTTCGTGGTGCGCTATTTCCGCAAATACGGCGACAACCAGCTGCTGTTCGGCGGCCGCGAGGCCTATACGGCCGACAATCCCCTCGACATCTCCACCCATATCCGCAAGCAGATCGCCGAACTCTATCCGGAACTGGCCAAGGTCGAGATCACGCATGCCTGGGGCGGCTCCGTCGGCATCACGCTGCCGCGCCAGCCCTTCGTGCGCGAGGTCATGCCGGGCGTGACGGCGGCGGGCGGCTTTTCCGGCCATGGCGTGATGCTGTCGAACTATACCGGCAAGCTCTATGCGGACGCCGTCACCGGCAACCGCGACACGCTGCAGATCCTGCGCGAACTGAAGGTCCCCGCCTTCCCCGGCGGCCGCCGGTTCCGCAAGCCGATGCTGACGCTGGCGCTGACCTGGTACGCGATGCTCGACCGGATCTGAGCCGCGATTTGTTCCGCCGGGCGTGATCACGCCCGGTTTTCCTTGTCGATGTTTGTTACAGCGCGACGGAACATTCGCCGCAATGGCGCGTTCTTATCCAATACAACCGTCGTTCCCACGGACGCGGAAACAGGAAGGGACTTGCCAGAAAAGGCTTCCAATCATGAGAAAACCCGCATTCCTCAAGAATTCCACCGCGCTCGCGCTGGTGCTCGCCCTTGGCGTCACCTCGCCCGCGAACCTTGCCTTTGCCCAGCAGGACAACGGCGAGACGGTCAATTGCGAGACCGATCCGGACAACCCCGCCTGTGTGACGCCGCCTCCCGCGGAAGAAACACCTGCCGCCGAAGAAACACCTGCCGCTGAAGAAGCACCTGCCCCCGCCGAAGAGGCTCCCGCGGAAGCCGCGCCGGCCGACGAGGCTCCAGCCGTAGAAGCACCGGCCGAGCCCGAACAGCCCGCCGCGGAACAACCGCCCGCTGAAGAACCAGCCGCTGAACAACCGGTGCCGGAAGAACCCGCCCCCGAACAGCCGGCAGTCGAAGAAGCGCCTGCCGAGGCTCCGGCCGTGGAGGAACCTGCACCAGAACAGCCTGCGCCGGAGCAGCCTGCAGCCGGAACAGCCCGCGCCCGAACAGCCGGCGGCTGAAGAAGCGCCCGCCGAGGCTCCGGCTGTGGAGGAACCTGCACCAGAACAGCCGGCCGCCGAACAACCCGCGGCAGAAGAAGCGCCTGCCGAAGACTCCACGGCGCAAGAACCGGCTGCCGAGCAGCCTCCGGTCGAGCAACCCGCAACGGAGCAGCAGTCCGGCGAACAGACGCAGCCGGAACAGCCGGCGGCCGAGGCCACCAGCCCCGAAACCGCCGCGCCTGTCGGCGAACCGGTCGAGGTGAGCGAGCCCGAGAAGCCGACCCTCGTGGTACCCGACGAAGTGACGGACAAGCAGCGCGCCAAGATCCGGACCGAGGAAACCAAACGGCGCGAAGACGCGCGCCAGCGCCGCGGCGAACTGCTCGGCGCGGCGGCGGTCGGTGCGGTCATCGGCGCGCTCATTCCGGCGCTCGGCGGCAAGGTCGTCGAGGACGAGGGCGACCGCATCATCGTCGAGCGCGACGGTCGATACTACGTGCGCAAGGACGAGAGCAGCCTGCTGCGCGAGGGCGACGTCGAAGTGACCGTGCAGCGACTGCGCGGCGGCCGGACGCTCGAAACCGTGACGCGGCGCAACGGCGCGCGGATCGAGACCGTGCGCGACGAGGGCGGCTACATCCTGCGCCGGTCGCACATCCTGCCCGACGGGCGCGAGATCGTGCTGATCGACAATCGCGGCCGCGACGACCGACGCCGTGTCGATTACGGCGACCGGCTGCCGCCGCTTCGTATCGACATTCCGCGCGACCGCTACGTCGTGCCGGCGCGGCGCGCCAGTCGCGAGATGATTTACGATACATTCGCCGCACCGCCGGTCGAAGCGGTCGAAAACCCCTACACGCTGCGCGAGGTGCGCGAGAGCGAGCGGCTACGCGCCAAGGTGCGCCGCGTCGATCTCGACACGATCACCTTCGAGACCGGCAGCGCCGTGGTGCGCGAGAGCCAGGTGCCGCTTCTGGAAGACATGGCGAACGCCACGCTCGATCTGATCGACAAGGATCCGTCGGCCGTACTGCTGGTCGAGGGCCATACCGATGCCGTCGGCTCGGAGGTCTACAACCTGGCGCTGTCCGACCGGCGCGCCGAAACCGTGGCCTGGATCCTGTCGTCGCGCTACGGCGTACCACCGGAGAACCTGGTCGTGCAGGGTTACGGCGAGCAGTTCCTGAAGGTGAACACGCAACGGGCCGAACAGGAGAACCGGCGCGTGACCATCCGCAACATCACGCCATTGCTGTCAACGCAGAGATAAACAGCGGGTTCGGAAAGAAATAGCTCGAAAAAGGCGGGGCATCGGCCCCGCCTTTTTCATCACAGGACACAAGAGGAGAAGCAAACAGCGCGTTTCAAGGCCAAATGTGTTCAACTTTGGAACAACTTCCCATACGTCACTCAATTGACCGCGAAAAGTTATATGTTACATGCTTAATTTGGAATCCATGTCCGGAGGGGAGCCGGCATCATGAAGTTGCCGTCACTCATCAGCGAATATCGAACTTGCGAAAAGGCGCTGCACGAAGCCATCAAGGCGGAACGTGTGGCGAGTATCCGCGAGTACGACATCCGGATGAACTGGCTTCGCAACGTCATCCGCGACCATGTCGCGACCTCGCTTTCCGACAAGCTCATGCAGATCGAGTTCTTCATGGAACCGATTTCGCAGGCTTCCGATATCGACCCGGTCAATACACTCTTTGCCGATCTGCGTGCGGTCATCACGCGGTATGTCGGCGCCGCACCGGAATCGGCAACGCGAAAGCAGGTGCAGATGCCGGGCGGCCAAAGCGCCCAGCTGATCAGGAAGCCCGAAAAAGACACCGACCTCACCGCGATGATCGAAAAGACCAATCTCCGGATCGCGGCGTTCGGCAAGGACCTGCGCTACACCTACGCGTCGCCGGCTAACGGGCGGTACCACGACATGCCGGCACGGGAAATTTGCGGCAAGCATGTTTCGGAACTGATCGGCAACACGCGTTACGAAAAGCGCGCCAAGCGCTATTTCGACAAATGCTTCGGCGGCGAAGACCAGTGCTATTACTACTATCTCGACAGCGAGCGCCACGGGCGCCAGCTTCTCGAATGCCGGATGCTGGCGCAGCGCGACGCCGACAATGACGTGCTCGGCGCGGTGGTGATCATGCGCGACCTCACCAACGGCTTCGACGATCCGGTCCGCTCGGCGGAAGAAAACCGGGTCTGACCCCGCAAGGTTCCGCTCAGAGCCAGCCGCGACGCTTGAAATAGAGGAAGGGCAGGATCGCCGAGAGGATCATCAGCAGAATCGCGAAGGGGTATCCGAACGGCCAGCTCAGTTCCGGCATGAAATGGAAATTCATGCCGTAGATCGACGCGACGAGGGTCGGCGGCAGGAACACCACGGCGGCGACGGAGAAGATCTTGATGATGGCGTTCTGCTCGATGCTGATCATGCCGAGCGTGGCGTCGAGCAGGAAGGTGATCTTCTGCGACAGGAAACCGACATGGTCGGCCAGCGAGCGGATATCGCGGTAGAGCGTCTTGACGCGGTCGCGCATGTCCTTTGAGCTCTTGCGCTGAATGGCCACCTGGCCAAGAAATCCGGCCAGCCGCTCGAGCGTCACGAGGCTGTCGCGGATATTGGAGGTGAGATCCCCCTTGCGGCCGAGATTTTCCAGAACCGTCTGGAAGTCCCTGGTCTTGGTCGGCTTGCCGCCGGTCCGCTTGAACACGCCGCGCGAGATGCCGTCGATATCGCGCCCCGCCCGCTCCAGAATGTCGGCCAGCCGGTCGACGATCGCCTCCAGCAGCGCCATCAGCACGCCCTCTCCACTCTCGCAGCCGAGGCGAACCTTGCCGGCGCGGGCGGGAAAGGTCTGGAAGGCGCGCGGCTCGTGATAGCGCACGGTGATCAGCCGGTCTCCGGCCAGGACGAAGCTGACCGGCGCCATCTCCGGATAGTCGCCATCGGCGCGCGCCGGCAATATCGCCGTCATGAAGGACGCGCCGTCATGCGAGTACAACCGCGACGAGATCTCGATCTCCTCCATTTCCTCCATGGTCGGGACGTCGATGCCGAGGCGATCCTCCAGCAGCTTTTCCTCCTCGGCGCTCGGATCGACGACATCGATCCAGACGATGGCGTCGAAGGGTTCCAGAGTGTCATCGGCCGGGCGCAGGCGTCCCGCCTCGTTCATGTATCCACGGATCATCGGCGCACACCGTCCATCGTCGCGAGTTCACTGGCGAATCCAGCCATAACGCATTCGCGCGACTTGCGCATGACCCCAAACGGACAGGAAAGCAATCCGGCTCAGGCCGCCTTGCGGACGATCACGCTGCCGGCCGAATAGCCGGCGCCGAAGGAGCAGATCACGCCGACATCGCCCGGTTTCAGATCGTCGGAGAATTTCGAGAAGGCGATGATCGACCCCGCCGAGGAGGTATTGGCGTAGTCCTGCAGGATGTTGGGCTGTTCGCCGGGCTCCGGCGTGCGGCCGAGAACGCGGGCGCCGATCAGGTCGTTCATGCCCTTGTTGGCCTGGTGCAGCCACAGGCGCGACAGGTCCTCCGGCTTCAGGTCCTGGTCCGCGAGATGGCCGAGGATCAGCTCCGAGACGATCGGCACGACCTGCTTGAAGACCTTGCGGCCCTCCTGGCGGAACAGCATGTCGCGGCGGTCTTCCATGTGGCCCTCGCGGGTGCGGCGCAGGAAGCCGTTATTGTTGCGGATATTGTTGGAGAACTGCGTCAGGCAGCGCGTCGAGACGATCTCGTAGCGGCCCGGCGCGGTGGCCAGATCGGCGCGCTCCAGGACGACGGCGGTGCAGACGTCACCGAAGATGAAATGGCAGTCGCGGTCGCGCCATTCGAGATGCGCCGAACAGATCTCGGGATTGACCATCAGGATCGCGCGGGCGGAGCCGCAGCGGATCATGTCGGCGGCGGCCTGGATGCCGAAGGTGGCCGACGAGCAGGCGACGTTCATGTCGAAGGCGAAGCCGTCGATGCCGAGCGCGTTCTGGATCTCGATGGCGATCGCCGGATAGGCGCGCTCGTGATTGGAGGCGGCGCAGATCACCGCGTCGATGTCGGCTGCGGCGCGGCCGGCCTTTTCGAGCGCGATTTCGGCCGCCTTCAGCGCCATCTCCGCCATCA
This sequence comes from uncultured Alphaproteobacteria bacterium, assembly GCA_963712205.1. Taxonomy (GTDB): domain Bacteria; phylum Pseudomonadota; class Alphaproteobacteria; order Rhizobiales; family Rhizobiaceae; genus Oricola. Next base: position 36,416 of record CAVQHF010000009.1, on the reverse strand, counting down.
CCGAGAGTTCCTCGTCGGAGCGCTCGCGCAGCACGGGATGCATGATCTCCGGATCGAGCGTGCCGGTCTTGTCGAGGACGTAACGGCTCTCGATGCCGGACGCCTTGACGATGAATTCCTCGTTCGAATGCGGCACCGGCTCCCTCTCGCCGCGCGCGATGGCCTCGGCATGGAGCGCGTTCTGGCGGTCGGCGAAGGCATTGAACGCCACCACCAGTTCCGCGTTGGAAATCTTTTCTTCCGGCGTGAAGACGCCGGTCCCGGAAATGGAGACGTTATGCATGAGGGCTCGCATCGAAAAATACCGTGGCGGGGGAATAGGCCCTCCGCTACGGCATTTCAACCTGTAGCACCGGAGCAGGCCCGAAGACGGTCGAGCCTGCCGCCGGCCGCACCTGTCTCAGCCCTGCGCCGACGGGCGCACGACGATGTCGCCGACCTCGACTTCGGCGGGCTGTTCGATCGCAAATGCGATGGCGCGCGCGATGGCGTCGGGCGAGAGGCCGATCTCCCGCATCCGCTCCTCGATCACATGTTTCGTCGCCGGGTCGATGATCGAACTGGTGAAATCCGTTTGCACGAAGCCCGGCGATACATTGGTGACGCGCAAATGCGGGCCGGCCTCCAGCCGAAGCCCTTCCGCAATGGTCCGCAACGCGTTCTTGGTGCCGGCATAGACGGCCATTTGCGGCCGGATGACGAGACCGGCGGTGGAGACCACATTCACGAAGTGGCCGCTCTGCTGCCGCCGGAAGACCGGTAATGCCTCCGCGATTCCGTAGAGCGGACCTTTCAGATTGACGTCGATCATCGCCTCCCAGTCGTCGACCCGGAGATCATCCAGGTTCGAGATCGGGCCGGTGCCGGCATTGTTGACCAGGACATCGAGCCGGCCGAAGCGTTCCAGCGCGACCGCGATGAACGCCGCAACATCCGCGCGGCGTCTCACGTCCAACGCGCAGGCGACGGCATCTCCGCCCTCCGCCCTGATCGCTTCCGCGACGGCTTCCAGCCGGTCAGCCTGCCGGGCACCGAGCACGAGTTTCGCGCCGCCTTTCGCCAGCAATTTCGCCGTCGCCAGACCGATACCGCTGCTCGCGCCAGTGATCGCGATTACCTTGCTCACGGAATCGCTCATGGTTTTTCTCCTTTTCGCTGTGTTCGATGGCCCTCATGTTTTACGGAAAAGTCCGGACTTGCTATCATGTGAACTCGTTATAATTATAGAGATCGTCCAAATGATTGATGTGCTCTCCGACGTTCTTGGTCATCTCGACCTGCGCAGCGTGCGCTGCACGCGTCTGGAGGCGTCGCCTCCATGGTCGTTGCGCTTCACGCTGCAGGACGACGCTGAAATTCGTTGCCGTCATGAAAGGCGAGGTCTGGCTGATCGCCGACGGCGAAGAACCAGTGCATCTTGGCGAAGGCGACACGTTTTTCCTGGCTAGCGCGGCCAAATACGTCGTGACGAGCGACCCGGCGCTGCCGCCGGCCGATGGTCTTGCGGCCTTCGACTGGGAGTCTGGCGGCACTGCCCGGTTCGACGGGTCCGACACGGTGATGATCGGCGGCGGCTTCGACGTGTATGGCAGTCCGGCGGATTTCCTGTTCGAGGCGGTGCCGAGAGTGATCCACATCCCGGCAGGCGAGCCTTCCGCCCATGCGCTGCGCCTGTCCCTTTCGCTTATGGACAGCGAACTGGCCAGCGGCGGCATCGGATATGAGGCCGCGACGCGACGCCTTGCGGATCTTCTGCTGATTCATGCGCTACGCGCTTACACCGCCAGAACGGACACAAGCCGCTCCGCCTGGTTGAGCGGGCTTTCCGACCCCCGGATCGGGCGGGCGCTGGGGCTGATGCACGGCGAACCGGGGCGCTACTGGACTGTGGCCGAACTTGCCAAAGCGGTCGGCATGTCCCGTTCGGCTTTCGCCGAACATTTCGCGCGGAAAGTGGGACTTCCGCCGCTCGGCTATCTGACCCGATGGCGGCTGGAACGCGCATGCACCGCCTTGCGGACGGGACTGCGGCCGATGGCCGATATCGCGCAGGAAGCAGGCTACGGATCAGAGAGCGCGTTCGGTCTCGCCTTCAAACGGCGGTTCGGCATCTCACCGGGCCGCTTTCGAAAAGGTTTGACGCCCGCGCGCTAAAACGGATTGACCGCGTCGGCGACGCGCTTGACGCCGACGACGAGGGCGTCGCCGACCCGGACGACGCCGTCCGCGGCCGCGCCGATCGGCTTTTCGATGGTTTCGCGCGTCGGCGTCACGTCGGCGATCGCCGTGGCGACGCGTTTCAGGAATCCCGGCTCGTTGAGTTCGGCGGCGGGTTCGACCGGCGTTCCTTCGAGCGGCGCTTCCGGCGGGACAGGCCGTCCCGCTGTTTCCAGCGCGGGCGCGCAGATCGCGACCACGGCCGGATAGTCCTCGTCCTGACTCGCCGCGAGGAAGGCGTCGGACGCCGCGCCGCAAGCCTCGACGGTCTCGAAACGGGTGTCGGAGGTCTGAAGATATTCGCACTGCGTCCCGCTGTCGTCGCAGCCGAGCAGGCTCAGCACGATCATCGCTTCCTGTATGGCCATGTCCCGATTCCTTTCCCGACCGCGTTATTCGTCAATTCCAGCAGCCTCGCGGCGGCAATCGGGCGATCTTGCGGCAAGATTTTCCTTTACAGCGGCCAGACGAGGAGGATGACGGGGATGGCGATCACGAGAACGAGCAGTTCCAGGAAGATGCCCATGCGCCAGTAATCGCCGAAACGATAGCCGCCCGGCCCCATGATGATGGTGTTGTTCTTGTGGCCGATCGGCGTCAGGAACGCGCATGACGCCGCGACCGCGACGCCGATCAGGAAGGGGTCCGGATTGACGCCGAAGGCATTGGCGACACCGACGCCGATCGGCGCCGCGATCAGCGTGGTCGCGACATTGTTGAGGAAATCCGACAGCGTCATGGTGACGACCATCAGCACGGCGAGCACGACCCAGGCCGGCGCGCCATAGGTGTTGGCGACGATGGTCTCGGCGATCAGTTTCGTGCCGCCGGAATCCTCGAGCGCGAAGCCCAGCGGAATGAGCGAGCCGAGCAGCACGATCACGCGCCAGTCGACGGCCTCGTAGACTTCCGTCCCGCTCAGCAATCCCATCAGGACATAGGAAACGACGACGAGGCCGAGCGCGATGTCGAGCGAGACGAGACCCAGGACAGCGGCGGCGATGGCGGCGGCGAAGGCGGCGATGGCCATGGTCGCCTTGCCGCGCTGGAGCAATTGCGTCCTGCCTTCGGCGAGCGGCAGGACATTGAGCCACTGGGCGATGTCGCCGATGCGCTCCTCCGGCCCGAGCAGAAGCAGAACGTCGCCCGGCTGGATCGTCAGGTTGCGCACGCGGTCGCGGAACCGCCGGCCGCTGCGCGACACGCCGAGCAGCGTGATCCCGTGGCGGTATTGCAGGCGCATGTCCATGGCCGAACGCCCGACGATGCGCGAATTGTCGGGAACGATCGCCTCGACCAGCGTCAGCGACGGACCGGCGACGCCGCCGGCGTGTTTCTCGGATCCGGAGAAATCGAGATCGGCGGCGCCCATGAAGGCCTCGATCGATTTCGGATCGCCTTCGAGCACGAGGAAATCGCCCTTGGCGAGCGTCTCGTTGCGCGAAAAACCGCGCCAGCCGCTTGCCGCGCCGGATCAGTCCGATGACCGCGATGTCGTTGTCATTGGCGAGCGGGTAGAGTTCGTGCACCTTCTTGCCGGACGATTTCGACCCGTCCTTGACGCGGGCCTCGGCGACATAGAGGCCGGCATCCTCGTCGGCCTTGACCGGGACCGCGCGCTCATGCGCCGGGATCAGGCGCCAGCCGACAAGCGCGACGAAGGCGATGCCGACGACCGACACCGCCAGGCCGACCGGGGCGAAATCGAACATGGAGAACGGTTCGCCCAGCGCGCGCTCGCGATATTGCGCGATGACGATATTGGGCGGCGTGCCGATCAGCGTGATCATGCCGCCGAGGATCGTCGCGAAGGACAGCGGCATCAGTGTCAGCGAGGCCGACCGCTTGGCCTTGGCGGCGGCTTCGAGATCGAGCGGCATCAGAAGCGCCAGCGCCGCGACATTGTTGATGACGGCGGACAGAGCGGCGCCGACGAAGGCCATGACCGCGATATGGACGGGCATCGGGCGTTCGGCATCGACCACGATGCGGGCGATCCGCTCGACCGCGCCGGAATTGACGAGACCGCGCGAGACGATCAGCACCAGCGCGATGATGACGACGGCCGGATGGCCGAAGCCCGCGAAGGCGGCTTCCGGCGCGACATGGCCGGCGACAACGGCGACGAGCAACGCGGTGAAGGCGACGAGGTCATAGCGGATGCGCCCCCAGACGAAGAAGACGAAGGCGACCCCGAAAAGGGCGAAGAGGAAGATCTGATCGCCGGTCATGGCGCTCCCGTATGGTTTTCCGGCGTTTCGACGCGACAACGGCCCGCGCGGAGGTTGGTTCCGCCCGACACGGCCCCGCGCTCAGATGCAGCGGCCGCCATCGACCTCCAGCGCCACGCCGGTGATGAACTCGGCCTCGTCGGAGGCGAGCCACAGCGCGGCATTGGCGATGTCGAGCGGGGTGGAGAGGCGGCCGAGCGGGACCGAGGCGCGGAACTGCTCACGTTTCTCCGGCGTGTCCTCGCCCATGAACTGCGCCAGCATGCCGGTCTCGCCGGCGACCGGGCAAAGGCAGTTGACGCGGATGTTCTTCGGCGCCAGCTCGACGGCCATCGACTTGGTGGCGGTGATCGCCCAGCCCTTGGAGGCATTGTACCATGTCAGTCCCGGCCGCGGGCGCAACCCCGCCGTGGACGCGGTGGTGATGATCGAGCCGCCGCCCTGCTTCTCCATCACCGGCACGACGGCGAGCGCCGCGTAGTAAATCGCCTTCATGTTGACGTCGAAGATACGATCGAAGGTGTCCTCGCCGACACCGAGCATGTCGCCGTTGCGGTGGGTGTAGCCGGCATTGTTGACCATGATGTCGATGCGGCCGAAACGGTCGAGCGCGGTCGCGACCATGCGGTCGACATCGGCTTTGACCGACACATCGCAGGACAGCGCAACGGCGCTGTCGCCGATTTCGGAGGCGACAACGTCGGCGCGGTCGCCATTGAGGTCGGCGACGATGACGTTCGCGCCCTCCTCGGCGAAACGCCGCGCCATGCCCTCGCCGAAACCGGATGCGGCGCCGGTGACGATCGCCGTCTTGCCTTGAAGCCTTGCCAATTCGCCTCTCCCCGGTTCCATCAGACGCGTCTATTTCTTCGCGCCGGCTACAGGCTCTCCGATATGCTCGTGATCGACAAGGTTCCATTTCATTCCGGCATTGCGATAGATGCGTTTTTTCAGCCGGGGATAGTCGCCGACGTCGTGCGCGAGCCGTTCGCCGACGACGATGCAGCGGAATGTTTCGGAGCCGGTGTTGGTGATCGAATGGGCGAGACCGCCCTTGCGGTAGCCGATGAAATCGCCGGCCTTCACGGGGAACAATTCCTCGCCGATATGGGCCGTCGCTTCGCCGGACAGGACATAGACGCACTCGTCCTCGTAGTGATGGACATGGTGCTCGGTCGTGTCGTGGCCCGGCTCCACCTCGATGATGTGAAATCCGAGGCCGGTCAGTCCTGTTTCGTCGCCCAGCGACTTGTTTGTCCGCACCGCGTCGGGATTGAGAAAATGCGTCTTTCTCAAACCCGGCATCGCCTCGATTTCGTCGGCGGTCATCAGGTATTTGTCGTCGGACATTCACTACACTCCAGATTGCCGTTGCAGGCCTGTTCGGTTCAGCCGTGATTGAAGATCGTGGTCTTGGTCGCCGACATGTCCATCAGCGCCTCGAAACCCTTTTCGCGGCCGTGGCCGGATTTGCCGAAACCGCCGAAGGGCAGTTCGATGCCGCCGCCGGCGCCGTAGCCGTTGACATAGACCTGGCCGGCGCGAATGCGTTTGGCGACGCGGTGCTGGCGGCCGCCGTCGCGGGTCCAGACGCCGGCGACGAGGCCGTAATCGGTGCCGTTGGCAAGCCGGACGGCCTCCTCCTCGCCCTGGAAGGAAAAGGCGGCGAGAACCGGGCCGAAGACCTCTTCCTGCGCCAATACGGCCGCCGGATCGACCGGACCGAACAGGACGGGCGCCTGGTAGTAGCCGCCGTCGGGCGCATCGTCGGCGACGCCGCCTTTCGCGAGAACCGGAATGCCGGCGGCCTGCGCGTCGGCGATCATGCCGGCGACGCGCTCGGCCTGCCGGGCGTTGATCAGCGGGCCGAGATCGCCGTCGCTGTCATGCGGCTCGGCGACGAGGGCGGCGAAGCGCCGCGACAGTTCGGCGGTGAACTCGGCGAAGACCGGCCTTTCGATGAGCACGCGGCTGCCCGCCGAGCAGGTCTGGCCGCCGTTCTGGATGATCGCGTTGACGACGACGGGAAGCGCGGCGTCGAGATCGGCGTCGGCGAAGACCACCTGCGGCGATTTCCCGCCGAGTTCCATCGTCACGCCGCGATTGTTGCGCGCGGCGGCGGACTGGATCGCCGTGCCGGTGGCGGGCGAACCGGTGAAGGTGACGTAATCGACGCCGGGATGCGCCGACAGCGCCGCGCCGGCCTCACCGCCATAGCCGGTGACGACGTTGAAGACGCCGGGCGGACAGCCGGCCTCGAGCGCCAGTTCGGCGATGCGGATCGTCGTCAGCGAGGCGTCCTCGGCCGGCTTGACGACGAGGGTGTTGCCCATGGCGAGCGCCGCGCCGGCGACGCGGGCAAGGATCTGCAGCGGATAGTTCCACGGGATGATGCCGGCGACGACGCCGTGCGGTTCGCGGGTGGTGAAGACCGTGTAGCCGTCGAGAAACGGGATCTGCGACCCATGCACCTTGTCGGCGGCACCGCCGTAATATTCGTAATAGCGCATCGTCGCGGCGACGTCGGCGGCGCCCTGGCGGGCGGGCTTGCCGGTATCGCGCGATTCGAGCGCGGCGAGTTCGTCGCGGTTTTCGGCGACCAGTTCGCCGAGCCTGGTGAGGATGCGGCCGCGCTCGGTCGCCGTCATGCGGCTCCACGGGCCGGCATCGAAGGCCTGCCGGGCGGCGCGGACCGCCGAATCGACATCGGATTCGGCGCTGCGGGGAATCGATGCGAACACCTTGCCGTCGGAGGGACAGGCGATCTCGATTCGCGCTCCGGATTGCGCGCCGACCATCTTTCCGGCGATGACATTGAGGGCGGCGCGGTCCTGGGCGACGGTACGCAGCAGTTTCTTGTCCGGTGTCTTGAGCATGTCGTGTTTCCCTGCAAACTCTCGGCCGCGGCGGATGTTCGTCATCGCAGATTTACCACAGACAGCGGCAGCCGCTAGAAATTTCCGGATTCGATCTGGAACTTTTAAATCGATTAGATTATAGTCCGCCCAACTCCTCTCGACTGACAGGAAACTCCATGTCCGCACAGATCATCCCCGTCGATCCCTTCGACTATGTCGTCTTTGGGGGAACCGGCGATCTCGCCGAGCGCAAGCTCCTGCCGGCGCTCTATCACCGCCAGGTCGACGGCCAGATCGTCGATCCGACCTGCATCTACGGCGTCTCGCGCGCCGAGATGAGCGACGACGACTACCGCAATTTCGCGCATGAGGCGCTGAAGCAATACATCAAGGAGCCGCTCGACGACGGGGAGGTCGCGCGGTTTCTCTCCAAGCTGCATTATGTCTCCATCGACGCGAAATCCGATCGCGGATGGGACACGCTGAAGGGCCGCCTCGATGCCGATCCGCGCAAGCAGCGCGCCTATTACCTCGCCGTCGGACCGTCGCTGTTCGGCGATATCGCCACCGGGCTGCAGGCGCATGGCCTGATCACGCCGGAAACGCGCATCGTGGTGGAAAAGCCGATCGGCCGGGACCTCGATTCCGCCCAAAAGCTCAACGACACGCTGGGCGAGGTGTTCGCGGAAAACCAGATCTTCCGCATCGACCACTATCTCGGCAAGGAGACGGTGCAGAACCTGATGGCGCTGCGCTTCGCCAATGCCCTCTACGAACCGCTGTGGAACTCCGCCCATATCGACCACGTGCAGATCACGGTGGCGGAATCGGTCGGGCTGGAAAACCGCGCCGACTATTACGACAAGGCCGGTGCGCTGCGCGACATGGTGCAGAACCACATGCTGCAGCTGCTCTGCCTCGTCGCGATGGAGCCGCCGTCCTCGATGGATGCCGACGCGGTGCGCGACGAGAAACTGAAAGTCCTGCGGTCGCTGGAGCCGATCCGCGAGGGCAATGTCGAACGGATGACCGTGCGCGGCCAGTACACGTCGGGCGCCTCGAATGGCGGCCCGGTGAAGGGCTATCTGGAGGAACTGGAAGGCGGCGAGAGCAACACGGAAACCTTCGTCGCCATCAAGGCGGAGATCGCCAACTGGCGCTGGGCGGGCGTGCCGTTCTACCTGCGCACCGGCAAGCGGCTGGCCAAGCGCGTCTCGGAAATCGTCGTCGCGTTCAAGCCGGTGCCGCATTCGATCTTCGGCCCGGCGGCGGGGCGGATGATCGCCAACCAGCTGGTCATGCGCCTGCAGCCGGACGAGGGCGTGAAACAGTGGATCATGATCAAGGATCCCGGCCCCGGCGGCATGCGGCTGCGCCACGTCCCGCTCGACATGAGCTTCGCCGAAGCCTTCGACGTGCGCAATCCGGACGCCTATGAGCGGCTGATCCTCGACGTGATCCGCGGCAACCAGACGCTGTTCATGCGCCGCGACGAGGTGGAAGCCGCCTGGACGTGGGTCGACCCGATCCTGAAGGCCTGGGAGATGACCGAGCAGCCGGTGCAGCAATATACCGCCGGGACCTGGGGCCCGTCCGCCTCCATCGCCCTGATCGAGCGCGACGGGCGCACCTGGCACGAGGGCTGACCGGCATGCGTGACGAGACAGCCGGCGTTCACCGCCACGACTATCCCGACCGCGAGGCGCTCGCCATCGCGCTGGCGGCGGGCGTCGCCGCCGTGCTTGCCGGCGCGATCGCCGAAGCGCGGCGAGGCATCGCTGGCCGTCTCCGGCGGCTCGACGCCGAAGCGGCTGTTCGAGATATTGTCCGACACCAACATCGCCTGGGACCGGGTGACGGTGATCCTCGTCGACGAACGCATCGTGGCGCCCGATTCGGAGCGCGCCAACCAGCGGCTTGTGCGCGAAAAGCTGCTGACGGGGCACGCGGCGAAGGCGCATTTCGTCGCCTTCGAGACCGGTTTCGGCACGCCGATCGAGAATGCCGAGAAAAGCGCGGCGCAATTCGCCGGCCGTGCCGTGGCCGCTCGACGCGGCGATCCTCGGCATGGGAACGGACGGGCACACGGCCTCGTTCTTTCCCGGAGGCGACCGGCTGTCCGACGCGCTCGATACGGCGCGCGAAGACCGGGTGCTGCCGATGCAGGCGGCGGGCGCGGGCGAACCGCGGCTGACGCTGACGCTGCCGGCGCTGCTGGACGCGCGGTTCCTTGCGCTCCATATCGAGGGTGAGGAAAAGCTCGGCGTGTTCGAGACGGCACTCGGCGGGGTCGACAGTGCATCCATGCCGGTGCGCGCCGTGCTGCACCAGCACAAGACGCCGGTGCATGTCTTCTGGGCGCCGTGACGCGCCCGCATATGAAAAGCAAATTCGCCAGGGAGCCGGAAGCATGAGCATCCATGATGTGCAGAAAACCGTGGCCGAGGTCACCGAACGCATCCGCGAGCGCTCGAAGCCGACGCGCGAACCCTATCTGGAACGGCTGCATGCGCGCGCGGCGCAGGGGCCGAAGCGCTCGAAACTCTCCTGCGGCAACCTCGCGCACGGTTTCGCGGCCTGCGGACCGTATGACAAGGAAGCGCTGAAGGGCGACGTGGTGCCGAATATCGGCATCATCACCGCCTATAACGACATGCTGTCGGCGCACCAGCCGTTCGAGAACTTCCCGGCGCTGATCAAGCAGGCGGCGCGCGACGCCGGCGGCGTGGCGCAGGTGGCGGGCGGCGTGCCGGCGATGTGCGACGGCGTCACCCAGGGCCAGGACGGCATGGAACTGTCGCTGTTCTCGCGCGACGTGATCGCCATGGCGGCGGCCATCGGCCTGTCGCACGACATGTTCGACGCCGCCGTCTATCTCGGCGTCTGCGACAAGATCGTGCCGGGCCTCGTCATCGCCGCGCTGACCTTCGGCCATCTGCCGGCGATCTTCATTCCGGCCGGGCCGATGACGACCGGCATTCCGAATGACGAGAAGGCGAAGACCCGCCAGCTCTACGCCGAAGGCAAGGTCGGCCGCGCGGAACTGCTGGAATCCGAAAGCGCCTCCTATCACGGGCCGGGCACCTGCACCTTCTACGGCACGGCGAACTCCAACCAGATGCTGATGGAGATCATGGGCCTGCACATGCCGGGCGCCTCCTTCGTCAATCCGAACACCCCGCTGCGCGACGCGCTGACAAAGGAAGCCGCGAAACGCGCGCTTGCCATCACCGCGCTCGGCAACGAGTTCACCCCGGTCGGCGAGATGATCGACGAACGCTCGATCGTCAACGGCGTCGTCGGCCTGCACGCGACCGGCGGGTCGACCAACCACACGATCCACCTGATCGCCATGGCGGCGGCGGCCGGCATCAAGCTCACCTGGCAGGACATTTCCGACCTGTCGGACACGACGCCGCTATTGGCGCGCGTCTATCCGAACGGGCTTGCCGACGTGAACCACTTCCATGCCGCGGGCGGGCTCGGCTTCATGATCCGCGAACTGGCGAGCGGCGGCTATCTGCATCGCGACGTGCGCACGGTCTTCGGCAAGGGGCTGGAGCCCTACATGATCGAGGCGAAGCTCGACGGCGAGACGGTGGTGCGCGAACCGGCGCCGGAAAAATCCGGCGACGAGAAGGTGCTGGCGCCGATATCCGCGCCGTTCCAGACGAATGGCGGGCTGAAGATGCTGACCGGCAATCTCGGCAAGGCGGTCATCAAGATTTCGGCGGTCAAGCCGGAGCGCCACGTCATCGAGGCGCCGGCGGTGATCTTCCATACCCAGGAGGCGCTGCAGGAAGCCTTCCGCAAGGGCGAACTGGAAAAGGATTTCGTCGCCGTCATCCGCTTCCAGGGACCGAAGGCGAACGGCATGCCGGAACTGCACAGGCTGACGCCGGCGCTGGGCGTGCTGCAGGACCGCGGCTACAAGGTGGCGCTGGTGACCGACGGGCGGATGTCGGGCGCGTCGGGCAAGGTGCCGGCGGCGATCCACGTGACGCCGGAGGCGCTCGACGGCGGCGCGATCGCCAAGGTGCGGAACGGCGACATGGTGCGCGTCGACGCGGTCGCCGGCACGCTGGAGGTGCTGGTTCCGGCGGCGGAGTTTTCGGCGCGCGAAGCCGCAAGCGAGGACCTGACCGGCAATTCCTTCGGCACCGGCCGCGAACTGTTCGAAACCTTCCGCCGCGTGGCCGGCCACGCCGACCAGGGCGCGAGCGTGTTCTAACCAAGCGACAGACCGTGCCGCTCAGGTGCGTTTCAGCCACTGCACCGTGATCGTGCGCTGATAGCGGAAGCCAAGCTGCTCGTAGAGCCGGATCGCGGCCGCGTTGGTCACATAGGCGTGCAGGAACGGCGTCTCGCCGTCACGCACGATGCGGTCAGCGACGATGCGCGACAGCAGGCCGGCAAGGCCGCTTACCGCGGAAATCGGGATGGGTGCAGACGGCGCTGACCTCCCTGTAGCCTTCGGCATGCAGGCGCTCGCCGGCCATGGCCGCCAGACGCCCTTCGCGGCGGATGCCGATGAAACGGCCGAGCCGGTGGGTGTTCGCAGGAACGGGCCGGGCCTTGTCATCGTCGCCAGTTCCAGCATCTCCGGCGCGTCGGCGTCGCCAAGCGGGATCACCTCGTCGGAGGGATCGGGCGGAACGAGATCGACGGCGTGCATCTGGACGATTTCGGCCTCGACGTCGACGACCAGCCCGGGCGGAATCGGGCCGCCGCCGCGCCTTGCCAGAAGGATGCCGCCCCCTTCCGGCGTCAACGCGGCCAGTCTGGCGAGATTTTCCGGACTGTCGTCGCGGGACGCGGCGAAGGGCGACACGTCGGACGGAAAGCGCATGGCGTCCGGACCGCCCTCGGCCCAATGCGCCTGACGGGATGTCAATGCGGCCCATGCGGGCCGGTCGAGCGGATGGTCAGCCATGATGTCCTCCCTGCGCCTTTTTCTCCGCGGCGCGGCGATCCAGCGGGAGCCGGTCCAGTTCCTCCTCGATCCTGTCGAGCTGGCGAAGGATCGGTCCGTCGAGCGGCAGGCACATCTCGCGCACGGCGTTTTCGACATGCGGCCAGAATTCGTTCTGCGCCTTCGCCAGAACCGCCGCACCCTTTTCGGTGATCGCCACGGGTTTGCGGCGCTGATCGCCATCCTCGCGGACCGCCTCGACAATGCCGGCCGCCTCGAGCTGGCGGATGCTGCGGGTCACGCCGGGCTGCGACACGCCGAGCGCCGAGGCCAGGCTTCCGACAGTCAGCGGCCCCTCCTGATCCAGCGTTAACAGCAACGGCCAGACGCCTTGCGGCACGTCGATGCCGGCCTGTTGCATGAAACGCGCGGTTTCGGCCTGCATGCGTTCGCCTATGCGCTTCAAACGGCTGCCGAGCGGCAGGTAGCCGAGTTCCCTTGTGACATCCCTGATCATCCTCATGTCCCGTCATTAATATAACACGTTATATAACGTGATATGTTTATACGGATTTGTCAACGGGTGACCGCGCCGGCAACGCGGCTCGCCCGGCCGTGTTTCGACCCTTCGCCGAGACGGAATGGCGCAATGCCGCCCGACATTTTTCTGATTTCGCCGCGCATCTCGGATACAACATCGTCGGTGGACAACGCCCCAACCGCGAGGACGCGCATGATGCCCCCTGCTCCCGATCCATTCGCGCATCATCCCGAACTGCGCGGGAAGATCGTCGATCCGCTGCAGTCGTCTTTCCGGACATTCACGACGGCGAAACTGGCAAAAATAGTCGAAGAGCAGGGCTTGCCGGGCGGATGGTGGCATTCGGACGAGGAACGGGAAGCCTCACGGGCCGAGGCGCTTGCCGGCAACCGGGACCGCGACCTGTGGGTCTTCGCCTACGGATCGCTGATGTGGGACCCGGCGTTCCGCTTTGCCGAGGTGCGGCGGGCGCATGTGCCCGGCTACGCGCGGCGCTTCATCCTGAAGGACATCCTTGGCGGACGCGGGACGCGCGACGCGCCCGGCCTGATGGCCGCGCTCGACAAGGGACCGGGCTGCGAGGGGCTCCTCTTCAGGATTGCCCGCGACCATGTCGAGGAGGAAACGGAAGTCCTGTGGCGGCGCGAGAAGGTCGGCCCCGCCTACATACCGACCTTCGTCGACGCCGTCGTCTCGGGCGAGCGCGTCCCGGCGCTCGCATTCGTGGCGGACCACGAGGCCGAACTGATCGACGCCAGCCTGACCCGCGACGAACAGATCCACTATCTTGCGACCGGCACCGGGTTCCTTGGAACCAGCCTGCAGTACCTGGAAAACATCGCCAGCCATTTCGCGGCGCTCGGCATCGAGGACGAGGACGTCTCGGCGTTGCTCCGTGACACCGAATCCTACATGAAATCGCTCCAGGCTCCCTGAAAACACGCCGGCCGACACACTGCATTTCAAGGACATCCGATGACAGACCGCATACCGTTCTTCGACGGACACAATGATTTCCTGCTGCGCCTGATGATGGCGAAGGAACCGCGCGACGAGGTCTGGTTCGGCCCGCGCGAAAAGGGGCATCTCGACCTGGCGCGGATGAAGGAGGGCGGCTTTGCCGGCGGCCTGTTCGCGATCTTCGTGCCGCCGGCCTCGAAAGGTCCGCCGCCCGATCCGGGCGCGGCGATGTCCAGCCCGCCCTATGCGGTTCCGCTTCCCGACCTGATGCCGCACGAGGCCGCGCAGCCCGTGGCGCTGACGATGGCGGGGCTGCTGCACTGGATGGAACGCGCCGCGCCGGACGACTTCAAGGTCTGCCGCACGGCCGCCGAGATCCGCACGGCCATGGAAAGAAACATCATCGCCGGCGTGATGCATATGGAGGGCGCCGAGGCGATCGGGCCGGATCTCGACGCCCTGTATCTGTTCCACGAGATGGGGCTTCGCTCGCTCGGGCCGGTGTGGAGCCGGCCGACGATCTTCGGCCACGGCGTTCCGATGAAGTTTCCCGGCGACCCGGATATCGGCCCCGGCCTGACCGAGTTGGGCAAGGACCTCGTGCGGCTGTGCAACCGGCTCGGCATCCTGATCGACCTGTCGCACCTGAACCAGGCCGGGTTCGACGACGTGGCGGCGCTTTCCGACGCGCCGCTGGTGGCGACGCATTCCAATGCGCATGCGCTCTGCGCCTCGCCGCGCAACCTGACCGACCGGCAATTGGCGCAGATCCGCGAAACCGGCGGCCTGGTCGGGCTGAATTTCGCGACCTTCTACCTGCGCGAGGACGGGCAGGGCCTCGCCGGAGATGGGCTGGGACGAGTTGCTGCGGCACACGGACCATCTGATCGAGCATCTCGGCGAAGACCATGTCGGGCTGGGCTCGGATTTCGACGGCTGCATCGTGCCGAAACCGATCGGCGACGTGACCGGCGTGCAGAAGCTGTTCGAGGCGTTCAGGGAACACGGCTACGACGACGCGCTCATCGCGAAACTGGCGCGCGACAACTGGCTCGCCTGTCTCGAGCGCAGCCTGCGCGCATAGGATTACGAGGCGCGCGCGACATCCGTGCGATAGCGTCCCGGCGTCGTTCCGAAGATCTGCCGGAAGGCCTTGGTGAAATGCGGCTGGTCGGCGAAGCCGGTCGCCAGCGCGATCTCGGCGAGCGGCATGTCTCCGGCGAGCATCGCCCGGGCGCGCTCGATCCGCACCTGGCGCAGATAGGCATGCGGCGGCAGGCCGGTCGCCTTGCGGAACGAGCGGATCATGTGGCGCGGCGTGATGCCCGCGAGGCCGGACAGGTCGGCGATCGTGAAGGTATCGGCGTAGTTCGCGTGGACATAGTCGATCGCCAGCGCCGCCGAGCGGGAGCAATCGCGTTGCGGCTGCGCGCCGCGGCGGTCGCCATGGCGGCCGAGTCGGGCGAGCGCCTCGAGCAGATCCTCCTGCGCCTTGAGGGGATCGGCATTCGCCGCCGCCGCACTCATGAACAGACGCCAGATATCGGCACCACCGGCCACGCCGGGCCGGAACCATGTCTGCGGCGACAGGCCGGCCAGGGCGTAGAAGGATTGCGGAACGTAAAGTGCGGTGTAGACGAGCCGCTCGCCCTCGAAGCGGCCGCCGGTATGGACCTCGCCCGGATTGACGACCGATATGCCGCCCGGCCCGACGGTGTAGCGCCCTGCCCTCGCGCACGAAACGCTTCACGCCGGCGCGCATTACGCCGAGCATCAGTTCGTCATGGGTATGCGGCGCGAAATGGTGGTCGCGGAAGGAGGCGTCCATCAGGTCGACGGCGGCGAAACCCGGCATGCGGCGGAAGCGGGCACTGGTCGCGCGGCGACTCGAATGCCGGGTTGTCCGAAATTGTCACGGTGTCACTTTTCGACAAGACGCAAACGCCCTTTCACCGGCAGGATTGCCGCTCCCCGAAACGGATAAGCGCGATGAACGGTCTCAACCTGGCCACTTCCTATGCCGCGTTCTGCCTGATCATGGCAGCAACGCCGGGCCCGAACAACATGATGATGCTCGCCTCCGGAGTGCGCTTCGGCACGCGGCGCTCGCTGCCGCTTGCCGCGGGCGTCGCCGTCGGTATGGCGGTGCTGTTCTCGGCGACCGGGCTGGGCCTCGGCGCGGCCTTCGCCGCCCTGCCCGCGCTGGCCGTCGCATTGCGCCTGCTGTCGGCGCTGTTCCTGATGTGGCTCGCATGGAAGATCGCGACGGCCGGGCCATTGCAAGCGCGATCACGACGATCTCGACATTCTCGGTTTCGGGACCGGAATTGCCTTCCAGTGGGTCAATCCGAAGTCCTGGGCGGCGGCAATGAGCGCGGCGGCGACCTACCTGCCCGAAAGCGCCGGATTTCCGACCGTCGCCGCCGGCGCGGCGATCATGGCCGTCGTGGCGCTGTTCGCCACGACGCTGTGGATCGTCTTCGGGGTCTGGCTCAGCAGGTTCCTGCACGCACCGCGCCGGGCGCATGCGTTCAATATCGCGATGGCCGCGCTGCTGCTCGCCTCGACGCTGCCGATCCTGTTCGGAAAGCTGGCAGTCTAGACGCTCAGTGCTCGCTCTCGCACAGGCCGTGGTCGGCGAGAACCTGGATGATGTTGCAGTCGCCGACATGGTCGGCGTGGCAGGCGGCCTCGATGCGCGTCAGCTCCTTTTCCAGCCGCTTCAACCGGGCGATGCGCTCGCGGATGGCGGCGAGATGCGCGGTGGCGATGACATGGGCCTCGGCGCAAGGCATGTCGGGATGCTCGCTCAGACGAACCAGTTCGCGGATCGCCTCGAGCGAGAGGCCGAGATCGCGCGCATGGCGGATGAAGGTCAGCCGGTCGAGCTCCTTCCTGGTATAGCGGCGCTGATTGCCGGCGGAGCGTTCGGGCGCGTCGATCAGGCCCATCTGCTCGTAATAGCGGATGGTCGGCACCTTGACGCCGGAACGGCGCGACATTTCGCCGATGGACAGCATGAAGATCTCCCCTTGAAGCTATAGCGGCTATAGATGTTACATTGGAAGAAGGCAAAACAAGGAAACCGGCGGGAGCCCGCGATGAGTTGCGGTTGCGCAGAGAACAAGGCATTCGACGGCATGTCGGCGGACTACAAGCGCCGGCTGTGGATGGTCATCGCGATCAATGCGGCGATGTTCGTCGTCGAGATGATTGCGGGCCAACTGGCCGGTTCGCAGGCCCTGAAAGCCGACGCCCTCGACTTTCTCGGCGACGCCGCAACCTACGGCATCTCGCTGGCGGTGATCGGGGCGGCCGCATCGACGCGCGCGAATGCCGCGCTGGTCAAGGGCACGAGCCTGCTCGCCATGGGCCTGTGGGTGCTCGGCTCGACGGCGTGGCGGGTCTTCGCCCAGGGCGTTCCCGAAGCCGAGGTGATGGGCATCGTCGGCTTCATGGCGCTTGCGGCCAACGTCACCAGCGTGCTGCTGCTGGTGCGCTACAAGGACGGCGACGCCAATGTGCGTTCGGTGTGGCTGTGTTCGCGCAACGACGCGATCGGCAATATCGCCGTGATGGTCGCCGCGCTCGGTGTCTGGGGCACCGCGACCGGCTGGCCGGACCTGATCGTCGCGGCCGTCATGGCCTCGCTGTTCCTGTCTTCGTCGTGGCAGATCATCACGCATGCCCTGGCCGAGAAGCGCGAAACGGGCTTGACCGTGACACAGGGACACTGACCGTACATATCGGTGTCCGCCACCGCTCGCAACCAGTCCACGCCTGGTTAAACGAAATTAACCATCTGTTTTAAGCCGACCTTATAGAAAATCGCCTATTGCGTTCCCCAAGGACAACAAGCGTGCCGGTCCAACGGCGCGTGTCAAAACGGGGAAATAAAGGCATGAACTCCACCATTCGGGAATTGCTTTCCAAACACGGCGGTCTGCCGGTATCCGTCGAAACCCTCGCCGACGATGCCGACCTTTACGAGGCTGGCCTGTCGTCTTTCGCCTCGGTCCAGCTGATGCTGGCGCTCGAGGATGAATTCGACGTCGAATTCCCCGAAAACCTCCTGAACCGGAAGTCGTTCCAGTCGATCGCGGCCATCACCGCCGCCATCTCGTCGATCGCCCCCGACAGCCAGGTGGCGTGATGAACAAGGTCTCCGAAATCAAGGCCATGAGCCTTGTCGAGCGCGCGCGCCGTGTTGCGGCCGTCGCCTCGAAACATGCCGATGACGTCGACGCCAAGGGGAGATTTCCCCGCGAAGCCGTCGATGCGATGAAGGCGGAACGCCTGCTCGGCATCCAGATCCCGGCCGCTTTCGGCGGCGAGAGCGCCTCGACGGCGGAAATCGCCGAAGTCTGCTCGATCCTCGGCCAGGCCTGCGCGGCCGCCGCGATGACGTTTTCGATGCACCAGATCAAGGCGTCGAGCGTCGTGTCGCACGGCGTCGACGCATCCTGGCACCAGGACTTCATGAAGCGGATCGCCGCCGAACAGCTTCTGCTCGGTTCGGCGACCACGGAAGGCGGCATCGGCGGCAATCTGCGCAACTCGATCTGCGCGATCGAGGTCGACGGCGACACCTGCCGGCTGGAGAAGGACGCAACGGTCATCTCCTATGGCGAACAGGCCGACGCCATCCTGGTGACCTCGCGCGCCCATGCGGACGCCGCGGCGTCCGACCAGGTCATGACCGTGTTCCTGAAGGGCCAGTACACGCTGGAAAAGACCCATGTCTGGGACACGCTCGGCATGCGCGGCACCTGCTCCGACGGCTTCCTGTTCAAGGCGCGAAGCGCCGGCCGAACAGATCCTGCCCAAACCGTTCGCCGAAATCGCGGCGCAGTCGATGCTCGCCAATTCGCACATCCTGTGGAGCGCCGTCTGGTACGGCATCGCCGCCGACGCGGTGAACCGCGCCCAGGCCTTCGTGCGCGGCGCCGCCCGCAAGCAGCCGGGCACGGTTCCGCCGGGCGCGCTGCGCCTCGCCGAAGTGTCGAGCCTGCTGCAGCTCGTCAAATCGAACGTCCAGGCCGCGCTCGAACAGTTCGAGGCGGCCCAGGCCGACGAGGAGAAGCTGTCGTCGATGGCCTTCGCGGTCGCGATGAACAACGTCAAGATCGCCTCCTCGCAGACGATCCTCACGATCATCAACCACTGCATGCTGATCTGCGGCATCCTCGGCTACAAGAACGGCACGCCCTTCAGCCTCGGCCGGCATCTGCGCGATGCCCATTCGGCGCAGTTGATGATCTCGAACGACCGCATCCTCGGCAACACGTCGACGATGCTGCTCGTGCACAAACAAGACACCAGCCTTTTGGGGTGATCCGATGGACATGCAGACTTCCCTTCTCGACCGGCTGTTCGACGCCGGCCTGCTGATCGAAACCGGCGTCGACGGCCTCTACGGCCGGTCGGGCGTCTTCGAGGACGTGATTTCCCGCTTCGAGGGGCTGATCAGCGCCTATGGCGGCGCGGAAGGCGCGGAAACGATCCGCTTTCCGCCCGGCATGAACCGCGCCCATTTCGAGACAAGCGGCTACATGAAGAGCTTCCCGCAGCTCGCCGGCACGGTGCACTCGTTCTGCGGCTGCGAACTCGACCACATGAACCTGCTCAAATGCATCGACGAGGGCGGCGACTGGACCAAGACCCAGGAGGCGACCGACATCGCGCTGACGCCGGCTGCCTGCTACCCGCTCTATCCGACCGTCGCCAAGCGCGGACCGCTGCCGCCGGAAGGCGGGCTCTACGACCTGCAGTCCTACTGCTTCCGCCACGAGCCCTCGACCGATCCGGATCGCCAGCAGATGTTCCGCATGCGCGAATATGTGCGCATCGGCACGCAGGAGGCCGTCACCGAGTTCCGCCAGACCTGGATGGACCGGGGCGTGAAGATGATGGAGTCGGTCGGCCTCGACGTCGAGATCGACGTCGCCAACGATCCGTTCTTCGGCCGCGCCGGCAAGATGCTCGCCAACAACCAGCGCGACCAGAACCTGAAATTCGAGTTGCTGATCCCGGTCAACTCGGCGGCCAAGCCGACGGCCTGCATGAGCTTCAACTACCACCAGGACGCGTTCGGCGCGAAATGGGGCCTGAATTTCGCCGACGGCGAAACCTGCCACACCGCCTGCGTCGGCTGGGAACTCGAGCGCATCGCGCTGGCGCTGTTCGTGCGCCACGGCCTCGACCCGAAGGCCTGGCCGGCGGACGTCCGCAAGACGCTGTGGGGCTGAGCATGGCCGAACGCGCCGACATTCCGGCCGTCTTTCCGGGGCTCGACCCCGAAAACTACGCGCGCCATCCGCTGCATGCGATGACGCGCGACTGGCCGGAGACCAACTGCTATCTCGACATCTGGATCGAGGTGCTGGCAAGCCTCGGCCTGCCGCCGGAAGCCTGCCTCGCCTATGCGGTGACGCAGGATTTCGAGGGCGACCAGTTCACTTTCTTCAAGGTGCCGCTGGAAGACCTCGAAAGCCTCTACGGCATCCGGGTCACGGAACTGGCGATCTACGACCGCGTCGAGAACCATGTCCGCGAGCAGATCCGGCGCGGCCGGCTGACGCTGGTCGAGATGGACTCGTTCTACCTGCCGGACACGCAGGGCACGGCCTACCGCAAGGAGCACGGCAAGACGACCGTCGCCATCAACCGGCTCGATGTCGAGAACCGGGTGATGGACTATTTCCACAATCTCGGCCTGCACAGGCTCGAGGGCGAGGATTTCGACGGCATCTTCCACATGAACGCGCCGGAGGGCGCGCTGCCGTTCCTGCCCTATACCGAGTTCGTGAAGTTCCCGGAAAAACTGCCGTCGGCGAAGCAACTGGCGACGGGCGCGCAAGAGCTGCTGCGCCATCACCTCGCACGCCGGCCGGAGCGAAATCCCGTGCGCGCCTTCGCCGAGGTGTTTCCCGGACAGGTCGAGGCGATCGCCGAACGCCCTTTCGGGTTCTTCCATCTCTACGCGTTCAACACGCTGCGCCAGCTCGGAGCGAATTTCGAACTGTTTTCCAGCCACCTGGAATGGATGGCCGGAAACGGGTTCTCCGATCTCGCCGCGCGGGTCGAGGACGCGAAGAGGATCTCGGAGACCTGCAAGGTCGTGCAGTTCCAGCTTGCGCGCGCCGTCATGCGCAAGAAATTCGACAAGCTCGGCCCCGCGCTGGAGCCCGCCGTCGATGCGTGGGACACGCTGATGACCGGGCTGGACAAGAGCTTCGGCAAGGCCGCGTCAAAAGCGGCCTGACCGCGCGATTTTCCGGACAGGACGGGCCATGACACGTCGAATAGCGCCATCCGACGAGACCGTCTTGCGGCTCGACACCGGCTGGCGGATGGCGCTGAGCAATCCCGGCGCCGTCACCGGCCCGGCCGATCTGGCATCCCTTTCCGACTGGATACCCGCCCCCGTTCCGGGCACCGCGGCCGGCGCGCTCGCCGACGCGGGCCGGTTCAGCGCCGAAGCGCCGACGCCGCTGCACGACAAGGATGTCTGGTACGTCGCGGATGTCCGCGTCGACGAGCCCGGCGACCATCTGCTCGTCCTCGACGGGCTCGCGACCATCGCCGAAGTGTTCTGGAACGGCGAGAAGGTCCTCGACAGCGACAGCATGTTTCTGCGCCACGAGGTGGCGGTGCAGGCCGGGACCGACAACACGCTCGCGATCTGCTTTCGCGCGCTCGCCCCGCATCTGGAAAAGAAGGGCCCGCGCGCGCGCTGGCGGCCGCAACTGGCGGTGTCGCAGGGCCTCCGGCTGGTGCGCACGACGCTGCTCGGCCACATGCCGGGCTGGTGTCCGGAGGTCCACGCGGTCGGTCCGTGGCGGCCGATCTCGCTGGTAAAGGCGGACGAGATCCGGGCTTGCCGTCGAGACAATGGCGGCGGCACTCGATACCGATGGTAACGGCATCCTTACGGTCTCGTTTTCGACGGCGGAGACGGCCGGAGTTCCGGTGCTGCATTGCGCCGGCGAAACGGCAATCGCCGACCGAGCAGGAAGACGGCACCTGGTCGGCGGAATTGCGTATTCCGGGCGTCGCGCCGTGGTGGCCGCATACGCATGGCGAACCGGCGCTGCACGACGTCCGTCTCGAAATCGATGGCAAGAATTTCGATCTCGGGAAGACGGGTTTCCGCCGCATCGAGATCGACCGGGGGCCGGACGGCAAGGGCTTCGGGCTGAAGGTCAACGGCACGGACGTGTTCTGCCGCGGCGCGGTCTGGACGAATGCCGATATCGTCCGGCTGCCGGGCGACAGCGAGAGCTACCGGCCGGGACTGGAACTCGCCGCAGGAAGCCGGCATGAACATGCTGCGCGTCGCCGGCATCACGGCCTATGAAAGCCCGGCCTTCTTCGAACTGTGCGACGAACTCGGCCTGATGGTCTGGCAGGATTTCCAGTTCGCCAATTACGACTATCCGGTCGCCGACGAGGCCTTCGCCGCCTCGGTGCGCGCAGAGGCAAGGCAATTCCTCGAAGGCACCGCGGCCAGCCCGTCGCTCGCCGTTTTGTGCGGCGGCAGCGAGATCTACCAGCAGGGCGCGATGCTCGGCCTGCCGGAAAGTCGCTGGAAAGGCGCGCTGACCGAAGAGATATTGCCCGGGATTTGCGCGGAGCTGCGCCCGGACGTTGCCTATGTCGCCGAATTCGCCCTGCGACGGCGCGCAGCCGTTCTCGCCGAACGAGGGCATCGCGCATTACTACGGCGTCGGCGCCTATCGCCGCCCGCTGGAGGATGCGCGCCGCGCCTATGTGCGTTTCGCCGGCGAATGCCTCGCCTTCTCCAACGTGCCGCAGCAGCGCACGCTCGACGCACACCTGCCGGTCATGCCCGTCCACGATCCGCGCTGGAAGGACAGGGTTCCCAGAGACAGGGGCGTCGGTTGGGATTTCGAGGATGTGCGCGACCATTATTTCAGGCTGCTGCACGGCGTCGATCCGATCGACATGCGCTACGGCGACCCGGCGCGCTATCTCGACCTGTCGCGCGCCGTCAGCGGCGAGGTGATGGAGGCGACCTATGCCGAATGGCGCCGCGCCGCCTCGCCCTGCAGGGGGGCGCTGGTCTTCACCTTTCAGGACCTGCTGCCCGGCGCCGGCTGGGGCGTCGTCGACTCGACCGGCGAGCCGAAACCGGCCTGGTACGGGCTGAAACGCGCCTTCCGGCCGCTGCAGGTGATGCTCACCGACGAGGGCACCAACGGCTCTCGCCGTCCACGTCATCAACGAGACCGGCGCGCAAAGGGACGTCGTGCTCACGCTCGCCTGCCTGCGCGACGGCGCGACGCCGGTCGTCTCCGGACGCCGGGAGCTGTCGCTTGCGCCACGGGCAAATGAAGAGATCGCCGCGACCGATCTTTTCGGCGCGTTTTTCGATACGACCTATGCCTACCGGTTCGGCCCGCCCGCCCACGACGTCACGGTGGCGCGGCTGCTCGACGCGGAGACGGGCGCGGTTCTGGCGGACGCCTTTCACTTCCCGCTTGGCTATCCGGCGGGACGCGTGCCGGTGGCGATCGACGCATCTGTCGAACGGGACGGCGCCGGCGACTGGCGGCTGAAACTCGACCACCGACCGCTTTGCCCAGTCGGTCCATATCGAGGACGACAATTTCCGCGCCGGCGACGACTGGTTCCACCTCGCGCCGGGGGCGGAGAAGATCGTGCCGATGATCCGGCGAAGCGGAGCGGAGGCGGATGCGACGCCAAGCGGAACGATCGCGGCGCTCAACGGCGTTCGGCACATCGCCTACTGATTTCAGGGACCGTCCGTCAGCCGGCGCGTTTCCTGTGCCGCAGTATGATCCACCAGGTCACGATGGTCAGCACGACCTGCAGCGCGAAACGAAGCAGGGCCGCACCGGCGAGCCCGCCGATCGATGCGCCGAACCAGATGACGGGAATGAGCGCAAGGCTCGTGACGATGAGGAGCGCCATGCGGATCTTCTGCAGCCCGATGGCGCGCAGGATGTCCGCGCCGATCCCCGAAAACCCCATCAGCAGCGGATAGAAGGCGAGGCATTTCAGGACGAGGGGCGTTCCGGCGAAGTCCTCTCCGAGAACCAGCGGAACATAGTCGGCGATGACGAAAAGCCCGATGGCGACAGGCAATGCCAGCCCGATGGCAACTGGAAGCAGCTTGAGCCCGAAGGCGACGCTGTTTTCCCGACCGGCTTCCGCGTGGCGGAAATGCCGCGTGTAGGTGGCGTACAGAAATGCGCGAACCGGCGCGGAGGCCGCGTCGATGATCCTGAAGCCGGCCGCATACTGGCCGCCGAAATCGGCGCCGAGGGAATGCACGACCACCGGCTTGTCGAGATCCTTCATGCTGCCGATCGAAAGGAACTCCAGGCAATAGAGGCCGCTCAGTCTCAGGTCTTCGCGCACGATCGTGAAAACCGGGCGGCCGAGATCGCGCAGGACGAACGACATCGCGACAAGGGCCGAAACGGCGCCGGAGGCGAAAAACCACCACGCCCACTGGCTGACCGTCAGGTCCTCGACCAGATATCGTCGCGGCGACCAGAAAAACCAGTTTCGATGCGGCGGTGAACACGTTGATGAAAAGCTGCCGGTGGGCCCTGTCGAAAGCCATGTAGCAATTCGCGGACAACACGACCAGGCGCGTGAAAACAAGGTCGGAAAGCGAAATGACGCAAAGCGGCAGGAGAGCGACCGCATCGCCGACGAGATAATGCAGGAAAAACAATGTCGGCACGCCGACTACCGGCAACGTGATCGCCATCATGACCAGACGAGTGGCCGAAATAGATCGGAAACGACTTCGGATCGACCGCGACCCGTTGCACCAGGAGATATTCGCTTCCCAGGCCGATCATGCAGGGCGGCGATGATCGAGACGCTGGTAATGCTGACGAACACGCCATAGCCCTGCGCGCCGAGCGTACGCGAAACCAGCATGAAGAAGCCGAGCTGGATTACCAGTTGCAGGCCGAAATTGATCGTGTAGGAGATCGTGTTCGCGACCAGCGGCGACTGCCTCGCCCGTCTCCACAGCGCGAGGACCGCGTTCACATGTTCAATCCTGGCGCTGGTGGGTTCGCTCGACATTGCTCTTTCCGAAAAGAGATGCGGCCGCCGGCAGCAAACCGGCCCGGCAGCCCGGTTTGGTCTCTTCGTGAAGACATCGATATCATTTCGACGTTCCGACCGGGTTAACGCCGGAGAAGCCATTCTCGCGCGATCCGGCTAACCGGCTGTTGATCTTCGCGTGCCATGATCGCCGCAACGTTTTCCCGCAACAGGCAAACCATGCTGGCCCGGACCCTCGTTCTCACCTTCCACGGCATCGGCGACCCGATCGTGCCACTCGCGCCGGGGGAAGGCCGCTATTTCGTCGCGGCGGAGACATTCCGGCAGACCGTTCGCGCGCTCGCCGGCCTCGAGGCCGCGCACAATGTGCGCATCCGCGTCACCTTCGACGACGGCAATTTGTCCGATTACACAACCGGCCTGCCGGCGCTCGTCGAGGCCGGGCGCAGTGCGCAGTTTCTTCGTGCTTGCCGGCCGGATCGGCATGAAGGGCTACCTGTCCGGCGAACAGATCCGCGAGATGATCGCCGCCGGCATGCGTATCGGCAGCCATGGCTGGGACCATGTCGACTGGCGCGCGCTGGACGACGCCGGGCGAAAGCGCGAGATGCAGGATGCGCGCCGGCGGATCGAGGACGAGACGGGCGTGCCGGTCACCGAAGCGGCGATCCCGTTCGGGGCTTTCGACAAGGATGTCCTGCGCCATCTCAAGGCGGCCGGCTACAGCCGCGTCTACACCAGCACCATGGGCATGTCCCGCGACAGCGCATGGTTCTGCCCGCGCTGGTCGGTCACCGAGACATTCGATCCCGACCGCGATATCGCGCCCCAACTCGGTTTGCGGCAGATCCTGCGCGGCACCGCCTATGCGCCCTTGCGGCGTGCTGCGCTACCGGATCTAGCCGGGCTGGCTGTAGAGCTGCGCCATCGGCAGACCGAAGACGGCGCGCAGCTTGCCGTAGTTCAGCGCGAGCTTGTGGCGCATGCGGAAATAGGCGGCCCGGTCGAACGGCCTGAAGACCGGCGCCAGAACCGCCGCGACCGCGCATTTCGCCGCGGCGTTCAGCCCGAAAGCGAGCCGCCAGCCGAAGCCCGGATTATCGGCCTTGCGCGCATTGGCGTAGGACTGCCCGCCCTGACCGCCCGGCGAAGAATGTAGGACGGTTCCAGGCGCTCGGGCGGAACATGTTCATGCGCCATCGCGTCGTCGCAAACGACGATGAGTGCGCCGCGCGAAGCGGCTTGCGCGAAGAAGGCGGTGTCCTCGCCGCCGGTGACACCGAGCGCGGGATCGAAGCGCAGGCCGAGACCGCGGATCAGGTCCATCCTGGCCAGCGTATTGCCTCCGCGCCCCGTCATCAGGCGTTTTCCGCGGTGCCCCCAGTCGTGATGCAGCAGGTTCGCCTTGACCAGCCAGTCCGGCGCGTCGTCGGGATAGGCGGGATGGACCGGCCCGATCACGACATCGGCGCCATATTCGCGCTGGCAGACAAACAGGCGCTGCAGCCAGTCCGGCTCGACCCATTCGTCATCGTCCACGAACACGATCCAGTCGCCCGTCACCGCATCGAGCAGCGCGTTGCGCGCGGTGGAGATATTGCCCGACGCGACGGCCACGCATGTGACCGGCAATCCGTCGAGGTCGAGGCTTTCGACGAGCCGGGCCGCGGCGCCGTCGGGCGAATCGTCGGCGACCACGACCGAAACGGCGACCGCTTCCGTTGTCGTCACTTTCGCAAGCGAGCGCAGCGTGTCGGCGAGCGACGGGCGGCCGATGCTGGCGATCGCAATCGAAACGGCGTCCATCTTCGCCAGGTTCTCCATGCCGTTTCGTCTCCGGGTCCAAAGGCGGAAAAGACCGGGCCCCACTATGCCAGACCACCTTTGAGGCATCGTTAAAGGACGGCTAGGAAGTTTGTGCTGAGATGGCCGTTCGCACGGGCGCCCGCGTGGCCGTGCCAATCGTGCTGCCTCGAGAGATCACTGCCGAACCGATGGAACTTTCCCACTCTTCCTTTTCGAACGCGCAAGACGCGCCGGACGCCGCCGCCGCGCAGCCGGCGGTGCCGACCGTTTTCGAGGGGCTCGCCGGCTACTTCCATGCCGCGCCGGGGAAGACGGCCGTGCTGCTGCTGAACCCGTGGGGCTACGAGGAACTCTGTTCGCGCAAGACCTTCCGCATCCTCGGTGAAAAACTCGCCGCGGCCGGTTTTCCGTGCCTGCGGTTCGATTATCCGGGAACCGGGCACTCGATCGGCGACAGCGCCGGTATCGAGGACGACCATGCGTGGCGGACCAGTGTTCGCCGGGCACTGGCCGAACTCCGGGCCTTATGCGATCCGGCCCGTATCGTCGTCATGGGCCAGGGGATCGGCGGCGCCCTTGCCGGCGATCTGGCGCGGGAATGCGAAATCGACGGCCTCGTGCTGCTGGCGCCCGTCGCCCAGGGCCGCGCCTATCTGCGCGAACTGGCCGCCTGGACGGCAATGACCAAGCCGACCTTTCTCGTCGATGCCTCCGACGGGCCGGAAGGCGGCCTGATGGCCGGCGGGTTCGTCCTGTCGGCGGCGACAGCGAACGAGTTCCGTGCGCTGACCCTGGTGAAGGACTGGACGCCCCGCACGGACAGGATCCTGCTTGTCGAGCGCCCCGACCATCCGGGCGACGCCAAGCTGGCGGACGGCCTATCCGCCGGCGGCTTCACGCCCGACCGGATCGCGTTTGCGGGCTATCTCGACTATATTTCCGATCCGACGCTTTCGATCGTTCCGGCCGGGACGGTCGACAGGATCGTGTCGTGGACCGCCGCCAATTTCGGCGAGGCGCAAGGCGTCGGATCGGCTTCCGCTAGTCCGCGACCTGCCGTCCGCGCTGAAAGGCGCAAACCTACGAACAGACCCTGCTGCGCTTCGGGCCGGACCGGATGTTTTTCGGCGCACTGACGACCCCGGCGGGCAAGCGCGAAAAGACCGCCGTGCTGTTCCTGAACTCGGGCCAGGACCATTCGGCCGGCTGGGGCCGGATGACCGTGGATTTCGCGCGCGCGCTCGCCGGTGACGGCTTCGCGTCGCTGCGCATGGATCTGTCCGGCATCGGCGAGAGCCGCCACTGGCCGGGCCAGACCGGCCAGGTGCTGTATTCGGACCGGCAACTGAAAGACGTCAAAACCGCCGTCGACTGGCTGACCGGCGAAGGCGGCGCGGAGAAGGTCGCTGCTGTTCGGGCGATGCAGCGGCGCCTATCTGGCGTTCCTGGCCGCCGTCGCCGATCCGCGCATAGCCGGAGCGTTCATCCTCAATCCGCGCCGGCTGGTCTGGGATCCGGACGAGGATATCGACAAGGCCATCCGAGAGCCGATCCAGACGCTGGATACCTATCGCCGGAAAATGGTCGACGGGAAACAATTGGCGCGCATCCTGTCAGGCGAACTGTCACCCGCGGTGGCGGCATCGAAAGTCCTTCGGGCGGTCGGGCGCGTGGCGGACAGGAAACTGGCGCCGGTGCTGCGCGGATTTTCGAAACATCACCGGCTTTCCAGCGTGGTGCATCAGCGCTTGCGGACCCTGCGGGATCGCGACATGCCGCTGATCATGGTCTTCAGCGAGGGCGACCGCGGCGTGCTGGAAGTCAAGACCTGGTTCGGCGACGATTTCGGCGGCCTGTCGCCGTATCGGAATACGGAACTGTTCTTTATCGCCAACGCCGATCACAATCTGACGCCGCCGGCGGCGCGGGCTGAACTGCTCGGCCGGCTGCGCGCCTTCGCGACCCGCCTGTCATAACCCTATCGGGAAAAGGGATTATTCCGCGGCCGGCGGGATGTCGAGCAGGGAATAGCCACCGGCACGATGAGGACGAGCCGGTTTCCGCGGCGCCTGATCGAGACGCACGGTATTGCCTGACAGGTCCGGTTCGCCGACTGCCACGGACCGGCTCCCTTTCGGTTTCCCTTGCCGGAACCGGCACGTCTTCATCGGCAAACGTCTCGGTCTCGCCGATCGCCTGCCTGAACTGCGCCGAGACCTGGCGTATCGCCTCGCCGCCGACCGCGATGGCGGTTCCCAGCAGAAGCCCGAGGAAACCCGCGAGCACCACCAGCAGTTTCTTCTTCGGCCAGACCGCTGCGTCCAAGGCAAGTCCGGGCGCGATGATGCGGGCGCCGGGAACCACGACCTGGTCGAGTTCGGAGATTTCCTTGGTGCGGGCCAGTGCGTTCTCGTAGAGGGCACGCGTCGTCTCGGCTTCGGTTTCAAGTTCGCGCAGCCGGATCGACGCGGTATTGCCGACATCGGTCTGCGAGCGGGACGTGTCGACCGCGCGCTCGAGATTGGCCACCCGTTCCCGGGCAACGCCAAGCTCGACCTTTGCGGCGCTTGCCGCGTCCTGCGCCTCTGCCCGCAACAGGCCTTCGAGCCGCTTGACCTCGGACTTCGCCCGGATCAGCCGCGGGTGCTGCGGCAACAGTTCGGCCTCCAGATTGGCGACGGTCCGGGAGGCGAGCGTGAACTGGTCGCGCAGATTGGAGACACTCGGCAACACGGAAATCTCGTTGATCGAGTTCGGGCTGATCCCTTTCTTGAGAAAGGCGGTGATCTCGTCGTAGCGCGCCTGCTTCTCCGCCAGCGCTGCCCGCGCCTCGGTCAGCTGCGTGTTGAGGCCGCCGAGCTCCTGGTTCGACAGCAGCCCGGCGTCGCCGGTGCTCTGCAGGCGGTTTTCCGCCTTGAAGCGCTCCACCGCCAATTCCGCGTCGCGCAACCGCGCACGCAGCCCGACGAGACGCTGTTCGATCTGCTTGTTGACGTCTTTCGACGAGGTGGCCTGATGGCGCTTGCGGTCGGCGAGATAGCTTTCGGCAACGGCCTGGGCGAGTTTCGCCGCCTTGTCCGGGTTTACCGAATCCACGGAGACGCCGACGACATAGGTCAGGCCTTCGCGCTTCGCGGAAACGACCTTGCCGAAGGCCCTGACCGCGTCGTTCTCGCGCCGCGCCTCGCCTGCCGGCGTGCCCGCATCTCTCTGTCCGCGAAACAGCGCCAGAACGGACGACAGCAGGCCCTGTTCGGTGTCGGCGCCGAATTCGGCGTCGTTCTTGAGATCGAACTGCCGCACCACCGGCCGCAGCACCGTGTCGGAGGCCATTACCGCGACCTGGCTGTCGATGAAGGGGCCGTCATCGCCGCCGCGCGTCGGCACATTCGGATTGTCGAAGGGCTGGCGGACCGACGGCTCGATCAGCAGGCGCGCGCTGGCGCGATAGATCGGCTGAACGCTCAGGCTGTATGCCGCCGTCGCGCCGGCCAGCACGATCGCCGTCAGCGCCACGAGCCACAGCCGCTGGCGCAGAATCATGACGATCGCCCAGATATCGAAATGAACCGGACCGGGAGACCTGTGGTGACGAGCTTGCACGGCCGCGTCCTTAATGACTACGAAACATTCCTAACAATCGGTAGATGGTTTTGGTTAGGACTTCGCTAACGGCGCGGCCTCGGACGAACGCAGACGCGCCCGAAGCCGCGTCGGGTTTCGCCAACGCGGGGCAGCAAGGCGGCGAACAGGAACATCATCCAGGTCAGCGAATAGCCGCGGAACCAGCTGCTCTCCAGCATGTTGTGGCTGACGACCGTCAGCACCACGGTCATCGACAGCCAGCACAGGGCCGGCTGCCTGACGGCGGAACGCGCCGCCGAAAAGAGGGCGGCGACGACCAGCGCCAGCAGGATCGCCAGCCCGATGAAACCGGTCTCCACGATCGTGTCGAGATAGCCGTTATGCGCCTGCAACAGCCCGACGACAAACCCCGGTGCCTCGCGTTCGACGATCGATCCCGCGCCGATGCCCCAGAACGAGGCATAGCCCTGGCCGAACAGCGGATTGCGGGAGATCACATCGGCGACGAACGCCCAGATCGTGGTGCGTCCGGTGAAGGTCTCGTCATTGAACAGCAGCATGGACAGGTCCGCGAAATCATAGCCGGTCAATGCGGAGAAATAGAACCAGCCGACCAGGCCCAGCGCGACCGCGAACAGGACCAGCAAGGCGGCGTTCATGCGCAGCGGACGGGTGATCGCGATCGCCATGAAGACCAGCACCGGCAGCAGAACGGCGAGGCCGAGCGAGGTCTTCGACCTGCTCATCACCAGCGCATAGAAGGCGGCGGCCGTCAGCGCGATGAAGAACAGGCGAAGCCGGCCGCGCTTGACGGCGGCGCCGTAGATGCAGAACAGCACGCTGAAGGCCATCACGGCGCCGAGGCTGTTCTTCTGTTCGTAGATACCCTCGTGTCCGATCGGGCCGGGCGGGGTCGAAAGGACGACGACGGCGTTCACTATCACCGTCACCGCGAACATCGCCAGCACGCGATCGAGCATGGCGTCGCGGTCATCGGCGAGCGCGGTGGATATGCCGAGCGCCAGCACGACAATGCCCTGCAGGGCAAGACGCCGGAAGGCGATCGCCGGGACCGGCGACCAGACGAGGCTGAGCACGGCGAAGCCGAGATAGCAGAACACCAGCAGGATGACGGGGTCGGAGAGCAGCCGGCCGATCTCGCGGAAATTGCGCCTGGCGGAGATCGCCGCGGCGCCGAGCACGCAAATCCAGAACAGCTGGTTGACCGGGTTGGACTGCGCGGCGGCCACGTTGATGTCGGTGACCGCGCCGGAGGAGCGCCATTGCATCATGACCGGCGAGATCACGAGCGCATAGGCGACGATGATCGCCGGTATCCAGCGCAGCACCGTGCTGGCGAGCGTGTGTTCGCTTTCGCCCGTCGCGAGACCCGCTTGCTGGTATGGTTCGTCCGTCATGAGCCTGCCCGAGGATCCCGCCGACGCCCATTGTATGCGATTCGCAGCGGGGTCGTAACAATCCGGCGCGGGGCTCACTGCCCGAGCGCGTCGGGGTTCAGGCCGAGGGAGGCGGCGGTGCCGGGGTCGACCCGGCGGCTCGCATTGTCGGCGAGCAGGCCGAAGCCCTCGTTGTAGTCCCAGAAGGCCCAGCCGAAACCGCGGTCTTCCGCGGCCGCGCGGACATCGGCGATCCAGCGCAACCGGCTGCCGTCGTCCTCGACATCATCCGGCCAGCGGATGGCACTGAACTCTCCGGCGACGATGCGGCCGGGCGCGACACCATTCCTCCCGGCCCAGATGACGATGTCGTCGAAGCGCGCCGCGATGGTTTTCGGCCCGGATTCCCGGCGGCCGTAATAGGAGGAGGCATATTTTTTCGCGACCGCGACGGCGTCGGCCGGCTGCGGTGTTCCGCCCGCCTCCATCCGGGCGATATGGGCCCTTGTCTTGTCCAGCGTCACCTCCAGGCTGCCGCTCGCCGCCGGATAGGTCAGGCCGGCGAGATACCGGCCCGGCGGCGAAGCCCAGGGCAGCGACTGATGGGTGAAGTAATAGGGCTCGTAGAAATGGAAGTCGTACAGCGTCGCCGCGTCGAAGAGCGCGGGATCGAGCAGCATCAGGCCATCCGCGGATGCCCAGCAGCCGCCGGTCAGAACGACGGGCATTTCGGGCGCGACGGCACGCACCGCGTCGAACAGGCGCTTCTGCGATATGGTCCAGTCTTCGCCGTCCTCGCGCTCGCAGGCAGGTTGCGGCTCGTTCATCAGTTCCAGCGCGAAACCGTCGGCGGGCTGATCCCCGAACAGATCGGCGGTCCGTTCGAGGAACTCCATGTAGCGCCGGAATTTCTCGCCCCGCGGGTCGGCCAGAATGTCCTCCGGGCGCCAGTCCGACTGGTAGGTGGCGGGATGGATGTCGAGCAGGACCGACAGGCCATGACCGCGCAGCCTGAGGACCCATTCGCGCATCAGATCGAACAATGCGCGCGCATTGTCTTCATCGGCCTCCATGAACGGACCGACATCGACCGGCAGGCGGACGAAGTCGAAACCGAGATCGCGCAGCCGGTCCAGTTCGGCATTCGTCATGATGGCGAGATCGCCCTGGAACGGCGGCCAGAGATAGCCGCCGGGCCGGGCCGGATCGCGCCGGGCGAAGCTCATGAGGCGCGACAGGTTCACGCCGCGCCGCAACGACGGAACGCGCTCTGCCACCGGTGCGGGAACCGCCACCGGTCCGGTGTCGGGCGCGGATGTCGCGCTGGTCGCGGAATCGCGAATCCTCGGCGACGGGCGCCTCCCAGGCGGGCGGCGGCGATGACGGACCGAACAGCGCAAGACCGACGGCGCCCAGCGACACGGCCGCCGCGAGTCCGATCAGAATGCCGCGCCGCCGGAATGGACGGTGTGCGCTCACCGGGACTTCGCCGTGCAGGCGAGGAGGTCGTCACGGTAGCGGCCGAGCACGGCCTCGGCGTCGAAACGCGCATGCAGCGTGGCCGCGTTCCGGCCGATGGCGGCCCGGTAGGCGCCGTTGTCGGCGAAAAGCCGCTCGATCCCGGCCTCGATCTCCGCGACATCTCCCGGTGTCGCCGCAACGCCGGCGTCGATGCCGTCGAGATAGCCGTCGATGCCGGTATTGCGGCCGTAAAGGATCGGGATGCCGGCAAACAGCGCCTCGACATAGACCATGCCGAAGGTTTCGTTGAAGCTCGGCAGGAGGAGAGCGAGGTAGTCCGGAAGGACCTCGGTCAGGGCTGCATTGTCCATCTTGCCGAGCAGGCGCACGCGGCCTTCCAGGCCCAGCCGGGCGATCTGCGCCTCGACCGCCGCTATGCCCTCCGCATCGCCGTCGCCGATCACGTCCAGCCCGATACCCGGATGCCTGGCGTGAAAGGTCCTGAAAGCCTGCAGCAGGTGGTCGAGGCCCTTGCGACGGCGGATCCGGAGATTGAGCACGCAGACAAAGCGCGGGTCGGGATCGCGCGCCGGAATGTCGGCGCGGGCGTTGCCGACGATATTGGGCAGCAGGACTTCCTTCTCGGGATCGATGGAAAGCCTTGAATCCAGGATCGGCCGGAACCAGGCCGAGACATAGTAGATCCGCTCCGCCCGGTCGGCGATCTGCTGCAGTTGCGGCAGGTAATGCGGCTTGTATCGCAGGACCTTGCTTTCGGCCTCGCCGCGCACCGAGACGAAAAGCGCGACGTCGTCTCCCAGCCGCCGGGCAAGGTGAAGCCCGGCCGTTCCCTCGAAAGCGAATTTGTGGGCGTGGATGACGGAGGGGCGCAATCCCTCGCGTTCGAGCATGTCGGCGATCCGCGCGGCAACGGCGCGCATCGACGAGGACAGGCCGAAGCCGAGCGGCGGCGCGAAATAGCGGAACGCGAACAGGCGAACGCCGTCCACCATGCCGCAATCGCGGAAATGCGTCTTGCCCGGATTGTTCGTCCGGTTCAGCGAGATCACGATGTGATCGGCATCGCGCGTCCCGGTGACCAGCCGCTCGACGGCCGTCGTCGTGGGACCGCGGTGGGGATCGGGATAGTCGGCGCTGATATGCAGGACCAGCGGCTTTGCGGATGGCGCGCGCACCGGCTCGGCGCCTGCTCTCGCAACATCCACCGCTGTGCTCACTGCGGCCATCGGGCTTTTCTCCTGGTTCGGTGCAAACGGATGCGCGATACGCGCCGTGTTGCGTTCCTGGCTGCGCGGACCTTAGGTTCGGCGGGTTAAAATCTGGTGGAAACGCGGCACCGCGTCCGGCCGGGCAGGCGAAAGCCCGGATTCATCCAAATTACACCAATTGGCGGCATTCTCCGGCGACCATGAACCTGCACGCAAAAGCCCCGAAACGGGCCGCCCTGCCGCTCGATCGTCGCGACACCGCGACCGTGCGGGACGGCACGACCGGCGCCCGGACGGAGTCGGGACTGGCCGGGCTCGAAATCGTTCACATCGTGCGCCAATACGCTCCGCGCATCGGCGGTCTCGAATCCTTCGTCGCCAAGCTGGCCGCCGAACAGCGCAAGACCTGTCGCCGCGTGCGGGTGGTGACATGCGACCGGGTCTTCACCGACCCGGAAACTCGTCCTGCCGGCGACCGAAACGATCGACGGCATCGAGGTCCGGCGCCTGCCCTATCTCGGTTCCGACCGCTACCCGATCATGCGCGGCCTGCTGAAGGCGATCGCCTCCGCCGACATCGTGCATGTTCATGCGGTCGATTTCGCCTTCGACATGATGGCGCTGACGAAACCGCTGCACCGCAAGACGCTGGTCGCCACGACGCATGGCGGTTTCTTCCACACGAGCGCCTATTCGACGCTGAAAAAGATCTGGTTCCAGACGCTGACGCGGACCTCGGCCCGCATGTATGACGGGCTCGTCTGCTGCAGCGAGTCCGATCTCGCCCAGTTCCGGCCGATCGCCGGCGACCGCGCGCAACTGGTCATGAACGGCGTCGATGTCGACAAGTTCGCCGGCGCCAGCGCGCCGCAACTCACCCGCAACATGGTGACGCTCGGACGGTTCTCCACCAACAAGCGCCTCGACCGGCTGATCGACGTCGTCGCCAGCCTGGCGGGTGACGACCCGCTCTGGCATCTCGATATCTGCGGCGTCCCGTCCGGCGTTTCCGTCGACGATCTGGACCGCCTGATCGCCGCACGCGGACTGGGCGGCACTATCGACATTCATGTCGGCCTGCCGACCGAAGGCCTGCGCGACGTGATCGGCCGGTCCAGCTTCTTCGTCAGCGCGTCCGAATATGAAGGTTTCGGACTGGCCCTCGTCGAAGCGATGAGCGCCGGACTGCTGCCGGTCGTCAACCGCAACTCAGCCTTCGAGGCGCTCGCGGCATCCCATCCGGGCGTGACCACCTGCGACTTCGCGCATCCGGATGATGTCGCCGGGCGGCTGCGCGGCCTCCATCTGGCGGCAACGAAAGACCTCGCGGCGCTTCGCCAGGAAGCAATGGACGCGGTGCGGGGCTTTGCCTGGGCGCGCGTGAAAGCCGAGTACGACCGCATCTATGCGGCCGCCCGCAAGCCGGGCCATTGACGGAATTTCCCGGTTTCGCGCGCATGCGCGCGTGAAGGCGAAATTCCCGAAAATGGACTGATTAAAATGCGAGGAACCAAATTAGGGATTTGGAAACCCTGAAAGGGGATGGAATATTCCTAATCGCAAAACTCTCGTTGATCAACCCCCTGAATTTCATGGATATTTCCGATGCCTGACCACCTCATGAAGGCGATCCGGCTCAATCGCTCAGGCATGGTGCAGGTGCGCATTTAACGGATTCTTCGACAATGGGCATGATGGTGCGAGCGCTACTGATTTCAACAAGGACGGATAGGCGGTTCCATCTCGTTCTTTCCTGTTTTGCATGAGAGCGGTTTTCAACTTGTCCTTCGTCCCGCCATTTCCTCCCCGCTTCCAAAGCCGTACAATCGCGCTTGACATCGCCGTCACGCGCTGGCCGGCGAGTGCGATGCCGGAGACGCTGTTCAAGCCAACCGACCGGCGATCCGGAACGAACAAGAGACCGACAGGGATACGGGCATGAAAATCACGATGATCGGTGCGGGATATGTGGGGCTGGTTTCGGGCGCGTGTTTCGCCGATATCGGCCACGCGGTCACCTGCGTGGACCGCGACGAGGCCAAGCTCGAGGCGCTGCGGCGCGGCGCGATCCCGATCTACGAGCCGGGCCTCGATGCGATCGTGCATGACACCGCGCAGGCCGGCCGGCTGCAATTTTCCGCCGACC
>CAVQHF010000008.1:0-505555 GCA_963712205.1 uncultured Alphaproteobacteria bacterium | reverse complement strand
CCCTGGCCCCAGGCCAGTTCAACGCCACGAGCGTGGTCTTCGGCGCCGGCACCGCCGGGATCAAATTGCATCACCCCGATCCAATTATGCCTTTGCCGCGCAAATAAGCGGAAACGGCGATTCAGGCAGTTCTCCGGCACGACCCGTCTCCGGCAACTGGATCGGGTTCAACGGCGCGGCGCCCGTTTCGGCGGCACGTTGGCGGTCGACGGCTCGCTGGACAATGCGGTAGTACCCGCGGCCACCGCCGGCACGCTGGGCGGCAACGGCATCGTCGGACGGACGATCATCGATTCCGGCGGGACGATCGCACCCGGAAACTCCATTGGCACGCTCACGGTGAACGGCGATTTCTACCAGAACCCGGCTCTACATACCGGGTCGAGCTCAACGCGGCGGGCCAGTCCGATCTGATCGATGTCGCCGGGATCGCGACGATTGCGGCGGGTTCGACGCTCGACGTCGTCCCGGTTGGGGCATCGCCCTTTGTCTCGGCACGCACTACGCCGTGCTGCAGGCCGCGGGCGGCGTCACTGGCGCCTACACGACGACCAAAGGGTCGGCCTTCATCGACTTTGCCGCCAGCTACGACGCAACCCATGTCTATCTCGACGTGACGCAGATCAACGGCTTCGCGTCGGTCGGTATCACTCCGAACCAGATCGCCACCGGCGGCGCCGTCGAGCTGCTTGGCAGCGGCAATGCCATCCATGACGCTGTGCTCACAAGCGCGACGGATGCCGACGCCCAATACGCCTTCGACCAGTTGTCCGGCGAGGTTCACGCCTCGGCCAAGAGTGTGATGCTGGACGACAGCCGCTTTGCCCGCGAGGCCGCTGACGACCAACTGCGCGCACGCATGGGCGGCGGCAATGCCACTGGCACGACGCCGGACGATACCGGCAACGGCCTTGCTTACTGGAACCGCGGTTTCGGCAACCGGAGCACCATCGACAGCGACGGCAACGCGGCCACCACGAGCAGCAATGCCGGCGGCATGTTCATCGGCGGGGACGCCGCCCTCGCCGGCAATTTCCATCTCGGCATGCTTGCCGGGTACAGCCACTCCATCACCGGCGTCAGCGACCGTCGCTCCTCGGCGGCCGTCGACAGCTACCAGCTTGGCTTCTACGGCGGCAATACATGGGGCAATCTCGGCTTCCGCGCCGGCGCCATCCATACATGGCACGCGATTTCCACCTGCCGCACGGTCGAAATTCCCGGCTTCTCGGACAGGCTGACGGCGGACTACAGCGCCCGCACGGAGCAGGTCTTCGGCGAGTTCGGCTATGGCATCGATCTCGGGCAGACCGCAATCGGCGCCACCAGGCTGGAGCCCTTTGCCAACCTCGCCTATGTCAACCTGACTTCGGGCAGATTCACCGAAAGCGGCGGCGCCGCGGCATTGTCGGGCGCCGGCGGCAGCTCCAACGTCGCCTTCACGGCAGTCGGCCTGCGCGGATCAAGCGACATCGTGCTCAATGGCGGCACGGAGCTCAAGCTGCACGGCATGCTCGGCTGGCGGCACGGCTTCGGCGACATGACGCCGGAGCAGACGCTTCCTTCGCGGGCGGCAGCGCTTTCACCGTCGCCGGCGTGCCGATCGCCCGCGACGCGCTGGCGATCGAGGCCGGTCTGGACTTCAACATCACCCCGGCGGCGACCGCTGGCATCGTCTATTCCGGACAGATCGGCGCCGGCGCTTCCGACCACGCCATCAAGGGCTCCCTGAACATCAATTTCTGAAGAAGGAGACCGCCACGTGCGGCTGAACAAGGGAAACATCTTTCGCGCGTGGCCATTCCGGCGGCAGCGGCAATCGCCTTCGCCTTCTGGACGATGAACGGCGACGCGGCCGTATCCGCCGGCAAGCCGGTCGCGGATTCCGCCGAAACCGCGCCTCGCCCGGCACAGGCGATCGAGATCGCGCAAGCGACGGCTGCGCCCTCCACCCTCCCCGGAGGCGCGTCCTCCCTGCGCGAGACCTTCTCGGACTGGCAGGTCGCATGCGCGGTACAAGACGCCGGATCGCATTGCGCGTTGCTGCAGAGCCAGTCCCGGCAAAACGGTCAACGCGTGCTGGCGATCGAACTGTCCGCGACGTCCGCCACGACGGTCGACGGCGTCCTCGTGCTGCCCTTCGGGCTGGCACTGGAGAATGGCGTCGCCCTGCGGATCGACGACCAGCCGGAGGGCCAGTCCTTTCGTTTCAAGACCTGCCTGCCCGCCGGCTGCCTCGTGCCCGTGAGTTTCGACGCCAAAGCCGTGAAGTCGCTTCGGAGCGGGATCTCGCTGAAAGTCGCGGCGGTCACGGACGGAGGAGCGGAACAGGCCTTCACAATCTCGCTGAAAGGCTTTGCCGCCGCGCTCGACAGGATCGGCGCGTTATCCAACTGAATAACGTGAGAACAAGGAGATCATTGCATGGAAAAATACCGGTACTGGATCATGCTGTCCGCCGTTGTCGTTTGCTCGATTGCCCTGTCGGGATGCGGCGGTCGGCTCATCAACAGGTTGATGTGACCGCGGCGGACGACGGCGCATGAAATAGGGACCTGCGACGTCGTCTTCGATCCGGCCACTGTGAAGGTCGCCGGTCTCTATGGTCCGAGTTTCGCCCGATAACGCATTGCGACCGAGCAGATAGTCCGCGACAGTCCGCAAAAAAAAGGAGGATATTCGATCCGGCGGCTCACGGTTTCGGCGTTCCGTTCCTCTCTCCAGGACAAATTCGTCGGAGTGCAGTCCAAGACAAAATCTGCGATTTGGGTATTTTCCCAATCGTTTGCGGCTTCGCGCAGTTAAATTCTGCGAAAATGAGGGAAAGGGACCGGTTATTGGAAAGGGCGATATTTTCATCCGGTGATCTGTCTCCGCAGCTCAACGAAAAAGCCAAGTTCAGCCTTTGGCAGGAAATCCACAACGACCAGGTCTGGTCAGTGGAGTACGATATTGCCGAAAACCGGCCTTTTGAGGCCGTAATCGAGGCCCTGCCGATCGGCCAAGTGGTTCTCGGCGAAATGGCGGGAACCATCAAGCAAGCCAACAGGACCGCCAGGCACATCGCCGATGACGGGCGCGACGGATATCTGCTGCTGGTGAATCTGGGGCAGTCTGCGCTCAATGGCACGCAAATGCGTCGAGACTACTGCATAGAGCGGGGGGAGGCGGCCCTGGTGTCGGCGTCGGAATCGCTCACGATGATCGGCGGCGACCGCAATGTGTGGAGCAATCTGGTTCTCCCCGCCAATATCCTCACCGCCGCCTTCGCGAATATCGATGACAAACTTGCGATACCGGTCAATGCGGATCAGGAAGCGCTCGGGCTTCTCCGAGGCTATTCGCGTTTGCTTGAAACCGGAAAAGAGTTGCGATCGCCCGAACTGATCGCCCATGTTACGACGACACTGGTGGATCTGGTTGGACTGGTGATCGGCGCCAAGGGCGAACCGGCTGAACTGGCAGAACTTCGCGGCCTGCGCGCGGCCCGTCTTCAGGCCGTTCTGGCCAAGATCAGAAGCAGACTATGCCAATCCCGAAATTTCCGCCCAACGCGTCGCTCGGGAATTGGGATTGTCGCCGAGTTATGTCCACGACCTTCTCCATGAGACCGGCTCGAGTTTCTCCGAGCATGTCTTGGAGCTGCGGTTGCAGAAGGCAGCCCAGATGCTGTCGGACAGAATTTGCGACAATATGCGGATCAGCGAAATCGCCTACATGGTCGGGTTTGGCGACGTCTCCTATTTCAACAGATGCTTCCGCCGCCGGTTCGGGTGCGCGCCCAGGCATTTTCGCTGAATTGCAACTCCGGTTCGCGCAAGATCTTGCAGTATCAAGCCCGGCGGAGAAGTTCGCCGAGTGTGTTGCGGCGATCAGTAGAGCTCACGTATAAACGCGGACAAGACGGGGAGCAGGTCGGGTGCGCCAGCTTTTTCTTCTCCTGGATGATTTCATGTTTGATCCGCGGACGAGTATGCGTTCGGGTAGCAATCTCCCGGAAGCGAGCATCGAGACGTGGAGATCTCGTCACCGCCGATACGCGGTTAATAAAACAAAGTAACCATCCGGAAATGAAACGTCTGGCGGATCCCAAGTAAATACGCTTTCTTGGCGGAAGAATAGAACGGTTGGTGCGCGAAGAGCCGACCTTCATAAGCAGCTTTCGAAAATCAAGACATTTCAAGGCAAATTCGATGCGGATGATCG
This sequence comes from uncultured Alphaproteobacteria bacterium, assembly GCA_963712205.1. GTDB lineage: Bacteria > Pseudomonadota > Alphaproteobacteria > Rhizobiales > Rhizobiaceae > Oricola. Next base: position 501,349 of record CAVQHF010000008.1, on the reverse strand, counting down.
GTTTCAAGCCGAAACGAAACTCCATGACAATACTCGAAGGGCGGCAGAAGCTTGCCGGGCCTCGTCATGGACGAGTTCATGTACATGATTTTGCGGCGCATCGCGCGCCGCGCATTGCGGCGCGGGAACAAAATTCCGCCGATCTGCATTTCCTCGAACGACCTCATCGCGCACAGGATCATATCGACCGGGCTTTTCGAGAGCTCGCAGCTTGAAACCCTCGATCACATCATCAGGGACCGGATGGCGGAGCTGGATCGGGATATCGACAGGATGGGCCTGTTCATCGATATCGGCGCCAATGTCGGTATCTTTTCCACCCGATACGCGAAGCATTTCGACAAGACGATCGCGATCGAGGCCAATCCGGTGACGTTCAAGCTGCTGGAAGCGAACCTGGCGCTCCAGAACTGCCAGAATGTCACGGCGGTATGCGTTGCCGCATCCGACGCGCCCGGGGACAGCGCGATTACGATCAGGGAGGAGGGCAACCTGGGCGGCGCATCGATTTTGGGCGAGGACAAGGATGCGGCGAGCGGTTTCCTGACCATCCCGGTGAAGATGGAAACGCTCGAGACAATCGTGCAATCCCACGAACCGGATCGCCGGATCGACCTGATCAAGGTGGACGTGGAGGGGCACGAAGCAGCAGCGCTCCGCGGCGCCAGGACTCTCATCAAGCGCGACAAGCCGGTCATCCTGTACGAGCGCACCAGCCTGTCCGACGGCCGGGAGATCGACCAGATCCTGAAGGACTGCGGCTACGAGAACTTCTGTCTGTTCGAGCGGGTCGTGTATTTCGACGGGGTCGTTCCGAAATCAGCATTGCAGATCCGCAAATTGCCGCTGGACGACATCGTGAATTCGGCGTTGGTCTGCGCCTACTGACGCCGCCTTCGGCTTGCCGGATTCTTCATAAGGCAAGGCGCGGCTGGTCTCCGGGGTCCCGGCTGATCCTGTCGTGCCCGGTCAGGAAGCGTTCGGCAGTTCGGTGATCCAGCCTTCGTCGTTGGTTTCCCGCCAGCGCACCTTGTTCTCGTCGAGGAAGTCGATGGAATGGACGACGACATCGTCCTGACCGAGGAAACAGACATTGTAGTTTGGCTGCAACTCGCCGTGGCCCATGCGCGCGGCGTTGCCGGAGAAATCGGGCCAGCAAGTGTGGTTCGTCGACCGCGGCGCGGAAAACGGAATGCCGGCGACCGACCCGCTCAGCGTGTAGTGGCAGTGGCCGAAAAACATGTGCCGCACCGTGTCGCGATAGCGCGCAAGCAGCGCCTTCAGTTCCGCCTCTTCGCCAATTCCGATCAGGTCGGCATTGGCGACATGCACGGCTGTCGGATTGTGATGCATGAAGAGCCATGCGGATTTCCCGCGCGCCCTGGCACCCTCCAGCGCCGCTTCGAGCCACGCGCGCCGCGCGCTGCAATAGGATCCCGCGTGGTTTCCATCGCGCACCGTGTCCATGTAGACGAAGACGCCGGCCGGCGTGTCCTCGGTCCACTGGATGAACCCGTTCTCGTCACGGCTGGCGCCGGGATAGGCCGCGGAAAAGTTCTCGCGGCTGTCATGATTGCCGATCATCAGGCGCGGCGCGCGGTCTCCGGTGAGCGAACTGCCGGCCAAGATCTCCTTCAACCGCTCGTAGCTTTCGGCGAGTCCGTGATGGGTCAGGTCGCCGGTGATGACGATCCGGTCGGCGTCGCTCTGGTGCTCTTCCACATGCGCCAGGCATTTCAGGAAATTGTCGATCGGATCGAGATCGAGGATCGGCTCGGGACTGATATGGATGTCGGAGATATGGACGAGTTTCATCGCGGAATCCGGATAAGCGGGTTTATCGTCCCATAGACGACGCGCTTATCATATCCGTGACGGACCCGCATTCCACCTGTGAAAACAACGCGGCAAATGTGGCCTGAAAGCTCGGTGCCGGCATGCGCGAACGGCGGCGCATGGCGCCCCGTCCGGCAACGGCAATCTGGCGTGATTGTTCAAGACCGGTCGGCGCAATCGTTCTACTTCGAGGGCGAAATCGCAAACTCGCAACCGGACATCGGAGTATCGCCATGCAGCATTTTCAGGGAAAAACCGTTCTCGTCACCGGCGCCAGCAAAGGCATCGGCAAAGCGCTCACAGAGGCATTCATGCGCGAGGGCGCGCAGGTTCTCGCCGTGGCGCGCAATGTTCCGGCGAACGGGGCAGCGCCGGCCCGGACCGACGGCGGCGTCACGTGGATCGCCTGCGACGTCGCAAGCGCGCACGAGCGAGACAAGTTGTTCGAGGTCGTCCGCCAACGCGGCGTTCCGCTCGATATCCTGGTCAACAATGCCGGCATCCAGCAAGCGCTCGACTTGACCGGGGGTGAGGCCGGTGCACTCTGCGAGGCCATGCAACGCGAAATCGCAATCGACCTTGCCGCGCCGATGTGCATTGCGGCGATGTTTGCGCCGCTCCTTGCCCGGCCCGGCGGGACGATCGTCAACGTGACCTCGCTTGTCGCGTTGCAGGCGAAGACGTCGGCGCCGGCCTATTCCGCGGCGAAGGCCGGCCTGCGCGCTTTCACGCAGGCGCTGCGCCGCCAGATGGCCCCTCGTGGAATCCGCGTCGTCGAGGTTTTGCCGCCATTGGTCGAAACCGCGATGACGGCGGGACGCGGGCGCGGCAAGCTGTCGGCCGACGGCATGGCTGCCGCGATTGTCGACGGATTGAAGCGCAATCGTGCCACCATCGCACCCGGCATGGCGCGCACCGTCATGGCCATGAACCGCATCGCGCCGGGCCTCGTTGCGCGCCTCCTCGGCGGACAGTGACCGCCATGGCGGCGCGCGACGGCATGCAGGGTTTCGCGAGCGCCGGCCTCCTGGCGCTTGTCGTTACGGTGCTGCGGGAGACCGAACCGCATCTGCTTGCGCCGGGTATCGCGCCCGTCGACCCGATGCGCGGCGCGAAAATCGAGCCCGGCGCAAAGCGAGCGGTCATCGAGCACGCCTACCGGCTCGGCGGCGCGGGCGCGTTGCTGCGCATCGGCCGTCATCTCGGCCGGGTTTCGACGAATCCGGCGATCGCCGTGCTTTTGAATTCGCGCGAGCCGCGCATCCTCGCCGAAAAGTGGATGCGCTTCGAACGCTATCATCATTCCGACAACCGGACCGCAATCTCCTGCGAGGCGGACGCGATCTCCTGCCTGCGCAGGTCCTTGCGCGAACCGCCGACGGCGGCCGAGAACATCCTCATCTGCGGATTGCTCGCCGGCTTTCTCGCAATGACTGGCGCGAAAGGCATTGTCGTGGAAATCGGCGGCGGGCAGGCGCGAGCCGGCGACGATTTCGAAGTCGGCCGGATCGACGATCGGCTGACCGGCGCGTTCCGTATCGCGTGGACGGACTTCACGCCGCCGGGGCCGGATCCATCGCCCGCGCCGGCCGAACCGGGCAGCCGCACTTCGGCGGCCGCGAGCCTTGCCGCGCTCCTCAGGACCGATATCGGCCGAAGCTGGCGGCTTGCCGAGGCCTCGCGGTCTCTCGGCAAGTCGCCGCGGTCGCTGCAGCGCGATCTCGCCTCGGAAGGATGCGGCTTCGCGACGGTCATGCGCGGTGTCCGGCTCGACGAGGCGGGCCGGATGTTGCGCGAGACGGACGCCCGGCTGGCCGAAATCGGCTATTGCTGCGGCTATGCCGACCAGGCTCATTTCCAGCGTGACTTCCGCCGCGCGGCGAATATGACGCCCGCAGATTTCAGGCGGATCGCCGGGGCCTGACGGACAATCTGGCGTGATTGTTCAAGACCGCGCGGCATTCTCTTCCTAGACATGACGGCACGGCGCCATGAGGCGGCGGGTCAATCGAAAGGATGAATCCATGAACAGGAATGCGCTCATGCTGGCCGCAATGTCCCTTTTCGGCGCTGCCGCAGGCATTGCCGGCGAGAGCCGCGCCGCAGATCTCGACATCTACACCGACATCGTGATCGCCGCGCCGCCGGACCGGGTCTGGTCCGTGCTCGCCGACAATTCCCGCTACGCGGACTGGAACCCCTATCACGTAAAGGTCGATGGCGATCTCGAGACGGGCCACAAGCTCTATATCGACATAAGGAAGCCGGATGGAACGCGGGTATCGATCCGCCCTCATGTCATGAAAATCGTCGAAAACCGCGAACTCGTCTGGGGCGGCGGCATCCGCGGCATCTTCCGCGGCGTGCATGTCTTCGAACTGGAGTCCGCCGGCGACAATTGCACGCGCCTCGTGCAGCGCGAGACTTTCGACGGATTATTCGTCCGCTTCGCCCATCTCGACGGAATAGCAGAAGGCTATGAACGGATGAACCTTGCGTTGAAGGAGCATGTAGAATCCGCGGCAGCAAGCGCCGATTGCCGCGCTTAACGGCCGATTGGAACCATGCTTAATATGCCGGGGCCACTTGGCACGAAGCATTTTCTAGTCAGAAAGTATGATCTCGATCAAATTCCGGTCTCAAAGGTGCGTGTATCGTTACCGGCTAAATGGGAGGTCCGCCGGGTGCGGAACTGAAGTGATAGTATGCGTCTGACAATACGCACGAACCTCGCGATGCGAGTTTTGATGACTTGTGCGGTGAACCCTGGCAAGAGCGTCACCAAGTCCGAGATTGCCGAGAAATGCAACGCGTCGAAGAACCATTTGGGCCAGGTCATCCGGCAACTGGGCCGGCTCGGCTACGTCCGCGCGATGCGCGGCCGTAATGGTGGGATGTATCTCGCAATGCCGGCGGACGAGATCCGGGTCGGAGCCGTGTTTCGGGTCTTCGAATCCGATCTCCCCTTCGCCGAGTGCTTCGACGAAAAGGAAAACAACTGCCCGTTGATCGACAGTTGCTGGCTCCGGCCCGCGCTCCACATGGCTGTCGAATCCTTCTACGAGACGCTCGACGGCATTCGCCTGTCCGATCTCGTCGAAGGGAACGGCAAGCTCGAAGACCTGCTCATCATGCCGGTTGGCAAAGCCATGGGCAGCGGCCGCAAGGGAGACGGAGACTGCATTGCCCGCGGCAGTGCCGGGCTGGCCTGACGCGCTGCTGCCGGCCTATTTCTCGAAGATCAGGGCATCGGCTTTGGCGCCGAGCCCGGCAAGCGTATGTTTGAGATCCTCGACCATTGGATCCGGCCCGCACAGATAGAAATGCTGACCGAAATCCGTGACGGACCGTTCCAGGAAGGCGCGGTCGACACGGCCATGCGCAAGGCCGGTCTTGTCCTCACGGCTCAGGATGTGATGGACGGCAAGACCGGGCATCGCCTGCAGTTCCTCGCGCAGGATGATGTCGCGTTCGCCGCGATTGGCGAAGATCAGCGTGTGGCCGGCGAGGTGGCCGGTGCGGCCGTTCAATTGGCGCAGGATCGGGATGAACGGCGTGATGCCGGCGCCGCCGGCGATGAAGACGCCTTTTCCCTTGTAGGCGATCGTTCCCCATGGATCGTCAATGATCAGCCGATCGCCGACCAGCAGTTTCGAGAGCTGGTCCGTGACGCCGCTGTGGTCGTGATACGACTTGATCGTGAATTGCAGCATGTCCTGATCGGGAAGCGAGGTGAAGGTGAAAGGGCGTTTCTTGTCGCGCCATCCGTCCCGGTCGATCGACATGTCCGTTGCCTGGCCGGGCGTGAAGGTGAAGCCTTCCGGCTTGTCGAGGTCGTAGGAAAAGACATTCTGCGCAACGGGCGTGATCGCCCTGATCGCCAATGCGTGCGTCATGGAAGAGTCCCTGATTAAGCTCGTGGCCGGATTATCATACAGGAAATCGGGCGCCGGTCAGTCGGCGCGCGATGACCGGTTGCCTTTCCCCAGATCCTTCGCGGCGCGCGCATTCCTGTCCAGCTTCTCGAAGCTTTCGATGACGTCGTCCGCCTTTTTCCGGGCGTCCGGAACGGCCTTGCGTTCGTTGCGGACGCTCTCCTGATCGTCGCCCTGCAGCTGGTTGTTGCCCATCTCCTCGGCGGCGAGGTCGGACCGGGTCAGGTCGGCGGCTTCCGGTTTCTGCTTCTGTTCGCGTCGCTCGGCGGTCATGGCGTGTCCCTTCGCGTGGGGTTTCGACGATGCAGGGGAAACGGCCTGATCTCCGGAATGTTCCACGCCACGCGCTAATATCGGCGGCATTTGAGTTAAAACCCGTTTAGTTAGGTTAACAAATGATTGATATTGCGAAAGAATCGCGGATCGGGAATCACTGTTGACGTTACGACGTCCAGATGGCGCAGTGACATGTCCGACAGCTTCGCCGGTGGATGCCGGCCTACTGCGCAAAAGGCGCCGCCGCGATTACGGAGGCGGCTCGCGCCAAAGGAATGACCGAACATGCGCGCAATATTCGGCGGTGCCACGATCCCGCTTTCGCGGGGATATGTGGAAGTCGAGAACAGCGAAGACGACCTGCAGCGCTTTGACCGATATGCCTTCGTCGACCGTATTGGCATCGATCTGGATCGAGGCCTGATTCTGCTCGGCCCCAGGGCCCGGGACTTTCACGGTCTTCCCGCCGACAGCGAATCCGTCGGCATCCAGCAGTTTCTGGACTGCTACCGCGAGCATGACCGGCGCGATCTGCTCTGCCTGCTCGAACGCCTTACCTGTTTCGAGGAGCCGTTTCACTACACGGCACAGCTCGCCGGCCCGGACGGGCAATTCATTCACGGCTTCATCGGATGCGCCGAAAACGGAGGTGCGGCCGCCGGCGAACTCACCGGCATCGTAGTCATGTCCCGTTGCGGGCTGATATCTGCGGAACCTCTTTCCGTCGTGTCCTAGGTCGCTGGTTTCTGGAGACCGGAACGCGATGCGATTTGCCGCAGCAGCCGAGCGGCAGGCCTTCTCGGCCTGACCATGTTGGCGGCGATGTCTTCGACCAGCAGGTCCACCCTGTCGTGCCTGCCTTCCAGCGCCGCGGCAAAACTGACGTAACCGAGCTTGACCTCGGCGTGGTCGGTGCACAGCTTGAGCGCCACATGCGTCTTGGCGCGTGCGCTGTTGATGACCAGCATCAGCGTGACCTCGGGCGGAGCGCCCCAGTCGGCCGAGGCTTCCCCGTCCATATCGAACCGGACGAAGCCGGGCGTGAAATAGAGCTCGGAGGCGTCGTGAACGATATCGGCAATGCAGCCGAACTGCTCCATGCGCAGATAGGCGATGTAATCGCTGATGTCGACGAGGCGCAATTCGGCCGCCAGGTTCGCGATCGCGGATGCGACATGCGGTTCAAGTTCGAAGCAGATATCCTGTGCCAGCATCGTTTTGTCAGCTTTTCTGTGCGCGCCGGCGGATGATCGATATCAACTCCGCAACGGCTTTGAAGAACTCGGATGGAATGATTTGATCAAGCGAAACCTGCCCGTACATTGCCCGGGCGAGTTCGACGTTCTGAAAAACGGGAATTCCTTTTTCCTCGGCTAGCTCGCGGATGCGCAGAGCGATCAGATCCTGGCCTTTCGCGACCACGATCGGGGCGGGGTCGCTCCCGGGATCGTAACGCAGCGCGATCGCGAGGTGCGTCGGGTTGGCGATCACCAGCGAGGCGGTGGGAACGGCATTCATCATCCGTCGCCGCGCCCGGTCGTGGGCAATCGAGCGCAGGCGCGCCTTCACGATCGGGTCGCCCTGCGACTGCTTCACCTCTTCCTTGACCTCCTGGCGAGACATCTTCAGGTCGGTCTTCCACTGGGAGCGGGTCCAGAACCAGTCGGCCGCCGCAATCAGCACCATCGCGAAGATGATCGCGGCGAACAGCTTCAGCAGCATTTCCTTGACGACAACCAGGAAACCGCCGATTTCCGTGTTCATACCCTGCATCATCCGCGGCACGAGATCGTGCAGGATCACCACGACAAGCGCCGTCGCGAAAACCAGCTTGGCGGTTGCCTTGATGAACTCGGCAAATCCCTTGACGCTGAAGATCCGTTCCCAACCCTTGATCAGCGAGATCCGCGACAATTGCGGTTTGACGCGTTCGCCGACGAATCGCGGCGTGTTTTGCGCGGCCGATCCGGCGATGCCCGCGATGATGAGGGCGATGAATAACGGCAACGTTATCGCACCGGCGATCAATATGACGCGTTGCAGCAGCCAGTAGATATCGCCGCTGCCGCCCAGCTCGTACTCGAATGACTGGTCCATCATGGTCGCGAGTTGTTGCGCCATGTCGGTGATCCGGCCCGGCATGACGAACGTCATGACAAACAGGATCGCCAGCAGCGAGAACAGGATCGGCGTTTCCTTGGAGAAGGGCGTCTGGCCCTTTTCCAGGGCGTCTCGGATCTTCTTCTCCGACGCGTCTTCTGTTTTGCTTTCCTTGTCTTCTTCGTCAGCCATGAAACCTGCTCAACGGGACCGGATCAGGCTGCGGTTTGCAGTTCGATGCGCCCTTCGGCGGCCATGCGCAGGGCGAGCGCGGCGATCGACTTGCGCGCCTGCTCGATATCCGTTTGCCGCGCCTTGCCGGCGCTGAGCTCGGATTCGATCATCCGGCGCGTCCGCTGGCTGATCGAGGAAAGCACTGTTTCCTTCAGATCCTCGCCGGCTTCGCGCAGGGCGAGCGTCAGCACTTCCGTGGAAAGGCCGTCGCACAGCAAGGTACGCGCCTCCTTGGAAATGTTGGGCAGATCCTCGAAGCGGAACAGGCGCGACTTCACGCCCTCCACCTTCTTTTCGCCGACAACGGGGGTCAGCTGTTCGAGAAGGTCGTCCGAGACGTCCTTTTTCATCTCGTTGAGGATTTCGGCGAGCCGCGTTACACCCTCGCCGGACCCGGACGAGGTGTCGGTCAGTTTGAAGGCCTCGTCCAGCCGCTTCTCCACGCTCTGGATGACGTTGTCCGGCACCGGCTTCGACGAAATCAGACGCGCAACCGTCGCCTTTCGCAGGCCGGGCTCCAAATTCTCGATCAGCTTTGCCGCCGTGCGCGAATCCAGCCTCGACAGCACCACGGCGCAAAGCTGCGGTGATTCGTTGGAAAAGAATGCGTTCAGCTCGTCGATATCGACCTTGGGCAACATTTCCCAGACGCTCAGCGCCGGTTCGGCCGGACCGGGATCGGCGTTCATCCCTGTGATCGCGTACATTTCCTCGTCGGTCAGCGCTTCACTGAGGATCTTTTCCATGCTCTCGGCCGAATCCATGAGCCCCGCGCCGATCGTGAATTCGGATTCGAATTCCTTGACCAGTTCCTCGAGGTCGGGCTGGGGAATGTTCTTGAGCGTGTGGGCGGCGTCGATCATCACGCGCAGCTCTTCGCTCTTGAAGAATTTCAAAAGCTGCGAGGCGCGCCCCTTCCCCATGGCGACAAGCACGGCCGCCGCTCTCTGGGGTTTTGTCAGTACGTACCGTTTCGCCATTCCACGCTTCCGAAGCGATTCGCTTCACGAATTTCTATCAGCTTTTTTCCAGCGAGATGATCTTTACGCCCAGCCGGGACGGGTCATCCTCAAGAGATTGAATCTCGCCGGTCGCGATCTTGGTGCCGTTGACGCAGATGTCGACCGCTTCGCCGATCTTGCGGTTCAGCGAAACGACCGAGCCGGCTTCCATGCCCATCAAGTCGGAGACCGGCATTTCGGCCGATCCGATGACCACATCGAGCTGGACAGGGATGGACATCACGAGGTCCTGCAGGCCGCTCGACGGCGCATGCGCCGCCGCGGATTCGGCCAAATCGTCGGGATCGAAGCCGTCGTTGAGCGGGCCCATTTCCTGGTCCTTGTCTATGACGCCCTGCAGTTCGGCCAACGCATCGTCAAGCGCATCGGCTTCGTTTTCACCGACCATCGGCAGCCCGAGGTCTTCGAGCGGGGAAAGCTCCGGCTCACTCATCATAAGTCTCCTCAAGATCGGGATTGGGTATGGAAAGGCCGATTCCATTGAGCGCCTCGGCCATGGCCTCATGCGGCCTTTGCAGGCACATGGCGTAGTTGGCGCCCTTGCGGCCAAGGCTGCAGTCGTAGAGCGGGCGGCCCTTGACCTTGAGCTTGACCGTGGCGTCCGCCTCAGATGAAAGGGCGAGCACGTCGCCCGTGCGCAACGCCGCGAGTTCGCCCAGCGTTATCGGTGGAAGCTGGATCGATCCCGAAACGGGCACCTTCACGGTCAATGCGTTGCGGTTCGGTGTTCCGACACCGCCGGAAGCCGGTTTCTTGACCGTCTCGCGCACCGGGCGCGCCATTCGCAACAGCAGGGAATGGGCGATCGCCAGGGTCAGGGTCGGTTTCGCCTCGCCGAAGACGAGCGTCGTCTCGAAGGCCACGACCGGTTCTTCGTCCTCGCCGTCGCGAATCTCTTCAACCGTCTGGGCCAGCCGGATCGTTTTCGGGCAGTCCGGTGTGGAAAGCGTTGTCTGAATTGCCTGCCCGGTCAGATCCGCGAATTGGCGAACCAGGTCGCGCTCCATCGATGTCGGCGCCCGGCTGGCCGAAAGCGAGGCGAATTCCGGGTCGCCACCAAGCATGATCTCGGCGATGATGCTTACCGCGGAATAGTCGCAGATCAGGTAGGCGGACGGACTCGGGGACTTCGTGCCCATAACCACGCAAATGGCACCGGAGCTGTTTTTTCCCATCTCTGCGGAAGCGGTGGAATGGTGCTGCCCCATCACGTCCAGGCCGGCTTCGAACCCCGCGTGCTGCAGGATCGTCTGCATCCGCGCGCCCAGGAATTTCACGACCGCATTGATTGCCGGGTCGAGGCGCATCGCGTCGCCTTTGCGGCCGAGCAGTCGGTCGAAGACGTCGTTGCTTTGATCCGGTTGGGCCGCGGCTTCGGTCATGGTCAGGCGGCTTTTTCGCCCGTTCCCATCGCTTCGTTCTCGACATCGTCAAGCGAGGGCCGATCGTAGTTGGAGATTGTCTTGCGGCCGAATTCCAGCGCCACCTGCGGCAGCGAGCCATTCATGTAGGCGATCAGCGTCTGCTTGGCGACGAAATAGAGCCGGATCTTCTTGTCGCGCATGATCTTGATTTTCGTCGCGATCGGCCGACCACCGCATAGGACAGGAAGATGCCGAAGAATGTGCCGACGAGCGCGGCGCCGATCAGTCCGCCGAGCACTTCCGGACTTTCATCGATGTGCCCCATCGCCTTCACGACGCCGAGCACAGCGGCGACGATGCCGAGCGCCGGCAGGCCGTCGGCCATTCCCTGCAGGCCGTGCAGGATTTCAGCTTGTCGTGGCGGATCGTGCCGATTTCCTCTTCCATCAGCGCCTCCACCTCATGCGGGCGCGCATTGCCGACGATGATCAGGCGGCAATAGTCGCAGATGAAGCTGGTCAGATCCTTGTTGGCAAGGACCAGCGGGTATTCCTGGAAGATCGGCGATTCGTCGGAGTTGTCGATGTGGCTCTCCACCTCGTTGCGCGGCTTGGTCTTCAGTTCGCGCAGCAACTGGTGCAGCAGCCCGAGCAGTTCCAGATATTCGTCCCGGCTGGGAACCTTGTTCTTGATCGCTTCCAGAGTCGCCTTGCCGCTGTCCTTCACCGTCGACATCGGGTTGGCGACGATGAAGATGCCGATTGCCGCGCCGCCGATGATGACGAACTCGAATGGCTGGATGAGCACGTTAAGATGGCCGCCCATGGCCATGTAGCCGCCGATAACGGATCCAAACGTGATGACCATTCCGATAATAAAGCCCACGTGCCAACTCCGATCCCTGATTTGGCGGCCAAGCTAGAATCCAAACCTTGCACGGGGCTGGCAGGGCGGATCCGGCAGCGCCCGAAACGGCGCGACAGGCTCGCGCAAGGCGCACGCGCTATAGCCGATAACAGCGCAAATCCGGGGCGAAACCGATGATCAGCACGCTCGTTTCCTACAAGCTTGCCGCAAGCGATATCGACAAGACGATCCAGCGCGTCTCCGAGCAGCCGATCGTTTCACGCGAAGTCGACTATTACCTCGAGAACATCGGTAACGTTAAGTCGATCAAGGACCTCACATCCGACTACCGCCTGTTCAGCTTCGCGATGAAAGCACATGGTCTTGGCGACATGACCTACGCGAAAGCTTTCATGGAAAAGGTTCTGACGGAAGGTACCGGGGACGGCAGTTTCGCCAACTCGCTGTCGGACAAACGCTACGCCGAATTTGCCGAGACGTTCGACTTCAAGTCTTTCGGACACCGCGGCGACCTCATTTACCAAGACGCAGCAAGGTGTTGTCGACAAGTATCTGCGCCAGACGCTGGAGGAACAGGCCGGCGACGAGAATCAGGGTGTCCGTCTCGCGCTCTATTTCCAGCGCAAGGCCGACAATATCGACAGTTTCTATCAAATCCTCGCCGACCCGGCGCTCTCGCAGGTGGTCCGCACGACGCTCGGCCTGCCCGACTCGATTGCCAGCGCTGATCTCGACAAGCAGGTGGAAATGTTCTCCAAGCGCCTGGATCTGGAAACGCTCGCCGACCCGGACAAGCTCGACAAGCTGCTGGAGCGCTTCACGACCATGTGGGAAGTCAACAATGGAGCCGCGACCGAGCAAGCGACCGGGCTTGCGCAGCTCTTCGACACCTCGTCGAACGGCATCAGCCAGGACCTGATGCTCCAGATCGCCCAGATGAAGCGGTAGGAGCGGGCATGGAAACCGGAATTTATGTCAGCCTTTCGGCCCAGGTGGCCCGCGAGATGCGGCTGACAACCATCGCCGAGAACATTGCCAACAGCCAGACGGTCGGATTCCGCGCCGGCCAGGTTCGTTTCGAGGAGGTCGTCCGGCAGGTGTCCGGGAGCGACGTCTCCTTTGCATCCAAGGGCGTGGAGTATCTCGATTCGACCTCCGGCGGTCTGGAACAGACCGGCAATCCACTCGATTTCGCCGTGCGCGGCGACGCATGGTTCGGTATCCAGACGGATGCGGGGACGGTCGTCACGCGCGACGGCCGATTCACCATGACCAACAACGGCGATCTCGTTACTCTTCTGGGGCATCCGGTGCTCGATCCCGGCGGATCGCCGATTACGCTCAATCCGGCCGGCGGTGTTCCGGAGCTGGGGTCCGATGGTTTCATCCGCCAGGGTGGAAAGCAGATCGCCGCTATCGGCCTGTTTGCCTTCACGCCGCCGCCGGATTTTCAGCGCTTCGGCAACTCGGGCATCGTCGTGGGCGGTGATCCGGAACCGATTGTCGATGACGGCACTGTCGGAATCGTGCAGGGCCACATCGAGCAGTCCAACGTCAACTCATTGCAGGAAATCACCGATCTCATCATGGTTCAGCGCTCCTTCGAGGAGGCGGCCTCCCTGTCGCAGAGCACCGAGGAATCGCTCGGCCAGCTCATTAAGGCGTTCAGCAGCGGCTGAGGATCATGAACGCGCTGGTCAGATTGAGGCATGCCATTGAATCAGCCGCCATCGACGCGCGGCCGCTGGAGCGTGGCGGAACGGTATCGGCCATCAATCCCAACGTCATTGCCGCCGAGGGCATGGCGGGCTACTCGTCGCTCGGCGACTTCGTGTCGATCGGCCAGGGGCCGCACGCGGCGCGCGGCGAGATCGTCCAGATCGAGCCTGAGCGCATCGTCGTGGCGCCTTGCGAAAACGCGCAGTCGCTTTCCATCAACGATGTCGTGCTGCACAAGGGATCGGTCCATGCCCGTCCGGACGAGGCGTGGCTCGGACGCGTGGTCAACGCCATCGGCGAACCCGTCGACGGCAAGGGGCCGCTGATCCCCTCGGCTGACAGGCCCGAGACCGCCGGGCGGCGTTCGCCGCTGATGCGGGCGCGTATCGGCGAACATTTTCGCACCGGTGTGCGCGTCGTCGACATCTTCACGCCGCTATGCATCGGCCAGCGTTTCGGTGTGTTCGCCGGTTCGGGCGTCGGCAAGTCGACGCTTCTGGCCATGCTGGCACGCGCCAGCGCTTTCGACGTGGTCGTCGTCTCGCTGGTCGGCGAACGAAGCCGCGAGGTGCGCGAGTTCCTCGAGGACACGCTCGGGGCCGAGGGAATGCAAAAGGCGGTCGCAGTCGTGGCGACAAGCGACGAGAGTGCGATCATGCGCCGCCGGGCGCCGGACTGCGCCATGGAGGTCGCCGAATGGTTCCGGGACCGCGGCAAACGCGTGCTGCTTTTGCTGGATTCGGTGACGCGTTACGCCCACGCGCTGCGCGAAGTCGCCATTTCCGTTGGCGAGCCGCCGGTTTCGCGCGGTTATCCGGCCTCCGTTTTCACCGACCTGCCCCGCCTCCTCGAACGTGCGGGCCCCGGCGGCCCGACCTGCGGGTCGATCACCGCCATCGTCACCGTCCTTGTCGATGGTGACGACCACAACGACCCGGTCTCCGACACGCTGCGCGGCATTCTCGATGGCCATCTCGTACTGCAGAGATCGATTGCCAACCGCGGCCGTTTTCCGGCGGTCGACCCGCTTTCGTCGGTGTCGCGCCTTGCCGACAAGGCATGGAATGAGCAGCAGCGCCAGCTTGTCTCGCAATTGCGAGCGATGATCGCGCTGTTCGAGGAAACGCGCGACCTGCGCATGATGAGCGGATGGCAGCAGGGGGTCGATCCCGAACTCGATCAGGCCGTGCTTGCCGTCCCGCGTATCTATGAAGCCCTTACCCAGTCGCAGCCCAGCGCGCCGGACAGCGACCCCTTTGGCGAACTCGCGGACCATTTGAAGAATGACTCGAAAAAGTAAGCAGCGGCGATCGAAAAGGCGCTGGTTCAAGGACATGCAGCCGGTCGACTATGTCCTGAGCGTCGTCGGACTGTGCATCGGCACGGCGGCTGCCCTGTTCCCATGGCACGTCTATCTCAATCCCGATTCCTATGGTCCGCCGCGCATGGAGTTTTCGCGCGGCGGCGTCATACCGGAGGCCGAGATCCTGGCGCTAAAATCCGGCAATGCCATTTTCGATCTCGGAACCGGCAAATTCGTCATGAATGACAGCCGTCCGCCGGCGGTCGATCCGGTTACCACCGGCAAAATCAGCCCGAATGCGGTTTCCGGCGGAGACTTGAAACAGCAGTTTCCCAGCAATGGTGCGCAATTCGAGGTTCTTGCCGTCGACGCGTCGCGGGCGCTCGTCGGCGACTCGGAAGGCGTCTATTTGATCCGGCCGCGTTCCCGCCTGCCTGACGGCACCCTCGCCGTTTCCTTCGAGCGCGATGACAGCGGCTGGCATATCGTGACGTCGGAAGACAAGGTCCTGCGTCCGAACTGACCTTGTCCCGAACCTGCCGCGACAAGGCACACGCAAGAAACCGCCGGTAATGTCCCCTCAGAAGGGACACGACATGGACGCCGTCAATCTTTTCAAACTGGCCTCGACCCAGGCGAAATGGCTTTCGCTGCGTCAGACCACCGTCGCAAACAACATTGCCAACGCGGATTCTCCGGGCTACCGGGCCGTGGACGTCGAGCCGTTCAAGGCTGCGCTTGACAGCGCAACGGTTCGCCTCGGCGCGACCAACCCGAGCCATATCGGCGCACAACCGCAGGATACCTCCTTCAAGGTCGTCGACGAAAAGCCTGCGGGGCTCACCACCGCCGGCAAACCGGTATCGCTCGAAGACGAACTCGTGAAGTCCGGTGAAATCCGCCACGCCTTCGAAACCAACACTGCGATTGTCGCGGCCTTTCACCGGATGATCCTGATGACCGCGAAGGGCTCGTAATGGATTTGCTCGATTCCGCCATCAAGGTCGCCGCATCCGGACTCACCGCCGAATCGACACGCCTGCGGATTGTGTCGGAAAACATCGCCAACGCCGATTCGACGTCCAACATTCCGGGCGGCGATCCCTATCAGCGCAAGCTCGTGACATTCGGTGCCGAGCTGGATCGCGCAACCCAGGCGACGAAGGTCAGCGTCGAATCGATTGGCAGGGACGAAGCCGCTTTCCGGATCGAATACGACCCGTCGAACCCGGCCGCCGATGACAAGGGTTATGTGAAGTTTCCGAACGTCAACGTCCTGGTCGAGATGGCGGACATGCGCGATGCCAACCGGTCCTATCAGGCCAATCTCCAGGTTCTTAAACAGGCGCGCGATCTCATCTCGATGACGATCGACCTGATGAGGGCACGCTGATGGATCTCAATCTCGCACTGGCGAGCATTCGCGGTCTCGATCCGGCCGGCAATTCCGGCGCGGCGAGCGGTGCGGCAAGTGGCGCTGTCGGCCCGTCAACGCAGGCCGGTCCGAGTTTTGCCGATGCGTTGCAGAACGCCGCCGAAACGACCGTAGGCGATCTTCGCAATGCGGAGAAACTCTCCATGCAGGCGCTGACCGGCGACGCCGACATTCGTGATGTCACCGATGCGGTGATGAGCGCCGAACAGAACCTGCAGGCGGCCATCGCCATCCGCGACAAGATCGTCACCGCCTTTCTCGAAATCAGCCGGATGCAAATCTAAGGAGTAGACCATGAAGGCCCTTTCCATCGCCGCGACCGGCATGAACGCGCAGCAGACCAATCTCGAGGTCATCGCCAACAACATCGCCAATGTGAATACGACGGGCTTCAAGCGCGCCCGCGCCGAGTTTTCCGATCTGCTTTATCAGACCGAACGTCTCGCCGGTACACCGAACAGCGGCAACCAGTCGATGATTCCGGAAGGGGCGAATATCGGTCTTGGCGTGCGTACGGCGGCAATCCGCAACGTGCATACCCAAGGCGCCCTGACGAGCACCGGCAACAGTTTCGACCTGGCGCTGACCGGCCGCGGCTGGTTCCAGATCGAAGGCGCCGGTGGCGATACTTCCTATACCCGGGCAGGCGCGTTCAACACCAATGCGCTCGGCCAGCTCGTGACGACGGACGGTTTTCTGGTCTCCCCGCAAATCACCGTTCCCGAAGGCACTGTCGAAGTGATCGTCAACAAGAGCGGCCAGGTGTTCGCGCGGCTGGAAGACCAGACCGGGCTGCAGGATCTTGGCCAGATTTCGCTTGCGACATTCGCCAATGACGCCGGCCTCAAGCCGCTCGGCAGCAACCTCTTCGCCGAAACCGAGGCATCGGGCGCGCCGGTCGTCGGCGTGCCGGGCGATCCCGGTTTCGCGACCATCCAGCAGGGCTATCTCGAAGCGTCGAACGTCGATCCGGTCAAGGAAATCACCGAACTGATCTCCGCCCAGCGCGGCTACGAAATGAACTCCAAGGTCATCCAGGCCGCCGACCAGATGGCCGGTGTCATCTCCAACGGGCTGAGATAAACCGATGAAACGGTGGCTTCACATCGCCGGAATCCTGGTTCCGGTCATCTGCCTTTGGATTTCCGCCACCTCGGCAGCGGAAAATGCGGATGTCGTGATCACCGTCAACCGGGTCATCTATCCCGGCCAGGAAGTACCGGCAGACGCCGTTGTCGAGACGCCGCTTCGCCGGCCGCTCGCCAATGGTATGCAGGTCATTCGCGACGTTGAATCGATTGTCGGCAAGGTGGCCGCAAAGACGATCCTGCCCAATCGCCTCATCGTGCCGAGTGCGCTGCGCGAAGCCTATGCCATCGAGGCGGGAGAGACGGCGACCGTCTACTACCGCAACGGTGGCCTCTCCATCGTCATGGATGCGGTTGCGCTTCAGTCGGCCGGCTACGGCAAGCCGATCCGGGTACGCAACACGCTCAGCGGCCGGACCATCTCGGGTGTCGTGATGCCGGACGGCACCGTCTCCGTGGAGGCACGATGAAACGGTTCCTGCTTCTTCTGGCGGCGGCTGTCTGCGTCGCTTCGCCGGTTCTGGCGATGTCGCGCGTCAAGGACATTGCGGTCCTGCAGAGCGCCCGCGACAACCAGCTCGTCGGCTACGGCCTCGTCGTCGGCCTGCAGGGCACGGGCGACGGCTTGCGCAATGCGCCCTTCACCGAACAGTCGATGCGATCGATGCTCGACAATCTCGGTATCGCCACGGCCGGAGGCAGGGCCCGGCTGAAGAACATTGCCGCCGTCATCGTCACCGCGAATCTGCCCGCTTTCGTGCGCCAGGGTACGCGCATCGACGTGTCGGTATCCTCGCTCGGTGACGCGACATCGCTCGGTGGCGGCCAGTTGATCATGACGCCTCTGCGCGGGGCCGACGGCGAAATCTACGCCGTCGCCCAAGGGCCGGTCTCGATTTCCGGCTTCCAGGCCCAGGGCGCCGCCGAAACCGTGTCACGCGGCATACCGACCTCCGGGCGCATTTCCGGCGGCGCGATCGTGGAGCGTGAAGTTCTCGCCGAATTCGATGCCGAGCAGTCGTTGACGCTGCAATTGCGCAATCCGGATTTCACCACGGTGATCGCGGTCACCG
Source organism: uncultured Alphaproteobacteria bacterium (assembly GCA_963712205.1). Taxonomy (GTDB): domain Bacteria; phylum Pseudomonadota; class Alphaproteobacteria; order Rhizobiales; family Rhizobiaceae; genus Oricola. Next base: position 483,097 of record CAVQHF010000008.1, on the reverse strand, counting down.
ATGCGATCAACGCCTACGGCGCCAAGCATTTCGGATTGAAACCGGCCACGGAAATCGATTCGCGAACCATCGCGATTCGCAAACCGCAGAAGGTGTCGGCGGCGCGCTTCGTGGCGAGTATCGAAAACCTGATGGTCGAAACCGACACGCCGGCGCGCGTCGTCCTCGACGAGAGCACGGGCACGGTGGTGATCGGCGAGGATGTCCGGATTTCCGAGGTTGCCATCAGTCACGGTACGTTGACTGTGCGCGTAAGTGAGACCCCGACGATCGTGCAGCCATTGCCCTTCTCGAGGGGGCAGACGGCGGTCGAGCCCAATACCACGATCGATGTCGCCGAGTCCGGCACCCAGCTGGCGACGGTCAACGGCACGAACCTCCAAAGCCTGATCGAAGGCCTGAACCGCCTCGGTGTCGGCCCGACCGACATCATCGCCATTCTCGAGGCGATCAAGAGTTCCGGGGCCATGCAGGCCGAACTGGTGGTGCAATGATCGTGACCCGTGACACGAATCTGCCGGCAAAAACGGCCCTGTCCTGCGCAGCTGTCATTGCCGGGCTATTGGCGGCTGCCGGGCCGGCTGCCGCGCAGAATCACACCGCGTCGTTGCTCGATTCGCCGCCGCCGCAGGCGAACGCCGACGATATCGAACGCTTCTGCACCAACATCGCCGATCCTGCCCGCGAAAGGCGTTATGCGATCCAGAAGGCGGAACTGCAGTCGCTTCGCGACGAGATCGAGGCGCGCATCAAGGTGCTCGAGGACAAGCGCGCGGAACTCGAAATGTGGGCCAAGAGGCGCGAGACCTACTCGGCGGCCGCCAGCGCAGGTCTGGTCGATGTCTATTCCAAGATGCGTCCCGATGCTGCGGCAAAGCGCATGGAAAAGCTACCCGGTGAACTGTCCGCGGCGCTGCTGTCGAAACTCAAGGCGCGCGCGGCCGGCACGATCCTCAACGAGATGTCGGCGGATCGCGCCGCGATGGTCACCATGATCATGGCGGCTGCGGCCGACAAACAGGAACCCCGGAAATGAAGGCGCTGCCCTTGCTCTTGATCGCGACCGGTGCCGCCCTTTCCGGCTGTGCCGTTCACCCGCGCGAAATCGGCCGTGTGCCGTCCCTGTCGCCGGTTGGCGGCGATCTGGCCGCCGAACAGCTGATGACCAAACCTGACGTCTATCCGGCACGGCCGATGGCGCGTCGCTACTCGACGTGGGACGATCGTGCCGCTTCGCTGTTCACGGCCAATCGCGCCGTCCACAAGGGCGACATCGTCACCATAAAGATCGCGATCAACGACCGCGCCAAGCTGGATAACCAGAGCGCCCGCAACCGGAAGTCGACCAAGAAGATCGGTCTTGGCGGCAGCTTTTCCAGTGGAAGCGCGAGCGGAGACCTCTCTGCCGATGCCAATGTCGATTCCACCACCGATTTCTCGGGTACGGGCGGCACGACGCGATCGGAAACGATCGATCTTTCGGTCGCCGCCGTGGTCGTGGCGGAGTTGTCGAACGGCAATCTCGTGGTTCAGGGCTCGCAGGAAGTGCGCGTCAACGCCGAAATGCGGGTTCTGACGATCTCCGGCATTGTCCGCCCGTCCGACATCGGGCCCGAAAACACGATCGACTATGACCGCATCGCCGAAGCGCGCATCTCCTACGGTGGCAAGGGCCGGATCACAGAGGTCCAGCAGCCACCGTACGGTCAGCAGGCGCTCGACCTCTATCTTCCGTTCTGACGACGAGGTGGCGGACGGCAATGGCGACTATTGAAAATCTTGCGGAAGACAAGAAGGGCCCGTCCCTCGTCATGTTCCTGGTCACCTGTGCGGTGATTACGCTCGTTGCGGGCGGCGCCGGATTCGGTGTCAGCGCGACATTCCTGAAGCCGGCCACGATGACGGGCGAGGCATCCGCCGCGCAGAACGCACAAACCGCAGGCGCCGCCGAACACGCGCCCGCTGCGGGGCATGGCGCCACAAATACCCACGGCGCGGCAACGGAACACGGGGTGGAAACGCCGGCGAAACCGCCCCACAAGATAGCCGTCGTCGACATTCCCCCGATCACGACGAACCTGTTCGACCCGTCCGATGCGTGGATCCGGATGGAATTGTCGCTGGTCTTCGAGGAGAGTGCGGACCAGGAAATGGCCGAGTCGATCCATCAGGATATTCTCGCCTATGTCCACACGATGAAGCTCTACAATCTGCGCGGCGGAAGCGGTTACCAGCACCTCGTCGAGGACCTGCAGGAACGCGCCGCCATCCGCTCCGAGGGACGGGTAAAACGCGTTCTCGTAAGGTCGTTCATACTCGAATGAAAAGAGCTGTCCTCCTCCTTGCGTTTGTCCTGACGCTTCTCGCCGTGCCGGCCCTGGCCCAGGATCAGCCCGGGTTCTCCCTCCCGCAGGGGTTCAGCGGCCAGACCAGCGGATATATCGTCCAGCTTTTCGGGCTTCTGACCGTCCTGGCGATTGCGCCGGGCCTGTTGATCATGGTGACGAGCTTCACCCGGTTCGTGATCGTCTTCTCCATCCTGCGCTCGGGCATGGGACTGCAGACGACGCCGGCCAACCTCGTCCTCACCAGTCTGGCGCTGTTCATGACGTTTTACGTCATGTCGCCGGTTTTCGATCGCGCCTGGACCAATGGTGTGCAACCGCTGATGCAGGAACAGATTACCGAGGAGCAGGCACTCGGCCGTATCGCCGCGCCGTTTCGCGAATTCATGCTGAACAATGTGCGCGACCAGGATCTGCGGCTCTTCTCGGACCTTGCCCGAGAACGCGGTCAGGATGTCGGCACCGACCAGGCGCTGGACATCCGCATCGTCGTTCCGGCCTTCATGATTTCAGAAATCCGGCGCGGGTTCGAGATCGGCTTTCTCGTCGTTCTGCCGTTTCTCGTCATCGATCTCGTCGTTGCCACCATCGTCATGGCCATGGGCATGATGATGTTGCCACCCTCGGTCGTATCCCTTCCGTTCAAGATATTGTTCTTTGTCATGATCGACGGCTGGAACGTCCTGGTCGGAAGCATGGTACGTTCTGTCGTCTGACGTAACGGACGTTTACAATCCGTTTACCATAGATATTTACTTTTCATTTACCATGATTGTTAGCCAAACGCGCCGTGTATGGTTAAAAATACTCATTCAATGCTTTTTTAATGTTTCCCCGGCATGTTGCGGCCAGTCACAGTGGCTATCGTTGTGATAGGGGCATGATGCCCGGCTTCTGTACCGGTTGACCCGGAATGTCCCTCCTTTGTTAGTTTTGGGAAAGGGACACTATGTCCAGTATTATGACCAACTCTTCGGCGATGACGGCGCTCAAGTCGCTCGCCATGACCAACAAATCCCTGGAAACCACCCAGGCACGCATCTCCACCGGCTATGCCGTTGCCACCGCCAGCGACAACGCGGCTTACTGGTCCATCGCGACCACGATGCGCTCCGACAACTCGGCGCTGTCTACCGTTCAGGATGCGCTCGGTCTCGGCGCCGCCACGCTCGACGTCGCCTACACCGGCATGGATTCCGCCATCAAGGTTGTCGACGAGATCAAGTCCAAGCTCGTCGCCGCAAAGGAACCGGGTGTCGACAAGGACAAGATCCAGTCCGAAATCACCGAGCTGCAGAACCAGCTCGTGGGCATTGCGACATCTGCGTCGTTCAACGGCGAAAACTACCTTGATACGGCAGCCGGCGCGACCGCTCCGGGTACCCAGTCTGTCGTCGCCTCCTTTACGCGAGACTCATCCGGTACCGTATCGATCACCACGATCGACATCGATACGACTACGACCATGCTGACGGACACAACCACGCCGGCCAACGGCATCCTGTCGCAGGACCGCACCGTGGGTGGTACGACGGTTTCGATAGCTGGTGGCGCCAATGACATCGCGATCAATTCATCCACCACCGGTACGGCACTTAGTGAAATGATCACCGCCGTGGACAACGCTCTCACCTCGATGACAGACGCGGCGACGTCGCTCGGTGCATCCAAGAAGCGCATCGACATGCAGAACGACTTCGTCGGCAACCTGATGGACGCCATCGACCGCGGCGTCGGTCAGCTGGTCGATGCTGACATGAGCCAGGAATCGACCAAGTTGCAGGCGCTGCAGGTTCAGCAGCAATTGGGTATCCAGGCATTGTCGATCGCGAACTCGAACGCGCAGACTGTCCTGTCGCTCTTCCGTTAATTCCGGCAGACATGACAACATTTTTGAACGGGCCGTCTTCGGGCGGCCCGTTCTTTGCAATTTGTTAAGCATTTTCGTTAATTTATATATGTGTTATTCGCCATCGACGCCCATGAGGCTCTGGCAAGTGTGATTTGAGTTCCTTGCCGCGAAAAGTTTCGCGCAAGTTTCGGTGCGTAGCCTGCCGTTTGGTTTTGAGTTCGCGTTCGCCGAGTGGCCGTTTGTGTGGCCTGGCAATCCGTAAGAATCCGTAGCTGTACGATTGTTCCCGATATCCGGGAGCAAGGGGTCGATCATGCGCGGACTGCGGTTGCCCACACATCCGACGGGGGTTTGGCGTTTCGCGTTGCATTCGCAACGAGTACGCGAATGGAACGACATAGTGGCCGAGCTGCAGGCCAAGCACAGTGGATATCGGATGATAGGGCATGATGCCCGGCCACTGTACCGGCTAACCCGGAATGTCCCTTGTTTCGAGATTTGGAGAGGGACACCATGTCCAGCATTATGACCAACACAGCGGCAATGACCGCACTGAAATCCCTGCAGGGTACGACCAAGATGCTCGAGACCACGCAGGCGCGGATTTCGACCGGTTACTCTGTGGCCGAAGCAGCCGACAACGCCGCCTACTGGTCGATCGCAACCACGATGCGTTCGGACAATTCCGCGCTTTCGACAGTCCAGGACGCCCTCGGGCTCGGCGCCGGTAAGGTGGATGTCGCCTATACCGCGATGAACAGCGCCATCAAGGTCGTCGACGAAATCAAGTCGAAGCTCGTCGCCGCCAGCGAGCCGGGCGTGGACAAGAGCAAGATCCAGTCCGAAATCGGCGAACTGCAGAACCAGCTTATCAGCATGTCGTCGTCGGCATCGTTCTCCGGTGAGAACTGGCTTGCGGTCGATTCGGGCTCTGCCAGCTACTCCGCGACGAAGAATATCGTCTCTTCGTTCTCGCGTGACAGTGCCGGAAACGTGTCGGTGTCGACCATTGCGATCGATATCACGTCGACCACATTGTTCGATTCCAACGCTGTGGGAACTGGCATTCTGGACACGAACTTCACCACGACCGGCACTGGCGCAGTCATGGTCTCGGTCTCCACGCTCGACATCACGGCGGCAGGTATTGACGATCAGGATCTTGCCGACATGATCTCCAACGTCGACACGGCTTTCCAGAGCATGACGACGTCGGCTTCCAATCTCGGTGCATCGAAATCGCGCATCGACATGCAGAACGACTTCGTGTCGAACCTGATGGACGCGGTCAATCGAGGTATCGGCCAACTTGTCGATGCGAACATGAGTGAGGAATCGACCAAACTGCAGGCCTTGCAGGTGCAGCAGCAACTGGGCGTCCAGGCGCTTTCGATCGCCAACTCCAACGCTCAGACGATCCTTTCGCTCTTCAAGTAAGAATCAGATTGACGGTTCCATTCAAGGGCGGGCTGCCTCTGGGCAGCCTGCCCTGATTTTTTCTGCGGCTGTGCCGGCCCGCCGTTTTGGCGCCGGATCGGCGTAAAGACACTCTCACACAAGTTTCGCGGTCTATTTCCTGTCTTGGATAGGGGAGTCGACGCAGTGCCTGAGCCGTTGCAGCAGATCGTGAACAACCTGACCGCGCTGGGAACACGCAAACTGGCGATACTTGCCGCGATCGGACTCCTGGTTGTCAGCGGTGTCGGTCTTGCCGCCTACTATCTCAATCGCCCCGCCTTCGAGCCGATTTACGTCGGGCTGGAGCGTGACGACATCACCCGCATGGGCATGGCGCTTGGCGACGCGGGTATTCCCTACGACGTCAATACCGACGGCACCTCGATTCTTGTGCCGACGGGAAAGACCAGCCGCGCGCGCATGATCCTTGCCGAAAAGGGCCTGCCGAACGGCTCGGGGACCGGCTACGAGCTGTTCGACAATCTCGGCTCGCTCGGTCTGACCGCATTCATGCAGGAGGTGACCCGCGTCCGTGCACTCGAAGGCGAAATCGCGCGGTCGATCCAGACGATTCGCGGCGTCAAGGGCGCGCGCGTGCATATCGTGCTGGCGGACCGCGGCAATTTCCGTTTCGCCGAACAGACGCCGACCGCTTCGGTCATCGTGCGCTATGAGGGAGACACTGCCGAATCGAGCGCTATGGCGATCCGCCATCTGGTTGCCGCCGCCGTTCCGGGACTGCAGACGGAAAACGTCACGGTTCTGGATTCGACCGGCCGGCTTCTCGCGGCCGGCGACGATCCGCTGACCAATACGGCGACCAGCAATCTCGGCATCAAGACGACCGTCGAGAGCGAGGTGGCCGACAGCGTCCACAAGGCGCTCGCGCCCTATATCGGAGAAATGAACCTCCGGGTCAGTGTCCAGGCCGACATCAACACCGACCAGAAACAGGTCGAGGAAACCATCTACGACCCCGAATTGCGTGTGGAGCGGTCCGTCCAGGTCGTGCGCAGCGAGGATGCCTCCTCCCAGCAGACGTCGGGCGACCCGGCAACCGTCGAGCAGAACCTGCCGCAGACGGCGCAGGGCAATGGTACGTCTCCGACGTCATCGGATCGCAGCGAGCGCCGCGAGGAAACGACGAATTACGAGATCAATTCCAAACGGATCGCGACCGTTACCAACGGCTATTCGATCAGCCGGCTGTCGATCGCCGTCGTGGTCAACCAGAAACGCATCGTCGAAGCGTTGGGCGGCAACGCCGACCAGGCACAGATCGAGGCCAAGCTTGACGAAATCCGGCAGCTCGCAGTTGCCGCTGCCGGCATATCCAAGGATCGCGGCGATCTGGTTCAGGTGACCGCAGTCGACTTCATGGAAGGTTTTGACGGCGTTCCGCTTTCCGAGCCGGGCATGATGGACATGATCGGCGAACATCTCGGCACGTTCATCAATGCCCTTGCATTCATCGCCGCGATATTGCTGGTCGTGTTCCTCGGCCTGCGGCCGCTGATCAATGCCCTGAAAGGTGGGGCCCCGGTCCAGCAGGACGCATTCTCCGGTGGCGGCGAACTGCCGGCGCTTGAGGACGCGACGATTGGCGCGGCCTTCGACAGCGACGACATGGGACTTGCCGCCCTTCCGGGTCTCCCGCCATTGCCGTCGTCGTCGCAGTCGTCCGACCAGAGCGAGTTGCTGGCCAAGATGCGGCCTTCTCCCGAGGAGCGCCTGACCATGATCGTCGATCTCGACGAGGAACGCGCCGCGGCGATCCTTCGCCGTTGGGTGAGGCAGGAGGCCGCCTGATTTGAGCCGCTCTGCTCTCCTGCATCTGCTGCCGGATTTCTCGGAGGCGCAGCCGCGTTCCGCGCCGAGTCGCGAGCCGGGCTTTGAGCCTCTGGTTCACGAGGCGCTTTCGAGGGACGAATTCACGACCCTCGACATGCCGGCCGGGTTCACCGGGCTGGACCCGGACCCGTTCGCCGAGCCGGAGGACCCTTTCGCCGATATCGGCAGCGACACGGACACGAGCGAACTCGACCTTCCCGACCTCGAGGCGGATGTCGACGATTTGCCCGATCCTTTTGGTGGCGAGCCCGGTTTGGATAGCCTCTATGAGCCCGAAGCGGCATTGCCGCCGGCCGACCTCCCGGAACCGGATCAGGGATTCGGGGAAACCGATGACGGTGTGCCCGCGCATGAAATGCTGGAAGAGGCGCACCGCGCCGAGATCGAGCGGATCGAGGCGGCCCATCGTGAAGCGCTCGATCACCTCGTCACCACGGCGATTCCGAAGATCAAGGAAGACGTTGTCGCGGCCATCGCCGCGGACCTTGCCCCGCTTCTGGCTGGCCGCATCCGCGCCGACATCGTCTCGCACACGCTGGACTCGCTGGCTGCGGAAGTTGCCGCCCTGTTGGAGGACACCGACGCTGTCGGTTTCGAACTGCGTGGGCCGGAAAACCTGTTGTCGGCGTTCATGGACAAATGGTCCGGCGACGCTTCGCAGGTGCGGCTGGTGCCGGGCAATGAGATCGACCTTGTCGTTCGCGTCGAGAGAAGCGTTCTTGCCACCCGCCTGTCCGAGGTCGACCGGCTGCTTCAGGAGGCCATGTCTTGAACAGTCCCGACAAGGTTCAGGAAATCATTATCATCAAGCGCGGCGGTGAAGGTGAAGTGGGCCATCACGGCGGCGCCTGGAAGATCGCTTTTGCCGACTTCATGACGGCCATGATGGCGCTGTTTCTCGTCCTTTGGCTGATCAACGCGGCTAACGAAGAAACCAAGAAGGCTGTCGCCAGCTACTTCAATCCGGTCAAACTCGTCGACCGGAACCGCAGCGTGAAGGGGCTTCACGATGCCGAGGGTGTGCAGGAAACCGAGGTCAAGGCGCCGAACGAACAGTTTCCCGAGGAAAAGCCGATAAGCTCGCCCTCTGACAAGCAATCCAAGACCGAATCCCAGTATTTCGCCGATCCGTTCTCGGCCCTCAACGAGATCGCCGCGCACCAGGCGCCGGGCGAATTGCGCGCGATCGAGGAGCAGGGCGGCCGCAATGGCAACGATGCCATCAACGACGCGGCGGGCGGTGAAGCCTTCATGGATCCCTTCTCGCCCAATTTCTGGAACGAAGAGGTTCGGCCCTCCAACAACAGCGGACAACTCGCCGGCCGCTACGAGACTGACGGGCAGGGCGAGGTCGCTGACAAGAACAAGACGGCCCCCGCTGCGGCCGGCAAGGGTGGCAAGGGAAGTGACGGCGGCAACGCTCACGCCGGTGATCAGGCGAGCGGCAAGGAAAATGCGGGCCAGATGGCGGCTGGCGAGATGAAAGCCGGTCAGGAAGGCATGTCTGCTGAAAAGGGTGTTGCTGCCGCGGAAGATCCGTCACAGACAGCGGCCATCGCAAAGGACGCTCAGGCCATCCCGGACAAGGCCGGCGATGCCGCGAAACTGGAGCAAGCCGCAGCCGAAGCCCGCAAGGCTGAAGCGGTCGCGGCGGAAGCCGAACAGATGCGCGAGAAGATCACCGAGAAACTCACCGAAGCCTTCGGCAAGGGATCGAAATTCGCCGGCGAGTTGACCGTTGTGCCGTCCGGCGACGAAATTCTCATTTCCCTGACCGATGCCTTCGATATTTCCATGTTCGAGGTCGGTTCGGCGATACCTTCGCATGACCTCGTCATCGCGCTGGAAAAGATCGGTAACGTGCTTGGCGAACAAAAGGGTGGAATCCGCATTCGCGGTCATACCGACGCACGGCCGTTCCGTTCCGAGGATTACGACAACTGGCGCCTGTCGGCCGCCCGTGCCCAGTCCGCTTATTACATGCTGTTGCGCGGCGGCCTGGAGGAAACCCGCGTGCGCGAGATATCCGGCTTCGCCGACCGCCAGCTGCTGCTCCCCGAAGAGCCGCTTTCACCGAAAAACCGGCGGATCGAGGTTCTTGTCGGAGTAAACACGGGATGAGTGCGTTGCGGCCGATCCTGATGACCTCGGCGGTGTGCAGTCCGCTGCTTTTGCTTGCGTCCGGAGTGCAAGCAAGTGGACTTGACGCCGAGCCGTACAAGCTCGTGCGTTCTTTGCAGCGCGTGCAGGACGAGATCGCCGATGGCGACAAGTCGGCGCTGGGAATGCAGCGCGAACTCACCAAGCTGATCGATGAAAGCTTCGCCAAGCTCGATCGTTCCGAATTCGCCGACCCGAAAAACGCCAGGGCGCTGATCTCCTACGCGATGCTTGGCGGAAATCCGGCGACGCTGAAAGCGCACCTGACCGATCTCGGCCACAAGGAGGACGAGTTCGTGCGCCTCGCCGTGGCAATCCTCGTCTACCAGAAAGGCGGTGCGCGGGTCGCGGAATTGCGGTTGAGGAACGTTGATCCTATGCGAGCGGGCGGGCTGTTCGGCGCTTCGCTCGCACTGGTCCGCGGTCTGGTAACGCGCGACGATGACAAGGCGCGCGCGGATTTCGACACCGCGCGGCTCCTCGCGCCCGGAACGCTGATCGAAGAGGCGGCGCTGCGCCGCCTGATGACCATCCACAGGCGTCGTCAGGATCCGGTTTCCTTCCTGCGCGTATCCAGCCGCTATGCGCGCCGCTTCATCGCTTCGCCCTACGCCATGCAATTCGCGCAGGAATTCATTGCCGGCGTCATCGCGCTCGGCGAATGGATGGACATGGCGAATGTCATGGAAGTCATCGAGTTCATGCCGGAACCTTATCGCAGCGCGGTGACCGTGCGCCTGATGCGAACGGCGACAGTGGAAGGCAAGTCCGAACTGGTCAGGCGCGTCGCCGAATTGACGCCGGCCCAAGACGGCGAGAAGGCGGACGAAACCCAGGCAGTCGATCCCGAAATCGATGCTCGCCAGCGGTTCTATTCGCAGATATCCCAAATCACCTCGGAAAACGTTAGCGAGGTTGCCAGCGAGTTGCGGCATATCGATACCAAGCCGCTTGCCGATGGCGATCGCGAGCTGCTGCGCGCCGTTCTTGCCGTTGCCGATGCGGTCACCGATCCGAAAGCCACGCTTCCGGCCGGAATGGCGACGCCGGCTGAGGGCAGGCGCGAAAGCATTTTCCACGACGCACCAAAGCAGCAGACCGAGCCCGTTCTGAACGATTTCGAAGACTTCGTCGGCGGAACCCGTGAAGCGCTGCAGGGCGTCGACAAGTTGCTGGAGGACATCCAATGATCAGCAATGCAGTTGCGGCTGCCGTCGCCGGTCCGGCACCATCGCCCAAGGGGCCTTCCGGTCGCGCCAGCGAGAAGGCGCATAGCGCCTTCAAGGAGGCGCTCGACCGGACCGGAAACGACAGCGCGCAGGAGCACGAGCCGGAGACGCGCGAAACCGGAGGCAAGGCGCATTCGGTGATTGCCGATGCGCATTGGCGTGGCGCTGTCCAGAAAAATGGCGAAGACAAAACGAAGGCGCCTGTAGGCGAAGAGGCGGAGGCTGCGCCGAAACCGTCCGGTGACGAGACGGACGCCGTTGCCGGAAAAGTGCCGGCGGACACGTTGCCGGCCGATCGCGTCACCGCCGCGGACATGGTCGCGCCGGATGATGCGGGCGACGAGGGAAGCGGGGACGCTTCGCCGCGTGAGCCGGGCAAGGATGAAACCGAAGCGCGGGATACCCGGCCGGACGCCGCAGCCGGTGCGCAGATCGCGGTTGCCGCTGCCGTGGCGCAGGCCCGCCCGGCGGCGAGCGACGATACCCGCAAGCCTGGCCAGCGCGATGGCGGGGCGGCGGCTTCCGCGAAAGTCGCCGGAAATGTCGATGCCTCGCACTTAGCAGGATCTCCCGATGCGGCGGTCACCGGCAGCGACGATGCGCCCGTCATCTCCATGCAGGCGGCCGTGTCCGAAGACAGGAAGAAGGCCGGTGAAGGCGCGCCGGCCGTCCCGCCGCGCCGCGATGCCGCTACGCTTGCACCGGCTGCGGGCAACAAGGCGGGCACGGCGTCGGCGGAACGTCCCGCGGGCACGGTAATTCCCGCCCGGGCTGGTGATACCGGCTCCCGCGGCGAACGCGGTAACGCTGATGAAGCGCTTTCGCGCGCCGAGGAGCGGGCTTCCCGGCCGGTCCTGGCGAACGCGGCCGCCCAGGGCGGCGCAACCCCCTCGGCCGAAACCGCCAGGTCGGTCACGGTTATGGGAGCCGGCCAGCAATTTGCGGCAAATCCCGAAACGCCGGCCGGCCGTCAGGTCGTCGCCGCGGTCACCAGGGATCTCGAGGACCTGTCTCCCTCGCGGCTGGCGCTTTCGACCGGCACATCCCAGGGCGGGACGGTCAAGACGATGCGGCTGCAACTCAATCCGGCTGAACTCGGTGTCGTGCATATCCGGTTGCAGTCCGTGGATGGCGAACTGCGGGTGACGATCCGCGCCGAATCCGACAAGACCGCGAAAATGCTCTCCGGGGATTCCGATGCCATCAGGTCGGCATTGCGCGCAGTGGGAATTGCCGCGCCGGATGTTTCGGTTGCCGCGAACAGGTCCGATTCGGCACAGCAGCAAGCGCATAATGCGCCGAACCGCGAAGCGCCGGGCCAGCAATTCGGCAGCCAGGAAAACCGCGGAAATACGCCCAACGAATCAAGGCAAAGCTATCGGGAATCAGCGTCCAATGACACCGCGCGCACTCCGGCTCATGGCAATGACACTGGCGACGGCGGCCTTCGCCGCGATGGCCGGGTCACCATTTGACGCCGCCCGGGCGTCCGGAATTCAGCATCAGGGCATATGTGAACGCTATGTGGCGAAGGCCGCGCGCAAATATGACGTGCCGGTTGGTGTTCTTTATGCGGTCGGATTGACGGAATCGGGCCTCAAGGGCGGCTTGCATCCCTTCGCGATGAACATCGAGGGCGAGACGAAATTTCCCGATACGGTTGAAAAGGCGATGCGCGAATTCGAGGCCGCGCGCCGGCGGGGCGTCCGCCTGATCGACGTGGGTTGTATGCAGATCAACCAGTATTATCATCGCGACAAGTTTCCGTCCGACATTGCCATGTTCGATCCGGCCCGCAATGTCATGTATGCCGCCTCATTTCTTAAGTCTCTGAAAGAACAATACAAAACGTGGTCCATGGCGGTCGCCCGGTATCATGCGGGCCCGGATAATAACCGCGCCCAGAAGCAGTATGTCTGCCGGGTCATCCGCAATATGGTTGCCACCGGCGTCGGAAACTGGACCCCGGCTGCGAAAAGTTTCTGCAACTCCTAATTGTTTTCAATTGCAGCGGTTTTCTCGGTCGCGGGTGCCTGCGTTTTGGGTGATTTGCCTCGCCTCACATTTTAGTTAACAAAGCAATATGTGATTTATTGCGATTGTGGACAGATTCGCCCTTTCGTTAAGCCGGAGGTGCCGAACAATGAAGTGATTCGGGCGGGGGTTAACAAATGATAGTTGTTATTGATGACCGCGACCTTGTTCAGCAAGGTTTCAGCGGCATGTTCCAGCGTATTGGTTACCCTGTATTTGGAGTATCGGGAAAAGAACTTCCGAATTGGCTGGATTCAATCTGCACTAATGAGATGGAATCTATAGAAGCTTTTCTTGTCGGGCAGACCGAAGGTGAATCCTGCCCGGTGAACCAGATTCGCCAAGTGACGAAACTACCGGTGATTTCCGTCCTGGAGCAGAATTCGCTGTCGGAAATACTGCGTCAGTTCGAAGTGGGCGCCGACGATGTTGTCCGCAAGCCGGTTCACGTTCGCGAAATCCTGGCGCGGGTCACGGCGATCAAGCGCCGGCGCGATACGAGCCGCTCCGTATTCGAACTCGACCGGTTGCGTGTCTTCACCGACGGACGCGATCCCGAAATCGACGGAAACAGTTTTCCGCTTCCGCGCCGCGAACGCCGCATCCTGGAATATTTGGCATCCAACGGAGACCGCCGCGCAACGCGCAGCCAGATCTACAACGCCGTTTACGGGCTTTTCGAGCAGGACGTCGAGGAATGCGTGATCGAGAGCCACATCTCCAAATTGCGCAAGAAGCTGCGCAAGGTGCTCGGTTACGAAATCATCGATTCCAAGCGCTTCCTCGGTTATCGGCTTGAGGCGAAGGTCGAGACAGCCTGCGCCGATGCGGCCGCGAAGGACGCCGGCGCGCGCGTAACCGGGGGCAGGTTCGGACAAGATTTGGAGGCTACCGTAGGCTGATATCGCAACAGGAGGGAATTCCTCATGAGCCTCTATGGTATGATGCGGACCGGCGTGTCCGGAATGCAGGGACAGGCGAGCAAGCTGTCGACCATCGCCGACAACATCGCCAACGCAAACACCACCGGCTACAAGCGTTTCGGTATCGAGTTCTCCACACTTGTCGTCAATGACTCGTCCAGCAGCTATAACTCGGGTGGCATCGTCACCTCGGTGCGGCAGGCGGTTTCGCAGCAGGGTGTTCCCCAATACACGACCTCGGCGTCCGATCTCGCCATTGACGGTGACGGCTTTTTTGTCGTTCAGGATGCAGACGGCAATTCCTTTCTGACGCGCGCTGGCTCCTTCGTGCCCGATGCCGATGGCCGTCTCATCAATGCGGCCGGCTATTACCTCGCCGGTTACAGCTACGCCAATGGTGAGCCGTCCGTTGTGGTGAACGGATTTGACGGGCTCGAGCCCGTCGTCGTTACATCCAACGATCTGACGGCGGCGGGTTCCACCGAGGGTGTATTTGCGTCCAACCTTCCGGCCTCGGACAAAATCGTCAGCGGCACCCTGCCGTCGGCCAACGCTCTGGGCAGTGAATATTCGCAGAAGACCTCGATGGTCGTCTACGACAACCTCGGCTCGGAGGTCATTCTCGACATCTATTACACCAAGACGGCGGCCAATACCTGGGAAGTTGCCGTGTTCGATCAGGCGGATGCGGCGGCCGGAACATCCTTCCCCTATGCCGCGGGTCCCCTGACGACCCAGACGATCAGCTTTGACCCGGTTAGCGGCGATCTCGCCGGCGCGAGCCCCAATTCGATCGTCGTCAACGTCCCGGGCGGCCAGGCGCTCACCATCGACATGTCCGGCATGACGCAGCTCGCTACCGACTTCCTGGTCTCGGACACGGATGTCAACGGTAACGCGCCCGCGACCATCGATCGCGTCGACTTCTCCGCCGACGGTACGGTCTACGCTCAGTACAGCGACGGGTCGACCCAGGCGCTGTTCCGTATTCCGCTCGCCGCCGTCGCAAGTCCGGACCAGATGACATCCATGTCGGGAAATCTATTCCAGACGACGGATCTCTCGGGCGAGGTTCGTCTCGGATTCGCGGACAGCGGCAGCAACGGATCGATCGTGTCCGGCGCCCTCGAAGGTTCCAACGTCGATATCGCCGAGGAACTGACCGAGATGATCCAGTCGCAGCGAAACTACACGGCAAATTCCAAGGTCTTCCAGACCGGGTCCGATCTCATGGACGTGCTCCTCAACCTCAAGCGCTGACGTCGAATGACCAAGCTCTTCGCGCATAGACCAACCCGGACCCGGCGAACGCCGGGCAACCGGCTGTATCGGACGGCTTGACGATGTCACTCACGGCGGCAATCAGAACTGCGCAAAACTCTCTGCTGAACACTGCGCGGCAGACGGTTGTAACGTCCCGGAACATCTCCGAGGCGTCCAACGAGAACTATGTGCGCCGCGATTCGATTCTCGTCAGCACCGACAGCGGCGCGCGCGTCGTCAATGTCCGCCGCAACACCAACGAGGATTTGCTGCGCGACAGTCTTCTTGCCAAGTCCGACAGCACGGCGCAGTCGATCATTTCCGACGGGACCGACAGGCTGCAGCGGCTGGTCAACGGCATCGACAACGTAACCGCGCCGGCAACGCTTATCGCGTCTTTCGAGGACGCGCTTCAGCTCTATTCCTCGGACTCGTCGAACACGCTGCTGGCGTCTTCGGCCGTCGACTACGCGAAGGAACTCGCAAACGGCCTGAACGGTGCATCGCTTGCGATCCAGGAATACCGTAGCGAAATTGACCAGAATATCAGCGAGTCGGTCGGAAATCTGAACGATCTCCTGGCGAACTTCAAACAGGTGAACGACGAGGTCGTGCAGGGCACGGTCGTCGGAGCGGACGTCAACGACGCGCTCGACCAGCGCGATTCGCTGCTCAAGCAGATTTCGGAATATGTTTCCGTCTCGGTCCTTCAGCGTAAAAATAACGACTATGCCCTTTACACCAGCCAGGGCGTCACGTTGTTCGAGACGGTGCCGCGCGCTGTCACCTTCGACCCGCTGACATCGTATTCTCCCGGCGTGACCGGCAATCCGATCCGGATCGACGGCGTTCCGGTCATCGGCGGAGATGGCGCCAATACCAATTCGACCGGTTCGCTCGCGGCGATGGTCCAGATGCGCGACACGATCACCGTTCAGCTGCAGAGCCAGCTCGACGAAGTCGCGCGCGGGCTGGTCACCACATTTGCCGAAAGCGACACCACCGGCGGCGGCCTGCCGGATCTGGCCGGCCTTTTCACCTATTCCGGTGGTCCGGCCATTCCGGCGAGCGGTACCATCAGCACCGGCATCGCCCTGACGCTCGGTGTGAACGGCGCCTTCGATCCGTCGGTTGGCGGTAATCCGGAACTGCTGCGTGACGGCGGAGCGAACGGCATCGCCTATGTCTCCAACACGACGGGCGGATCCGGCTATTCCGATCGGCTGATCAACTATGTCGAGGCGATGAGCAATCCGTTGCCGACCGACATTAGTGCCGGCATCGCGGGCACCTATTCGGTTTCGGGCTACGCGGAATCGTCGCTGGGCTGGCTGGAGTCGACGCGCAAGACCGCCTCGGAGGCCGCGGACGGCAAGAATGCGCTGCACGAGAGGCTGCAAAATGCCCTGTCGTCGTCGACCGGGGTCAATATCGACGAGGAGATGGCAATCCTGATCGACCTCGAGCAGTCGTACCAGGCTTCGGCGCGGATCGTCAGCGCGGTCGACGACATGCTCAAAGCGCTCTTGCAGTCGGTGGGGTAAGGGATGAAGACATCTCCGATCTCGACACTGGCGGTTTCGCTCGCGCTGCGTAACTCCACTTCGCGTCTGCAGGAAATGCTCCCGCGCCTGCAGCAGGAAGCGGTGAGCGGCAAGTACGCCGACAGCGGCCTCGCGCTTGGTTCGGAGAGCCGCAAGCTGATCTCCTTCCTTGGCGATGTCGATCATACGGGGCGTCTTATCGACACCAATGCCCAGGTTCAGACGCGGCTCACGATGAGCCAGGAAAGCATGAGCCGCATCAATACGCTCGCGTCCAACCTGATGAACGCGGTCGGTATCGTCATGGGCGACAACAACCAGTATCCGACCGCGCAGCAAACCGCGAAGAACGTCGTCGCGGAGACCACGTCCATTCTCAACACCCAGATCAACGGTACGTTTCTGTTCGGCGGATTGAATACCGACAACCAGCCGATCGCCGATTACGACACCGGCGGCGGCAAGGCCGCATTCGATGCCGCTTTTCTCGGTTATTTCGGTTTCGACAAGAACGATCCGGCCGCCGCCAACATCACCCGAACCGACATCGAAAACTTCCTCGATACCGCGGTGAAACCCTTGTTCCTCGGCGCGGGCTGGACCGCGAACATGTCGTCTGCGACCGACGAGGTGATCAAGGCGCGAATTTCACCCGAGGTGACCGCCGATACCTCCGTCAGTGCCAACGAGAAACCGTTTCGGGAACTGATGATGGCTTCCGTCGTGGCGACCGAACTCTTCGACAGCAATTTGGGTGGCGAAGCGAAGGAGGGCGTCTCGAATTTTGTCATTTCGCAATCCGGATCGGCCACGGGCGGCATGACGAAGTTGCAGGGCCAGACAGGTCTCGTTGAAGAACGGCTGAAGCGCGCAAACGATGCGCTTTCGGCGCAGAAATCGTTGCTTGAAACGTTTGCCAGCGATTTGGAATCGGTCGATCCGTACCAGACGTCGATCGAACTCAATACGCTGCTGACGCAGATTGAGGTCTCCTATTCGATCACGTCGCGGATCCAGAATCTTTCGATCATGGATTACCTGTAATTTAGGGCTTGGTTACCGATGGGTTGTAAGAAATGATTATGTTGCGTTACGCAGAGATCGAGGAAGACTCCCCCGCGGATGCCCGCGAACGGGAGCGCGAACTCTTTGATCGGTCGATCGAGCTGCTGACCAAGGCGTCGCAGGAGGGGCCGAATTCCTTTGTGCGCATCGAAGCGATTCACTTCACGATTCGGCTCTGGACGATGCTGCTCGAGGATCTCGCGAGTAACGACAACGCATTGCCGAAAGAACTGCGCGCTAGCCTGATATCGATCGGAATCTGGATCCTTCGCGAAGCCGATGCGATCCGCAAGGGGGACTCCGAGAACATCGACGGACTGCTTGATATCACCAAAATCATTCGGGGCGGGGTAGAATGAAAAGCTCTTTCAAGATTTTCCTGAAAGCCAATGAGAGAATATTCATCAACGGCGCCGTGATCCGTGTCGATCGCAAGGTGTCGCTGGAACTTCTCAATGACGTGCAGTTCCTGCTGGAAAACCACGTTCTGCAGGCCGAGGACGCGACAACGCCGTTGCGCCAGCTCTACTTCATCGTTCAGGTGATGGTCATGTCGCCAAGCGACAAGGAGACGGCGATGCCGCTCTTCCGCGAAAGCCTGCCGGCGCTGATCACGGCCTTCTCCAACCAGAAGATCCTGTCCGAACTCAAGCATGTCGACCGGCTTGTGATCGAGGAAAAATACTACGAGGCGCTCAAGACGATTCGTGGCCTCTATCCGGTCGAAGCGGAAATTCTCCGCCAGAATCCGGCAACGGCAAGGACGTTGCAGGAGCACGGACCCGTCAAGGAAGCAGCAGTGGGGTGAATGCAATGGATGCCGTAACCAGCGCAACCAGTACACAATCGACCGCGGCGGCTACGGGCGCCAAGGCCAATGTCGA
Source organism: uncultured Alphaproteobacteria bacterium (assembly GCA_963712205.1). Lineage (GTDB taxonomy): Bacteria > Pseudomonadota > Alphaproteobacteria > Rhizobiales > Rhizobiaceae > Oricola. Next base: position 464,489 of record CAVQHF010000008.1, on the reverse strand, counting down.
CTACAATTCGTTCCTGAAGCTTCTTGTCGCCGAGCTGAAGAACCAGGATCCGACAAAGCCGATGGATTCGACGGAATATATCGCCCAGCTCGCGACATTCTCGAATGTCGAGCAGGGTATCCAGACCAATTCCAAGCTCGATGACCTGATTTCCATGGGCCATCTCCAGCAGGCAGGCTCGATCATCGGGCGCACGCTGACCACTCCGGATAAAAGCGTGACCGGCACGATCAACGAAGTGCGTGTCTTCGACGATGGTATCGTCGCCGTCCTCGATTCGGGCGAGCAGGTCCAGGTTACCAGCGGCGTCACGATCAGCGAATGACCGAAGCCGATGCCCTCGACATTGTCCAGTATGCCATCTGGACGGTGCTGATGACATCGGCGCCCGCCGTGTTGATCGCAATGATCGTCGGCGTCACGATCGCCCTCGTCCAGGCCCTGACACAGGTTCAGGAAATCACCCTGACCTTTGTTCCCAAGATCGTCGCGATCCTGCTGACCGTTTCCGTTTCTGCCCCTTTCATGGGCGCGCAGATCGGCCGGTTGACCGACGTGATCTTCAGCCGGATCGTCACCGGTTTCTGAACCTTTCTTGCCGTTGGAGCCTGCGCCCAAAGCTTGGCGCAAGGAACGGATGCTATCGCGGGATGATGACGCGCGAATTCATCCCTAGTCAGGTTCGTTCCCTTGGCCATCCTTGACGTTGCCAACAAGCCGGAAATAGCCAACAGCCGCGATATCGGTTTTGCCGTCGGCATCGTCGTGATGCTGACGATCCTGTTCCTTCCGGTTCCGGCATTCCTGATCGATTTCGGGCTCGCGCTCTCGCTCGCATTGTCCGTGCTCATCCTGATGGTGGCGCTCTGGATCCACAAGCCGCTCGACTTCTCGTCCTTCCCGACAATCCTGCTGATCGCGACGATGTTGCGCCTGTCGCTCAATATCGCCACCACCCGCACGATTCTGTCGGAAGGCCAGCATGGAACCGAGGCGGCGGGACACGTCATCGGTGGCTTTTCGCGCTTCGTCATGAGCGGCGACTTCGTCATCGGCCTCGTCGTCTTCTTTATTCTCGTCGTTATCAACTTCCTCGTCATCACCAAGGGCTCGACCCGTATCGCCGAGGTCGGCGCGCGCTTCACCCTCGACGCCATTCCCGGCAAGCAGATGTCGATCGACGCCGATCTGTCCGCCGGAATCATCGACGAGGAAGAGGCGCGCTCCCGGCGCAAGGAACTGGAGGAGGAAAGCTCCTTTTACGGTTCGATGGACGGTGCCTCGAAATTCGTTCGCGGCGACGCAATCGCCGGTCTTATCATCACCGCGATCAACATCGTCGGCGGCATCATCATCGGCTACACCCGACACGGCATGTCGATTTCGGAGGCCGTTGACGTCTTCACCAAGCTCTCCGTCGGCGACGGCCTCGTTTCGCAGATTCCGGCATTGATCGTTTCGCTGGCGGCCGGCCTGCTGGTGTCCAAGGGCGGGACGGTCGGATCGACCGACAAGGCCGTTCTCGATCAGCTCGGCAAATATCCGCGCGCCCTGTTCGTCGCCGCCGCCATGCTCGCCGCGCTCGGCCTGATGCCCGGATTGCCTTTCATCCCCTTCGTTGCCCTTTCCGGCATATTGGCGGGGATTGGCTACATGCGTCCGCTGACCGCCGCGCGCCGCGTTGCGGAAGAAAAGCAGGAAGCCGAAGAAGCCCGCGCCAAGCAGGTGGATGAGGAACGCGATTCGGTCAAGGAATCGCTGCGCTCCAATGAACTCGAACTCGTTCTCGGCAAACAGCTGGCCGCGAAACTTGTGCCGAATCGCCAGGAAATGGCCTTCCGCATGAAGAAGATGCGCAAGCGCTTTGCCGCCGACTACGGCTTCATCGTGCCGGAAATCCAGATCACCGACGATTTCGCCATCGCGCCGAAAGCCTATCAGATCAAGGTTCACGGCACCGTGGTCGCCGAATATTCCATGCGGATCGGCGAGCTCATGGTCTTCGCCGAGCCCGAACAGATGAAGGGCATTCCCTTCGAAACGGTCCGCGAACCGGCATATGGCATCGAGGCGCTGTCGGTTCCCGAAACCTTTGCCGACGACATGAAGACGGCCCGCATCGCGACCGCCGACAACGTCGCGGTCGTGCTCACCCATCTGAGCGAGGTGATCCGCAACAACCTGCCGCAGCTTTTCTCCTACAAGACGATGAAGGCGATCATCGAGCGCCTCGATCCGGAATACCGGAAACTTACCGAGGAAGTCTGCACCACGCACAGCTCCTATCCGGGCTTGCAGGCGGTGCTGAAACTGCTGCTCGCCGAGCGCGTGTCGATCCGCAATCTGCCGCTCATCATCGAGGCGGTGGCCGAAATCGCCCCTTCGACGCGGCGGACCGAAGCCATCGTCGAGCATGTGCGCGGCCGCATCGCCCAGCAATTGTGCGGCGACATCACCGAACACGGCGTTCTGCATGTCCTGCGCCTCGGAAATCGATGGGACATGGTTTTCCGCGAGAGCCTGAAGCGCGACGCCAAGGGCGACGTGCACCAGTTCGACATCGATCCGCGCCTGCTCGAGGAGTTTGGCGCCGATGTCAACAAGGTGATCGAGGGGTTCAAGAAGCAGAACCGGCGCTTTGCGATCATCACCTCGCCGGAGGCGCGGCCCTATGTGCGCATGATCGTCGAGCGCCTGCATCCCGACACGCCGGTGCTGTCGCATCTGGAGATCGGCAAGGGCATCGAAATCCGCATTCTCGGAACGGTATCGTGATCACGGCTTTGCCCGCCGACATATTGACCGCCTTCCTGGTTTTTTGCCGCGTCGGCGCCTGTTTCATGGTTCTGCCGGGCATGTCGAGCGCGCGCGTCTCGCCTCAGATCCGCCTGTTTGCCTCGCTCGCCGTCGCGGTTGCGGTCTCGACCTTCGTCGCGCCGAAGATGGAGGCGGAACTCGCCAATCCGTCCGGTGTCCTGATTTTGCGGCTGGTCGTCAGCGAAACGATCATCGGAAGCTTTTTCGGCCTGATCGCCCGTTTCTATCTGCTCGCGCTCGAATTCATCATTACCGGCGTCGGCATGGCGATCGGCTATGGCGGTATGCTCGGCGCCAGTATCGAGGGCTTCGAGATGCAGTCGCCGCTGACCGTCTTCCTGTCCTTTGCCGCCCTGATGATCCTATTCACGCTGGACTTCCATCATCTGGTTATCACAACACTGCTCGGTTCCTACGACGTCATGCCGCTGGACCATTTTCCGTCGCCGCGCCTGCTCCTCGTCGATCTGGTCGATGTCTTGCGCGAGAGCTTCCTGGTCGCATTGCGCCTCGGCAGCCCGTTCCTGGGATTTGCGATTATCGTCAATCTGGGCGTTGGCCTGCTCAACAAGCTCGCGGTCCAGATCCCGATCTATTTCATCTCGCTACCCTTCATTCTCGTGATCGGACTTCTGATCATGTACTTCTCGGTGCCCTACATGCTGAGCTTGTTCGGCGCCGGTTTCGCCGCCGTATACACCCTGCAGTGACATGACCGGCCAGCCGACCGATTACGCCCGCCTTCTGCGCCTCCAGCGCGTGATCAAGGCCATGCGCGAACGCGACCTCGCCGAAGCGAAGAACCGGACGGCAACGGCCGAGCGCTCGCTGCAGGAGTTGAACCGGATGATCGATGAAGGCGGGCCCATCGTCGGTCTGTTTCCCGATTTGCTTGCCAGTTATTTCCAGACGACCCTGTCGGAGAAGGCGGACGCCGAACGGCAGGTCAAGGCATCCGGCGACGAACTTCTCAAGGAGAAGAAGAAGCTGGAAACGATCGAGAACCGCTACGGCGAGCAGCGTACGTCCGAGACACGCCGCGACGAGGCGGTCGCGCAGGCCGAAACGCTCGATCAGCGTTTGGCGCGCCGACTGTCAGCTTCAAGCAAGATTGGCAAGATAGACTAGGTCCGGACGAAACAGGACCACCTGGAACAGGACTCAATGGCGGTCGAATTTCCATCCGATCTCATTCTCGACGTCGCGCGCGCCGCGGATCCCGCCAGGGCGCAAAACGTTCAGGCGCGGTTGTCTTCCGGTGCCGCCGGCAGCGATGCCACGTCGACCGTTGCCAAGGCCGCGACTATGGGAAGCCACCTGTCGCGGGTGGCTCACGGCAAGGATCCGAAAGAGGCTTCGAAGGAATTCGAGGCGCTGCTCGTCGCCAACATGGTCAAGAACATGATGGGCGACAGCGACGAAAGCTATTTTGGCGGCGGGTTTTCCGGCAGCGTCTGGAAATCGATGATGGCCGATCAGATTGCCACGCAGGTGGTCAAGAATACCGATTTCGGCGTTGCTTCGAAGATCAATAAATACCTCGTCAGGGACGGCGAAGACGTCCATGCGCTGCATGGGATCAACGACGCGGAGGCAACTCCGTCCGAAACCCGTGCCATCGATGCCGCTCGCAGCGGCACCAACGAGATCAGCCGCGATTTCATCCACAAGATGATGTCTGCCGTCGGCTCCGGCGACAAGAGTTGATCGCGCCCATGACCGAAACAGGGAGTAAGCGGGCATGAAACCTGCAGCAGCACCGACAACGCGCCAGAGTGCCCTGAGCAAGAAGCAGCTCAAGTTTCTGTTTCTGCGCGTCGGCGACGCGATCGAGGAGGAAACCAGACTGTTGCGAACGAATCCGGTAGCCGGATTGTCCGGGTCGAATGCGCGCAAGAACCGCTGCCTCTATGAACTCAATCTCGTTTCGCGCGACTTGTCCCGCTTCGACGTCGACGAAGAAATTCGGGCGGAACTGCGCGCCCTGCGCAAGAAGGTCGAGGACAACGCGGCCGCGCTTCGCGCCAATATGGCCGCGACCAGGGATGTTATCGGCATTCTCGGCGACGCGATCACCCGCGCCGAATCCGACGGCACCTATCCGTCGATTTCGAAATTGCCTGCAGGTTACGGATGATCGGCCAAATCCTGTTCGCGCTTTGGGTCGCAGGCGCCACTCTCGCAGGCATCTATTTCGGCCAGCAATATTCCGGGACACCGAAGGATAGCGCGTCCGCACACGAATCCCGGGTCGGCTTCAACGACTTCAGGACAGATCTCTTTGCCATTCCCTATGTCAACGAGACCGGTATCGTCGGCTATGTGACCGGCCGGTTCACCGTCAAGACGGTGGCGTCGGAGGAGGCCGGGCTGATGATCCCGCTACAGACACTGATTTTCGATGCGTTGAGCCGCCATTTCTATGCGGAAGCCGGCGCGCTCGCCACGCCGGTCGGCTGGACGCGGCTTCGCCAGTCACTCGACGAGCTGCGCGATATCGCCAACGAGACGGCCGGACGCGACGTGATCGCCGAAGTGCTGATAGAGCAGCTGGACTTTTTCCCGAAGGATTCGGTCCGCATGCCTGGCGATGCACGTTTCGAGGCGACGTCGGAAACTTCGACCGAAAACTGAGACGTTACCGGATCACGGCGTCTGCCCCGTTGTGATCTTCTCGTAGAATTCCGCTTTGTAGATCACGAACTTGTCGGTGCGCTTGCCTACCCGGCTGGCGCATTCCGCCGGCCCGTCGGCATTCTTCTCCAGGGTCGCGGAGAACTCGATATAAAGGTCATTGGTCACGCGCGGCACCGCGATTCGCCGTTCTTCCGGATCGGTATGCGCGCCGTCGAACTCCACGCGCATCACGCAGTAGCCGATCTTTTGCGTGCGCGAGTAGATCGGCACAGGAATTGGCGGAAGCTTGACGCCCTCGCCGACCTTGGCCTCGTCGGCATGCGGATCCGCTGCCTCTGTCGACGGCTGCGAGAGCGTGACCTGCAGCATGACACCTCCGACCGCTGCGATGCAGGCCGCGGTTCCGGCGATCGAGTACTGGATGAGATTCATGGTCGCGGTGACAGCTTGTCAAATCTACAGGTTTCGTCAGGCGATTCGCGGTGCAGGCGTTCTGCGCGCCCGGCTGGTCGAATCGCATCCCTCCGCCATACTGGCGCCGGTCGCTTGTGCGTAGCTTTTCACGCGACGATGCGGATATCCCGTCCACGGTTTTCCAGCGGACCGGAAAATGCCGGAAAAAGGGTTTCACGGCGGAAATGGCGGAATTGGCCTCCGAAACCGCGATATTCCGCCGCGTTACGGATAATTGCAAACGCATTTAAGTCTCTGTAACAGCGTTACACGCGAGCCGTTACAGAAACATGGTTGACGTTGCCCGCAGACCCGGAGAGGTCTTGAGTAATAATAATAACAAGAATCTGAGGCGCGGGTTACCCAATATGCACCCTGGACCCCTTCCGGCAGGCATGCTTGCCACTATTGCCGACAACGATATCGATCCCGATACGATTGTTGCGGAAATAAGCACGATAGCCAAGTCCCGGCGATATGCTATTTTTCGCCTGATAACAAATAGCGGAATCCGCGTGGAAACGATTGAAACGTCGCTCGATCCGCAGGTCTCCGCATATATTCTGGACGCCCTCTGCGACGAGACGGCGGATTTCAACCGCAAGACGGTTTCGGCGGCCACGCCGTTTTCCTGGAAATTTTCGTCGGACCCGGTCGTTCGGCAACGCGCCGTTCTTTCGCATGGCGAGGCCTGGGCGGAAATGTTGAATTCGGTGTTTCATGTCTTCTTCAGGCGCTCGTCAGCCAACGACAGACTGCTGTTCATCACCCAGTCGATGCCCGGCGCGGATCCGCTGGATGCCGAGCAACTGTTCTTCTGCCACGGCCTGACACAGGTGATTCTCGACCAGATCACCCTGCGGACCGATGGCCGTGAGGGCGCTCCCAGTCGCATAACGGTGCGCGAGAAGGAATGTTTGCGATGGTGCGCCGAGGGCAAGACGAGTGAAGAGATCGGAATCATCCTTTCGCTGTCGACGCATACGGTGAACCACTACCTCATCAGTGCGACGAAAAAACTGAACGCGGTCAACCGTACTCACGCCATTACCGTCGCCATTCGTCAGGGCATTCTGGATATTGATGGCGAACCCTGAGATTTTTAATTTTCATTAAGGTAAATGGGATTAGGTGGGTTTCTGCTTGGAGGCTTTTTCGCCCGGCATGATGCCCCCGCCAAGGCCCGGAATTCCCGGAATGTTTGAGACCTCTCCATTCCAGGGGCCGTTAGGGCATGGGCTATCCCGAAAATCCGTCAATGCGAGCCGATAGGCCGGCGAAGGGCCGCTTGAATCTGTCCAACGGATTGAAGCTTTTCGCTGTCGGCATTGCCGTCGTTTTCCTGTTGCTCACCGCCATTTCGGACTACCGCAATTCACTGACCAGGATCGGCAGCGACGACTACCATCGCGTCGTTACCGGCAAGGACCTGATCGCCGACATCAATCCGCCGCGCTCATTCATCGTCGATGCCTATCTGACCATCGTGCAGGCTTCGCAGGAACCGTGGAACCGGGATGCCTATTTCCAGGAATACCGCGCCGAGAAGGACGCTTACTTCGAGCAGCTGAAACGCTGGGAAAAGGCCGACATCCCGGAGGATATCCGCAAGCTGATCACGGTCGATTCCCCGACCGTCCTCGATCGCTTCTGGATCGAGGCCGAAAACAATTTCTTTCCCAAGCTTGAAAACTCCGGCGGCATCGGTCTCGGCGCTGCCGAGATCAACCAGTCGCTGGGTGTTCTCAAGGAGCGCTTCAAGGAGCACAAGGCGATCGTCTTGCGCGCATCGCAGGAGGCGGAGGCCTATCTGAAGTCGGTCGAGGCCGAGAGCGACACCCATATGCGCGAACTCGGCTGGATCTATTACGCCGCGGCCGGCATCTCGCTTCTGCTGATCGCAGGCTTTCTCGTTGCGCTGAACCGCGCCGTCGTCCGTCCGCTCGTCAACATTGCCGGCTACACGACCGACCTCGCCCGCGGCCATACCGACGCGGACGTGCCCTATGTTCACCGCGGCGACGAAGTCGGCAGCATCGCCAAGGCGCTGACGGTCTTCAAGGAGGTCGCGGCCGAAAAGCTGGAATCCGAGCGCCATGCCGCCACCGAGCGTCAGCGCATGGCCGACATCAAGGCCCAGGCGGACGCCGACCTCGCCGAAAAGGCCGAGGAGACCCGCCGCGCCGTTGCGATCCTCGGCGACGCGCTCAACCGTCTCGCCGATGGCGATCTCGATTGCGAGATCGATGAGCATTTCCAGGGTGACCTTGAAAGCCTGCGCCACGACTTCAACATGGCGCTTGGCGGGATCGCCGATGTTTTCAGCCAGATCGCGGTCACCGCGACGAGCATCGAATCCGGCACGCAGGAAATCTTCACCGCGTCAGACGACCTGTCGCGCCGCACCGAGCAGCAGGCGGCCTCCCTCGAGCAGACCTCGGCGACGCTGGATCAGATCACGGCGACCGTGCAGAAATCCGCCGAGGGCGCGGAAAACACCCGCAAGATCGTGAATACTGCCCGCGAAGACGCCGAATCCAGCGGCGATGTCGTCAATCGCGCGCTTACGGCGATGTCCGACATCGAAAAATCGGCGGCCGAAATCAACGAGATCATCTCGGTCATCGACGAGATCGCCTTCCAGACCAATCTCCTGGCGCTCAATGCCGGCGTCGAAGCGGCGCGCGCGGGTGACGCGGGCAAGGGCTTTGCCGTCGTCGCCCAGGAAGTGCGCGAACTGGCGCAGCGCTCCGCCGGCGCCGCCAAGGAAATCAAGACGCTGATTTCGAAATCCTCGAGTCAGGTCTCTTCCGGGTCGCAACTCGTCAATGCGACCGGCGAGACACTGCATCGCATTGCCGGCCAGGTTGTCGAGATTTCAGGTGTCATCGACCAGATTGCGTCCGGCGCGAACGAACAGTTCATCGCGTTGAAACAGCTCAACACCGCGGTCGGCGACATGGACAACGCGACACAGCAGAATGCGGCAATGGCCGAACAGGCGACCGCCGCCAGCCATTCGCTGTCGCAGGAGGCTGAAAACCTCGCCGCCCTCCTCGCACGTTTCAGCGGCGCTGACCGGCAGTTTGAAGTCCGTTCGCGCCAGCCAAATCCGACACCCCGGGCCGCAGTTCCCGCTGCCCGTCCCAGGAAGGAAATCGTCCGGCGCGCGCAGGGTGCATTCCGTGGGCGAAGCGTGGGCAATGCGGCCATCAAAGACGAATGGGAGGAGTTCTGATCCATGATCAAGAAAGTTGCCGCCAATCCACTGGCGAAATGCCTGACCGAGACCGGCGAGAGCCATGTGCTGACGCTTCCGGCGAGCCTGCCCGGCGAAACGGCGACCCATGTTGCGGATCTGCTTTTGTCCGCCCGCACCCATCCGATCGCCCTCGATGCGAGCGCGGTGGAGCGGATCGATACGCCATGCATTCAGGTTCTGTTGTCCGCCGCCCGCATGTGGCGCGAGGACGGCATTGCCATGAAGGTCTCCGGTCAGTCCGGAGTCTTTGCCGATAATTTGACCACCCTTGGCCTGACAACAGATGAATTGGAAGTAGGGGACGCCAGCCATGCTTAAGAAGATACTGACCGTAGACGACTCGCGAACGATGCGTGAAATGCTCCGCCACACCCTGGCGAACGCGGGATTTGAGGTCGTCACGGCCGAGGACGGCGCCGACGGCATTGAGAAACTTCGTGAATCCCAGCCGGACGTTGTCATCACCGACATCAACATGCCGGTCATGGACGGCTTCGAGTTCATCGAGAATGTGCGCAAGTTCGAGGAATACAACCGTGTTCCGATCCTCGTGCTGACGACGGAAAGCGCACCGGAAAAGAAGCAGCGGGCCCAGAGCGCCGGCGCGACCGGATGGATCGTGAAACCCTTCGACCCTGAGAAGCTGACCAGGGCCGTTAACCGCGTCATGCCATAGGCCGGATTGGACATATGAGTCTCGACGATATCAAAGAAACATTTTTCGCCGAATGCGCTGACCAGATGTCGGAGCTGGAGACTGGATTGCATGAGATCCAGTCGGATGGTCCGGACATGGACACGGTCAATGCCGTGTTCCGCGCAGTGCATTCCATCAAGGGCGGCGCCGGCGCTTTCGGCTACAACGCGCTCGTCTCTTTCGCACACGTTTTCGAGAACGCGCTCGATGTGATCCGCAACGACCTGAGCCAGGTCAACGAAGCGCGCATGGATCTGCTACTGCGTTCCGTCGACGTGTTGTCGGACGTCATCGAGGCGGAACGCACCGGCAGCGAGCCGGAGGATTCCTCGGAACTCGCCGGCGAGCTCGAGACCGCTTTCGGCCTCAGCAGCGCGCACGAGGAGGAGGAAGCCGAGGAAGAGATCAATTTCGCGCCGGTGATGATTGACCTCGAGGCTTTCGACGCCGTCGAGGCGCCGTCGGGCCGCACCTTCCGGATTTCCTTTGCGCCGCATGCCAGCCTCTATCTCAAGGGCCATGATCCGCTGCGCTTCTTTCGCGAACTCGGCGACATGGGCACGCTCAGCGTCACATGCGATCTGGAAGCATTGCCCAAGCTGAACGACCTGACGCCGGACGAGAGCTATCTCAAATGGCAGATCGACTTCGAAACCGAGCGCGATCGCGATGACATCGAGGCCGTGTTCGACTGGGTCGACGGCGAATGCGTCCTGTCGATCGAGGAGATCGGCGGCTCGCCGCCCGACGGGGACGGCGAAAATCTCGACGCGTTCCTGCAAGCGTTGGAGGAAAGCGGCGATGACGCGGCGCCGGCCGATATGATCGACATCGACGATTTCGGTCAGGATCCGGAGACCGCAAGCGACGACGCGCCGGCATCTGCAAATCCGGTGGCCGAATTGGTTGACACGATCGAGACCGCTGTCGGCGCCGACGCTTCCGGCAGTGGCGATCAGGCCGACGACGGCAACGGCAATGCCGGGGCGGGTGCCAAGGCCGAGAAGAAAGAAGTCAAAAAGGCCAGTCAGACGATTCGCGTCGAATCCGAGAAGGTGGACCGGCTGATCAACCTGATGGGCGAACTGGTCATCAACCAGGCGATGCTGGCCGAACGGATTGGCCAGGCCGGTTTCGGATCCGCTTCGCCGACCGGCCTCGCGCTTGTAGAACTCCAGAACCTCACACGCGAAATCCAGAGCGGCGTGATGGCGATCCGCGCGCAGCCCGTGAAGCCGGTCTTCATGCGCATGTCGCGCGTCATCCGTGAAGTCTGCTCGGCCACCGGCAAGAAGGCGCTTCTGGAACTCGAAGGCGAGCACACCGAGGTCGACACGACCGTTATCGAAGGCCTTATCGATCCGCTCACCCACATGATCCGCAACGCCGTCGACCACGGCATCGAGGATCCGGAGACGCGGCAGGCCAGGGGCAAACCCGCCCAGGGCACGGTCAGGCTGTCCGCCTATCACTCGTCCGGCCGCATCGTGATCGAGATCAACGATGACGGCGCCGGCATCAACCGCGAGCGCGTTCTCAGCAAGGCGATCGAGAAGGGGATCGTGGCGCGTGACGCCAAGCTCTCCGACGACGACATCGACAATCTCATCTTCGCGCCCGGTTTCTCGACCGCGGAAACCATCACGGACGTTTCCGGACGTGGCGTCGGCATGGATGTCGTGCGCCAGTCGATTCAGGCGCTCGGCGGACGCGTGCACATATCCTCACGCCCGGGCGAAGGTTCGCTCTTCTCCATGACATTGCCTCTGACGCTTGCCGTTCTCGACGGCATGATCGTCAAGGAAGCCGGCCAGACCCTCGTGCTGCCGGTCTCCGCGGTTCTCGAAACCGCAACGCTCAAGCCCGGCGACGTCTACACGATCGGCAAGAACAACCGTGTCGTGAAGATGCGCAACAGCCTGATCCCGATCATCGATGTCGGCCGCCAGTTGGGTTTCGCCGAGCGGCGCGACGACTACACGCGGGGCACCATCCTCGTCGTCGAAGGCGGAAAGAACGGCCTGGGCGCCTTCCTCGTCGACTCGATCGAGGGGCAGCAACAGGTCGTCATCAAAAGTCTCGAGAGCAACTACCAGCGCGTGCCGAGCATCGCCGCCGCGACCATTCTCGGTAATGGCCAGATCGCTCTCATCCTCGATTGCGATCACATCGTGTCGCACCAGTCCGGCGAACCTGGGCCCGAAATCATTCAATCCATGGCGGGGTGAAGATCATGCATGATGAGAACGAACAAACGACGGCTGGCGGCGAGGAATTCATCGCATTCCGCGTCGGTGAGCAGGAATTCTGCGTCGAAATCACCTCGACACGCGAAATTCGTGGATGGAGCCAGGCGACACGACTGCCGCACTCGCCGGAATACATCGTCGGCGTCATCAATCTTCGCGGCACGATCCTGCCGATCATGGACCTCTCGGCCCGTCTCGGAATGGGATCCAGCACGCCGAGCGAGCGCCACGTCATCATCGTCGTGCAGGTGTACGACAAGACCATCGGACTTCTGGTCGACTCGGTCTCCGACATCCTCGATGTCGGCCCGGATCACCTGCGCCCGGTGCCGGAGGTCAATCCCTCGATGTCCAGCGAAATGTTCCGTCGTGTGATTGTCATCGACAAGCGGATTATCTGTGAAATCTGCCTTGAGGCGATAATGCCCGAACTGGAGATGCAAGCTGCATGATCCCTGCTGTTCAAGAAGCGGTCCAAAGGCCCGAGGCGGGACGCGAATACGTCCTGACCGACAAGCAGTTTGCGATGATCGCGACGCTGGTGCGCGGTGAAGCCGGAATAAATCTTTCGGAAGCCAAGCGCGACCTCGTCTATTCGCGGTTGGTCAAGCGGCTGCGGCGTCTCCACATGCCCGATTTTGGCGCCTATATCGACCTGGTCGGTTCGTCCTCCGGCGCGGAAGAACGCCGCGAACTCATCTCGGCGATCACGACCAATGTCACCAACTTCTATCGCGAACCGCACCACTTCGAGCATCTCGCGACGGCGGTCATGCCCGGTCTCGCCGATCGCATGTCGCGCGGCGAATCGGTCAGGATGTGGTCGGCCGGCTGCTCGGACGGACGCGAGCCCTACACGATCGCTTGCACCGTGCTGCAATCCTGCCCGGAGGCCGCCCGCTTCAACTTCCGTATCCTTGCCAGCGATATCGATCACAACTCGCTCGAAAAGGCCAAGGAGGGCCGCTACAACGCCGAGATGGTCGCCAAGATGCCGGCCGGCATCCGCGACCGGTTCTTCAAGCGTTCGGGCGACATGGCCGAGGCCGGCCCGCAACTGCGCGAACTGATCGCCTTCCGCTTCCTGAACCTGCTCAATGACTGGCCGTTCAAGCAGAAATTCGACGTTATCTTCTGCCGCAACGTGCTGATCTATTTCGAGCAGGACCTGCAGGCGCAAATCTTTTCCCGCTTTTGCTCGGTGCTGAAGCCCGACGGCCATCTCTATATCGGTCATTCCGAGCGGGTCAGCGGCCCTGCTTCGGCGAATCTGAAGCAGATCGGGATCACAACCTACAAACATGTGCCATCCGGGGGAATTCGATGATCGCGCGCACTATTGTCGTCGATGACTCGCCGTCGATGCAGAAACTGATTTCCGCCGTCCTGGAGACGGATCCGGAGATCAAGGTCGTCGGTACCGCGGCGAACCCCGACGAGGCGCGCCAGATGATCAAGGCGCTCAATCCCGATGTCATCACCCTCGACATCGAAATGCCGGGGATGAACGGCCTCGACTTCCTGGAGCGACTGATGCGCCTGCGGCCGATGCCGGTCGTGATGATCTCGAGCTGGACGCGAAAGGGCGCCGACGCCACCATTGCCGCGCTCGAGATTGGCGCTTTCTCCTGCCTGCCCAAGCCGCGCATGGACGACGAGGCCGCGCTGAAGGACATGTGCGAGAACGTCAAGGCCGCCGCCGCGGCCAAGACCGCGATCAAGGGGCGCCACAACCCGGCCGCCGAACAGGCGCAGTCGTCCCGTGCCGGAACCGGCAGGAAAGTGCATGGTCTCGACGCGATCGCCATCGGCGCGTCGACCGGCGGCGTCGAGGCGTTGACGGAGGTGCTGACGGGCTTTCCCGCCGATTGTCCGCCGACATTCGTCACCCAGCACATGCCGGAACATTTCACCAAGAGCTTTGCAGAACGCCTCGACCGTCTGTGTGGTCCGTCCGTCGTGGAAGCCCGCGACGGGATCCCTGTCCGGGACGGTCACGTCTATATCGCGCCGGGCGGCGTCGGCCATCTCACCGTTTCCGGGCGCACCGAACGTGTCTGTCGCGTCACGCCCGGAGAACTCCGGTCCGGCCATATGCCGTCCGTCGACGTGATGTTCGAATCCGTCGCCAAGGTCTATGGCGGCAAGTGCGCTGCGGCGCTCCTTACCGGAATGGGAAGCGACGGAGCCGAAGGGCTGCTCGCGCTCAGGCAGGCCGGGGCGCACACAGTCGCACAGGATCGCGCAACCAGCCTTGTTTACGGAATGCCTGCCGCAGCCGCACGGCTTGGCGCTGCAAATCTCGTTTTGCCACTAAGAGAAATAACGACCGCACTGTTCGGCGGTCGAACGGAGGTGACACAAAATGTCTGTGCTTGACGTATTGAGGATCATGGTCGTCGACGACCATATTTCCAGCCGCATGGTCACTGTTGAAGCGCTGCAGGCTATGGGTATCAAGCATATCAGCGTCGCCAAGGACGGCCGCGAAGCCTTCCAGAAGCTGACGGCGGAACCGGTGCATTTGGCGATTTCCGATCTCTACATGCCGGACATCGACGGCTTCCAGCTGCTGCGCGCGATCAGGGCGCATCCGAAGCTCGCCAAGACCGGTTTCATCATTCTGACGGGACGAAAGGACAGCAACGTTGTCCAGAACGCCGTCAAGCTCGGCGTCAACAACGTGATCGCAAAACCGTTCACGCCCGACGTCCTGAAGAAGTCGATCGAATCGGTGGTGGGACGGCTCAATTGAACGTGGCGACGGCTCAGAGAATTCCCATTGTCCAGGGCGACTACGCCGTTTCGGACGTTGAGGGAACGGTGATATCCACGGTGCTCGGATCGTGCGTGTCGGCGTGCATCTATGATCCGGTCGTGAAGGTCGGGGGAATGAACCACTTCCTTTTGCCTGGCAATCCGGATCGCGACGGCTCCGATCAATCGCGGCGATATGGCGTTTACCTGATGGAAAAGCTGTTGAACGCATTGTTTGCCAAGGGCGCGGCCCGCAACCGGCTCCAGGTCAAGCTGTTTGGCGGCGCGCACGTTCTTGACGCGCGCAGTGACGCTGGTGCGAAGAACTCGGAATTTGCATCCAACTTCGTCACCAACGAGGGGCTTACGCTGGTGTCGACCAGTCTTGGCGGCCTTCAGGGCCGCCGTATCGAGTTCGAACCCTGCTCCGGCAAGGCACGGCAGAAGTTCATCGGAATGGCGGTTCCCGAACCGGAACCCAAGAAGGTTTCCAAGGAAATGGAGAGTGTCGGCGATGTCGATTTCTTTTGAGGATTTCTCGCAAGAGGCGACGCCGCAGGCGGAGCAGCGGACAGAGGCGGAGATCCACCAGACGGAACTTGTCGGCCTGCTCGTGCAGGAACTCGCGATGATTGCAGGCGAGATCGAGGACCTTCCGATCGGAACTGACGAATTCACGCCGCAGCAGATTGTCGCGATCCAGAAGATCGACTTCTGCCGGCAGCGCCTGATGGAAGTCACCAAGATCATGCAGAATGCGTTCGGCGAGAGCTCTCCGTCGACGCTGCACGATCTGGAGGAGATCCTGGTCGATGTCGGTCTCGAACACACGCTGGACGCGTTCCGCCGCGCCGGTTGATGGTCTTGGCGATGCGGTGCGCAAGCACCGGTCACAGCCACGTCGCGGCTATCAAAAAAAGCCCGCCTGAGAAGGCGGGCTTTTAAGGTATCGGTTCCCGAGGCACGGCTACGACTTGAGTACGCCGGCAGTGTTGTGGGGTATTTGTGTGAACGCCGACCTGATTCAGGGTGGGAATCAACCCGTGATTCGGAAACGTGACATTCCGTTGTCGGCAAACAACCCTGACGCTTCATGCGGCGGATGTGAGGCCGCCCGGGCTGCGCGCAAATCCTAGGCCGTCAAAACTTAATCAGGCGTTAAATTCGCGGTTCGCGGGCTCGCGGCGGCGGAACGCTGAAAGGTTCGGACAACAATCGCCCACTAGATTTCGCATATCGAATCTCTCGCCGGCCGCATCCGCGCCTGGCAAGTGCGTTCGTGCAGGCAGGCAGATGCGGTTCCGCAAGGGTTGTTGAGGAAACGGCAGGACAGATCGAAAGGTTTCAGCATGGCGCAACAGCTTCACGGCAACGCCGCGGTGGTCCTCGATGACGCCGGCGAAACGCTGGCGCAGCCGCCGCAATCCCCTGCGACAGATGCCCCGGGCACCGACGATCACGAACGGCTTGCGCGCGCGGTTTCGCTTGTCGGTTCAAGGCTCGGCAATCTGTCCGTCAACATCGCCGATACTTCCGGCACGGTCGGCGATGTCGCCGCGGATCTGGCGGCGGAAGCCGAGGCGTTTCACGAACTGACCGGGTCGCTCAAGCAGATCGCCGATACCAGCGCCGATGCGGCCTCCGTGGCGCGCGAGGCGGTCGGCTCGGCTGCGTCGGTGCGAGACGGGCTGAGCGATACGGCGACATCGATCGAAAGTGCGATGTCCATGGCCATCCGCGATATCCAGGACATGGCGCAGTCGTCGACAGAAGTCTCCGGTGAATTCGATGCGGTCGTGGGTCAGCTGTCCGAGGTCTATGGTTTCTCCGAATCGATCAAGGATATCGCCACCGAGACGCAGATGCTGGCGATCAATGCCGGCATCATGGCCGCCCATGCCGGTGATGCCGGACGCGGTTTTGCCGTCGTTGCCGAATCCGTGCGCCAACTCGCCGGCCAGACCGAACGCGTGTCGCGCGACATCATCACCCGGCTGGAAAAGCTCAGCGCATCCGTCGAAGTGTTGCAGAAGACAGAACCGATCCAATTCGGAAAAGGCGGCGGCAGCCGTCGAGCGTTCCGGAACGATCGACGCTGACCTGCGCAAATTTCACGTCTTCGGCGAGAACGTCGCCACGATGACGAACGAAATCTCCGGCATCTCCGAACCGGTGGAACGTGCGAACAGGATCTGCGTCGAGGTGCTGGAAAAGGTCACCGTCCTTGACAGCATGGCGCAGGAAAACGCCGCCAAGCTGGCGAATACATCCGAGAAATTCGATCATCTCGTGTCGTTTTCCGAGGACATGGTTCTTCTCGTCGAGGAAAGTGGCATCGAAACGGAAGACACGCCCGTCATCCGCGCCTGCATCGCGGCGGCGCAGGAAACCGCGCGCTTGTTCGAGCAGGCCGTCGATAGCGGCGGGATTTCCATGTCGGCGCTGTTCGACGAGCGGTACCGCCCGGTGGCCGGAACCGATCCGCAACAGGTCCTGACGGCGTTCACGGAGTTCACCGACCGCGTCATGCCGCCGATCCAGGAAGCGTTTCTCGATGTCGATCCGCGTGTCGTGTTTTGCGCCGCTGTGGACAGGAACGGGTACCTTCCCACGCACAATCGGAAGTATTCTCACCCCCAGTCCGGCGATCCGGTCTGGAATGCCGCCAACTGCCGCAACCGTCGCATCTTCGACGACCGCACGGGCCTTGCGGCCGGCCGCAACACCAAGTCCTTCCTGCTGCAGACCTATCGCCGCGACATGGGCGGCGGCCAGTACCAGCTCATGAAGGACCTGTCGTCGCCGGTCTTCGTCAAGGGCCGTCACTGGGGCGGATTGCGGGTCGGTTTCTCGACGAAACCGACGCGTTGACGTTAATTGCGAGCGTTAGTATATGCTTACTATCAACGTCGGCATTAAAACTTGCGACATATGGGATTCTGCGAAAAAGGACGCATTGGCACTTCGTTGTTTCGGAGATAAGTGCTGATGGATGATGAGCGCGCGCAAAGACGAAAATGTCGATCCCGCCCAGGCGCGGGAAGAATTGCAGCGTATTCTGGAGTCGCGGTTTTTTTAGGTCCTCGCCCAAACTTGAAGAATTCCTCCGCTTCGTAACGATTGAAGAGCTTGAAGGGCGTGGCGAGGCTATCTCTCCGCATTCGATTGCGGTCAAGGCGCTGGGGCGGCGTGAATCCTTCGATCCGAAAACGGATCCCGTCGTCCGCGTTTTTGCCAGCCGGTTGCGGTCCGCGCTTGCCGCCTATTACGAGGACGCGGGGAGTGCCAATCCGGTCCGTATCGAAATCCCGCGCGGGGGCTATCGTCCCTCCTTCTCCAAAGCCAACGAAGAAGATGCCGAAGCTGGTATCCGGCGACGTTCTGGCGAAGGCAATTCGGAGCAGGGCGGCGGAAAACCGATAACATCCACACGACCGAGAATCCTGACAGGCCTGTTGGCTACGGTCGTACTAGTCGTCGCAGGGGTGATCTTTCATCTGGTTGTGCTTGGGCCGCTGGCCAGGAATGCGGACGATGTTATCGCTGCCGGGTCTGAACGCGCGACAGTTGTCCCGATCGTTGAGGTTCTGCCATTTGATGCCAATATCGGCGAATCCGCACTTGTCGAACGGATCCGGCAGCGACTGATCATCGATCTTTCCCAGTTTCGGTCGCTCAGAGTGCGCCGATTGCCGTTGAATGTGCCTGATGACGCTGCCCGTTACAAACTGCGCCCATCCGAATACCGGATAGCGGGAACTGTCACCGGGGATGATGGCGGCGCCAGGCTCGAGCTCCATCTCCGCGATGTGGCGAGCGGCAAGGTGATATGGTCCGAATCCGTGGATCTGCCCGACAATGACGCCGAATATCAGGACTTGCTCCTCACCACCGTCCGTTCCATCGCGCCGCAGTTGGCGGGTATCTCCGGCGTCATACGGACGGAAGCAATTGCGCGACTGGAACAGCAGCACAAGAGACGCCGCAATCGAGGAACCTCTGAATACGAATGCCTCATCAAGTTTTATGCCTACGATCTCCGGAAGACCGGAGTATTGGAATCTGATGCCCGTAGATGCCTGAAACGCCTGACCAAGGCGGGCAGTCGCGATAGCTCGATATGGTCGTCCTGGGCGCTGATGCGATATCTCGACTGGGCGCGTCTTGGTAGACCAGGTAACTCGTCCCTGTTGCAAGAGGCGCTCGAGGCCGTCATGAGGGCGATCGCTCTTGACCCCGGTGATGCCAATGCGCACGAAATCTGCGCAATGATCTACGCGATGATGGGTGAGCGTGATGCGGCGCTAAAAACTTTCCAGCGGGCTCTTGCTCTCAATCCGTCCAAGCCTGACCTGTATTCTCATTTCGGCGATTTCTATATCTACTATGGAGACTGGAAGCTCGGTATTGAACTGGTGCGAGCGGGAATTGCCATGAGCCCGGGCCCGCCGGGGTGGATGCGAATTCCGCTGTCACTGGATGCCTTTCGGCGCGGTAGTTATGCGGAAGCCCTGCAAGAAGCGCAATTGATTATCGCCAGTGGCGACAAGCGCGCGATTGTACTCGCGTTGGCCGCTGCAATTGCGCTGGATGATGAAAAACTGGCGCGTAAATACTATTCCGAATTTACGGTGGACGGACGCAATGTCGCGGACGATCCGATGCGAGAAATACGCGTAGGATTTCCCGATCCGGAACTGATCGCAAAATATGAGAAGATATTAGCCGGCTTTGTAAACCCTTGAATTCGGGGCGTCTCAGTCCCGCATATAGGATGCCGAATTTCACCCAGGTGCCGCCGCGTTTCGAGGAGTCGACGCAGGCGGTGACGAAGGCGACGCCTGCGACGCCGTCGCCGATGCCGGGATAGGTCACGCCGTCGGGAACCGCCCTTCCCTCGCGGCGGGCGATGATGGCCTGCGCGGCTTCCGTGTAGATATTGGCGAAACCCTCCAGGTACCCCTCGGGATGGCCGGGCGGAATGCGCGTCACCCGCGCCGCCGCGTCGTCCGATCCCGCGCCGCCGCGCGTGATCAGCCGGCGCGGTTCGCCGAGCGGTGAATGCCAGAGATAGTTCGGGTCCTTCTGCACCCATTCCAGCCCGCCCCTGGTGCCGTAGACCCGCAACGCCAGACCGTTTTCGTGGCCGGGCGCGACCTGGCTTGCCCAGAGCATGCCCTTCGCGCCGCCCTTGTAGCGCAACAGCACGTGGCAATTGTCGTCCAGCTGGCGGCCGGGCACGAAACTGTCGAGGTCCGCCAGGACGGCTTCCGTCTCCAGACCGGTGACGAAATTGCCGAGGTGAAAGGCATGCGTGCCGATGTCGCCGATCGCGCCGCCGGGGCCCGAGCGTTTCGGGTCGGTCCGCCACTCCGCCTGCTTCTGGCCGCTGTCCTCGATCTTCTCGGCCAGCCAGTCCTGCGGATATTCCATCTGCACGATGCGGATGTCGCCCAGATCGCCGCTCATGACCATCTCGCGCGCCTGCCGGATCATCGGATAGCCGGAATAATTGTGCGTCAGCACGAACAGCGCGTCGGAGGCTTGCGCCGCTTTCGCGAGTTTGCGCGCATCCGCAAGCGTCGAGGTCAGCGGCTTGTCGCAGATGACATGGATGCCGCGCTTCAGGAACTCGCGCGCGACCGGATAGTGCATGTGGTTCGGTGTCACGATGGCGACGGCCTCGATGCCGTTCTTCAGCCGCGCCTCGCGTTTCGCCATCTCGAGATAGTCGCCATAGGCGCGGTCGGCGGCGACGCCGAGATCGGCCGCCGATGCCTTCGATTTCTCCGGCGTCGAGGAAAACGCCCCGGCGACCAGTTCGTAGCGGTCGTCGATGCGCGAGGCGATGCGGTGGACTGCGCCGATGAACGCGTCGCGCCCGCCGCCGACCATGCCGAGGCGGATCCGGTGCGCTGCCATGGTGTTCGAACCTTCGATGGCCATGTCTGTCCTCCCGATCAGGAAATGCCGAGCATGCGGCGGTTGGCGGCCTCGTCCGTGCCGGCGCCGGCGAAATCGTCGAAGGCCTTCTCGGTCACGCGGATGATGTGGTCCTTGACGAACTGCGCGCCTTCACGCGCGCCGTCCTCGGGATGCTTCAGGCAGCACTCCCATTCGACCACGGCCCAGCCGTCGAAATCGTAAGCGCTCAGTTTCGAGAAGATGCCCTTGAAATCGACCTGCCCGTCGCCGAGCGAGCGGAACCGTCCGGCCCGGTCGACCCAGGACTGGTAGCCGCGAATAGACGCCCTGCCGACCGGTCGGATTGAACTCCGCGTCCTTGACGTGGAACATCCGGATCCGGTCGTGGTAGATGTCGATGTTGTCCAGGTAGTCGAGGCACTGCAGCACGTAGTGCGACGGGTCGTAGAGCATGTTGCAGCGCGCGTGGTTGCCGGTGCGTTCGAGGAACATCTCGAAGGTGACGCCGTCATGCAGGTCCTCGCCCGGATGGATTTCGTAGCAGATGTCGACGCCGCATGCGTCGGCATGGTCGAGGATCGGCCGCCAGCGTCTCGCCAGTTCGTCGAAGGCGGTCTCGACCAGCCCGGCCGGGCGCTGCGGCCACGGATAGACATAGGGCCAGGCAAGCGCGCCGGAAAAGCTCGCCATCGCGCCGATGCCCATGTTGCGCGAGGCGTCGAGCGCCATCGTCACCTGGCGGACCGCCCATTCCTGGCGCGCCTTCGGATTGCCGCGCACCTCCGGCGCCGCGAAACCGTCGAAGGCCTCGTCATAGGCCGGGTGCACGGCGACGAGCTGGCCCTGCAGGTGGGTGGACAATTCGGTGACCGCGATGCCGTTCTCCGCCGCCACGCCCCTGAACTCGTCGCAATAATCCTTCGATGACGCCGCCTTTTCCAGATCGATCAGCCGTCCGTCCCAGCTTGGAACCTGAACGCCCTTGTAGCCGCAATCGGCGGCCCATTTGGTGATCGACGCCCAGGAGTTGAACGGCGCCTCGTCGCCGGCGAACTGCGCCAGAAACAGCGCCGGACCCTTGATCGTTTTCATCGCACTCTCCTCCCGTCGGCGCTTTGCTGGAAAAGCGGGTTTGAATCCGGTTCTGTGCAAATTCAAACGATTAGACCGCGTCAGAGAAAACGCCGCGTCGTGACTTGTCAACAAGGATACGTGCTGCATCGCGTCATTTCGCGATCGCGTCGGCAGTTTCCGGCTTCTGCGATTCTTGCTTTTTGCAAGAGCGCGTTGAAATGGGCTTCCAAAGGAAAATTGATAATCATCAAGCAGAAGGGAATTGCTAACTCAAACTTAATGTATTTGCACAACATTTAACCAACCCGGATTTGGTCATGACGACCGGGGGCAGCCATGAGGGCGAATCCAGGATTTGGAGGAGGTCTCTATGTGGGCAAAAATGCGAATTTCACAACGCATGGCTATTGCAGTCGCCGTTCCCCTCGTCGGTCTGACGATCATGCTCGGAGCCGCGGTATTCAAGAACTACTCCAGCTATACGCGCATGCAGTTCATCTCGCGGGTTGCCGTCGCGATGGGCGATCTGGGTGAGATGTCGCATCGCATGCAGGTCGAACGCGGTCTGACTGCCGGTTATATCGGCGCGGGCGGCGGCGAGCTTCCAAAGCCACTGGCGGAAGCGAGAGCGGCGAGCGACGAGGAAATCGCGGTGATCCACGACGTGATCGGCGAGTTGCGGGACGTCGCTGGCGCCGGCATGGCCGGCGAGTTGAAGGCGATCGGCGATGGCATTGACGGTATCGCGGCATTCCGTGCCCGCATCGACGCCGGCGAAGTGACCGGCGCCGAAAACCTCGCTTACTATTCCGGGCTTGTCGATGCTGTCATGAAGGCCGGCTTCCATGTCTCCGGCCTGGCTTCCGACGGCCAGCTCGCGCTGCAGATGATCGCCCTGCTCAACCTGTCGGAGGCGAAGGAGTTCGCCGGTCAGGAACGCGGCCTGATGAATGGCGTGCTGGCGAGCGGCAAGATGGACGAGAACCAGTATCTGGCGTTCAATCGCCAGATCACGCGTCAGGACATGTACGAACTGACCTTCCAGGCAATCGAGCCGGAAGCTCATCGTGCCGAATATGCGGCGTTGCTGCAGGGCACGGGCAAGGACGCCGTCATCGGCATGCGCAAGAAGATAATGGACGCGCGTGACGACGTCTCGCATTCCGGCGTCGATCGAAAGGACTGGTTCGAAAGGACGACGGCGCGCATCAATGCGCTGCGCGAGATCGAACAGCGCATGACGCGGGACATCCGCGACGAGGCGGGGGCAATGGCTGCCGGCGCGTTCGCCGCAATGATGTGGAACGCCGGAATTGGCGCGATCGTTTTCGTTCTGGCGCTCGTTACCGGCTACGCCATGGCCCGCTCGATCACCGGCCCGCTCGGTCTGTTGCGTTTCGCCATGGAGCGGCTGTCTGGCGGTAACATCGAGGTCGAGGTTGCTGGCCAGGAGCGCAAGGACGAAATCGGTTCGATGGCGCGTGCCCTGCAGTCCTTCAAGGACGGCTCGGCCGAAAAGGTCATGCTGGAACGCGAAGCCGAGAAGGTCCGCATCGAAAACGAGCAGGCGCGCGAGGAACGCGAGGCCGAGAAAGCCAGCCGCGACAACCGGATCCGCCATGCGGTCGATACGCTCGCGGCCGGACTGGAGAAATTGTCGCAGGGCGACCTGACGGTATCGCTCGACACCCCCTTTATCGAGGAACTCGAAAAGGTCCGTGTCGACTTCAACGCCTCGGTTGGAAAACTCTGTTCCACGTTTCGGCAGATCAAGGCGAACATAGATGAGCTTTTCGCGGATGCCACGGAAATGCGTTCGGCAGCCGACGACCTCTCCGAGCGTACCGAAAAGCAGGCGGCGAGCCTGGAGGAAACGTCCGCTGCCCTCGAGCAGTTGACGGCAACCGTCAAGAGTTCGTCGAAGAGCGCGGAGCAGGCGACAGTCAAGGCAGCCGAGGCGAAACGCGGCAGTGACGAGTCATCCGCTGTGGTTTCCGATGCTGTCGGTGCCATGACGCGCATCGAAGCCGCCTCCCAGGAGATAGCCCAGATCATTGGCCTGATCGACGAGATCGCCTTCCAGACCAATCTCCTGGCGCTCAATGCCGGTGTCGAGGCGGCGCGCGCCGGCGATGCCGGCAAGGGCTTCGCCGTGGTTGCCCAAGAGGTGCGCGAACTGGCGCAGCGCTCGGCCAATGCCGCCAAGGACATCAAGGACCTGATCGTGAAGTCCTCCCAGGAGGTCAACTCCGGCGTGCGTCTGGTGCGTGAAACCGGCGGGGCGCTCGAGGCGATCGCCGAGGATGTCTCCCAGGTCAACGAGATGATTCAGACCATCTCCAAAGCGGCCAACGAACAGTCGGTCGGGCTCAGTGAATGCACGGTCGCCGTGACGCAGCTCGATGAGTTCACGCAGCGCAACGCGGCGATGGTGGAGGAAACCACGGCGACTACCCATCGGTTGTCGAGCGAGACCGAGGAACTGTCACGCCTGGTTGGCCAGTTCACGCTCGAGCGGACCGGTTCGGCGGTCGCGCGGAATGCGGAAGAATCGGTCGCAGCCTGATCTGTGTTACGATCTCACCGGCGCCCTCCGGCCGACGGAGGGCGCCGTTTTGTTTGCGCGGCATTGCCGCCTCTTTCTTCGCGCAGCTTTCCCCGTTAAGACGCGGAACCTTTTCGGCTGCGTGTCGAAAATACTGCGCCGGCGAATGGCCGCGAGTATATCGCGGCCGGAGACCATGCGGCTTTCGGTTGCTGCATGCATGTGGAGGACATGAATTAGTGGCGGAAATGAACAGTCTGGAGCGGGTGCTTGCGCTTCTCGATGTCTTCACCGAAGACCGGCTGGAATGGATGCCGGAACAATTGATGACGCAACTCGGTTACAGCCGCCCGACTCTTTATCGCTATCTGAAGAGCCTGAAAGAAGCCGGATTCCTGACCTCGATGCCGTCCGGAGGTTTCACGCTCGGGCCGCGCGTCGTCGAGATGGACTTCCTGATGCGCAAGTCGGATGCGCTTGTCGGTTATGCGCAGCCGCATCTGGAAAGCTTCGCCGCCGACTATCCCTGCGCCGCCTTGCTGGTGCGCTGGTACGGCAACAAGCTTCTCGTTGTCGCGTCGGAATGCATAACGCCGGGCCTCGAGAATGACTACCCGCGCGGCCGGCCTCTGCCTCTGGCGCGCGGCGCCATCTCGCGTGCCATCATGGCGCACCTGACGCGCCGCAAGCTGCTGGCGACCATTGGGGCGAACCAACCGGAACTGGCCGTGATCGGTCTCGGAGCGAGCGTCGAGGAGGTCATGGATGCGTTGCGCAAGGTCCGTCGCCGCGGCTATGCCGTCGCTCATGGCGAGGTCACACCCGGCGTCACCGGCATCGCCGCGCCGGTCTTTGATGGCGGCAGCAGTCCCGTTGCCACCTTCTGCGTGACTATCGCCGGCGAACACGCGACACCCGAGCTGACCGAGGATATCGGCAAGCGCGTCCGCGACGTGTCGGCGGAACTGAGCGGGAAACTGGCCGAGGACCGCCGCGCCGCCTAGCGCTTGCGTGGCCCCGTCGGTTCAAGACCTGCGCGAAAACCGCTTTCGCAGAAACCGATCAGGAAATCCGCCCAGCTGTCGAGCGACGGAGCGCTTTCGGGCGGTGTACCGGCCAGCGCCTCGATGCGCCAGCGCGATGTCGCGAGCGACAGCATTGCCGAGATCGAGAACACGAAGGCGCCGGCCACCTGCCGCGGATCGGCTTTTGGATACAGAGCCGCCAGTTCGTCCATGAACAGTTTCGCCGTCGGGTCAAAGCACCGCTCGCTGATCGGCCGCCAGCGCTCGTCGGCGGAAACCTGCGCGATCAGGCGGGCATAGGCGGTCCATTGCTCGCCCCCCGATGCGGCAAGATCGAGATAGGGGCGGATGAAACAGTCCAGAACGGCACGCAAGCTCAGGCGATCGCTCGAAGCCTTTGCCTCATCCAGCGCCTCCAGGCGATGGCGTGTCAGCGTTTCGGCGCGCCGCGCGACGATGGTGAAATACAGGTCCTCCTTGGCCCCGCCGTGGAAATTGACGAGTGCGACCGGAACCTCTGCCGCCGTCGCGATGTCGCGGATCGATGCGCCCTCGAAACCGTCGCGCGCAAACAACCGTTCGGCCGTGTCGAGAATGCGCGCACGTGTTTCCAGCGAACGCTGCGACGGCGCGCGTTTTCTCTTGGCGGGTTCGGTGTCGAGAACGGTCATGAAAACCATCTTGCATTATTTTTAACGATCGTTCAATAGTAGCGCGAGGATCGGGCGGCAGTCGTGCCCGGGGAGGAGACATGACGCAGAACCATGACCGCGCGCCGGACGAGGGCGGCCGCAATCGAGACAAATTCGCGCTGATCGGAGCAGGCCCGATGGGGCTTGGCCATGGCGAAGACGTTGCTCGAACAGGGCATCGCCTTCCAGGGCTTCGAATTGCACTCCGATGTCGGAGGCCTCTGGGACATCGACGGCCCGCGGTCGACCATGTACGAGACCGCGCACCTGATCTCGTCCAAGCGGATGACGGAATTTTCCGATTTCCCGATGGACGACGATGTCGCCGAATATCCCTCCCATCGCGAGTTGAAGACCTATTTCCGGCGCTTCGCCGACCATTTCGATCTGCGCCGCCATTACCTTTTCGAAACGGAGGTCGTGCAGCACGGAGCCGCTCGGCGGCGATGGCGAAGGCTGGCGCGTGACCTGGCGCGACGGGGCAGGTGCGGCGCACGAGGACGTCTTCGCCGGCGTCATCATCGCCAACGGCACCCTGTCGGAGCCGAACATGCCGGAATTCAAGGGCGAGTTTACCGGCGAACTGATCCATTCCAGCCAGTACCGTTCGCCGCGCCAGTTCGACGGCAAGCGCGTCCTCGTCATCGGGGCGGGCAATTCGGGCTGTGACATCGCCGTCGACGCCATCCATCACGGTCGCTCTTGCGATCTGTCGATGCGCCGGGGATATTATTTTGTGCCGAAATACGTTTTCGGCCGGCCCGCCGACACGATGGGCGGCGCGATCAGGCTGCCGATGTGGCTGAAGCGCCGGGTCGACGGGCTGATCCTGAAATGGTTCGTCGGCAATCCCGAGAAATACGGCTTCCCGAAACCGGACTACCGGCTCTACGAATCCCACCCCGTCGTCAATTCGCTGATCCTGTTCCACGCCGGCCATGGCGATATCCGCATCCGCGCCGATGTCGAGCGCTTCGAGGGCAGGACCGTTCATTTCCGTGACGGGACGAGCGGCGAATACGACATGGTTCTCGCCGCCACCGGCTACAAGCTGCATTACCCCTTCATCGATCCGGCACTGCTCAACTGGAAGGGCGATGCGCCGCATCTCTTCCTCAACTGCATGCATCCCGGGCGCGACGATATCTTCCTGATGGGAATGGTCGAGGCTTCGGGCCTTGGCTGGCAGGGCCGGCACGAGCAGGCCGAAATGGTCGCGCGTTACATTCGCGGCCTGCGCGACGGAACAGCGGCCGCCAGGCAGTTGAAGGAGGAAAAGGCGCGCGATTTCGATCGGGCGACCGGCGGCATGAACTATATCGACCTGCCGCGCATGGCTTATTACGTCGACAAGGCGACCTTCCGAAACGCGGTCAATTCCCGCATCGCCAGACTGAAAAGGGCGGCGTGATGAGGGATATCGACACCGTCCTTCTCAATTTCAGCCCGGCCTCGCTGAACCTCCTCAACGCGATCCTCGCGATCGTGATGTTCTCCATCGCGCTCGACCTGAAGCCCGCCGATTTCCGCGCCCTCCTGCGGGCGCCGAAGCCGCTTCTCACCGGTCTGTTCTCGCAGTTCATCGTCCTGCCGGTCGTCACGTTCCTGTTCATCGTCGTCATCGAACCGCGCCCGTCCATCGCTCTCGGCCTGATCCTCGTCGCGGCCTGTCCGGGCGGCAACATTTCCAACTTCATCACTCATCGCGCCGGCGGCAATACCGCGCTTTCTGTTTCGATGACGGCGATCGCAACGGTCTCCGCGATCGTGATGACGCCGTTCAACATCGCGCTGTGGGGAAGCCTTTACGGCCCGACGCGCAGGATCCTGCACGAAACCGCGATCGATCCGGTCACCGTCGCGATTACGGTTTTCCTGATGCTCGTCCTGCCGCTTTGCCTCGGCATCCTGCTCAATGCGCGTAAACCCGATATTGCGGAACGCATCCGCCGGCCGCTGCAATTGTTGTCGATGGCGATCTTCATCGGCTTCATCGTGCTGGCGTTGGCGGCAAACTGGAATTTCTTCCTCGCTTTCGCCGGCGCGGTTGCGGGTCTTGTGATCGTCCACAACGCGCTGGCCTTCGGCGGCGGCTACTTCACCGCGACGCTGGCGCGAGTCAGTGCTTACGACCGGCGCGCAATCACCATCGAGACGGGAATCCAGAATTCCGGCCTCGGCCTGATCCTGATTTTCGCCTTCTTCAATGGCCTCGGCGGCATGGCCGTCGTCGCCGCCTTCTGGGGCATCTGGCACGCGATCTCCGGACTGGCGCTGGCGTCGGTCATGTCGCGCACGGAGGCCGGGCGATGACGCGGATCCTGATCACCGGCGCGGCCGGCGGTATCGGCCAGGCCCTGCTCGCCGAGATGTCGGACGGCCGGGAGGTTCTGGCGACCGACATTCGCCCGCCCGCCGGCCTGCCGGCGAATGCCGAATATCGCCCGCTCGACGTCCGCAGCGATGATCCGGACACGGTGATTGGCGAATGGCGTCCGGATGTCGTCGTTCATCTTGCCTCGATCGTCACGCCGCCGAAGGGATCGACCCGCGAGTTCGAATACTCCGTCGATGTCGAGGGAACGCGCAAGGTTCTCGCCGCCTGCATTGCCCATCGCGTGCGCCGCATCGTTGTGACCAGCAGCGGCGCCGCCTACGGCTACCATGCCGACAATCCGGTGCCGCTCCGCGAAACAGACCGCCTGCGCGGGAACCAGGAATTCGCCTACGCCCATCACAAGCGCCTCGTCGAGGAGATGCTGGCGGCCGCCCGCAACGAGCATCCGCACCTGGAGCAGGTCGTGTTGCGCATTGGCACGGTGCTCGGCGCGGGCATCGAAAACCAGATCACGGCCTTGTTCCGCCGCAAGCGCATCCTTGGCGTGCGCGGCTCCGACAGCCCGTTTGTCTTCATCTGGACCCGCGATCTGGCGCGTATACTGCTGCGCGCCGCGACCGACGGTCCGCCCGGCATCTACAACGTCGCGGGCGACGGCGTGCTCGGCACGCGCGATCTTGCGGCCGCGCTCGCAAAGCCCGTCCGGTGGCTGTCGCCCGGGCTGCTGAAATTCGCGCTGGGGCTCGCCCATCCGCTCGGCCTGTCGCGTTACGGCCCGGAGCAGGTGCGCTTCCTGCAATATCGTCCGGTCCTCGACAACACCAGGCTGAAGACCGACTTCGGCTATGTGCCGGAAAAGACCAGCGCCGAGGTCTTCGAACTCTGGCGGCAAGTGGGCGGGACTGTGAGAACCGCGGTCATCACCGGCGGTGCCGGCGGTCTCGGCCGCGCGCTTGCGCGCCGGCTGCTCGGCGACGGCTGGCACGTCGCGATCCTCGATCTGCCGGGGCCGGAACTGGAAGCGGCAGAGAGAACTCGGTGACGAGGTCGGCACCTTCGCCTGCGATCTCACCGACGAGGCGCAGGTGCGCGCGGTCTGCGCCGCCATCGCCGGAGTCGCGGCCCTCGGTCGATCTCGTCGTCTACAATGCCGGCATCACCCAGATCGGCCTCTTTGCCGACATGCCGATGGAGGTCCACCGCAAGGTTTTCGAGGTGAACTATTTCGGCGCGGTCCATGTCGCCTCCGCCCTGCTGCCGGAAGTGCGCGCGAGCAAGGGAGCGCATCTGGCGATATCCTCGGTCGCCGGTTTCGCGCCGCTGTACCGCCGCTCGGCCTATTCGGCGTCGAAACACGCGCTCGAAGGCTTCTTCCGGACACTCGCCTCGGAGGAGAAGCCGCACGGCGTGCGCGTCCACATCGCCGCGCCGTCCTTCGTCGCCACCAATCTCGGCAATCCCGAGCAGCGGCCGGGCGGCATCGCGCGGCCCGGATCCGCATCGGACGGGATCGACTACATGGATGCGGACGAAGCTGCCCGGGTGATCCTTGAAGGCGTGCGCCGCGGGCAGGCGATGATTCCGGTCGGCCGCGTGGCGCGCGCGGCCTGGTTGCTGAACCGCCTGTCGCCGCGCCTGTTCGCGCGCCTGATGGAAAGGAACATCTCGGGAGAAGAACCTGCCGCCTGACGTGCGGCGGTACAGGACGTCCTCGGCCATCGTCGCCCCCAGGTCCATGCCGGTTCGCGCGGTCCGAGCGTCGCCCGATGTCGCTGAGGACAGTTTGGCGAGCCGGCGATAGGTCGTGCTCTTGCCGCCGAAATTGCTGATCAGCGTGCCACATCGCCGAAATCCTCCTCGCTGCGGATGACATATCGCGCGTCGCCCTGCGCCTTCGATGCCGCCGCCGATGACAGAACGGCCGTAATGCGGCATAGGCCCATACGACGTCATCCTTTTTGCTATCGGTTCGTTGATGATGATTCGCTCGCACACGCGCACAGACACGTCGATCTCTTCCGGCGGTAAATGTGTTCACGAGCGCCTATCTTCGAAAATTTTTCGGTTTGTGGGCTCGCTATGTCCGCCGAATTCGGGATTTGCCGCGCGTGCGATGTGCGATGTCACGGATCTCCACGCGCGCCGGACACGGATGTCAGTTGCAGTACCCAGTCCGCGTATCCCGACTGGTTTGTTTGGGGCGGCAGGAAAGTCTGCCGGGATGGCGCGAACGGCGATCCGGCGACCGCCGTGGATTGTCCGGTCGACGGGTCGACCCACGACGCATCGATGTGTCCGCCCGAAAGCCGGGAAAGATCGAGATTGAAGAGACGGCCGGACGGAACATAGGTCAGGGCAAACGATCCATCGCGGGCAACGGCGGCGACCGCGCGTTGTTTTTCCGTACCTTGGCCGCTGACAAGAAATCTCGACTTGATGTCCGGCTCCAGCAGCCACCATTTGGTTGCCGAGACGAGATCGTGAAGGACTTGCATGCTCCGCGCTCCGGGGCTGTCGAGCGCCTGTTTCCAGTCTATGGGAACATCATAAAGGCCGGGTCCGCTGAAGTGCCAGATCGGATTGTTGCCGAAGATCTGTCCGGATGCGCCCGACAGGATGGCCTGATAGGCCTGCGTTCGAATGCGCGTGGCGTCGGCGTCGTGCTCGCCTTCATAGGTACTTTCCATCAGGAAGAACGGCATTTTTTCCGGCCGCTCGTACTGGGCGAGGGAATCGGCGAACACCGGCCCGTAGGTATAGACATTGTTGATCGCCAGCCACGGCTCGCCGCTCCAGTAGTCGAGCGCCGCCGATTCCGGCGCCCCATGCGCCGTATGCAGCGCTTTCGGATCGTACGTCCTGATTCCGTCGGCAATGGCGCGCACGAGATCCTTGTCGGGCGGATTGTAGTCGCCGCCCTCGACCCAGATGATGTTGTCCAGATGCCGGAAGCGTTGCCCCAGAAACTCGCCATATTCCCTGAGCCTGGCCGGTCCGTTTTCCTTCATTTCGGGGTACCAGCCTTCCGCGCCGCCGCCGTATCCCGCGTAGGATGGCGTGAGCAGGACAAGAAAGCCGAGTTCGCATGCTCGCTTCAGGATCCGCTCGGCATGCGCGAAATAGGCTTCGTTCGGCGTCGTGAAGTCACCGGCATGCGTGAAGGGCGGCTCGCCCCGGATATTGGCCGGAGCCTTGCTGGCAAAGCGATGCTCAAGCAGGTTCACCAGGATTGTGTTGAAACCGCGTGCCTTGCGGGCGCGCAGATAGAGGTCGGCCTCGCTTTCGGTGAGTTCCGCGATCAGCGACCACGCCGAGTCGCCCTGGATGAAGAACGGTCGCCCGTCGCTGTCCTCGAGATAACGTTTGCCGGGTTCGGCGCGTAGGGGAAAATGCACCGCGTTTCCGTTCGCCGGTTCGCAGGCGAAGGCCGGCGCGCAGAACGGGGCAGTCAGCCAGAAGGAGAGCGCGGCCACCAAAACGACGGCCGGAAACCGCCGGCGCCGCCGATGTTGCAGGCCCGCGCCGCGTTCGAAACGCATGTCCGGCTCCGATTTCGAGCGGATGCCTCCGGCGCCATCCGGTATCGGACAAATCGCAATGCTCCGGTCACGGAGTTCCATGGCGTCAGAAGACAACGCGGCCGGGCCGCCCGCAATTTGCCCAAAAGACGCTGGCGCCTCATCAATTCCGCTGTGGTCGCCGGGCAGGGTCAGGCGTTGCGCCGGCCCTGTTTGCAGACGAAGGCTTTCGATTTTCGGGGTAATACAAACCCCCAAGGGGGAATTGGTGGAGCCAAGCGGGATCGAACCGCTGACCTCCTGCATGCCATGCAGGCGCTCTCCCAGCTGAGCTATGGCCCCGACCGTATCCGCAATTCACGCTGACTTGCGGATCGCGGTTCGATACAGTCGCGCCGCGCCAAGATCAAGTCCCCGCGGCGCTCTTTTCGTCAGGTTTCGTCGTCGTCTCCGCCGGCGACATCGATGATGTCGGACACATCGTCGTCGTCATCGTCCTCGTCGTCGGCCAGGAAGGTATCGTCCTCGTCATCGTCGATTTCGATCTCGTCATCGGTGTTGTCGCCGAGATCGGGCAGGTTTTCGTCCTTGCCGGTCTCTTCTTCCTCCTCGGCATCCTCGAGCGAGACGACTTCGGCGTCCGCCGTATCGTCCTCTTCCTCCACTTCCACCTCGGCTTCCTCGACCTTTTCGGCCTTTTCCTCGATGATTTCGGCCTTCGTGTCTTCGAAGAAAGACAGCGGATAGGTCTTGCCGGTATAAGGCGAGACGATCGGATCCTTGTTCAGATCGTAGAATTTGCGGCCCGTTTCAGGGCAGATGCGCTTGGTTCCAAGTTCCGGTTTTGCCACGGTCGCGTCCTTGTAAATCCTTGGGTTCCGTCTGATTTGGCGGCGGAACGGGGGCTCGTTTTTCCTGAAAAATATCGTCGGTCCATAACGGCAAAGAAAATGCCTGTCAAAGGTCAATTGACGTTGCGCCGCAGCGATCTTCATTTGCGACAAGCAAGGTGATTTTGGCGATATCCTGTGTTAGGGCGCCGGTGACCGACAGCCATCCGTCACCCAGGCGCCAATCATGTCCCATTCCGTCTCCCTCAAACCCGCCGCCGCGCGGCCGTCTTCCGCCCTGTCGGGGACCGTGCGCATTCCCGGCGACAAGTCGATCTCGCACCGCGCCTTCATGCTCGGCGGGCTGGCGTCCGGCGAGACGCGCATCACCGGCCTGCTTGAGGGCGACGACATTCTGGCGACAGGCAATGCGATGCGCGCCATGGGCGCCAATATCCGCAAGGACGGCGACGAATGGATCATCCACGGCACCGGCAACGGCTGCCTGCTGGAACCCGAGGGCGTGCTCGACTTCGGCAATGCCGGTACCGGCGTCCGCCTGACCATGGGGCTGGCCGGCACCTATGACATGCGCACGCGGTTCACCGGGGATGCCTCGCTCGTCAGGCGGCCGATGGGTCGCGTGCTCGATCCGCTGCGCCTGATGGGCGTGCAGGTCGAGGCGTCGGAGGGCGATCGCCTGCCGCTGACGCTGCATGGCCCGCGCACCGCCAACCCGATCACCTATCGCGTGCCAATGGCCTCGGCGCAGGTCAAGTCGGCGGTCCTGCTTGCCGGCCTGAACGCGCCCGGCATGACCTCGGTGATCGAACCGGCGATGACGCGCGACCACACCGAGAAGATGCTGCAGGGCTTCGGCGCGGAACTGGAGATCGGCGTCGAGGCTGATGGTGCGCGCCGCATCGGCATCGTCGGCCAGGGCCGTCTGACCGGCCAGACGATCGCGGTTCCCGGCGATCCGTCCTCGACGGCATTTCCGCTCGTCGCCGCGCTGATCGTGCATGGCTCGGACATCACCATCGAGAATGTGCTGATGAACCCGACGCGGACCGGCCTGGTCACCACGCTTCTCGAGATGGGCGCGGTCATCGATGTCATGAACGAGCGCCAGACGGGCGGCGAGGATGTCGCGGATCTGCGCGTGCGCACCTCCGATCTGAAGGGCGTCACCGTTCCTGCCGACCGCGCGCCGTCGATGATTGACGAATATCCGGTGCTCGCGGTCGCGGCGAGTTTTGCCGAGGGCGAGACCGTGATGCCCGGCATCGAGGAATTGCGCGTCAAGGAAAGCGACAGGCTCGACGCGGTCGCGCGCGGTCTCGAACTGAACGGCGTCGATTGCACCGAAGGGCGCGATTGGCTTTCGGTGCGCGGTCATCCGGGGGGCAAGGGCCTTGGCGCGATGACGCACGAGGCGGTCGTCGAAACGCATCTCGATCACCGCATCGCCATGAGCTTCCTCGTTTTCGGCCTTGCGGCCGAACATGGCGCATTCGTCGACGACGCGGCGATCATCGCCACGAGCTTTCCCGAGTTCATGGACCTGATGACCGGGCTCGGCGCGCAGATGGAGTTTTGCGCATGACATTCACCATCGCCATCGACGGGCCGGCGGCGTCCGGCAAGGGAACGCTGGCGCGCCGCCTCGCCGCCCATTACGGCTTCCGCCATCTCGATACCGGGCTCACCTATCGCGCCGTCGCCAAGGCGATGCTCGACGCCGGCATGCCCCTCGACGACGAAGCCGCGGCGGTGGACGCGGCACGCGCTTTCGACATCGGCAACATGCAGCGCGACGTGCTCGCCGCGCACGAGATCGGCGAGGCTGCGTCCCGGATCGCGGTCATGCCGGGTGTTCGCCGCGTTCTGGTCGAGCGCCAGCGCGAATTCGCCGCCCGCCCGCCGGGCACCGTTCTCGACGGCCGCGATATCGGCACGGTCGTCTGCGCGGACGCGCCGGTGAAGCTCTTCGTGATCGCGTCTCCCGAGGTTCGCGCGAGACGCCGCTACCATGAGATCCTCGGCAATGGCGGCGAGGCCGAGGAGCAGGCGATTCTCGCCGACATCGTCAAGCGCGACGAGCGCGACATGAGCCGCGCCGACTCGCCCCTCAAGCCCGCGCGCGACGCGCACTTGCTTGATACATCGGAAATGACTATAGAAGCGGCGTTCCGGGCGGCGAGACGCTTTGTCGATGCGGCCCTGGGCGAAAACAGCTAGCAACTTCCGAACTGCGGTCCCCGCGCCGGATTTTGGCCCGACAAGAGTTTTCAGGGCCGGATTGCCGTTTGGAGCAACGAAACACGAACCACCGGCGCTTGTGCCCGACGAAAAGCTTTCCGGGCCCCAGGAGCATTAATGTCAGATATGAACCCCACCGTGGAGGACTTCGCGTCCCTCCTCGAAGCCTCTTTTGAAGACCATGACACCGCCGAAGGTTCGGTCGTCAAGGGAACCATCACGGCAATTGAAAAAGACATGGCGATTGTCGATGTCGGACTGAAGGTCGAAGGCCGTATCGCACTGAAGGAATTCGGTGCCAAGGCCAAGGACGGAACGCTCAAGGTCGGCGACACCGTCGAGGTCTATGTCGAGCGCGTTGAAAACGCCCTTGGCGAAGCTGTTCTCTCGCGCGAAAAAGCGCGCCGCGAGGAAAGCTGGGTCAAGCTCGAAGAGAAATTCAACAACGGCGAGCGCGTCGAAGGCGTCATCTTCAACCAGGTCAAGGGCGGTTTCACCGTCGATCTGGACGGTGCCGTGGCCTTCCTGCCGCGCTCCCAGGTCGATATCCGCCCCGTGCGCGATGTCACCCCGCTGATGCACAACCCGCAGCCCTTCGAAATCCTCAAGATGGACAAGCGCCGCGGCAACATCGTCGTCTCGCGCCGTACCGTTCTCGAAGAGAGCCGTGCCGAGCAGCGCTCTGAAATCGTCCAGAACCTCGAAGAGGGTCAGACGGTCGAGGGTGTGGTCAAGAACATCACCGATTACGGTGCGTTCGTCGATCTCGGCGGCATCGACGGCCTGCTGCATGTCACCGACATGGCATGGCGCCGCGTCAACCATCCGTCGGAAATCCTGTCGATCGGCCAGACCGTCAAGGTCCAGATCATCCGCATCAACCAGGAAACCCACCGCATCTCGCTCGGCATGAAGCAGCTTCAGGCCGACCCGTGGGATGGCATCGGCACCAACTACCCGGTTGGCAAGAAGATCAAGGGCACGGTCACGAACATCACCGACTACGGTGCATTCGTCGAGATCGAGCCGGGCATCGAAGGCCTGATCCACGTCTCCGAAATGTCGTGGACCAAGAAAAACGTCCATCCCGGCAAGATCCTGTCGACGTCGCAGGAAGTCGAAGTCGTCGTTCTCGAGGTCGATCCGGCCAAGCGCCGCATCTCGCTGGGCCTCAAGCAGACTCTGGAAAATCCGTGGGAAGCCTTCGCGCAGACCCATCCGTCGGGCGCGGTCGTCGAAGGCGAGGTCAAGAACAAGACCGAGTTCGGTCTGTTCATCGGCCTCGACGGCGATGTCGACGGCATGGTGCACCTGTCCGACCTCGACTGGAACATGCCGGGCGAACAGGCCATCGAGACCTACAACAAGGGCGACATGGTCAAGGCCGTCGTACTTGACGTCGATGTCGAGAAGGAACGCATCTCGCTCGGCATCAAGCAGCTTGGCCGCGATGCGATCGGCGAGGCAGCCGCTTCCGGCGATCTGCGCAAGGGCGCGGTCGTCACCGCGGAAGTCACCAGCGTCACCGATGGTGGTCTCGAGGTGAAGCTGGTCGATCACGATCTCGACACCTTCATCCGCCGTTCGGATCTCTCGCGCGATCGCGACGAGCAGCGTCCGGAACGCTTCGCAGTCGGCCAGAAGGTCGATGCCCGCGTCATCTCCTTCGACAAGAAGTCGCGCCGCATCCAGGTCTCGATCAAGGCCCTGGAAATCGCCGAAGAGAAGGAAGCCGTCGCGCAGTTCGGTTCGACCGATGCCGGCGCATCGCTCGGCGACATTCTCGGCGCAGCGCTGAAGAACCGCGAAGGCAACTGAGCCTGAGCGCCTGAACGATCGAAACCCGCCGGACGGCAGCGTCCGGCGGGTTTTTTGTTGTCCTGGCGTTGACCTTTTATGCGGCGCACCCGATTTTCCGGACCAGATACTCAACGGACAGGGTCATGCGTCCGCCGCGCACACTTGCATCGCAACGCCGCACGGAAGCGGAAAAGAACTTCGACGCCTTCGGCTACGAGGCGATGGCGGAGACCGCCGCCGCGCTCGGGCGCATCGGGCGCAAGCTGGAAGACGCCCTGGAGGCGCTACGCCGCCACGATGCGACGCCCGGTTCCAACCGTGACCGCGACGCCCTCGTGCAGGAAGCGGCCGATTGCGCCTGGGTGCTGTTCATCCAGCGGGATTATCTCGGCATGAAGACCGACCATCACCTGCTGGAGACCTACGACATTCCGCGCGAAGTCATGGTTCGCGTCGGCATCTTCAAGAAAAGCCGCGCGGGCAGCTGACCGCATTCGTAATTCACGGGGAACGTCCATGCGATTTGTAATCTTCGGGGTCGGCGCGATCGGTGGAGGCCTGGCAGCCAGGCTGGCCCTGGCGGGCCACGATGTTGTGGGAATTGCCCGTGGCGCCCAGCTTGATGCGATCAGGCGGTACGGGTTGCGGGTCCGCACGCCGGTCAGCGACGATATTGTCAGGTTTCCCTGTGTCGGCGATCCGGGCGAGATTTCCTTCAGGCCCGACGACGTCATCTTCCTGACGATGAAGACGCAGGACACGAAAGCGGCGCTCGAAAGTCTCGAAAGATGTGGGCTCAACCGGCAAGCGATCGTGTGCGCCCAGAACGGCATCGAAAACGAGCGCCTGGCCCTGCGGCTGTTCGAAAATGTCTATGCCGCAGTGGTCATGATGCCTACCGATTTCGTCAAGCCGGGCGAAGTCGTCATCAATTGCGGGCCGAAACTCGGTGTCTTCAACATCGGCCGCTATCCGAAGGGCATCGATTCGGCGGCGCAAGAGATTTGCGAGGCTCTGGACGGCGCCGGATTCGCGGGTTTCCTGGAGACCGATGTCATGCCGGGCAAATATGGAAAATTGCTGATGAACCTGTCGAACGTTCTGGATGCGGCGGCTGGCGAAATCGCCCGCAAGTCGCCATTGGCGGATGCGGCCCGCGCGGAGGCCGAAACGGTACTGGAAGCCGCCGGCATTCCTTTTACAAAGGGGTTCCGCCATGACGACATGATGCAGATCCGGGACGTCGAAGGCGCGCCGCGCACAGGCTCCTCCTCGGCACAGAGCCTTGCCCGAAAGGCGGGATCCATCGAAACCGTCTATCTCAACGGGGAGATCGTTCTGCTTGGCCGCCTGCATGGCGTTCCTGTGCCGGTGAACGGGTTCCTGTGCGAGCTTGGACGCCGCCTGGTTGCCGAGGGGATCGAACCGGGCAGCCTTTCGCTCACGGAATTGCAGGACACCTGCGAAGAGTATCAAAGGGCTTGATCGCTTCGTCGCTCAGGCAGGCTGCAATTCTGTCGCGATCCAGTCTGCAAGCGCGTCGTGGCTGTCGAGCACCATGTCGGCGCCGGCTTCTTCCAGCATGTCGCCATGGCCCTTGCGGCAATGGCTGCCGCCGGTGAAGCCGATGACGTAGTGGCCGGCCGCCTTGCCGCCGCGCACGCCGTTGACGCTGTCCTCGATGACGATGCAGTCGCCATCGTCATGCCCCATGGCGTGCGCCGCGTGCAGGAACAGGTCCGGCGCCGGCTTGCCGTGTTCCACCATGTCGCCGGAAAAGATGCCGTCGCCGAAGAACCGCGAGAAATTCACCAGATCCAGCTTCCGGTGCAGGAAGGCCAGTTGCGTGCTCGACGCGACGCAACGGGCGCAGCTGAGGCTGTCCAGCATCGCTTCCGCGCCGTCGACCGGCTTCAGTTCTTCCGCGACACGGCGCCGCGATTCCGCTTTCAATTGCTCGAAACCCGCGTCGAGAAGCGGCTCCCCGGTCTCCCTGAGGATGAGACCGGCATATTTGATGCGCCACTCGGCCGGCCCGAGCGCCATGAACTCGCGCATGTACCAGGGCCATTCGACCTTCACGCCGAGCTTGCGCAGATACGCCATTTCGACATCGAGATAGATTGCCTCGCTGTCGATCAGGACGCCGTCGCAATCGAAAATAAGAAGCGGCGATGCCATGAAATGTGCCTCAGCTATGCGAGAAGATGTCTTCTTCCGGCCAACCCATCAGGTCGAGGTCGGCGCGTGTCGGCAGGAACTGGAAACAGGCGTCCGCCTGCTTGACGCGGCCTTCGCGCTCCAGCCTCCCTTTCAGCACCGCCATCAGCGCGTGCAGGTGCAAAACGTCGGACGCGGCATATTCCAGTTGCGCGTTCGTCAGCTGTTCGGCGCCCCAGTCGGAGGATTGCTGCTGCTTGGAGAGGTCGACACCGAGCAGTTCGCGGCAGATATCCTTCAGCCCGTGCCGGTCGGTGTAGGTGCGTGTCAGCCGTGACGCGATCTTGGTGCAGAACACCGGGTTCGTCGTCACCCCGAAGGCGTTTTTCAAAACGGCGATGTCGAACCGGCCGAAATGGAAGATCTTGGTCTTCTTGCCGTCGCGCAGCAGTTTCACCAGGTTCGGCGCCTTTTTCTGGCCCTTGCCGATCTGGACCACATCCGCCGTTCCGTCACCCGGCGAAAGCTGAACGACGCACAGCCGGTCTCGGTGCGGATTGAGCCCGAGCGTCTCGGTGTCGATGGCGACGGCGTCGCCGTAGCGCGCGAGTGCCTCCTCTGACAGGTCGCCCTCGTGCAAACGGATCGTGTTGTCGGCCATGCGCCACCTCTGCAAATCGCTTTGTTGCGCGTTCTAGAGCGTTTTCACCGCGAATGAAACGCCTCTGTGCGGCCCTTGCCGTGTCGTTGCGGCAACGCAGGACATGCAATATGCCGCCGGCTTATCATTCGGGTTGCGGACAGCGGGACGATGAACGATATAATCGGTTAAATCCACTTTGGCCTCCCAGGACCAAATCCAGACAGTTTTGCTTGCTTATTTGCCGTGACCGGCAGGGGACAGACCATGACAGACGCCGACTTGCGCGAAAGCATGTTGCAGCACTTGAAATATTCGCTTGGCAAGGATCCCGAGCACGCCCACATCTACGACTGGCGCGTGGCGCTGTCGCTCGCCGTGCGCGACCGCATCGTCGATCCCTGGTTCAAGGCGACCCGCGAGACCTATGCCGGCCAGCACAAGCGCGTCTATTACCTGTCGATGGAGTTCCTGATCGGCCGCCTGCTGGAGGATGCGATCGTCAATCTCGGCCTGCTGGAACAGGCCAGGTCCGTCTTCGACGGTCTCGACGTGTCCTTTGACGAGGTGTTGGAAAACGAGCCCGATGCCGCGCTCGGCAATGGCGGTCTCGGCCGGCTCGCTGCCTGCTTCCTCGATTCGCTCTCCACCGTCGCCTGTCCGGCCTACGGCTACGGCATCCGCTACGAGCACGGGTTGTTCCGCCAGCGTTTCGTCGACGGCCGCCAGGTCGAGGAGCCGGAGACCTGGCTGACGGGAAGGCACACCTGGGAGTTCGAGCGGCCCGAATGCGCCTTCGAAATCGGGTTCGGAGGTCCCGTCGTGGAATCCGGCCGCAAGGCCCTTTGGCAGCCCGAGGAGCGCGTGATCGCCGCCGCGCATGACACGCCGATCATCGGATGGCGGGGAAACTGGGCCAATACGCTGCGCTTGTGGAGCGCGCAATCGACCCGCATCTTCGACCTCGAGAGTTTTAACCGTGGCGAATACGCCGCCGCCGCCGAGCCGGAAGCGCTGGCGCGCACCATCTCGCGCGTGCTCTATCCCGACGACACCACGGAGCAGGGCAAGGCGCTGCGCCTGAAGCAGGAATATTTCTTCACCGCCGCCTCGCTGCGCGACATCCTGCGCCGGTTCCTGTCCGAGTATGATGACCTGCGCAAGCTGCCGCACAAGGCGGCAATCCAGCTCAACGACACCCATCCGGCGATCGCCGGGCCGGAGCTTGTTCGCCTCCTGCATGACGAGAAGGACATCGATTTCGAGGACGCCGTCGAGATCGCCCGCGCCTGCCTGTCCTACACCAACCACACGCTGATGCCGGAAGCGCTGGAGCGCTGGTCGGAAGGGCTGATGGGTGCGCTGCTGCCGCGCCATCTGCAGCTGATCGAGCGCATCGACGAGTTGCACGCCCGCCAGAACCCGAGCCGCAAGGTGACGGTCGTCGAGAACGGCAACGTCAAGATGGGCGAATTGTCCTTCGTCATGGCGCATCGCATCAACGGCGTGTCCGCGCTTCATACCGACCTGATGAAACAGACGGTCTTCGCCGAATTGAACCGCCTTCATCCCGAGCGCATCGTCAA
Organism: uncultured Alphaproteobacteria bacterium; assembly: GCA_963712205.1. Taxonomy (GTDB): domain Bacteria; phylum Pseudomonadota; class Alphaproteobacteria; order Rhizobiales; family Rhizobiaceae; genus Oricola. Next base: position 423,222 of record CAVQHF010000008.1, on the reverse strand, counting down.
CGAGACCAACGGCGTCACCCCGCGCCGCTGGGTGCTGTCGTGCAATCCCGGTGCTGAGCGGCCTGATCGACCAGACCATCGGCAACGACTGGGTCGGCCATCTCGAACGCCTGTCGGAACTGGAGCCGTATGCCGAAGACGCCGGTTTTCGCGACGCCTTCGCCGATGCGAAAGCGAAGAACAAGGCCGAACTGGCGCATTTCGTGCGCGACACCGAGGGGCTGCAACTCGACCCCGAGGCCATGTTCGACATCCAGATCAAGCGCATCCATGAATACAAGCGCCAGCATCTGAACATCCTGGAAACCATCGCGCTCTGGCGCGCCATCCGCGACAATCCGAATGGCGACTGGACACCGCGCGTCAAGATTTTCGCGGGCAAGGCCGCGCCGGGCTACGTCTTCGCCAAGAAGATCATTCACCTGATCAACGACGTCGCGCGGATCATCAACGCCGATCCCGTGACCTCGAAACTGCTCAAGGTGATCTATCTGCCCAATTACAACGTCACGCTTGCCGAGCGGTTGATTCCCGCCGCCGACCTGTCCGAGCAGATCTCGACGGCCGGCAAGGAGGCGTCCGGCACCGGCAACATGAAATTCGCGCTCAACGGCGCGCTGACCATCGGCACGCTCGACGGCGCCAATGTCGAGATCCGCGAACACGTCGGTGCCGAGAACTTCTTCCTCTTTGGCATGACCGCGCCGGAGGTTGTCGCCCGCCGCGCGGTTCCCGACCATGCCCGCAAGGCGATCGACGCCAGCCCCGAACTGGCGGGTGCCATAGCCGATATCGAGCGCGGCGTCTTTTCGCCGGGAGATCCGGATCGCTACACCGATATTGCGGAAAACCTGCGCTGGTCGGACTACTTCCTCGTCTGTTCCGACTTCCAAGCCTATTACGGCAAGCAGCGCGAGGTCGATCAGGTCTTCAAGGATCGTGACCGCTGGATGCGCATGGCGGCGTTGAATACGGCGCGCACCGGCTGGTTCTCGTCCGATCGCACCATTCGCGGTTACATGGCGGATATCTGGTCCGCCCATTCCGTTACATAACTGTAATCGATTGCGCCGCGTTTCGCTGTTGCTATTCGGTGACAAGCGAATACGCTGGCCCCATGAAGGCCGCGAAACCGATCGAAAAGCTTGTTCCTCCGGCCGTGGCGCGGCAAATCGCCGATGGCACGCATGACGATCCGTTCGCGGTTCTCGGCCCGCACGAAATCGGCAAGAAAACTTGGCTCGTCGCCTATGATCCGGGCGCCCGCTCTCTGTCGGCGGAGATTGACGGCGTCATGGCGGAGCTTTCGCCGGTACCCGACATCCCGTCCGTTTTTTTCGGCGAGATTCCCGGCCGCAAGCCGTACCGCCTGCATGGCTCCGCAAACGGGCAGGCATGGGATTACGACGATCCCTACCGCTTCGGCCCGGTCATCGGCGAGATGGACGAGTATCTGATCGGCGAGGGCACGCATCGCCGATTGTGGAAAGTCCTTGGTGCGCATTTGATGACGCACGAAGGCGCCCACGGCACGCATTTCGCCGTCTGGGCGCCGAACGCAAGGCGCGTATCCGTCGTCGGCGATTTCAACTGGTGGGATGGAAGGCGCCATGTCATGCGCCGCCGCGGGGCGACCGGCGTCTGGGAAATCTTCATTCCCGAGGTCGGCGAGGGCGCCCGTTACAAGTACCGCATTGTCGGGCCCGACGGCGCGGTGCAGCCGCTGAAGGCCGATCCGATCGGTTTCGGCGCCGAACATCCGCCCCATACGGCCTCGATGGTGCGCGACATTGCCGGTTACGGCTGGAAGGACGGCTCCTGGATGGAAGACCGTACCGGCCGGAACGCGCGCACCGCGCCGATCGCCATCTACGAGGTCCATCTCGGCTCCTGGAAACGCGTTCACGACCAGGACAACCGGATGATCTCCTACAGGGAGGCGGCGAGCGAACTGGTCGACTATGTCCACGACATGGGCTTTACCCACATCGAGTTTTTGCCGCTCAGCGAGCATCCTTTCGACGGGTCATGGGGCTACCAGCCCGTCGGGCTGTTCGCGCCGACGATTCGCCACGGTCCGCCGCACGAGTTCCGCGATCTCATCGAGGCGGCGCACGACAAGGGCATCGGCGTCATCCTCGACTGGGTGCCCGGCCATTTCCCGACCGACGCGCATGGACTGGCGCATTTCGACGGCACGCCACTCTACGAACATGCCGATCCACGCGAGGGTTTCCACAAGGACTGGAACACGCTGATCTTCAATTACGGGCGTGTCGAGGTCGCCAACTACCTGATCTCGAACGCGCTCTACTGGCTTGAGGAGTACCACATCGACGGCCTGCGGGTGGATGCCGTCGCCTCGATGCTCTACCGCGACTATTCGCGCAAGGAAGGCGAGTGGATCCCCAACGTTCACGGCGGGCGCGAGAACCTCGAAGCCATCTCGATGCTTCAGCGCATGAACACGACCGTCTATGGCGAGGTCCCGGGCATCATGACCGCCGCCGAGGAGAGCACGAGCTATCCCGGCGTGTCGCGCCCGGTCGACACCGGCGGTCTCGGCTTCGGCTACAAGTGGAACATGGGCTGGATGAACGACACGCTCGACTACATCAAGCGCGAGCCCGTCCACCGCAGGTACCATCATCACCAGATGACCTTCGGGCTCCACTATGCCTTTTCGGAAAACTTCATCCTGCCGATCAGCCATGACGAGGTCGTGCACGGCAAAGGGTCCATGCTCGGCCGCATGCCTGGCAACGACTGGGAACGGTTCGCCAATTTGCGCGCCTATTACGGCTTCATGTGGGGGCATCCCGGCAAGAAGCTGCTCTTCATGGGCTGCGAATTCGGCCAGCCGTCGGAATGGAGCCAGGCCGGCGAGGTCGACTGGGATGCGGCGTCACGCCCCGCCCATCATGGCGTGCAGCGGCTGGTCCGTGATCTGAATACCCTCTACCGCGCGACGCCGGCGCTTCATGTCAAGGATTGCGACAGTGACGGTTTCCAGTGGATCGAGGCCAATGATGCCGACAATTCCATCTTCGCCTGGATCAGGCGTGGCGGGCCGGACGACCCGCCGGTGGTCGTGATTTGCAATTTCACTCCGGTTGAACGGCGCGACTGGCGCTGCGGTCTTCCATTGCAGGGAAAATGGCTGGAGGCGCTTAACACCGACGCAGGCATCTATGGCGGCGGCAACCGCGGCAATATGGGCGGCGTCACGGCGACGGCCCAGGGCCATCACGGTCAGCCGGCCTCGGCGCCGGTGACGCTACCGCCGCTATCGGCCGTTTTCTTGACCTATGACGGGCAGACCTAGGGAGGAGTAGCAATCATGGAATTTTCCCGCTTGACCACCAGAAGCATGGCCTTTGTCCTTGCCGGGGGCCGCGGCAGCCGGCTGCAGGAACTGACTGACAAGCGGGCGAAACCCGCGGTCTATTTCGGCGGCAAGACGCGGATCATCGACTTCGCCCTTTCCAACGCGCTCAATTCGGGTATTCGCAAGATGGCGATTGCCACCCAGTACAAGGCGCATTCGCTGATCCGCCATTGTCAGCGCGGCTGGAACTTCTTCCGTCCGGAACGCAACGAATATCTGGATATTTTGCCGGCTTCACAACGCGTTCAGGAAAACCAGTGGTATCTCGGTACGGCCGATGCGGTAACCCAGAACATCGACATCGTCGACAGCTACAATGTCGACTACGTTCTCATCCTCGCCGGCGATCACGTCTACAAGATGGACTACGAAATCATGCTGCGTCAGCATGTCGAGACCGGCGCGGACGTTACCGTTGGCTGCCTGACGGTTCCGCGCGAGGAGGCCAGCGCCTTTGGCGTCATGGCCATCGACGAGAAGGATCGTATCACCGCTTTCCTCGAAAAGCCCGCCGATCCGCCGGGGACGCCGGAAGACCCGGATGTGGCGCTCGCTTCCATGGGGATCTACGTCTTTTCCTGGCCGTTCCTGCGCGAATTGCTGCTTGCCGACGCCGAAAATCCCGATTCCCGGCACGATTTCGGTGGCGATCTGATCCCGGACATTGTCAAGAATGGCAAGGCCGTTGCCCATCGCTTCGCTCGAAGCTGCGTAAGACACGTGCCGGAAGCGCCAGCCTACTGGCGCGACGTCGGCACGGTCGACGCCTTCTGGAAGGCCAATATCGACCTGACGGATTTCAATCCGGACCTCGATCTGTGGGACCGCAACTGGCCGATCTGGACCTATTCGGAAAGCGTGCCGCCGGCAAAATTCATCCATGACGAGGAAACGCGGCGCGGCACGGCCGTTTCCAGTCTCGTTTCCGGCGGCTGCATCATCTCCGGAACCGAGGTGCGCAATTCGCTCCTCTTTACCGGCGTTCACTCCAATTCCTACTCCGTTCTCGACCACGCGGTCGTGCTGCCCTATGCCGTCATCGAACGGTCGGCGCGATTGACGAACGTCGTCATCGACCGCGGCGTCGTCATCCCGACTGGTCTCGTCGTCGGCGAGGATCCGGAAGAGGACGCGAAATGGTTCCGCGTCAGCGAGAACGGAATAACCCTGATCACCCAGGACATGCTCGACAGGAGAGCCGCCGGATGAGAAATGCCCTGTCGGTGGCGTCGGAATGCGCGCCGCTGGTCAAGACGGGAGGCCTCGCGGATGTCGTCGGCGCGCTGCCCGGCGCGCTTGTGGCGCAGGACTGGAAACTGCGCACCCTTCTTCCCGGCTATCCGGCGGTCATGAAGGCGCTCGGCCGCAAGGGCCGCGAAGTCTGGAGCGACGAAGATCTCATGGGCGGGCCGGCGCGGGTGATCGCCGCCAAGGCGGCGGGCCTCGATCTGCTGGTCCTCGACGCGCCGCATCTCTATGACCGGGAAGGCTCGATCTATCTCGGTCCCGACGGCCGCGACTGGCCGGACAATCCGGAGCGCTTCGCCGCGCTGAGCTGGGTCGCGGCGCAGATCGCGGTCGAGGGAATCAAGGACTGGCGGCCGGAGGTGCTGCATCTGCACGACTGGCAGGCCGCGCTCACGCCCGTCTATCTGCGCGAGATGGAAACATCGCACCAGGTTGGGACGCTTCTGACCATCCACAACATCGCCTTTCACGGCATGGCCCCGGTCGCGCGGCTCAAGGATTTGCGGCTGCCGCAATGGGGTTTTCATCCCGACGGCTTCGAATATTACGGCCAGATCAACGCGCTGAAGGCTGGCCTCGTCTTCGCCGACAAGCTGTCGACGGTAAGTCCGACCTATGCCCGCGAGCTGATGCTGCCCGATTTCGGCATGGGGCTCGACGGCGTGCTGCGCGCGCGCCAGGCCGATCTGGTCGGGATCCTCAACGGCATTGATGAAACCGTCTGGAACCCCCAGACCGATCCGCAGGTGTCGCGCTACAAGTCGCCCAAGCGCAAGGCGGAGAATCGCAGGGCGCTGATTACGGAACTGGGCCTTGCCGCCAAGGACGGCCCGCTCGCCGTCGTCATATCGCGCCTGACGCATCAGAAGGGCCTCGACGTCCTGCTGCAGGCGCTGCCGGCCTTCGTTTTGCGCGGCGGCCAGGTCGCGCTCCTGGGCTCCGGCGAGGCAGAGCTCGAAAAGGCTTGGCTCAAGGCCGCCGACACCATGCCGGAGGTTTCGGTGCATATCGGCTACAACGAGGAACTGTCGCACCGCCTGATCGCCGGCGGCGATGCTGTTATCGTTCCGTCGCGTTTCGAGCCCTGCGGTCTGACCCAGCTTTACGGTTTGCGCTATGGCACGATCCCTGTCGTGGCGCTGACGGGCGGCCTCGCCGACACCATCATTCCGGCCAACGACGCGGCGATCACGGCGGGCGTCGCCACCGGACTGCAATTCCACCCGGTCAATACCGGCGCATTGTCCGGCGCGCTTCTGCAGCTTTGCGACCTTTATGCCGACAAGCCTGTTTGGGACCGCATGCAACGCAACGCCATGCGCCATCCCGTGGGCTGGGCGGCGTCCGCGCCGCGCTATGCCGCGCTTTATGAAAGCCTCGGTTCGAACACATGAGCGACGAATTCACGATCTGCGCCGGCCGCGCGACGCCCGTCGGTGCGACCTTCGACGGCGACGGCGTCAATTTCGCGGTGTTCTCCGAACATGCGAGCAGCATGACGCTGTGCCTGTTTTCCGATGACGGCAAGAAGGAAATCGCCCGCATCGACCTGCCGGAGCGCGATGGCGATGTCTGGCACGGTTACATCCCCGGTCTGCGGCCGGGCCAGCTTTACGGCTATCGCGCGCACGGGCCCTACCGTCCGGACGAGGGACACCGTTTCAACCCGAACAAGCTGCTGCTCGACCCCTACGCGAAGCGGCTGACCGGTCATCCGAAATGGTCGCCCGTCCTGATGGGGTACGAGGCCGGGTCCAAGCGCGACGATCTGAGCTTCGACACCCGCGACAGCGCGCCCTTCATGCCCAGATGCGTCGTCGCCGATCCCGCCTTTTCATGGGGCGAGGATTGCGCTCCGGGCGTGCCTGTCGCCGAGACGGTCATCTACGAGGCACATGTGAAGGGCATGACGAAGCTGCATCCGACGGCTACGCCGCCCGGCACCTTTCTCGGCCTGTCGTCGGAGCCGATGCTCGACTATCTGGTCAAGCTCGGCATCACCTCGATCGAACTTCTGCCGTCGCAGGCCTTTCTCGACGACCAGTTCCTGACCGCGAAGAATCTAACGAATTACTGGGGCTATCAGACGATCGGATTCTTCGCGCCCGAGCCGCGTTACCTGAACGACTCCTCGATCGCCGAGTTCCAGACCATGGTGGCGCGGTTCCATGCCGCCGGGATCGAGGTCCTGATGGACGTGGTCTATAACCACACCGGCGAGGGCAGCGAACTCGGACCGACATTGTCATTCCGCGGTCTCGATAATCGCAGCTATTACCGGCTCGAGCGCAATCCGCGCTACTACGTCAACGACACCGGCACCGGCAACACGCTCAATCTCGACCATCCGATGGTGCTGCGCATGGTAATGGACTCGCTGCGCTACTGGGTCGAGCACATGCATGTCGACGGCTTTCGTTTCGATCTCTGCTCGACGCTCGGGCGCACCGACGCCGGCTTCGATCGCGGCGCCTCCTTCTTCGACGCGGTGCGTCAGGACCCGGTCCTCGCCCGGGTAAAGCTGATCGCCGAGCCCTGGGATATCGGTCCCGGCGGTTATCAGCTGGGCGCCTTTCCGCCACCCTTCATGGAATGGAACGACCGTTTCCGCGACGGTGTGCGCCGGTTCTGGCGCGGCGATCCCGGCCGTTCGCCGGATCTCGCCGACCGGCTGACCGGCTCGGCGCTGCAGTTCGACCATTCCGGCCGGCCCGCGGCCGCGTCGGTCAACTTCATCTCCGCTCATGACGGCTTCACGCTGGCCGATGTCGTCGCCTACAATCACAAGCACAACGAGGCCAATGGCGAGGATAACGCCGACGGCCACAACGAGAATTTCTCCGACAATATGGGCGTCGAGGGCGAAACCGCGGATATCGCCATCCTGTCGGCGCGCGCACGCCGCCGCCGTAACATGATGGCGACGCTGCTGCTTGCCCAGGGCACGCCGATGATCCTCGCCGGCGACGAGGTCGGTCACAGTCAGGGCGGCAACAACAACGCCTATTGCCAGGACAACGAGACGAGCTGGATCGACTGGGGCAATGCCGACGAGGCGTTCCTCGAATTCACCCGGCACATGATCGCGTTCCGCAAGGCCCACCCGATCCTGCGCCAGAAGCGTTTCCTGCATGCCCGCGAGCGCGTCATCGACGGGAAGGAGGACCTGTTCTGGCGGCGCGCCGACGGCGAACCGATGACCAGCTCCGATTGGGAGGATCCGCAGCTACACCTGGTTTGCGTCGAGATGCGCACCGCGTCCGGCACGCCACGTTACGCGGCGCTCGAATACGCGATCTTTGCCGTCTTCAACGCCGGACCGGCCACCGAGGTCGTCGTCCCGCAGGAGCCGCCCGGTCAGATCTGGTGTCTGCAGATCGACACCGCCCATCCCGATACGGGGGCGAAACCCGTCCATGGCGGCACGATCGCTGTTACCGAGGAATCGGTCGTCGTCCTGGTTCTGGAGAAGTCGGCGTGAGCGAGGCGCTGGAGGCCCTGGCCACCGAAGCCGGGCTGGTCTGGCGCTACAATGACGGCTCCAACCAGTGGCGCGAGGCGCCCCCGGAAAGCCTGCGCGCTGTGCTGGCCGCTCTCGGTTACGGTGCCGATGACGACGCCGCGGCCTGGGAAAGCGTGCATTTCCTGCGCGAGGACCGCGCCCGCCGGCGCATCCCCGAATGGTTGGTGCTTTCCGCCGACCGGCCTGCACATATCAACCCGTGCGGCGAAGGCGCGGCCGAGTGGCGGCTGCATTTCGAAAACGGCGAATTCGCCGAAGGCCGTTCCGAAGGCCGGATCGAATTCGAGCGGCTTCCGGCCGGACGCCACAAGCTTCATGTCGGCGACGATGTGGCGACGCTGCTCGTCGCGCCGGACCGTCTGGACGAACCGCCGCGCGCATGGGGCGTCATGGCGCCGCTCTACGGCTTGAAGCCGGAATCCGGCGGCGGCCTTGGCAGCTATGACGATCTCGCCCGTGCGGCGCGAGCGCTTGGCGGCCTCGGTGCGTCCTTTCTCGGCATCAATCCGGTCCATGCCGGCTTTCCGGAAGATCCGCTCAATTTCAGCCCCTATGCGCCGTCGAGCCGTCGCCACCTGAATGTCAATCACATCGCGGTCATGGGCGACAACGGAACCTGCGACGGTGACCTGATCGACTATCCGGCCGCGCTCGCCGCACGGTGCGAGGCGCTGGAAGCGGACTATGCCCGTTTCGCGGCCGGCGGCGGCGATCCGGCCTTCGAGGCGTGGCGGACCGGGCGTGGCGGGGAACTCGCCCGCTTCGCGATCCACCAGGCCTTGTCCGGGGTCCACGGCGCTTACTGGACCGACTGGCCGGAGGAGTTGGGCGATCCGAGGAGCGCGGCGGTGCAGGGTTTCGCCGCGGCCAATGCCGATCGCGTTCGCTTCCATGCCTGGCTGCAATGGCGCGCCGAAACGCAGCTTGGCGGCGCAAAGAAGGCGGCACAGGATGCCGGCATGCATTACGGCCTTTATCTCGATCTTGCCGTCGGCACGCACCCGGCCGGAGCCGAGACCTGGGCCGATCCGTCGCTGTTTGCGCGCGGCGTATCTCTCGGCGCGCCGCCGGACGCGTTCTCGCCGGATGGGCAGGTCTGGGGCGTCGCACCATTGTCGCCGCGCGCGCTTGTCGATACCGGGTTTTGCGTGCTCGCCGAGACGCTGCGCGAGCAGCTCCGCTTTTCCGGCCTTCTGCGCATCGACCATATTCTGGGCTTCGACCGCGCTTTCTGGTGTCCCGAGGGACTGCCGGGGCTTTACGTTTCCATGCCGAAGGCGGCGATGCTGGCGGTTGCGCGCATCGAGGCGGCGCGCGCCGGCGCGGCAATTATCGGCGAAGACCTCGGCAACATCCCCGACGGATTGCGCGCCGATCTCGACGCATCCGGCATTCTCGGCTGCCGCGTCGCGATCTTCGAGCGTGACTGGCATGGCACGCGCGGCTTCCTGCCGTCTTCGTCCTATGACGCGCAGACTCTGGCCTCGTTTGCGTCGCACGACCTGCCGACCTGGCTCGGCTGGCGCAAGGGTCTCGATATCGCGTGGCGCGAAAAGCTCGGCGACATGGATCCGGGCGCCGCGCAGTTCGAAACCGAACAGCGCCACGGCGATGTTGCGGCCTTCGATGATATGGTCGACGATCATTCCGGATCGCCGGACGCTATGCACGCCTTTCTGGCCAATGCCAGTTCACGGCTTGTCGCGCTGCAGGTTGAGGATATTCTGGGGATCGAGGAACAGGCCAATCTGCCCGGCACCGTCTTCGAACACCCGAACTGGCGCCGCCGCCTGCCGGTTGCCGCGTCCGGATTCGCGGAAGACGAACGGTTTCGGCGCACGGCGGACATCATGGCCCGGTCAGGGCGATAGGAGGAATGGATGCAGCGTATCACCGTTCAGACGACGCCGATCGAGGGGCAAAAGCCCGGCACTTCCGGTTTGCGCAAGAAGACCCGCGTCTTCATGGGCGCGCACTATCTCGAGAATTTCGTCCAGGCGATCTGGAGCGGTATCGGCGGCGTGGCCGGCAAGACGCTCGTTCTCGGCGGTGACGGGCGATACTTCAACGACCGCGCCGCCCAGGTGATCCTGCGCATGGCGGCGGCGAGCGGCGCGAAAAAGGTCATCGTCGGCCAGAACGCGCTGTTGTCGACCCCGGCAGCCTCCAACCTGATCCGTATCCGCAAGACCGACGGCGGCATCATCATGTCGGCAAGCCATAATCCCGGCGGGCCGGAAGAGGATTTCGGCGTCAAGTTCAACACGCCGAACGGCGGGCCGGCGCCGGAGGAGGTTACCAACCGCATCTTCGAGGCGACCAGACAGGTGACGTCCTACGACATCGTCGAGAGCCAGGACATCGACCTGTCGTTGCTGGGCTCCAAACAGCTCGCCGGTATGGAGATCGAGATCGTCGATCCCGTCGCCGACTACGCGGCCCTGATGGAAATGCTGTTCGATTTCGACGCCATCCGCGGCCTTCTCTCGTCCGGTTTCCGGCTGCGTTTCGACGCCATGCATGCGGTGACGGGGCCGTACGCGAAGGCGATCCTCGAGGAAACGCTCGGCGCGACGGCGGGCAGCGTCGTCAATGCCGTCCCGTTGCCCGATTTCGGTGGCGGCCATCCCGACCCGAATCCGATCTGGGCGAAGGAACTGATGGATACGATGTTCGCCGATGACGCCCCGGATTTCGGCGCGGCCTCCGACGGTGACGGCGACCGCAACATGATCGTCGGCCGCGGCATCTACGTGACGCCGTCCGACAGCCTCGCGGTGCTCGCCGCCAGCGCTCATCTGGCGCCCGGTTACGCCGGCGGCCTGAAGGGTGTCGCGCGCTCCATGCCGACCAGCCGCGCGCTCGACCGCGTCGCCGCCGCCAAGGGACTCGATTGTTACGAGACGCCGACCGGCTGGAAATTCTTCGGCAATCTTCTCGATGCCGGCCGCGTCTCGCTGTGCGGCGAGGAGAGCGCCGGCACCGGCTCCGACCATGTCCGCGAGAAGGACGGTCTTTGGGCCGTATTGCTGTGGCTGAACATCATCGCCGTCAGGCGCGAATCCGTCGCCGACATCATGACCCGCCACTGGAGCGAGTTCGGCCGGAACTACTATTCGCGCCACGACTACGAGGGCGTCGAGACGAACAAGGCCAATGCGATGGTCGACGCCCTGCGCGCTTCGCTTCCGGGCCTGCCTGGCAAGGTCTTTTCCGGCCTCACGGTCGAGAGCGCGGACGAGTTCGCCTATGACGATCCGGTCGACGGGTCGCGGTCGGAAAACCAGGGCATCCGCGTGGTGTTCGAGGGCGGCGCGCGCATCGTCTATCGCCTGTCCGGCACGGGAACCGTCGGCGCGACGCTGCGTGTCTATCTGGAAGACGTCGAAGCCGATCCGGCGAAGATGCATCGCGACGCCCAGGACGCGCTGGCGAAGGTGATATCCGCCGCCGACGAGATCGGCGGAATAGCCCGCTTCACCGGCCGGACGGAGCCTGACGTCAAGACCTGACGCTATTCGTTAGCCGGCTTCCAGCCCGAAATCGCGATGCGACAGCGCGGTGATGATGCCGCGCAATTCGGCAAGCCCCTTCATCCGTCCGATAGCCGGATAGCCCGGCTGTGCCTTGCGGCCGAGATCGTCGAGAATGTCCTGGCCGTGATCCGGCCTGAACGGGATCGAATGGTCGGCCCGCCCCGCCGCGCGCCGTTTCGCTTCCTCCGCGAGCGCGGCGGCGATCAGCTTCACCATGTCGGTATCGCCGGTCAGGTGTTCGGCTTCATGGAAAGAGCCGCGCATGGCGGCGCTCTCGCGCTTGACGTTGCGCAGATGCAGGAAATGCACCCTGTCGCCGAGCCGTTCCATCATGCCGGGAAGGTCGTTGTCCGGCCGTGCGCCGAGCGATCCCGAGCACAACGTCACGCCGTTCGCCGGGCTCGGCACGGCGTCGAGAGCTTTCCGGTAATCGGTTTCCGTCGACATCACCCGCGGCAGGCCGAGCAGGCCGAAGGGCGGGTCATCGGGATGGCAGCAGAGGCGCAAGCCGAGTTTCTCCGCGGTCGGCACGACTTCGGAAAGGAAGTCGATCAAGTGCCGGCGCAGCCTTTCCGGCGAGATCCGGTCATATTCGGCAAGATGCGCTTTTACCTGGTCGAGCGTCATGTGCTCCGCCGCGCCCGGCAGGCCGAACACGACATTGGTCGCCAGTTGCTTCTTGCGCTCCCCGCTCATCGCGGCGAAGCGTGCGTCCGCCTCGTCGGCGATTTCGGGCGGAAACTCCTCCCGCGCGGCGCTGCGCTTCAGGATGTGGATGTCGAACGCGGCGAAATCGATCAGGTCGAATCGCATGCAGGTGCCGCCGGTTGGCAGACGCCATGCGAGGTCGGTGCGTGTCCAGTCCAGCACCGGCATGAAATTGTAGCAGATCGTCTCGATGCCGGCGGCGGCGATGTTGGCGAGGCTCTCCCTGTAGGCGTCGACATGGGTGCGCCAGTCGCCGCTCTGCTTCTTGACGTCTTCGGAAACGGGCAGGCTTTCGACCACCTCCCAGGCAAGCCCTGACGCGCTGCCATCGTTCTTGCGTGCGATTTCGGCCTGTCGCTTTTCGATCTCCTCGCTGCTCCACACCGCGCCTGTCGGCACGTGGTGCAGCGCCGAGACGACGCCTTCGGCGCTCGATTGCAGCATGTCGTCGACGGACACCCTGTCCTCAGGCCCGAACCAGCGCCAAGTGCGTCGCATCCCCGTCTTGCTCCCTCTCGCCGGCAGTCTGCCTGCGGCGCTTGTTGTTGGCCGGTTCCCCGGCGACTACTCCACGAACAGGTCGGCGTGCTCCGCCGACAGTTTCGGCAATGATTTCAGTATCTCCCGCAGGTGTATGCGCATGGCGTCCTCAGCGCCATCCGCGTTTCCGGCAATCACCGCCTCGGCGATCGCGTTGTGCTGGGCGATCAACGTCCCGACCGGCGTCGCCGTCGGGATCGACAGGAGCCGCACCCGGTCCATCTGCGCCTTGAGCCCTTCCAGCACTTTCCACGCGCTTTCGCAATCGGCGGCACGCGCGATCGTCTGGTGAAACTCCTCGTCGAGACGCAGGAACTCGGTATAGACGCCGGTCGCCTCCGCCGTCTGCTGCCGCGCGATGCAATCACGCAATTGCGCCGCGGCGTTCGGACCGCCCGTCTCCGCCGCCTTGCGCGCGATCGCGATCTCGATCGCCTCGCGCAGGAACCGCGCCGTCTCGACCTCGCGCTTTGAGATCAGCCGCACATAGGTGCCGCGCTGCGGACGCACTTCGACCAGCCCCGCCTCGGCGAGCTTGATGATCGCCTCGCGCACGGGTTGCCGCGACACGCCGAGTTGCTTGGCGATCTCGCGTTTCGGAGACCGCGTTTCCGGGCTTCAGCCGAAGCTGGATGATCGCCTGGCGCAACACGTCGAAGACGTGATTTCCCATCGTCGACGGGCGGGCCGGAACGGCGAAGGCCGGAAGAGTGTCGGGATCCAGATCAAGTGTCATCTTGACTTTTTATATACTACCATACTAGCGTTTCGTCAAACGGGCGAAATGATGGAGAATGGCGCTGACAGGGAGGAGAAAGACCATCAAATACCCAAAGATCAAGTCTCCTTCGGTCACGCTCGCGGCGACCGGCAGCGCATCGGCGGCTGACTACACGCAGAGCGTCGACACCGCACTCGCTCAATCCGCCCCGCTGTACAAGGTGCTCGGCTTCAACCGTTGGCGGGGTGAACGCCACCTGCTGATCGGGAAGCCGATCATCGGCCCGGCCGATCTCGCCAGCGCTCATATGCGCATGCGGTCTCCGACATCGGTCGCATCATGCTGATCATCCTGATGTCCGGCATGATGGGCTCCGCCATCATCTTCATGCAGGTGCCTCAATATATCGCCGGCGTCATGGCCGGCGGGCTCAGCAATCCGGAAATCATCATAGCGATGATCCCGCTCGGCCTGCTTGTCGCCGGTCTGTTCGTCGAAAGCACGATCCCCGCCTCGCTGCGGACGCCGATTCTTCGTGCCGATTGTCCGGAATGCCGGCGTTGACATTTCCGCGAAACGTGTGCAGCCTGCTCGACTGCCGGATCGAGGATTATGTCCGTGAATCGCTGCCCTTCGTCGCCGCGATCCTGCTGCTGGTGCTGACGCTTCTGTTCTTTCCGGGGATCGTGCTCTGGCTCCCCAACCTCGCTTTCGGTTAAACACGCGGACGACACCAAGAGGACGACATGCCCCTGCTTGATCCGGACAGGCTCTTTCCGACCGATCCCGAAACGCGAAAACGCGCGCGTCGTCTCTATGAGGACATCGCGGACCTGCCGATCATCAGCCCGCATGGCCACACCGATCCGCGCTGGTTTGCCGAAAACGAGCGCTTTCCCGATCCGGCACAGCTCTTTGTCACGCCGGACCACTACGTTTTCCGCATGCTGTGTTCGCAGGGCATCGACCTCGCCGACCTCGGCGTGCCGCGCGCCGACGGCGGCCCGGTGGAAACCGACGGCCGCAAGATCTGGCGGCTGTTCGCCAGCCACTATCACCTCTTCCGCGCTACGCCGACACGGCTTTGGCTGGACCATTCCTTCGAGACCCTGTTCGGCCTGACCGAGCGGCTCTCCGCCGAAACCGCCGACAGGTATTACGACGCGATCGCAGAACGCCTCGCCTCGGACGAATACCGGCCGCGCGCCCTGTTCGAGCGCTTCAACATCGAGGCGCTGTCGACGACCGAAGGCGCGCTCGACGATCTGAGATGGCACCGCATGATCGCCGAGTCCGGCTGGCAGGGCCGCGTCGTCACGACCTATCGCCCGGACACGGTGATCGACCCGGAGGCCGACGGCTTCGCCGCCAATATCGGGAAATTCGGCGAACTGACCGGCTGCGACACCGCGACTTTCGATGGCTATCTGGAAGCCCATCGCGTCCGCCGCGCCTTCTTCAAGCAACATGGCGCGACGGCGAGCGACCACGGCCATCCCTCCGCGCGCACCGAGGACCTGCCGCGCGGCGATGCGGCCGCCCTTTACGCCCGCGCGCTGAAGGGCGATCTTTCGGCCGGCGAAGCCGACGCCTTTCGCGGTCACATGCTGACCGAAATGGCGCGGATGAGCATCGAGGACGGCCTTGTCATGCAGATCCATGCCGGTTCCTTCCGCAACCATTCGCCTGACGACGCTCGCCCGCTTCGGCCGCGACAAGGGTTTCGACATTCCGGTGCGTACCGATTATGTCCGCGCGCTGAAACCGCTGCTCGACGCCGTCGGCCTGCGGCCCGACCTGACGGTCATCCTTTTTACCCTCGACGAGACGGTCTATTCGCGCGAACTGGCACCGCTCGCCGGCGTCTATCCGGCGCTTCGGCTCGGGCCGCCCTGGTGGTTCTTCGACAGTCCGGAAGGCATGATGCGCTTCCGCCAGATCGTCACCGAGACCGCCGGCATCTACAACACTGTCGGCTTCAACGACGATACCCGCGCGTTTTGCTCGATTCCGGCCCGCCACGATGTCGCCCGACGTGTAGATTGCGCCTGGCTGGCCGGTCTCGTCGGCGACGGACGCATCGGTCTCGATGAGGCGCAGGAGATGGCGCGCGACCTGACCTGCACCCTGGCCAGAAAGGCGTACCGGTTGTGACGCCGCGCCTGACCCGGCCCGCCGGCGCGCCGAAACCGGGCGTCGGCATCGTCCATCTCGGCCTCGGCGCCTTCTTTCGCGCCTTCGGCGCGCTCTATCTTGAAGAGGCGATGGCCGTATCCGGCGGCGACTGGGGCATCCTCGGCGTCAGCCTGCGCCATCCCGATCTGCGCGATCGTCTCGCCCCGCAGGACTATGCCTACACGGCCTGCGAACTTGGTCCGGATGGCGAGACGCTGCATGTCGCCACCGCGCTGCAATCCATGCTGGTCGCGCCCGAGAACCCCGAAGCGGTGCTCGCCGCGATGGCCGAACCGGCGGTGAAAATCGTCTCGCTGACCGTCACCGAGAAAGGCTACTGCCACGCGGCCTCGACCGGCCAGCTCGATTTTTCGCACCCCGATATCGTTCGCGATCTCGCCGATCCGGCTCGGCCAGTCTCCGCGCCGGGTTATCTCTGCCGCGCGCTCGACCGCCGCCGCCAGGCGGGCGTTGCGCCGTTCACGGTGCTGTGCTGCGACAACCTGCCTGAGAACGGAAACATGCTGCGCGGCATCGTGCTGGAACTGGCCGGTCGCATGGACGAGAGCCTCGCCCGCTGGATCGAAGCCGAATGCGAATTTCCCTCGACAATGGTCGACCGCATCGTCCCGGCGACGACCGAGGCCGACATCGAGCGTCTGGCGACCCGCACCGGCGTCTTCGATGCCGCGCCGGTCATGCACGAGCCGTTTCGCCAATGGGTGATCGAGGATCGCTTCATAGGCGGCGAGCGGCCCGATCTGGGTGCCGTCGGCGTCGAATTGGTGGAGGACGTCCGCCCCTTCGAACACATGAAGCTGCGCTGTCTCAACGGCACCCATTCGGCGCTCGCCTATCTCGGATATCTCGCCGGCGCCGAGACCGTCTCCGAGGCCGTGTCGCGCCCGGCGCTTGCCGGTTTCGTCCGCCATCTCTGGAAAAACGAGATTATCCCGGTCCTGACTCCGCCGCCGGGTGTCGACTTGCCTGCCTATGCCGACGCGCTGATGGCGCGCTACGCCAATCCGGGCATCCGCCATCGCACATGGCAGATCGCCATGGACGGCTCGCTGAAGCTGCCGCAACGCCTGCTCGGAACCATTGCCGAGAACCTTGCCGCCGGCCGCGCGCCTGAAGGCTTGTTCCTCGTCGTCGCCGCCTGGATGCGCTATACTTCTGGTGTCGGCGAGGATGGCCGGCCCATCGACGTGCGCGATCCGATGTCGGATCGCCTGCGCGCGATCTGGGAGAAGGGCGGCACGCTCGCCGAAACGGTCGCCGGTTATCTGGCGGTCGGCGAAGTCTTCGCCGCCGAACTGGCACATAATCCGGCGGTACAGTCGGGTCTCGCGCAATCGCTAAGCCGGCTAATGGATATCGGCGCCGAGGCGGCCGCGGCCGGTTTCGAAACGGACAGGTAATGAACGATCGCAGGCATTCACCTTCGCGGTTTTCGTCAGGAACTGATCGCGATCGCGAAATCGGCGCCGCGCCAGGCATCGCGCTCCGGGAAGTAGAACGTGAATTTCAGCTCTTTGACGTTCGCGAGCTGTGCGGCGGTGAATTCGACTCCGTGAAATCCGAAGGCCGCCGGCGCCGAACGCCGATCAGCGGCAAGATCCCAGCCGTCGCGGCCCGAATGCAGCTACAAAGGGTTCGGTCGCCTCGATCAGCAGCGCGCGGCCGGCGGGCAGGGTCCCGAACGGACATGTCTCGCGCCAGTGCCAGCGTGCCGCGCCGCGCCATCTGCCGCCGCCGTAACGGCTCTCGACCGCATCCAGCAATTCCGCCGGCCGTCCGTTCGCCTGCGCGGCGAGCAGCTTCAGGAATTCGGCATGCGCCCAGACCAGCGGCATGGCGCTGCCGGCCGGTTTTCCCGGTTCGAGGCCCAGTTCCGGAATGGGTGCGCGGTCCCAGATCTGCTCGGGGATAAGGCCGCCCGGGCTGGTCATGCGGGTCATGGCGTCGAGATAGGGAGAGGCATCCTCGCCCGCCGCGACCGCGTAATGGCCGCGCTCGCCCGTCAGCAGCGGCCAGGGCCGCCCGACGCCGGTGCCGTCGAAATGCGATCCGTCCTCGTGTTCGCCGTATCCGTCGCCATTGTAGCGGTAGTAGCACGGGCCGCTCGGCGTTTCGGCGCGCAGCATCGCGTCGATGACGGTGACCGTGTCGGTTACCCGCTTGTCGTCGGCCGCGCGCAGCCCGGTGCGGACCAGATAGAGGAATTCCAGCCCGACGATATCGCTGGCGGGGACGTTGCCATGCACCCTGTTGCGCACGCTGATCGTTGCGTGAAGTCCGCCTTCGCTCTCGGGCGGCGCCAGCCGCACGTAATAGCCGTCGACGCCATAGTCGGCGCAGTAGGGCCCGCCGTCCGAATAGGTCCATTCCTCGATGCATTCGTTCCAGCTGTCGGCGAGCGACAGCAGGTAGTCGCGCTCGGCGTCCCCGAACGCTTCGGACGCGGCGACGAGCGCACAGATCGAAACGGCGAGCGTGAACGGGCTTGCGCCGGCATTTTCCTCCCAGCGGTCCTGCGGGCTGATCGGGCCGTTCCTTGCCAGGAACTCCGCCGCCTTGCGCACCATGGTTGTCCGCGGCGTCGAGAATGGTGCGACCGGCCGGGCGCGTTCAGCTTCGCCGCCAGCAATATCGGCAACGCCACCTCGTCAAGCTGGCGTCCGCTCCAGTAACCGCGCCCGTCGGGGAAATAGTTCTGCGGCCAGCTGCCGTCGCCGGCCTGCGTTCCGATGAGGTAGTCGAGCGTGCGCAGCGCGTCGTCGACCTGCCCGACCGCGATCATCGCGAGCGCCGCCTCCACCGTGTCGCGCGTCCAGACGAGATGGTATCCGCCGGTGTCGTCGTGGCGGTTGCCCCACGGCACGCTCAGGCTGGCGACGATCGCGCCGGCATAGGTGCGGTCCTCATGCACCTTGATGACGGTGGCCGACAGTTCCGCTTCGCGCGCCATGCCCGGCGACGTGTCCGGCAGCGTCAGCGTCCGGGCCCAGTTCTCCCACTGTTCGACGAAGATGCGCCGCGTTTCGTCGTAGTCGTCGGCAAGGCTGGATCGGGCGAGTGTTCGCGCGCCTTCCGGCGTTTCCGCGAAACCGAGCGCCAGTGTGCCGGACGCGGTCGGGATCTCGCCCATCAACGCGACATTGCCGTCCGCGGCATGCGGATACGTCCATGTCATCGCGCCGTTGCAGGCGAAATCCTGCCATCCGTCGGAAAAGCCGGCATAGCCGACGCTGGTGCGCGAGAAGCCGGCATCGCTGCGCAGGCACAACGCCGTTCCGTCGTCGCGGGCGAGGAGATCCTCGCCGGCGAGCGCGCTGTTGTTGCGCGCGCCCGCCAGATGCGGCGCGAGCAGGGCATAGAGACGAAATCCGTCGCCGTGCAGCGTGTGGCGGATCATCAGCACATCGCGCAGCGGATGGACGAGAAACTCCAGCTCGAGCCGGAAGCCGTCGCCTTCGTGAACGATACGCGGCAGCGGCACGCAGGCTTGCGGTGTCGTGATCGAATAGCGGTACGCCCGCTTGAGTTCCGTCCAGCCGTCCGGACCGGCGACGATGAAGCCGAGGTCGCGGATTTGCGGATGACCGGTCGACGGCCAGTAAACCTCGTTGACGATGCCGTGCCCGAAGGTCGCCCAGATACGGCTCGTTCCCAGCGCCGTCGAGACGGCGTCCTTGGCGCTTGAGGACCATGTCGGATCGATGCCGGGCTTGCCCGGCGGTTCCGGTTCCGCGCTCATTGCGGTCGTCTTCCTTCTGTTCCGCACATGGCCGGACACTAGTCTTCGATTGTGGCGCCGGCAAAGCCGAATCCGGCCGGCAAATCTCACAAAAAATTAATGACCCATGAGTTCAATAAGGGCTGGTGCAGGCACCCCGAAATCGTATAGGTTGCTCCGCGAGCCCGATTCCGGGAACCGCCAGCCAAGGATGATACGCCGATGATGGGATTGTTGTGTGCTCTTCCGCTCGTGGCCAGCATGTTCACGTCCTGCGCGGAGCCGAGCGGCGCGGCCGTCGGCTATGTCGAAGGCGACTATGTCCTGATCGCGCCCATTGAGACCGCGCAGATCGAGACCGTTGAAGTCCGCCGCGGCGACCGGGTCGAATCCGGCCAGGTCCTTGCCCGCATGGAGCGTCAGGAAGCCGAGATCGCCGTCGCTCAGGCGAAAGCCTCTCTGGCGCAGGCCAGGAGCCAGGTTTCCGACCTGAAGGTCGGCAAGCGGCCCGAGGAAATCCAGATGGTCAGGGCTTCGCTCAATTCGGCGCGCGCCCAGGCCGACGAGGCACGCCGCGTTCTTGCCCGCCAGAAGGATCTGCTGGCGGAGGGGATCACCTCGCAGGCGAGTTACGATTCCGCCGCCACCAGCCTCGAACTGGCAAACGCCAAGATCGCCGAACAGGAAGCCAATCTCGCCGTCGTGCAACTGCCGGCGCGCCCCGACGCGATTGCAGCGGCCGAAGCCGCCGTCGCCCAGGCCCAGGCGGTTCTCGACAACGCCGAATGGCGGCTTGGTAAGCGAACGGTGGAATCGCCGGTGGACGGCATGGTCTTCGACGTGATCCGCAATGAAGGCGACACGGCCGGCCCGCAGGCGCCGATCATTTCGGTCCTGCCCGACGGGGCGACCAAGCTGCGCGTCTATGTGCCGGAAACAGCGCTGTCCTCGATCTCGGTCGGGACGAAGCTCGATGTGCGCTGCGATGGCTGCACGCCGGGCATGCATGCGACGATAAGCTATATCTCCGACGAGCCCGAATTCACGCCGCCCGTCATCTATTCGCTCGATAACCGCCAGAAGCTCGTCTATCTCGTCGAGGCACGGCCGGACGAGACGGCGAGCGCGCTGAAACCCGGCCAGATCGTCGACGCCATTGTTCCGGAGCAGAAATAGTGGACGTCATCGATGTCCGGAACATGGTGAAGCGCTATTCCGGGCGCGCCGTCGTCGATCACGTCTCGATGAAGGTGGCGGAAGGCGAGATTTCCGGCTTCCTTGGTCCGAACGGCTCCGGCAAGACCACGACCATTCGCATGATGTGCGGCCTGCTGACGCCGGACGAGGGCGATGGCGAGGTGCTCGGTTTCGACATTCGCAACGAGAGCCGGCGCATCCGCCGCGAGGTCGGCTACATGACGCAGCGATTCTCCTTCTACGAGGATCTGTCGATCGAGGAGAACCTCAATTTCGTCGCCCGGCTCTATGAACTCCATCCGGTGCGCGACCATGTTCGCGACACGCTGGCGGATCTCGGACTGACCGAGCGCCGCCGCCAGCTTGCCGGCCAGCTTTCGGGCGGTTGGAAACAGCGTCTCGCGCTTGCCGCCTGCGTCATGCACAAGCCGAAACTGCTGCTGCTTGACGAACCGACCGCCGGCGTCGACCCGAAGGCGCGGCGCGAGTTCTGGGACGAGATCCACGAACGCGCCGCCGGCGGTATAACCGTGCTGGTTTCGACCCATTACATGGACGAGGCCGAGCGCTGCCATCGCATCCATTATATTTCCCACGGCAAGGTGCTGACGAGTGGCACGGTCGACGAGGTTGTCTCGGAGGCCGGGTTGACCACCTACGTTCTCGAAGGGTCCGACCTTGCGCAGATCATGCACAAACTGCAGGGCGCGCCGGGCGTCGACCAGGTCGCGCCTTTCGGCACCACGCTGCATGTGGTCGGCCGCGACGCGGAAAAGTTGCGCCAGACCATCGCGAAGCTGGCGACGGACGGCGTCACCGCGCGTCCGGGCACCACCAGCCTGGAGGATGTCTTCATTCAGCTCATGGCTAACCCGGGAGGGCAGCCGTCGTGATTCCCGGATTTTCCTTCCGCCGGCTTGGTGCGATCCTCGACAAGGAATTGATCCAGATGCGCCGCGACCGCATCACCTTCGCGATGATGCTCGGCATTCCGCTGATCCTGCTGGTGCTGTTCGGTTACGCGATCAACAACGATCCCAAGCACCTGCCGACGGCGCTGGTGACGACCAGCCAGGACCATTACACCCGCGCCATGGTCACGGCGCTGGAAATGACCGGCTACTACCACTTCAACCACATCGTCCAGACCGCCGAGGAAGCCGAGAAGCTGTTCGAGAAGGGCGACGTGTCTTTCGTCGTCACGATCCCCTCGGATTTTGCACGCCGCGTCCAGCGCGGCGATCATCCGCAGATCCTCATCGAGGCCGACGCGACCGATCCCTCAGTCGCCTCGGGCGCCGTATCCACGCTCGGCACCGTCGCCGCCCAGGCGTTGTTGCGCGAGCAGCCGGCCGCCGCCGAAGCCGCCGCGGCGATGGCCGGCAAGCTCGAGGTGGTCGTGCACAAGCGCTACAATCCCGAGGGCATCACCCAGTACAACGTCGTGCCCGGTCTTCTCGGCGTCATCCTGCAGATGACCATGGTGATGATGACCTCCATCGCGCTGACCCGCGAACTCGAACGCGGCACCATGGAAAACCTTCTGTCCCTGCCGGCGACGCCGATGGAGATCATGCTCGGAAAGATCCTGCCCTATCTCATCGTCGGCGCGGTTCAGGTCGGGGTGATTCTCGTCGCCGCCAAGGTGCTGTTCTCGGTACCCTTCGTCGGCGGTCTCGGTCTGCTGCTCGCCGGCGTGCTGATCTTCGTCCTGGCGCTGGTGCTGCTCGGCTATACGATTTCCAGCTTTTCGCGCACGCAGATGCAGGCGATGCAGCTGACCTTCTTCTTCTTCCTGCCGTCGATCCTGCTGTCGGGCTTCATCTTTCCGTTCCGCGGAATGCCCGTTTGGGCGCAATGGCTCGGGGAGTTGCTGCCGCTCACCCATTTTCTGCGCATGGTGCGCGCGGTGATGCTCAAGGGCGCGACCTTCGATACCGTGGCCAACCACTTCGCCGCGCTGATCCTCTTCGTCCTGGCGCTTGCCTGCATTGCGTTGCTCCGCTTCCGCCGTACCCTCGACTGATCCCGGTTTCTTAGTGCCGATTGACGAAGGTCATTGTGGTGACGCGCGTTGAAACGCATTACCATGCAGGAAACGATCGCAACCGCGGCGGACGAGAATGGAGCAGGCAGGTGGCTGACGGGACGAAGAAGGCTCCGGGTGTGGCGCAGCGCGCCGGCCGGGTCGTCGCCGTGCGCGGACCCGTGCTCGACATCGAGGTCGAGGGCGGCCTGCCCGAGATCAACGAAGCGGTGGTGGTCAATGCCGATGCGACCACCATCGTTGCCGAGGTGCAGGCGCATCTTGGCGAGACCCTGGTCCGCGCGATCGCGCTGGAACCGACCCAGGGCCTGTGGCGCGGTGCGCCGGTGACACTGACCGGAAACCCGGTCATGGCGCCGGTCGGCGACACCGTCCTCGGACGCCTGGTCAACATGCTCGGCGACCCCGCCGACAATGGCGAACCCTTTGGCCCGGAGACGCCGCGCCGCCCGATCCATCGTCCGGCGCCGACGATCGCGCGCCAGACTGCTGCGACCGATATCTTCGAGACCGGGATCAAGGTGATCGACCTGCTGGCGCCACTCGCCCAGGGCGGAAAGGCGGCCATGTTCGGCGGCGCCGGTGTCGGCAAGACTGTCCTGGTGATGGAACTGATCCACGCCATGGTCTCCGGATACGAGGGCATTTCCGTTTTCGCGGGCGTCGGCGAGCGCTGCCGCGAGGGCCACGAGATGCTCAACGAGATGAAGAGCTCGGGCGTCCTCGACCAGACGGTTCTGGTCTACGGCCAGATGAACGAGCCGCCCGGCACGCGCTGGCGCGTGCCGCTCACCGCGATGACCGTCGCCGAATATTTCCGCGACGAGAAATCGCGCAATGTGCTTCTCCTGATGGACAATGTCTTCCGCTTCATCCAGGCGGGCGCGGAAGTCTCCGGCCTGCTCGGGCGCATGCCGT
Source organism: uncultured Alphaproteobacteria bacterium (assembly GCA_963712205.1). GTDB lineage: Bacteria > Pseudomonadota > Alphaproteobacteria > Rhizobiales > Rhizobiaceae > Oricola. The sequence continues at coordinate 399,482 of CAVQHF010000008.1, read as the reverse complement.
CGCGCGTCGGTTACCAGCCGACGCTGGAGACCGAGGTCGCCGACCTGCAGGAGCGCATCGCCTCGGTCGGCAATGCCGCGGTCACCGCCATCGAGGCGGTCTATGTGCCTGCCGATGATTTCACCGATCCGGCGGTCGGCGCGATCGCCAGCCATGTCGATTCCATGGTCGTGCTGTCGCGCCAGCTTGCCGCCGAGGGCATCTATCCGGCGATCGATCCGATCGCCACGACGTCCGTCCTGCTCGATCCGCTGGTCGTCGGCAAGGAACATGCCGAAGTGGCGGGCCAGGTGCGCGAGGTGGTCGAGCATTACCGCGAATTGCGCGATGTCATCGCCCTTCTCGGCGTCGAGGAGCTTGGCGCCGAGGAGCGCCGCGCCGTCGGCCGTGCGCGACGCCTGCAACGCTTTCTCACCCAGCCCTTCTTCGTCGCCGCCGCCTTCACCGGAGCGCCGGGACGTTCGGTATCCGTCGGTGACACGGTGGCGGGCTGCCGCGCCATCCTCGACGGCGAATGCGACGACTGGGAGGAAGGCTCGCTCTACATGATCGGCAATCTGGAGGAGGCGCGCGAAAAGGAGATGGCGGCGCGCAAGAAATCCGGGAAGGCGGCGGCATGACCAGCGCACACCATGTCGCTGATCATCACGACGCCGCTGCAGGTCGTTGTCAGCGCCGACAAGGTCACCTCGTTTCGTGCCGCCGACGACAGTGGCGATTTCGGCATCCTGCCGGGCCATGCCGATCTCCTGAGCGTGCTCAAGTCCTGCGTCGTGCGCTGGCGCGAGGCAGGCGACGACTGGCGCTTCTGCGCGCTTTATGGCGGCGTCATCACGGTCGAGGACGGAAAGACGATCCGCATCGCCTGCCGCGAGGGTATCGTCGGCCACGATCTGCTCGCGCTGGAAACGGAAGTTGAACAGAAGCGGGAGACCGAATCGCAGGCCGCGGCCAGCGCGCGCGTCAGCCAGGCGCGCTTGCATGCGCGTGCGATCCGGCAAATCATGCGCCATCTGTCCACCGACCACGGCATGTCCGTCAGTTCCTCGATGGACGAGATATTCCAATGAGCGACGACAAGAAGGCGAAAGAACAGAACCATCTTAGCGAGGCGGCGCGCGAGGCCGCCGACCGCGACGAGCTCCGGATCAGGGACCCGGAACCGTCGCTCGCCCGCCGCTTCGGCCAGATCGGCATTCTCGGCTGGATGATCGTCACGCCGGTGCTGGGCGCCGTCCTGCTCGGCCACTGGATCGACAGGATGTTTCATACCGGCATAGTCTTTTCCACCGCGATGACCATGCTGGGTGCCGCTCTCGGCCTGTGGCTCGCCTTTCGCTGGATGCGTGAACAATGAACCTGCTTGCGCCGCACGACCTGACCGCCTTTTCGCCCGCCTGGATCGCGGCGGCGCTGATTGCGCTTGCGGTCGGTTATGGCGCCGGGCTGTTTCATTTCCGCTCGCTGAGGACGGTCACAAAGCGCCTCGTCGACGGCGACTGGACCGCCGTTCTTCTTGCAGGTCGCGCGGCTCGCGGTCCTTGGTGGTCTCCTCTTTCTGTTCACCCGATGGGGCGCCCATGTCCTGATCGCCGGCGCCGCCGGCATCCTGCTGGCGCGCCGCCGCGTCCTGTCGCAAACGGAGGCCGAACTGTGAACGACTCGCCGCTTTCCGTTCAGGTCGCTTTCCATGTCGGGCCGGTCCTGGTCACCACCATCGTCGTGACGACCTGGTTCGTGATGGCCGGGCTGACGCTTGCCGCGGTCCTGCTGACGCGCCGTTTGCGTTTCGAGGCCGGTTCGGTGCAGACGGTTCTGGAACTGATCGTCGAAACGGTCGATGCGCAGATCGAGGGGACGATGCAGCGCGATCCCGCGCCTTACCGCGTCCTGGTCGGAACGCTCTTCCTGTTCATACTCGCGGCGAACTGGACGTCGCTGATCCCGCATGTCGAGCCGCCGACCGCGCATCTGGAAACCGATGCCGCGCTCGCCTTCGTCGTCTTTGTGGCGACGATCTATCATGGCATCCGCGTCAACGGTCCGCTCGGCTATCTGAAGACGTTTGCGGAACCGTCCTGGGTGATGATCCCGCTCAACCTCATCGAACAGATCACCCGCACCTTCTCGCTGATGGTGCGCCTGTTCGGCAACGTGATGAGTGGCGTCTTCGTCATCGGCATCGTGCTATCGCTGGCGGGGCTGCTCGTGCCGATCCCGCTGATGGCGCTCGACCTGCTGACCGGGGCCGTTCAGGCCTACATTTTCGCCGTACTCGCCACGGTCTTCATCGCCGCGGCCGTCGGTGAGGGCGATGGGGCTTCGCGCCCGCCGGAAGGCGGCAAGAAAATTCAAAAGGGAACCGACTGATGGACTATATCAAGATCGTGAGCATTCTGGCCGCCGCGCTGGCGGTCTCGTTCGGCGCCATCGGCCCGGCGCTCGCCGAGGGACGCGCCGTGGCTGCCGCCATGGATGCGATCGCGCGCCAGCCCGAAGCCGCCGGCACCTTGTCGCGCACGCTCTTTGTCGGCCTCGCCATGATCGAGACCATGGCGATCTACTGTCTCGTCATCGCGCTGCTGCTGCTCTTCGCCAACCCCTACACCCTCTAGGAAAGTCCCGGTTTCATGGAGTTCGACTGGTGGACCTTCTTTTTCGAGGTCGTCAATATCGGGGTCTTGCTGTGGCTCCTCGCCCGCTTTCTGTTCCGCCCCGTCGCGCGGATCATCGACGAGCGCAGGGCCGAGACCACGCAGGTTCTGCAAGACGCCGAAAAGGCGAGGAAAGCCGCCGAGGAAGCCGAGGCCGAGGCCCGCGCCGAGCGTGATCGCATCCACGCCGAACGGGTCGACCTCCTGGAAAATGCACGCGCCGAGGCCGAGGCCCAGAAGAAGGACCTTCTGGCGAAGGCCCGGCGCCAGGCCGACGAGATCGCCGACAAGGTGCGCGCCGCCGCCGAACAGGCCGCCGAGGAAGAGCGCGAGGAACGCATCAGGCGGGCATCGGAATTGTCGGTCGTCATCGCGGGACGGCTCATGGACGGTCTGCCGGCCGGCGCGCGCATCGACGGCTATGCGGAACGTCTCGTCGAGGCGCTTGACGCGCTTGGCGCCGACGAACGGGCCGCGGTGCTCGCCGATGGCGAGGATCTGCGCCTCGTCGCACCACGCGAATTGAGCCGGGCGGAACTGGCGGCGGTGACGAAGAAGATCGCATCCGCTCTGCCGCATGACGGCAAACTTCCCGTCGAGGTCGATCCCAAGCTGATAGCGGGGCTTGAACTGCGCAGCCGCCACGGTGTGGTTCACAACTCGCTTGCCGCTGATCTGGCGCGCGTCGCGGAGGCTTTGGCCAGCGATGAACAAGCCTGATCCCCGCACGCCCGCCGACGAGACGGCGCTCAAGGACCTGTTCGGGATCATCGACCGCGTCGAGCTCGGCCCCGAGGCCGAAGCGATCGGCCGCGTCACCCAGATCGCCGACGGACTTGTGCACATATCCGGCCTCGGTTCGGCGCGTCTCGGCGAATTGCTGGCCTTCGAGGACGGCAGCCGCGCCTTCGTGCTCAACCTCGATGTCGACAGCCTGCAGGCAGCGATGCTCGATCCCGGCGTCGAAGTCGAGGCGGGCGACCCTGTCCACCGCACCCATGCTCTCGCCAGCATACCGGTCGGCGAAGGCCTTCTCGGCCGGGTGATCGATCCGCTCGGCCGCCCGCTCGACGAGGGCGGACCGGTCGAGGCGGCAAGCCACGAACTGATCGAGAAGCCCGCGCCCTCCATCATCGACCGCGATTTCGTCTCCGAACCCGTCGAAACCGGAATCCTGGTCATCGACGCGCTCTTTGCCATCGGTCGCGGCCAGCGCGAACTGATCATCGGCGAGCGTGCGACCGGCAAGACGTCGATCGCCGTCGACACGATCATCAACCAGAAGGACAGCGACCTTGTCTGCGTCTATGTCGCCATCGGCCAGCGGGCGACCGCGGTGCGCCGTGCCATCGAGGCGATCCGGGAAAAAGGCGCCGCCGAACGCTGCATCTTCGTCGTCGCCCCGGCGACCGCCGAACCCGGCCTGCGCTGGCTCGCGCCCTTCGCCGGCATGACCGTCGCGGAATATTTCCGCGACAAGGGCGGCCATGCGCTGATCGTCCTCGACGACCTGACCAAGCATGCCGTGACCCACCGCGAACTGGCCCTGCTGGCACGCCAGCCGCCGGGCCGCGAAGCCTATCCCGGCGACATCTTCTACCTGCATGCGCGCCTGCTCGAGCGCGCCGCCAAGCTGGCGCCGGAAAAGGGCGGCGGGTCGCTCACCGCGCTGCCGATTGCCGAGATCGAGGCCGGAAACCTGTCGGCCTACATCCCGACCAACCTGATCTCGATTTCCGACGGCCAGATCGTCCTGTCGAACCAGCTCTTCGCGGCCAATCAGCGCCCCGCCGTCGATATCGGTCTCTCGGTCAGCCGCGTCGGCGGCAAGGCGCAGACCGACGCCCTCAAGGAGGTTGCGGGAAAGGTGCGGCTCGATTATGCGCAGTACCTGGAACTGCGGGTGTTCTCGCGCTTCGGCGGCTTCGGCGACGAATCGCTGAAAAAGCGTATCGCCCATGGTGACCGCATCGGCGCCCTGCTTGCCCAGCGCCGCTTCTCGCCGCTGGGGCCGGCCGACCAGGTGGCGCTGCTCGCCGCGCTCGACGCCGGCGCGCTCGAAGACGTGCCGCTCGATGCCATCGAGACGGTCAAGGACATCCTGCCTGCCGTCATCAACGCCAATCCAGCGCTCGCCGAATTCCGAACCGGTCAGGCAAAGCTTACCGATGAGATCCGCGATATCCTCGTCGATTGCGTCCGGCAAGCGGCCGCAAGGGCGCGGAAGCCCGCTCCCGAGGCGCCCGGCTGATGCCCCATCTCGACGAGATCAAGGACCGGATCGCCAATGTCGGCCAGATCGAGGGCGTCATCGTCGCCATGCGGGCGATGGCTGCGGCGCATGCCCAGGACGCCCGCAAGCACCTGCGCGCCATCCGCGAGCACGAGGCGACGGTGGCGCGCTCCATGGCCGAGGCCCTGTCGATGGCGCCGGTCGGCGAACCCGCGCCGCCGCCCCGCGGACCTGTCACGCATCTGCAGGTCGTTGTCGGCGCGGCGCAGGGCTTCAGCGGCCTCTACAACGAGCGGATCGTCTCCGGCGCGCTCGAACTCGATGAGGAGAATGAAACCCGCCGCTTCATGCTGGTCGGTCAGCGCTGCATCTCGGAATTCGCCGAACAGGGCCGCACGCCGGACTGGTCGTCCAACATGGTCGCCCATGCCGAGGAGGTGCCGACATTGGCCAGCCGCATCGTCGATGCGCTGTTTTCGCGCCTCGACAGCGGTGAGGTGCAGCGCGTCAGCGTCGTCTATGTCGATCCGGACGTTGGCGGACAGTCGCTGATCGTGCGCGCGCTGATGCCGTTCGATTTCGGCCGCATCGAACTGACGCCGAGCCTCGTTCCCCCGCTCACCATGATCGAGCCGCAATTGCTGATCGCGCGTCTTGTCGAGGAGTATGTCTTCACCGAGATCTGCGAGGCCCTGATGTTGGGTTTCGCCGCCGAAAACGATGCCCGGATGAACGCCATGACGCGCGCCCGCTCCAATGTGAAGCAGATCGCCCAGGACCTGCAGCGCAAGTTTCACCAGGCGCGTCAGGAAGAGACCACCACCGAGATCATCGAGTTGTCCGGCGCGTCCTGATCACGGCGCAGGTTACCCGATGCGTCGCTTGTCGCTGACGTCTTCCAGATCGCGATCCGCCGCAGCCGAAGGCGTGCTGCAAGGGCGGGCGCTGTCCGGATTGATATAGGGGCGGCCCTCCGCGACCCTTGAAATGGTACGCCCGCTTTCTCCGGATTCGCACATCATCCGGTTCCAGTCGACGACGCGAAACAGCCGCGACCCCTTGACCTCAATGATGTTTTGTCGCGCAAGCGACTGGAAATTCCGGCTCAGTGTCTCGACGGTCATGCCGAGCACTTCGGCCAGGTCGCGGCGGTCGAGGAGAAGTTTGACATACGCTCCGTCGTGCGTCGCCGTCTCCTCGCCGTTGCTCGTGCCGGCGCGCGAAGCCATGACGGCCAGGAAGGTGGTCAGCCTTTGCATGGTCGTGCGTCCCGATGTCAGCGCGAGCCAGACACGCATCCAGTCCAGTTCGTCCATCGTGGCCTTGAGCAGGCGCGACTCGATTGCCGGCTGCGCCGCCAGCAGCTTGTCGAAGACCACCCGGTCGATGCAGCAGATCGCCGCATCCGTGACGGCCTCGCAGGAAAAGCCGAGCCTTTCCGTCGTCAGGCGCCCACAAAAGGCGGAAGGGTAAAGCAGGCCGACAATGCTTTCGCCGCCATCGGCGCGGTTGTTCACCAGCTTGACCACGCCTTGCACGACAACGCCGACAAAGGGCGGGTCATGCTCCGGCGACATGATCGTCTGGCCCCGCTCGAAATTTTTCAGGTGCGAATGCCGGTCGAGTTCGGCGAGCGCCTGCCGGTCGGCAGCACCGCAAATCCCGTTCTCCCGAACCGGGCAGACGTCGCATTTCGATGTGGCGGGCCTCGTTGCGGAAAGAAAGTTCATCGCGGATCCAGGGATTGCATCCTTTCAAAATGAGCACCAGTAATATGCCATTTATTCCATATATGGACATACTCGTTGCGTGAAATGGGCGAAATCTTCCCATGCCGCGAAATTGTCGCGCGGTCGCGGTCAAATAATCCTATATTCGAGATACGGATATGACAGCCGGCGCCATCAGGGCACGAGCACGATCGCGCCGCTGACGTCGCCCGCGCGGAGCCTGGCCAGCGCTTCGTTCGCCTGCTCCAGTTTCATCGTCGTCACCGACGTCGCGATATGCACGCGTGCGGCGGTCTGCATGAATTCCCGCGCATCGTCGCGCGTCAGGTTGGCGATCGAGCGGACGACCCGTTCCCCCCACAGGATGCGGTAGGGCATCGGCGGGATGTCGCTCATGTGGATTCCGCCGAGGACGACGGTGCCGCCCTTCTCGACGGCCTCGAGCGCGAGCGGCACGAGCGGCCCGACGGGCGCGAAGATGATCGCGGCTTCCAGCGGGACCGGCGGAAATTCGTTCGAGCCGCCGGCCCACACGCAGCCGAGCGACCGCGCGAAGTCCTGCGCCGTAGTGTCGCCCGGGCTGGTGAAGGCGTAGATCTCCCGGCCGTCCGCGATCGCCACCTGGGTGATGATGTGGGCGGCCGCGCCGAAACCGTAAATGCCGATGCGCCGCGCGTTGCCCGCCGCCTTCAGGCAGCGGTGGCCGATCAGCCCGGCACACAGGAGCGGCGCCGCATGCGCGTCGTCGTAGCCGTCCGGCAGGGCGAAACAGAATTCGGCGTCGGCAACCGCATGCGTCGCGTAGCCGCCGTCGATCTGGTACCCGGTGAACCTCGCATCGTCGCACAGGTTCTCGCGTCCGCTGTCGCAGAAGTGGCAATGTCCGCAGACATGGCCGAGCCACGGAATGCCGACGCGCTGTCCGACCGAGAAACCCGCGACGCCGTCGCCGGTTTCCAGCACGTGGCCGACGATCTCGTGGCCCGGAACCACCGGGATCTTCGGGTCTGGCAGGTCGCCGTCGATGAGATGAAGGTCGGTCCGGCAGACGGCGCAGGCGGAAATCTCGACCAGCAATTGCCCCGCGCCCGGCGCGGGAACCTCACGCTCCACCATCTTTAACGGCTTGCCGACCCCTTCGAACTGCATTGCCCGCATCATGATCTTGCTTCCGTTTTCCGGATCGAAACACAATCGGCGTGTGAATTACGCAACCTCATGTTTCTTTTGAAAAATAACTGTAGCGAATGAATGCCGGCCGGTTCAATGACGGCGATCAACTTGACCGTTGATGCGCATCAAAGCCGTGCTACGGTGGCGCCGACGGGACGGAAAAAGCCGTTGGCGAAAAAGGAGAGCGAAAGTCATCACTTCCCAACGGCGCAAAGTTCGGCTTGTATTTCGGTTCTGGTTTTTTTGAAGGAGTGAAGTGATGAAGAATTTCAGCAGGATGATGGGCGGCGCAGTCGTCTCCACAGCGCTTTTGCTCGGCTCTGTGTCGATGGCATCCGCCTTCACCGCATGCCAGGTAACCGATACCGGCGGTATCGATGACGCAGGCTTCAACCAGACAGCCTGGAAGGGCGTCGAGGACGCGATGGCTGCGGATGGCATCGACGGCCGGTTCCTGGAAAGCCAGGCCGAAACCGACTACGAGGCAAACCTCAATTCGCTGCTCGGCGGCGATTGCGACATCATCATCACCGTCGGCTTCCTGATGGGCGATGCCACCAAGGCGGCCGCCGAAGCCAATCCGGACCAGAAGTTCTCCATCGTCGACTTCGCCTACGACCCGGTGATCCCGAACGTCGTCGGCCAGGTCTTCGCCACCGACCAGGCGGCGTTTCTTGCGGGCTATCTCGCGGCGGGCATGACGAAGACCGGCGTCCTCGGCACCTTCGGCGGCATCAACATCCCGCCGGTGACCGTGTTCATGGACGGCTTCGCCCGCGGCGCGAACTACTACAACGAGAAAAAGGGCACCGACGTGAAGGTTCTCGGCTGGGATCCGGACGCCAAGGAAGGCCTGTTCACCAACAATTTCGAGAGCCTGGACGACGGCCGCACCTTCGCCCAGAACCTCTATGACGAAGGCGCCGACATCGTCATGCCGGTTGCAGGCCCTGTCGGTCTCGGCTCCGCCGCGCTCGCCGACGAACTCGGCACCGACAAGCTCAAGATCATCGGCGTTGATGCCGACCAGTTCCTGACCGATTCCGAAAAGGGCAATGTCTATCTGACCTCGGTCCTCAAGCGGATGGATTCCACCGTGCAGGCCGTGATCAAGGAGGTCATGGACGGCAAGTTCAAGGGTGGTGTTGTTGTCGGCACGCTCGAAAACGAAGGCGTGGGCCTTGCCCCGTTCCATGCCTTCGAAGACGCGGTCCCTGCCGATCTCAAGTCCGAAATCGAAGAAATCAAGGCCGGCATCATCGACGGCTCGATCAAGGTCGACGGCTAAATCCTAACCGATACGGCCCGCCGCCGCGCATCTTGCGGCGGCGGGTTTCTGTCTGCCTGAACGGGAGAGCGACGCCGTGGAAGTGGAACTTCGGGGCATTACCAAGCGCTTCGGGCCGGTCACGGCCAACGACAATGTGAACCTCACGATTCGCGCGGGCGAAGTGCTGGGGCTGCTCGGCGAAAACGGCGCCGGCAAATCCACCATGATGAACATTCTCTCGGGGCTGTATTCGCCCGACGAGGGCGAAATCCTGATCGACGGCAAGCCCGTCAGATTCCACGGCCCGGGCGACGGCATCGCCGCCGGCATCGGCATGGTCCATCAGCACTTCATGCTGGTTCCGGTGTTCACCGTGGCCGAAAACGTCATTCTCGGCGTCGAGCCGACCGGAAGGCTCGACTATCTCGATCTCGCGACGGCGCGCAAGCAGGTGCGCGACATCAACGAGAAATACGGTCTCGCAGGTCGATCCGGACGCGCTGATCGAGAACCTGCCCGTCGGCATCCAGCAGCGCGTCGAGATCCTTAAGGTGCTGTTCCGGTCCGCAGAGGTGCTGATCCTCGACGAGCCGACGGCCGTGCTGACGCCGCAGGAAGTCGAGGAATTCTTCGAGATCGTCAAATCGCTGCGCGACGCCGGCAAGGCGATCGTCTTCATCACCCACAAGCTGCACGAGATCCTCGAGATCGCCGACCGCATCAGCGTGCTGCGCGGCGGCAGGATCACCGGCGAGGGCGATCCGAAATCGGTGACGCGAAGAACGATCTCGCAGAGATGATGGTCGGACGCCCGGTCTCCTTCGATGTCGAAAAGGGCCCGTTCAAGCCGGGCGAGACGCTGCTCGACGTCAACAACCTCGTCGTGCTCAGCGAAAATGACGACATCGCCGTCGACCATGTCAGCTTTCATGTCCGCTCGCGGCGAGGTCGTCGGCATCGCCGGCGTGCAGGGCAACGGCCAGTCCGCGCTGATCGAGGCGCTGACCGGGCTGCACGCACGTCGCCAGCGGCACGGTGAACTTCCTCGGCAAGGACATCACCCATGCCTCGGTGCGCGAACGCCATCGCATGGGCATGGCGCATATCCCCGAGGACCGCCACAGATCCGGCATGATCGCCAATTTCACCATCTACGAGAACATGGTGCTCAACACCTATTACGACGACCGTTTCTCCAAGGGCCCGTCCATCAAGTGGCCGGAAGTGCTGAAGACGGCGGCGCAATACGCCGTCGACTTCGACGTGCGCACGCCGTCGGTCTATCTGAAGGCCGGCAACCTGTCCGGCGGCAACCAGCAGAAGATGGTGGTGGCGCGCGAACTGGAACGCGAGACCAAGCTGGTCATCGCCTCGCAGCCGACGCGCGGTCTCGATGTCGGCTCCATCGAATACATCCACGGCCGCCTGATGGCAGCGCGCGACGAGGGCGACGGCGTCTGATCGTCTCCTCCGAACTCGACGAGATCATGTCGCTTTCCGACCGGATCCTCGTCATGTTCGAGGGCCGCATCGTCGCCGAATTCGACGCAACGGCCGGGCCGGTCGACAAGAACGCCATCGGTCTCGCGATGGCGGGAGTGCACGCATGAGCGATACGACCAATCAGCAGGACCTGACCCAGCAAACTGCTGCAGCGCGCCGCGCCCGGCCGCGCCGAGTTCGAGGATCTCGTCGTCGTGCCGATCTTCGCCGTCGTCGTCGCGCTGATCGTCGGCGCGCTCGTCATGCTGGCCACCGCCGTCGACCTTCAGACGATCGGCCGCTCCTATCTCGCTCTGCTGCAGGGCTCGGTCGGCTCGCTCAACGCCATCTCCGAAACGCTGACGGCGGCGATCCCGCTCGTCCTCGCCGGCCTTGGCCTCGCGCTCGGCTTCCGCGCCGGCCTGTTCAATATCGGCGCCGAAGGCCAGATCGTCGTGGGCGGCATCGCGGCCGTGATCGTCGGCTTCTCCTTTCCGGCCTGCCCTGGATCATCCACCTGCCGCTGGCGCTTGCTCGCCGGCGCGGTGGCCGGCGGCCTCTATGCCTCGATCGCCGGCTGGTCTGCGCGCGGCGACGGGCGCGCATGAGGTGATCACCACGATCATGCTCAATCTGAGCTCCTACCTGCTGCTCGACTACATGCTCGGTCTCGATTGGATGCAGCGCCCGGGCCGCTCCGACCCGGTCTCCAACTCCGTGCTGCCGAGCGCCGAGCTGCCGCGGCTGCTGACCGACATCGATCCCGAACCTGCGCCTTCATGCCGGCATCTTCGTCATGATCGCGGCGGTGATCCTCGTCTACTGGCTGCTGTTCAAGACCAAGACCGGTTTCGAGTTCCGCGCCTCCGGCGAGAACCCCGACGCCGCCCGCTATGCCGGCATGCGCGCCTCGCTGATCATCGTGCTCGCCATGGGGACGCGCCGGCGCGCTCGCGGGGCTTGCCGGCGCCAACCAGGTGCTCGGCGTCCTCGGCCGCGCCACGCCGGGCTTTTCGTCCGGCATCGGCTTCGACGCCATTTCGGTCGCGCTTGCTCGGCCGCTCGCATCCGGTCGGCGTGCTGTTCGCCGGCCTGCTGTTCGGCGCACTGGAGGCCGGCGGCCGCCAGATGCAGGTCGATGCCGGCGTCTCGATCGACCTGATCGGCATCATCCAGTCGCTCATCATCGTCTTCATCGCCGCGCCGCTTCTTGTGCGCGCGATCTTCCCGTGGGGCTTCCAGCGAAGCCCGCGACGGGACGCAAGGAGTAATCCGGCCATGACCGCAGCATCCACGACCGACACTCGCGCCCGCCGGCGAAACTCGACACCCACAAGGCCCGCCAGGCGCGCATCTACGGCGTCGTCCTGATCGCGCTCGCGGTCCTCGTCGCCGCTCGTCTTCGGCTACGGCACGGCAGGCGACGCGAGCTTCGGCCTGTCGCGCCCGACGCGATCCCTGGGTCCTGCCGAACCTCGTCGTGCCGGCCGCGCCCTTCAACTACATCGCGGCGGCGGTCCTCGCCTTTCTCGGCGTGCGCCAGTTCGTGCGCGGCGGCTCGAAATGGTCGACCGTCTCGATCGCCGTCGGCCTGGCGCATCACGATCGCGGCCTTCCTCGTCTGGGCGACCGCCGGCAAGTCCTTCTCGCTGACCGGCATGCTGCAGGCGACGATGGTGCGCGCCGTGCCGATCGCGCTGGGCGGCCTCGCCGGCGTGCTGTCGCGAACGCGTCGCCGTCGTCAACATCGCCATCGAGGGCATGCTGCTCGCCGGCGCCTTCACCGGCGCGCTGATGGGCTCGCTGCTCGGCGGCTGGGGCGGTCTTGTCGCCGCTGTCGCCGTCGGCGGCCTGTTCGGCTTCATCCTCGCCGCGCTCGTCGTCACCTATCGCATGGACCAGATCATCGCCGGCGTGGTGATCAACCTCTTCGTGCTCGGCGTGACATCCTACGTGTCGAGCCAGGTGTTCCAGGAATACCGCTCCCTCAACAACGCGCCGGTCTTTCGCGCCTGCAAGATCCCGCTTCTCGGCGACATTCCGGTGATCGGGCCGATGCTGTTCAACCAGAACCTGTTCGTCTATGGCGCGCTGATCCTGGTCGGCGTCGCGACCTATTACCTGTTCTATACCCGCTACGGCCTGCGGGCCCGCGCCGTCGGCGAGCATCCGCGTGCCGCCGACACGCTCGGCATCAATGTCTACCGCACCCGCTACATCAACGTGACGCTGGGCGGCATGGTCGCCGGTTTCGGCGGCGCCTGGTTCACGCTCGGCTCGGTCGGACGTTTCGACGAGAACATGACCGGGGGCCGCGGCTTCATCGGCCTTGCCGCCATGATCTTCGGCCGCTGGCATCCGGTCGGCGCGCTGATGGCCGCGCTGGTCTTCGGTTTCGCGGATTCACTGCAGCAGAAGCTCGCGCTCCTGCGCACGCCAATCCCGTCGGAATTCCTCGCCATGGCGCCCTATATCGCGACGATCGTCGTCGTCGCCGGTTTCGTCGGACGCTCGCGCCCGCCGGCTGCCGACGGCAAGCCCTACGTCAAGGAATGATCGAAGCCTGCGTGTTGATGGACGAGCCGGCAATTCCGATTCTGGCTTGATCTGGGTCAAGGTTTCCGCGCCGCCCATATGCGCATTTGCGCATATGCAAAACAACCGGTGCGAACCATGCCTGATCCCGTGAAGATACTCGCCGCCCTGGCGGAGCCGACGCGGTTTGCCGCGATGGCGATGCTGTCCGATGGCGGCGAACATTGCGTCTGCGAACTGATGCGGCGCCTCGGTGCCACCCAGTCGCGCATGTCGCGCCACATGAAGATCCTCAAGGATGCCGGTCTCGTGACCGACCGCCGCGACGCGCAATGGGTGCGTTACCGCCGCAACGCCGCGATGCCCGGCCCGGTCGCCGCGATCGTCGATGCCGCGCTGGCTGCGGCCGCATCGGAAAACCACAGCGAAAGGGCAGCGGCATGAGCGCGCATACCGATACCTTGCCGGCGCGCCCGCACGGTTCGCCCGGCTGGATCTGGACGCTTGGCGTCGCCGCATTCGCCGTCGCCTGGTGGCTCGTCTATCGCCAGCTCGTTCCGGTCTCCGAATGGCTGACCGGCCTTCTTCCGGTCGAGCGGCACAGCCACACCGGCGAGGCGTTTGCGTTTTTCTTCTATGATGTTCCCAAGGTCCTGATGCTGCTGACGCTCATCGTCTTCGCGATGGGCGTGGTGCGCTCCTTCTTCTCGCCCGAAAAGACCCGCGCCCTGCTCTCGGGCCGGCGCGAGGGCGCGGGCAATGTCATGGCGGCCGGTCTCGGCGTGCTGACGCCCTTCTGTTCCTGCTCCGCTGTGCCGCTGTTTATCGGCTTCGTCTCCGCCGGCGTTCCGCTCGGCGTGACGTTCTCCTTCCTGATCGCCGCTCCGATGGTCAACGAGGTCGCGCTTGGTCTGCTCTTCGGCCTCGTCGGCTGGAAAGTCGCCGTCACCTATCTCGGCTTCGGGCTCGGCGTTGCCATCGTCGCCGGCTGGGTCATCGGGCGGCTGCGCCTCGAGGGCTGGCTGCAGGAATGGGTGCGCAACATTCATGCCGGCGGCGTCGGCGAGATTCCGTCCGCTGAACTGACCCTCGTCGGCCGTTACCGCCAGGGGATCGAGGCGGTCCGCGAGATCGTCGCCAAGGTCTGGATCTGGATCATCGTCGGTATCGCGGCCGGCGCGCTGATCCACGGCTATGTTCCCGCCGACCTGATGGCCCGCATCATGGGCGCGGACGCCTGGTGGTCGGTGCCCGCCGCCGTGTTGATGGGCATCCCGATGTACACCAACGCCGCCGGCGTGATCCCGATCGTCGAGGCGCTGCTCGGCAAGGGCGCGGCGCTCGGCACGGTGCTCGCCTTCATGATGAGCGTGATCGCCCTGTCGCTGCCCGAAATGATCATCCTGCGCAAGGTGCTGACGCTGAAGCTGATCGCCGTTTTCATCGGCGTCGTCGGCTGCGGGATCCTTGCGGTCGGCTACATTTTCAACCTCATATTCTGACGGAGAAACACGATGAAACACGTGAAGGTCTACGGTCCCGGATGCAAGCGCTGCGAGACGACCGAGCAGATGGTCCGCGACGCGGCGGCGAAACTGTCGATCGACGTCGATGTCGAGAAGGTGACGGATTACGCGGAGATCGCGATGGCAGGCGTCGTCTCCACGCCCGGCATCTCCATCGACGGCAAGCTGGTCCACGCCGGCGGACTGCCGGACGCCGCGGCGCTGGAAGGCTGGCTCGCCGCATGACCCTGCTTCGAACGGCAATCGCGGCCACGGCCGTTCTCGCGTCGGGGATCGCCGCAAGGGCGGGCGGCCTCGAGATCCAGCCTGTCGCCGACGGGATATACGCCCTCGTCGGCGACATGGAGCAGCGCTCGCCGCTAGAACTTCGCCAACAATGCGACCTTTGGCGTCGTGGTGACCGGCGACGGCATTGTCCTGGTCGATCCGGGCGGCAGCTGGAAGGGCGCCGAAGAAATCGATGCGGCGATCCGCTCGATTTCGGACGAGCCGGTCAAATACGTCATCGACACGGGCGGCCAGGACCACCGCTGGCTCGGCAACGGCTACTGGAAGGCGAAAGGCGCGACCATCATCGCCTCGGCCGATGCCGTCGCCGACCAGACCGACCGCCAGTCGATGCAGTTCACCATGCTGGAGACGCTCATCGGCGACGCGCTCGCCGGCACGGAACCGGTCTATGCCGATACCGTTTTCGACGATGAATACGCCTTCTCGCTCGGCGGGCTGGATTTTGAGGTCGTTCACCCGGGCGCCGCGCACACGCCCGGAGACAGCTATGTCTGGGTCGCCGCCCGCGACACCGTATTTGCCGGCGACATCGTCTTCGTCGAACGTATTCTCGGCGTTGGCCCCCAGTCGCTCTCCGGCCCGTGGCTGGAAGCCTTCGACAGCCTCGCCGCGCGGGAGCCGGCGCATGTCGTGCCCGGCCACGGCCACGCGACGACGCTCGCCCGGGCGAAAGCCGACACGCGTGACTATCTCGCCAATCTGCGCGCCCGCATTGCCGAACACATCGATGCCGGCGGCGACATGATCGGTTCGGTCGAGGTCGACCAGTCGGCCTTTGCCCATCTGGCGCAGTTCGACGCGCTGGCGCGCCGCAACGCGCAGCAGGTTTTCTCCGAAATGGAATGGGAATAGGAGCGGCTAAGCGTTTCGGCGCCGCAATGTCTGCCGTCAGTGCCAATGTGATAATTTCAGCCTGATGGCTAGCCGTATCATCTCCGACGGCATCATGCAGGCTTGCTTCCTCTTCCAGTTGAAATAGCTCGTCCTGGCCGATCCCGGCCGTCCGGCATGTCTCTGCGCGCGCCCTCTCGCCCTGCTTGATGATGAACGCTTTTTGCGCGTCCGTGTTCGACGCCTTCACCGTCTTCCGTTCGTCTCTCGGCCATGAATATCGACCCGTGAAACTCTAATTCAATTCGAGAACGTCTGTCGGAAGTATATCAGTGGCGATCGACGCCCTTTTCGCGGGCTGAAAAGCGTCTGCCAAATTGAGCGGGATCTCGAAGGGCCTAAACGGGCTTTTATTAGAATGTGTATTCAAACTACTTCCCATTGCGCAGTCCGAGCTTTTCGGCGATTATTATATGAATTGAAATCACATGGCCCTTTTTGAAAAGCGAAGCTTATGTCGGCTAAAGTGCCTGATCCAATTGACGTGGCAGTGGGCGCCCGGTTGAAATTCAAACGACAACTGATGAATGTCAGCCAAACGAAACTTGCCGATCATCTCGGGATTACATTCCAGCAGGTGCAAAAATACGAAAAAGGCACGAATTGCATAAGCGCCAGCCGGTTGCTCATGATCTCTGATTTTTTCGGGGTCGCTCCAAACTTTTTTTTCGAGCAGGTTGAGGGCCAGACAGGTCCGCCGGGGAATAATCCATCGTCGTCGGAAGAGCATGAAATGGTCCGCTTCATGTCGTCGAAGGAGGGGGGAGACCTCAATCGCGCATTTGCCCGGATTGAAAACCCGCTCTTGCGTGAAAGAGTTCTCGTCCTGGTCAAGGCTTTGGCTCAACTCGATGACAATGATACGGCTTCGGAAAAACACCTGTTGCTGCAATGAATAGCTCGGCCAGGCGAAGTCGGAACCGGTGGAAGGGGGCGCATGACGTGCTGAATTTATTGCCGGAGAGAAGCCCTCGCAGGACATAAATGACCTTCAGGCTCCAGACATTCGGCATGCTGCGCCTTATGGACAATTCGGGCGGAGAGATTGCCTTTCCCGAAAAGGGGCTGATTACTCTTGGTCGCTTGCTGGCCAGCAAGAACCGCAAGGAATCAAGGCAGGGACTGGCGCGCCTTCTGTGGCCGGAAAGCGATCGGGGAGTGGCGCTTGTCAATCTCAGAAAGCTGATTTCGCGATTGCGTGCGCGCCAATCGGAAATGGGTTGCGCATTGCTCGGCTTTTCCGAAGGCGAAGTCAGGCTCGCTTCCGAGAATCTCACTTGCGACATGGAACTATTTGAAATTCCACCGGGCGGCGAAACCATTCCCCGGTTGAATGTGATGGCGCAGGCTCTGACTGACGGATTTCTCAGTTCGATTCAGCCGGAGACACTTGGTCTTGAAGTCTGGATCGAAAAGCGGGACGAGTATTTTTACGATCGTCTCAGGGAAGGTTTCCTCAACCTCCTTTCAACCGCACGATCGTCATATGACTTCACGATCCTCAAGAACGTCGCATTGCTCCTTCTGGAAAGGAGGCCGTATGACGAACGTGTCAACGCGGCGCTGAAGAACATCCATATCACCACCGGTCAGGCGGTGCTGGAGTTAGGGGCGGATCGCAGAGAGGCCTCCGGCGATTGGCCGGATCAACTGGCCAAAGGTCTTGAACCTCGCGGTCCCGGGTCCGGTCACCTCGCGACGATCATGCCGCCGAAAATCGGGTCACCTGATGCCGATCTGACAATGGAAGAAGCGTCACCGTCGGTTCCCCGGCTGGTATTGTTGTCGCCACCGGCGGCGGGACAAGCCGGGACAGAGCCCCTCGTCGGAGCGCTCATCGAGGACATAGCGATAGCCCTTTGCGCTTCGAAGCGCGTCTCGGTTGTCGCCCCCTATACGGCCGAGCAGATTAGCTTGCAGTCGGACAAAGCGGGCGCGTTCGAAAAGCACGCTATTAATTATGTTCTCGACACCCGATTGACGGAAGAGCGCGGCGGCCACTCGATCTTCGCTCAACTCGTCCATTTCGGTAACGATGAAATTATTTGGGCGGACCGGTTCGATCTGCGAAAGCAGGGCCTGCTAAGCTGCCGGGCAGAGATCGCGTATGTTATCTCCCGTTCGGTCGGCGACGAGATCGACGCACATACCGTTGCAAGATGGAACATGGAGCGTAATCCCGAAGCCTACCGGTCGTTTCTGCTCGGCACGAGATACTCCAAATTTATCAACCTTCCCGACGTGCGCCGGGCGAGAAAGCTGTTTCGTGACGCGTTGCAATCCAATCGGCGACTGGCGCCGGCAATGAGCGGCTTGGCGCGGACCTATTTCATGGAATGGCTGCTTACCGCCCGAGGTGACGACGAGTTGCTGAAGCTTGCCGAACAGCGGGCTTCTCAGGCGATAGAAATCGATGACGATTCCGCCATTGGTTATCGTGAACTCGGTGTTATCAAACTGTATCGCCGCGATTTTGACGGCAGCCTCGAGGCGTTGGATGAAGCGGAAACTCGAAGCCCGCACTTTGCCAATGCGATAGCCAGCTATGCCGATACGCTGGTTCAGGCATCCAGGCCGGACGTCGGTTTATCCAAGATCACTCGCGGCATGGAACTCAATCCTCTGTACCCGGATGACTATCTATGGACCGCGGCGGGAGCCAGCTATTCGATCGGAGACTATGAGCAGGCGTTGGCCTTCATAGCCAGGATGAAAGACAGTAGTCCCGCCGACCGGCTGTCTGCGGCAAGCTGGGCGATGCTTGGCGACCAAGCCAAGGCGCGACAATATGTGCGCAAAACGCTCGAGACCCATCCGGATTTTGAACTCGATAGGTGGCTTCTGATGGTCCCCTTTAAGGAAGAATGGCAGAGAAAACACTATCGCGAAGGGCTGGTGAAGGCCGGGTATTAGTCATCAACTAAAAGAAAGGAAAAGAAGAATGGGGAAAGTAGTGCTAATCGGATTGCCAGGCGAACCGGGACTTTGGATCGCAGACACCGAAGCGGGAACGGTGGTCCCTTTTGATGCCGCCGAGGGAACTGCTCTGGCCACTGCGAACGAACTACGCAATGGAGGTGCTGTCGTTGTGAAGGGGGTCAATTTGGCGCTCGCAGTTGACGCGGCTGACGCGGCATTCTCCGGATTTATGGACAGCTAACGTAGTCTGGGCCGCGATTGACCTTTTTTGGACTTCGTGGGTGCGGATCGCGGGGCGCGCAGTGAGCGTTCTCTTGCGGTATTCCGATCGCATTTGCCCGCCGGAGGAAACGCTGGAACGCGTGACGCCCTATCTTGAGCGATTTGGCGTCACGCGGTTGGCACGTTTGACGAATTTGGACAGAACCGGGATCCCGGTCTGGAATGCCGTGGTGCCTAATTCCCGGTCCATTGTCATCAACCAGGGGAAAGGCATCTCGGAAATAGATGCGAAAGTGTCAGCGGCCATGGAGGCGCTTGAACGGGCCGTCGCTTGCGCACCTGCCGTTGCAACAGTCCTGACGACCGAAAAAGAGCTATGCGTGTGCGGAAAGCGAGCGCTTCTTCTTGAGAGTCTGTTAGCGGCAAACAGGTCTGACATCGAGCCGGATGAACAAATCGAATGGATTCGCGGCACGGACTTGTTCGAAGGCGGTGATGTCTACGTTCCCCTGGACGCGGTGCTTCTGGATAGAACCTCCGAGGCCAACCGGTATTGGCAATCCTCGGACGGACTGGCGTCCGGGAACAACTTCGAAGAGGCAACGCTGCATGCGCTTTTGGAGAGAATAGAACGTGATGCGGAAGTACTCTGGAGGATTCTCCCGATCGAGGCGCGCATGGACTGCTGCGTTGATCCCCGGTCGTTCGGTGACGTGGTGCTCGACGATCTGGTAGTAAAAACTACATCTGCCGGCCTGGATGTTCGCGTCTTCGACATCACCAGCGACATTGGCGTGCCTTGCTTTACCGCCTTGCTTGCGCCGAACGGAATTTCGACACTGAAAAGGCCCCGGTTCACGGATGTCACGAGCGGCCATGGGTGCCATCCAAGTGCGGTGCGGGCGATGATCCGCGCAATTACGGAAGCGGTCCAGTCGCGGCTCACCTACATTAGCGGCGCGCGAGACGATGTGCATCCCGCGACTTTCGAGAAACCGCTGCCGCCGGATACGCAACGCATGCTTGCGGCAATGCCGGCGCCACGCAGATCGGCGGGTGAGTTTCCACTCTCCGCGGCGCCGCCCTTGATGCTCGCCGATGCGCTTCAGTGCCTCCGGGAGGCCGGTATGGCAACGGCCATCGCTGTCCGATTGAGCGCGGACCACATGCCGTTTTCGGTCGCGAAGGTTTTTATCCCGGAATTGGAAAATCCGGATGGCGCAAGAAAACGCCGTTTTGGTAGCCGGGCGTTTTCCCGATCGCTGACGGGCCTATGAAGGTTCTATTCGTCGGCCCCACGCTTCCCGACGCAAACGAGATCGCAGGGCGCAATGCTGTGGTGATGCCTCCCGCATGCCAGGGCGACATTCACGCCGCCGTTCGAGAGGGAGCGAATGTTGTCGGTTTGATTGATGGCAATTTCGAATATGTTGCGCCGATATGGCACAAGGAAATCCTGCATGCCCTCTCGCTTGGCGTGCGTGTCTTCGGTTCATCGAGCATGGGAGCATTGCGTGCGGCCGAATGCAGCGCATTCGGCATGATCGGTGTCGGCAATATCTTTCAACGCTACGCGTCCGGGGATCTTGTCGACGATGCGGCCGTTGCTCAATTGCATGCGCCGCCGGAGTTCGGATACCGTTCCCTGACGCTTCCCGCTGTCAATGTGCACGCGACTTTGGGTGCCCTTCTGGCGGCGAGGCAGATTTCCGCGCGGGAGTCCGCTTTGCTGGAAAACTGCGCGGAAAGTCTGTTTTTCAAGGAGAGAACAGCGACGGCGATCGTTGCAAACGCCTTCGGTACGGCATCCGCACGGGGGGCGGATATACTGAAATTGCTGACAACATCCTACGTTGACCAGAAGCGTATCGATGCATTGGAGCTGATCGAAGATGTGTTCGCCGCTGACGATAGCCGGATGGCGCCACCCGCAGATTGGCATTTCAACGCAACCTCGATGTGGAAGTCTGCATTTAAAAGTTGAAAAACCAAGCTTGACTCCAGTTACACACCCATACCGTGTGTCACGCCCATGTCACGCGCAGCGGCCACCGCGATTTGATATCGTCCACGCGGGCCGACTGACTTCTAAGGGTAATGCTGGACTGCAAAATGGAACATGTAACCGCCACCAAAATGTCCGATGACCAAGTGGACGAACTCAACGAAATGGCTTCGCTTGTACGCATGTTAACTCATGCGCGGCAATCCGCGGTCGAGGTGGATGCGGTGCTGCCGGCCCACTTCATCGACATGGCCATCGACGCATTGAAGGAAAAAATGGGGCTGGCCGTCGTGCCAACAAGCCGTCACTAATCGCATGGCGGTTACCGCCACTGTCTAGCAGCGGGTAAGCCCCACCTCCCTGATGCGGCAGTAGGTCTGAGAACTAGCGTTGATCGGCCCCACCCCAAGCCGGCCATGCACTGCAATCACAATGGACTTGTCAAATAGGGCTGAATAGGCGTCGGCGGCCTCGGCCGGAACCCGCCTCGAAAAGTAATCGGTTCCGTCGCGCTCAACGAGTTCAGTGGCTTTGCTCACGCCGTCTTCCATCCCCGCTTTGTATCACGGCTTGTGACGCGGCGGATCTGGGAAAAATCAGCAAAACCAATGGTTTGCAGGGGGATCAACTGCTTGGGAAGAAATGGTGCCCAGAAGAGGACTCGAACCTCCACGCCTTGCGGCACACGGACCTGAACCGTGCGCGTCTACCAATTCCGCCATCTGGGCACGGTTTGGCTAGGCGGCATCGTTTAAGGGGCTGCGACAGCCAAGTCAACGTCATTGCGGTGCTTCAGCCAAGATTTTACTGCGAAATTTCCGGTGCGATGCGCGGTTGGCATCGGCGCCGGAAAAACACTAGCCTGACGGTCACGAATCGGACCGGAGGAAAGTGCCCGTGATCGTCGTTCCGGGATCGATAAATCTCGACCTGATCGCCCGCGTCGAGCGCCTGCCGGCGCCGGGCGAAACCGTGCGCGGCCCGTCCTTTGTCACCGCGCCCGGCGGCAAGGGCGCCAACCAGGCGCTTGCCGCGCGCCGCGCCGGCGCCGAGGTGGCGATGATCGGCGCGGTCGGCGCCGATGCCCAGGCGGACGGCGCGCTGGAACTGCTGCGCGACGGCGGTGTCGATCTCTCCGGCGTGAAAACCATCACGGATATCTCGACCGGCGTCGCCCTGATCATGGTCGATCATGCCAGGGGCGAAAACGTCATTGCCGTCATCGCCGGGGCGAATGGGCGCGTCACGCCGGCCGACGTGACGGCCCGCAAGCCCCGCGCCGGCGACATCGTCCTCCTGCAAATGGAAATTCCCGCCAAAACCGTGTCGGCGGCGCTGCGCCACGCCGATGACGGCGCTTTGTCGGTCCTCAACATCGCGCCCTACACGGACGACGTGCCGGCGCTGGCGCCGCTCGCCGATATCGTCGTCGCCAACGAGACCGAGTTCGACCTGATGGCTGCGGCGCTGGATTTGCCAGGCGATGATCGCGCGGCCCGCATGCGGGCCTTCGTCGAAAAATCGCGCAATGCGCTCGTCGTCACGCTCGGGTCGGACGGCGCGGTCGCGCTGACGGGCGAGGGCGAGTTCCGCGTCGCCGCCCCGGTAATCGCGCCGGTCGACACGGTCGGCGCCGGCGACACGTTCTGCGGCTATCTCGCCGCCGCGCTTGCCGAACATCTCGCCTGGCCGGATGCGCTCGATCTCGCCGTGCGCGCCGGCGCGGCCGCCTGCCTCAAGCCCGGCGCCCAGCCGGCGATCCCGTTGCGCGCGGACCTTTAAAGTCGCGCGATCCGCTCGGTCAGCAGCTTGAAGAAGCCGTCGGCGTCGACGTCGCGCAACACATGCGCGTTCTTCGCCCGGCCGGTGACGCCCCACCAGTCGACCACGGTCATGCCCATGGTCAGTTCCGAGCCGGTCTCGATTTCGACATTGCAGTCGCGCCCGGAGAAAAGCTCCGGTTTGAGCAGCCAGGCGATGACGCAGGGATCGTGCAGCGGTCCGCCGTCGGTGCCGTATTTGTCCTCGTCGAACCGCTCGAAGAAATCGATCAGGTCGGCCGCCGCCATTGTCACCTTCGTGCCGTGCGCGCGCATCGCGTCGATGCGTTCATGCGTCGTCAGCGCCTTGTGGGTGCAGTCGAGCGGGATCATCGTGATGGGGATGCCGGATTTGAACACGGTCGCCGCGGCGTGCGGATCGACATAGATGTTGAATTCGGCCGCCGGTGTCGTGTTGCCGCCTTCGAAAAAGCCGCCGCCCATCATCACGATCTCGCGGACTTTCGGCGCGATGTCGGGCGCCTTGATCAGCGCCAGCGCGATAGTGGTGAGCGGTCCGAGCGTGCACAGCGTCACCGCGCCGGAAGCGCGTTCGCGCAGCGTCTCGACGATGAAGTCGACGCCGTATTGTTCCTGCAGCGGCATTGCCGGCTCCGGCAGGTCGGGGCCGTCGAGGCCGGTCTTGCCGTGGACGTATTCCGCCGTCACGAGGTCGCGCGCGAGCGGCCGCGAAGCGCCGGCGAAGACCTTCGTCTCCGGCTTGCCCGCCAACTCGCAGATCTTGCGGGCGTTCTTCTCGGTCAGCGGCAACGGAACGTTGCCGGCCACCGCGGTGATCCCGATGACCTCGAACTCCTCGCTCGCAAGCGCCAGCAGGATGGCGAGCGCGTCGTCCTGGCCGGGATCGGTGTCGATGATGATGGCGCGTTTGTCGGGCATGACACTCCTGTCGGCTGGCTGCTTGCAATCGTTTGGCCGACGGACCATATCAAGAGCGCCGGCGAATGCCACCGACGGGTTTGCCGCAAATGTCGCTTTGCAAGAAAGGACATGGACATGTCGCGCGTCCCGACGTTTTCGAGCCCGCTGCTTGTCGGTTTCGAGACCATTGAGAAATCGCTCGAGCGCATCGCCAAGAGCGCCGACGGCTATCCCCCTTACAACATCGAACGGCTGGTCAGGGACGGCAACGAAGTCCTGCGCATCACCCTCGCCGTGGCCGGTTTTTCGATCGACGATCTCGATATCTCCACCGAGGATTCGCAGCTCGTCATCCGCGGCCGGCAGGCCGAGGACGAGGAACCGCGCGAATTTCTCCACCGCGGCATCGCCGCGCGCCAGTTCCAGAAGGCCTTCGTGCTCGCCGACGGCATGCGCGTTCTTGGTGCCGAGTTGAAGAACGGCCTGCTCGCCGTCGATCTCGACCGCCCGCAGCCCGAAAAGCTGGTCAAGAAAATCGCCATCGCCCAGCGCGACTGACGCGATCCTTTCACCGGAATGTGACAAAGCGTGTAGGCCCCGCGCGATTGACCTCGCCGTGCGCCCTTCTATGGTCTCCCCGCATCCGCACGTGTCTTTGAGGGGACCTTTCATGAAAACCGTTCTGACCGCGCTCGCCGCGTTCGCCCTGTCCACCACTCTCGCCACCGCCGCCGAGGTCGATCCGGCGGATTGGGACGCCGTTCTCAAGGACGCGAAGGGCGAAACCGTCTACTGGAATGCCTGGGGCGGCTCGCAGAACATCAATGCCTATATCGGCTGGGTCGGCGAGGAGCTTCAGCAGCGCTTCGGCGTCAAGCTGGTGCACGTGAAACTCGACGACACCGCCAATGCGGTGGCCACCGTCGTTACCGAGAAGGCCGCCGGCAAGGACACGGGCGGCACCATCGACCTCATATGGATCAACGGCGAAAATTTCGCCTCGATGAAGCGCCAGGGCCTGCTCTACGGGCCGGACTGGGCGACGCAACTGCCGAACTGGCGCTATGTCGATGTGGAGACGAAGCCGACGGTGACCACCGACTTCACCATTCCGACCGAAGGCATGGAATCGCCCTGGGGCATGGCGAAGCTGGTTTTCTTCTATGACAGCGCCCGCACCGATGCTGCCGGCCTGCCGGATTCCGCTGACGAGCTGCTTGCTTGGGCGAAACAACATCCGGGCCGCTTCTCCTACCCGCAACCGCCGGATTTCATCGGCTCGACCTTCCTGAAGCAGGTCCTGTCGGAAAAGATCGCCGATCCGGCCAAGCTTCTGCAGCCGGTCAAGGCGGACGAATTCTCCGGCCTGACGAAGCCGCTCTTCGATTATCTCGACCAGCTGCACCCCTATCTGTGGCGCAGCGCCAAGGCCTTTCCGAAGGACTATCCCGCGATGAGCCAGCTGCTCGCCGACGGTGAACTCGACATCACCTTCGCCTTCAACCCGGCCGAGGCGTCGAGCGCTATCGCCAACGACCTGCTGCCGGACACGGTGCGCTCCTTCACCTTCTCCGGCGGCACGCTCTCGAACACCCATTTCGTGGCGATCCCTTATAATGCCGCGTCCAAGGCCGGCGCGCTGGTGACCGCCAATTTCCTGCTCTCGCCGGAAGCCCAGGCGCGCAAGCAGGATCCGGGCATCTGGGGCGACCCGACGGTTCTGGCGATGGACAGGCTCTCTGGCGAGGACCGCGCCCGCTTCGAGAAACTCGATCTCGGCATCGCGACGCTGAAGCCCGATGAACTCGGCCCGACCCTGCCCGAACCGCATCCGTCCTGGATGGCGATGATCGAGGAGGAATGGGCGGCGCGCTACGGCGTCGCCAACTAGGCGGCGCGGCCGCTTTCCGGCGGGCCCGCCCGTGCTCCGTTTCGCGCCTCTCCTGGCGATAGCCGTCCTGGCACTGCCGGTGATCGCCGGCCTGGCCGGGACGCTGGCGCCGGCTTTCGGATATCTGCCGGCGCTCGGCGGGCGCGAAATCTCGCTCGAGCCGTTCCGCATCGTTCTTGGCCAGCCGGGCTTGCTGCGGTCCTGCCTGATCGCGCTGGCGAGCGGCGTCGTCACGGCCGCGGTCTCCGCCGCGCTGGTCGCGCTTTTCGTCGGCGGCTGGTCGGAGACGCGCACATTCCGCTTCATCCAGTCGCTCGTCTCGCCGCTGCTCGCCGTCCCGCATGCGGCGGCCGCCTTCGGACTTGCCTTCATGATCGCGCCGTCCGGCTTTCTCGCCCGGCTCGTTTCGCCCTGGGCGACGGGCTGGACGCGCCCGCCCGACTGGCTGATCGTCAATGATTCGCTCGGCCTGTCGCTGATGGCCGGGCTGATCGTCAAGGAAGTGCCGTTTCTCCTCCTGATCACGCTCGCCGCCTTGCCGCAGGTGCCGCTTGCCGCCTCGAACCGGCTCGTTGCCTCGCTCGGCTATGGCCGTGTCGCCGGCTTCCTGTTCACCACGTGGCCGGCGATCTACCGCCAGATCCGCCTCGCCGTCTTTGCGGTGATCGCCTTCGCCAGTTCCGCCGTCGATGTTGCCGTCATCCTCGGCCCGACCACCCCGGCCTCGCTGCCGGTCCGCCTCGTCCAGTGGATGAACGATCCCGAGCTCACCGCGCGTTTCATGGCGTCGGCCGGCGCGGTCCTGCAGCTTGGCGTCACGCTTGCCGCGCTTCTGATCTGGTTCGGCCTCGAAAAGCTCTGCGCCATGGCGACGATGCGCCTGTGCGAACGCGGCCTGCGTTTTCGGCACGATGCCGGCATCCGCATGGTCGCGCTTTTCGCCATGGCGACGACGGCGATCGTGATCTTCGGCGGGCTTGGCCTGCTGGCGCTCTGGTCGGTCTCCGGCCTCTGGCAATTCCCGCATGTACTGCCGGCTTCCCTGTCGCTGCGTGGCTGGCAGCAAACCCTGCCGGGCATCGGCGATCCCCTGATGACGACGATCACCGTCGGCCTTGCCGCCACCCTGCTTTCGGCGCTGATCGTCATTGCCAGTCTCGCGCGCGAACAGGAGACCGGGCGCAGCGGCGGCAATCGCGCTCTGCTCTTCATCTACATGCCGTTGCTCGTACCGCAGGCGGGCTTCGTCTTCGGGCTGAAACTGTTCCTGGTCCATGGCGGCGTCGGCGCCAACTGGGCGGCGCTGGTCTTCGTTCATCTCGTCTTCGTCCTGCCCTATGTCTTCCTCTCGCTGTCGGCGCCCTGGCGCGCCTTCGACAGGCGCTACGAGGCGATTGCGGCCGGTCTCGGCAAGGGACGCGGCACGACCTTCCTCGCCATCCGCCTGCCGATGCTCTCGCGCGCCATCCTCGCGGCAATGGCCGTCGGCTTCGCTGTCTCCGTCGGCCAGTATCTGCCGACGGTGCTGATCGGCGCCGGACGGCTGGTGACGATCACCACCGAGGCCGTCGCGCTCGGCGCCGGCGGCAACCGGCGCGTCATCGGTATCTACGCCTTCCTGCAGATGCTGCTGCCCTTCCTCGGCTTCGCTCTCGCGGCGCTCGTGCCGGCGTTGCTTTTCCGCAATCGCCGCGCCATGAAGGTCGCCTGAAACGACCCGGAGCCCCGCTTGCCTGACGACACCACCGCCGGCCTTCGCCTCGACGCCGTCCGCATCCGCCTCGACGGGCAGCAGCTGCTGTCCGTCGACCGCCTCGTGCGCCCCGGCGAGACGCTGACGGTCATGGGTCCGTCCGGTTCCGGCAAGTCGACACTGCTCGCCTATATCGGCGGCTTTCTCGATCCCGCCTTTTCAGGCGAGGGCAGGGTGATCTGCGGCGGCCGCGACATCGCACATCTTCCGGCGCAGGAGCGCCATGCCGGCATCCTGTTCCAGGATCCGCTGCTCTTTCCGCACATGTCGGTCGGCGGCAACCTCGTCTTCGCGATCCCGCGCGCCGTAGCGGGCAGCGCCGCGCGCCGCAAACGCGCCGAGGCGGCGCTTGCCGATGTCGGGCTGGAAGGATTCTTCGACCGCGATCCCGACACGTTGTCCGGCGGCCAGAAGGCCCGTGTCGCGCTTGCCCGCGTGCTACTCGCCGCGCCGAATTTCCTGCTCCTCGACGAGCCGTTCTCGAAACTCGACATGCAGTTGCGCGACCAGATTCGCGGCCTCGTCTTCGAGCGCGCGAAACGGTCCCGCCTGCCGGTCATCCTCGTCACCCATGACGCGGCCGACGCGGCGGCGGCCGGCGGCGACGTGATCGAGGTCGGCTGAGGTTTGCCGATGGCGCTGACGACCATGCCGGACCTGCCGGTCACCGAGATTCTCGACGGTCTTCGCGCCGCCCTCGCCAGGCGGCCGAACGCCGTCCTCGTCGCGCCGCCCGGCGCCGGCAAGACGACGCTGGTGCCGCTGGCGCTGCTCGACGCGCCATGGCTCGCCGGCGGGAAGATCATCGTCCTCGAACCGCGCCGCCTTGCCGCCCGCGCCGCCGCGCGCCGCATGGCGCAACTGCTGGGCGAGAGCGTCGGCGAAACCGTCGGCTACCGCATGCGCCTTGACACGAAGGTCGGTCCGAAAACCCGCATCGAGGTCGTCACCGAGGGCGTGTTCCAGCGCATGATCACCGGCGATCCGGAACTGGCCGGTATCGGCGCGATCCTGTTCGACGAGTTCCACGAACGCAGCCTCGACGCCGATTTCGGCCTGGCGCTGGCGCTCGACGTGCAGGAGGGGCTGCGCGAGGATCTGCGCATCCTCGTCATGTCGGCGACGCTCGACGGCGCGCGCGTCGCGTCCCTCCTGGGTGATGCGCCGGTGATCGAGAGCGAGGGCCGCGCTTTCCCGGTCGAGATCCGCTACGAGGACCGGCCCGGCACCGAAACCGCCGAGCAGGCGGTCGTCCGCGTCATCCGCAAGGCGCTCGCCTCCGAGGCGGGCAGCCTGCTCGTCTTCCTGCCCGGGCAGGGCGAAATCCGCCGCGTCGACCGCCGCGCTCGCCGACCGTCTGCCGGCGGATGCCTTCCTCGCGCCCCTTTACGGCATGATGGATATTGCCGACCAGGATCGCGCTATCCAGCCGCCCGGGCCGGGCACCCGCAAGATCGTGCTGGCGACGGCGATCGCCGAAACCTCGATCACCATCGACGGCGTGCGCGTCGTCATCGACTCCGGCCTTGCCCGCCGCCCGGTCTTCGATCCGGGCTCCGGCCTCACTCGGCTGGAAACCGGCCGCGTCAGCCAGGCCGCAGCGACGCAGCGCGCCGGCCGTGCCGGCCGCACCGGGCCGGGCGTGGCGATCAGGCTGTGGCGCGAGGAGCAGACCCGCGCGCTGGCCGCCTTCGATCCGCCGGAAATCCTCAATGCCGACCTGACATCGCTGCTGCTCGACTGCCTCGCCTGGGGCGTCTCCGATCCGCCCAGCCTGCGCTTCCTCGATTCTCCGCCGGCGCCCGCATTGAACGAGGCGCGCGCGCTTCTGACGATGCTCGGCGCGATCGACGGGCGGGGCGGTCTGACGCCGAAGGGCGCCGCAATGCGCGACCTGGCCCTGCCGGCGCGCCTTGGCGCCATGGTCGTCGCCGCGAAGGATCGCAACGATGCCTTCCGGCGCATGCTGCTCGCCCTGCTGGTCACCGAGCGCGGCGCCGCCGGTCCCGGCGTCGATATCGGCCACCGGTTCGATACCGCCCTGCGCGGCAAGGGCCCGCAGCTGGCGCGCCTGCGCGACATGGCGAAGCGCACGGTCGCATCCATGTCCCTGCCTGCAGGCGGCGAGGAAACGACCGTCGGAGCGATGCTGCTCGATGCCTATCCCGACCGCGTCGCCAGATCGCGCGGCGGCGCGCGGCTCGGCGCTTTCGTCATGGCGAACGGCCGCGGCGCGGCGATGGACGAGACCGAACCGCTGGCGGGCGAGACCTACATGGTCGTCGCCGACGTCACCGGCGTCGCGCGCGAGGGCCGCATCACCTCCGCCGCCGCCGTCACCGAAGCCGAAATCAGGGCCATCCTCGGCGATCGCGTCGAAAAGGCAGAGCAGGTCGAGTTCGACAGGGAGAAGGGCGGCCTCACCGCCCGCCGTGTCGAAAGGCTCGGCGCCGTGGTCCTGTCGCGCGTGCCGGTGAAGGTCGAGCCGGGCGAGGCGGCAACCGCGGCGCTTCTCGCGGCCGTCCGCGCAAACGGCCTGTCCCTCCTGCCATGGTCGAAGGAAGTCGCCCAGCTGCGCGCCCGTCTCGCCTGGCTGCATGTCCGTCTCGGCGATCCCTGGCCGGCGATGGACGATGCCGCCCTCATCGAAAGCCTGCAGGAATGGCTCGCGCCCTTCCTGCAAGGGGCGGTCAGCCTGTCGGGCCTCGATGCCGGCACGCTGCGCGACGCGCTGATGCTGCGCGTTCCGCCCGATCTGCAGCGCCGGATCGAGGAAAACGCGCCGTCGCGGTTCACCGCGCCGACCGGCTCGTCGATCATGCTCGATTACCCCGCCGACGGCTCCGCGCCGGTCGTCGCCATCCGCGTCCAGGAACTGTTCGGCCTCACGGCCCATCCGTCGATCGCCGGCGGCGCGGTGCCGCTGACGCTCGAACTCCTGTCGCCCGCCCACCGGCCGATCCAGCGCACGCAGGACCTGCCCGGCTTCTGGGCGGGATCATGGGCGGCGGTGCGCGCCGACCTGAGGGGGCGGTACCCGAAACATCCCTGGCCGGAGGATCCGGCCGTGGCCGAAGCGACCCGGCGCGCCAAGCCGCGGCCGTGATAACGCTGATTCGCGGTTGTCGTTTCAAAAACCAAACACGCACCGTATATACGCCATATGGAATTTGAACGCGCCCACGAGACCGGCTTCGACAACCGCCGCCTGCGCCTCTCGACGATCACCAATACACGCTGGCTGGCGACGCTCGGCCAGCTGTCCGCCGTGCTCTTCGTCGCGCTGGTGCTGCGGTTCGAACTGCCCATGGTCGCCTGCATGGTCCTGATCGCGATCGCGGCGCTTCTCAACATCGCGCTCACCTGGTTTTTCCCGGCCAACAAGCGTCTGAATCCGATCGGCGTGCTCGCCGTCCTGATCTTCGACGTCGCGCAGCTGGCCGGCCTGCTGGCGCTGACCGGCGGCCTGACCAATCCGTTCTGCATCCTGCTCATCGTGCCGGTGATCGTGTCCGCGACGACGCTGCCGCCGCGCTACACGGCGTTGCTCGCCGCCGTGACCCTTGCCTTCACCTCGGCGCTTGCCTTCGTTCATCTGCCGCTGCCGTGGTATCCCGGCGTCGGGTTGCAGATCCCGCTGGTCTTCGTCGCCGGCGTATGGGTCGCCGTGGTCTCAACGATCCTCTTCACGGCCTTTTACGTCTATCGCGTCGCCGAGGAGGCGCGGCGGCTGTCCGACGCGCTTGCGGCGACCGAACTCGTCCTGCAGCGCGAACAGCACCTGTCGGCGCTGGACGGGCTCGCCGCCGCCGCCGCGCATGAACTCGGCACGCCGCTCGCCACCATCTCGCTCGTCGCCAAGGAGATGGGGCGCGAGCCCTTCGAGCCCGACAGCCTGCGCGAGGATATCGCGCTGGTGCGCACCCAGGCCGACCGCTGCCGCGAGATCCTCAAGCGGCTGAGCACGCTTGGAACCGGCGAGGAGGACCATCTGGCGCGTATGGCGCTGCGCACCATGATCGAGGAGGTCATCGCGCCGCATCGCGAATTCGGCATCCGCATATCCTCGCAGATCGAGGAGAATGCCGGCAACGAACCGGTCTGCCGGCGCAATCCTGGCATCATTTACGGCCTCGGCAATCTGGTCGAGAACGCCGTCGATTTCGCCAGCGAGGCTGTCGAGGTCAGCGTTGCCTGGACGCCGGACACGGTGCGCATCCGCATCGTCGACGATGGTCCGGGTTTCCCGCCGGAGATGCTGGAGCGCATTGGCGAACCCGACCTTCCGCGCATTCCGGAAAGGCAGCGCAATGGCGGCGGTGGCCTCGGCCTTGGCATCTTCATCGCCAAGACGCTTCTGGAGCGGTCCGGCGCCACCGTGCGCTTCTCGAACGCATTTTCTTCGGGAAAAGGCGCCGATGTTGTCGTGGAATGGCCGCGCGCGGCCATGCAACTGGCGGCATGACAGGGTACAAAGAGTGTAATAAAAAGATCGAAACAGGTGAATGGGATGGAAGACTCAAGCGAACTCGGCCCGGACAAAAGCCTGCTGATCGTCGATGACGATCGGTTGTTTCTGCAGCGTCTTGCCCGCGCCATGGAGAGCAGGGGCTTTACCGTCGCCGCCGCCGAAACGATTGCCGACGGCCTGGCCGAGGTCAAGAAGGCGCCGCCGGCCTATGCGGTGGTCGACATGCGTCTTGGCGACGGCAACGGCCTCGACGTCATCGAGGCGATACGTGTGCGCCGGCCGGACGCCCGCGCCATCGTTCTGACCGGCTACGGCAACATCGCGACCGCCGTCACGGCGGTGAAGCTCGGCGCGGTCGATTACCTCGCCAAGCCTGCCGATGCCGACGAGATCTACGCCGCGCTGACGACGATGCCGGGCGAAAAGACACCGCCACCGGAAAATCCGATGTCGGCCGACCGTGTCCGTTGGGAGCATATCCAGCGCGTCTTCGAGATGTGCGACCGCAACGTGTCGGAAACGGCCCGGCGTCTGAACATGCACCGCCGCACCCTGCAGCGCATTCTCGCCAAGCGCGCGCCGCGTTGAATTCGCCTATTCGGGCAATTCGATCCCGGCGAGTTCCGCCGCATAGAGCCGCTGCGCCGCCGATTGCGCGATGCGCAGCGTGACAGCCTTGCGCCGCGCGCCGGCCAGCCGGTGTTCCGGTGCGTCCCTGAGCAGCGCCGCGCCATGCTCGTCGGCGCGGATGAAGCCGCAATCCTCCGGAAAAATCTCCTGCGGCACGTCGTCCAGCGTGGCGAAGAACAGCCTGTCGCAATAATCCCGATAGTCCGGCCACTTGTTGTCGGCCTTCAGGTCGTCGACCGAGGATTTGATCTCCACGATCCAGATCGACCCGTCGCGGAACAGCGCGATGATATCGGCGCGCCGCCCGCTCGCCAGCGTCAGTTCCGGCACATGCGCCGCCCCCAGTTCCGTCAGCAACAATTGAACGCCGCGCCGGATTCTGAGCGCACGGACCGATTGACGGCCGTCTTCGAGCGGGTTCTTCGCGTGCAGATCGATAATCGGCATGTGCCAAGTTTGCCACGATTCGTTACTCTCGGGGCAGCAACCTCATTTTCCGTTTGACCGGTGTGTGATGAATGTCACATCTATACTTTCATGGTTAATCAATGATTGGGCTCTAGATGACAGTCTTGCAAGACTGTTTTACGTAGGGTCGCCGGCGTGATTCTGGGAAGGTCGTAGCCGGATTTTTTGAACAGGAGAATTCCATGCGGGGGTCACGCATTCTTATAGCCGCTCTGGCGGCACTGGCACTGGCAGGCTGCAGTACCTCCGGGTCGAGCCTGGTCATGAACGCCTACACGGCAAAGTCCGATGGCGCCTATAAACTGCCGGCAATTCCGGTCACCAAGGTCGAACGGCAATATCGCCGCCAGGTCGTCAGCTACCAGACGAAGGAAAAGCCGGGCACGGTCGTCGTCGATACGGGTGCGAAGTATCTCTATTTCGTCATGGAGAACGGCAAGGCGATGCGTTACGGCATCGGCGTCGGACGCGAGGGCTTTGAATGGTCCGGCACCGCCCGGATCGCGATGAAGCGCGAATGGCCGGTCTGGACGCCGCCGCCGGCAATGATCAAGCGCCAGCCGGAACTCGCGAAATATCGCGGCGGCATGCAGCCGGGTCTCAACAATCCGCTCGGCGCGCGTGCGATGTATCTCTACAACGGGCGCGGCGACACCGGTTACCGCCTGCACGGATCGCCCGAGTGGTGGTCGATCGGCAAGGCGATGTCTTCGGGCTGTATCCGCCTGATGAATCAGGACATCGTCGATCTCTACAATCGTGCCGAGGTCGGGGCCAAGGTCATCGTCATGTAGGACCGCATGACGCGGAAACAAAAAAGCCGGGCTGAAAAGCCCGGCTTTTTCTTTGTCTTGTGGTGCGTTTCAGACGGCTTCGACGCCCTGCACTTCGGGGATGAAGTGGCGCAGCAGGTTCTGGATGCCGTGCTTCAGCGTCGCGGTGGATGACGGGCAGCCGGCGCAGGCGCCCTTCATGTGCAGGAACACGGTGCCCTGCTTGTACCCCCGGAAGGTGATGTCGCCGCCGTCCTGGGCAACGGCCGGGCGCACGCGCGTGTCGAGCAGTTCCTTGATCGTGGCGACGATGGTTTCGTCGCTTTCGTCGTAGAACTCCTCGCCCGGTGCGATTTCGTTGCCGGCGCCCAGTTCGGCCATCACCGGGGCATCCGACATGAAATGCTCCATGATCCCGGCGAGGATTGCCGGTTTCAGGTGCGGCCACTCGGATGCGTCGTCCTTGGTGATGGTGACGAAGTCGTACCCGAAGAACACGCCCGTCACGCCGTCGATGGCAAACAGCTTGCCGGCAAGCGGCGACTGCGCGGCCGCTTCGTCGGCGTCGCGGAAATCGGCGGTGCCGTTGTCGAGAACGACCTTGCCGGGCAGGAACTTCAGCGTGGCGGGATTCGGCGTCGCTTCGGTCTGGATGAACATGGTGTCGCTCCGGCAAACAGTTTGGAATAATTCTAAATAGGCCGGTTGCCCGCCCATATCAAGCACGAGAGATGCGCCTTTTCGTGCGAATCGCGGTTTACGACAGGCTCTCGATATCCTCGTCGCTGAGATTGTACGGCACGACGGTGACGGGAATCGGGAATGCCGCGCTGCGCCCGGCGACGGAGGAGACCAGCGGTCCGGGCCCTTCCTTGGCCGCGCCGGCGGCGAGAACGAGGATTGCGACGTCCTGGTCTTCCTCGATCAGCGCGTGGATCTGTTCGACCGGCACGCCCTCGCGGATGACGGCTTCCGCCTCGACGCCGGCCTTTTCTCGCGCATAGGCGCCATATTTTGCAAGAACGGCCTCCGCATTTTCCGTCGCCTCGGCGCGCATCACCTGCTCGACGCCCAGCCAGTGCTGGAAATCGCCCGGTTCGATGACGAACAGCAGGATGAGGCCGCCATTCGTCTTGACCGCGCGGCGCGCGGCGTAAAGCACGGCCCGTTCGCATTCGGGCGTGTCGTCGATCACCGCCAGAAATTTCCGTCGGTGGCCAGCTTCGTTGATCAGTCGCTTCGTAAACATGGCCGATACATGGCACGCCCCGATGACGGCATCAAGCATCCAGATTGGCGCAGGCGCGCGACCGTCAGGCGAGCAGCCCGACGATCCGCTTTACGTCCGCGATGGTTTTTTCGGCCAGCACCGAGGCGCGTTCGCCGCCATCCGCCAGCACGCTGTCGATATGGTCGGTCGCGTCCATAAGGCGGCGCATCTTGTCGGCGATCGGGCTGAGCTTGGCGACGGCGAGATCGGCGAGCGCCGGCTTGAAGGCGGAGAATTGCTGGCCGCCGAAATCCTTCAGCACGGCGTCCTTGGTCGTGTCGGCAAGCGCCGCGTAGATGCCGACGAGATTGTTCGCCTCCGGCCGTTCGGCGAGGCCGTCGGTTTCCGACGGCAGCGCCTCGGGATCGGTCTTGGCCTTGCGGATCTTCTTGGCGATGTCGTCGGCCGTGTCGGTCAGGTTGATGCGCGACAGGTCGGACGGGTCGGATTTCGACATCTTCTTGGTGCCGTCGCGCAGGCTCATGATCCGCGTCGCGGGGCCTTCGATCAGCGGTTCGGTGAGCGGGAAATAGCCGTTGACCGTCTCGTCGCCGACCTCGACCGGCACGCCGAGGCCAAGTTCGCCGATGCGCTCGGAATAGTCATTGTTGAATTTCTGCGCGATGTCGCGCGCCAGTTCCAGGTGCTGCTTCTGGTCCTCGCCGACGGGCACATGCGTGCCGCGATAGACCAGGATGTCGGCGGCCATCAGGTTCGGATAGGCGAACAGGCCGACCGAGGCGTTCTCGCGGTCCTTGCCGGCCTTCTCCTTGAACTGGGTCATCCGGTTCAACCAGCCCATGCGCGCGATGCAATTGAAGACCCATGCGAGTTCGGCATGCTGGTGTACGCGGCTCTGGTTGAAGACGATGTGCTTGACCGGGTCGATGCCCGCCGCGAGGAAGGCCGCGGCGATCGACCGCGTGCCGTCGATCAGTTCCTGCGGCTTCGGATTGACCGTCAGCGCGTGCAGGTCGACCACGCAATAGATGCAGTCATGCGTCTCCTGCAGCGCGACGAACTTGCGGATCGCGCCGAGATAGTTGCCGAGCGTGAGATTGCCGGTCGGCTGCACGCCCGAAAAGACGAGGGGTTCGAAGCTGCTCATTTCAGTGTTCCCGAAGCTGGTGGAGGGCCCCGTCGCAGAGTCTGGCTCCGGATGCGAGGATCGGTTGCGCGCGGCTTATGACAGGCAGTCGCGAAACCTTCAAGTCTGCATCACGATTCGCTGCTCTGCGCCGGCCGCCGCCGCGTCATCGAGCGTTGCAGCATGGAGCGGTCGATCGCGCCGGTGGCGATCGCCAGGCCGAAATAGATCGCCATCGAGACAGCGATCAGGCTCGCCGCGATGCCGGCGCGCACGAGAATGCCGGAGGCGAGGAACGTCTCGCGCGAATAGGACCACGCGCCGTAGAGCGCCAGCCCCATGATTGCGCTGCAGACGAGGATCATCGCCGTGCGCCGGATCGTCTCCGGCGACGGGCGGAAATGGTCGCGCCGCCACAGCGTGACGCCGAGAAGGATCGCGTTGACCCAGCCGGCAAGGCTCGTTGCCGCGGCGATGCCGACATGGCCGATGAGCGGGAACATCGCCAGGCTGCCGCCGGCGTTGACGATCAGCGAAACGAGCGAGAACCACATCGGCGTGCGCATGTCCTCGCGCGCGAAAAAGCCTGGTTGCAAGACCTTGATCAGCACGAAGGACGGCAGGCCGATCGCGAAGGCGGCGAGTGCGCCGGCCGCCGCCTGCGTCGTCTCCGCCGAGAACGCGCCGCGTTCGTAGATGACGGCGATGAACGGAACAGGAGTCAGCGCCAGCGCGACGGCCGCCGGGACGGTCAGCCCGAGGCCGAATTCGAGGCTGCGGTTCTGCAAGCGTCAGCGCCGTCTTCTGCTCGTTGGCCCCGAGCGCCCGGGCCAGTTCCGGCAGCAGCACCACGCCGATGGCGATGCCGATCACGCCGAGCGGCAGCTGGTAGATGCGGTCGGCATAGTTCAGAAGCGCGATCGCCCCGTCCTGCTGCGAGGCGATGATCTGGCCGATCACCAGGTTGATCTGGACGATGCCGCCGGTCAGCGCCGCCGGCGCGGCCAGGCTGAGCAGCCGCCTGACCTGCGGTGTCAGCCGCGGCCGCTGCGGCTTGAAGCGGAAGCCGAGCCGGACCAGCCCGTAGACGAGCAGCCCGAGTTGCAGCAGTCCGGCCAGGACAACGCCGATGGCAAGCGCGACGCCGATGCCCGGCTGGTCCCAGCCGTAGCGGAGCGCCGCGAAAAGCACGCCGATCAGCACGATGTTGAGCAGCACCGGCGCAAGCGCGGCGAGGAAATACTTGCGGAACGAGTTCAGCACGCCCGACAGCATCGCCACCAGCGACATCGCCGTCAGATAGGGAAACATGATCCGCGCCAGCAGCACGGTCAGGTCGAATTTTTCCGGCGTGTCCTGGAAGGCGGGCGCGATCACCGTCGCGGCGAGAAACGGCATGAAGGCGAGCGCCGCCGCCGAGAACACGACGAGGACGAGCGTCAGGACGGAGAAGACCTCGCCGGCGAACCGCGCCGCGCTCTCCTCGCCATTCGCCTCGACCTCCTTGGCGAAGATCGGCACGAAGGCCGAGTTGAACGCGCCTTCCGCGAACAGCCGCCGGAACAGGTTCGGAAAGCGCAGCGCCGCGTAGAAGGCGTCGGCCACCGGTCCGGCGCCGAGCGCCGCCGCGATCATCGCCTCGCGCACGAAACCGAGCACCCGGCTCGCCGATGTCGCGCCGCCGACACCCAGGAACTTGCCGAACAGGCTCATGCGTCAGCCAGCCTTCTGCGATTTGGCGAGCCCGGCGCTCACCTGCACGACGGGGTTTTCGTCGCTGCGTCCCATCAGCACGTCCGTCAGCACCTTGCGGATGCGTTTCTGGCGCGCCGGATCGGTGATCTTGTGGCCTGTCAGGTCGGTGACATAGAAGGTGTCGACCACCTTCTCGCCGAAGGTGGTGATATGCGCGGAATGGATATCGAGCCTGAGATCGGACACCGCGCCGGTGATCTCCGACAGGATGCCAGGCCGGTCGAGCCCTTCGACCTCGATAACCGAGAAACGGTTCGACAGCGTGTTCTTGACGGCGGCGGCCGGCTCGATGGAGAACGCCTTCAGGCCGCGCCGCGGCTTCATCTTGTTGGCCAGCATGTCCGGCACATATTCGCGCCCCGACAGCACGTCCTCGATGACCTTGCCGATCCGTTTGGCGCGGCGGAATTCGTCGCCGTCATCGTCGAATTCGCGGTTGATCAGGATCGTGTCGAGCGCCCAGCCATTGCTGGTCGTGAACACATGCGCGCCGTCGATCTTCGCGCCCGCGCTCGAACAGGCCGCGGCGATGATCGAAAGCAGGCGCGGATGGTCGGGGGCGAGCACCGTGATCTCGGTGATCGCCTGGAACTGGTTCGTCTTGACGTCGGTCGCCAGCTTCTTGTCCTCGGCCCGCGCCGCGCGGACGAATTCCGCGTGCCGCACCTGGTCCTCGATGTCGACGGTCAGAAGGTAGTTGTCGTAGTGCTGCTTCACATAAGCCCGCCGCTCGTCTTCCGGCCACGCCGACAGTGCTTCGGTGAGCGCGTCGCGCGCATGGGAAGCCCGCTGCTTGCGGTTGATTTCCGAGAAGCCGCCGGTCATCGCCAGTTCAGCCTCCGAATAGAGCGTGCGCAGCAGCTGGCCCTTCCACCCGTTCCACACGCCCGGCCCGACGGCGCGAATGTCGCACACGGTCAGGACGACGAGAAGTTTCAGCCGCTGCACGGTCTGCACCGTGGCGACGAAGTCCTCGATGGTCTTGCGGTCGGAAAGGTCGCGCGACTGCGCCACCGTGCTCATGACGAGGTGGTCGCGGATGAGCCAGGCGACGGTTTCCGTTTCGGCCGCGGAAAATCCGAGTCGCGGGCACAGCTTTTCCGCCACTTCCGCCCCGGCAATCGAATGATCCTTCGGCCGTCCCTTGGCGATGTCGTGCAGGAACAGCGCGACATAAAGCATGCGGCGCAGCTCCAGCATGTCGGGCAGGATCGAGGTGGCAAGCGGGTGTTCCTCGTCGAGGATGCCGCGCTCGATCTTCGACAATACGTCAACGGTGCGGATCAGGTGCTCGTCCACCGTGAAGTGGTGATACATGTTGAACTGCATCATCGCCACGACCTTGCCGAAGTCGGGGATGAAACGCCCGAGCACGCCGGCCTCGTTCATGCGCCGGAGATTGAGCGCCGGATCCTTGCGCGATGTCAGGATGTCCATGAACAGCCGGTTGGCTTCCGGATCGTTGCGCAGCGACTTGCGGATCAGCTTCAGCGAGCGGCGCGTCAGTTGCAGCGCCTCGGGGTGGAAATCGAGCCCGTCGCGGTCGGCGAACCAGAACATCCGGATGATGTTGACCGGGTCCTTCTCGAAGACGTCCTCGCCGGTGATGTTGATGCGCTTGTTTTCGATGACGAAATCGTCTGTGCCGCGGATCTTGCGGCCGCGCCGCTTGAACGGCAGCGTCTGTAGCAGACGGTTGAAGGCGGGCGCCTGCTTGACCTCTTCCTCCTCGAGCGCCGCGCAGACGATGCGCGTCAGGTCGCCGACATCCTTGGCGATCAGGAAGTAGTGCTTCATGAAGCGCTCGACGTCCTTGAGCCCCGGATGGCTCTTGTAGCCGAGCCGGTCGGCGAGGCTGCGCTGGACCTCGAATCCGAGCCGCTCCTCCGCCTTTCCCGTCAGGAAATGCAGGTGGCAGCGCACCGCCCAGAGGAAGTCCTCGCACTTGACGAAGAGATTGTATTCGGCCCGTGACAGCACGCCTTTCTTGACCAGGTCGGAGCGGTCGGCGATCCGGTAGAAATACTTCGCGATCCAGAACAGCGTCTGCAGGTCGCGCAGGCCGCCCTTGCCGTCCTTGATGTTCGGTTCGACGAGATAGCGGGTCTCGCCCATGCGCTTGTGGCGGGCGTCGCGTTCGGCGAGCTTCGCCTGGATGAAGCCCGACGCCGTGTTCTTGACCACGTCTTCGTCGAACCGCTTCTGCAATTCCTTGAACAGCGCTTCCTCGCCATAGAGATAGCGCATGTCGAGGATTGCCGTGCAGATCGTCGTGTCGGCCTTCGACAGCCTTACGCATTCGTCGATCGAGCGGGTCGCGTGGCCGACGGTCAGGCCAAGGTCCCACAGCATGTAGAGGATGTATTCGGCGAGCTGCTCGCCGAGCGGCGTCTGCTTGTAGGGCAGCACGAAGAGCAGATCGATGTCCGAACCGGGCGCCAGCGTGCCGCGTCCGTAGCCGCCGACGGCAACCAGCGCCAGGCGTTCGCCCTGCGACAGGTTGTTGACCCGGAAGACGCGGTTCATCGCGAAATCGTAGATCGCGCGGATCATCGCATCCATGGCATCCGACAGTCGCTGCGCGCAGGCGATGCCGCCGCCATCCTCGAACAGTTGCTTTTCGGCCTGCTTGCGGTCTTCCGCGAGCACGGTCTTCAGATGCGCCAGCACCTCGGCCCGAACCTCGTGGCCGCTGCCGTCGCCGCCGTGGCGGTCGGCGATCGCGATCAGCTCGGATCGAAGCGCATCGTGATCGCTGGCGGGGTAATGCGGATTTATGGTGTCCTGCATGATGTGTCGGCGGGATTCGGTCCGGTGGCTCTAACGAGCCTCATATAGAAGCGCGATGGCGTTGTCACACGGCATCACTTCGGTTTTGCCGCCAGGCTCTTCAACCGGTAGAGCGCTTCCAGCGCGTCGCGTGGCGTCATGTCGTCCGGGGTCAGCGCCGCGACCGCCTGTTCCAGTTCGTCGCTCTTTTCCGGTTTCGGGGCTTCGCGTTTGATCTCGGCGGAGAACAGCGGCAGGTCGTCGACGAGTTTCGCCGCCTTGCTGTCGCGGCCCTGCGCTTCCAGTTGGTCGAGCACGTCGCGGGCGCGCGTCACCACGCTTTCCGGCAGGCCGGCGAGTTTGGCGACCTGCACGCCGTAGGAGCGGTCGGCGGCGCCGCGGCCGACCTCGTGCAGGAAGATCACCTCGCCTTCCCACTCCTTCACCTTCATCGTCACGTTGTGCAGGCTGGCGAGCGTCTCGGCGAGCGCGGTCAGTTCGTGGAAATGCGTCGCGAACAGCGTCCGGCAGCGGTTTTTCTGGTGCAGATACTCGACCGTCGCCCAGGCGATGGAGAGGCCGTCGAAGGTCGATGTGCCGCGCCCGATCTCGTCGAGGATGACCAGCGAGCGATCGCCGGCCTGGTTCAGGATCGCCGCCGTCTCGACCATCTCCACCATGAAGGTCGAGCGCCCGCGCGCCAGGTCGTCGGAGGCGCCGACCCGGCTGAACAGCCGGTCGACGACGCCGACATGCGCGCTGCCCGCCGGCACGAAGGAGCCGGTCTGGGCGAGGATCGCGATCAGCGCGTTCTGGCGCAGGAATGTCGACTTGCCGCCCATGTTCGGCCCGGTCAGCAGCCAGATCGCGCCCTGGTCGCCGTCGCCCTCGGGCGACAGGTCGCAATCATTGGCGACGAAGGGGTTGGCCGCCTGTTTGCGCAGCGCCAGTTCGACGACCGGGTGCCGACCCGCGACGACCGCGAAGGTGCGGCTGTCGTCGACCTTCGGCCGGCAATAGCCTTCCGATTCCGCCAGCCGCGCCAGCGCGATGGAAACGTCGAGAACGGCCAGCGCATGCGCCGCGTCGCGGATCGCGTCCGCTGCGCCGATCGCCGCCGCCTGCAACTGGTCGAAGATCTCCAGTTCGATCGTCAGCGCCCGGTCGGCGGCATTGGCGATGCGGCTTTCGAGGTCGGCGAGTTCGGTCGTCGTGAACCGCATGGCGTTCGCCAGCGTCTGGCGGTGGATGAATCGCCCCTTGGCCTCGTCCGTGCCGGTCAGCGCATCCGAGTTCATCTGCGTGACCTCGATGAAGTAGCCGAGCACGTTGTTGTATTTGATCTTCAGCGACTTGACGCCGGTCTCGTCGATATAGCGGGTCTGCAGATTGGCGATCACCTTGCGCGATTCGTCGCGCAGCGCCCGCATCTCGTCGAGTTCGCCGTGATAGCCCGTGCGCACGAAACCGCCGTCGCGCTTCATCAGCGGCACGTCGTCGTCGAGCGCCGCCGAAAGGCCGTGCGCGACATCCTGCGGCGCTTGCGCAAGGAAGCCGGCCGCTTCGGCAAGTTCGTCCGGCAGGTCGGTCGCCGCGATCAGGTCGAGCGCTTCGGCCGCCGCGTCCAGCCCATCGCGGATCGCGAGCAGGTCACGCGGTCCGCCGCGGTTGAGCGACAGCCGCGACAGCGCCCGCGGCATGTCGGGCGCCGATTTCAGAACGCTGCGCAACGCGTCGGTCAGCCGTTCGTTTCCGGCCATGAAGAAGGTAACGGAATCGAGCCGCCGGTTGATCGCGTCGCAGTCCGTCAGCGGCGAGCGCAGCCGATCTGCAAGCAGCCGCGCGCCGCCGCCGGTCACCGTGCGGTCGATGGATTTCAGCAGGCTGCCCTGCCGCGACCCGGAGAGCGTGCGTTCGATTTCGAGGTTCGCCCGCGTCGCCGGGTCGATGAACAGCGTCGAGCCGGCATCTTCGCGCTCGGGCCGTTGCAGGGCAGGGCGCTCGGAGATCTGCGTGCGCTCGACATAGGCGATCGCGCCCGCCGCCGCCGACAGTTCGGCGCGGGAAAAGGCGCCGAACCCGTCCAGCGTCTGCACGCCGTAGAAGCGCGTCAGCCGGTCCTGCGCCGTCGCGCTGTCGAAGAAGCTCGCCGGCAGCGGCGTCACCGCAAGGCCGAGCTGGTCGAAGACCGGCCTCAGCGCCTCGTCCTCGAACACCGTCTCTGCGACCGTGATCTCGCGCGGGCCGATGCGCAGAATGTCGGACAGCAGCCGTTCCGGCGCCGTCGCGGCGATACGGAACTGGCCGGTCGAAATGTCGATCCAGGCGAGCGCCATGTCGCCGCCACCGGATTTCGTCCGTCCGATCGCCATGAACGAACTGCTCTCGGACGGGTCGAGCAGCTTTTCCTCGGTGATCGTCCCGGGTGTCACCAGCCGCGTCACGTCGCGTTTGACGACTGATTTGGAGCCGCGCTTCTTCGCTTCGGCCGGGTCTTCGAGCTGTTCGCACACCGCGACCCGGAAGCCCTGGCCGATCAGCTTTTGCAGGTAGTCGTCGGCGGCATGCACCGGCACGCCGCACATCGGGATGTCCTCGTCGAGATGCTTGCCGCGCTTGGTCAGCGTGATGCCGAGCGCCCGCGAGGCGATTTCGGCGTCCTCGAAGAAAAGCTCGTAGAAATCGCCCATCCGGTAGAACAGGAGCGAATCCGGATTCGCGTCCTTGATCTCCAGATATTGCGCCATCATCGGCGTCGGCGCGGTGGCCTGTGCGGTCTTTGTCAGCATGAATCGTGCGTTGGCCCGGGATTTCCTGAGTCATAGTCGCGTTTACAGGCCGGGCAAATAGCCTTACGACAAGCTCCCCATCTTGTTTGGACAATAATAAACCGACGGAAACGCCCATGCCGAAATCCCCGAAACCAGCCGCCAGCGCAAAGCCGGTCTCGGCGCCGCGGGTGATCGAGCAGGAGGCGCTGGATTTCCACTCGCGCGGCCGGCCCGGCAAGCTCGAGATCAATCCGACCAAGCCGATGGCGACCCAGCGCGATCTTTCGCTCGCCTATTCGCCGGGCGTCGCGGTGCCGGTGAAGGCGATCGCCGAGGATCCGTCCAAGGCGTTCGACTACACGGTGCGCGGCAACATGGTCGCGGTCATTTCCAACGGCACGGCAATCCTCGGCCTTGGGGATCTCGGCGCGCTTGCCTCGAAACCGGTGATGGAGGGCAAGGCGGTCCTCTTCAAGCGTTTCGCCGATGTCGATTCCATCGACCTGGAGGTCGACACCAGGGACATCGACGAGTTCGTCAATTGCGTGCGCCTGCTCGGTCCCTCTTTCGGCGGCATCAATCTGGAGGACATCAAGGCGCCCGACTGCTTCATCATCGAGCAGCGCCTGCGCGAGGCGATGGATATCCCGGTCTTTCACGACGACCAGCACGGCACCGCGATCATCGCCGCCGCCGGCCTGATCAACGCGCTGCACCTGACCGGCCGCGACCTGAAGACGGTGAAGCTCGTCTGCAACGGCGCCGGCGCGGCCGCCATCGCCTGTA
Organism: uncultured Alphaproteobacteria bacterium; assembly: GCA_963712205.1. Classification (GTDB taxonomy): domain Bacteria; phylum Pseudomonadota; class Alphaproteobacteria; order Rhizobiales; family Rhizobiaceae; genus Oricola. The sequence goes on along the minus strand of CAVQHF010000008.1, from coordinate 355,425 downwards.
TCGAGTTGATCAAGTCGATGGGCGTTCGCCACGAGAACGTCATCCTCTGCGACACCAAGGGCGTCATCTATCAGGGCCGCGCGACCGGCCTGAACCAGTGGAAATCCGCCCATGCGGTCAAGACCGACAGGCGCTCGCTCGCCGATGCGCTCGACGGCGCCGACGTCTTTCTCGGGCTCTCCGTCCAAGGCGCGCTGACCGATGACATGGTCCGCTCCATGGCCGACAATCCGATCATTTTCGCCATGGCCAATCCCGATCCGGAGATCACGCCGGAAGAGGTCGCCGAAATCCGCACCGACGCCATCGTCGCCACCGGCCGCTCGGACTATCCGAACCAGGTCAACAACGTTCTCGGCTTCCCTTACATCTTCCGCGGCGCGCTCGACGTGCGCGCGACCGAGATCAACGAGGCGATGAAGGCCGCCGCCGCCCATGCGCTCGCGGCGCTCGCCCGCGAGGACGTGCCGGACGACGTCGCCGCGGCCTATGCCGGCAACCGGCCAAAATTCGGTCCCGGCTACATTATCCCGGTGCCGTTCGACCCGCGCCTGATCTCCGCCATCCCGGTTGCAGTTGCGCGGGCGGCGATGGAATCCGGCGTCGCGCGCCGCGAGATCACCGATTTCGACGAATATGCGCGGCAATTGTCGGCGCGGCGCGACCCGATCGCTTCCACCCTGCAGCGCATCTACGAGCGCGTCCGCCGTCATCCCAAGCGCATCGTCTTCACCGAGGGCGAGGAGGAGCAGATGATCCGCGCCGCGGTGTCCTACGCGAACCAGCAGCTCGGCACCGCCATCCTGCTCGGCCGCGAGGACCAGCTCCGCGAGACCGCGAAGGAAGCCGGCGCCGATATCGACCGCCCTGGCATCGAGATCATCAATGCGCGCCTGTCGCGCAGGAACAGCGTCTACGCCGATTTCCTTTACGAGCGGCTGCAACGCAGCGGTTATCTCTTCCGCGACTGCCAGCGCCTGATCAACAACGACCGCAACCATTTCGCCGCGACCATGGTCGCGCTCGGCGACGCCGACGGCATGGTGACGGGCGTGACCCGCAACTATTCCACCGCGCTCGCCGATGTGCGCCGCGTCATCGACGCGCGCCCCGGCCACCGGGTGATCGGCCTGTCGCTGGCGCTCTGTCGCGGCCGTACCGTGCTTGTCGCCGACACCGCCGTCCACGACATGCCGACGGCGGTCGAACTGGCGGACATCGCGGAGGAGGCGGCGGGCATGGCGCGCCGCATGGGCTACGAGCCGCGCGTCGCCTTGCTCGCCTATTCGACCTTCGGCCATCCGCCCGGCGAACGCTCCGACGAAGTGCGCGACGCGGTGCGCATCCTCGACAAGCGGCGCGTCGATTTCGAGTATGACGGCGAGATGGCCGCGGACGTGGCGCTCAATGCCGAACTGATGGCGCAGTACCCGTTCTGCCGTCTTTCACGGCCGGCAAACGTCCTGATCATGCCGGCCTTCCACTCGGCGTCCATCGCCACCAAGATGCTGCAGGAGCTCGGCGGTTCGACCGTGATCGGCCCGCTTCTGGTCGGCCTCAACAAGCCGGTGCAGATCGTCTCGCTCGGCGCCAAGGACGCCGACATCGTCAACATGGCGGCCATCGCCGCCTACAATGCGAGTGCGTGAGCGTGTCTAGGCTGTCTTGGCGCCGGGAGCGAAGCGTCCGGCGTCGGCGCCGTAGTAGCGCACATAGCGCTCGCTGATTGTCGCGACCGGCAGGATGACCATAACGTCGGTCGATCCGAAGGCGCGGTCGGGCACCGCCGTGTCGGCGAATTTTGCGCCGAGCCGCAAATAGCCCTTGATCAGCGGCGGCATGGCGGCAAGCGCCGCTTTCATGTCGATCGCCTCCTCCGGCATCATGTCCATCAGAACCGCATCCGCGCAGGCCGCATCGACGGCCCACTCGCCCGAGGCGCGGGCATGCTGGTAGAGGAAGGACAGCGGCAGCGCATGCGATTGCGCGACCGCGCCCGGGAACGAGGCGCAACCGACCATGACGTCGATCTCGTGGCGCAGGCAGTAGGCCCAGATGCCCTGCCAGAGCAGTTCGATCGTCCGCTTGGAGCGGTAGGCCGGCATGACGCAGGAGCGTCCGAGTTCCAGGAACCGTTTGCCGCGGTGGCGTGTGACAAGCGCGTCGATGCCGTATTCGCCGGCCGAATAGAAGCCGCCCGTCATCGCCGCGACCTCGTCGCGCAACAGACGATACGTGCCGACGATCTGGTCCGGCGCGCCGCCGGGAAGTGTCGTGTCGAGAACGATCAGGTGGTCGCAGACGGCGTCGTAGCAGTCCTCGTCGCGGTCGATCGCGCCGCCGTCATGGGCGAAACAGGAGCCCATTTCCTCGCTGAACACGCGGTAACGCAGGCGCTGCGACGCGTCGAGCTCGGCGGCATCGGTGACGAGCCGGGCCTGCAGCGGCCCGATTTCTCCGAGCAGCGCGCCGTGGTCCGACGGATGCCTGTCCATCAGGGACGAAGGTATCGTGCCCGCTTTTCTGCCCGCAAGGGCTGTCTGGTTGGCGATGTTCATCCCGCGACCCTTTTCGTGGCGAAGGGTGTGAAACCGGACCGGCCCGGTCGAATCGGCCATGCCGGCGAATTGCCGCGATGGCTACAGATTCAATACGACAATTGGATGACGAGCACGAGTCTCGCTACGCGGCCTTTTGGTCCAGCCGTGCGATCTGGGCGATGAAGTCGTCGGGTTCGAGCGGTTTCGTCAGGATGCCGTCGGCGCCCGCATTGATGACATTGACATGGGTCTCGGGCAGCACGTCTGCCGTCAGCGCGAGGATCGGAACCGGCGAGAGTTCGACCTCGTCCTCGAAGCGGCGGACCGCCGAAATCGCGTCGACGCCGTCGAGCACCGGCATGTGCAGGTCCATCAGCACGATGTCGTAGGGTATGCCCGCCTGCAGGTGGGATGCGCGCACCGCGTCGACGGCGGCCTTGCCGTTTTCGACATGGTGGACGCGGTGGCCGAGCTTTTCCAGCATCCTGAGCGTCAGCAGCGCATTGACCGGATTGTCCTCGGCGACGAGCACGTTGAGACCCGTCTTGTGGCGGATTTCCGGGCGCGCGACAACGCGGTTCACATCGGTGTTCGGTGCAAGCGACAAGGCGCTGGCGGTGTTCGAGACGATGCGGATCAGCGTGCTCGGGCGCACCGGCCGGGTCAGGAAGGCGTGCCCCGCCTCCTTGAAATGCGCGCCCGTCGAGCCCCGGTCCTCGGCCTCGATCAGGGCAATCAGCCTGGCGGAAAGATCGTGGTGATCGAGAAAGCTCTCCGCGCCGCCACCGATCCGGTTGTCGATGATCAGGGTCGCGTTGTCCGGTTCGCGCCGGCAGGCCTCGATGGCGTGTTCGCGTGTCAGGTGGATGTTGGCTTCGGCGCCCGCGTCTTTCAGTGCGCGTGCGAGCAGCTTGGCCTCGATCGGGTTCGGGCTCAGGATGGCGACTGCGCGGCCGGCGAGGTCCCTGTCGTGACGCTCGGCTTGCCTGGCGCCGGTCACCGGGAACCGGATCAGGAAACGCGATCCCTCCGCGATGCGGCTGGTCAGATCGATCGAACCGCCGGCCACTTCGACGATGCGCTTTGAAATCGCGAGGCCGAGGCCGATTCCCTCATGCGGCCGGTTGATGCCGATGCTTGCCTGCTCGAATTCGTCGAAAATCCGTTTCTGGTCGCGCATCGCGATGCCGGGCCCGGTGTCGCGGATCGAGAATTCCAGCATGTTGTCGCTGTAGCCGACCGCAACGGAAACGCCGCCTTCCTCGGTGAATTTCACCGCGTTTCCGATGATGTTCATCAGCGCCTGGCGCAGGCGGCCGGGATCGAATGTCGCGGATTCCGGCACGTCGGGAGACAGGTAGTAGCCGAGGTCGATGCCCTTGGCGAAGGCCCGTCCGCACAGCAATTCCGCGACGCCGCTGACCAGCGGTGCGATCGCGGTCTGTTGCGGATGAAATTCCAGGTCGCCCGATTCGAAGCGCGCGAACTCCATCAGGTCGTTGACCAGCGTCAGCAGCGCTTCGCTCGATATGGTGATCGCATCGACATAATTCTGCTGTTCCGGCGTCAGTTCGGTGTCGGCGAGGAGTTTGCCCATGCCGATGATGCCGTTCAGCGGCGTCCGGATCTCGTGGCTGGTCATCGCCAGGAACCGGGACTTCGCGCGGTTGGCCCGTTCGGCGTCGTCGCGAGCGCGCTGAACCGCGTGAAGGTCGGGATTCTCATTGCGCAGCAGGTCGAATCCCGACGGGGCCACCGGTGTCATCCAGCGGACGACCGCGTTCCAGGCGCGATGCAACTGATGAAAGTTCGCTCCCATATCCATGCGAACTTACTATCGTATCGCGGTTAGAATCGCGTTTCGCCCGCCGCTAAAACTTTAAACAAGCGTGCCGTTATGATTCGGGTGGGGGCTCACCCCTTCATGTCGACGACCACCCGTCCGCGCACCTTGCCGTCGAGGATCGCATGCGCGGTCTCGATAATGTCGTCGAATCCGATGGTTTTCGACAGGCTCGCCAGCTTCGACGCGTCGAGATCGGTCTTGATGCGCGCCCAGGCCTCTTCGCGCAGCGCCTTCGGCGCCATCACCGAATCGATGCCGAGAAGCGAGACGCCGCGCAGGATGAACGGCATCACGGTCGTCGGCAGGTCGAAGCCCTGCGCCAGCCCGCAGGCGGCGACCGCGCCGCCATACTGCGTCTGCGCCAGCAGGTTGGCGAGCGTGTGCGAGCCGACCGAATCGATCGCCGCCGCCCAGCGTTCCTTGCCGAGCGGGCGGCCCGGTTCCGACAATTCGTTGCGGTCGATGATTTCGGCCGCGCCGAGCCCCTTCAGATAGTCCTCTTCCGAGGTGCGGCCCGTCGAGGCGATGACGTGATAGCCGAGCTTCGCGAGGATCGAGATGGCGACGGAGCCGACGCCGCCGGACGCCCCGGTGACGGCCACCGGGCCGCGCTCCGGCGTGATGCCGTGGCGTTCGAGCGCCAGCACGCACAGCATCGCGGTGTAGCCGGCGGTGCCGACCGCCATCGCGTCATGTGCCGTCATGCCGTCCGGCAGCGCGATCAGCCAGTCGCCCTTGACGCGCGATTTGCCGGCATAGGCTCCGTAATGGGTTTCGCCCGTTCCCCAGCCATTGAGGATCACCTTGTCGCCGGGTTTCCAGTCCGGATGGTCGGAGCTTTCGACGGTTCCGGCGAAATCGACGCCGGGGATCATCGGCCAGTGCCGCACCACCGGAGACTTGCCGGTGATCGCCAGCCCGTCCTTGTAGTTGACGGTGGTCGCTTCCACGGAAACGACGACATCGCCCTCCATCAGGTCGTCGACGGTCAGGGTTTCCACGCCGACCGACTGTTTCTTGTCTTCGTCGCGCGAGACCATGATGGCCTTGAATGTATCTGGCATGTCGCTTCTCCCGATTCGGATTTCCTAGAAAATAATGCTTACTCGGGCTTTTCAACCGCCCGGTCGCGCCGCCAGGCAAGCAATTCGTCCAATATGATCAGGCCTGCGCCGACGGTGATCGCCGCATCGGCAAGATTGAACACGGCGAACGACCAGACCGGTGTATGAAACAGGAAATAGTCGATCACGTACCCGAACACCGCCCGGTCGATCAGGTTTCCGAGCGCGCCGCCGATGATCAGCGCGTAGCCGAAATGCGACAGCACGCGCGACGCCGGGCTGCCGCGCCACAGCCACAGGACGAAGGCGATGACGGCGAGGCTGATGGCGATCAGCGCCAGCCGGGCCGAGGCCCCACAGCATCGAAAAGGCGATGCCCTGGTTGTGCGTGCGGTAGAGCGCGAAAAACGGGACGAGGTCGATCGGATGCTGATAGGCCATCATGCGCTCGACGGCGAGCTTCGTCACCTGGTCGACGGCGACGATCGCCGCGATCACGGAAAAGGCGGTCAGCGGCCGTTTCATACGCCGTCTCCGTCGAAATTGAGCGCATGCCGGCGGACCTCGAACAGGCATACCCCGGTCGCGATGGCGAGATTGAGCGAATCGGCCCGGCCGGCCTGCGGGATCTTGATCAGCGTCGAACAGGCATCGGCCAGATCGTCTGTCATGCCGGCCTGTTCGTTGCCCATCAGCAGCAGCACCGGTTCTTTCGCATAATCGGGCTTGCGGTAGTCGACCGCGCCCTTCAGATGCGTTCCCGCGACCATTCCCGGCCAGGATTTGGCGAAGGAGATGAACTCCGCCTCGCTCATCCGGGTCAGCGGTACGGCGAAGACCGAACCCATCGTCGCGCGCACCGTTTCGGTGGCGAACGGGTCTGTCGTTTGTCCGACGAGGATGACGCCCTTGGCGCCCGCGGCGTCGGAGGTGCGGATGATCGTGCCGAGATTGCCTGGATCGCGCACCCGGTCGAGCGCAACCCAGACGTCGTTGCCGGCCGGTTTGATCGCCGCCGGCGCCGTCCAGCGTTGTTCGAACACGCCCATCACCATCTGCGGATTGTCGCGCCGCGCGATCGCGCCGAGAACCTTTTCCGACACGATCAGCACGTCGGCGCCCTGCGCCAGGCAGCGCGCGGCGAGTTTTTCGACATTCTCCTGGCCCCTGCCGGCCTTGGAATAGATCAGCGTGCGGATCGTCCAGGCGTTCTCGATCGCGTCGATGACGAGTTTCATGCCCTCGGCGAGGAACAGCCCGGTTTCGTCGCGGTGCCGCTTCTTTTCCAGAAGCCGGATGTCCTTGATGATCGGATTGGTCAGGCTGGTGATTTCCTTCACCCGGCCCGGTGCGCTGATCGGCGTGCTCATGGCGTCTCCTCTGCGATCCAGCGGCTGTAGAGCGATGTCGACAGCGCCCGGTCGCCCGCCTCCTCGCGGATGATCAACTCGCCCGACTGGATCAGGCCGTCATGCGAAAAGCCGGTGAACACGTCGCGCATCATCTCGTGCATGGCGAAGAACGAGGCGCGGATCGCATAGGCCGTCAGCGTCATCATCACCGGCTTCTCCGACAGGATGTCGCGGCATGTGTCGAGCATCTCCGCCAGGTTCTCGAACAATTGCCAGACTTCGCCGGCGGGGCCGCGTCCATAGGCGGGCGGATCGAGCAGGATGATGTCGTAGGAATTGCCGCGACGCGCCTCGCGCTGCACGAATTTCAGCGCGTCTTCGCAGATCCAGCGGATCGGCCGGTCGGTGAGATTCGCCAGATCCTGGTTCTCGCGCGCCCAGGTGATCGCCTTCTTCGAAGCGTCGACATGCGTCACATGCGCGCCGGCGTCCGCCGCGACCAGCGAGGCGACGCCGGTATAGCCGAACAGGTTGAGGACGCGCAGTTGCCGGCCGGCCTTGCCGATGCGCGCCGCCATGTCGCGCCAGTGTACGGCCTGTTCGGGAAAGACGCCGACATGCCGGAACGAGGTGAACCGGCCGAAATAGGGAATGCCGTCGAACGCCATTTCCCAGGTTTCGTCGAGCGGCTTGCCCGGAAACCGCCAGCGTCCGAGCCCTTCCTCGTCCGTGTCGCCGGTAAAGACCGCGTCGGCTGCCGCCCATTCGGCCTGCGGCAATCTCTTCGCCCAGATCGCCTGTGCCTCGGGCCGGATGATCCGGTAAGGGCCGTAGCGTTCCAGCTTCTCGCCATCGCCGCTGTCGAGCAGGGCGTAGTTGGCGTCGGCCGCCGTTTCGAGGATCAGCGGCGCTTCGCCGGGCGGTACGGCGCCTTGGCGCGGCTGGCGCGGCGCGCGCCGTTCGGCCGGCTCGGCCTTGACTGAGGGCTGCGCATGTTTCGGCCGCGGACGGAACCCGCCCGGACGTCCGTCGCCATCCTTGCGCATCGGCGCGGAGGAGGGGCGGTTCTTCGGCCGGTGTTTTCTCTTCGGGTCGCTCTTCGCCAAGGTCAGGGCCAATGAAATTGCGTCAGGCGCTGTCTATGGAACATTCGCCTGTGAAAACCAAGACGGGCGCTGCGCCATCCTTGACGTTGCAGCCGGCCCGCTTCGATAATCCGTCTCTGTTGGGAGAGGAGGCCCGATGCCGGAGCCTTGCCGCGAGAACGCGGCGATCGTCTTTTCTGGGGGCTTGCGCTCTGCCCACTGCTTTTCGTGACCGGCGAACTGATCGGGTCAGTTTTCGGCTGAAAGCTCCGCGGCGAGGATCGCTGCCGCAAGGTCTTCCAGCGCCGCCCCGGTCGACTTGAACAGCGTGATCTCGTCGCCGCCGGCCCGGCCGCCATGCTTGCCGGATGCGAGCGCGTGCAGGTCGGCCCGGATGTCCTGTTCGCTCATCACGCCGGCCTTCAGCGGCTGGACGATGTCGCCGCCTTCCTTCGTCGCGCCCTCATACGTGTCGACGAAGATCGAGGCGCGGCGGATGCAGTCGTCGTCACTCTCGCGCATCTGCGGCGTGAACGCGCCGACGAGGTCGATATGCGTGCCCGGTTTCACCAGTGCGCCCTTGATCAGCGGAACGCCCGAAAGCGTCGCCGCGGTGATCGTGTCGGCCTGCGGTACGGCTGCGTCGAGGTCGGTCGTGGCGCTGGCGTCGAACCCGTCCGCCTGCAGCGCCGCCGCCAGTTTTTCGGCGTTTCCGGCGGAGCGGTTCCAAACGACGATTCGCTTGTACGGCCGCACGCTGGCATGCGCGCGGGCAAGGAACGGCGCCAGTTCGCCCGCCCCGACGACCAGCAGCGTGTCGGGATTGTTCGGCGCCAGATAGCGCGCGGCAAGCGCCGAGGCGCAGGATGTGCGCCACAGCGTCAACCGGGTCCCGTCGATCAGCGCCTGCGGCGCGCCGGTCTTGCCGTCCATCAGGATGTAGGAGGCCATCACGGCGGGCAGGGAAATCTTGCCGTTGTCCGGCGTCACGGTCGCGATCTTCACGCCGATATGGCCGTCTGTGACGTCCTTGCTCCAGGCGGGCATCAATAATAGCGTCTGGTCGGCGCCGCCGGTCCGCTCGATCGTGTGATGGTGGCGCATCGGCGCGTTGACGCCGGTCGCGAAGGCTTGCCCCAGCGCATCGATCACTTTTTCGAAGGTGAAAAGGCGGTCGAGGTCTTCGGCTGAAATGAATTTCATGAAACGTCCCGGTTCAGCGCGACAGGACGAGCGACTTGCCGGCCTCTGTATCGGTGCCTGCCTTGCGCTTGGTGTCCTCGACCTCGAAACGCAGGCTGTCGGCTTCCTTCTTGTAGCGGCGTTCGCGCTTGCGGTGCTTGCCTTGCGCGATCCATGCGCCGGCGCCGCCGGCGACGACGCCGATCGCCACGGCGGCAAACAGCCAGATGAACATCGGCGCATTGACGGTCAGCGCCGGGTTCTGCGGATTGAACACATCGAAATGCAGCGGCGCCGAGCCGCGATTGGCCACGGCGAGCGCGATCAGCACGATCGCCAGGGGAATGAGGATGAAAATGGAAATCAGCCGCCGGATCATGGCGTATCAACTCCAGCAAGCCGCCGGGACTGTCAAGCCCGGCGCGTACGCGGTTACTTGTTGAGCCGCTCGCGCAGTTCCTTGCCCGTCTTGAAGAAAGGTACCCATTTCTCCTCGACGGCCACCTTTTCGCCGGTGCGCGGGTTTCTTCCCTCCCGCGCGGGCCGGTTCTTCACCGAGAATGCGCCAAATCCGCGCAGTTCCACGCGGTTGCCATGCGACAGGCTGTCCGTGATTTCGTCGAACACCGCATTGACGATATTTTCGACGTCGCGCTGGAACAGGTGCGGATTCCTGTTGGCGATGATTTGAACCAGTTCGGATTTGATCAAGGCGGCCCCTCCGTCCGGTCGGACATGCCGGCATTCAGTGGCCAACGTGCCAAACCGAAATCAGACCGTCAAGGAAAAGACGTTGCGAAATCGCCTCGGCGGCGGATTTTTTCCCGAGGTCGAAACCGAGCCATTCGGCCATGGCACGCGCCCAGAACAGTCCGCTCGCCGGTGCCGGTTTCTTCCATTCGACCACTTTGAGATCGGCATCGACGCCTTTCGAAACCAGCCAGTCCTTGGCGGCCTCTTCGCCGCCGAGCCCGTCGACCAGCTTGCGATCGAGCGCTTGGCGGCCGGTGAAGACCGAGCCGTCGGCAAGGGTCGAGATTTCCGCGTCGGTAAGCCCGCGCCGGTCTTTCACCAGGTCCTTGAACCATGCGTAGCTGTCGAGAATCATCCGCCGGATCATCGCCTCGGCGCCGGGCGGCGGCTCGTCGAACATGCCCGGTTCGGCCTTGAGCGGGCTCGACTTGATCGTGCGCACGTCGACGCCGACACTGTCGAGCAGCTTGGTCAGGTTCGGATACTGCACCAGCACGCCGATCGAGCCGACGATCGAGGTCTGGCGCGCGATGATGTGGTCGGCGGCCGAAGCGATCATGTAGCCGGCTGACGCCGCCAGCGTGCCGACCTGGGCGACGACCGGCTTGTCTGCGGCGATCTTGCGCACGGCGTCGAAAATGGCTTCGCCGCCGACTGTTGTCCCGCCGGGCGAATCAACGGAGAGGATGACGCCCTTGACCGCCTCGTTCTTGCCGATTTCCTTCAGCACGCCGAGCAACGCCTCGTCCTCGAGGATCGTGCCCTCGATTTTCACCTTGGCGATATGCGGCCGCGATTTTTCGCCGAAACGTTCCTCGGGCATGGAGGCGTAGGCGATCGCGAAAAGGCCGACAAGCGTTACCACGACGGCCGCGACGCGCCAGAAAGTCAGTTTGCGCCGCAACCGCCTGCGGTCGATGATGTCGTCGGCGAAATGATCGGACATGGTGCTCCCGGAGCTGTTTTTCTGTTTCCTGAACGAATGCGGAGTCGGCGAAAACTTGCGTTTTGCCGACGCATTACCACTTCATGGCGATATCCGGGAATCACCATATTGGCGCATTGGCGGCTTGGCGAGATCAATTGATGCACGGAAATGACAAAATCGGTGACAGCGGCGTGGCGCAGATGCGCGGCGGGGACCGCCAGCGCGCATACCGCAATGCCCGCTCGCATTCCGGCCGGGTCCGCTTCGCCAAGCTGGCCCTGCCGGTGATCGCGGTCGCGGTCGTTCTCGTCGCGGGCGGCTACATGTGGCTGCAGCGCATCGCTCCCGGCGTCTCCCTCGATCTGTCCGGCGGAACCGTCCGCGACGGCAAGCTGGTCATGGCCAATCCCAAGGTCGACGGCTTCACCGCCGACGACAAGCCCTATTCGGTGCGCGCCGCGCGCGCCATCCAGGACCTGACGGGAACCGGCATCATCAACCTCGAACGCATCCAGGCCACCCTGCCGATGGAAAACGGCGTCAGCGCGCAGGTGACAGCGCCGGGCGGCGTCTTCAACTCGGAAGCCAACACGCTCGACTTCAAGGAATCGCTTGCCGTCAAGACCACCGACGGCATGCGCGCCGATTTCCGCTCGGCGGCGATCGATCTTGCCACCGGTTCGCTGAAGACCTCCGATCCGGTGCGCATTTCCATGCCCGGTGTCGTGATCGAGGCCGATCGCTTGCAGATCGATGACAATGGCGCACGATTGCTCTTTGAAAGTCGCGTCAGACTTGTGGTACAGCCGGCCATATTCAAACCAACGGTTTCCGATGTGGAACCTGATGCCGGTTCGGGCGGATGAACGAAGGAACGACCATGCGCAGACAGCCATCTTCCCGCGTGCCGGCCTTTTTGGCCGCGCTGCTGCTGATTGCCCCGGTGCTCGCCCCCGGCGTCGCGCACGCGCAGACGACGCGCAGTACCGGGCTGCAGCTGACCGGCGACAAGCCGGTACAGATCGAGGGCGACGAGCTCGAGGTCCTCGAGGACAAGAGCGTGGCGGTCTTTACCGGCAATGTCAGCGTCGTCCAGGGTCCGACCGTCCTGCGCACCGGCAAGCTGACGATCCATTACCTCAAGGACGGCGCCGGCGCCTCGATGACCTCCAGTTCGTCGCAGATCGAGCGGCTGGAAGCGACCGGCGGCGTCAACATCCAGTCCGGCACGCAGGTCGCCACCGGCGACACCGGTGTCTTCAACATGCAATCCCAGGTGCTCGTCCTTTCCGGCAAGCGCGTGACGTTGTCCCAGGATGGCAATGTCGCGACCGGCTGCAAGCTGATCGTTGCGATGCAGACCGGCCGCGCCACGCTTCAGGGCTGCGGCGATGCCGGTTCGCGCCCGACCATCCTGCTGCAGCCGCGCTCCGCGCGCGACAATTGAGGGCCGGCCGCCGGTGTCCAGCCTGAATTTCTTCCGCCGCGGCGCCGGCAAGCCGGCCCCCGCCGAGCCCGCGGACACGCCCGGCCTGCGCGGTCGCAACCTGCAGGGCACGCTGATCGCGCGTGGGCTGACCAAGAGCTATCGCGGCCGCAAGGTCGTCGACGGCGCCACCATGGGCGTGCGCGCCGGCGAGGCCGTCGGTCTGCTCGGGCCCAACGGCGCCGGCAAGACCACCTGTTTCTACATGGTCACCGGCCTCGTGCCCGTCGACGAGGGCCATATCCTGATCGATGGCAATGACGTCACGGCGATGCCGATGTATCAGCGCGCCCGCCTCGGCATCGGCTATCTGCCGCAGGAAGCCTCGATCTTCCGGGGGCTGTCGGTCGAAAAGAACATCATGGCCGTGCTCGAAGTCGTCGAAAAGAGCGCCGGGGAGCGGCAGAAGAAGCTCGACGCGCTGCTCGAGGAATTTTCCATCGGCCATCTGCGCAAGGCGCCCTCCATCGCGCTGTCCGGCGGCGAGCGCCGGCGCTGCGAGATTGCCCGCGCGCTGGCCTCCGATCCCGCTTTCATGCTGCTCGACGAGCCCTTTGCCGGCGTCGATCCGATCGCCGTGTCCGATATCCAGCAACTCGTCCGCCATCTGACCCAGCGCGGCATCGGCGTGCTGATCACCGACCACAATGTGCGCGAGACGCTCGGCCTGATCGACCGTGCCTACATCATCCATGCGGGCAAGGTGCTGACCCAGGGCAAGCCCGACGAGATCATCGCCAACCCCGATGTCCGTCGCCTGTATCTGGGCGAACAATTCTCCCTCTAAGACCAAATGATGGCCTGTCAACGCCGCCTGAAGAGCTTGCCGCATTGTCCGGTTCCGCTTAACGGTTTGACAGCCGGCCCGTGATAAGCAATTTTCGGGCCAGTTTGGTAACGGGTAAGAGGTTCGGACAGACGGGGATGGCATTATCGGCCAAACTCAATTTGCGTCAAAGCCAGTCGATGGTGATGACGCCGCAGCTTCTGCAGTCGATCAGGCTGCTGCAGTTCACGCAGCTTGAGCTCGACCGTTTCGTGCAGGATCAGATCGAGAACAATCCGTTGCTCGAAACGACGGGCGCCGAGGACTATTCGTCCGACGCGGACAACCTGTCACCGGCCCAGGATGATGCTGGGGACAGCGAAACGGTGGCCGACTGGTCGTCGATGGACGAGCTCGAGGTCAGCGCGACGACGATCGCCGACCGCCTCGATACATCGCTCGACAATGTCTTTCCGGATGATCCGGGCCATGCCGATCCCGGGGCCGGCCCGGCTTCGGCCATGCAGAGGGGCGCGACCACCGGCACCGATTTCAGCGCCAATCCCGATTCGGATTTCGATTTCCAGGAGGTTGTCGCGGCCACCACGTCGCTGCGCGATCACCTGATCGAGCAGATCGCGCTGACGCTGCGCACCGTCGCCGACCGCGCCATCGCCCACGAACTCGTCGATTCGCTCGATCCGAGCGGTTACATCGAAATCGAATTCGACGAACTGGCCGACCGGCTCGGCTGCGAGGTCGAGGATATCGACGCCGTTCTCGGCGTGCTGCAGCAGATGGATCCGCCCGGCGTCTTCGCCCGCAATCTCGGCGAATGTCTCGCGCTGCAACTGCGGCGCAAGGACAGGCTCGATCCCGCCATGGCGGCGCTGATCGAAAACCTGCCGCTGCTTGCGAAGCGCGATTTCCGCGCCTTGTCGCGTATTTGCGGTGTCGGCGAGGGCGATCTTGTCGACATGCTGGCCGAAATCCGCACGCTCGATCCTCGGCCGGGCCTTGCCTATGAACACTCCGCCTCCGAGGCGATCATCTACGATGTCGAGGTGCGCGAGGCGGCCGACAGGACCTGGCGGGTCGAACTCAATCCCGACGCTCTGCCGCGCATTCTCGTCAACCGCGACTACTACACGCAGGTCTCGCGGTCGGGGCTGAATTCCGACGAGAAGACATTCATGAGCGAATGCCTGCAGAACGCGACCTGGCTGGAGCGCAGTCTCGATCAGCGTGCGACCACGATTCTCAAGGTGGCGACGGAGATCGTGCGCCAGCAGGACGCGTTTCTTGTCCACGGTGTCAGCGCGCTGAAGCCGATGACGATGAAGATGGTCGCCGACGCGATCGGGATGCACGAATCGACGATCAGCCGCGTCAGCGCGAACAAATACATGCTGACCCCGCGCGGCATGTTCGAGTTCCGCTATTTCTTCACCGTCGCCATCGGTGCCAGCAACGGCACCGACGAGGGCCATTCCTCCGAAGCCGTGCGCCAGCGCATCCGCGCCCTGATCGACAAGGAAACGCCCGATGCCGTGCTTTCCGACGATTCGCTTGTTGCGATGCTGCGCCAGGAAGGGATCGACATCGCCCGGCGCACCGTGGCGAAATATCGCGAGGGCATGAACATCGCCTCCTCGGTCCAGCGCCGCCGGGAAAAGCGTGCCCTTGCCGTCGCCAATGGCTGAGGCGGACGCGACGCTTCGCGATTGTCCGTCTTTTTTCTGCCTGTCTGTCTTCACAGCCTTGCTTCTTTCGCCCAATCTGTGCTTTGGGCGCTCGCCGCCTCAAGACAAAAACAATGGGAGTTGCAAATGGGTTTGCGCGTTTCGGGAAAACACATGGATATCGGCGACGCCTTTCGTATCCGCATTGAGGACCGAATCGACGAGGCGCTTTCCAAATATTTCGACCGCGGTGCAAACGGTCACGTGACTGTGGAAAAGGCCGGGTCGCGTTTCACGACCGACTGCATGCTGCATCTCGACTCGGGAATTGTCCTGCAGGCGACGGGCGAGGCCCTGGATCCGCAGGCCAGTTTCGATGCCGCTGCCGAGCGGATCGAAAAACGCCTTCGCCGTTACAAGCGCCGGCTGAAGTCCCACAACAGCGAGGAAGCCGCCCAGCGCAACGAGGAATACGCCTACCGGGTTCTCGAAGCCCTGCCCGAAAGCGACGACGAAGCCATCCCCGACGATTACGCACCCGTCGTCGTCGCCGAGCGGTCGATGCAGCTGGCCACGATGCCTGTGGCTTCCGCGGTTTTGCAACTGGACCTGCAGGACAACCCGGTATATGTGTTCCGCAATGCAGGCAGCGGGGACGTGAATCTCGTATACCGCCGCGCCGACGGAAACATTGGCTGGATAGATCCGGGCTCGATCAAACAATCTTAATTGTAATCGTTCGAAACGCGCTACACTGCGCGTGCCTTGGCTTGTACTATCCGCAAGGACAGAAGAATGGATCTCGGTGATATTGTCACTCAGGAAGCGATCATCCCGGATTTGAGGGTGAGCTCCAAGAAACAGCTTCTCCAGGCAGTCGCGGAAAAGGCATCGGAATTGACGGGCATCTCGGCCCGGGCGATTTTCGACACGATTTTGCAGCGTGAGCGTCTCGGCTCGACCGGCGTCGGCAAGGGAATCGCCATTCCGCACGGCAAATTCGCCAATTTCGACCGCATTGCGGGCGTCTTCGCGCGCCTGCATGCGCCGGTCGATTTCGAAGCGCTGGACGATCAGCCCGTCGACATCGTGTTCCTGCTGCTGGCGCCGGAAAGCGCCGGCGCGGATCACCTGAAGGCGCTCTCGCGCATTGCCCGCGTGCTGCGCGATCCGACCCGCATAGGCAAGCTGCGCGCCACCTCGGATGCCGATGCGCTCTATGCCTTCCTGACCGAAGAACAGGCTTCCAACGCCGCCTGATTTACGCTTCGGCGCATTTCCGCGCTACCCGTCTGTCCGCCGTTCCGGTCGTGGTATATGGTCCGGCCCGCGAAAGAACCCGCTTGCCGATCGCAGCGGGTTTGTGTGGGAAAAAATTGCGGGAGGTGGCAATGCCGATCTATGAAGACCTGAAAGACGCGTCCGTCCTGATCACCGGCGGCGGATCCGGGATCGGCGCCGCGCTGACGGAGGGTTTCGCCGCCCAGGGCGCGAAGGTCGCATTCATCGACGTCGCGAAGCAGGCGAGCGAGGCGCTGGTTGCGCGGCTCTCTCCCGACGTGGCCCATGCGCCGCTCTTCCTCGAAGCCGATCTGCGCGACCTCGACGCGCTGCGTGCCGCGGTCGACGGGGCCGCACAGGCGCACGGCCCCGTCACGGTGCTCGTCAACAATGCCGCGCTGGACGACCGCCACGAGATCGAGCAGGTCGACGAGGCCTATTGGGAAAACAACCTCGCCATCAACCTGCGTCCGCATTTCTTCACCATCCAGGCGGTCGTACCCGGCATGCGCGCGGCCGGTGGCGGCGCGATCGTCAATTTCACCTCGACCTCCTACATGCTCAACATCGGGGACATGCCCGCCTACACGGCATCAAAGGCCGGCATCGTCGGCCTGACCAAGGGCATGGCGGGAAAGCTGGGTTCCGACAATATCCGCGTCAACGCGATCGCGCCCGGCTGGGTCATGACCCAGCGCCAGAAGGATCTCTGGGTTACCGAGGAGGGCTTGGCAGCGATGATAGGGCGCCAGTGCATCAGGGAGCCGATCCAGCCCGAAGACATGGTCGGTCCGTGCCTGTTTCTGGCATCCACGGCGTCCCGCATGGTTACCGCACAGATCCTGATCGCGGATGGAGGCATGATGTGATCCCGCAATCCGCTCCATGGCCCGACCTGAAGCGTGACCTGATCGCGATCCTGCGCGGGCTCGAACCGAAGGACGCGCTGGAGACCGCCGGCGTCCTTGTCGATGCCGGTTTCGAGGCGATCGAGATACCGCTGAATTCGCCCGATCCCTTCCGTTCCATCGAGATCGTCGCCAACGCGTTCGGCGACCGTATCCTTGTCGGCGCCGGTACGGTGCTGACGCCCGCCGATGTCGACCGGCTCAACGATGCCGGCGGCCGCCTTCTGGTTTCGCCGAATATCGACGCGGCGGTGATGGCGCGCGCCGGCGAGCATGAAATGGTCACCATGCCCGGCGTGTTTTCGCCGACCGAGGCGCTGGCCGCCGTCGCCGCGGGCGCCTCCGGGCTGAAGTTCTTTCCGGCAAGCGTCCTCGGCCCCGCCGGCATCAAGGCGATCTCGGCGGTTCTGCCGCCCGATCTGGTCATCGGCGCCGTCGGCGGCGTCTCCGATCTCGATTTCGAGGCCTATGGACGTCAGGGCATTCGCGTGTTCGGGCTCGGCTCGTCGATCTTCCGGCCCGGCATGGACCCGGCCGAAATCGCGCGCCGCGCGAAAAAGACGGTCGCCACATGGGATGCCGTCTTCACCGGAACACTGGAGGTCTGAGCCGATGACCGACGTATCGATTCTTTCCGAAATCGCATGCAAGCTGGGCGAGGGGCCGGTCTACGACCCTGCCCGCGAGACGCTGTTCTGGTTCGACGTCCTCGGCTGCAGGCGCCATGCGCTGCACATGCCGAGCGGCAAGGCGAGCGTGCTCGAATTGCCCGAGATGGCAAGCGCCATGGCGGTTATCGACGCCGGGCGCGACCTGATCCTGACCGAAACCGGACTGCATGTGCTCGATAACGCCACCGGCAAGCTGGCGCCGCATGTCTCCGTCGAGGCGGACAATCCCGTGACCCGTTCCAACGATGGCCGCGTGCATCCGTCCGGCGCCTTCTGGTTCGGCACAATGGGCAAGAAGGCGGAGGACGGCGCCGGTGCCTGGTACCGCTATTTCCGTGGTAGGGTCGAAAAGCTCTGGGACAATGTCTCCATTCCCAACGCCACCTGTTTTTCGCCCGACGGCGCGACGGCCTATTTCACCGACACGCGCGTCAACAGGCTGATGCAGGTCGCCTGCGACCCGAAATCCGGCGCGCCGGTCGGCGAACCGGACGTGTTCTACGACCATTCGGCCAAAAAGAGCGGTCTCGACGGTGCGGTTACCGACGCCGATGGCAATCTCTGGAACGCACGCTATGCCGCCGGCGCGCTTGATTGCTATGCGCCGGATGGAAAGCAAATACTGACCATAGACATCCCGGCGCGCCAGACGACCTGCCCGGCCTTTGTCGGCGACGGGCTGATCGCCGTCACCTCCGCCTGGCAGGACATGACCGAGGCGCAGCGCGCCGCCGATCCGCACGCCGGCAAGACATTTCTGGTCAGGACGGCCGTCAGGCCGAAATACGAGCCGCCGGTGGCCTTCGCCGAAGGTTGAGTGCGATCGGCCCCATTGGCGAGCTTGCGGTTGGGTCTCCGGTTGAATAACCAGTTTCGATGCTCACGCTCGCCATCGACACCGCCGCCAATTTTTGCTCCGCCTGCCTGTGGGACGAGGCGTCGGATCGCGTGTTGGCGGCCGAGGAGCGCGATATCGGCCGCGGCCATGCCGAGCAACTGATGGATGTCATCGCCGCCGTCATCGGCAAGGCGGGCCGCGATTACGCCGATCTGTCCCGTGTCGCCGTTGCCATCGGCCCGGGCTCCTTCACCGGCATTCGCGTCGGGGTAGCCACCGCGCGCGGCCTCGGCCTCGCGCTCGGTATTCCCGTCACCGGCGTGACGACGCTGGAGGCGGTTGCCGCCGATGCCCGCGCCGAAACCGGCGGCGACGTCACCGTCGCTGTCAATGGCGGGCGCGGCCAGATTTTCATCCAGTCCTTCGATGCGGCGGGAATCCCGTTCGGCGAACCGGCGGCGGTCGAAGCGGATGACGCCGCCTCCGCTGTCCCGGCCTCGGCCGAGTTCCTCGCCGGCAATGCCGCGAACGCCGTCGCCGCCGCGCTCTCGCGTCCGGTCGAAACCGGAATTGACCGTGCGACCGGGTCGGTCGCGACCGTTGCCCGGCTTTCGGCGATATCGCCGCATGCCCCGGTGCCGCTTTATCTGCGCGGCGCCGACGCCAAGCCGCAGACCGGATTCGCCCTGCCGCGCGCCGGCGCAAAGGAGACCGCGCGATGAAGTGGCCGCTCGGCTGGCTCCTGCCGCTCGATGTCGTCGTCGATCCGCTCGACGCCTCGCATGCGCACTGCATGGCGGAACTGCATGCCGGCACGTTCTCGCGGCCATGGACCGATGGCGAGTTCCACGATCTCCTGTCCAAGCCGGCGGTATTCGGCTACGTCGCGCGTGAACTGCGCTGGGGCAAGGCGCGCATCCTCGGCTTCGTTCTCGCGCGGGCCGCCGCGGGCGAGGCCGAAATCCTGACGATTGCCGTTTCGCCGGACTGGCAGGGCCACGGGCTCGGTCGCAAGCTGATGCATGCCGTGCTGTCGAGGGCGCATGGCGACCGCGTCGAATCCATCTTTCTCGAGGTCGACGAGACCAACACACCCGCCATTTCGCTCTACCGCCGGCTTGGCTTCTTCGAGGTCGGCGGCCGGCCCGACTACTATCGCGACAACGCGGGCCGCCTGTCTGCCGCGCTTGTCATGCGTCGCGATCTCCGTTAACCGCTCGTCGCAGCATCGTCGGGGTATGACGTGAGCGCGGGACACGACAAATCGCTGCAAGATCTCTGCGCCGTGCCGGTCGGCGGGAAGGACCGGGGCGCGTGAACCGGCGGGTCCGCCTGGCGGTTTTCGCGGCCTTCCTCGTGCCGTTGACGGCCGTGCTGGCGCCGTTCCAGGTCATGGCCATCCGCCGCCGACGGCCGTTGCGCCGCCGCCTGCCGCAAGTCTGGCACCGCATCGCGGCGCGCATCATCGGCCTGCGGCTGCGCGTCCTTGGCGAGCCGGCCTGCCATGACGATGTCGGCGTGCTGATCGCCGCCAATCATGTCTCCTGGCTCGATATCGTCGCGCTCGGCGCGGCCGCGCCCGTCTCTTTCATCGCCAAGGACGAGGTCGCCGGCTGGCCCGGCGTGTCGATCCTTGCCAAACTGCAGGAAACCGTCTTCGTCGAGCGCCACCGCCGCGGCAAGACCGGCGAACAGGCCGCCCGTATCCGCGAAAGGCTTTCGCGCGGCGATGCCATCGTCCTGTTTCCCGAAGGCACGACCTCGGACGGCAATTTTCTCCTGCCCTTCAAATCGTCGCTCTTCGGCGCGGTCGGGGTCACCGCCGGCGCCTCGGACAAGCCGGTCCACGTACAGCCCGTCGCCATCGTCTACACCCATCTCCACGGCATGCCGATGGGGCGTTACGACCGCCCGGTGGCGGCCTGGCCCGGCGACATCGAGCTCGGACCGCATCTGTGGCGCGTCCTTGCCGAAGGCGCGGTCGATGTGACGATCATCTTCGGCAAGTCCTTTCCGGCCTCTGACATGCCGAACCGCAAGGCGCTCGCCGCGGCCTGCGAGGACGCGATCCGCGAGATGTCCTCGGTTGCGCTTCGCGGGCGCACCGCGCTTCTCACCGGCGACGAAAAGCGCTAAGGAACCGGCATGAACGATACCGCAGAAATCCTGGAACGGGAGGCCGCGCCGGCCCCCGCGAACGCTCGCAAGGTTTACGTCAAGACCTACGGTTGCCAGATGAACGTCTACGACAGCCAGCGCATGACCGATGCGCTGGGCGCCGACGGCTATGTCGAGACGGCGACGATCGACGATGCCGACATGGTCCTGATCAACACCTGCCATATCCGCGAAAAGGCGGCCGAAAAGGTCTATTCGCAGCTCGGCCGGCTGCGCAAGCTGCGCGACAAGCGCCGCGCCGAGGGCCGCGACGTGCTCGTCGGCGTCGCCGGCTGCGTCGCCCAGGCCGAGGGCGAGGAGATCCTGCGCCGCGCGCCGGTGGTCGATTTCGTCATCGGGCCGCAGACCTATCATCGCCTGCCTCAGGTCGCCGCCGAAGCCCGCCGCGGCGTGAAGCTCGTCGAGACCGACTACGCGCTCGAGGACAAGTTCGAGCGGTTGCCCGCCCATGACGCCCGCCAGGTCCGGGCGCGCGGCGTCACCGCCTTTCTCACCGTGCAGGAGGGCTGCGACAAGTTCTGCACCTTCTGCGTCGTGCCCTACACGCGCGGCGCCGAGGTGTCCCGCCCGGTCGGTCAGATCGTGTCGGAAGCCCGCCAGCTGGTCGACGCCGGCGTGCGCGAGGTCACGCTTCTCGGCCAGAACGTCAATGCCTGGCATGGCGAAGGTCCGGACGGGCGCGAATGGGGCCTCGGCCAGTTGCTGCACGAACTGGCGAAGATCGACGGTCTTGCGCGCCTGCGCTACACGACCAGCCACCCGCGCGACATGGACGACGCGCTGATCGAGGCGCATCGTGATCTTGAATGCCTGATGCCCTATCTCCATCTTCCGGTGCAGGCCGGTTCGGACCGCTTGCTGAAGGCGATGAACCGCAAACACACGGCGGACGAATACCGCCGGCTCGTCGGCCGCATCCGTGCCGCGCGCCCGGATATCGCGCTCTCCGGCGATTTCATCGTTGGCTTTCCCGGCGAGACGGAGGCCGATTTCGAGGACACGATGCGGCTGATCCGCGACATCGGATATGCACAGGCTTTTTCGTTCAAATATTCGCCGCGCCCGGGCACGCCCGGCGCCGATCTGGCCGATCAGCTGCCCGATGCGCTAAAGTCGGAACGCCTGCAGCGCCTCCAGGCGCTGCTCGCCGAACAACAGGCCGCATTCATGCAGGGGCTGGAGGGAAAGACGATTTCGGTGCTTCTGGAAAAGCCGGGACGCGAGCCAGGCCAGATCGCCGGTCGTTCTCCCTGGCTGCAGCCTGTAGTTTGTAGTGAAACTGTCGGAAAAATCGGCGACATTGTGAATGTGCGAATCAGCAGGGCATCCGCGAACAGCCTTCTGGCGGATGGCGCATAACAGGGAAGTGGAACTTCAGGCTTGAACGCAAAAGCCAACGTGAATCCCGTATCCACCGGTGCCTCGGATCTGGCACACATCGTCCTGAGCTTCGACAACAACGATCACGCCCGCGCGCTTTATGGCCAGTTCGACCAGAACCTGGCCCTGATTGAACAGCGCCTTGGCGTCGACGTGCGCTCGAAGGGAAACCAGGTCACCATCCGCGGCGAACCCGTCGCCACGGAACAGGCGCGCCGCGCGCTCGACTATCTCTACGACCGGCTCGCCGCCGGCGGCGAGGAGCCCGTGACCTCCGACGTCGAGGGAGCGCTCCGCATGGCGGTTGCGGCCGACGACCAGCTTTCGCTGCCGACTATCGCAGCGCCGGCGAAACTCGCCGCCGCGCAGATATCGACCCGCAAGAAGACGGTGTTCGCGCGCACGCCCAACCAGGACGCCTATATCCGCGCGCTTGACCGCGCCGAGCTCGTCTTCGGCGTCGGCCCCGCCGGCACCGGCAAGACCTTTCTGGCCGTCGCCCACGCGGCGATGCTGCTGGAACGCGGCGCCGTCGAGCGGATCATCCTGTCGCGTCCCGCCGTCGAAGCCGGCGAGCGCCTCGGCTTTCTGCCCGGCGACCTGAAGGAGAAGGTCGATCCCTATCTGCGCCCGCTCTATGACGCGCTCTACGACATGATTCCGGCCGACAAGGTCGAGCGCGCGCTTGCAGCCGGCGTCATCGAGATCGCCCCGCTCGCCTTCATGCGCGGCCGCACGCTGGTCAATGCCGCCGTCATTCTCGACGAGGCGCAGAACACCACGGCCATGCAGATGAAGATGTTCCTGACCCGTCTCGGCGAGAATTCGGTGATGATGGTCACCGGCGACCCCTCGCAGGTCGACCTGCCGCTCGGCGCCAAGTCGGGGCTGGTCGAGGCGTTGCACGTGCTGCGCGACGTGCCGGGCATCGTGACCGTGCGGTTCGGCGAGAAGGACGTCGTGCGCCATCCGCTCGTCGGACGGATCGTCGCCGCCTACGACGCGAATCCGAACTAGGATTAAGGCCCTGGGCATCGCCATCGACATCAATGTCGAGGCCGGCGACTGGGCCGGCGAGGACGCGTTGCTGGCGCTTGCCCGTCAGAGCGTCGACGCCGCGACGGCCCGCCTCGGCCTGCGCGAGGCGCAAAGCGAACTCTCCATCGTTTTCACCGACGATGCGTCGATGCAGCGCCTCAATGCCGAGTGGCGCGGCAAGGACAAGCCGACCAATGTGCTGTCCTTTCCCGCTTTCCCGCTCGAACCCGGTGATCCGCCCGGCCCGATGCTCGGCGACATTGTCATCGCCTCCGAGACCGTCGCGCGCGAAGCGGCGCTTGAAGACAAGGCTTTCGATGACCATCTGCGTCATCTCGTCG
Source organism: uncultured Alphaproteobacteria bacterium (assembly GCA_963712205.1). Classification (GTDB taxonomy): domain Bacteria; phylum Pseudomonadota; class Alphaproteobacteria; order Rhizobiales; family Rhizobiaceae; genus Oricola. The sequence continues at coordinate 332,106 of CAVQHF010000008.1, read as the reverse complement.
TTCACGGTTTCTTGCATCTTTTGGGTTACGACCACGAAAATGACATGGACGCCGACGAGATGGAGACTGCGGAACGCGCAATTCTTGCTGACATGGGCGTTTCCGATCCCTATTCTGTCCATGATTGAGACACTTGACGACTTATGACCAGAGATGACATCGAAGCCGCCCGGCCTGAAAGCGCCGGCGACGGCGACACCGTTCCCCGAAGTCCCGGCGCTGACCCCGGCAAGACACGCGGCCACCCGGGGTTCCTTCAGCGCCTTGTATTCCTGTTCCGGCCGCAATCGGCTCCGACCATTCGCGAGAACCTTCAGGACGCGCTTGCCGGCCATGGCGAGTGGGACCAGACGATCACGCCCGGCGAACGCGCGATGTTGCACAACATCCTGCGGCTGCGCGAGGTGCGCGTCGAGGATGTGATGATCCCGCGGGCCGAGGTCGATGCCGTCGACCAGAAGATGACTCTCGGCGAACTGCTCAAGCTGTTCGAGGAATCCGGCCACAGCCGCATGCCGGTCTATGACGAGACGCTCGACGATCCGCGCGGCATGGTCCATATCCGCGACGTCGTCGCCGCGATCACCAAGCTGGCTGCCGAGAAGAAACGCCGCCGCCGCAACGGTACGGCCGCCGTCGGCCACAACAGCGCCGCCGATTTCGATCTTTCCAAGGTACAGCTCGACAAGACCATCGAGGAACTGAAGCTTCCCCGCGAGGTGCTCTTCGTGCCGCCGTCGATGCTCGCTGCCGACCTGATGGCGCGCATGCAGGCGCAGCGCATCCAGATGGCGCTCGTCATCGACGAATATGGCGGCACCGACGGCCTCGTCTCACTGGAGGACATCGTCGAGATGGTGGTCGGCGACATCGAGGACGAGCACGACGAGGACGAGGCGCTGTTCACCGAGCAAGAGAACGGCACCATTATCGCCGATGCCCGCGTCGAGCTCGAAGAACTCGCCAAGCCGCTCGGCGAGGAGTTTCTCGAAGCCGCCCGCAGCGAGGACGACGACGTCGATACGATCGGCGGCCTGATATTCTCGCTTCTCGGCCGCATTCCGGTGCGCGGCGAGGTGATCGCGTCCTTCGCCGGCTACGAATTCGAGGTTCTCGAAGCCGATCCGCGCCGCGTCAAGCGCGTGCGGATTGTGCGCGCCAAGCGGCGTCCGCCGCGCCGTGACCAGCCGGAGCGCGATGCCGCAGTGCCGGAGGCGAAGCCGGAGCCTGCCGGAAATCTTGCCGAACAGCCGTTAAAAACGGCGGAAAACGCCGAGTGACATCGCCTCGGCCGGCGATGGCTGATAAACCTCCGATACGATTTTGATTCGGTTCCGGGCGGGCGGATGGAGCGTTTTGCCAATCGCATATTGCTGATGACCGGATGGCGGCGATCGCTCCTTGCGGTGCTCGCCGGCGCGCTGACCGTGCTTGGCCAGGCCCCGTTCGGCATTTTCGCCGTCTGTTTCGTCACCTTCCCGCTTCTCGTTTGGCTGCTGGACGGCGCCATCGCCAGGCCTTCGCGCTCCTGGATCGCCACGGCGTGGCCGGCCTTCGCGACGGGATGGTGGTTCGGTTTCGGCTATTTCGTCGCCGGGCTCTGGTGGATCGGTAACGCGCTTTTCGCCGAATCCGGTGATTATGTCTGGCTCTGGCCCTTCGCAGTGCTGGCGATCCCGGCCTTTCTCGCGATCTTCTACGGGCTGGCCGCCGTTCTGGCGCGCCTGATGTGGTCGGACGGCATCGGCCGGATCGCCGCGTTGGCCTTCGGCTTCGGCGTCGCCGAATGGCTGCGCAGCTTCGCCTTCACCGGCTTTCCGTGGAATGCGATCGGCTATGCGGCGATGCCCGTTCCCGTGCTGATGCAGTCGGCTTCCGTCGTCGGCATCTTCGGCATGAACGCACTCGCCGTCTTCGTGTTTGCGTTGCCTGCGGTGTTTGCGCAGGGCCGGTGGCGCGCCGCATTTTCCGCGGTTCTTCTCGTCGCATTGCTCGGCGCCCATGCGGGCTACGGCTACTGGCGTCTTGCCGGGGCAGCGGCGCCCGATCCCGGCGCGCCGCTCGTCCGCATCGTCCAGCCCGACATCGAGCAGTCGGAAAAATGGAATGCCGAACGCCGCAACGAGATCTTCGACACGCTGCTCGCACTGACCACCGAGCCAGGCGCCACCGGCGGAAAACCCGCCATCATCGTCTGGCCGGAAACCTCCATCCCCTTCATCCTGACGGAATCGCCCGATGCGGTTGCGGCGATCGCCGATGCGCTGGACAGCGATCAGACGCTGCTGGCCGGCGCGGTGCGCTCCGCCGAGACGGGAGACGGCGACGGCGGTTCCACCTACTACAATTCGATCCTGGCGCTGAACGGCGACGGCGTCATCATCGACGCCGCCGACAAGGAGCACCTGGTGCCCTTCGGCGAATATCTCCCCTTCAAGGCAATTGCCGAGCGGCTCGGCCTGAAGAAGATCGCCGACGCCGATCGCGGTTACTCCGCCGCCGAGACCCGCCGCACCCTGTCGCTGCCAAATGGTGTCGTCGTTCTGCCCTCGATCTGCTACGAGGCGATTTTTCCCTACGAGATGCAGGCTGATGGCGATCCGGCGACGATGATCGTCAACGTCACCAACGACGCATGGTACGGCGACACGCCCGGCCCCTACCAGCACGTCCATCAGGCGCGTCTGCGCGCCGTCGAGAACGGCCTGCCGCTGGTGCGAGCCGCCAACAACGGAATTTCCGGCATATTCGATGCCTATGGCCGCCAGCTGGATGCGCTTGGCTATGGCGTCAGGGGCGCCGTCGAGGCCCGACCCGGCGCGCCGCTGCCCGAGACGATCTACCGCCATTATGGCCGGCGGATCCTTCTGTCGATCCTGCTCGTTATGGTAATTCTTGCGGCCGGCGGCCGTCTCGTCGGACGCGCGTCGCGTCGCCGCCGCAACCCCTAAAATGACACGCTTTGAATAACGCGAATTCCACTGCTATGATGTTTCCGTTACGTCGGCTGCATCGCCATGCCGGCTCCAACTGGTCCTTGGAAAGAACAACGATAACGAGCCACGAGGTGGCAAGGACAGGAAATGGCCAACAATAAGAAACAACCCAACCCGATTGACATTCATGTTGGCAGCCGGATCCGGCTCCGCAGGACCATGCTCGGCATGAGCCAGGAAAAATTGGGCGAGGCGCTCGGCATCACCTTCCAGCAGGTCCAGAAATACGAGAAAGGCACCAACCGCGTCGGTGCAAGCCGGTTGCAGAACATCGCCGCCATCCTCGGCGTACCGGTGTCCTTCTTTTTCGAGGACGCGCCGGGCGGCGAAGGCGTGGTCTCCGCGACCGGCATGAGCGAGAACTCCTCGTCCTATGTCGTCAACTTCCTGTCCAGTTCGGAAGGGCTCCAGCTCAACCGGGCATTCGTCAAGATATCGGATTCGAAGATACGCCGGCGCATCATCGATCTCGTCAAGGCGCTCGCGGCCGAGGCGGACGACAGCTGACGTCCGTTCCTACTCCTTTTGGCGATTCAGGATATGCACTTATCCTTATATCTTTAAGCGAATTCCGGATTTTGCTTGACCGGAAATGCCCTCTTGCCTAACGAGGGCGGAATTTCCGCCGCCGATCGCGGCGGCGGACGGTGTTTTTCTATTGGGGATCCATCCATGGCGCGTCAGGACTATCTCTTCACCAGCGAATTGGTCTCCGAGGGGCACCCCGACAAGGTGTGCGACCGGATCTCGGACGAGATCGTTGATCTGATCTATCGCGAGGCACGCAAGCACGGCGAAGACGAGAAGTGGCGCGTGCGCGTTGCCTGCGAGACGCTGGCGACCACCAACCGCGTCGTCATCGCCGGCGAGGTGCGCGTTCCCGAAACGATGCTCAAGAAGGACAAGGCCGGCAACTTCGTCACCGACGCGACCGGCCATCCGATGGTCAATCCGTCGAAGTTCCGCTCCGTCGCCCGTCGCGCCATTCGTGCCATCGGCTATGAGCAGGACGGTTTCCACTGGAAGACCTGCCGGATCGACGTGCTGCTGCACGGCCAGTCGGCCGACATCGCGCAGGGCGTCGATAACGCCGCCGACAAGCAGGGCGAGGAAGGTGCCGGCGACCAGGGCATCATGTTCGGCTATGCCTGCGACGAGACGCCGGAACTGATGCCGGCGCCGATCTATTACGCCCACAAGATTCTCGAACTGCTCGCTGCCGCACGCCATGCCGGCGAGGGCGAGGCCGCCAAGCTCGGTCCCGACGCCAAGAGCCAGGTGACGGTCCACTACAAGGACGGCAAGCCGGCCGAAGTGACGCAGATCGTGCTGTCGACGCAGCATATCGACGGAAGCTGGGACTCCAGGAAGGTTCGCGCCGTCGTCGAGCCCTATATTCTTGAAGCCCTGGGCGATATGCCCGTCTCCGAGAACTGCAACTGGTACATCAATCCGACCGGCAAGTTCGTGATCGGCGGCCCCGACGGCGACGCCGGCCTGACCGGCCGCAAGATCATCGTCGACACCTATGGCGGCGCGGCCCCGCACGGCGGCGGCGCTTTCTCCGGCAAGGACACGACCAAGGTCGACCGTTCCGCCGCCTATGCCGCGCGCTATCTCGCCAAGAACGTGGTTGCCGCCAAGATCGCCGAGCGCTGCACCATTCAGCTCTCCTATGCGATCGGCGTGGCGCAGCCGCTGTCGGTCTATGTCGACACCCACGGCACCGGCAAGGTCGACGACGCGGCGATCGAAACCGCGCTGCGCGAGGTGATGGACCTGTCGCCGACCGGCATCCGCCGTCATCTCGACCTCAACAAGCCGATCTACGCCAAGACCTCCGCCTATGGTCATTTCGGCCGCAAGTCGGGCCGCGACGGTTCGTTTTCCTGGGAGAAGACCGATCTGGCCAAGCCGCTGAAGGGCGCCCTCGGACTGAAATGACCGGCGAAAAGCGGCGTTCGCGCTCGACCGAAGCGTTTTTCGGCCGCCGGCGCGGCAAGTCGCTGAAACCGCGTCAGGCCGAACAGCTCCAACGCCTTCTTCCGCTCTGGAAGATCGATCTGGCGAAGGCCCCTCCGGCGGATCTCGCAGCGCTGTTCGACCATGATCCGGACCGGATTCTCCTGGAAATCGGTTTCGGGGGCGGCGAGCACCTGTTGCACCGCGCGAAACTGATGCCCGATGCCGGTTTCATCGGCGTCGAGCCCTTCGTCAATTCCATGGCGAAATTCGTCTCGGCCGCCGGCGACGAGGGCGTTTCCAACATCCGCCTCCACGACGATGACGCGACACAATTGCTCGACTGGTTGCCGGATGCCTGCCTCGACGGGATCGACCTGCTTTATCCCGATCCCTGGCCGAAGCCGCGCCACTGGAAGCGCCGTTTCGTGAACGAGGCCAATCTCGACCGTTTCGCCCGGGTGATGAAGCCCGGCGCGCTGTTCCGCTTCGCCTCCGACATCGACACCTATGTCAACTGGACGCTCCAGCGTATCCATGCCCATCCGGCCTTCGATTGGCCGGCGCGCAACGCCTCCGACTGGCGCGCGCCCTACGAGAACTGGCCCGGCACGCGCTACGAGGCAAAGGCTTTGCGCGAAGGCCGCATGCCGGCCTATCTGACCTTTGTCCGCAAATAGCCGTCAGTTCGCGAAGACGAGCCGCATGCTTGGCCGGTCCGCCGGCACGATGTGGACGACGGAATAGCCTTCCCGCTTCAGCATCGCGAGGAACCCCGGCAGCATCGCCGCCGTACGCGTCTGCAGGTCATGGAACAGGATGATGCCGCCGCCCTGGCGGTGCAGGGTCGACATGGTCCGTGCCGCGACCTGCGTCGGGCCGGTCTTGAAATAGTCCTTCGAGTCGATATCGACATCGAGCACGACGACCCCGCGCGCCGCCATGTAGGTGCGCAACCGGCTCGTGTCGGCGAGATAGGGAAAACGAAAGAATTTCACCGGCCCCGCGCCGGCGGCGCGGATGGCCTCCTCGCCGCGCTTGATCTCGGCGACAGCCTGGTCGAAGCTCATTTTCGCGAGATTGGGATGGCCCCAGGAATGGCTTCCGATCGAATGGCCGCGCGCGGCCACCTTGCGCACCGTCTCGGGATGGCGATGCGCCATCTCGCCGACCATCAGGAACGTCGCCTTGACGCCGAACTCGTCGAGCGTGTCGAGAATGCTGTCGGTTCGTCCCGGCACCGGACCGTCATCGAAGGTCAGGATCACCTCGCGCGGCTTCAGTCTGATATCGTAGACCGATGAAACCGGGATCGTGCGTCCGGCCAGCCGGCCCTTTGTCGGCAGCACGTCCTCCATGCCGCGTCGGTCCGGCCGCAGGAAGGCAAGCGAGAGCTCGGGCCCGGTGATCTCCGGCGCATTGTGGAATTTTCGGGGGGTAACATCGTTTGCGCAACCGGCGACAAGTCCAAGGCAGCACAGAACCGGCAGAATACGCGCAAACATGACAACTCACACACACTTGAAACCGCGCTCTTTTTATCCCGATTATGGTTAATGAAGACTTTGCGGCCATCTCGCGCGGTTAATGCGGCGCCGGCCGGCGTCCGGGCCCGCGCCCCTTGCATACGCGCCCCGCGAGGCGTATATGGAAGTCAAATTCTTGGTCATCCGAACAAGAGTGGGCCCGCAAGGACCCGCTCTTTTTGTTTTAGCGGTAAGGATCGCAGGCCCTTGAGCGACGCATATCTGGCGCCGATAGAAAACGACGAACAACGCATCGTCCGGGAAACCGGCGTCGATGCGCGCGTTGCCGCGATCATCGAGCCGGTCCTCAACTCGGCCGGTTTCAAGCTTGTCCGCGTGCGCCTGTCGGGCATGAACGGCCTGACGCTGCAGATCATGGCCGAGCGCGCCGACGGCACCATGACGGTCGAGGACTGCGAGGCCGTCAGCCGCATGATTTCGCCGCTTCTCGATGTGGAGGATCCGATCGACCGGGCCTATCATCTGGAAGTGTCGTCGCCGGGCATCGACCGGCCGCTGGTGCGCCTGTCCGACTTCGCAAAGTGGCGCGGTCATGTGGCCAAGATCGAGACCTCGGTGATCGTCGAGGGCCGCAAGCGCTTCCGCGGCACGATCACCGGTCTGACGCAAAATACCGTTACGGTGGAAGCCGACAAGGTGAAACACGGTGAATCGGCGGTCGCGGAAATCCCGCTCGACACGATTGCCGACGCCAGGCTGATCCTGACCGACGATTTGATCCGCGCCGCGCTGAAGGCCGACAAGGCCGCCCGCCAGGCGCGCGGACTGGAAACTGAAGACGAAGACGTCGCATCCGACGGTGATGCGGACGCTTGAATGCCATAGAGGAGACGACAATGGCTGTCAGTGCTAACAGGCTGGAACTTCTGCAGATCGCCGATGCGGTCGCGCGCGAGAAGCTGATCGACAAGGATATCGTCATCAGCGCCATGGCCGATGCCATCCAGAAGGCCGCCAAGTCGCGTTACGGCCAGGAAACCAATATCCGCGCCGACATCAACACCAAGACCGGCGAGATCAAGCTGCAGCGTCTGCTTGAAGTCTCCGAGGTTGTGGAAGATCCGGCCACCCAGATTTCGATCGAACAGGCCCGCGACCGCAATCCGGAAGCCCAGCCCGGCGATTTTATCGCCGAGCAGCTGCCGCCGCTCGATTTCGGCCGCATTGCCGCCCAGTCGGCCAAGCAGGTCATCGTGCAGAAGGTCCGCGAGGCCGAGCGCGACAACCAGTATGACGAGTTCAAGGACCGCGTCGGCGAGATCGTCAACGGCACCGTCAAGCGCGTCGAATACGGCAATGTGATCGTCGACCTCGGCCGCGCCGAGGCGATTATCCGCCGCGACGAACTGATCCCGCGCGAAACCTACCGCTACGGCGACCGCGTGCGCGCCTATGTCTACGACGTGCGCCGCGAGCAGCGCGGACCGCAGATATTCCTGTCGCGCACCCATCCGCAGTTCATGGCGAAACTGTTCCAGATGGAAGTGCCGGAAATTTATGACGGCATCATCGAGATCAAGTCGGTCGCCCGTGATCCGGGCTCCCGCGCCAAGATCGCCGTCGTGTCGCGCGATTCGGCGATCGATCCGGTCGGCGCCTGTGTCGGTATGCGCGGCAGCCGCGTTCAGGCGGTCGTCGCCGAACTGCAGGGCGAGAAGATCGACATCATTCCCTGGCAGCCGGATGCGGCTTCCTTCATCGTCAACGCGCTGCAGCCGGCCGAAGTCGCCAAGGTCGTGCTCGACGAGGATGCCGAGCGCATCGAGGTCGTCGTGCCGGATGAGCAGCTGTCGCTTGCCATCGGCCGCCGCGGTCAGAACGTGCGTCTCGCTTCGCAACTGACCGGCTGGGACATCGACATCCTGACCGAGGAAGAAGAATCGGCGCGCCGTCAGAAGGAATTCGTCGAACGCTCCAACCTCTTCATGGAGTCGCTCGACGTCGACGAGATGGTCGGCCAGGTTCTGGCCTCGGAAGGCTTCACCTCGATCGAGGAAGTCGCCTATGTCGATCCGGAGGAAGTTTCCTCCATCGAGGGCTTCGACGAGGAGACCGCCGCCGAGATCCAGACTCGTGCGCGCGAGCATCTCGACCGCATCGAGGCCGAGAACGACGCCAAGCGCAAGGAACTGGGCGTGGTCGACGAGATCCGCGAAGTTCCGGGCATCACCACAGCGATGATGGTCGCGCTCGGTGAGGAAGGCATCAAGACGATGGATGACTTCGCCGGTTGCGCGGCTGACGATCTCGTCGGCTGGCGCGAACGCAAGGACGGCGAAACCACGATCTTTGACGGCATCCTGACGCCCTTCGGCATCAGCCGTGCCGAGGCCGAGGACATGGTCGTCGCCGCCCGCCTCGCCGTCGGCTGGATCACCGAGGAGGATCTGCGCGCGGACGCCGAGGAAGTGGCCGAGGCCGAGGAAGCCGCGGAAGAACAGGCGCCCAGCGAAGCCGGCGTCGTCTTCGGCGCCTGAGGCTGGAACCATGGGCGCGCGGATCGGAACACGGCATGTATGCGGGCAAGAAGGACGACATGAACGACCGCACCTGCATCGTGACCGGGGAAGCCGGTTCCGCGGACGACATGATCCGCTTCGTGGCGGGGCCGGACGGGAACGTCGTCCCTGACCTGAAGCGCAACCTGCCGGGTCGGGGCTGCTGGGTCACGGCCAGGCGCGACCTGATCGACAAGGCGGTCGCGAAGAAGCTTTTTCGCCGCGGCCTGAAGCAGGAAGTGACCGCCGATCTTGAACTTGGCGCCCTCGTCGATCATTTGATAGCCAAGCGGGCGCTCGGCCAGTTGGGTCTTGCCCGCAAGGCCGGCGCCGTGGTGACGGGCGCGACCCAGGTCGACAAGACCGTTCGAAGCGGCGCGGCGCTCGCCGTGCTGCATGATCCGGGCGCTGCTCCTGACGGCGTGCGCAAGATAGACCAGGCCCGAGCCTTCGTTCACCATATGGACGGGCCGGAAATCCCCGCGTTCAAATCCTTCGCCGAGGGCGAATTGGATTTGGCATTGGGCGCGGGAAATGTGATACATGCTGCGATACTTGACGGGCAGCCGGGACAGGCCGCACTGCGAAGCCTTGTTTTTCTCGCCCGTTTCCGGCATTTCGGCGCAGAAAATATGAAATCATGCGGTGCGAAAGCGAAGACCGCGAAGGGTAAGACTACGGAATGAGTGATACAACTTCGGACGACAAGAAAACCGACGCGGACGGCAAACGTACGTTGACGCTGAAGCGATCCGGCGGTGACAAGAGCACCGTCCGGCAGAATTTCAGCCATGGCCGGTCGAAATCGGTGGTCGTCGAAACGCGCAAGCGCAAGTTCACGCGTCCCGACGAAAAGCCGGCAGCGGGATCGCTCGCCGCCGGGCTGAAGCCGCGCGCGGCAGCGCCCGCGCCAGCCGCCGCCGAAACGCCGAAACCGGCCGCACCGGCCCCTGCGCCCGCCGCCGACGATCGCAGCGGCGTGGTCTTGAACCAGCTTTCCGAAAGCGAGATGGAAGCACGCAAGCGCGCCCTCGAAGAGGCGAAGGTTCGCGAGGTCGAGGATCGCAAGCGCGCTGCCGAGGACGCCAAGCGCCGCGCCGAGGAAGATGAGCGCCGGGCCCAGGAACGGGTCGAATCCGAGCGCCGCCAGCGCGAGGAAGAAGAGCGCCTTGCCGCCGAGAAGGCCGCGCGCGAACGCGCCGAGGTCGAGGCCGCGAAACGCGCGCCCGAGCCGGAAGAAGAAAAACCTGCCTCCGGCAAACCGGCCGCGCGTCGCGCCGGCGGCGAGGACGAGGAGGGCCGCGGTGGCCCGCGCCGTCCCGGCCGTGCCGCCGAAGTGCCGCCGAAGCCGGCGCCGCGCCGCGAGGACGAACGCCGCCGTGGCAAGCTGACGCTCTCGAATGTCGGCGCCGACGGCGAGGGCCGTTCGCGCTCGCTCTCCGCGATGCGCCGCCGCCAGGAGAAATTCAAGCGCTCCCTGGCGAGCAACGAGCCGCGCGAGAAGATTTCGCGCGAGGTCGTGCTGCCGGAAACGATCACCATCCAGGAACTCGCCCAGCGCATGGCCGAACGCGCCGTTGACGTGGTCAAGTTCCTGATGAAGGAAGGCCAGATGATGAAGCCCGGCGATCTGATCGACGCCGATCTGGCTGAACTCATCGCCCAGGAATTCGGCCACACCGTGCGCCGCGTCACCGAGGCCGATGTCGAGGAAGGCATCTTCGATGTCGAGGACAACCCCGAGGACATGAAGCCGCGTCCGCCGGTCGTCACCATCATGGGCCACGTCGACCACGGCAAGACGTCGCTGCTCGATGCCATCCGCCAGGCGAATGTCGTCTCCGGAGAAGCCGGCGGCATTACCCAGCATATCGGCGCCTATCAGGTCGAGAAGGACGGTCAGAAGATCACCTTCCTCGATACGCCGGGCCACGCCGCCTTCACGGCGATGCGCGCGCGCGGCGCCCAGGCGACCGACATCGCGATCCTCGTGGTCGCGGCCGACGACAGCGTCATGCCGCAGACGATCGAGTCCATCAATCACATCAAGGCCGCCGGCGTGCCGCTGATCGTGGCGATCAACAAGATCGACAAGCCGGACGCCGACCCGCAGAAGGTCCGCACCGAACTGCTCCAGCACGAGGTCTTCGTCGAATCCATGGGCGGTGAAGTACAGGACGTCGAGGTTTCGGCGCTCAAGGGCACCAATCTCGACGGGCTTCTCGAGGCGATCCTGCTGCAGTCCGAGGTTCTGGAACTGAAGGCCAATCCGGACCGCACGGCCGAGGGCGTGGTCATCGAGGCCAAGCTCGACAAGGGCCGCGGCTCTGTCGCCACCGTTCTGGTCCAGACCGGCACGCTCCGCACCGGCGACATCGTCGTCGCAGGCGACGAGTGGGGCCGCGTCCGCGCGATCGTCAACGATCGCGGCGAGCAGCTGAAGGAAGCCGAACCGTCGCTTCCCGTCGAAATCCTCGGCCTCAACGGCACGCCGCAGGCCGGTGACCGTGTCGCCGTCGTCGAAGGCGAGGCGCGTGCCCGCGAGATTTCCGAATATCGCCAGCGCGTGTCCCGCGAAAAGGCCGTGGCGCGCCAGGCCGGTTCGCGCGGTTCGCTCGAGCAGATGATGGCGCAGGCCCGCGACAGCGAGCTGGCGGAGTTCCCGCTCGTCATCAAGGCCGATGTGCAGGGCTCCGTCGAGGCGATCCTCGGCGCGCTCGACAAGCTCGGCACCGAAGAGGTCCAGGCCCGCATCGTCCATTCCGGCGCAGGCGGGATCACCGAGACCGACGTGTCGCTGGCCGAATCCACCGGCGCCGCGATCATGGCGTTCAACGTGCGTGCCAACAAGCAGGCGCGCGACGCCGCGGAAGCCGCGGGCGTGGAAATCCGCTACTACAACATCATCTACAACCTGCTGGATGATGTGAAGGCGGCGATGTCGGGCCTGCTGTCGCCGGAACGCCGCGAAACCTTCCTCGGCAATGCCGAGATCCTCGAGGTGTTCAACATCACCAAGGTCGGCAAGGTCGCGGGCTGCAAGGTCACCGAAGGCAAGGTCGAACGTGGTGCCGGCGTGCGCCTGGTGCGCGACAACGTCGTCATCCACGAAGGCAAGCTCAAGACGCTCAAGCGCTTCAAGGACGAAGTCTCGGAAGTGCCGGTCGGCCAGGAATGCGGCATGGCCTTCGAGAACTACGATGACATTCGTGCCGGTGACGTGATCGAGTGCTTCCGCGTCGAGGAAATCGCCCGCTCGCTGTAAACTGTGTGACGCAACTTATGGAGGCGGGGCCGTGCAAACGGTCCCGTCTGTTTTATTCATGGCAAAATCAGGTACATCCAGCGGACCTTCCCAGCGCCAGTTGCGCGTCGGCGAACAGGTGCGCCATGCGCTGACCGGGATCGTCCAGCGCGGCGAAATCCGCGATCCGGTGATCGAAGGCTGCGTGCTGTCGGTCAACGAGGTGCGCATGTCGCCCGATCTGAAGATCGCCACCGTCTTCGTCACCGCGCTTGGCCGCGAGGACATGGACCCGGTCATCAAGGCGCTGGCCGCCAACGCGAAATTCATCCGCGGTCGGGCCGCCCATGCCTTGAGCCAGATGAAATACATGCCGCAGTTCCGCTTCCGCGCCGATACGAGCTACGACAATTTCTCGAAGATCGACGAATTGCTGCGGTCGCCTGAAGTCGCCCGCGATCTCGAGCACGACGACGGGGACGAATAATGGCCCGGCAGCGCAAGAAGAAGGGCCGGCCGATCTCCGGCTGGCTGGTGCTCGACAAGCCGCTCGGCATGGGTTCCACCGATGCCGTCTCCAAGATCAAGTGGCTGTTCAAGGCCGAAAAGGCCGGCCACGCCGGCACGCTCGATCCGCTCGCGTCCGGCATTTTGCCGATCGCGCTCGGCGAAGCCACCAAGACCGTGCCCTATGTGATGGAGGGCGAGAAGGTCTATCGCTTCACCGTCCGGTGGGGCGCCGAGACCGCGACCGACGACGCCGAGGGCGATGTCCTGAACGAATCCGCCGAGCGGCCGGAGCGCGACGCCGTCGAGGCGATCCTTGCCAACTATACCGGCACGATCCAGCAGAAGCCGCCCGCCTATTCGGCGATCAAGATCGGCGGCGAGCGCGCCTATGATCTGGCCCGCGGCGGCGAGGCGGTCGACATTCCCGCCCGCGAGGTCGAGATCGAGAGCCTGACCATCCTGTCGCATGATGATGGCCGCACGTCATTCGAGGTCGAATGCGGCAAGGGCACCTATGTCCGGTCGCTCGCCCGCGACATGGGCCGCGAACTGGGTTGCTATGGCCACGTCGTCGAACTGCGCCGCACCGTCGTGGATCCCTTCGACGAGGAGGACGCCGTCGCGCTGGAAGAGTTGCAGAAGGCGGCAGCCGATGCCGAGGCCGCGGTCGGCGGCGAAGAGGACGATCCCGAGGCCGTGGAAGCACGCCTTGCGGCCCGCGTTGCCGCGCTCGATCCGTTCCTGCTCGACACCGGCGAGGCCATGCACGGCTATCCGCAAATCGCCGTCGCTGGTGACCAGGCGAACCGCATCCGTCTCGGCAATCCCGTCATCCTGCGCGGCCGTGATGCACCGCTGCCGACCGAGGACGCCTGTGCCTTCGAGCACGGCAAGCTGATCGCGATCGGCGAGATCGCGCAGGGCGAGTTCCGCCCCCGCCGCGTCTTCAAGCCCTGATCCGCCGGCCGCCGCCGTCGCGCCTGTGCGACCGGTTGCAGCGGTGTGGCGATAGCCGGTTTCCAATTGGTTCGCGGTGGTGTAGCCAAGCGGAAAAACCGGAAAGGAAATCGCCATGATCGAGAAGCGTGAGTTCTATATCGACGGTGCCTGGGTGGCGCCGGAACAGCCCAATGATTGCGACGTCATCGATCCGGCGACGGAAGAAGCCTGCGCCGTGATCTCGCTCGGCGCGAAAGCCGATGTCGACAAGGCCGTCGCGGCCGCGCGCGCCGCATTTCCGGGCTGGGCGGCGACGCCGCTCGAGGTTCGCATCGCGCTGCTCGAAAAGCTGGACGCCATCATGAAGCGTCGCATGAACGAGCTCGGCGAGGCGATCTCGCTCGAGATGGGCGCGCCGATCGACTTCGCCACCAACGACCAGGCGGCCACCGGTCCCTGGCACATGGCCGGCTTCCTGCAGGCTGCGAAAAATTTTGAATGGGAAGAGCCCTTCGCCGAAGGCCAGGTGATCGTGCGCGAGCCGATCGGCGTCTGCGGCCTCATCACGCCATGGAACTGGCCGATCAACCAGATCACGCTGAAGGTCATCCCGGCGCTGCTGGCGGGCTGCACCTGCGTGCTGAAACCGTCCGAGATCGCGCCGCTTTCCGCCATCCTCTTTGCCGAGTTCGTCGACGAGGCAGGCTTCCCGAAGGGCGTCTTCAACCTCGTCAATGGCGACGGCGCCGGGCGTCGGCGAGGCGATGTCCCACCATCCCGGCATCGACATGATGTCGTTCACCGGTTCGACGCGCGCCGGCGCGCTCGTCTCCAAGGGCGCGGCCGACACGGTCAAGCGCGTCACGCTGGAGCTCGGCGGCAAGTCGCCGAACATCATCTTCGCGGATGCCGATCTTTCCAAGGTGGTGCGCCGCGGCGTCAACCATTGCATGGAGAACACCGGCCAGTCCTGCAACGCGCCGACCCGCATGCTGGTCGAGCGCACCGTCTATGACGATGTCGTCGGTCTCGCCAAGGACGCGGCCGAAGCCGTCAAGGTCGGCGATCCGCGCGAAAGCGGCCGGCATATCGGCCCGCTTGTCTCCCAGGCCCAGTTCAACAAGGTCCAGGGCCTCATCGAGACCGCCATCGCCGAAGGCGCGCGTCTCGTGACCGGCGGCATGGGCCGCCCGGACGGCATGAACCGCGGTTATTTCGTCCGCCCGACCGTCTTCGCCGACGTCAACAACCAGATGACGATCGCGCGCGAGGAGGTCTTCGGCCCGGTTCTGGTGATGATCCCCTTCGAGGACGAGGACGAAGCCGTCGAGATCGCCAATGACACGCCCTACGGCCTCGCCGCCTATCTCTCGACGGGCGATGCCGAAAAGGGCCAGCGCGTCGCCCGGCAGCTGCGCGCCGGCATGGTCCGGGTCAACGGCGCCGGCCTTGGCGCCGGCCACCCCTTCGGCGGCTACAAGCAGTCCGGCAACGGACGCGAGGGCGGCAAATGGGGCATCGAGGATTTCCTCGAGGTCAAGATCATCAGCGCACGCTGACGGCTGGCGGCTGGCGCGCAGGCAAATAGGACTGGTATTTCCGGTTCATTTCGCTTATATGCGCGCCAGCATTCACCAAAATGCGAATAACGGCCCGTGCTGGACGACATCCCGGCACAGGGCGGCTTACCCGAACAACTGGAGCGCAAGCTCCGCATAACGAAAGGACATACGATGTCGATTACGCCTGAGCGCAAGGCTGAGCTCATCCAGAAATTCGCTGCCAAGGCCGGTGACACCGGTTCGCCGGAAGTCCAGGTTGCAATCCTGACCGAACGGATCACCAACCTGACCGAACACTTCAAGGACCACAAGAAGGACAATCATTCCCGCCGTGGCCTCCTGAAGATGGTCTCGCAGCGCCGCAGCCTGCTTGATTACGTGAAGCGCAAGGACGTCGAGCGTTATCAGAAGCTGATCGCTGAACTCGGCATTCGCCGCTAATTTTTTAGCGGACCGGCCCTGCCGGTCCGCTTTTTGCCTTCTCCGGATGGCATGAATCCGGAAACCGGCCGGCGGGCCCCAGGAAAGGACCGCTGCCAGACCCGAGGGAGCTTCGGGGCAGGATTGCCGGCTGCTTGAGACACCCCACCCAAGCATCCTGTCGTCTTGCCCGTCGCTCGTTCAAAACGAAGATAGGGGAACCGCCGCCACCGGGCCGCGGATATGCCCCGCACAACAAGGACAAGACATGTTCAACAATCACAAAGTCGAAATCGAATGGGGCGGCCGTCCGCTCATTCTCGAAACCGGCAAGATCGCCCGCCAGGCCCACGGTTCCGTGATGGCCACCTACGGCGAAACCGTCCTGCTCGCCACGGTCGTTTCCGCCAAGGAAGCCAAGCCCGGCCAGGATTTCTTTCCGCTGACCGTCAATTACCAGGAAAAGACCTTTGCCGCCGGCAAGATCCCGGGCGGTTTCTTCAAGCGCGAAGGCCGTCCTTCGGAAAAGGAAACGCTGACCTCGCGCCTGATCGACCGTCCGATCCGCCCGCTCTTTCCCGCCGGCTACAAGAACGAGACCCAGGTGGTCCTCACCGTTCTGCAGCACGATCTGGAAAATGATCCGGACGTGCTGGCCATGGTCGGCGCCTCTGCCGCTCTGACCCTGTCGGGCGTGCCCTTCATGGGCCCGATCGGCGGCGCGCGCGTCGGCTACATCAACGGCGAATACGTGCTCAACCCGCATGTCGACGAGATGGTGGAAAGCGTTCTCGACCTCGTCGTCGCCGGCACCCAGGATGCCGTGCTGATGGTCGAGTCGGAAGCCAATGAGCTTTCCGAGGAAGTCATGCTCGGCGCCGTCATGTTCGGCCATCGCGGCATGCAGCCGGTCATCAACGCCATCATCAAGCTTGCCGAAGTGGCGGCCAACGAGCCGCGCGAATTCGAGCCGGAAGATCTTTCCGCGCTTGAAGCCGAGATGGACGGCATTGCTTCCGCCGACCTGGCGAAGGCTTATACCATCACCGACAAGCAGGACCGTTACACCGCCGTTGACGCTGTCAAGGACCGGGTCAAGGGCCATTTCGCTCCGGCCGAAGGCGAAAGCGCCAAATGGACCGCCGAGCAGGTGGGAAGCGTCTTCAAGTCGCTGCAGGCCAAGGTGGTCCGCGGCAACATCCTGAAGACCAAGACCCGCATCGACGGCCGCGATCTTTCGACGGTTCGTCCGATCGTCTCGGAAGTCGGCGTTCTGCCGCGGACCCACGGTTCGGCCGTGTTCACGCGCGGCGAGACGCAGGCGATCGTCGTCGCGACGCTCGGCACCGGCGAGGACGAACAGTTCGTTGACGCGCTGACGGGGACCTACAAGGAAACCTTCATGCTGCATTACAACTTCCCGCCCTATTCGGTCGGTGAAGCGGGCCGCATGGGGTCTCCGGGCCGTCGCGAGATCGGTCACGGCAAGCTGGCATGGCGCGCCGTGCATCCGCTGCTGCCGAGCGCGGAGGAATTCCCCTACACGCTGCGCGTGGTGTCCGAGATCACCGAATCCAACGGTTCGTCCTCCATGGCGACCGTCTGCGGCACCTCGTTGTCGCTGATGGATGCCGGCGTTCCGCTGAAATCGCCGGTGGCGGGCATCGCCATGGGCCTGATCAAGGAAGGTGATGATTTCGCCGTCCTCTCCGACATTCTCGGCGACGAGGATCATCTCGGCGACATGGACTTCAAGGTTGCCGGTTCCGCCAACGGCGTGACCTCGCTGCAGATGGACATCAAGATTCAGGGCATCACCGAGGAGATCATGAAGGTCGCCCTCGGCCAGGCCCGCGACGGCCGCCTGCACATCCTCGACGAGATGGCCAAGGCACTGTCGGAAAGCCGTTCGGAACTCGGCGAGTTCGCGCCGCGCATCGAGCAGATGAAGATCCCGGTCGACAAGATCCGCGACGTCATCGGTTCGGGCGGCAAGGTGATCCGCGAGATCGTCGAGCAGACCGGCGCCAAGATCAACATCGAGGACGATGGCACGGTCAAGATCGCATCGGCCTCCGGCAAGGAGATCGAAGCGGCCAAGAAGTGGATTCACTCCATCGTCGCCGAGCCGGAAGTCGGCGAGATCTACGAGGGTACGGTCGTCAAGACCGCCGATTTCGGCGCCTTCGTCAATTTCTTCGGCCCGCGTGACGGCCTCGTCCACATCTCCCAGCTCGCGCAGGAACGCGTCGCCAAGACGACCGACGTCGTCAAGGAAGGCGACAAGGTCTTCGTCAAGCTGATGGGCTTCGACGAGCGCGGCAAGGTCCGCCTGTCGATGAAGGTCGTCGACCAGGAGACCGGCAACGAAATCCCGCGCGAAGAAAAGGCCGACTGATCGGCCCGACCGCTTCGTACGAACACCGGCGCGGGGCATATTGCCCCGCGCTTTTTTTGTCAGCAGGGAAAGTCGGCCGGTCATGAGCGGTGCTGTCGAAACATTGTTCCTGCCCTTTGCCTCCGGCGACATCGATCCGCCGGTCGAGGGCGCGCGCTGGGCATTTTTGAATGCCGCGCCGCCCTCGCGCCACCCGATGACACATTCCGTGCGGCGCTCGTTTGCGAACAGGGGTTCCGCCCGCAATTCCTGGCTTTGGAGCGTGCCGGATACCGGGCCGTTCCGGAACTCGACACGAGTGGTCAGCGCTTCGCCGGTTGTCTCGTCCTCGCCGGCAAGCACAAGGGCGAAAACCACGCCATGATCGCCCGCGCCGCCCGCATGGCCGCACCGGGCGGCATCGTCGCCGTGTGCGGCGACAAGACGCTTGGCATCTCCAGCCTGCGCAAATGGGTTGCGGACCGCGCCGAAATCGCGGGATCCCTCGCCAAGCACCACGCGACCGTCTTCTGGTTCCCGGCG
The DNA here is from genome assembly GCA_963712205.1 of uncultured Alphaproteobacteria bacterium. Classification (GTDB taxonomy): domain Bacteria; phylum Pseudomonadota; class Alphaproteobacteria; order Rhizobiales; family Rhizobiaceae; genus Oricola. The sequence continues at coordinate 313,508 of CAVQHF010000008.1, read as the reverse complement.
CCGCAGGCGGATGCCTTCGCCGATGCCGAAACCGCGCCGGCCCTCGTCGACGGCCGGTTCGAGACGGCGCCCGGCATGTTCTCCCCGACGAAACCCGATCCGGGCTCGGTGCTGCTCGCCGGACATTTCGATCACAGGATTGCCGGCGCCGTTGCCGATTTCGGCTGCGGCTGGGGCTATCTCTCCGCGCATGTGCTGGAACGCGGCCGGCCGGAAAGCCTTGCGCTTTACGAGGCGCATTACCCGTCGTTGAAGGCGGCCGAACGCAACCTTGCCGCGCTGTCCGGTGCCGTGCCCGTCTCGTCCCATTGGCGGGACCTGACCTCGGAACCGGTCGCCCGCCAGTTCGACTGGGTCGTCATGAACCCGCCCTTCCATTCCGGGCGTGCCTCCGAGCCCGATATCGGCAAGGCCTTCATCGCCGCCGCGTCGAAGGCGATCGTGCCCGGCGGCCGGCTTCTCATGGTCGCCAACCGCAAGCTGCCCTATGAGCAGGCGCTGGCTTCGGGCTTTCGCCGGGTCGAGGAAAAGACGGTGAGCGACGGCTACAAGGTGATCGAGGCGATGCGCTAGCGCAATTCCAGGAAAAGCGGAAACCGGTTTTCCGTGAATCCGTGAAACGATGAACGTTTCTAGGCGCGGGCGACCTGCAGCCGGTCGGAATGCATCAGCTGCAGCGGCTTGCCGAAATAATAGCCCTGCATCAGCGTGCAGCCCGCCGCCCGGAGCAGGATGACCTGGTCCTCGGTCTCCACGCCTTCCGCGAGGATCGCGACATCGAGCGCATGCGCCAGGTTGACGATCGTCGAGACCAGCGCGCCGGCATTCTCCTTCTCGCCGAGCCGCGCGACGAGCGATCGGTCGAGTTTCAGTTTGCTGAACGGCAATTCCGCCAGATAGCCGAGATTGGAATAGCCGGTGCCGAAATCGTCGATGGCGATCGAGCAGCCGAGATTGCGGATTTCTTCGAACTGCTCGCGGACCGTGTCGTGGTCGCAGATCAGGATGTTCTCCGTGATCTCGATTTCGATCCGGCCGGGGTCGGTATGGGTTTGCTCGAGGATCTTCGCGAGTTCGCTGACGAAAAACGGGCTTTCCAGCTGTTTCGGCGAGACGTTGACCGCGATCGTGACGCCCGGGTCGAGGAGCCTGGAATCCTCGCAGGCCCGGCGGATGACCCATTTGCCGATCTGGCCGATCAGGCCGCGCATTTCCGCCACGCAGATGAACTCCGATGGCGGAATGACGCCTTTTTGCGGATGCGTCCAGCGCAACAGCGCCTCGTATCCCACCGTCTTGCCCGACAGGTTGTTGACCTGCGGCTGATAGACGAGATCGAATTCGTCATTGGCGAGCGCGCGCGGCAGCTCCGACTCGATCCATTTGCGGTAGCTCGCGCTGCGCGTCATTTCCGGGTGATAGATCGCCCAGTTGCCGAGCCCGCTCGAGCGTGCCGTCGCTCGCGCCAGTTTGGTGCGCCGCAGCGTCTTGGCGACCGAAAGATTGCCGCGGGTCAGTTCGACCAGACCGGCGGTGCAGAAGACCGTGATCGTTTTCCGGTCGGCATGGACCGGTTTGGCGACCTCGTCGATCACCGACGACATCACCGCCGATAATTCATGATCATCGCGGCTCAATTCGATGGCAAAGGCGAACTCGCTGCCGCCGATCCGGGCAACCGGGCCGTATTTGCCGACCAGCCGCGCCAGGCGGCCTGCGACCACGCGCAGCACCGTGTCGCCGGTCTCGAGGCCGTGCGCGTCGTTGATATCGCGGAAGGCGTCAATCTCGACCGAAACCAGCATCCAGCGGCCGGTGCCCCGGCCGATGCTCTTTTTCGGGGAGAACAACCGCAGCATTTCCTTTTCCAGGCCGTCTTTCGACAACAGCTCGGTCATCGGATCGGTCAGGGTCGACGGTTCATGAGTCTTGGATGGTCTTTGCAGGTTCAGGAAATAGACATGGGCACAACCCGCGCCGGCGAAGGCTGCCAGCGCGGCAATGGCGCCGCCAGATAGCGTAAGGCCAAACGTCTCCGGCGAGCCGATGCGCGTCAGCATCAAGGCCCAGAACGCCAGCGAGGCGGCACCGAAACCGCTTGTAAAAATCGTGATCAGGCGAAACAGCTCAGATCGCCTTGTTACCGAATTGAAAATCATATCAACCCCACGAGAGTTCGCAGGGTGCCATGTATTTCCTAAGAAGCGGTTTCCCTTCGCGGCAGTATCTTGTTTTGCCGAAGTCAATTCGCGATCAACTACTTTGCGTCTAGTTTTCGCAGATCGTCCATCACGGGCATCGACATGATGTTGTATCCGGAATCGACGTAGTGAATTTCGCCGGTAACGCCGGAAGACATGTCCGAAAGTAAATATAGCGCGGACTGACCGATTTCGCCGATATCGACCGTGCGGCGCAGCGGAGAATTGCGCTGCTGATAGGAAAACATCTGCCGCGCGTCGCCGATCCCGGCGCCCGCGAGCGTGCGCACCGGACCGGCCGAGATGGCGTTGACCCGAATCTGATCCTCGCCGAAATCGGCCGCCAGATAGCGCACCATCGCTTCGAGCGCCGCCTTGGCAATGCCCATGACATTGTAGTTGGGCATGACGCGCATCGAGCCGCCATAGGTCAGCGTCAGCAGCGATCCACCCTTGTTGAGCAGCGGCGCCGCCTGCTGCGCGATCTCGGTGAAGGAATAGGCGGAGATTACCATCGTGCGCACGAAATTGTCGCGCGTCGTCACGTCGAGATAACGCCCCTTGAGCTGCGTCTTGTCGGAAAAGCCGATGGCATGGACGACGAAGTCGAGCGACCCCCATTCGGATTTCAGCGTTTCGAAGGCCGCCGTCACGCTGTCGGTGTCCTCCACGTCGCACGGCAGCAGCAGGGTCGAGCCGATCTCCTCGGCCAGCGGCTTCACGCGCCGCCCGAACGCATCGCCCTGATAGGTCAGCGCGATCTCGGCGCCCTGCGCGGCGAGAGCCTTGGCGATGCCCCAGGCGATGGAATGATCGTTCGCCACGCCCATGATCAGGCCGCGTTTTCCAGCCATCAAACCATTCATGCTGTATTTCCTTTCAGCGCGTTACGGACGCTCATCCGTTGAAACGTTGGAAGACCAGAGTGGCGTTGGTTCCGCCGAATCCGAACGAGTTGGAGAGCACCGTATCGATCTTGGCGTTGTCGATGCGTTCGCGCACGATCGGCATGCCCTCGAATTCCGGGTCGAGCGTGTTGATATGGGCGCTCTTGCCGATGAAGCCGTCCTGCATCATCAGGATCGAGTAGATGGATTCTTGCGCGCCCGCCGCGCCGAGCGAATGGCCGGTCAGTGATTTCGTCGATGCGATATGCGGCATCTCCTCGCCGAAGACCTCGCGGATCGCCGCCATCTCGCGCGAATCCCCGACCGGCGTCGAGGTGCCGTGCGTGTTGATGTAGTCGGCCTTGCCGTCGACCGTGGCCAACGCCTGGCGCATGCAGCGCACCGCGCCCTCGCCGGACGGCGCGACCATGTCGTAGCCGTCTGAAGTCGCGCCGTAGCCGACGATCTCGCAATAGATCTTCGCGCCGCGCGCCTTGGCGGCTTCCAGTTCTTCGAGCACCAGAACGCCGGCGCCGCCGGCGATGACGAAGCCGTCGCGGTCGGCGTCGTAGGCGCGCGAGGCGGATGCGGCCTGGTCGTTGAACTTCGAGCTCATCGCGCCCATCGCGTCGAACAGGTTGGACATCGTCCAGTCGAGGTCTTCATGCCCGCCGGCGAAGACCCTGTCCTGCTTGCCCCACTGGATCAGTTCGTAGGCGTTGCCGATGCAGTGCGCCGAGGTCGAGCAGGCCGACGAGATCGAATAGTTCACGCCGTGGATCTTGAACCACGTGGCAAGCGTCGCCGAGGCCGTCGACGACATCGCCTTCGGTACCGCGAAGGGCCCGATGCGCTTCGGCGAGCCCTTCTCGCGGGTGATGTCGGCGGCTTCGACGATCGTGCGTGTCGACGGACCGCCCGAGCCCATGATGATGCCCGTGCGCTCGTTGGTGATCTCGTTTTCCCCGAGGCCGGCGTCGGCGATCGCCTGGTCCATGGCGACGTGGTTCCACGCCGCGCCCTTCGACAGGAACCGCATTGCGCGGCGGTCGACCAGTTCGCTCGGGTCGAGCGTCGGCGCGCCCCAGACCTGGCAGCGGAAGCCGTGTTCGGCGAAATCGTCCGAAAAACTGATGCCAGACTTCGCGTCGCGCAGCGAGGCGGTGACCTCCTGCGCGTTGTTGCCGATGGACGAGACAATTCCGAGGCCGGTGACGACGACGCGTTTCATAAAAGCCTCCCTGGCTTTTCCGGGGGGCGATCCGTGCCCCGCATTTCAGTTATGTCAGGCTGCCTTTTCCTGGAAAAGCCCGACGCGCAGGTCCTTCGCCTGGAAAACCGTTTCGCCGTCGGCCTTGACCCAGCCGTCCGCGATACCGAGCACCAGCCGGCCGCGCATCACGCGCTTGAAGTCGATTCCGTATTCGACGAGCCTGGTCTCGGGCGTGACCATGCCGGTGAACTTGACCTCCCCGGTCGAGATCGCGCGGCCCTTGCCCGGCTCGCCGAGCCAGCCGAGGAAAAATCCCGTCAATTGCCACAGGGCGTCGAGGCCGAGACAACCCGGCATGACCGGATCGCCGATGAAATGGCACGGGAAGAACCAGAGGTCGGGCTTGATGTCGAATTCCGCGCGGATGAAGCCCTTGCCGTTTTCGCCGCCGCTTTCGCTGATCTCCGTGATCCGGTCGACCATGAGCATCGGCGGGGCCGGCAACTGCGCATTGCCCGGGCCGAACATTTCGCCGCGCGCGCAGGTCATAAGCTCTTCATAAGAGTAACTCGATTTCTGTTCGGCCATCGGCTGAAAAACCTCTCTATTCTCCCACCGTCGCGCGCGCACGCACATCCAGCAGCGCGCCTTTCGGCGAAAGGTGCGCCTATTGATTGCTCAAGCCATAGCGAATATATGATGGCAACTGCAAGTGACAGGATAAAACGTATCTTTGCACGGACTTAAGGCAGGATACCGCAACGCCGGGTAGGAATTTGGGTCAGCCAGGTGCAGATATCAGGCGCAAGCTGCAGGATGCCGGGCTTCGCCCGACGCGTCAGCGGGTTGCGCTCGCGGAATTGCTGTTCGCCAAGGGCGATCGCCACCTTGCCGCCGAGGACCTGCATGGTGAAGCCGTGAATTCCGGTGTGCCGGTCTCGCTTGCCACCGTCTACAATACGCTGCACCAGTTTACCGGTGCCGGCATGCTGCGCATCCTCGCCGTCGAGGGATCGCGCACCTATTTCGACACCAATATCTCCGACCACCATCACTTCTACATCGAGGATGAAGGCGAGGTGATTGACGTTCCGGTGTCGAACCTGAAGGTGGAAAATCTTCCCGAGCCGCCGGAAGGCATGGAAGTCGCCAATATCGACGTCGTGATCCGTCTGCGCCGCAAGCGCTGACCGGCCGCCGCCCTACTTGATCACTTCGTCCGGATAGGCACCCCACAACTCGGCCTGGTTGACGTAGCCGCGCAACATCCGCTTGTCGTATCTAACCTCGAGCTCGCACCACGCGCCGTCGCAGGAATCGAGCTTGCCGACGACGCCGGGCTCCAGATAGGCGACGACACCGGCCTGGGCCGCGGGTGTGTTGTAGAGAACAACCGTGTCCTTCGAGGTTCCCGTCGGCTTGCGCCATGGCGATGTGATCGCGGTGCGTGTTCCCGACAACAGCGAACCGTAGATCCAGCCGGTCGTCCCGTCGGCATCGCGCACGCGTCGCCAGTTGTCGTATTCCTGGATCACCTCGAGAGGCAGCCCGCTTTTCACGTAGCGGTAGGCGACCGCGTAATCCTCGCCCGGTCCGACCCGCAGGTTCACCTTCGTCGCCTTCAGGCTCACGAAACGCGGCAGCGGCAGGCCGCTCGGCCCCTTGTTGATCGAGCCCGTGGTCTGCGCGGTTGCCGGCGCGGCGCACAGCACGCCGAGCGAGATGATGGCGATTGAAAGGGCGGATGTGACGGCGGAAACGGGAAAACCGGCATTGCGCAGTGGCATTGTGTCTCGGACCTTTTATGCATCTGGCGCGGGAAGGGCGGCATCGGCTGGGGTGTGCCTGCGGTCGCGCGCAAAACTCTTTGTCTTGTCACGGCCACCTTGCTAGAGAACGGCAAGCGGGCCGGTCGCCATTCTGGCCCATCTTGGTTAATGAGCGCTCAACGCCGCATGACGGCATCTGATAATCCGGGCGTGTTACTGGGAGTTGGAATGCCCCTGAGCAGAAAACCGCTGGTCGTGATAACCCGCAAGCTGCCCGACCAGGTCGAGACGCGCATGCGGGAACTGTTCGATGTCCGGCTGAACGAGACGGATACGCCGATGACGCGCGAGGCGCTCGCGGCGGCGATGCAGACGGCCGAGGTTCTGGTCCCGACGGTGACCGACAAGATCGACGCCGAACTGATCGGCAAGGCCGGGCCGCAACTCAAGCTGATCGCCAATTTCGGCAATGGCGTCGACAATATCGACGTCAAGGAGGCGCATACCCACGGCATCACCGTGACCAACACGCCCAATGTGCTCAACGAGGATACCGCCGACATGACCATGGCGCTGATCCTCGCCGTGCCGCGCCGGCTGACCGAGGGCGCCGCGGTTCTGACCGGCGAGGGCGAGTGGCAGGGCTGGTCTCCGACCTGGATGCTCGGCCGCCGCATTTCCGGAAAGAAGCTGGGCATCATCGGTCTCGGCCGGATCGGCATCGCGGTCGCGCGCCGCGCCCGCGCCTTTGGCCTGTCGATCAACTATCACAACCGCCACCGCATGTCGGAATCGATCGAGCGGGAACTCGATGCCATCTGGTGGGAAAGCCTCGACCAGATGCTCGCCCACATGGATATCATCTCGGTCAACTGCCCGTCGACGCCGGCGACCTTCCATCTCCTGTCGGCGCGCCGCCTCGAATTGATGCTGCCGACCGCCTATATCGTCAACACGTCGCGCGGCGACGTCATCGACGAGCAGGCGTTGATCCGCCTGATCGAGGAAGAAAAGATTGCCGGCGCCGGTCTCGACGTCTTCGAGCACGAGCCGTCGGTCAATCCGCGCCTGCGCGACCTCGCCCGCAAGGGCAAGGTGGTCGTGTCGCCGCACATGAGTTCGGCGACCATCGAGGGCCGCATCGAGATGGGCGAGAAGGTCATCATCAACATCCGCATGATGGCCGACGGCGATCGCCCGCCGGACCGCGTCCTGCCGTCGATGGTGTGATCGCGCCCGGCGCGGGTCGTGTCAGCCGTGCCTTTTGTATTTCATCGTCTGGAACCGCACCGCCAGCGCGTCGTAGAGCAGGATCTTGCCGACCAGAAGATCGCCGGTGCCGGTGATCAGTTTCAGCACTTCCACCGCCTGCAGCGTGCCGATCACGCCCGCCACCGCGCCGAGAATGCCCGCTTCCGCGCAACTCGGCACGGTGCCTTCCGGCGGCGCTTCGGGGAACAGATCGCGGTAGCGCGGCCAGGACTCGCCCTTTTCGTCCGTCTCGTGCGGCATCAGCACGGTCAGGCTGCCGTCGAAACGGCCGAGAGCGCCGGCGACCAGCGGCAGCTTCAGCTCCTCCGCCTTATCGGCAACGAGGTAGCGCGTCTCGAAATTGTCGGACCCGTCGACGACGATGTCGTAATCCGCCATGATATCCGCGGCGTTTTCCGCCGTCAGCCGCACCGTGTGCTCGATGATCGCGATATTCGGATTCATGTCGTTGAGGCTCGCCGCCGCGCTTTCCGTCTTCGGCCGGCCGATGTCGCCGGTCGCGTGCAGCACCTGGCGCTGCAGGTTGGAAAGGCTCACAGTGTCGTCGTCGACCACGCCGAGCGTGCCGACCCCCGCCGCCGCGAGGTAGAGCAATACCGGGCTGCCGAGCCCGCCCGCGCCGACAACGAGCACGCGCGCCGCCTTCAGCGCCTGCTGCCCGGCACCGCCGATCTCCTGCAGGATGATGTGACGCGCATAACGCTCGATTTCGTCTGGCTTCAGGGGCTTGCCGTCGCTCATGGATTGTCCGCCTCGCCTTCAAGGGTGCCGTTCTCGACCCGGAAATACTGGGCGCGCTCGCCAAGCGCGTCGAACAGCGCCCGGTCCGTTCCCGTCATGAAGGCCTGCCCGCCGACCGCGTCGACCCGGTCGAACAGCGCGGCGCGGCGCACCGGGTCGAGATGTGCCGCGATTTCGTCGAGTAGCATGATCGGGGCCATGCCGGAAACGGTTCTCGTCAACCCGGCATGCGCCAGCACGAGGCCGATCAGCAGCGCCTTCTGCTCGCCGGTCGAGCAGCGCGCCGCCTCCATGTCCTTCTGTTCGTGCCGGATGGCGAATTCGGCGCGGTGCGGCCCGATCAGCGTGCGCCCGGCCGCGCGGTCGCGGTAGCGCCCGTCGCGATAATCCGCGATCAGCTTTTCCTCGATCTCTCCCGCCGCCGCCCCCTCGCGTGCCGCGGCTTCCAGACCGCCCTCGATGGCGAGTGCCGCCGAAGGAAACGGATCGCCGGAGCCGCGCCGTTCCGCGATGATCGCGGCGAGAAGACCGGCCAGTTCCTGGCGCGCGGCGATGATCGCCGAGCCGAGCGCGGCAAGCTGTGCCTCGGTCGCGCTGAGCCAGGCGTCCGTCTGGCCGCCGGGCGCGTCTTCCAGCAGCCGGTTGCGCTGCCGCATCGCTTTTTCGTAGTCGGCCGCGCGCCGCCCATGCGCCGGATCGATCGCCAGCACCATGCGGTCGAGAAACCGCCGCCGGTCGGAGGCGGGCCCGGTGAAAAGCCCGTCCATCGACGGCGTCAGCCAGACGATCCGGGCGAGATCGAGCAGTTCGTCTGCGCTTTTCGCGTTGGTGCCGTTGATCCGCACCCGGCGCTGGTTCGGTTCGCCGAACGCCGTTCCCGTGCCGATCGAAAAACTGTCGCCGTCGCGCTCCAGCGTCGCGTGGATGGCGAAGCCGCCATCGGTGCCCGCCTTGGCGACGTCGGCGAGCTGCGCCCGCCGCAAACCGCGCCCGGGCGACAGGAAGGAGACGGCCTCCATCAAATTGGTCTTGCCCGCGCCGTTCGCGCCCGTCAGCACGACGTGCCTGGCCTCGAACTGCACCGAAAGGCTTGCATAGTTTCTAAACGCCGTCAGCTTCAGCGCGGAGAGATGGCTTTCCGGCGTCATTGTCTCACGGGCGCGGTTCCGCGTCCTACACGCGCATCGGCATCAGCACGTAGAGCGACTGGTCGTCGGCGGTGTCGATGATCAGCGTCGGCGATCCGGCGTCGGCAAGCGTGAACTTCACCTCCGGCCCCGTGATCTGGTTGGTGATGTCGAGCAGGTAGCGCGCGTTGAAGCCGATTTCCATCGGCTCGGAGTCGTAACCGACGGCGAGTTCTTCGGTCGCCGATCCGGAATCCGGATTGTTGACGGTAAGCGTCATCTGACCGTCGGCCAGCGCGATCTTCACGGCGCGGCCGCGTTCGCTGGAGACGGTGGATACACGGTCGACGGCGGAGGCGAAGGTCTGCCGGTCGACCAGCATGTCCTTGTCGTTGCCGGTCGGGATCACCCGCTGGTAGTCGGGGAAGGTGCCGTCGATCAGCTTCGAGGTCAAAACGATCGCGCCGATGGTGAAGCGGATTTTCGAATCGGAGAGCTCCACCGTCACCGCGATGTCCGGATCGTCGACGAGCTTCTGCAGTTCGCCGACCGTCTTGCGCGGAATGATGATGCCGGGCATCGCTTCCGAACCGTTCGGCGCGGGCGTCTCGCAGCGCGCCAGCCGGTGGCCGTCGGTCGCCACCGCGCGCAGCACGATGTCGCCGTCGCCTTCCGCCGTGTGCATGTAGATGCCGTTCAGGTAGTAGCGCGTCTCTTCCGTCGAGATCGCGAACTGCGTGCGGTCGATCAGCTCCTTCAGGACATCGCTGTCGAGACGGAACGTATGCGAGAATTCGCCGGCCGTCAGCTCGGGGAAATCCGATTGCGGCAGGCACTGCAGCTTGAAATTCGAGCGCCCGGAAATCACCGTCATCGAATTGCCGTCGGGGTCGGTCGACAGCATCACCTCGGTGCCGTCGGGCAGCTTGCGCACGATGTCGTAGAGAAGATGCGCGGCGACCGTCGTCGCCCCGGCCTGTTCGACCATGGCTGGCGCGGCTTCCGTGATCTCCAGGTCGAGGTCGGTCGCCTTCATGTCGAGCGCCGATCCCTCGGCCTTCAGGAGCACGTTTGAAAGGATCGGAATGGTGTTGCGGCGTTCGACGACCCGGTGAACGTGGTTCAGGGATTTCAGCAGGTTGGCTCGTTCGAGGGTGACACGCATGGTTCGCTGTCCGGTTGGATGACTTTATGACGGGCCGGCGTGAAAAGGGACAACGCGCGCGTGCGAATTCGGGTGAATTCATCGGCGCTCCGTCCTCGCCGGTTCGGACCGCGAATGTGGCGGCTTGCGCCCTGAAAAGCAAGCGTCGAGACTGGCGGGAACGGAGGGCGCGCGGCCAAAGGCTGGGGAAAAGGCGCGAGGAAAAGGCGGGCCGGTTGCGCCTGCCGTATACGGAAGGAAAAGACGGAATATGCAGGCGAACGGGGAACGCGGCGGCGCATTGCGCAGGATGCGCCTGTTGCGGGGAATGAAGCAAAGCCACCTCGCCGAATGTCTCGGCGTCACCCAGTCGACCGTGTCGCGCTGGGAGAGCGGATCCCTGCCGCTGCCCGACGTTCAGTGGCGCCTCGCGCGGCGCGCGCTCGCGCCGCTGGTCGCAAGCGTGGAGGAGGCCGTCCTGGTCCGGTTGGTGGAGCAGTCCCGGTCAAGGGTCCATCTGATCTGCGATCGCACCCACCGCCTGATCGCCGCCTCGCCCGCGCGCTGCGAAAACTGGCGCATTCCCTACGGTCGGCTGAAAGGGCAGCCGATGCTGCCTTACGCCTCGCCGGAGATCCTTAAAGCCGAGTCGACCCTGGCGGGCCTCGGCTGGCACGAGGGCCGGGTGCCCCGCCTCGTTGTGGCGACCGGTCCCAATGCGCGCGGCGATGTTCCGATCTTGCCCGGCCGGGTGCTGTGGGAGCGCGTCGGCCTCGGCGATGGCGCGGCCGGCCGGCTGGTCACCACCCTGGAGGGAGCCCCCGCCGCATAATTTATGCGTGGCCCGGATTGCCGCTTGTGGCTATTGGAGGCCAGGCGGACGGTCTCTGGAGGCGGCGACATGACGATCCTGGTCACGGGCAGCGCGGGCCATCTCGGCGAAGCGTTGATGCGCACCCTGCGCGCGCGGGGCCGGACCGCGCGCGGCATCGACGTCAAGCCCTCGCCGTGGACCGACAGTGTCGGCACGATCACCGATCGCGGTTTCGTCGCGGACGCCATGCGCGGCGCTTCCGCCGTCATCCATGCGGCGACGCTGCACAAGCCGCATGTGGCGACCCATGCGCGCCGGGATTTCGTCGACGTCAATGTTTCGGGAACGCTGAACCTTCTGGAAGAGGCGGTCGCCGCCGGCGTCGGCGCCTTCGTCTTCACCTCGACGACCAGCGCCTTCGGGGCGGCGCTGACGCCCGCCGGGGGCGAGCCTGCGGCATGGATCACGGAGGAGGTCGTCCCGGTGCCGAAGAACATCTACGGCGTCACGAAAATCGCCGCCGAAGATCTGTGCGCCCTGGTCGCGAAGAAGGAAGGCCTGCCGGTCGTCGTTCTGCGCGCCGCGCGTTTCTTTCCCGAGGTCGACGACGATCCGGCCATGCGCGGCCGGTATCCGGCCCTGAACACGCAGGCCAATGAACTGCTGCATCGCCGCCTCGATATCGAGGATGCGGTGGCCGCCCATCTCCTTGCCGTCGATGCGGCGCCGCGGATCGGGTTCGCGCGCTACATCCTGTCGGCGACGACGCCCTTTTGCCGTTCCGATCTGGCGGAGCTTCGCCACGACATGCCGGCAGTCGTCGCTCGGCTGTTTCCGGATTTTCCGGCGCTTTACGAAAAACTTGGCTGGGCGATGTTCCCCGCCATCGACCGCGTCTATGTCAACCGCCGCGCGGTCGGCGAACTCGGCTGGACGCCGCGATACGACTTTCGCCATGTGCTCGATTGCCTGCGCGGCGGCACCGACTTCCGCAGCACGCTCGCGCGTGAGATCGGCGTCAAGGGATATCACGACAAGGTCTTCGAGGACGGTCCCTATCCGGTCGGCTGACGCGGATAAAAAAGCCCCGGCTTCGGGCCGGGGCTTGTGTGTCCTATTCCTCGATCAGCCGTTTCAGCAGTTCCAGCTCCTTGGCGAGCTGCCCGTCCTCGGCGATCATGCCTTCCACCTTGCGCACCGCGTGCAGCACCGTGGTGTGATCGCGGCCGCCGAAACGGCGTCCGATCTCCGGCAGCGAGCGCGGCGTCATCATCTTGGCCAGATACATCGCGATCTGGCGCGGCTTGACGATCACCCGCGTGCGCCGGTTGGACAGCATGTCCGTGCGCGACACGTTGTAGTGGCGCGACACCGCCCGCTGGATGTCCTCGATGCGGATCTTGCGGTTGTCCTCGACGCGAACGAGATGGCCGAGAATGTCGTCGACCCGGTCGATCGACAGGTCCGGCTCGAAGGAGTGCCGGAACACCAGCTGGTTGAAGGCGCCTTCCAGCTCGCGGAAGCTCGAGGTGACGCTCTTCGCCACGTGATCCAGCACCTCGCCGGAGATCTCGAGCGTCAGGTCGTCCTTCTTGGCGCTTTCCAGACGTTGCTGCAGCATGGAGAGCCGCATCTCGTAGTCCGGCGCGCCGATCTCCAGCGCCACGCCGCCCTGCAGGCGCGACCGCACCCGCGGATCGAGCGATTCCAGCTCGTGCGGCGGCCGGTCCGCCGCGACCACCACCTGCCGTGCGCTGTCGAGCAGCGTGTTGATCAGGTGGCAGAATTCCGACTGGATCTTCTTGCCCTGCAGGAACTGCATGTCGTCGATGATCAGAAGGTCGATGTCGTGCAGCGTTTCCTTCAGGAGCAGCGCATTGTTGTCGCGGATGGCGCTGGCGAAACGCCACATGAAATACTCGGCCGTCAGGTAGACGACGCGCTTCTTCGGTTCGCTGGCGAGCACGCCATTGGCGATTGCCTGCAGCAGATGCGTCTTGCCGAGACCGACGGACGCATAGATGAAGAGCGGATTGAAGCGCGCCGCGTTGGCGCCCTGGTCCGCCGCCGCACGGGCCGCGGCGAGACTGACCCGGTTCGACTTGCCTTCGATGAAGTTGTCGAAGGTGTAATGCGAGTCGATGGGCGATCCGATCAGCTTGCCATTGGCATTCTGCTCGGCGAAACCGGCCGCGCGGGCGGGTTTGCTGCGGTCCTGGGAGTAGACTGCGCGGGCGATCGGCTGCATCGTGGCCTTGCGGGGATTTGCCGACGGGCTTGTGGCGTCGTCGGGGCGCAGTTGCGCCGGTGCCTTGGTGGCGCTCCTGACCACGATTTCCACCTGCAGGATCTCCGGGACTTCTTCGGCCCACAGCGCCATCAGGTCGTCTATGTAATGGCTGTTGATCCACGACCGCAGGAAGGCGGTCGGCACCGACATGCGCGCCACGCTGCGGGTGGCCGAGTCCAGCTTCAGTCGTCCGAACCAGCTGTTGTAGACGTCGGCGCCGATCTTGGCGCGAAGGCGCTGTTTGACACGTTCGAATGCCGCATCATGCGCGACTGTTTTCTTGTTGGATTTTCCTGATTGTGGGTCCGGCCCGCCCATTGTCCCGTCGCTCAAAACGTCCCCCTTGTTGGCGCTTTTGGCCGATGTTTTTGCGCAATGCCCCACCATGATTGCAGGAATGCCGGTCTTCCCCTCGAGTTGACCGTTCAAGCCTTCGCTATCGTACCTCATCGACCCTCTCTCTGTCGCCCTGTTCCTAGAGATTTATTCCGAAAAATAGGCCGCTGCGCTGCCCACACTCACGCCGCTGCCCTGTCATGCGCTATCTGTTTGTCTGAAGTGCTAATCCCCGCAATAGTTTACAGTTCACCGGTCGCGAAACCGGCGTTCCCCGTGGTCTTTGTTCACCTGTTTTTGAAGCGGCCGACGGACTGTCGACCTTGAGACAAGGCTTGCACGTCACCGCGCTTGGGCCCAAAATGAGACCCCGGTTTTGAAGCGCGCTGTTGTCTGTTCAAGCGTCTCGTCTGATGGCTGAAAGATACAAAATTCGGAGGGTCGAAGGCAAGCCGTCTTAAGTGATTTTTAAGGAATCAATTGGCTTGCAAATGGGTTCGAAATGCGCATTTCGCCCCCTGTGAAAACCTAAATATTTGTGATTCCACAGATTCTCTTTTCGCCTCAAAAACCCCCTTTCGGATAATCTAATTTTTTAAATTCCGCCGATTACCACTTTTTGCGATTGGGGTATGGGGAGAGGTTATCCCCGTTGATGTGTGTCCTATAAGATCTTGTAATTATTGAGAGAAACAGAAAATTTGAAAATACCGTTGCATTTTTGCGACGGCGCGGTTGCCATATCCGCCGTTCGGACTACGCCTTAAGGCGTTGCGGTTACACGCAAAACCCGCACTGTCCACAGACGGTCGAATTTTTGTTTCCCAGGAAACAAAAAAAGCCCGGCTGAGCCGGGCTTGTCATTACCTTAGTCGACTAATGGAAGTCAGCTTGCCAGGGCCTTCACGCGGGAGGCCAGGCGAGAGATTTTGCGCGATGCCGTGTTCTTGTGCATGACGCCTTTCGAGGCGGCGCGCATGATCTCCGGCTGGGCTGCTTTCAGAGCGTCCACGGCGGCCTTGGCGTCTCCCGACGCGATGGCTTCCTCGACCTTGCGCATGAAAGTGCGGATCCGCGAACGGCGAGCCGTGTTCACGGCGGTGCGGCGGGCAATCTTGCGCGTCGCTTTCTTGGCCGAGATTGTATTGGCCATGGTTGTCCTCTTTCTTTTTCGGAGCCCTGCGCCGGCTTTCGGAGCCATGCTGGGCAGACAAAATCATAATGGCGACCGGTTAGGCCGCCAAGGTGCGCGGTCTATACGCTCAAATGGCTTTGCCGTCAACGGTGCGCATGCGGTCGGCGGCACCCGTTTTCTAACGGTTCTTGAAGTTCGGCGAACGCTTCTCGGCGAAGGCCGCCATGCCTTCTTTCTGGTCCTCGAGCGCGAACATCGAATAGAACACCCGCCGCTCGAAACGCAGGCCCTCGGCGAGCGTGGTTTCGAAGGCCCGGCTGACGGTTTCCTTGGTCATCAGGACCGCCGGGCGCGAGAAGCCGGCGATCTTTTCGGCCGCCCGCATCGCCTCCTCGACGACGTCGTGGTCCGGCACGATCCGCGCGACCAGCCCGGAGCTTTCGGCCTCCTGCGCGCTCATCAGCCGGCCGGTCAGGCACATCTCCATCGTTTTCGCCTTGCCGACGGCGCGCGCCAGGCGCTGGGTCCCGCCCATGCCCGGCATGACGCCGAGCGTGATTTCCGGCTGGCCGAATTTCGCGCCTTCCCCGGCGATGATGAAGTCGCACATCATCGCCAGTTCGCAGCCGCCGCCCAGCGCATAGCCCGACACGGCGGCGATGATCGGCTTGCGGGTCTCGGCGAAGCGGTCCCAGCCGGCAATGAAGTCGTTCAGATAGACGTCGACATACTCGTAGGACTGCATCTCCTTGATGTCGACGCCGGCGGCGAACGCCTTGGCCGAACCGGTGATGACCATCGCGCCGATCTTGCCGTCGGCATCCATCTTGGTGACCGCGTCGAGCAGTTCCGACAACAGCGTCGAATTCAGCGCGTTCAGCGCGTCGGGCCGGTTCAGGGTGATCAGGCCGATCTCGCCGCGTTTTTCGGTCAGGATTGTTTCATACGCCATCTGTCTGCTCCACTCGGCATTGTCGTTCGCGGCGCTATTTCTGGCACGCCGGGCAATAGAAAGTCGAGCGCCCGGATTGGACGATCCTGCGGATTGTTCCGCCGCATCCCTCGCGCGGACACGGCGCGCCCTCGCGGTCGTAGACCGAGAAGGAATGCTGGAAATAGCCGAGCGAGCCGTCGGCGTGCACATAGTCCTTCAGCGACGATCCGCCGGCCGCGATCGCATCGGCGATCACCGTCCGGATGGCGTTCGCCAGCCGGTCGCAGCGCTCCGTCGGCGTCCCGTCCTTGCGCACCAGAGTGCCCGCCGCCCGCTTCGGCGAAAGGCCGGCGCGCCACAATGCCTCACAGACATAGATATTGCCGAGGCCGGCGATCGCCCGCTGGTCGAGCAGCGCGGCTTTCAGCGGCGCCCGGCGTCCGGCGAGCATTCCGGCCAGCGCCGCGCCGTCGAGCGCGTTGCCGGTCGGTTCCATGCCGAGTCCTTTCAGGTGCGGATGCCCGCCCATCGTCGCCCGGTCCGTCAGGAACATGAAGCCAAAGCGGCGCGGATCGTTGTAGACGACACGATGCGCCGCGCCGTCCGGTCCCTCGAGATGCAGGATCACGTGGTCATGGGCCGCGAGCTTGGAGCGGGCATGGTGGAACGCTCCGGGCGTCGCGCCGTTCAACTCGTCCTCGATGCGAAACGAGCCGGACATGCCCAGATGGCAGACGAGCACTGTTCCGCCGTCGAACTCGACCAGCAGATATTTCGCCCGCCGGCCGAGCGCGGCGATCCGCCGGTTCTGCAGCATAGCGGCCAGGTTTTCGGGCAGCGGAAAGCGCAGGTCCGGACGGCGCGTCTCGACCCGGGTGATCCGCGCGCCCTCCATCACCGGCTGCAGTCCGCGCCGGACGGTTTCCACCTCGGGAAGTTCAGGCATCGACGGCGAGGTCTGTCAGGAACGACGTTCCGTGCAGGCCGGGTTGCAGCCCGAGATGCGCGGCGATGGTTTCGCCCATGTCGGCATAGGTCGGGCGAACGCCGATGCCGCCGGTCGCCATGCCGGGCCCGAAGCCGAGGACGGGAACGCGCTCGCGCGTATGGTCCGTCCCCCGCCAGGTCGGATCGCAGCCATGGTCGGCGGTGATGATCATCAGGTCGCCCGGTTGCAGCTTCGCCATCAGTTCCGGCAGCCTCCGGTCGAACGCTTCCAGCGCCGCCGCATAGCCGGCCACGTTGCGGCGATGGCCGTAGAGCATGTCGAAATCGACGAAATTGGTGAAGACCAGGTCGTGGTCGCCGGCCTCGTCCATCGCTTCAAGCGTCGCGTCGAGCAGCGCCATGTTGCCGGTCGCCTTGCGCAGCTTGGTGATGCCCAGATGGGCGAAGATGTCGCCGATCTTGCCGACAGCCAGAACGCGGCCGTCCGCTTTCGTCAGCCGGTCGAGCAGCGTCGGCTCGGGCGGCGGCACCGAATAGTCGCGCCGGTTTCCCGTCCGCTCGAAATTCTTCGCATTGGTGCCGAGGAACGGCCGCGCGATGACCCGGCCGATATTCAGCGCGTCGACATGTCCGCGCACGATCTCGCACAGGTCGTAGAGCCGCTGCAGCCCGAAGGCTTCCTCGTGCGCGGCGATCTGGAACACGGAATCGGCGGAGGTGTAGAAGATCGGCAGGCCGGTCTTGACGTGTTCCTCGCCCAGTTCGGCGATGATCTCCGTCCCCGACGCGTGCTTGTTGCCGAGCGATCCCTCCAGGTCAGCGTCCTTGTAGATCTTCTCCAGCAGGTCCTGCGGGAAACACGGGATCTCGTCCGGGAAATAGCCCCAGTCGAACCGCACCGGCACGCCGGCCATTTCCCAGTGGCCCGACGGCGTGTCCTTGCCGTTGGAGACCTCGTCGCACGCACCCCAGAATCCGGTGACGGTTTCGGGCTTCATGGATGCGGCGACCGCATTGCCGGACGCCGCCTCGACGGCGTGGAACAGGCCGAGCGACGCCATGTTGGGCACCGAAAGCGGGCCTTTGCGCAGGCCGTCCTTGTCGGCCTCGCCGCGGCTGGCGGCCTCCAGGATATGGCCGACCGTGTTCGATCCGGTGTCGCCGAAGCGTTCCGCGTCGTTTGCACCGCCGATGCCGACGGAATCGAGGACGAAAAGGAATGCTCGTTTCATGGAAAGGGCCTGTATTTTTATTCTGTGCTGCAGCGTGGCAAGGGCGCGACAGGGCGCCGGCGCGTTTGAATTGGATCGTAAAGATGGCATCGCGGCGACGCCGAGACAAGTTGATGAATTTGACCGTCGCCGCGCTCGGGCTTTGCGCGGTCGTGGCGGTTGCCGCTCCCTCCTTTCGCCGACTGGTGCGACGACCTCGGCGCCTTCCGCATCGGCGTCGTCATGCAGAACGGCAAGAATTACGATCCGCTGCGTTTCGAGGGATTTCGCAGGATCGTCTCCGAGACCCTGTCGCTGCCCGTGGAGATATTCCAGGCGCGCGATGCCGCCGCGCGGATAGACGCCGTGGCGACGTCGCGCATCGAGGCGACCGGCGCCGGCGAATATCGCTCGGCGCATGCGCTGGTTTTGGCCTTGGGAACGAAAGAGGACAGGTAACGGCGGCAGCCCGACTGCGCCGGCCTCAGCAGTCGGTGCAGGCGATGGCGTCGCCGAGACGCGGCCGCAGGAAATAGCGTTCCTTCATCTCGATCACGCCGATGCCGTTTTTGATCGTGCCGATCGTGTCTCCGATCAGCCAGTTGACGATCGGCACATAGTCGAGCTTCGTGTCGACGCGCACGAGGAAGGTGCCGTCGATGCGCAGGTCTTCCGGAACCCAGGTATCTGCGCCTGGCGTTCCGCCGGGCCCGTTGAGGCCCTTGTCGTATTCGCGCGACCAGGCGATCTTGCCGCCTTGCGGGTAGCTGGAATCGACATTGATGGCGATGATCGTGATGTCCGGTTTGTCTGCCACGTAGGGAAACAGCACGGATTCGCCGACCGCCATGATGTCTTCGAGCTGGGTCTTGTTGACTTCGGTCTGCTGCGTGACGAGGTCGGCGACCGTCGCCGAGACGCGGCTGACCTTCTTGTTGATCGATACGGCGGCGGAGATCTCGATCGTCCCGAGATACATGGTCAGCATCAGCGGAACGATGAGCGCGAATTCGATGGCCGCGATACCGCGCTTGTCGCGCGAAAACCGCGCGGCGAATCCGCCGGTCCGTTTCAATGCCTTGTTCGTTAACGCTTTCATTGCGTTACCTCGTTCGCTTGCCGTGCGGGGGATCCCTAGAACGGTTCGTTTTGCCATGTGACCGTAGCGTAAAGCAGTGTCCGGTCGTCCGGCAGGTTCGACAGGGAGGATCGCATCAGGTCGGTCATCACCGGCCAGCGATAGAAGATCCGCAGCGAGTTGATCGTGCCGTTGCCGCCCGGGTTATAGGTGAATCCGGTCGTGTCGATATCGCCATCGGGCGTGCGCGGAATGGTCTTCGGGACAGCCGCGAAAGACGTGTAGTTGTCGAGATCGAACTCGAGCTGCGGACAGCCTGTGCCGACCATGATCGAGATTTCGTCGCAAAGTCGGGTTCGAAATTGCGCCTTGTTGGTATTGGCGAGCGTCAACTGGCCGGTCCGGATCTGGCGTGAAATTGTATCGGCGGCGTTGCTTATCACCTGTTGCGCCGTAAACGACACCGTCGTTTCGAGGATCGCGAAGGACAGCATCGTGAAGGGGATGGCCAGCATTGTGAACTCGATCGCGGTCGCCCCGCGACGATCGCGGCGGAAGCCGCAAATCATGTCGAGAATACGTCGGCGGGCTTTGAAAGCACGTTTCGCCATGTCTACCCCACATATCAAATCAGCCTCATTCCTACCTATACGGAAATGATTGAGAAAACGTTTTAGGGCCCGCGAATTCACGGGCCCGCCGTTTACGATTTTTCAAGAAGTGGGGCGGCTGCGGTCCTGCCTTTATGCGAGGCCGCGCAAGCCGGCGTCAGTTGTTGCCGGCGTTGTTTGCCTCGGCGATCGCACGGATCGACTGGATTTCGGCTTCAGATAGATAGGCCTTCTCGCAATAGGGTTCGCACGACAGCGTTTCGATGTTCGCCTGACGGTAGATGCGCAGGGCGGCGCCGTTTTCGCGCGATACGGCGATCCGCTCGTCGAGGATCGGATTGCCGCCTGCATCGAGAATGACGAGATTGGTCTGTCCGAAGCCGCGCCCGGTCAGCACCAGCGTGCGTGAATCGCGCACCGTCGCGTCGGCGATTTCCGGATTGCCGATGATGACGGTTGCCGCCGGCTGCGACAGCTTCACGATTCTTGCCTGGTTCAGGACGACGCGGATCCCCGGTTCGGGAACGGCGTTCATCGCCGCGAAATCTTCCGCGGAAAACGCGGCTGGCGATTGCAGCAGGGCTCCCGCCACGGCCATGGCGGAAAGAAACGATCGATAGCCCTTGTTCATGCCTGCACTCCTTGTCACCTGCATGCAGGCACTATCGCCGCGAATGATGAACGAAGATTTAACCATAATGCGTCGCGCGCGTGCTTCTAGGCCCGTCTGGAACGTCCGGGGACGCGGGGTCATGTACCCGCAAATTGTCGGCGATTTACTACCCTTTGTTCACCACCACGGCGGCTTTGACGCCTTAAAGCTTTGGAAACCGTGTTCCTTAAGCGGCTGGCAACGGGCCGCGTGTAGGTTGCACTCATCCGATCAACGCCGTGCATGAGTGTTGACGGGGGTGCTGTGTAAACGAGTATATAAGGAGCTCAACAATGTTCGCACGTTTCATGAAAGACGAATCTGGTGCAACCGCAATCGAATACGGCCTGATCGCTGCTCTGATCGCCGTTGCGATTATCACGGGCGCTACCACGCTCGGCTCGAACCTGAACGAAAAGTTCGACTTCATCGGCTCGAAGGTCAAAGGCGCCTAATGCCGCGCTGCCCCAGGGCAGCACTTGACAAATAAAAGGCGGCCTGTCTCCAAACGGAGACAGGCCGTTTTTTCGTCCGCCACCACCTTTTGGGGCGGTTGCGGCAAGACGGGCCATGAAGTTTAGTTCCGGCTCTGCAATGGATCATTCCCGATGAAAGACGGCTGGCAGGAGACGATGGCAATCGAGAGCGACGTGACAGTAACGCCGGTAATCCTGTGCGGCGGAGCGGGGTCGCGGCTGTGGCCGATGTCCCGCGAAGACAAGCCGAAACAGTTCCACGCGCTCGTCAACGACCGCAGCCTGCTCGTCAACACGATCGAGCGGATGGTTCCGGCGGTCCCGGAGGTTTCGTTCCGCCCCGTTCACGTGATCGGTTCCGCTGCGCTTGGCGAGGCGCTCGAAAAGGAAGTCGCGCGCGCGCCGGTGCAGCCGGAAATCCTGGTTCTCGAGCCTTGCATCCGCGACACCGCCGCCGCCATTGCCGCCGCGATTACGACCATTGCCGATGCCGATCCCGAGGAACTCGTCATCGTGCTGCCGTCGGATGCCCGCATCGATGATGTCGCCGGTTTCCAGAGGACGGTTGCCGCCGCCGCGCGCATCGCCCGCGACACCGACGCGATCATGACGATCGGCATCACGCCGTCGCGCGCCGAGACGCAATATGGCTATATCGAGAAGGGCGAGCCGCTCGGCGAGGGCTTCCGGGTGACCCGGTTCCGCGAGAAGCCGGACCACGAGACCGCCGAACATTACCTGAAGAGCGGCAGCTTCCTCTGGAACGCCGGCATTTTCCTGTTTCGCGCCGGCCGGCTGGCCGACGACTATGCGCGCCTGCAGCCCGAGATCTGGGCGTGCGCCCGCAGGGCGGCGGGCGAGGGCGTTCGCGACGGCCGCAAGCTCATCCTGGATCCGGATGCGTTTTCCGCTTCGCCGAAACTCTCCATCGACTACGCGATCATGGAATCCGCCGGCAATATCGGCGTCGTTCCGGCCCAGTTCGACTGGGACGATCTCGGTTCCTGGGCGCAGCTCTACGAGGGCGCGTCCAAGGACGATCACGGCAATGCCCTGTCCGGCGATGTCATCACCATCGATGCCGACAAGAACCTCGTGCGCGCCCGCGGCGCCACCGTCGCCATTGCCGGCGTCGAGGATCTCGTCGTCGTCGCAGAGGACAACAAGATCCTCGTCACGCGCCGCGACCGCACGCATCTGGTCAAGAACGTCACCCAGGCCTTCAAGGAGCGCGGCGACGATTCCCATCCCTCGACCGTGCGCTCGTGGCTGTTCGAGACCGCGCTGCCCTTTTGGGCCGAGCATGGCATCGACCGCGTCCATGGCGGCGTCCACGAAGCGCTGAAATTCGATGGCACGCCGGCAGCGCACCCGTTCAAGCGGCTGCGCGTCCTGGCCCGCCAGATCTACTGTTTCTCGCATGCCAGGCTGATGGGCTGGCAGGGCGACGCCGACGGCATCCTGCGCCATTGCCTGGATACGCTGACGACGACCGGCTGGCATCCCGATGGCGGCTGGATCCACCTGTTCAATCCGGACGGCAGCGTCCGCAACGAGACGCGCGACACCTACGACCACTGTTTCGTCATGTTCGGTCTCGCCTGGCTCCATCGCGCGACCGGCTGGCCGGAGGCGCGCGAATGGGCCGACCGGACGCTCGACTACATGGACCGGCACCTCGCCGACCACGCCCATGGCGGCTACTACGAGACCGACGGCCGCAACCTGCCGCGCCGCGCCAACCCGCACATGCATTTCCTCGAAGCGATGATGGCCTGGTACGAGGCGACCGGCGAGGAGAAATATCTCGACCGCGCCCAGGCCATGGTCATGCTGTTCGACCGGCATTTCTTCGACACCTCGACCGGCACGCTGTCGGAATTCTTCAACGCGGACTGGTCGCCCAGCCGCCGGACGCCGGAAGAAACCCGCATCGAGCCCGGACATCACTACGAATGGGCCTGGCTGATCACCCGCTATCTCGATTACCGCGCCACGCCGCGTGTCGGCGCCAAGGCGCGCCAGCTCTTCGCCACGGCGGCGACCTTCGGCCACCACCCGGCAACGGGCGCGGCCGCCGACGGCCTGCAGCCGGACGGCTCCTCGGTCGAACCGCATGCGCGGCTGTGGCCGCAGACGGAAGCGCTGAAGGCCGCGCTCGCCTTCGAGAAACGCGGTCTCGGCACCGCGGCGGCGCTGCGCCGGCGCACTTTCGACGTGCTGTTCGGATACTATCTCAACGGCCCGCTGCCCGGCGGCTGGTACGACGCCATCGACGACGAGGGCCACGTGACGGCCCCCGACATGCCGTCATCGAGCTTCTATCACGTCTATTGCGCGCTCGCCGAATACGCCGGCGGCTGAAACGCCGTTCCCGCCTTCGATTTGCCGGATGCCCCGCCTATGTGCTGTGCTAATCGTGTCGCAGAAAGCAAAGGGAGGCGAAGCATGGCGGAGAAGCCAAAATTGAGAACCACGAACGGCCGCGGGAGACTGTTCGACAGCGTGCTCGATACCATCGGCGATACGCCTGTCATCCGGATCAACAATCTCGGTCCGGACAACGTGACGGTCTATGTGAAGGCCGAGTTCTTCAATCCGGCCTCTTCGGTCAAGGACCGTCTCGCCGTCAACATCATCGAGGCTGCGGAGCGGGAAGGAAAGCTCAAGCCCGGCCAGACCGTGGTCGAGGCGACCAGCGGCAATACCGGCATCGGCCTTGCGATGGTCTGCGCCCAGAAGGGCTATCCGCTTGTCGTCACCATGGCCGACAGTTTCTCGGTCGAGCGTCGGCGGCTGATGCGTATGCTGGGTGCCAAGGTCGTGCTGACGCCGCGCGCCCAGAAGGGCTTCGGCATGTACCAGAAGGCGGTCGAACTCGCCGAGAAACATGGCTGGTTTCTGGCAAGGCAGTTCGAGACGGCGGCCAATGCGGAAATCCACGAGGCGACGACCGCCCGCGAGATCCTCGGCGATTTCGCCGGCAAGCGGCTCGACTATGTCGTTACCGGCTACGGCACCGGCGGAACTGTCACCGGCATCGGCCGCGTGCTGCGCAAGGAGCGCCCCGAAACGAAGATCATCCTGAGCGAGCCCGCCAATGCGCAGCTCGTCGGCAGCGGCACGGCGCAGGAGCGTGACCCCGACGGGGCTCCCGCGGGCAGCCATCCGGCCTTCGAACCGCATCCGATCCAGGGCTGGACGCCGGACTTCATCCCGCTCGTCCTGCAGGAGTCGATCGACAGGCATTTCTACGACGAGCTGATCCCGGTCTCCGGGCCGGAAGGCATCGAATGGGCGCGCAAGCTCGCGCAGAAAGAGGGCGTCTTCACCGGCATTTCCGGCGGCTCGACATTCGCCGTTTCCATGAAGATCGCCGAGAAGGCCGAGCCCGGCTCGGTCATCCTGTGCATGCTGCCCGACACCGGCGAGCGCTATCTCTCGACGCCGCTCTTCGAGGGCATCCCGGAAGACATGGATGACGAAGAGCGCGGCATCATGATGTCGACGCCCGGCTTCCACATGGAGTGATGCCGGTCCGCCTCAGCGTTTCGGCTGCGCGTTGCATCGCGCGGCTTTCGGCCAGACGATCGCCCGCCGCGCGCGGGCGGTCGCGCTTGGGCGTATCGTCCCTTGGTCCAAATTGGCATTTCCGCCGCGCAATGGTATCGGAAAGATGCGGCCGGGTCGGAGGAGACGATAAGTGGCGCAACCGCATCACGTGGACAAGGTGATCAGCACGGTGAATTCGCCGACCGCTGCGGCGGTCTCGCGGCTGGCCGCGTCGTGGCGGCGTTCGCTGCTCAATCACCGCCTCGATCCGGCAAACGAATGCGCCCCCGAACGCATCGATGAAGCATCGTTGAAATTGCGCCGTTCCGCCATGGAGCAATTCATGACGATCGCGGCGCCGAAACTGGACCATCTGTTCGGACTTGTCGGCAACTCCGGATGCTGTGTGCTGCTGACCGGCGCCGACGGCGTCATTCTCGACCAGCGCAGCATGGCCGCGGACGCAAACGTGTTCCAGGACTGGGGCCTGTGGAGCGGCGCCGACTGGAGCGAAGCGGCGGAAGGCACGAACGGCATCGGCACCTGTCTCGCGGAACAGCGGCAGGTCATCATTCATCGCGGCGAGCACTTCCATGCCCGCAACACGATGATGAGTTGCATGGATGCGCCGATATACGGACCTGACGGAAAGATACTCGCGGCGCTGGACGTGTCGTCGTGCCGGGCGGACCAGACCGAGGCGTTCACCCGGCTGATCGCGGCCACGGTGGCGCAGGCGGCGCAGCAGATCGAGACGGATCATTTCCGGGCATCGTTTACCGACGCGCGCATAATCGTCGCGCCGGACCGGGATGCCGATGGCGCTGTCCTTCTCGCCGTCGACCAGGATGACCTCGTGATCGGTGCCACGCGCGCCGCGCGCCGCGTGTTCGGGCTCGGAACGGACGCGACGATCCGCCCGCGGCCGGCTTCGGATCTGCTGGGCAGGCCGGATGGGCCGACCGGCTTCGAGAAGGCGGAGCGTGCGGCCCTCGTGCGTGCCATCGCGCGTGCCGACGGGAACCTGTCGGAGGCGGCGCGCGCGCTCGGCATCGGACGCGCGACGCTTTATCGCCGGATGAAGCGTTCCGCGCTCCAATAGCGCCGCCGCGGCCTGTCCGGCGGCGACGGTTCAACAACATTCCCTTGCGTAATGTAGCGCGACAGCGTCGGGCCGGTGTGGTATCCTGCAAGGATGCCGGATCACGCCGGCGACGCTCCGCGACATGAGCGCCCGGCGCGTTTTCGGTCATGCTCACCGCCAACGACATGATTGGCGGAATGCAGGGAGGAAGCCATGACGGCATTCAACATCGTACGCATGAAAGTGAAACCCGGCGAAGAGGATGCCTATCTCGATCTTCACCGCAGCCGCGCCCTTGCGGACATGCCCGGATTGAATGACGCTCCGCGTGGTCAAGACCGGCGAGCGCGAATATTTCATCGTCGGCGAATGGACCGGAATGGATGCGCTGGCCGCGGCGCGCCCGGCGATGATCGCAACGCTGGACGAGTTCAGGGACCGTCTCGAGGATCTCGGCGGAGGCCTCGGCGTGACCGATCCCGCTTCCGGCGAAGTCGTCGTTGAGCGCATGAACTGACATCTCCGGGGCCGCTGACGGCGGGCCATCTCCTGTTTCCTCGTCGGAACTGTCTCACCAGCGAGACAGTTCCGCGCGCCGCCTTATTGGCGCCGGATGCGCAGCTGCGTCACCTCCTGCATATGGACCGGCACACCGGAACGGTCCGGTTTCAGGAGGAGTATATCCATGAATGTCATGACCAGCCCCGAAGCGGGCCAGTTCGCTTCGCCCTTCAAGCAGCGCTACGACAATTTCATCGGCGGCAGGTTCGTCGCGCCGGTCAACGGCCGCTATTTCGAGAACACCACGCCGATCACCGGCCAGGTGATCTGCGAGATCGCGCGCTCCGATGCCGACGATATCGATCTCGCGCTCGATGCCGCGCATGCCGCCAAGGACCGCTGGGGCAGGACCTCGCCGACCGAGCGGGCCCAGGCGCTGCTCAAAATCGCCGACATCATGGAGGCCAATCTCGACCATCTCGCAACGTGCGAGACTTGGGACAATGGCAAGGCGATCCGCGAGACCATGGCCGCCGATCTGCCGCTGGCCGTCGATCATTTCCGCTATTTCGCCGGCGTCCTGCGTGCCCAGGAAGGCACGATGAGCGAACTCGACGACGACACGGTCGCCTATCACTTTCACGAGCCGCTGGGCGTGGTCGGCCAGATCATTCCGTGGAACTTCCCGCTGCTGATGGCGGTGTGGAAGCTCGCGCCGGCGCTGGCGGCCGGCAATTGCGTGGTCCTCAAGCCCGCCGAGCAGACGCCCGCGGCGATCATGGTCTTCGCCGAGCTGATCGCCGACGTGCTGCCCGCCGGCGTCCTGAACATCGTCAACGGGTTCGGCATCGAGGCCGGCAAACCGCTGGCGTCCTCGCCGCGCATCGCCAAGATCGCCTTTACCGGCGAGACGACCACCGGCCGGCTGATCATGCAATACGCGACCGAAAACCTGATCCCGGTCACGCTGGAACTGGGCGGCAAGTCGCCGAACATCTTCCACAAGGACGTGATGCGCGAGGACGACGCCTTTCTCGACAAGGCGATCGAGGGATTTGTCATGTTCGCGCTGAACCAGGGCGAGGTCTGCACCTGTCCGTCGCGCGCGCTGATCCACGAAGACATCTATGACGCCTTCATCGAGCGCGCGATCCGGCGCACCGAGGCCATCGTCATGGGCGACCCCCGCGCCGCCGGGACGATGATGGGCGCGCAGGCCTCCGAGGAGCAGAAGGAGAAAATCCTCTCCTATCTCGACATCGGCCGCCAGGAAGGCGCCGAGGTGCTGACCGGCGGCGGCGAGGCCGATCTGGGCGGCGAATTGTCGGGCGGCTACTACATCAAGCCGACAATCTTCCGCGGCAACAACAAGATGCGCATCTTCCAGGAGGAGATCTTCGGCCCGGTCGTTTCGGTGACCACATTCAAGGACGAGGACGAGGCGCTCTCGATCGCCAACGACACGCTTTACGGGCTCGGCGCCGGCGTCTGGTCGCGCGACCAGAACACCTGCTACCGCTTCGGCCGGGCTATTCAGGCGGGCCGCGTCTGGGTCAACAATTATCACGCCTATCCGGCGCATGCGGCGTTCGGCGGCTACAAGCAGTCGGGCATCGGACGCGAGACCCACAAGATGATGCTCGACCACTACCAGCAGACCAAGAACATGCTGGTCAGCTACAATCCGAACAAGCTCGGCTTCTTCTGATTGCTTCCTCCCAAGAAGCACGGGGCCTCGAAAGAGGCCCCGGTCATTTCATGAACGGAGCGACACCATGACCGAGCAGCCGAACCGCGTCGAGGCGACCGACGCCGCGCGCGCCCTGATCGCCGAAATCCGGCGGGACCATCCCGACATTCTCTTTCATCAGTCCGGCGGTTGCTGCGACGGGTCCTCGCCGATGTGCTATCCCGCGTCCGATTTCCATATCGGGAGCGGAGACGTGAAACTCGGGGAGGTCGACGGCGTTCCCGTCTATATTTCAGGCCCGCAATTCGAGGTCTGGAAACACACGCAACTCATTCTCGATGTCGTGCCGGGGAGAGGCGGGATGTTCTCGCTCGACAACGGACGCGAGAAGCGCTTTCTCGCCCGCGCCCGTGTTTTCACGGCGGAAGAACGTGTTCTTCTCGAAGGCGCCGCCTGAGCGGGTGAAATCGTACATCTTCCGGCGCCCGGTCTTTCCGGAACGTCAGACCGGCGCGATCTCGTCCTGCGTTTGCGTGTTGCGCACGGTCACCCGCCGCATCAGGTCCGGGGCCTTCGCCCAGTCGGGCTTGCGATGCGGCGGCCGGCGCGACAGCTTGAGGACGACACTCGTGCGCTGCAACTGATCCTGCGGGATCTCCCCGTCGGGCACCGGTTCGCCGTCGACGCAGACGACCCATTGTCCGCTCGGCAAGGGCAACAGGAACCCGAGGGTCAACAGGTTCAGGCCCGGCTCCTCCAGCACGTGAACACCGGTCAGGAGGTTGCCGGCCGGATTGCCGCCCGCCGGCATCCGCGCGATCCGGCGCGCCTGGGCGAGCGAATACTGCGCCTCGGCTTCCGACCGGACGACCTGCGCCGCGCTCTTGCGGACTTCCTGCGCCCGCATCTCTTCGGAATAGGGCTCGGTGCTCGGGCGCGATCCGACAAGCGCATCGAGATAGAGGCCGCCGGATGCGATCAGCAGGTCCGAGCCCTTGCCCGTGTCGCCGCCGAGCGGCGCCGACGCCAGTTCGATCTCCTGCAGGCCGGCCTCGACCTGCGCGATCCGTTTGTCGAGGGCCGCCCGGTCGACCGGCGCGGCGCTCATGAGGCCCTTTTTCGCCGCCAGCGCGGCGCGCGCCGGTCCGAAGATCGTTTCCGCCAGCTGGTTTGCCATCTTCACGACATTGCTGGACCCGCCGAGCGTGTCCGTATCCGGCGCGTTGAGAACGGCGCGCGGCGCGGCGTTCGCTTCACCCTCGGCCAATGCTTCCGCTTCGCCCGCGCCGTCTTTCACCGGAGCAACCAGATATTCCATTTCCAGCTGCCGCAGGACCGTGTCGAGGATCGTGCTCTGGTACTGCGCCATCGCCGATGGTGCGTTGTTGAACGGCAGGGGCGTGCGCTTGAACATGTCGAGCATCTCGCCGATCCGGTCCGGCCGGAAGGTCCGCGTCTCGTAGACGCCGCTGCCGGCGATCAGTTCCACGCCCGACGTCACCCCGAAGCCGATATTCTCGACGAACAGCCCGGTCGCATAGCGGTTGTAGACCCGGTAGAACATCAGGTTCAGCGTCCGGCCCTTGTTGATGTTCGACATCCTGATGATGGTGCTGTCGCTGGTCGACACGGTTGTCGTCGTGCTGCTCGTGGTGCTGACGTCGAGCCGGGCCTTCTTGCTGATCGAGGTCGCTGCCTTCTTGGCCACCTTGTTCATCGACTGGTTGAAGCTCTTCAGCGTGTCGGACGCGCCGTAGCTGAATTTCGATGACACCGATCCGGTGATCGCGCCGCCGAGCGGGCCGCCGGCCGTTGCCTCCTGGCTCCCTTCGGCATGGGCTGTGAACTCGTTTTCCGTGCGCGCGATCGATTCCATCTCGGTCGCCATGTCGGTGGTCGACGAGGAGTTGAGCTCGCTGACCGATGTGCGGGTCTCGCTGCTCGCACGCTCCTCCTGGAAGGATTGAGTGATGCTGATTTCGCGCTCCTCGCCGGGCGCGAGGTTGATTGCGTTCACCAGCTCGCCGAGCTCGGTTCCCTTCCATGCGGTGCGGTAGCTCAGGGCCTCCTCGATGAAAAGGCGCGGCAGCCGGCTCGGCAGGATGCCGGGCAGTGGCCGCTCGAAGATGTTGTAGGCGACGACGGGGCGCTCGACGGCAAAGCCCTGTTCGTAGACCGGCAGCATCACCACGCATTTGCGCCGGTAATCCTCGTCGAGGTCGCACCGCGTCATCACATTGGCGAGCGACATGCCGTCATCCGTCAGGTAGCCCGCCGGCGTCTCGTTGAAGACGAACACTTCCCGGCCCTGCACGCGATATTCCAGTGCCCGTTTGCTGAGCGGGTCCGTCGCCGTGTCGACCTTCCGGTAGTCCTTGACGATCCTGGACTTGGTTTCGGTGTAGGTCGTCGTCCGCTTCTCGGTCTTGCCGCCGAACAGCCGCTTGAAACCGTAGACGATGCTCTCGCCGATATTGCGAACGATCGATTTCTCGTGCGTCACCGTGTAGGCGCATTGCCGCTTGAACGTCGTATAGAGCTCGCCCGCCAGCACGTCCTTGTTTTCGCCATCGGGAAACGCGACGCTCATCCCGTAAACGGCCGGTTCCCCGTCCGTGGCCGGTGTGATCACCTTCATCTCCGGTTCGTCGCCGAGAAAAAGCAGATAGCCCATCTGCGCCGCCTGCCGCTTCAACTGCAGCAGGCTCCGCCGGATCCGGTACGGCCCGAGGCGAATGCTGACATAGCGCGCCTGCACGGCATCCATCGCCTCGAAATTGAGGTCGGGGCCGGCGCCCTGTTCGAGAATGCCGTCGAGCGCGCCGGCCGCTTTCGCGCTCGCGGCCGTCACGACTTCCTGCATGATCTTCAGTTCGCGAAAGCGGCGCTCGATATAGATCGCGCGCAGATCCAGTTCCTCGAACCGGGTCTGGCTGTCGGCGACGTCGGCTTCCGACGCGAAGACCATCGTTGCGGCCTCCGCCCGGTTTTCCCAGAAGTCGGCATAGCCCTCCGGCGTCGCGATATCCTTTGCCTTGCCGTCCTCCTCCGTCGTCTCGATCAGGTAGCAGCGCCCCGAGACGCCGTGCCGGAGGACGATGCCCGCGGCGACCGGCTCGCCTTTCGGCACGGTCTTGTCGTCCTCGGTGACCTCGCCGTAGCTGAAAAAGGTCGCGGCGTTGTCGCCGGATCCGGGCAGGACCGTGATCAGTCCGTCGTCGACCAGTTTTTGCAGGTCTTCCGCGGCGGGTTTCGGGCGGTCTCCGTCCCACCATGACCGTTCGAAATAGGACCGCAGCGGCGCCGTGCCGGTCATCGCCCCGTCCGTGTCGCGGCTCATCGCCTCGATCAGCGCGGCCCAGGGCAGGTCGACTTCGCGGACCCGGTCGAACGCCAGCGTCGGCGGCGCGTCGGCGAGGCTTCCCGGCAGGTTCATTTCCAGGCGGGTCGCCAATGCGGTGTTGTCGGTGTTGGAACCGCCCATTATTTCGGCACGCCGCGGAATAGACTCGAAGATGGACGCGTCCGGGGCCCAGTATCGCTCATGCGTCTCGTTCATCGCGCCGCTCCCATGTCAGTTAACCGGCTCGCCGGGCACGCCGCTTTTGTTTTTATGATTTTAGTTGACGCAAGGTAATCATACTCGAACCGCTTTTTGCGCGATGTCAAGGAAAGGAGGCGGGGTTCGCCTCAACTTGTATTTCGCTGCAATAACTTGAGGTTAACGAAGTCTGAACGGGTGGGCGACAATTGAATTGAATGCCCCGCTGCGATGGCCGCAGCGCCCGTTTTGACGGACAGAACCGGCGATTACGGTTCTTATGCGCTCTGTCGTTCGTCCTGGCTGAGCGCGGGATCGAAAACCTTCGGGCGGAAGACCACGTTTTCCGGCTTTTCGCGCGAGATCTGGCGCGCAAGCGCGGCGGCGGCGTCCTCGCCGAAGCTCTGTTCCCATTCGCGCAGCACCGGCTTGTAGGTGCCGAGCGCCTGCATCGCCGCCGTCTTCTGTTCGCGCGAGGCATGCGCCTGCAGCTTGACCGCGAAGCACACCAGCCCGTCGACCTCGGAATAGGAGGCATTGTTGACCGGCACGGCGATTATCTCCGCCTCGCCGAGGAAGCCGGCATGCAGCGCGTGGTCGTCGAGCGCGGAACCGAGCACGCCGAGCGGTTTGGAAGGGCCGGTATAGGCCGAAAGTGCCGGCGAGGGCGCGGCGCCCGAAAGCTGCACGCGCGGCCCGTCCTTGCCCTGCGAGACCTGCAGTAGCGCCGTCCACTCGATCTCGTCGATCAGCCGCGAGATCGCCGCCAGCACCTTGCGGTTGTCGAAGGTCAGGCGCGAGTCCGAAATGCCGAGCGCCGCCAGATTGTCGCGGATCGCCGGCGACAGCGCGTCTTCCGGCCGGCTGGTGCCGACGGTGACGGTCTTGGCCTGGTGGCGAATCGTGTCGATCGGCCGCGACGTTTCCTCGAAGATGTGGCGCACCGCACCGAGCGCGGCTTCGGCGACTTCGCGTGCCGTCGCCGCATCCTTCGCGCGGCCGAGATTGCGGCCGAGCTTCGCCAGAATGGCGAGGTCGCTCGCGCCGAGGCCGGAATTGAATGCGCCGGCCGCTCCCTCGTCGATGAAGGCATCCAGCTTTTCGAGCAGCGCGCCGGTATCCGCGCCCGGATCCTCCATGGCGACATGGCCGAGATCGGCGAGGATCGTCTTCAGTATCTGTGCCGCCCGGTCGATGGCGCGCGCGGCGTGGAAGCCGAAAATGTGGCCGGCCACCGTCGCCAGCACGAAGGCGAGGTCGCCGCCGATCTTCGGCAGCGCGATTACCCGCTCGGCATATTCCGAAAAGGCATCGGCGTCCGCGCCCTCGGTGGCGAAGACGATCGGCTTGCCGTTATGCGCCCTGAAGATCGCCACTTCCTTGACCACGTCGCCGACGAGATCGCCGGGCAGGTCGTTGGCGACGACCAGCGTCAGCGGCTCGGTCGACAGGTCGATATGCTTCTTGTCCTCGGTGTAGTCGACCGGGATCGACTTGTAGCAGAGCTCCGACAGCTTGATGCGGATTTCCAGCGCCGCCGTGTGGTTGACGCCCGAGCCGGTCACCGCCCAGTATCTTGCTTGCGGTGCAAAAGTATTGGCGCATTCCGCGATCTGCTCTTCCTTGTCCAATACCTCTGCGATCAGGCCCGGAAGCCGCTCCAGTTCGCCCATTTCGTAGGCGATCTCGACGTCGGTCATCGTGTTGAGCGCGTCGGCGAGGAACAGCGCCGTCAGCTTGCCGGCGGTCAGCTGCGAATAGAAGGCCTTGGTCGATGCCACCGACATTTCCACGTCGCGCCCGTCCGAGGTGAACAGCACCGAATCCGCCTTGCGCACGAGGTCGGAATTGCGCCGGTTGACGATCGCGTGGATGAAGGCGCCGCGTTCGCGCGCCAGGTCGACGGCCCGGTTGGTGTCGGTCGTCGTGCCCGATTGCGACACCGCGATCACCAGCGCGTTGCGGAAGTCGTAGGCGTCGATCTCGGCCGACATTTCCGACGAGCGCAGCGCCAGCACCGGAACGGACAGCCGCGCGTCGCGGCCGAGCGCCCGCTCGATCAGATGCGCGATGCCGACGGCGGCGACGCCCGCCGTGCCCTGGCCGATCACGTAGACGCGGCTGACGCCGCGCGCGACCGCCTTGCGCATCGATGCCCAGATATCGGTCGGCAACTCGTCGAAAGCGATCAACCCGCCCGAGCGGCGATAGCGTCCGCGCAGCGTCTTGGCGACGCTTTCCGGGCCATCATGGATTTCCTTTTCGAGATAGAAATCGAACTGTCCGCGATAGATGTCGCGCGCGAAGATCTGGATCGGTTCGGGCTTCACGGCGACTGCCGTCCCGTCGGCGACGCCGCGCATTTCCGGTTCATCGGCGTTGCCGGAAAGCCGGATCACCGATCCGCCCG
The DNA here is from genome assembly GCA_963712205.1 of uncultured Alphaproteobacteria bacterium. Classification (GTDB taxonomy): domain Bacteria; phylum Pseudomonadota; class Alphaproteobacteria; order Rhizobiales; family Rhizobiaceae; genus Oricola. The sequence continues at coordinate 279,891 of CAVQHF010000008.1, read as the reverse complement.
CGATCGAGCGCGCCAGGTTGAACGACGAGCGCGCCACGTTGCACAGCCCGTAGACCTCGGACGCGAACATCCAGCCGTCGGCGAGCCGCGCCGCATGCAGGCCCTGTCCGGAGCCTTTCTGCGCGAGAAACGCTTCGCCCGGCCGGCTCGGGTCGATGCTGCCGACCGCGATCGATCCGTCGAGGCGGCGCACCGCCGTGCGGAACCGGTCGAGCAGGTCGCCCGCATCGGCGCCCGCGCTGCGATGCGCGATCGGGATGATCTTGGCGTCGGTGGTGATTGCCGGATCGATTGCCATCTGCCGGTTGGTCACCAGTTCGGCGAGCAGTTCGACATGGTTGTCGACATCGCCGTTGAGCGCATACATCGCGCCGAGCGAGACGCCCGAAATGCCACTCTCGTCCTGCTTCAGCGACGGATTGTGCGGATGGCAGTTGGCCACCGAGATGACGCCGTGCGACGCCCAGCGCGTATGCGACAGCACGCTTGCCCGCATGGCCTCGCTTGCCAGCGCCCACAACAGCCGGTCGCCGCGGATCGCCTCGCGCAGCGCGGCGCCGTTGTCGCCGAGCCGGCCGACGAGGTTGGCGGTCTTGTAGACGAAGGTCAGCGTCCGGTTACCGCCGCCGTTTTCGTGCAGATAGACGGAAAGATGGCCGGCATGCAGCAACGCGCGCCGCGTGTCGTAGTCCGATTTCAGGCCGTCCGGCAGCGAGTCGAGCGCTCCTTCCGGAATCCGGATCTGGATGGCGATGCCCGCCGAATCGCGCCCGCGCACTTCCAGCCGGTCATTCGCCCGCAGCACGTGCTCGGCGGCGAGCGCCACCTTCATTGCGTTGCCGTCGAGCGAATTCATCTCGCCCGGCATCAGGGATACCGCCTCGTCCGTCTGGGCGACGAGTTCCTCGCGGATCTGCCATTCATAGTCGCGCAGGCTCTCGATCAGCGGATCGAGGTCGGTGCGGCCCTTTTTCGACAGTTCGGTCAGCGCCGCTGTCTGCGCCTTGAAGGCGTCGGCAAGCGCGATCACCCTGGCGCGGAAATCGCCGTCGAAGGCGACGGCCGTGCCGGTGGCGAACGACATCAGGTCGGTGAACCGCGTCTCCAGCGTCTCGACGGCCTTTTGCAGCGTGTCGACGGCATCAAGCCCTTCGGGCGCGGCGGTCACTTCGTTCGAAAGCGCGCCAAGCCATCCGGTTTCGGCCTGATTTCGCTCGAAGTCGCCGGTTACGAATCCCGCGATGCCACACATATCAGTCCCCCGATTACTCGCCGCTGCGGCACGATTGTTGCGCGCCCGATTTCGTGTCCGTCACTTGAAACGTCCCCGGTCGAATTTTCACAAGCGAAATCAAGCCGCCCATACTCACATGTTTTTGCATGCTGTAATGCCGCAATTACGGCGATAATAACGCCTCTGCGCTGAAAAATCATTGGTATTGCGGGGAAAAGCAAGGCGCTTGGGCGGATTCGTCACGCAGAGTTAACGGTTGCAACGCGATGCGCCGTCCTGCCCATTTTATGCCACACTCATATGTGAAAAATGGTTAATCGGCATATTGCGCCGATGTCCGGCTAAGGCCCGTCCCCCGCCGATCCGGACAGGTGGCAGCCTAACCCCCCTCTCCAGGCTGCCACTTTTAGGCACCTTTTCGCATCGCCGCCGTGTGGTTATCCGCACGGCGGCGATTATTTTTGGTGCCTTGCCGGAACCCGTTTTCCTCCCTTTACATCACGCATTGGAGCGCGCAGGAATCGTCCCCGATTCCCAATGGAGGCTTCATCTATGCTGACCGGAAACGCCGGCGATGCCCTTGCGCCCGTCCTCAACCGCATCGACGAGAATCTGGCCGACAGCCTGATGCGCGTCTTCGAATTGGTGCGCATCCCCTCGATCTCGACCGACCCCGCCTATGCCGGCAAGTGCCGCGAGGCGGCGGAATGGCTCGTCGCCGAACTGGAGGATATCGGTTTCCGGGCCTCGGTGCGCGATACGCCCGGCCATCCGATGGTCGTCGCCCATCACGACGGACCGTCGGCGGACGCCCCGCATGTGCTGTTCTACGGCCATTACGACGTGCAGCCGGTCGATCCGATCGAGCTGTGGGAAACCGATCCCTTCGAGCCCTCGGTCAAGGACGCGCCGGACGGGTCCAAGATCATCACCGGACGCGGCACCGCCGACGACAAGGGCCAGCTGATGACCTTTGTCGAGGCCTGCCGCGCCTTCAAGGAGGTCAACGGCGAACTGCCCTGCCGGATCACCATCCTGTTCGAGGGCGAGGAGGAATCCGGGTCGCCGTCGCTGATCCCGTTCCTCCAGGCCAATGCCGAGGAACTGAAGGCCGATTTCGCCCTGATCTGCGACACCTCGATGTGGGACGCCGAAACGCCGGCCATCTCGACCAGCCTGCGCGGTCTCGTCGGCGAGGAGATCACCGTGCAGGCCGCCAGCCGCGACCTGCATTCGGGTTTCTACGGCGGCGCGGCGGCCAATCCGGTCCACATCCTCGCGAAGATCCTCGCCGATCTGCATGACGACAACGGCGCCGTCACGGTCCCGCATTTCTACGACGGCGTCGAGGAAACGCCCGCCGACATCCTGCGCCAGTGGGAAAGCCTCGGCCGCACCGCCGACAGCTTCCTGAAGGATATCGGCCTGTCGATCCCGTCCGGCGAAAAGGACCGCTCGGTGCTCGAACTGACCTGGGCGCGCCCGACCGCCGAGGTCAACGGCATCACCGGCGGCTACACCGGCGACGGCTTCAAGACGGTGATCCCGGCCAAGGCGTCGGCGAAGGTCTCCTTCCGGCTCGTCGGCAAGCAGGATCCCGAGGCGATCCGCGCCAATTTCCGCGACTTCGTCAAGGCCCGTATCCCGGCCGACTGTTCCGTCACCTTCGAGGAGCATGGCGGTTCGCCAGGCATCCAGTTGCCCTTCGATTCGCCGGTCCTGCAGAAAACCCGCACGGCGCTGTCCGACGAATGGCCCAATCCGGCGCTGATGATCGGCATGGGCGGCTCGATCCCCGTCGCCGGCGACTTCCAGTCGCTGCTCGGCATGGATTCCGTCCTGGTCGGTTTCGGCCTCGCCGACGACCGGCTGCATTCGCCGAACGAGAAATACGCGCTGAAGTCCTTCCACAAGGGGCAGCGCTCCTGGGCGCGTATCCTGGCGGCGCTGGCGGCTGGGTGAGCGGGTCGGCGAACCGGCTTTGGAACTCCACCGCGAATATTTCGTCGTGCCCGACGCGTCCCGTGGGTCTGTCTCGAGACGGTCGATCGCATTTTTCTGCAAGGCCGGGCTTGCGACCGCCGATTTCAACGGCAAGCGCTGGCGAACGGGAGATTTATCCCGTCGTCGGCAACATGATCCTCGCGACCGACTGATCCCGGCCGCCCGGGATCACCGCGCGGCCGCGGCGCTGTTCAGCGCATGGCGAACAGTTCCTGGTGGAAGTGCTTCGCAACGTCGAACCCCTGTGCCTCGAAGTCCTTGCGCAGCGCTTCGCCGAAACCGGACGGTCCGCAGAACCAGATGCTGGCTTCGCGCCAGTTCGGCACTTCGGCGCGGATGCGGTCGCCGGTCAGGCATCCGTCGCGCGCGTCGATGAGAACGTGCAGCCGCACCTTCGCCTCCGATGCGTCGGCCGCCAGCTTGCGGAGCGCTTCCTCGTCGACGTCTGCCGTGCTGTGAAACAGGTCGGCTGTCTTCACGTTCGATCCGGGCTTTCCGGCGCCGCTCTGCAGCGCGATGTGTTTCATGTGCGCGACGAACGGCGTGATGCCGATTCCGCCGCCGATCCAGATCTGGTGCGGACGGTCGTCATCGAAGGTGAAGCAGCCGTAAGGCCCTTCGATCTTCATGTCCTGTCCCGCATGAAGCTTCTCGCGCAGGCGGCTGGTGTGATCGCCGAGTTCCTTGGTGATGAAGGTGATGCGCGGATCCTTGTCGTTCCAGCCGGACGCGATCGTGTAGGGATGCGCCCCTTCCGAAAGATCCGACGTCGCGAAGGCGAACTGGCCCGGTTTGTGGCCCGGCCAGCCATGCGGCACCTCGATCTCGGTCTCGAGGACTTTCACGCCCGGATAATACTGGGTCGAGGCGATCGTGCCGCGAACCTGCCGGGTGACGCCCACCCGCCGGATCAGCACGACGACGGCGGCCCATGTTCCGTAGGCGAGCAGCACGGCCATGACCGCGCCGATCGGCGATGTCCAGTAGTCGAAGCTCGTCAGGACCACGCTGTGATAGGCGAGCACCAGATACGCGACGGCCAGCAGGCGGTGCGTCTTGTAGAAATAGTGGTAGGGAAAATACTTGATCAGCGCGAGGGCGATCAGGATGACCGCCGCATAGAAGGCCCATTCCCCGAGGCCTTCCGCCGTTCCCCGCTGGGTCGAGAAGAAGGCCTCGACCGGATTTTCGATTGCCGGGCGCGCGCCGCGTGTCGGCCGCGCAATCCAGCCGAAGCCCACCCCCCACTTGGCGCCCTCGCTCCACAGCCAGTGGATCACGGCCACGATCAGCCCGGTGATGCCCAGCCATTTGTGCAGGCGGTACATCTTGTCGAGGCCGCCGAACCAGCGTTCCGGCCAGCGCGGGCGCAGCGCCAGGATCATCGCCAAACTCATGGCGCCCATCGCGATGATGCCGCTGTACTGCATCATCATCGCGCGCAGCGCGAAGAAGTTCGCCGGCTGGAAGACGGAAGGTTCTGCAATGAGCCAGAGGATTGTGAGCAGCGCAAGGAGGCCGATCAGGGTTCGGCGGATATTCTGCATGTGAATTCCTTCGGATTTACCCGTTACCCCTCAGTTTCTCAGCTATCCGGCCGGTCTTCCGGACGTCATTGATATCGATCAAGCTTCGCGCCGGAATTCAACTTATCCGGGTATCTTTCATGGCATGCGCTGTCACGGCGGCGGCGGCTCCGCCTTCAGGTCGCAATTTGATCGTTTTCGTTCACCGCTTGTTTACGCCGCCTTAAATCGCCGCATTTACAGTCCAGTTGCCGTCTGACGTTGCGAGTAACGGACCGAAATCGCCCATGGCCAGCCGAAAACGCCCAAAAACCCGCGTCGAACCACGTTTCGACGACGCGCCGCGTTCGCGCCGTTCGGGCGGGTTGTCGGTCACGGACGATGACCGCGCGGCGCCGCCGCGCAAGCGCGCGGCCAAGGGCGCAGCCAAAGCAACGGCAAGGAAATCGGCCAAGGGCGGGCGCCGCAAGCCGGCCACGTCCCGCAGGAAGGCGCGGCGCGGTCGCGGTGCCGGCCGCGGTCTGGCGGGCCTTTTCGGCGGCCTCGTCTACTGGACATTCATCTTGGGCATCTGGGGCGGCATCGCCGTCGCCGGCATCGTCGTCTGGTACGGCGCGCAAATGCCGTCGGCGACGACCTGGGCGATCCCCGACCGGCCGCCCAACGTCAAGATCGTCGCCGTCGACGGCTCGCTGATCGCCAATCGCGGCGCCACCGGCGGCGAGGCGCTCGGCATCCACCAGATGTCGCCTTATATTCCCGAGGCCGTCATCGCCATCGAGGACCGCCGCTTCTATTCGCATTTCGGCGTCGATCCGATCGGCCTTGCCCGCGCCATGGTCACCAACGTCATGGCCGGCCATCTGGTCCAGGGCGGCTCGACGCTGACGCAGCAATTGGCCAAGAACCTGTTCCTGACCGCCGACCGCACCATCGGCCGCAAGGTCCAGGAGGTGCTGCTCGCGCTCTGGCTGGAGCACGAATACACCAAGGACCAGATCCTCGAGATGTATCTCAACCGGGTCTATTTCGGCTCCGGCGCCTATGGCGTCGAGGCGGCTTCGCGGCGCTATTTCAACAAGAGCGCGCGTGACGTGACGCTGCCCGAGGCGGCGCTTCTCGCCGGTCTCCTCAAGGCGCCGTCGCGCCTGTCGCCGGCGCGCAATCCGAAACTGGCCGAGGAGCGCGCCCAGGTTGTCCTCGCCGCGATGCGCGAGCAGGGTCTCGTCTCCGACAGCGAGATGACCGCCGCGATCTCGCATCCGGCCAAGCGTGCCGCCGCCTTCTGGACCGGCTCGGAACATTACGTCGCCGATGCCGTCATGGAGGAACTGCCCTCGCTGATCGGCGAGGTCCGACAGGACGTCATCGTCGACACCACGGTCGATCTCGTGCTGCAGAAATTCGCCGAGAACGCCATCCACGACCTGATCGCCAAGGAAGGCGAGAAGCGCCATGTCGGCCAGGGCGCGCTTGTCTCCATCGACAATACCGGCGCCGTGCGCGCCATGGTCGGCGGCTATGACTACGCCAACTCGCAATTCGACCGTTCCACCGAGGCGAAGCGCCAGCCCGGTTCCGCCTTCAAGCCCTTCGTCTATGTGACGGCGCTGGAGCAGGGCCGCACGCCGGATTCGGTGCGCAATGACGCGCCGGTCAAGATCGGCAAGTGGACGCCGGACAATTACGGCGGCAAATATTACGGCCCGGTCACGCTGGAGACGGCGCTGTCGAAGTCGCTGAACTCGGTTGCCGCGCAGCTCATCATGGAGACGGGCGCGAAGAACGTCGTCGAGACCGCGCACCGCATGGGCATCGTCTCCGATCTCGAGCCCAACGCCTCGCTGGCGCTCGGCACATCCGAAGTCACGCTGATGGAGCTGACCTCGGCCTATGTGCCTTTCGCCAATGGCGGCTACCGGGCCAATCCTTACATCATCAAGCGCGTGACGACGCTCAAGGGCAAGGTCCTTTACGAGCAGACCGCCGATAATATGAGCCGCGCGATCTCGCCGCAGATCGCCGGCGAGATGAACCGGATGATGGAAAAGACCCTGACCGACGGGACCGCCCGCGCCGCCAGGATCGACCGTCCGGCCGCCGGCAAGACCGGCACCAGCCAGAAATCGCGCGACGCCTGGTTCATCGGCTACACCGCCAATCTCACCACCGGCGTCTGGTTCGGCAATGACGACGGATCGCCGACCAATCACGTCACCGGCGGCTCGCTGCCCGCGCGGGCCTGGAAAGCCTTCATGGAAAAGGCCCATCAGGGCGTGCCGGTCGCGCCGCTGCCCGGCACCACCGGACGCGTCGCCACCCCGGTCGCCCGTCCGAAGGACGCGCCGGCCGCGCGGCCCGCCGAAGTTGTCGCCGGCGGCAATCAGGGCAGGGCCGCGAACGGCGCCGCCGTCTCGCGCAATTTCTTCCCGCCCAAGCCCGACGGCACCACGACATCCTCGACCGGCGTCCCGCGCCCCAAGGTCGGCGTCGGCCAGGATTCGGGCGGCGGCGGCAAGACGGTGCTGGATATCCTGCTCGGGCGATAGGACCCGGCGGCGTTGGCGCGGCGCCGCTTCTCGCTTACCCTTCACGCATGAGCGCGTTGCCCGACCCGATATCCCGTTATCGCCGTGATATCTTTGTCATCGCGGTGTTCTCGGCATGCGCCGTCGCCGCGGCGGCGATGCTGGCGGGCGATCCCGCCGTCCCCTTCGCCAGCTTTTTCGGCCCGATCCCGCCGGTGATGGCCGCGCTGATCGTCGTCGCCGTGGCGGCGGCCGCGCATATCGTGTTGCGCGCGCTGGGCGCGTTTTACCTGTTTCGCGTTGAAACTCCGCGCCGGGGCCTCGTCCTTGCTGCCCTTGCCGCGCCGGTCCTCGCGGTCCCGACGATTATCGCCGACCTGACGTGGAATTTCCCACCGGGCATCAATGTCGCGCCGCCGCAGGCCTTCCTGTTCTATCCGTTGATGGGCTACGTGGCCGAGACCGCGTTTCATCTCGTGCCGCTTTCACTCGTCCTGCTGGCCGCGCGTCTCGTGACCGGCGCAAGGCCGTCAGGCCGGATCGTGTGGGCAGCGATCGCGGTCGCCGCGCTCGTCGAGCCGGTGTTTCAGGCGTCCGGGATTTTCGGTACCGGGTCGGTTGCGGCGCTCGAGATCTTCATGCTCGCGCATCTGACGGCGTTCAGTGTCGTGCTGCTGGCGCTCTATCGCCGCTATGGCTTCGTGACCGCCTTTGCCTTTCGCCTCGTCTACTACCTGGTTTGGCACATTCTCTGGGGTACGGCGCGGCTTCAGATCCTGTTCTGAAGGCGGATCATCCCAGCACCTCGATCAGCGGGCCGAGATGTTTCGCGTATTTCCGCCAGGCCTGCGAACTGCCGGAATAGAGCTTCTGGCGCACCTGCGCCGAGCTCGCGGTGGTCACCGTGCGCTCGGTCTCGTGGAAGGAAAGGCAGTGTTCGTCCCAGCCGAGCCTGCAGAGATCGAGAAGGCGGCGCGTTTCTTCTTCCTGGTTTTCGGTCAGCCTGTCGTAATCCAGTTCGTGGATGCGGCCCGGCAGGCGCTCGGCCCAGAACCCCATCATCGCGTCGTGCAGTTCCGTATAGGCGGCGATGTCCGCGAGATCGAAGGAATATTCCAGGCCGCCGGCCGGGAAGAAGGTCCTGAAGATCGACCAGCCGACGGCGACGGGATCGCGCTTCATGTGGATGATCGTCGCCTCGGGAAGCGCGGCGGCGATGAAACCGATCCAGCGGAAGTTGGCCGGCATCTTGTCGGTGACGACCGGCTCCGCGAAGCCGAACGCATCGAGGCTGCCGAGATAGCTTTGCCGAATCTCGCGGATCGCCGCCTCGTCGAGTTCGCCCGCTTGCAGCGCCGGAATGACCGCCTTTTGCAGCGAGCCCAGTTCGCCGGCGCCGTGGACGTCGCGATGGCTGGCGAGGATCTGCTCGGCCAGCGAGGTGCCGGAGCGCGGCATGCCGAGGATGAAGATCGGTCGCTTCGTTGCCGGCGCGAGGCCGTCCGGCGGCGCAGGCACGCCGTCCGCAAACAGCGTGCGCGCCATGTCGAACAGCTTGCGCTGTTCGGCCAGCGGGTCGTCGAACTGCTCCCGCCGCTTCGCGTTCGCCGCGGCGTAGAATTCGAACGCGCGGTCGGTTTCGCCGATATCGTCACAAGCCTTGGCGAGCGCGAATTCGAGCTGCATCCGGTCTGGCGGCGAAGCGTCCGGCAGGACCTGCTCGATTACGGCGATCTGCGGATCGCCCGGCTTGAACCTCTTGATGCTGCTGAGATTGCGGTGCGCGTCCGCGAAGCCCGGGCGCAGCGAAATCGCCTTTTCGAAATCGGCGATAGCCTCCTCGATCCGGCCGAGATGGTTCAGCGCGTTGCCGCGATTGTTGTAGGCTTCGGCCATGGTCGGCGCCAGCGACAACGCCTTGTCGAGCGGCGCGATCGCTTCGGCCGGACGGCCGAGTTCGCTGAACACGCTGCCGAGATTGCTGAGCGCGCGCGCCTGGTCCGGATTGATCTTCACCGCCTGTTCCAGAAGCGCCTTCGCCTCGTCCAGGCGGTGCAGCATCATCAGGGCCGCTGCCAGGTTGGCGCGTATGTCCGCCGAATGCGGAGCGAGCCCGAGCGCCTGCCGCAAGCTCGCGACCGCATCCTCGCCCTTGCCGAGCGCCAGCAGGCAGGAGCCGGCGAGATTGTGGAGGACGGCGGCATGCGGATGGCGCGCGAGCAGGGCCCGGCATGCGCTCAACGCCTCCTGCATCCGGCCCTGGTTGAACAGCGCGATCGCCGGATCGACCTGCTCCTGGCCTGGCCCCGCGCCGCCCTGGCGGTTCAGTGCCTGCAATCCCTCGATGGCGCGCCTGTTGTCGGGAAACCGGTCCAGCACCGACCTGTACAGCGTCTCCGCCTCGCCGGCAGCGCCCTTTCGGGCAAACGACTTCGCCTTGCGCAGCGCCTGGTCCACCGAGAGCGTCGCCGCCATGCTCAGTAGCCCCACGTCCTGGCCCAGGAGTCGAGCAGCGGATAGACCGGTTCAAGTTGCGCGCGGTAGTTTTCCCAGCGTCCGGCCGCCTGCCGGTGCAGTGTCTCGGTAACCTGGTTGTAGCTCGGCGTGTTGATGTGGCCGCGTGCCAGCGCGGTCTCGCGGTAGTCGAGCAGCGCGTCGTTCCATTCGAGGCCGAGAAACGCCAGCACCGGCCGCGCCGTGGCCTCGAGATCGTCGATCAGCTCCTCGTAGCGCACTTCATGCACGTCCAGCGGCAGCACGTTGCGATAGGCCGACCAAAGCCGCATCACCCGGTCGTAAAGCGTCGCGCTCGATTCCAGGTCGAGGAAATTCGCCATCGCGTTGTTCAGCCGGAAGCTCTGCATGTAGCAGCTCAGCACGCAGTCGCAGGGATGGCGCAGCGCCAGGATGAATTTCGCGTCCGGAAAGACGCGGTGGATCAGCCCCGCGGAAATGATGTTCAGCGGCAGCTTGTCGATGACGGTCCGCTCGCTGTCGCCGTCGCCCAGATGCGTGTCGAGTTCCGTGAAATAGGCGTCGCGCAGCGTCCGGATTTCCTCATGCGTCATGGCGCCCAGCCGGTCGCAGTCGGCGCCGCCGCCGATCAGGCCCTTCATCTGCGCGACCATCGGCATTTCCTCGACGACCGTGATGTCCGGGTGGCTGCGCAGGATCGTGTCGAGCAGCGTCGTGCCGGAGCGCGGAAAACCGACGAGGAACACCGGCGAAGGCCGGCCATTCGGCGGTTCGTCATCCCACGGCTTTTCGCTGACCGCGGCAAACGATGCCGTCAGCGCCTCGATGTCGTGCCGGTAGCGGCCGGGATCGCACTGGCGCGCCGCCGGCTGGGACGCGACGAACGCGTTCGCCGCCGTGAAGGCCCTGAACGCGGCCTCCGCGTCGCCGAGCTTGTCGCAGCTCTTGCCGAGCAGCGTCAGCCGCCCTTCCGTCATCGCCGGCGAATGGCCGTCTTCGGGTATCTTTTCGAGATATAGCCGCGCCGTCGCGTGATCCTTGTCGCGCGCGGCAAGCTGGGCGATCCGGTACATGATCCGCGGATCGGCTTCGCCGACGGCCGCGCGCGCCCGTTGCAGCGCCGCGCGGAACGGCTCGACCCGGTTCAGCCGGTCGAGGATATCCAGCAAATTGTTGTGTGCGCCGGGATGTTCCGGGGCAAGGCCGATGGCTGTCTCCAGGCTCCCGATCGCCGCATCGTGTTCGCCGAGCGCGTCGAGCGCGCGGGCGAGGTTCACATGCGCCTGCGCATTGTCCGGCGCGAGACCGACCGCCGTCCGGCAACTCGCCTCGCCTTCCTCGGCCCGGTCGAGCGTGGTCAGGGCCAGCCCGAGATTGCCGTGTGCTCCGGCGAAACCGGGTTCCGCGGCGATGGCGGCGCGGTAGCTCGCAACCGCGCCGTTCGCGTCGCCGAGCCCGTTCAGCGCGGTGCCGAGATTGTTGTGCGCGGCGGCGAAGCCGGGATTGATCCGGATCGCGCGGCGGTAATGCGCCGCCGCATCCTCGAACCGGCCGAGCGCCGTCAGCGCATTGCCGAGCGCGTTGTGCGCTTCGGCGAAGTCCGGTTTCTGCGCCACGGCGCTCTGCAGCACCGCCACCGCTTCGCCCGGCTGGCCGGTCGCGTTCAGCGCGTCGCCGAGATGCATCAGCGCTTCCGGAAATTCCGGCCTGAGCGCCACGGCCCGGCGATAGGCCCCGATCGCCTGTTGCGTCTCGCCGAGCGCGGCCAGGATCGCGCCCTGCAGATGATGCAGGAACGGCACGTTCGGATGCCGGGCGACCAGCCTGTTGGCCTGAGTGAGCGCGTCGCCGAATTGCCCCTGATTGTACAGCGCCAGAAGGCCGTTCGCCTCTTCCTGCGTCAGCGCCGGCGCCTTCGGGCGGGCCTGCGGCACGTCCAGCGCGGCCAGCCCGTCGATGGCGCGCTTGTTGTTCGGGAAATTTTCGAGCACCCAGCGATAGGCCATTTGCGCCTCGCCGAGGGCGCCCTTCCTGGTCAGCGTCTTCGCCTTGCGCAAGGCCTGGTCGACGGAGGAAAACTGGACGGTCATCGTTTTGGTACGGGTCTGCTCCTGCGGATAGGGTGGGAAACCCATCATGGCGGCATGACCTTGCCCGAACCTCACGGTGCGGCGGATGGCGGGCCGCGGCCCCGAACTGTGGAATTTTCCGGTGAAAGCGTCGATTTTCGCGCGGCTTGCAGTCTTGCAGGCGCAAAATCCGCTTCTTATATACGCCGCAACGCCGACGCATGTCCTGCGGCGACGAAAGTAAATCCGGAAACAGGGACCGCTGATGGAATGCCGGAACGGGTCCGGGCGGTCTGCTTAGGAGAGGTAATAAAATGGCAAAAGTTATTGGTATCGACCTTGGAACGACCAACTCCTGCGTCGCCGTCATGGACGGCAAGGACGCCAAGGTCATCGAGAATTCCGAAGGCGCGCGCACCACGCCGTCCATGGTGGCATTTTCCGATGATGGCGAACGCCTCGTCGGCCAGCCGGCCAAGCGCCAGGCGGTCACCAACCCGGAAGGCACCCTTTTTGCCGTCAAGCGCCTGATCGGCCGCCGCTACTCCGATCCCACCGTCGAAAAAGACAAGAAGATGGTGCCCTACAAGATCGTCGAGGGCGGCAATGGCGATGCATGGGTTGAAGTCTCCGGCGACAAGTACTCGCCGTCGCAGATCTCCGCCATGGTCCTTCAGAAGATGAAGGAAACCGCCGAAGCCTATCTCGGCGAGAAGGTCGAGCAGGCCGTCATCACCGTTCCCGCATACTTCAACGACGCCCAGCGCCAGGCGACCAAGGACGCCGGCAAGATCGCCGGGCTTGAAGTTCTGCGCATCATCAACGAGCCGACCGCTGCCGCGCTCGCCTACGGCCTCGACAAGAACGAAGGCAAGACCATCGCCGTCTACGACCTTGGCGGCGGCACCTTCGACGTCTCCGTCCTCGAGATCGGCGACGGCGTCTTCGAGGTGAAGTCGACCAACGGCGACACCTTCCTCGGCGGCGAGGACTTCGACATGCGCCTCGTCGATTATCTCGCGACCGAGTTCAAGAAGGATCAGGGCATCGACCTGAAGAACGACAAGCTCGCCCTGCAGCGCCTCAAGGAAGCGTCCGAAAAGGCCAAGATCGAGCTGTCCTCCTCGACCCAGACCGAAATCAACCTGCCGTTCATCACCGCTGATGCGTCCGGTCCGAAGCACCTGACGCTGAAGCTGACCCGCGCCAAGTTCGAGAGCCTCGTCGAGGACCTCGTCAACCGCACCATCGACCCGATGAAGGCGGCGCTCAAGGACGCGGGCATGAAGGCCGGCGAAATCGACGAGGTCGTCCTTGTCGGCGGCATGACCCGCATGCCCAAGGTCCAGGAAGTCGTCAAGCAGTTCTTCGGCAAGGACCCGCACAAGGGCGTCAACCCGGATGAGGTCGTCGCGCTCGGCGCCGCCATCCAGGCCGGCGTCCTGCAGGGCGACGTCAAGGACGTGCTGCTGCTCGACGTCACCCCGCTGTCGCTCGGCATCGAGACGCTCGGCGGCGTGTTCACCCGCCTGATCGACCGCAACACGACGATCCCGACCAAGAAGGGCCAGACCTTCTCCACCGCCGAGGACAACCAGAACGCGGTGACGATCCGGGTCTTCCAGGGCGAGCGCGAAATGGCGGCCGACAACAAGCTGCTCGGCCAGTTCGATCTCGTCGGCATCCCGCCGGCGCCGCGCGGCGTGCCGCAGATCGAGGTCACCTTCGACATCGACGCCAACGGCATCGTCAACGTCTCGGCCAAGGACAAGGGCACCGGCAAGGAGCACCAGATCCGCATCCAGGCATCGGGCGGCCTGTCCGACGACGAGATCGAGAAGATGGTCAAGGACGCCGAGGCCAATGCCGAGACCGACAAGGTGCGCCGCGCCGCCGTCGAGGCCAAGAACCATGCCGAGAGCCTGATCGACACCACCGAGAAGTCGCTCAAGGATTATGGCGACAAGGTTTCCGACGAGGACCGCAAGGCCATCGAGGACGCGATTGCCGACCTGAAGGAAGCCGTTGGTGCCGAGACGCCGGACGCCGAGGCCATCACGGCCAAGACGCAGACGCTCTCCGAAGCCGCCATGAAGCTCGGCCAGGCCATGTACGAGGCCCAGCAGGCCGAGGAAGAGGCCGCCGCCGAGGCTGACGCCGCCTCCGACGCAGCCAAGGACGACGACGTTGTCGACGCCGATTTCGAGGAAATCGACGACGATGACGACCAGAAGAAATCTGCCTGATCCGGCGATTGAGAGCCAGTTCCTCCCGCGCCCGGCGCGGGAGGACATTCCGTTGAGGGGATAGCGGCAGACCATGGCCAAGGCCGATTTTTACGAAACGCTCGGGGTCTCGCGCGAGGCGGATGAAAAGGCGCTGAAAAGCGCCTACCGCAAGCTTGCCATGCAGTTCCACCCGGACCGCAATCCGGGCGACGAGAACGCGGAGGCGAAGTTCAAGGAAGTCAACGAGGCCTACGAGACCCTGAAGGACCCGCAGAAACGCGCGGCCTACGACCGTTTCGGCCACGCCGCCTTCGAGAATGGCGGCATGGGCGGCGCGGGCGCGGGATTCGGCGCGGCCGGCGGTTTCTCCGACATTTTCGAGGACATCTTCGGCGAGATGATGGGTGGCGGACGCTCCCGCAGGAGCGGCGGCCGCGAACGTGGCGCGGATCTGCGCTACAACATGGAAATCACGCTCGAGGAAGCCTATGCCGGCAAGACGGCGCAGGTCCGCGTGCCGTCGTCGATCACCTGCGAGGTCTGCTCCGGCTCCGGCGCCACGCCGGGCTCCGAGCCGGTCACCTGCTCGACCTGCGGCGGCGCGGGGCGTGTCCGCGCCGCTTCCGGTTTCTTCTCCATCGAACGCACATGTCCGGCCTGCAACGGCCGCGGCCAGACGATCGAGGACCCCTGCACCAACTGCCATGGCGAGGGCCGCGTCATTCAGGAGCGCTCGCTTTCGGTCAACATCCCGGCCGGCATCGAGGACGGCACCCGCATCCGTCTCGCCGGCGAGGGCGAGGCCGGTTTCCGCGGCGGCCCGGCGGGCGATCTCTACATCTTCATTTCCGTCAAGCCGCACGAGTTTTTCCAGCGCGACGGCTCCGATCTTTACTGCAAGGTGCCGATTTCGATGACCAAGGCCGCGCTCGGCGGCCAGTTCGAGGTCGCGACCATGGACGGCGCCTATGCGCGCGTGAAGGTGCCGGAAGGCACCCAGTCCGGCCGTCAGTTCCGCCTCAAGGGCAAGGGCATGCCGGTGCTGCGCCAGGCCCAGATGGGCGACCTCTACATCCAGATTACCGTGGAAACGCCGCAAAACCTGTCGAAACGCCAGCGCGAATTGCTTCAGGAGTTTGACTCTATCTCCGCGACGGAAAACAATCCGCAGTCCACGGGATTCTTCACCCGCATGAAGGAATTTTTCGACCTTGGCGACTGACGGCTATCCACCCGCCCTGCAACCCAAGCCGGTGAAACTGTCCCGGAAGACGGTGATCAAGGCGCGATTCGTCGATCAGGTCAAATTTCTCGGAACCGTCATAAGAGCGCCGCGCGCGGTCGGGGCGATCGCGCCGACGCATCAGGAAACGGCGCGGCTGATCGCGTCCAATATCGATACGTCCTCCGGCCTGCCGGTCTTGGAACTCGGTCCCGGAACCGGCGCGATCACCGAGGCGATCTTCGATACCGGCCTGCCGGCGGACCGCCTCTATGCGATCGAGTATTCGGCCCCTTTTTGCCGCCATCTCCAGGAAAAGTTCCCCGGCGCGCATTTCCTGCAGGGCGATGCCTTCAATTTTCAGGCCGCGCTCGATGCCGCCTTCAAGACCGACGCGCCGAACCGTTTCGACTGCGTGATTTCCGGCCTGCCGCTGCTCAATTTCCCGAAGGAAAAGCGCCTCGAACTGTTCAACGCGGCCATGGACGCCGTGGCGCCGGGGCGGCCATTCGTGCAATTTTCCTACGGCATTCTGCCGCCGGTTCCCGTCGATGACCGGGAATTTTCCGTCACGCGCTCTTCGTGGATATTCCGCAACCTGCCGCCCGCCCGCGTCTGGGTCTATCGCCGCAAGGTTTGACGCCGTTGCGGTTGCCGGCTGGAATGCCGTTCGGCCGCCGGGAAAACGCCCGTTTTCCGGGTGGCGCTTGGCTTTAACGGAGCGGGACCAGTGCAGACACCCAAAATCCTCGTCTTCGCCGGATCGATCCGCATCGGCTCCTTCAACCGTCAGCTGGCGCAGGCGGCCGCCAAGACGCTGGCGCTGATGGAAGCGGACGTCACGCTGATCGATCTCGCCGACTATCCGCTGCCGCTCGTCGATGAAAATCTCAGGAAAGACGAGGGCATTCCCGAAAACGCGCTGAAGCTGGCGCGCCTCCTCGAGGCCCATGACGCGCTGTTCATCGCCAGCCCGGAATACAACGCCTCCATCCCGCCGCTGGTCAAGAACACCATCGACTGGGTCAGCCTGGTCGACCACGACCGCCAGCACCGCATCCGGCCCTTTGCCGGGCTGACGGTGGCGCTCGGCGCCGCGTCCGACGGCCGTCTCGGCGGCATCCGCTGCCTCTATCACCTGCGCGCCGTCATGATGAATGTCGGAACCCAGGTCGTTTCCGAGCAGGTGTCGATCTTCGGCGCGGCCTCGGCCTTCGGCGAAGACGGCATGCCGACGGAAGAGCGCCAGGTGAAGATGCTCGACCGGACCTGCAAGGCGCTGATCGAATATTGCACGCCCGGCCGCGGGCGCTGACGCATGCACGCCATCTACCTCACCCATCCGCAGGTCGGGATCGATCCGGCGAAACCGGTGCCGGAGTGGAGCCTCAGCGGCAAGGGCAGGGCCCGGATCGAGGCCGTGCGCGATGCGCCCTGGGTCGCCGGGATCGGCCGTATCGTGTCGAGCGCCGAGACCAAGGCGATCGAGACCGCCGAAATCCTGGCGCCCGTCGCTGGCGTCGCGGTTGAAACCGTCGACGCCATGGGCGAGAACGACCGCGCCGCGACCGGCTTCCTGCCGCCGCCGCAATTCGAGGCGGCGGCCGACCGGTTCTTCGCCGAGCCGGAACAGAGCTTTCGCGGCTGGGAGCGTGCCGTCGACGCGCAGGCGCGAATCATTGCCGCGGTCGGCGGGGTTCTGGACACCCACGATCCCTCGGTTCCGCTGCTTTTCGTCGGCCATGGCGCCGTCGGAACACTGCTGAAATGCCGTCTCGGCGGTCGCGCGATCGCCCGCGGCGAGGATCAGCCCCCCGGCGGCGGCAATCTCTTCGCCTTCGATCTTGTGGGCCGCCGACTGCTGTGCGATTGGACCAGCGTGGAAGAATGGCAGGGACCGTTATGACAAACCGCACCGCCAGTGATCAGCTCATCGTCGCGCTCGATGTTCCGACCGTGCTTGAGGCCGCCGCGATCGTCGAAAATCTCGGCGACGCCGCAAATTTCTACAAGATCGGCTACCAGCTCGCCTTTGCCGGCGGCCTGCATCTCGCCGACGAGCTGGTGCGCGCGGGAAAACGCGTCTTCCTCGACATGAAGCTGCTCGACATCGACAACACCGTCGCCAAGGGCGTCGAGGCGATTGCCCGCTCCGGCGTCGCGATGCTGACCATCCACGCCTATCCCAAGGCGATGGCCGCCGCCGTCGAGGCCGCCGCGGGCTCCGGCCTGTGCCTGCTCGGTGTTACCGTGCTGACCTCGATGGACGACACCGACCTGTCGGATGCCGGTTATCACGACACCGCCGCGACGCTGGTGCTCAAGCGTGCCCGCCAGGCCGCGAAGACCGGCATGGGCGGCATCGTCTGCTCGGCGGCCGAGGCCGAGGCGGTGCGCGACATCGTCGGCCCGGATCTCGCCGTCGTCACGCCGGGAATTCGGCCCGCGGGCGCCGCCGCCGGCGACCAGAAGCGTGTCGTCACGCCTGCCGACGCGATTGCCGCCGGCGCCAGCCACCTCGTCGTCGGCCGCCCCATCGTCGCCGCCCCGGACCGCAGGGAAGCGGCGCTCGCAATTCTCGAAGAAATCGAATCCGCCCGCTGAGGGCGAACCTGACGGAGGACATCATGGCAAAGGGATACTGGATCGGCCGCATCACCGTGCACGATCCCGAGCGTTACAAGGACTATGTCACCACGGCGACGCCGGCCTACAAGGAGTATGGCGCGAAATTCCTCGTGCGCGGCGGTCGCTACGAGGAGGTCGAAGGCGAGGCGCGGCCGCGCAATGTCGTGATCGAGTTCGAAAGCTATGAAAAGGCGCTCGCCTGCTACAATTCGCCGACTTATGCCGCCGCGCGCAAGATCCGCCAGGAGATCGCCGACGGCGAACTGATCGTCGTCGAGGGCTTGGAAGCCTGACAGCGTCGCGCCTGCCGCAGGGATTCCTCGTCCGCGAACCGCAGCGCGGACGACCTGCCCGGCCTGCATGCGCTGGAGGCGCGCGCCGCGAAGCTGTTCGCGGAGCACGGCTTCCCCGAGGTCGCCGAAACGCCGTCGCCCTATGACGATTTCGCCGATTTCGTGTCGTCCAACACCGCTTTCGCGGCCGCCGGCGGCGATGGCCGCCTGCTCGGATTCGCCGTCGCCGGCGAGATCGGCGGAATATTCTGGCTCAAGGAACTGTCGGTGGAGCCGGATGTCATGCGTCGAGGTGTCGGCACGGCGCTCCTGAACGCCGTCGTCGAGCGCGCCGGATGGGCGTTTCACACCGCTGTCGGCCTGTCGACATTCCGCGAAGTGCCCTTCAACGCCCCTTTTTACGCCCGCCGCGGCTTTCTCGCCGTCGATCCGGATGCCGTCCCGGAAGCGATCCGCAGACAATTCGAGCTGGAACTGCCCGCCGGAGCCGAAATCGGCGACAGGGTGTTGATGATCCGGAAATTGTGAATGTACGGCGAATCTTATATGCAACTTCCGTAGTGTATACGCACGGAACGTGTTGCAACGCACACTGTACATGTTAACTTTCACGTTCGTGGAGGATGCGCTTCGCGCCGGCTTGCCGGCCCGGACAGAAAGGCAGGCAGGCGATGTTCTACCATCTTTACGAAATGAACCACGCGCTGATGCAGCCATGGCGGGCGGCCGTTGACGCCACGCGCCTGTTTTACCGCAATCCGCTGAATCCGATTTCGATGACCAGGGCCGGCCGCACGGCGGCCGCATGGTGCGAGGTTTTCGAGCGTACGACCCGCCGTTACGGCAAGCCGGCTTTCGAACTGCCGCAGACCGAGATCGACGGCGAGACCGTCGACGTCGACGAAAAGATCGTCTGGTCGAAGCCGTTCTGCAACCTGATTCATTTCCGGCGCCAGCTTTCCAGCCCGCGTCCCGGGGATCCCAAGGTCCTGCTCGTCGCGCCGATGTCCGGCCATTATGCGACGCTGCTGCGCGGCACGGTCGAGCGTCTGCTGCCCGATGCCGATGTGTACATTACCGACTGGATCGATGCGCGCGCCGTGCCGCTCGCGGACGGCAGCTTCGATCTCGACGATTATATCGACTACGTGGTCGAGATGCTGCATCTGCTCGGCCCCGAGACCCATATCGTCGGCGTCTGCCAGCCCTCGGTGCCGGTGCTTGCCGCCGTCGCGCTGATGGAGGGCCGCAACGATCCCAACGTGCCGCTGTCGATGACGCTGATGGGCGGCCCGATCGACACCCGCTGCAACCCGACCGCCGTGAACCGCCTCGCCGAGGAAAAGGACATCGAGTGGTTCGAGAAGAACGCCATCATGCAGGTGCCGTTCCCCAATCCGGGCTTCATGCGCAACGTCTATCCGGGTTTCCTGCAATTGACCGGCTTCATGTCGATGAACCTCGACCGCCACCTGATCGCGCAGAAGGATTTCTTCATGCATCTGGTGCGCGACGACGGCGATTCCGCCGAAAAGCACCGCGATTTCTACGACGAATATCTCGCCGTCATGGACCTGACCGCCGAGTTCTATCTCCAGACGGTCGATGTCGTCTTCATCAAGCACGCCCTGGCGAACGGCACCATGACGCATCGTGGCGAACCGATCGATCCGGCGGCGATCCGCCGCGTCGCGATGCTGACCATCGAGGGCGAGAACGACGACATCACCGGCCGTGGCCAGACGAAGTCCGCCCACGCTTTGTGCTCGTCCATCCCCGATGCGATGAAGATGCATTACGAACAGCCGCGCGTCGGCCATTACGGCGTCTTCAACGGCTCGCGCTTCCGCACCGAGATCGCGCCGCGCATGCTCGATTTCATGCGCGCCCGCTCGCGTTTCGCGGCCAGCTCGGGCAAGCGCACAGACGCGGCCTGACGGGTTCATCCCGTCATCGACGGCTCATTCGAGGACGGGCGCCTTTGGAGCAATTCCAGGAAAGGCGGAAACCGGTTTTCCGTCCGGAATTGCATGAAAAAAACAGCTGGAGACGATCATCGATTCCGTGAAACGATGATCGTCTCGGTCGGCGCCCGTCCTGTTTTCCACATCCCGTTGCGCTCCACGGTAACCATACTGTGAGCTTTGCGTTTCCTCCCGTTGTGCAAATCCGAGTTGCCGGTTAACCTTTCGTTAACCTTGTGGGTATGCGTTGAGGGGAGTTCCGGGTGGTTCGGTTTGTGTCGGCTTTCGCCATGGCGGCAATGATTTCTGCCGTTTCCCCCGTTCCGGCCGGTGCGGCCGGTCGCATGATCACCGGCGGTCTCACGTCCCAGCCGATCGGTCATTACGACTTCTGCCGCGTCTATCGCGACGAGTGCGAACCGATCAAGGGAAACCACGCGCCGCTGAAACTCAATCCGGCCAACTGGAAAGAGATCCTCAACATCAACGCCACCGTCAACATGGTGATCGAGCCGAAGAGCGATCTTTCCATCTATGGCAAGGAGGAGGTCTGGACCTTCCCGGACCGCGCCGGCGATTGCGAGGATTACGTCCTTTTGAAGCGCGAGCTCCTCATGAATGAGGGCCTGTCGGCATCCGACCTGCTGATCACCGTCGTGCGCAAGCCCGACGGCGAGGGCCACGCCGTGCTGACCGTGCGCACCGACAGGGGCGACTTCATCCTCGACAACCTGACCAGCAAGGTCATGCTGTGGAAGGATACGCCCTATACCTATCTGAAGCGCCAGTCCGAGGATCACGCAGGCCACTGGGTATCGATCGAGATGCCCGACCAGACCGTCGTCGGCTCCGTCAAATAGGCAGCATTACCGCCCGGCGAGCCTTTCGTATCGCCGCAGGCCTTCCGCCGAGACGATCAGCGTCCGCGAGCCCGCCTGACGCCGGATCCAGCCCTCGTCCAGGAACCGGTCCAAAAGCGCGGCGCCGACGCTTCCGGCCAGATGCGGGCGGCGTTCCGACCAGTCGAGACAGGCGCGGCAAAGCGGGCGCTTCTTCCGTTTCAGCGCGCCGAGATCGACGCCGAAGTCCGAAAACACCTGCTCGCCCTTTGCCGTCAGACGGACATTGCTGTCGTCGCCGGCAAGCGCGCCATTGGCGAGCAGTCCGTCGAGAAGCCGCACGCCCATCGATCCGGCGAGATGGTCGTAACAGATCCGGGCCCGGCGCAGCGTCGGGTCGCGCGGGCCGGTCCGGATCCGCGCCGTCGGCTCTTCCTCCGACAGGACGCTCAGCGTCTCGACCAGATGGGCGGCGTCCGGGCCGCTGATCCGGTAATAGCGGTGCCGCCCCTGGCTGGCGACCGCCAGCAGGCCGCCGTCGATCAGTTTTGCAAGATGCGAGCTCGCGGTCTGCGGACTGACCCCGCCCGCCTGCGCCAGCTCGCCCGCCGTCAACGCCCGCCCGTCCATCAGCGCCAGCATGACCTGCGCGCGCACCGGGTCGGCCAGAAGCGCGGCCAGCCGGGCGATGTTGGGGCCTGAGATGTCGGTCGTCAGCGTCATGGGAGGAAATTAGCGCAATTTTTCCGCTGATGCTTCCATCGCGATCGAAACGTCGCGACGGGCGGACAGCCTAGCATCCGGCAAACGAAACGCTTGCCGACGGAGCCCTCCCATGTCCGATTCTGTTATCCGATCCGCCAACTTGCGCAGGCGCAACGTCCTGCCCCGCCTCGCGTCGCTGCCGGCGCGCATTGTCCATCGCCTGCGCATCTGGCGCGGCAAACGCAGGTCGCGTCGTCGGCTGTCCGATCTCGATGCCTGGCAGCTGCGCGATATCGGCGTCTCGCCCCGGCAGGCGGAGTGGGAGGTCAGGAAATCCTTTCCCTGGCACAGATCCTTCCCCTGGCATGACGAGGCGAGGATGCCGCACGATCCATGGTGTTAGAGGGGCAGGCAGTCGTTGGCGGCCAGGGCATGGGTAGCCGGGCAGAGCTGCGCCCTGCCGCTTTCGCGATCGTGCGATCAGCCGTGCGGGTGCCGGCGGGCGCAGGCCGGTCCCGGTCCGCGCATGTAATATCGTTCCGGCTGGTATTCCGGCCAGATGAAATTGCGGATCGTCGTCAGCCTGTGTCCGAATGTCCTGATGAGGGCCATTGTCCTGGTTCCTGATATGGAGGGCTTCCGCCTCCTGTCCCTTCGCGGACATATATAACGCTGCGCTATATGAATCCTGCGTGAACGCGCGGCGCTAAAATCGGGTCTTTTCGTCGCAGCGGCCATGTCGCACGGCATTTCTGCCGTCATGGTTTATGCGCGATTACCCGCGCCGCGGGATCATCCGGACCGGATCAGTCGATGGGGCTGAGAAAGCGGCGCGGCGCGCAGGCCAGACCGGGTTCCGGCCGGCAATCATGCAGCGAATAGGTGATCAGGCGCGCCTGGCCCTGGATATTTTCCTCCGGCACGAAACCGAGTTCGGCAAAACGGCTGTCGGCCGAGTTGTCGCGATTGTCGCCCATGAAGAAGATATGTCCCGGCGGCACGGTCACCTCCGCCATGTTGTCGGCATAGCCGTGGTCGGTCTGTTCGATGATCTCGTGAACCTCGCCGCCGGGAAGGTGTTCGTCATAGCGCCGTACGGCGACCGATCCGCCCCTGTACTGGCGGTAGGAATATTCGCCCTTGAAATCCCGTTCGACGGTTTTCCCGTTGATGATCAGCCGTCCGTTCTTCATTGCGATCCGGTCGCCGGGAAGGCCGATGACGCGCTTGATCAGGGTCTCGCCGGTGCGCGGATGGGTGAAGGTCACGACGTCGCCGCGTTTCGGCAGGCGCCCGAACAGGCGGCCTTCCTTGCCGGGAAACGAAACATGCGGATCGACGAGCAGCGAGTGGCGCGACCAGCCATAGGCCGTCTTGTCGGTAATGAGACGATCGCCTACTTCCAGCGTCGGCACCATGCTCTCGGACGGAATATAGACCTGCGCGAAGGCGAAGGACTTCGTGATGAAAACGATCACCGCGACCTGCACGACAAATCCGAGGGTGCCGAGTGCCTTGCGTATGCTCATTGTGACCGTCTCCCGTTGCGAGGCGGAATTGAGCCCGGCTTTACGGCGAAGGTGAGGCGTTCCCTCTAGGCGTTGCCGATCAGGATGCCGGCCGCGAAGACGAGGCTGCCGCCCAGGATGACCTGCATCGCCGCGCGCATCCACGGCGTGTCCATGAACCGGTTCTGGATCCAGGTGATCGCGAACAGTTCCACGACGACCACGATGGCCGCGATGGTGGTCGCGGTCCAGAAATGCGGGATCAGATAGGGCAGGGCATGGCCGAGGCCGCCGAGCGCCGTCATGATGCCGGACGCGAAGCCGCGCGCGACCGGCGAGCCGCGCCCGGAAATCTTGCCGTCGTCATGGGCCGCTTCCGTGAATCCCATCGAAATGCCGGCGCCGACCGATGCCGAAAGTCCGATCAGGAATGTGGTCCAGGTATCCTGGGTCGCGAATGCCGTCGCGAAGATCGGCGCCAGCGTCGACACCGAACCGTCCATCAGGCCGGCAAGGCCGGGCTGCACATAGGTCAGGATGAACTGGCGCCGTTCGCGCTGGCCTTCCTCCTCGCGCACATCCGCCGGCACGTGCTTCTGTTCGAGCCGTTCCGCGGTCACCTGATGCCCGGCCTCCGCGATCGCCAGTTCGCCGAGCAGCTTGCGCGTGTCGGCGTCTTCGCTCTGCTGCGCGGCGCTCAGGTAGAACCGGTGCGCCTGCGCTTCCATCTCGGCCGCCTGCGCGCGCACCTTTTCCAGTCCGAGCGGACGCACCAGCCAGTCCGGCTTGCGTTCGTAATAGCCGCGCACATGCTCGCGCCGAATCAGCGGGATGCGGTCGCCGAAGCGCTTCTTGTGCAATTCGATCAGCCGCGCGCGATGGACGCTTTCTTCTTCCGCCATTTCCTCGAACATCTTCGCCGAGTTCGGATAGTCATCGCGCAGCCCGTCTGCATAGGCGAGATAGATGCGCGCATCGTCCTCTTCCGACGAAATGGCAAGCGCCAGGATCTCCTGTTCCGAAAGGGACTTGAAGTCGCGCCGCGTGGAGGGGAAAAAGCGATGAAGCATGAAGGGGAATCCAATTTTTTAGAATAGTTCTAAATTAGCCGGAGGCGGTCGCCAGTCAAGCGACTGAACGCCACACTTCGATAAAGTTGCAAAGATTTTCCCTTTCAGGAGAATGATGTCCCATGGCCCTGGAAATCGAACGCAAGTTCCTGGTTGACGGCGACGGCTGGCGTGAAGCGCCGGAAACAACCCGCCGCATCGTCCAGGCCTATGTCGCTCTCGACGGCGGCACCTCGGTGAGGGTCCGCATTTATGACGACAGGCATGCCCGGCTGACGGTCAAGTTCGGCCTGACGCGGATGTCGCGCGACGAGTTCGAATATCCGGTTCCCCTCGAAGATGCCCGCCGGATGGTCGAGGCAAGCCGCGGCCGGTTGGTTGAAAAGACCCGTCACACGATTTCGCTGGACGGATTTGTCTGGGAGATCGACGCCTATGAGGGCGCCCTTGCGGGGCTGGTGATCGCCGAGGTGGAAATGCGGTCCGAGACCGACACCCCGACCCTGCCCGACTGGCTCGGCCGCGAGGTGACGGGCGACAGCGCCTGGTCGAACGCCACGCTGGCAATCCAGGGCCTGCCGGTGGAAGCGCGTTCATGAGCTACAGGATCAGGCCCGGAAAGCCGCTGACCCGGGAAGTGGTCCGCATCGCGCGGGCGCAATACGAAAAGGCGATCGACATCCTCCACCACGAGCGGGGCGGGCGCCACGAGGCGGTTCACAACGCGCGCAAATGCTTCAAGCGCCTGCGCGGTCTGCTGCGGCTGGTGCGCGACGCAGCGCCGGAATTCTGCGCCCGCGAAAACGCCCGCATCCGCGATATCGCGAGGACCTTGTCGGCCGTGCGCGACGCGACCGCGCTGGTCGAGGCGCTGAATCGCCTGGTTGCCGACGAGACGACGGAAGAGGTGCGCACCGTGCTCGACGCCATCCGCGACCGCCTGGCGGCGCGCCGCGATCGCATCGCGACGGCGGAAACCGACCTTTCCGCCAAGATCCTGGCCGCGATCTCCGGCTGCGAGCAGGGCATTGCGGCGCTTGACGGGCTTTCCCTGCCCGACAAGCCGGACAAGGCGGTCGCCGTCCTCGCCGGCGGCGCGGCGAAGAACTATGCCCGCGCGGTCAAGGCGCTGGAAACGGCCCGAAAGACGGGCGAACCCGCCGACTGGCACGATCTCAGGAAACGCATCAAGTATCACTGGATGCATGTCCTGTTGCTGCGCCCGGTCTGGCCCGGCGAGATGGCGGCGCGCGCCGGGATCGCCGACCGCGCGGGCGAGGCGCTCGGCAACGATCACGATCTTGCCGCCCTCGACGCGTTGATCGCCGCCGAACCCGAAGCGATCGGCAGCCCCGCCGAAATCGCCATGCTGCGCGCGGCGATGAAGGCGCAGTCGGAGCGGTTGCACGACGATGTGCGCGTGATCGTGAAGAACCTTCTGCGCGACGATGAAGACATGGTTCGCAGCCGCATCGCCGCGCTCTATCGCGAGGCCGCCCGCTAGGCTCGTGACCCATTAATCTGACCGGGAGTCACTGCCGCTTTGAGCGCCGGGCTTGACGGGCTGACGCAACACTCCAGGGTCAGCGCATGTTGATTCGAAACTCCGCATCTGCAGCTCTGAGCCCGATGCGGACGTCGATGTCGCGAAACAAGTGGACGCGGCCAGACCTATCCACGTAGTGTCCCCAACCTGATGCAGAATTTCGGGGTGGTGGAATGACTGGGATAACACCGTATAGGATTGCCGGAAGCTACTACGAAGCGTGCAACTGCAACGCTATTTGTCCATGCCGCCGTCAGAATGCAGTCCTTGGCGGTCGCGCTACGTACGACAATTGCGATTTCATCCTGTCATGGAAGATCCTCGAAGGTTTTTCGAAAGACATCGACCTGAGTGGGCGGTCAGTGTGCATGGCTGGCACCTATGACGAGCATGAAGAAGGGAAGCCTTGGAGCGTCCTCATCTACGTTGACGACAATGCAACCGACGCCCAGCTTCAGGCGCTCGGGCGGATATTTCAGGGACAGGACGAGGGCAATATCCTTTTCACCGGCGAGATATCCAATGTCCTTGGGATCAAGCGCGCGGTGATCGACCTTGAACATTCGGCCGGACAGGAAATCATCAAGATCGCCGAAATAGCCGAGGTCCGCGTCGACCGGCGCGTCGAATTTGACGGCACGGTGTCTTGCGGCATCCCCGGGCATGATCATCCGGGGCATAAATCCGTTTCCAGCATTACGTTCAACGACGGCCCGTTTGACTGGGATTACAAAGAGCGCTGTGGTTTTTCGACCGAATTCGCCTACTGGAACTGACTCTTGTGTCAGTCAGGCGCGAGACGTTTCTGATCCCCTTCCTGCTAGTTGCAGTGATGGCGTTGGCATGGGCATTCGTTGTCTGGGCGATAGCCAATATGAATGCACCTCTCGTCAGATTGATGATGCCGAGCACGGCGGCATGGTCGCCGCTTGAGCTGTTTTGGGTCTGGGTCATGTGGGCGGTCATGATGGGCGCCATGATGCTGCCCTCCGCCATGCCGATGATCCTGACGTATCGGCGGGTTGTGTCTGGCCGTGGTCACCCGGTCGATACCTTCTATTTTGCGCTCGCGTATCTGCTGGTATGGATCGGCTTCAGTGTTGTCGCGGCCCTTCTTCAGGGAGGATTGCAGGCAATCGGCGTTCTCTCTCCAATGTTGATTCTAAAGGCGAATTGGATCTCCGGCGGCCTGTTGGTGCTGGCCGGGCTCTTTCAGTGGACGCCGCTGAAGCAAAGATGCCTCGCCGTTTGCCGAACGCCAGTCGGCTTTCTCACGACGGAATGGCGTCCGGGGGCCAAGGGTGCACTTCTCATGGGATTGCGCCACGGCGCATATTGCCTCGGGTGCTGCTGGGCGGTGATGGCGCTTCTGTTCGTATTCGGTGTCATGAACCTCGTTGCGATTATCGGCATTGCCACATTGGTCGCGGTCGAAAAACTGCTTCCTCATGGGGACAATCTGAGCAAGATCGGCGGTGTCTTGCTGGTCGGCTGGGGCCTGCTGCTGATAGCAGCCTAAGAAAGGCGCGCAACGTTTGTTGCGCTTTATGGAATCGTCGTATTGTGGCGGCCAACGTCCGTATTGTTCGGCAAGCTCACCGGGTGGACGCAACACTCTAATCTTTGAAGAATTTGGAGTGGCGGGAATGACGTGACGACGTCGCATCCGCTATTCGGCAGCGCAGCTATTGAGCAGAAGCCAAAAAGAACTCCGTCCCCGGGGCTGCCTTCACGCCCTTCGCACAATCCCGTCAAAACGGTCGTCTGCGGCTTGAAAATCCGCGCTCTTCCTGTGACCCTTGCCGGGACTTCGACACGGGCGCGCGATGGAAACGAAAGACACCACACTTGACCGCATCGGGCGCTGGATGGCAGGCCGGCTTCAGGCCGAATCCTCCGGTTACCGGCCCTACACGCCTTCCGATCCCGAAACCCTCTATCGCACGCTGCACCCCGCCGACATCCTGCTCGTCGAGGGCAACCGCCGGATTTCCGCCGCGATCAAGTATCTGACCCAGTCGACCTGGAGCCATGCCGCCCTCTATGTCGGCGACGCGCTCGAGGCGGCGGACGGCGACGGCAGGGCAAAACGCCTGATCGAGGTCAATCTCGGCACCGGCTGCGAGGCCGTGCCGCTGGACAAATACGCCAGCTACAACACCCGCATATGCCGCGCCTCCGGTCTCACCCCGCAGGACCGCCAGGCGGTGGTCGATTTCATGATCGCCCGCATCGGCCTGAAATACGACAACAAGAACATCGTCGACATGCTGCGCTACTTCTTTCCGACGCCGCCGGTGCCGGTGCGCTGGCGCCGCCGCATGATCCAGTTCGGTTCCGGCGATCCGACGCGCGCCATCTGTTCCACGCTGATCGCGCAGGCATTTCAGGAGATCCGCTATCCGATCCTGCCCGAGATCACGCTGGCGCCCGGCCGCGCCAGCGCCACCTCCGATTATTCGCGCGCCGAGATCCTGCATATCCGCCACCACTCGCTGTTCACGCCGCGCGACTTCGACCTCTCGCCCTATTTCGAGATCGTCAAGCCGACGCTGACATACGGTTTCGACTACAAGCAGGTGGTCTGGGGCGACGTGAAAGAACGGCCGGGAAAAGCCGTTCAGGAACCCTGAGATCCGGTTGAATCCGTCTTTTCGCGTTCAGGGTTTGGCAACCGTCTTCCTTAAGCGGGAAATAAGGCGTGCAGACTATGCTTCAGGGATACCGGCGTGAAAAATAACAAGCATTCGCTGGCGGCATGGCTGGGAAACAACAAGTAGGAGCGCGGCATGTTTGTGCGGTTTTTGAAAGACGAGTTGGGTGCGACTGCCATTGAATATGGCCTGATCGCTGCCCTCATTGCCGTTGCGATCATCACGGGCGCAACGACGGTCGGCTCGGCCATTAACGAGAAATTCGACTTTATCGGCAGCAAGATCGGTACCGGCGCCTAAGGGCCACAATATGCGCCGTGAAAGGTCAAGGCGGGCGGTCCTTCGGGGCCGCCCGCCTTTTTTGCGTGTCAGCTCCGCGTCAGCCGCCAGCTGCGCAACTCGAACGGCATCAGGTCGAAGGGGCGGTCACGCTCCATCGGCTCTTCCATCAGATTGAGCGCGCCGCTCGCCGTCCAGCCTTCCGGCAGCGAGACCGAGAAGTCGCCGCGCCCGCCGGCCGGCTCGTAGACGCGCAGGATCAGCCCCTTGCCGTCCTCGGCCGGCTTGAGCGCCGACAGCGCCGCGCGAATGCCGTCGGTCTCGATCAGCGACGCGCTGTGTTCGGCAAGCCCTGACGCCTTGTGGATGACCAGCGGCTGGTTCAGCCATTCGGCTTCCTCGCGCACGCCGCCCGTGTGCCAGTCGCCGCCATGCGGATAGAGCGCATAGGTGAACTCCTGTTGTCCCTCGTCGGCGAGGGGGTCCGGCCAGACCGGGCCGCGCACCAGGCTGAGCCCCAGCACGTTGCCCTTGGCGCTGTGGCCGTATTTCGCGTCGTTGAGCAGCGCCACGCCGAAGCCCGGCTCCGACAGGTCGCAGAACCTGTGCCCCGGCACCTCGAACTGCGCCGCCTCCCGGGACGTATTGGCATGCGTCGCCCGTTTCACCACGCCGAGCGCGCATTCGAACGTCGCCTCGCGCGCAAGGACCGCGACCGGATTGACCGTGCGCAGCAGCGTCCGCCGGTCGTGCCAGTCGATTTCGGTCCTGATGTCGAGCCGCCTGCCGTTTGCCGCGAGCGAGTAGGTCTGGGTGATCGTCGAGTGCCGCCAGGTCTTGACGACGCGGATCGCGCCCTGGTGCGGGCCTCCCTCGGCGATCTCGATCGAACGGACCTCCGTCACCTCCTCGCCGCCCTCCGCGTAGTCTTCCTCGATGTCCCAGGCATCCCAGGCGCGCGGCTTGTCGCCCGGATAGGCCCACAGCTGGTTGCCGCGCCCGGCAAGCGCCTCGCGCCCCGTTTCCTTGTGGATCAGGCTGGTCACCGTGCCGTCGGCGCCGATCACCGCCTTCAGGTCGGCGTTTTCCAGCGTGTTGGCGGTGACGTTGAGGCCGGGGGCGGGCATCGGAAAATCCGCGTCGAGCACCATGACGCCGAACGCCGGAACCATGTCGATCGTCGCGTATCGCCGCCCGTCCGCGAATGTCACGTCGAGCGGCCGCGGCGCGGCCGACGGATTGGCGACGACGCGCGCATTGGCGATGTCGCCCTTCGGAATATGGGTGGTGATCGCCGACATCGCCGCCTTTTGCGCGGTCTGGCCGAGATGGAACACCTTGTCGAGCTCGGCTTCCGCGTCCGCCGCCGTCTCGGCGATGCCGGAGCCGGGCAGGATGTCGTGGAATTCGTTCTTCAGCACGATCCGCCATCCCGGTTCCAGGTTCATCGGCTGGTCGGCGCCCATCAGCGCCGCGAAGCCGGCGAGCGTTTCCGCCGTGATCAGCGCCCGCTCGGCCCTGCGGTGCTTGCGTTTGACCGCGCTTTGCGTCGTCAGCGTCGCGCGGTGCAGTTCCAGGTAGATCTCGCCCGACCAGACCGGATAGCCGCGTGCCGGTTCGCCGTCGCGCGCCCGTTCGAAAAAGGCGTCGATGCGGCCCCATTTCGCTTCCGGCAGGGCGGGAAAGCCGCGCAGCTGCACCTCGCGCTCCACCATCTCCGGCGTCACCCCGCCGCCGCCGTCGCCATGGCCGACCGCCAGCAGCGTCTCGTCGTGCTGTGTCTTGCCGCGAAAATTCTTCCATGTCGGCACGATGCAGTCCGGCTGCACGAAACCGTTATAGCCTTCCATCGGATTGTCGAACGTGTGCGCGAGGACCCGCGAGCCGTCGATGCCCTCCCACCAGAACAGGTCGTGCGGAAACCGGTTCGTCTCCGACCAGTTGACCTTGATCGTGAAGAAATGCCCGATGCCGCCCTGTTTCAGCAGTTGCGGCAGCGCGCCGGAGAATCCGAAACAGTCGGGCAACCAGCACACCGTGTGCCGCACGCCGAAATGCTTCTCGAAATAGCGCTGTCCGTAAAGGATCTGCCGCACCAGGCTCTCGCCCGTTGGCATGTTGGTGTCGGGTTCGACCCACATGCCGCCGACGGTTTCCCAGCGGCCCCGCTTTACCTGCACCCTGACCTTTTCGAACAGCGCCGGATCGTCCTCCTCCAGCTGCGCGTAATAGGCCGCCGTCGACTGGTTGAAGATGAAATCCGGCGAAGCCTCCAGAAGCGACAGCGCCGTGTGGAAGGTGCGGCGGATCTTGCGCCGCGTCTCGTCCCACGGCCACAGCCAGGCGAGATCGATATGCGCGTGGCCGGTCAGCAGCACCTTGCCCTGCGGCGGAAAGCGTTGTTTCAGCCGGGCGAGCGTCGCGACAAGCGTGTCATGCGCCCGCGTCACGCTTGTGCGCGCATTGTCGTCCAGTCCGTCGGGATCGTGCTTCAGCTCCGGCAATTGCCAGATCGTCTGCTGTCTGCGCGATGGCGCCGTGCGCGCGACGTAGTTTTCCGTATCCGACGGCCAGTGCAGGCTGCGCAGCGCCGTCTCGCCGGCCTCCATCAGATGCGGCACGGCCTCGTGCTCGCCCAGCGCCTCGATCGCTTCCGCCACCTGCCGCAGCAGCAGGTGCAGCCGGTGCACCGGCAGGTCG
This sequence comes from uncultured Alphaproteobacteria bacterium, assembly GCA_963712205.1. Lineage (GTDB taxonomy): Bacteria > Pseudomonadota > Alphaproteobacteria > Rhizobiales > Rhizobiaceae > Oricola. Next base: position 248,419 of record CAVQHF010000008.1, on the reverse strand, counting down.
ATCCGGGCCAGCCGCGCGGCGTTGAGGCGGGGATCGCGCACCGGCTGGCCGAAGGGCAGGCGCGCGACGCTTTCGGCATGGATCGTGACATGGCCGTCGCGAAGCCTGAATTCCTGGTGGTAGGGATCGAGCCCGTGGGAGACCGGCTCGCCCTCGGGAAAGGTCAGCGTGACGAGGCTCTCGCCGCCGAGATCGAGGATCAGCCGCGTCTCGGCGAGCGGCCAGTCGGCGGGAACCTCCGCCTCGGCGGAAAATTTCACGACCCCGTCATGCCGCGGCCACGCCGCGCCGATCTCGATCGGCTCGCCGTCGAAGGTCCAGCCGGTCACCGGCACGCTCGCGCGCTCGCGCCACCAGCCCAGTTCCGACAGGCGTTCCTTGAGGCGGTCGAGGCGCTGCGAGAGCGAAAGCGGCATGGCGGGCGTCCCGGTTTGATCTGGTTCGCGCCGCGCAGGTGACGCTACGCCAGCAAAGCCGAAAAGCGCGCTCCGGTAAAGTCGGCCCTTGATGCAGATTAGCGGCGAGGGCGTGGTCCCTGTTCGCCGCGCCTGCGGATGGTACAGTCGGGACCGGCATGCGGGACGGACGGAGACGATGAAGCTGTTTTTGAGTGGTGACGTGATGACCGGGCGCGGGATCGACCAGATCCTGCCGCATCCGGGCGACCCGGCGCTGCACGAGGACCATGTCAGATCCGCCCGCGACTATGTCGCCATCGCCGAAAAGGCCTCCGGCGCGATCCCGCGGAAGGTCTCCTGGCGCTATGTCTGGGGCGATGCGCTGGCCGAGATCGAGCGCCGCGATCCCGATGCCCGGATCATCAATCTCGAAACCGCCGTCACCGCCCGCGGGACACCGGAGCCGAAGGGCATCAACTACCGCATGCATCCCGGCAACACCGGCTGCATCACCGCCGCAGGCATCGATTGCTGCGTGCTGGCCAACAATCACCTCGGCGACTGGGGTGTCGAGGGCGTCACCGACACGCTGTCGACGCTCGAGGCCGTCGGCGTCGCGGTGGCGGGTGCGGGCCGGGATTCTGCGCTTGCCGCCCAGCCGGCCATTCTCGACGCGCCGGGCGGACGCATCCTCGTCTTTGGCTTCGGTTCGCCCTCGAGCGGCATTCCGCGGTCCTGGGCGGCCTCGCCGGACCGTCCCGGCGTCAATTTCCTTCCCGCTTTCGACGCCGCCGCCTTCCGCCGCATATCCGAGGATATCCACGCTTGGCGGCGGCCCGGCGACGCTGTCGTCGCCTCGATCCACTGGGGCGCGAACTGGGGCTACGACATTCCCGATGCGCACCGCCGTTTCGCCCGCGCGCTGATCGATGACGCCGGTGTCGACATCGTCCACGGCCATTCCTCGCATCACCCGATTGCGATCGAGGTCCATGCGGGCCGGCCGGTGTTTTACGGCTGTGGCGACCTGATCAACGACTACGAGGGCATTGGCGGGCACGAAACCTTCCGCCCGAACCTGACGCTTGCCTGGTTCGTCGATTACGACCGCGAAACGCGCCGCCTGCGCGGCCTGGAAATGGTGCCGTTCCGGCTGCGCAAGTTTCGCCTGGAGCGCCTGCGCGGCGCGGGCGTCCGATGGCTCGCCGATACGCTTGATCGTCAATGCCGGCGGTTCGGCCATGGCGTCGGCCTGACCGGCGAGGAAACGCTGGCGCTGACCCTGTGACGCGGGGGGATACGCTTGCATGCATTCGCCGGCTCGTCCTAACCAGATGAGCAGGCCGGTGAGACAGGAGAGACGCGTGTGGCGATGACGATTTCCAGGTTGCCGCGCAGCATCTGGGCGCTCGGCTTCGTCAGCCTGTTCATGGACATCTCGTCGGAGATGATCCATGCGCTGCTGCCCGTCTTTCTTGTCTCCGTGCTCGGCGCCAGCACCGTCACCGTCGGCCTGATCGAGGGGATCGGCGAGGCGACCGCCTCGATCTCCAAATTGTTTTCCGGCTGGCTCAGCGACCGCATCGGCGCGCGCAAGCTCTTGACCGTCCTCGGCTACGGCCTCGGCGCGGCCTCCAAGCCGCTCTTCGCGCTCGCGCCGACGGCGAACTGGGTGATGTTCGCCCGTTTTTCCGACCGTGTCGGCAAGGGCGTGCGCGGCGCCCCGCGCGATGCGCTCGTCGGCGACCTGACCACGCCCGACCTGCGCGGCGCCGCCTACGGCCTGCGCCAGTCGCTCGACACCGTCGGCGCCTTTCTCGGTCCCCTGCTGGCGATCGGCCTGATGATGCTGTTCGCCGGCGATTTCCGTTCCGTCTTCTGGGTCGCCCTGATCCCCGGCGCGATCGCCGTGACGATCCTGATCGTCTTCGTGCGCGAGCCGCAGCGCAAACCGAATGGCCGCACGCCGCGCTTTCCCTTGCGCGCGACGGAACTCGAGGCGCTGGGCGGCCTGTTCTGGGGCGTCGTCGCCATCGGCACGGTGCTGACGCTCGCCCGCTTCTCCGAAGCCTTTCTGGTGCTGCGCGTCGAGGGCAGGGGGCTGCCGGTCGCGCTGGTTCCGCTGGTCCTGATCGTCATGAATGTCGTCTATTCGCTGACGGCCTATCCCTTCGGCGCCCTGTCCGACCGCTTCGACAAGCGCGCCATCCTCGCCGCCGGTTTCGCCGTCCTGATCGCCGCCGATCTGGTTCTCGCCTTCGCCCCCGGTGTCTGGACCGCTATGGCCGGCGTCGCGCTTTGGGGGCTCCATATGGGCATGACGCAGGGACTGCTCGCCGCGCTCGTCGCCGAGACCGCGCCGGAAACCTCGCGCGGTACGGCGTTCGGCGTCTTCAATCTCGTCACCGGCATCGCGCTTCTTGCCGCCAGCCTGACGGCCGGCGCGTTGTGGGAATGGGTCGGGCCGTCCGCGACCTTCCTTGGCGGCGCGGCCTTCACCGGCGTCGGCCTCGCCGGCTTCCTGCTGCTTGCGAGGCCGGGCGAACGGGAAGAGCCGTAAAACGGCCTTTCGTCAGGCGGACGCGGCCAGCCCGCGCTGTCCGTCTTGCAGCAATTCGTCGGCAAGCCGGCGGAAGTCTTCGGCATCGACCGGTTTCGAATAGAGATAGCCCTGGCCTTCCTCGCAGCCGATCAGCCGCAGGAACGTCTCCTGTTCGCGCGTTTCGACGCCTTCGCACACGATGGTCATCTTGAAGGTCTCGGCGAGCACGGCCACCGAGCGCAGGATCCCCTGCGTTTCCGGATTGGTCGTCAGGTCGCGGGTGAACTGCTTGTCGAGCTTGATCTCGTCGAACGGCAGTTGCGCGAGATAGGCGATGCCGGAATAGCCGGTGCCGAAATCGTCGAGCGACAGCGACACGCCCAGAGTCTTCAGGGCCCTGATCCGCGCCAGCGTCGACTCGTCCGTTTCCAGCAATTCGCTTTCCACCAGCTCGATCGTCAGGCGCGCCGGATCGAGGCCGGATTGCGCCAGCGCCGCCTTCACGTCGGCGATGATCGCGTCGTTGGCGAGTTGCTGCGGAGCGACATTCACCGCGACCGACAGGGCTTCCGGCCAGTTCGCCGCTTCCTTGCAGGCCGTGAGCATCGCCCAGCGCCCGAGCGCGGTGATCAGTCCGTTGGCTTCCGCGATGGCGACGAATTCCACCGGCGACACCGTGCCGAGCAGCGGGTGGTGCCACCGGATCAGCGCCTCGGCGCCGCGCGGCGTGCCGTCCTTCAGGTCCATCTGCACCTGGTAGTGCAGTGTCAGTTCGTCCCGGTCCAGCGCGCCCCAGAGGTCGCGTTCGATGATGCGGGCGCGCTTGCGCTGGTTGGCCAGTGTCTCGTCGAAGAAAACGATTTCCGTCCCTCTGGTGATACGCGCCTCGTCGAGCGCCATCTCGGCGCGCTCGAGCAGGTGTCCTGCGGTTTCCGCGGCGTCTATCGCGGGGTCGTACACCACGACGCCGGCCTTCACGCCAACCTGCGCGGTTGCGCGCTTGATCCGGTACGGGGCCTTGATGCTGCCGACGATGCACTCGGCCGCCGCATGCGCTGCGGCCTCGTCCGCCATGCCGTCGAGCAGCACGGCGAATGTGTCGCCGCCGAGCCGTGCGACCGCACGGACGCGGGCATCGGCATTCCGCAGCCGCTGCGCGACTTCCACCAGCACCATATTGCCGGTTTCGCGTCCGAGCGCGACATTGACGGTCTTGAAGCGGTGCAGATTGATCGCGACGATCGCGAACCCCTGACCGGCGCCGGTCTCCTTGATCGTCGAGCCGGCGGCGCGCAGGAAGGCGTGGCGGCGCCAGACATTGGTCATGTCGTCGCAATCCGACAGCCATTGCAGTTTCTGCTCGTCGGAAAGCCGCTTCGTGATGTCGCGCGCCGTCAGACAGGCGACGAGCCGGCGCTCGCCGTTCTTTTTCTTCCGGTCGTGGTCCAGAACGGAGATGCCGATCGTGTATTCGATCGAGCGGGTGCCGCCGTCTTCCGCCGGAAGCGCCGTCGTTTTCATTTCCGGCTCATGCCGCATGCCGTCGCGCACAGCGCAAAGGGCGGTCTTGATCTCCGCGCACAGCGCCTCCGGCAGGAAGCTCGACGCGGGCACGTCGGTTGGTGGGGTGGATTGCGCGCGGCCGAAGATTGCGCTGGCCGCGTTGCTTGTCTGCAATGCGCGGCCGTCTTCGTCGATGACGACGATCGCGTCGAAATTCTCGCTGACGACCTGTTGCAGGACCTGCCGCATATGGCGGGCCTCCCTGGTCGCTTCGCGCAGCAGCCTTCGCAAGAAGTCCGACATGGCGGCGGATCGCAGGCCCAGCGCGGTCAGCGTTGCGACATGGATGAAGGCGGTCGGCACCAGCAGTCCGAACCGGACATAGGCGAATGTCGCAAGTGCCTCCGCGATCGCCGAAATCGCCACGAGCGTTGCGGCGCCCTCGAGCGGGGTCCGCGTCCGCAGCGCGGCCAGCACCAGGATCAGGAACGCGAGTGTGACCGCGGCGACGGGCATGCCGTCGATGGGAACGAGATCGCGGCCGGCGATCAGCGTTTCCGCGGCAAGAATCTGAACCATCGCGCCGGCGATATATCCCTGCTTCGGTGCCGGGTAGAAATCGCGCAACTCCGTCGCATAAGCCCCGACGACCACTTTCTTTCCCTTGAACAGTCCTGGGTCGGCCTTGTCGTTCAGGAGATCGGATACGCTGACGACCGGCACGGTCGCCGGATCGATGCCGAAATCGATCCGGATTGCCTTTTCAGTCCCGGCATTCTGTCCGGCGATGGCCGCCGGGACGGACGGGATGAATTCGGATCCCGCGACCTGCCCCGTCGGGAACGATCGGACCTTGCCGTCGCTGTCGGGATGGATGTTCACCGTGGCGAGCCATGCGTTGCGCGCCAGCATGTCGATCGGGGCGGTGACGGTTGCTTTGCGCTGTGTTGACGCCGCATCCGGATATTGCAGGAAGACCGGCAACGTCACGCTGCCCTGCGCTCTTTCGATGGCCGCGGCGAAGGCTTCGTCGTCGGTTGGATCGGACGGCGTGGAGAAGTCGATATCGAAATAGATTTCGCCCGCGCCGAGTTGGTGCAACCGGTCCGTGATCCGCGCATGCACGCTGCGCGGCCAGGGCCAGACGCCGACGGCATCCAGGCTTTTCTTGTCGATCGCGACGAAAACGACCTCCCCGGACGCGGGGCGGTCGGCGAAAAGGAAGCGCTTGTCGGCGAGGAAACGGTCGAGCGGACCGAACAGCGATGCGACCTGGGCAAGCAGAATGAGCGCGAGAATTCCCGCGCTCACGATGGTTCGTCGCTGGTCGATGATCCGGATCATGACAACCGGTTCACGCGACTGGGTTGGCGTTTGTTGAACGGCTCGGGTCGGTCAATTACTTTTCCCGTTCCCGTTCCCGTTCCCGTTCCCGTTCCCGCCGGAGTTTCCGTTGCCGCCGGAGTTCCCGTTTCCGTTGCCGCCGGAATTGCCTTGCCGTTTCCCCGTTCCCCTTGCCGTTCGAGGCGCCTTTTCCCTTGGAATTGCCGACGCTGCTGGTCTTGCTCTTGGAAAGGCCGTAGGCGTTGCCCTTCGCCTTGGACCGGGCGGTCGCCGTCGCGGTCATGGAGGTGTTGATGCCGTTCAGGCTGAAGGACGGAATTGGCGGCATTGACCTCGGCCATGCCCCCGATCCCGACCTCGGCAACCGCGCCGGTAAGACGGTCCGTGGCCTCGACAAGCCCGCGATTGACTCCGAGCGTCGAATGCTGGCGCCGGGCGGTAACCGTGAATTGCGTGCCCTTGACGATTGCCGCCATGTACGGAGTGGTGACCTTCATCTGGTCGTAGCCGCGTTTTTTCAGGTCGATCGTCACGGCGCCGAACGGTTGCCGCACGTCGGAGACCGGTCTGGCGTCGGTGCCCCTCTCGACGGTCGCCACCAGCGAATAGGCCCCGATGAACATGGTGTCGGTGCCGCGGCTCAGTGCCACGCGCCCGTGATCGCCGGTATTGATCCATGATGCGTTCGGCACGCTCATGCCTTGCGTGACCGGCGCCCAGGTCTTGCCGTCGGTCGTGTAAACCGCCGGAAGCGTGACGCGGTCCACGTGCCAGCCATCGGCAAAGGCCGCACCGACGGTAGCTGCCATGGCGAGGGAAACCGCCAGCGCGAGAATATTGAGATAACGCATGTTGCCGCCCCGGAATTAATCTGCCCGTCCGGGATAGCGTACGCGGGAAAACAAGAACTGAATCGCCGAGACATTCCCTTACGGGACTATGAACGTGGTAAACAATTCGTAGGCGCTGTATCGAAACGAAACCGCTCCGCGTCGCGGTGCTCCAAAACGGGCCGCCGGTCGCGTCAGAACATGCGCTGCGGCACGAACAGGCAGATCGTCCTGCCGTCGTCGGAGCCGGCCACCGAACACCAGTGGAACTCCCCGTCGGGCGAAGTCCTTATGCGTTTGTCGGTATAAGGCACGGCTTCGCCTGTCGTCGGTATGATGAAGGCGCCGCCGCTTTCCTTGATCCATTTCGACGAAACCGGGCGGCAGTCGTAGCCCGAGCAGCACTCGTAGGGATACATCCAGCCCGACGGCGCTTCATGCGCGCGCGCCGTGGTCGCGCCGGTTACGGCCATGGCAAGCGCCAGGCTGGCCGAGGCGGCGGCGATGCGGGCTGCCATGCGGGCGGATCCGCGTTCGGGTTGTGCGATGCAGAGGAAATTGCCGGCGCTGTTGCCGGGCGGGCGGTGGTGTCGTGGGCGCATAAGAGCCTCCGGGCTAGGTGCCTTGCTTGCCCGACCTCATGCGTTTCCTGTTTCTCCAGGCGGCGCGAGGCAACAATATACGACGCTGAAATTTAGGCTTCGGCCCGTCCTGCCCGAATATTGGGCATCATCTGCTGATTCGGCGGATTTCACAAGGATGCTGCAGTGCACAAGTGATGTCGCGTCTCTATGGGACATGTCCGGTGGCGCGCGGAATAGATCGAGTCCGCGTCATGAAAATATCCCGGAAGGTTTCGGCTGGTTCGGTATTTGTAACAGAGTCCGGTCGTTACGAGACTGTCACGTAACACAACAGCGTTGAGACTTGCGCTTGCCGATTGCTGAATGTTTAATGAAAGAGGGCTAAATCTGGTAGGATGGGGGAGTTATGCGTATTGTCCCTATACTGGTACGTTGCGCGTTCGTTGTTGGCGCGTTGCTTGCGGCGACGATTGCGGGCCGCGCGCAAAACGATCCCTTGGTCGCGTTCGAGAATTTCGTCTCAGCCTGAACGACCAGAACTTTCTCGACATGCTGGTCATCGTTCTGGGCAGCCCGGTTCTGCGCAACTACGACAATGCCGAGGTGAGCCGCCGGCGTTCAATCATGTGCGATTTCATCGCTTACGCCGCTCCGTCCTACAAGCCGTCCTTCGATTATCTCTCCTATCTTCTCGCGGCGGTGGAGGAGTTTCGCGGTGTGAACGTCGGCAAGCAGGCAAAGGACGGTCGTCTGATCTACCAGCCGTTCCCGAATTCCTGCGTGACCCTGATAGAGAATATGGCGGTCAGCCACGCTCAACTCAGTAACGTGATCTCTTCATTTGCCGCTGACAGCGACGTGGCGACCGCCAACTGGCTGATCTCGATAGCACAAAGGAGGTCGCAGGGCGGATGAAGAAGACAATATCGAAAACTGTCGCCGGATTCCTGCTGGCGAGTGGCGTCGTCTCGCCGGCGGCGGCTGATGACAGGCTGGTTCGCGGTTTGATGGGCCTTGGCGGCGCAGCTTGGAACGTCGGACACGGCGAAAGCCGCTCCCGGCGGCGGATTTCCGCAGTTGGGGTCGGCCCAGCAGCAAGGCGGTTCCGGCACGGCCTTTCCGACGATCGCCGCGCCTTCGGGCGGCGCCGAAACGCCGCCGCCACAAATGCCCGGCCTTGCCGCTGCGCCGGAACAAGCCAATCAGCAGATGCCGGGTCTCGCGGCGGCGCCGGTGTCGAGCGAAGCGGAACAGCCCATGCCGGGTCTTGCGGCGGCGCCGGTCACCGGCAGCACGGAATTGCCCGCGCTTGCCGCGCCCGCTCCCGAAACCGTCGGCCCCGCTCGGCCGGCCGATCTCGGCGCCGAGATTGCGAAGGTCGTCTACGAAACGCCGGACAAGCAACCGCAGATCTCCGGAATCACGCTGGCGACGTCCGGCGATTCCCTGGAACAGACGGTCGCCGACAACGGTTTTTCGGGATGCGAGAACGGCGGCGGCCGGTTCTTCTGCGCGCGCGAGGCAGATACGCTGACCGAGACCATTCGCGCCTGGATCCACGACGGCGATGTGTGGGCGGTTCAGCGCGAGATCGTATTCAAGTCACCGGTTCCCCGCCCGGCCGTCGCCGGGCAACTGAGCGGCGCCTACCCGCATCTGGCTTCGGGCCAGGGCGTCATCTCGTCTGGCGCCTACTGCAATATCCGCGACAGCGGCGACGCGGCGCTCGCCCGGCTGTTTGATGAACGGCCGGTGTCCGGCAAGCTTTCGGCGGATGCGTTCGCGGAAGGCCCGTTGGCCCGGATGTCCGATCTGGCGGAACGCTGCCCCGTCGCCTACACGCTCGACCTCGAAGGCGCGGGAAACGAGGTTTCCGCCATTCGCATGACCTTCTTCGACGGTACCGGCATCAACCGCGAATATGCCGCTGCCTTGGCGCGCGAGGATGCGGAGACGAAGGCCCTCGAGGAAAAGGTCGCGAACGACCTTAAGCTGTAGGTCGGGTCAGGCCACCAGCGCGGCCGACCGCTCGACGATCCACCATGCCGACATGCCGGCGATGCCGGCCAGCGCCGCGTTGCGCAGCACCGGCGTTGCGCCGGCCAAAAGCCGCGTCAGCACGGCCATGACGGCAAGCGTCGCGGCGATGACCGCCAACTGCCCGAACTCGATGCCGACATTGAAGGAGGCGAGCGCCGGGATCAGGTTCGGCGCGTCGCGGCCGAGGATTTCGCCGAGCACGAAGGAGAAGCCGAGCCCGTGCAACAGGCCGACGCCGGCGATCACCGCGATCGAGTCCATCTGCCGCCTCAGCGCCGCGACCGCCGCGTAGAGCACGGTCGCCGCGATCGCCGTTTCGACGGCCGGGATGAACCACGGCCATGACGGCGTCGCGCCGAGGAAGGTGGCGATCAGCGTCGCCGAGTGGCCGAGCGTGAACGCGGTGACGATCCACAGCAGCCGCGACCGCGCGCCGACGCCGAGCGCCAGGCAGACGACGAGGAAGACGTGGTCGATGCCCTGCAGGATGTGCATCACGCCCTGTCGCACGAATTCGACCACCGTATGCGCCAGCGAGCCGTCGATCGTCTCCGCCGCCTCCAGCTGGCCGGGCCTTGTGTAGGAGACCGGCGCATCGCCGCGCGCGTCGACGATGTGGTTGTCGATGGAGACGCCGTCGGGCAGCGGCAATGGCGCCACGGCCGAGGCGATCCCGATCGCGCCGCCGGCGGCGGGCAGGGCGAGCTTCAGCTGCATGTCGACATAGGCCTCGCCGAACAGCGGGTCCTGCGCCGCGTTCTTCGCCCGCAGGGCCGCCCGCGCGCTCGCCGCGTCATTGAATGCGGTCGCCGGCTCCGCGCCGTGGATGCGCCAGGAAATCAGCGTCGCCGTCACCGGCTCGCCCTTCTGCGACCACGCGAACGCGCTTTCCAGCCGCTTGGCGAACGCCGTCTCGTTCGCGCGGATCGCGTCGAGCGAGACATGGTAGACCGGGCCCGTCGCCGTCTCCTGCGCCTGGATGAATTCACTGTCGAGCGGCGTCCCTGCCGCCTGCGCCGCTGCGGCCAGATCGGAGAACAGGAGCGGCAGCGGCGTGCGCACGAAGGCGCTGGTTCCGCCGTCGGCGTCGCGCGTCACCACGATCGAGCGCAGCTTCACGCCCGTGGCGAAATGCGCCTCGGCAGCCGTGCTTGCCTGCATGAGCAGCAGGATCGCGCAGATCGCCCTGACGATGACGGCCATCGCCGGGTCCTATTCGGCGGCGTTGGCGATGTCCGAGCCGGCGGTCTTCGTCGCCTGGACGACATTCGCCGTGTCGCGGCCGATGCCGCGGATCGTGTTTGCGCAGGCGGTCACCGACAAAAGGGCGGTGAGGATGATCGCGGCCTTTGCGATGCGTGTCATGGGAGTACCTTTTGGCTGTCTGGTCCGGCGCTGAAATCATGCGGAAATCTGCGGCCGGATCCGGGCTGTCGGCGCTGCGGCTATTCGTGCCGCAGCGCCTCGATCGGGTCAAGTCGCGCGGCGCGCCGCGCCGGAAAATATCCGAACACGATGCCGATGAAGGCCGAGAAGGCGAAGGCCAGGAACGTCGTCGTCCAGTCCGGCGAGAAAGGGATCTTCATGTAGATCGAGCCGACATAGCCGAAGCCGAGGCCGAGCACGATGCCGATCAGCCCGCCGAGCAGCGACAGCACGATCGCCTCGACGAGGAACTGCATCAGCACCTGGGTTTCCGTCGCGCCGATGGCGAGCCGGATCCCGATTTCGCGCGTGCGCTCGGTCACCGAGACCAGCATGATGTTCATGATGCCGATGCCGCCGACGAGCAGGCTGACCGCCGCCACCGCCGATAAAAGCCCGGTCATCACCGTGGTGATGCCGGTCAGCATGGAGGTGATCTCCTTGGTGTCCATGACGGAGAAATTGTCTTCCTCGCCGGCTGGAAATCCGGCGCCGCTCGCGCAGCAGCAGTTCGATCGCCGACTGCACCTTTTCCGTCGAATAGCCGGTTTCCACCGCCACATACATCGACGAAATGTCCTGGTTGCCGGCGATCCGCCGCAGGAAGGTGCGGATCGGGATCAGCACCGTGTCGTCCTGGTCCTGGCCGAAGCTCGACGCGCCTTTCGCTTCCAGAACGCCGATCACGCGGCAGGAAATCTGCTCCATGCGGATCGTTTCGCCGACCGGGTCGCCGGCGCCGAACAGGTCCTTGCGCACGGTTTCGCCCAGGATGCAGGTGGCGGTACCCGCGCGCAGTTCGCTTTCGTAGAATTCGCGTCCCAGCGCCACGTTCCAGTCGCGCGCGATCAGGAAGTCGTTGTCGACGCCGGTGATGGTCGCCTGGTGGTTCTCGTTGCCGTAGATCACCGTCATCGACGAGGTGTTGGCGGGCGTCGCCGCGATCACGCCCGGGATCTGTTCCTTGATCGCCTCCACGTCCTTGAGGGTGAAGCGCGGCGCCGACCGGCCCGACGAGCGCGGCCCCATCCCGGCGCCCGGGCGCACGATCAGCAGGTTGGTGCCCGAGTTTCGAGACGTCGGACTCGATCTGGTCGGTCGATCCCTGGCCGATCGTCACCATGGTGATCACGGCGGCGACGCCGATGATGACGCCGAGGATGGTCAGGAAGGACCGCATCGCGTTGCGGATGATGGCCTGGAAGGCCTGCCGCACGGTTTCAGTGAACATCGGCGGTCTCCGTGGCAGGCGCACGCGGATTTCCGTTCATGCCGTCGCGCTCGATCAGGCCGTCCTTGAAGTGGACGATGCGGCCCGCATATTCGGCCATGTCCGGCTCGTGCGTCACCATGATGACGGTGAGGCCTTCCTCGCGGTTGAGCCGCGCGATCAGTTCCATGATCTCCTGGCTGCGCGCGGTGTCGAGATTGCCGGTCGGTTCGTCGGCGAGCAGCACGGTCGGTTCGGATGCGATCGCGCGGGCGATCGCCACGCGCTGCTGTTCGCCGCCGGAAAGCTTCGACGGTTCCTTGTCGAGGCGGCGTCCGAGTCCGACCCGCTCCAGCATGGCTTTCGCCAGCGCGCGCCGCTCGGCCCGCGCAACGCCCTTGTAGATCAGCGGCAATTCGACATTGTCGAGCGCCGAGGTGCGCGCCAGCAGGTTGAAGCCCTGGAACACGAAGCCGAGATAGTCGCGCCGCAGGATGGACCGCTGGTGGCGGTCGAAGCCGCCGACATCGGCGCCGGAGAAATGGTAGGTGCCCGCCGTCGGCGTGTCGAGCGCGCCGATGATGTTCATCGCCGTCGACTTGCCGGAACCGCTCGGACCCATGATGGCGACGAATTCGCCGGGCGCGATGTCGAGGTCGATGCCGCGCAGCGCATGCACCGCGGCCTCGCCTTCGCCATAGACGCGGGTCACGCCGCGAAGCGAGATGACGGCGGCGGTGCTGCTCTGTCCGCCGCGTCGGCGGCGCCGGGCGCGGTCATTGCGCGGTGTCCATGTCGGTGATGACGGCGTCGCCTTCCTTCAGGTCGCCCTCGACGATCTGCGTGCGCGATCCGTCGGTGCGGCCGGTGCGCACCTTGACCTCTGCCGGGATGCCGTCGCGCAGCACCCAGATCGAGCGCATGCCGGCGCCGTCGGCGGCGGCCGGGATGCGGCTCGTCGAGCGCGTCCGGCGCGGTATCAGCATGCCGAGAAGGCCGCTCGCGCCGCTTTCCTCCTGCTGGGTCTCGGCCGGCGGCGCGAAGCGCAGCGCCGCGTTCGGCACGGCGAGGACATCGTCCAGTTTGGCGACCGTGATTTCCGCCGTCGCCGTCATGCCGGGCCTGAGCAGCAATTCCTTGTTCGCCACGTCGAGGATCGCCTTGTAGGTGACCACGCCGTCGATGGTCTCCGGCGCGAAGCGCAACTGCACGATCGCGGCCTCGAACGAGCGGTCCTGATAGGCCTCGACGGTGAATTGCGCCTCATTGCCGACGGCCACCTGGCCGATATCGGCCTCGTCGACATCGACCTTCAGGTTCATGTGCGACAGGTCCTCCGCCAGCGTGAACAGGACCGGCGCGGACAGCGAGGCGGCGACGATCTGCCCGACCTCCACCGACCGGTCGAGAACGATGCCGTTGATCGGCGAATCAGATGCACGGATTTGTCGAGGTCGGTTTCCGCCAGCTTCAGGTCGGCTTCCGCGACCTTGATATTCGCTTTCGCCGTGTCCAGCGACGCGACGGCGCGCTGGTATTCGGCCCGCGTCGACAGCAGCGTCTCCTGCGTCGAGATGCCCTGGTCGGACAGCCGCTGCGAGCGCTCGTAGGCGTCTTTCTTCTCGTCCAGCGTCACCTGCGCCTCGATCAGGCTGGCGTTGCGCGCGGTCAGCGTCGCGCGCGCGTGCTCGACATTGGCTTCCAGCTTGTCGGTGTCGAGCTTGGCAAGCACGTCGCCTTTCTTGACCAGGTCGTTGTAGTCGGCATCGACCTCGCGCACCGTGCCGGACAATTCGCTCGAGATATCCACCGTGTTGACCGGCTCGATCGTTCCGGTCGCGGTCACGGTCACGGTTATGTTCGTGCGGCCGGCCGGCGAGGTGGTGTAGCGCACCGAGCCGGCATCGCTGCCGCTTGATTGCCAGTACCAGATGGCGGCGGCGGCGATGACCAGCGCGATGGCGACGACCCAGATCGCGGGCGAGCGGCGGCGGCTCTTGCGCGCAATGGCTTCGATCTCGGTCTTGTCCGGCATGGTTTCCGTCGTCCTTGCGTTTGTCGCGGGCAGGGCCTGTCTGCCCGTGCAAGGCGTCTCCCGCCTTGACTCCGGTCAACGCAAAGTTGGGTAGTGATGCGGCGCGCTGCAAGTTAAAGTTTCGTCATGCTTTCCGCGTCGCGCGCGAACCCCGGCGGGTGCTCCCCGCCGGGCGCGCGGCAAACGGTGACGGCGCTCCCGGAAAGCGTCGGCCGGTCAGGCCGTCGCCCAGTGCAGCAATGGGTGTTCCTTGACGCTGGCCCGCCGTGCGAACCAGCCGTCGAGGCCCAGGATATGGCCGGCATGGGCCGCGATCATCAGGCCCAGAACCAGCGCGTAGACGATATGTTCGTCGAGCAGGAAATTGTTGGGATTGCTGATATAGGGGAAGTCCATATGGGCCATCCAGTACAGGATCATCAGCCCGATACCGAAGATCGAGCTGACCCGCACCAAAAGCCCCGCGAGCAGGGATAGGCCGATCAGCAGGTGCCCGTAGGCGACGCAGAAGCTGATGACGGGCGCGATCACCGGACCGGTAAAATGCGCGAATAACCCGTGGAATGTCTTGGTGTGGTCCAGGAAACCGGTCACCGAGAAATCGGCGGCAAATACCTGGTGGGATGCGGCGTAGAGAAACACCCACGCCATGGCGAGGCGCAGAAGTAGAAGCAGACTGCGCACGGATGTCCTGTCGGTCATTTCTCCCTCCTTTTGGAGTATCGAAAGACCGAAGGCTGGCGCATGCTTCGGCGGCCGCCATTGACCGATGTCAAAATTTACAAATAGTTAATCCGCATGCACGACGGCCGGGGCGCCTGCCGCGGCAGCGCGCGGTTTGCGCAGCAGCAGCGCCAGCGGGAGGGCGGCGAGCGTCACGATCATCATCAGGTGGAAGTCGTCGATATAGGCGATCATCAGCGCCTGCTGGTTGACGAGCTGGTCCATCATCGAAAGCGCCGTCGGGTCGCCCGCCTGCGCCGCCGGAGAAATCGCGCCGAGCGCCGGATTGAAGGGCGAGATGAATGTCGACAACTCGACATGGTTGACCTGAAGGTTGTGCGTCAGCATCACGGTGACGATCGAGATGCCGATCGACGAGCCGATATTGCGTACCAGGCTGAACAGGCTCGTCCCGTCGGTGCGGAATTGCGGCGCCAGCGTCGCGAAGGCGACCGTCGACAGCGGCACGAAGACGAGCCCGAGCCCGAGCCCCTGGACGACGCCGGAGACGATGATCAACGTGTCGTCCATCTGCGGCGTGAAGCCGGTCATCATGTACAGCGACCATGCCGTCAGCAGCAGCCCGGCAACGACGAGAATGCGCGCGTCGATGATCCGCACCAGCCGGCCGACGATGATCATCGAGATCAGCGTGCCGACGCCGCGCGGCGCCATCACCAGCCCGGTCAGGACGGTCGAGTGGTTGAACAGGTTCGTCAGCATCGGCGGCAGCAGCGCGAGGCTCGCCAGCAGGACGATGCCGACGACGAAGATGAAGATCAGCCCGGTGACGAAATTGCGGTCGGTGAAGATCGCCGGGTCGATGAAGGTGTCCTCGGCGGTGAGCAAATGGATCGTGAACACCCAGAAGCCGGTCAGACAGAGCCCGAGTTCGATCCAGATTTCCACCGCCGAGAACCAGTCCACCTCGGCGCCCCGGTCGAGCATCAGCTGCAAGGCGCCGACGCCGAGCGACAGCATGGCGAAACCGAAGAAATCGAAGCCGCGCAGCCTGATGGCGATTTTCGGCAGATACGCCGCAGAGCCGAGGAATGCGAGGATGCCGACCGGAAGGTTGATGAAGAACACCCATCGCCAGCTGAAATATTCCGTCAGCCAGCCGCCCAGCGTCGGTCCGATGATCGGCGCGACCATGATGCCGGCGCCCCAGATCGCCATCGCCGAGCCGTGCCGTTCCTTCGGGTTGATGTCGAGCAGGAAGGTTTGCGACAGCGGAATGATCGCCGCGCCGAACAGGCCCTGCAGCAGCCGGAACAGCACCATGACCTCGATGTTCCAGGCGAGTCCGCAGGCCATCGAGGTGATGGTGAAGCCGACGATCGAGGCGAGGAACAGTTCGCGCCGGCCGATCCGGTCGGACAGCCAGCCGGTCACCGGCGTCATGATGGCGGCGGCGACGATATAGGAGGTGAGGACCCAGGTAATCGGTATCCCGCGACGCGCTGAGGTCGCCCATCATCGACGGCAGCGCCACATTGGCGATCGTCGTGTCGAGCACCTGCATGATCGTGCCGAGCATGATCGAACCGGTGATCAGGCCGCGATGCGGGACCTCCTGGAAATGCTCGTCGGACGTGGGCATGGGACGGCTTCGCGGATTATTCGGCGGCGGTCGCGGTCGAGCCGAACAGCTTCGGCAGGCCGCGGCTGACGCCGGTGTCGACCTCGACGGTCGCGCTCATGCCGGTGCGGAGCGCCATGGCGAGGCTCTTGTCGTCGACCTTGAGGCGCACCGGGATGCGCTGCGAGACCTTGACCCAGTTGCCGGTCGCGTTCTGCGCCGGGATCAGCGAGAACTCCGCCCCGGTGCCGGCGCCGATGCTCTCCACCGTCGCCTTCACCGGCCGGCCGGGGAAGGTGTCGAAGCGGATTTCGGCTTCCTGGCCGGGCTTCATGTGGGTCAGCTGTGTTTCCTTGAAATTGGCCTCGACCCAGCTGTCGCCGTTCTCGACCAGCGAGAACAGCGGCGTGCCGGCGGAAATCAGCTGGCCGGCCTGGAAGGACGAGGCCTGCGAGATCACGCCGTCGGCGGGCGCGGTGACGGTCGTTTGCGCCAGCTCGTAGGCCGCCTTGTCGCGCGTTGCCAGCGCCGCCTGCACGGACGGGTGCTCGTCGGGCTCGATGTCGGGATTGCCGCCGAGCGCGGCGAGCGCGCCGGTAACGGCCTGGTCGGCGGAGGCTTCGGTGTCGCGAGCCTTGGTCAGGTTGCGCATCGTTTCGTCGAGCGTGGCGCGCGTCGCGATGCCCTTGCCTTCCAGTTTCTTCTGCCGCGTCAGGTCGCTTTCGTAATAGGCGACGTCATTGGCGGCGAGCTGCTTTTGCGCCAGCGCCTGGCTGTAGGTGGCGCGCAATTGCCCGACTTTCAGCCGCGCGGTCGGCCAGCGCCGCGTTCGCCTGTTCGAGCGCGATCCGGTAGGGCTCCGGATCGACGACGAACAACACGTCGCCCTTGTGGACGAAGCCGTTGTCGGTGACGTGGCTTTCGATGATCCGCCCGGCGGCCTCCGAGGCGATCGTCACCTTCGGCTGCTGCAGATAGGCGTTTTCGGTTTCCTGGTAACGGCCGCCGGTCACCCAGACATAGGCGCCGCCGACGACGAGCACGAGCGGCAGGGCGATCATCATCAGCCTGCGCGACGGCATGCGTTTCTTCTTGTCTTCGGCTTCCTGCCGGTCCCACGCGTCGCCGGCGGACTTCGCCGCCTCTGCCAGCTTGATATTGGAATTTTCGGCTGCCGGCTCGGGTTTCCTGATCACGTTCATCCTGCGGTTTCCGTTTCCCTGGTCATCGATCCGCAAGCGCTGTCGCCGTCGGAAAGGTTGTCACATATCGCTTGCAGCCCGGCGACGAGCGTCTTGCGCGCCTCCGGCGACAGGCCGGCCAGCGCTTCTTCGTAAACGTCCGCCGCCATGCTCTTCACCTTGTCGAAAGCGTCGTGCGCCTTCGCTGGTCGGGAAGACCATGCGTACCCGCCGGTCGTTGGCGGCCTGGCGTCGTTCCAGCCAGCCGCCGTCCTCCATTCGGTCGATCAGGCGCGAAACGCTGATCGGTTCGATTTCGAGGAGTTCGGCGAGACGTGCCTGCGCCACTCCCTCCTTCTTCTCTTCCTTGACCAGACGGACCAGTAACCGCCACTGCGCCGACGACAGCCCGTACACGCTGCCGCGCGCCTCGAAGCGCTTGCGCAGCAGCCGTGCCGCATCGTGCAGCATAAGTCCTAAATTTTCTGTTCCGTCGTTTTTCATGAGCGCGCTATATTATAAGCATGCTCATGTTTCAAGCGGTTCCGCGCGAAATTCCTTAATCGCGGCGTTTACGCCGTCAACCAATTGTCATGTGCGGCGGATAGGCATTGCGCGTCGATTCTTCGATTTTCACGGGAGACATTCATGAAACTTGCAACGCTGCCGCGCATTCCGTTGCGCGCGTTTTCGATCGCCGCCGCCCTGTGCGCCATGTCGGGCGCCGCGCTGGCGCAGGACACCTATTCCGTCGGACTGTGGGGCGACATGCCCTACGCAAAGTCGAACGACCAGCCGCGTATCCCGGCGCTCGTCGACGATATCAACGCCTCCGACATCGCCTTCTCGCTCTATGACGGCGACATCAAGGACGGCTCGTCGAAATGCACCGACGACGTCTACACGGACGCGATGGACATGTTCAACGGCCTGGCAAAGCCGGTTTTCTACATCCTCGGCGACAATGAGTGGACCGATTGCCACCGCACCAACAATGGCGGCTACGACAACCTCGAGCGCCTCGACCACCTGCGCAAGGTGATGTTCGCATCGCCCGAAAGCTTCGGCGCCGAGAAGATCACGCCCGAGCGCCAGGGCGGACCCGGCGCGAAATTCGTCGAGAACATGCGCTATGTCCGCGGCGGTGCCATGTTCGTCGGTCTCAACGTGCCCGGCTCGAACAACAACAAGGTCAACAGCGACAAGGCCTGCGCCAAGAAGAGCGAACGCACGCCCGAGCAATGCGCCGCCGACAATGCCGAATATGTCGAGCGCGATGCCGCCAACATCGCATGGCTGAAGGAGTCCTTCGAAAAGGCGAAAGCCGAGGGCGACAAGGGCATCATGATCGTCGTGCAGGGCGATCTCGGCTTCGACATCCCCGAAACCGAGGATGACGACGAGAGCCGGCTCCCCGGCAATGACGGCTATGCCGCCTTCCTCGACGCGATGATCGCGCAGACCGAGGCCTTCGACGGCCAGGTCGTGCTCGTTCATGGCGACACGCACTACTACAAGATCGACAAGCCGCTGATCGACGCGACCCACCTGCTGCCCAACTTCACCCGCGTCCAGACCTTCGGCAGCCCCAACGTCCACTGGATCAAGGTCGACGTCGATGCCGCGACGCCGGACGTCTTCACCTTCCATCCGATGATCGTGAAGGCCAATGCCGCCGTCGGCCTGACGCACTGACGCCATCCGGTGCCCGCCGGACACTCTCCGGCGGGCATCTTTCCTTCAGCCCTTCGGCATCAGCCGCCGCGCCGCCATCGCCTCGTAGTCGGGCAGCGCTTCGGCCTCTATTCGCGCGAGATCGTCCGGCAGGTCGGGCAGGGCCGTGCTTTCCGGCTTTTGAAACCCCGTCGATTTCCAGATCGCGTCATACCAGTGCCGGCCCCAGACGCCGTCTTCCGGCCGCGGCCCGGCCTCCCAGGCCAGCATCGCCGGATCGAACTTCATGCCGATCGCGCCGCAAAGCGCTGTCAGCATGGCTTGCGGATCGGCGAGAATGTCTTCGGACGCGACCACGATCGGCGCCGCGCCCTGCATTGCGGTGATCGCGGCGTCGACCGCGCGCATGCGCCGGTAGCCGACATCGGCCTCGCTGACCTTTTCGTGCTTCCTGGCGTAGCTCGCCAGCACGCGGCGCGGATGGCGGATCAGGAAGACATTCGTCACCCCGGCCGCCCAGTCGAGCGGAAAGCCGTCGACCATGTGATGCGGCATGTGCTTCTGGTAGCACCAGGGCGTCGCAAACGGGCCGAGGCACTGCCGCGCCACCGCCTCCGGGTCGGTCTCGCCGGCCGCGATCACCGCGTCGCGCATCGGGTGGTCGATCCCGGTCGCCGCCAGATAGGCGGCATAGAACGGCTCGTCCATCGCGGTCGTGTCGGCCCGGTTGCCGAACGAGCGCATCATCGCGGTCGACAGGTTGCGCGGTCCCGACCACATCGCGATGATTTTTGTCCCGGCCATCGGCGGTTCTCCCTGTGCTGCGAGCCTTGTCGCAGTTGACCTTGCCCGGCGCGCGGTTTCAATTGCCGGCATGCAGAACGAAAAGACGACGACCCACGACGCCGAGCACGATTCGCGCAACGACGATATCCTGATCTGGGTGAACGGTGAACTGAAGCCGCGTGCCGAGGCGACCGTCTCGGTCTACGATTCCGGCTTCCTGCTCGGCGACGGCATGTGGGAGGGGCTGCGGCTCCACAACGGCAAATGGGTGTTCCTCGACGATCACCTCGACCGCCTCTTCGCCGCCTGCCGCACCGTCGGCATCGACATCGGCATGGACCGCGCCGGCATCCTCGCCGCGCTGGACGGGACGGCGGCGGCCAACGCCATGACCGATCAACGTCCATGCCCGCCTGATGGTCACGCGCGGCGTCAAGGTGAAGCCGTTCCAGCATCCCTCGCTGTCGCGCTCCGGCCCGACGATCGTCATCATCATGGAGCATTCGAAACCCGCGCCGGCCATCCGCACCGGCGTCCGGCTCGCCACCGTGCCGCAGGTGCGCGGCCTGCCGATGAGCCAGGATCCGAAGCTCAACTCGCATTCCAAGCTCAATTGCGTCATCGCCTGCCTGCAGGCCGAGGAGGCCGGCGCCGACGAGGGCCTGATGCTCGACCCGCACGGCTTCGTCAACACCACCAACGCCTGCAATTTCTTCATCGTCCGCAAGGGCGAGGTCTGGACCTCGACCGGCGACTACTGCATGAACGGCATCACGCGCCAGAAGGTGATCGACCTTTGCCGCGAAAACGACATCCCCGTCTTCGAGCGCAATTTTTCGCTGGTCGACGTCCATGCGGCGCGACGAAGCCTTCCTCACCGGAACCTTCGCCGGCCTCACCCCGGTCGCCGAAATCGACCGCAAGCCGATGCCGGCGGTCGACGGCCCGGTCACCCGGCGCCTGCGCGCGCTCTATGACGACCTCGTCGCGCGCGCTTGTACCTGACCCAAAATCCCGCTTTCAGCCCGCCCCGTTTGTGCCTATATGGGCGCCATGACGCAGACACCACTCAAGAACATCCGCAATTTCTCCATCGTCGCCCATATCGACCACGGCAAGTCGACGCTCGCCGACCGGCTGATCCAGATGACCGGGTCGCTCGAGCAGCGCGAGATGAAGGAACAGGTGCTCGACACGATGGATATCGAGCGCGAGCGCGGCATCACCATCAAGGCCAACACCGTGCGCCTCGAATATGACGCGCGCGACGGCCAGCATTACGTCCTCAACCTGATCGACACCCCCGGCCATGTCGACTTCGCCTACGAGGTCTCGCGCTCGCTTGCGCGCCTGCGAGGGCTCGCTCCTCGTCGTCGACGCCTCGCCAGGGCGTCGAGGCGCAGACGCTGGCCAATGTCTACCAGGCCATCGACGCCGACCACGAGATCGTCACCGTCCTCAACAAGGCCGACCTGCCCGCCGCCGAGCCCGAGCGCGTCAAGGAGCAGATCGAGGAGGTCATCGGCCTCGACGCCTCCGACGCGCTTCTGATCTCGGCCAAGACCGGCCAGGGCGTCGACGAGGTGCTGGAGGCGATCGTCAACCGGCTGCCGCCGCCCAAGGAAGGCGATCGCGACCAAGCCGCTCAAGGCCATGCTGGTCGATTCGCTGGTACGACGCCTATCTCGGCGTCATCGTCCTGGTCCGCGTCATCGACGGCGTCATGAAGAAGGGCCAGACCATCCGCATGATCGGCACCGGCGCCAGATACCCGGTCGACCGCGTCGGCGTCCTGACGCCCAAGCTGGTCGTCGTCCCGGAACTCGGCCCCGGCGAGCTCGGCGTCATCACCGCCTCGATCAAGGAAGTCGCCGACACCCGCGTCGGCGACACCATCACCGAGGACAAGCGCCCCTGCGACACCGCCCTGCCGGGCTTCAAGCCGGCCCAGCCGGTCGTCTTCTGCGGCCTGTTCCCGGTCGACGCCGCCGATTTCGAGGATCTGCGCGCCGCCATCGGCCGGCTGCGCCTCAACGACGCGTCGTTCTCCTACGAGATGGAGACCTCCGCCGCGCTCGGCTTCGGCTTCCGCTGCGGCTTTCTCGGCCTTCTCCACCTGGAGATCATCCAGGAGCGCCTCAGCCGCGAATTCGATCTCGACCTGATCGCCACCGCGCCGTCGGTCGTCTACCGCATGAACATGACCGACGGCACCACCACCGAACTGCACAACCCGGCCGACATGCCGGACGTGGTCCGCATCGCCTCCATCGAGGAGCCGTGGATCAAGGCGACGATCCTGACGCCGGACGAGTATCTCGGCTCGATCCTGCAGCTCTGCCAGGAGCGCCGCGGCATCCAGACCGACCTCTCCTATGTCGGCAACCGCGCCATGGTCACCTACGAATTGCCGCTCAACGAGGTCGTGTTCGATTTCTACGACCGGCTGAAATCGATCTCCAAGGGCTACGCCAGCTTCGACTACACGCTTGCCGGCTACCGCGAGGGCGATCTCGTCAAGATGTAGTATCCTCGTCAACGAGGAGCCGGTCGACGCGCTCTCCATGCTGGTCCACCGCGCCGCGGCCGAAAAGCGCGGCCGGCTGATGTGCGAGAAGCTGAAGGACCTGATCCCGCGCCACATGTTCAAGATCCCGATCCAGGCGGCCATCGGCGGCAAGGTGATCGCGCGCGAGACCATCTCGGCCATGCGCAAGGACGTGACCGCCAAATGCTACGGCGGCGACGTCTCCCGCAAGCGCAAGCTGCTCGACAAGCAGAAAGAGGGCAAGAAGCGCATGCGCCAGTTCGGCAAGGTGGAAATCCCGCAGGAGGCGTTCATCCAGGTGCTGAAGGTGGGGGAGTAGCTTTTCCGGCACGGCCAATGCGGCAGCAATTGTCGGAATGGTGTGAAAGCTATTCGGTGAGGGCAAATATGGCGGTTAAAATGGACAATTGAGAGTCAATTCGACATGATCGTTTGTGACCTTTCTCCGGCATTCGCTGCCATAACTTTTTCCGCGTCCCTTAAGCCGGAAAAGCACTGATAGTCTCTTGCAAACGCCGAAAATCCGCCGCAATCCGAGAGCGAATTCATTTTCCCGCCGCGTGCTCTATGCCAATGGTGACGAAGGGCCGCCACGGTGGGTTCTCGGGATAAATAACGATGAGAGCGACAGGAAAGCCTGGCCAGAAGCCGGCCCAGAAGCCGAAACCGGGTAAGTAATCTCGGAAATGGCGGGGGATGCGGTTAGACCGCATCCCTTGCACTGAATTGTCATAGAGCAAGGCTCCGAACCAGCCGCATTTGCGAGCAACTGCATGGTCCGCTAGGGCGCGAATTCATGAATTCGGTTCATGTCTGCTACGCGCCGAAGGCGACGCAATTGCAGCACGGCTGCGGAGTGTCGCAAAGTGCCGGAATGGGATATTCCAACACCTAGACCATAGCCACGATTACGTGTGCTTGGATTTTGGCAGCAACCTCGCCGCTGCCATGTCTGTCTGCAATTGCAGATGCAGCGTATTCGGTTGCAGCGTCCAGTTTCCTTGGATCTCTGGCCTCGATTTCATTGCGAAGAACAGTCCCCTGACAATAAGCGACAGCCGGCAGACGCGGCGAGGATGCACGGCTTTGTTCGGTTCTCGTCTCGATTTCTACGCAGGAGAAACCTGCATCCTCCAACTCGCTACGGATCACTGTCGTATCGTGATAGCCGTGTGGCGTACGTGCCAAAAAGAGCGGCGGATCGTTCGGAAAAATCTTCGCAAGAGCGTTCGTAACATCATCTGCAAATACATTCTCTTCGATGCGATCCCATACGTTGAACAGAAAATATCCTCCGGGCTTCAGGACCCGCTTTGCTTCGCAGTAGGCAAATAAGCGGTTGGGAAAAAACATCGCGCCGAACTGACAACAAACGAGATCGAAGGACGAATCTTCAAACGGTAGCGCTAGAGCATCCGCTTGGCGCCATTTTATGCGTCTGTCGGGACCTTGTCGCGAAGCGGCATAGTCGATCATCGGTTGGTTGAGATCGGTTACGACATAGCTTGCGCCGGGCGACAACTTTGGCGCCAACGCGCGGGTGACAACTCCGGTGCCCGCGGCGGTTTCCAAAACAGTACTTGGCGACAAAGACGTTGCTCGTTGCGCAAGATCTGAGGCAAACGGCTCGAAAATCAACGGCACCATGTAGCGGTCATAGTTTTCCGGGATCGAGCCCGCGAACAATTTGTCTGTTTCCAACATTTTGCATCTGCTCCGAAAAGAGCTGCTGCCGCCTGCCGGCTTGGGGCGCGTCCGGCAGGCGGACAGCCGTTCGCGTTACTCGGCCGACACGACCTCGTTTGCGACGTTCTTGTCGTCTTTCGTTTCCCGGTTGATGAGGTCCTTGGATCCGGCCTTGATTTCGGTTTTTTCGAAGCTTTGCAGAACCGCGTGGACCGTTTCGTCCTCAACCGTGAGTGTTATCGCGTTCGCGCTGGGGGAATGGCCGGTTCGTGTTGTCGCTTCCGCAAATGCCGGTAAGGATGCGAAGGCAAGCGGTGTTGCCAGCGCAACGGCTCCAAAAAAGATACGCATGATATCTCGCTCTGCTTGATGCCAACCAGGATCTGGTTGGACTCGGCTCTCCGGGACCGTCGTGTCACGGACCTGGCCTAAGGCTGCTAGCTGTCTCCCAATTCCGAATAGAGAATCTACCCGCGTTCTAACGCTCCGCAATTAGACGAAAAATTTCGTTTTCGTGATTGCTTTCGCCAAAAATTCGACGGAATCTCATGCCGCGTTTTCCCGTTGCGCATGCCTTTCGGAAAATCGGTTCGACGGAATGTCCAGCTCGGCCATACTACCAATACGCCGCCGTTAAGCGCTGAGGACTTTGCGGGAGCAAATCCATGATAGCTTTTGTTACGAAGCGGGCGCTGGAATCCGGAATTAAATTGTCCGTTTTAGGAAGACTTCCTGCAAAAGTTATACACCTACCTCCCACCATTCTTGCCCTCTTCCCGCCCCGGCCGCGCTTGAGCGGCTCCAACGCCGCCCCGGACCTGCAATACGTACCCGAGTGGCCCCTACCGCATGATCCCGAGACGCCTGAACATCAAAATCTGTAGCCCGGCGATGACGACGAGCAGCCCGACGAGGATCGCGAATGCCCAGTGATACTGGGCGCCGGGAATGCCGCCGACATTGACGCCAAGCAGCCCGGTCACGAGCCCGAGCGGTAGGAAGATGGCGGCGACCACCGAAAGCACCAGCATGTTGCGGTTCATCGCCTCGCCGCGCTGCTCCACGGTCTGGTCATGTACCACCTGGGCGCGGTCGCGGATGGCGTCAAGGTCCTCGCCCAGCCGAAGGACCCGCTCGGCGGCCTCGCGGAGGCGCCCCCGGTCGCGGTCGCTCAGCCAGCCCAGATCCTCGATCTCCAGCGTTGCCAGCGCGTCGCGTTGCGGCACCATGAACCGCCGCAGCACGATCGCGGAGCGTCTTATGGCCGCGATCTCGCCGCGCGACGGGTTGGCGGCTTCGTCCAGGATCTCCTCTTCCAGCGCGTCCACCCTTTCATTGAGGCTGGCCACGGTCGGCTCCGCACGATCGGCGAGGCGCAGCGCCAGCTTGGCGATCAGGTCGCCGGGGCTGACCGGCGCCTGCTGCCGCTCGATTGCCTCGAAAAGATCGCGAACGGCCATCAGCGGACGCAGCCATACGCCGATAACCCGGTTTTTCTCGACCCAGAAGCGTGCCGATATCATGTCTTCGGCCTCGGCGCCGGGGTTCAGGTTCACGCCCCTCAGATTGATCACCGCGCCGTTGCCGTGCACCGTGCATCGCGGCCGCGTTTCGTCGGCGACGAGCGCGTCGATGACGATCGGGTCGAGGCCGCATCGCTTCAGCCAGTCCATCGATCCCGGATGATCACGGCGCAGATGCACCCACACGAAGGCGAAGTCGCCGTCTTGCGGCGAGGGGGCGGCAAGCCGTTCCAGGGTGACGGCTTGCGCGCCGCCTTTCCCGTCAAAGGCGTAGGCGGCAACGTCGGTCAATTCCACCATGTCGGATATCGCTTTCCTTCCGGTTTCCCTGCGGAAACACTGGCGATAAATACGCGGCAAGTCACCAGCATTTGCCGCCCCCTCACACCCTTCTCAGTTCCACCCGCGCCCCGGCCAGCCGCCGATACAGCGCGCGCCGCCGCACGATCGGCGCCCAGTCGTAGAGAAAAATCTCCAGCGGCCGCCAGTTCGCCACCCAGCCGAGGATCAGCAGGCTTTCGCCCAGCAATTGCGTCAGCGGCCCGGCGCCGCCGCCGATGGCCCGGCTGGCGGCCAGGCAGGCCGCGAGGATCGGCAGGCCGATGAGAAGCGCGCGCCGGCCGCTGCGGAACAATTCGCGCAGCTCCCGCGTGGCGCGGTCGGCGCGGTAGGAGAAATTGCCGCGCACCGCGTCGGCGAGCAGATGTTCGGCCGGCGGTTCCGGCGCCTCCGCCGACAATTCCACCACGATGGCGAAACCAGCGTCGCGCGGCGCGTCCTGCGCCCAGTCGATCATGTATTGCAGCGCCTCGGCGTCGAAATCGCGTTCGAGAAAGGGCGCCGGGTCGAGCGAGTGGAACAGCTGCGCCAGCCCGCTTGATGCGCAGCGGTATTGTATACTCGTCAGCCATTGTCGCCACCGGCCCCCTGATCGGGGAATTCCGCGCGACGATACCGCCGCGCCACGCGCGGCGGTCAACGCGGCGCAAGCCCCCGAAACAATCGAAACACGCGGCCCCGTTTCGCGACACACGGCCGAAACGGCGCGAAGGCAGAGTGCCTCCATCCAGACATCAGGAGACACCGACATGAAAAAGCAGACCACCTTCACCCCCGCCCGCGCCGTCGTCATCGACCCGATCCACCCGGCAGGCAAGGAGCGCTCGCGCGTCTTCGCCCACGCCAATGCCGCCCCGGTCTGGGAACGCGCCCGCCGGTTCTGAGGCCCCGCCCCATCTTCCCCCTTGCGGCGGGGTGAGACGCGGCCGGCGCGGCCGGCCAATCGACAACGATTTGTCGATTGGAGCGACGAACGCCCGGAGGTGAAGCACGCCCCGCGTAGCGGGCGAAACGATCCGGTGAATCGTTTCGAGTGCTGAACGCGCGGGGCAGGTCCCGAGCTCGCCGAGGGATGAAGGGTGGGGGTCGTCGCGAAGCGACCACCAAAAACAGTCAGCAATTCCAAAGCCCCGGCGGCCAATCGCCGAAATCCCGTCGCGACTTATCCACCGCTCCGCCACCTCCCGTACCCTTTTCCCGCCTTTCGAACGAGGAACGGAAGGACATGATCAACTGGGACAGGGCGATTGCCCGCAACCGCGAGGCGCTTCCGCGCATTCTCGCGGCGCTGTTCGCCATGGCCGGGCTGGCCGGGGGCGAGGCTGTGGCCACCCTGCCGCGCCATCTGCGCAACCACATCCTGCGCCTTCTCCGTGCCGCCGAATCCGCCGTCCGGCGCCTGATCATCATCGCCGCGCGCGATGTTGTTGTGGTGGTGCCGGCGCGCAGCAAACAAGCCACCACACCATCCACCACAACAAACCACAGGCACATCCGTCCCCGCCTTCACGGGCCTTCCCCTGCTCGATCCGCGCAAGCGCTTCGATGTCCGCCCGCGCAGGCGCCGCGCGAAATCCTTCCCGCGCATCAGCGTCATCGGCCTTTCCGAGCCGCGCCGATCCCCGAAATCCGGATCCCGTCGCCCGACGACCCGTCGACGCCGCCCGCCTCTGCCGCCGGCTCGCCGGGCTGAAACGCGCGCTCGACGATCTTCCCGGACAGGCCCGCCGTCTCGCCCGCTGGCGGGCCAGGCGCGACCTGGCTTGAACCGAACCAAATAAGACTTCTCCCCCATGCGCCCCGGCTGGCCGCCCGGCCGCCGCAAGCGGCCGTTCCACGAGGTCGACGACGTGCTCGCCGAATGCCACGCGCTGGCGCTGGCGCTCGAACGGGACGATACGTCGTGAACGGCAGGGGACCCATCAGCGAGCGGAGCGAAGCTTAAGGATGGGACAGACAACCCGGCTTCCGGGAGGAAGCGCGGTGCCGATGACGCGCGCCCGCAGGGCCCGCCAGCGAGGGCCAACGGATAGCGGCTTGCCGCTTGCGACAAGGAAAGCCCCAAGCTTGAGGGCGGGACGGAAAAGTCTCTCCCCTTCGCGGCGGAGATGTCCGCGCAAGCGGACGGAGGGGGCGCCGATCACGCCCGGTGTTCGAGCGACATGCAATGTGACCCGGCGGCCCGGCGCGCGCCCGAATCTGGCCGGGGATTAAGTGTCAGTTAACTTTTGCGAGCGGCGCCTGTCTGGCCGCGAATGCGTGGAGTTAAGTGCATGAGTAGCCTATCTTGGGAGACGGCGGACTTTGCCGCCAATGGCCGGGCGGCAAGACCGTCGGCAAGAAGACCGGCATCGAGAAGACCGGCGGCAAGCAGACCGGCGGCCGGAAGGCCCGCGGACGCGAACCGCATCGGCCGCATCGCCGCCATCGGCCTTGTGGCCCTTGTCGGCGTCGCCGCCCTGGCGCTTCTTGCCTCCGTCCTGTTGCGCGGCGGAGGCCAGGCGCCGGATGAAATTGCGCCGCAGACCGCCGCCACGGCCGGACAACCCGCCGCCGAACCGGTAGCCGCCGGAACAACCCCGGCGCCCGCCGTCACCGAACAGCCGGCGCTTCCCGCCGGGTCGGTCCGCTTCGCCGGCGGCGAAACCCCGCAGGGGGAACCGCCCGGAACGTGATCGCCAAGAACTGGGCTCCGGCCGCGACCGCGCCGGTCCGGGCCGCCGTCGACGCCGAACGCACCGCCTCGATCCTGTCGCCGGCCACCGATGTCGCCGTCGCCGAGACGGAGCAGCAGGCCGTCGAGATGGAAAGCCGGCTCGCCGCCGAGGGTGCGAAGGATTTCGAGGTGCCCGCGCCCGACGACAGCCCCGCCGCGGTGCCGGTCACCATCGCCTCGGCCGCCGCGTCGCCGGCCGAACCGTTCCCGCCGCTTTCCGAGCTGACGCAGGGCCGCGCCGCCAAATGGGTCAATCTGCGCGCCGGGCCGGACAACGACGCCGAAGGTGCTTGCCGTCGTCCCCTATGACGCCGAGATCCTCGCCCAGGACAACTGCCCGCACTGGTGCGCCGTCGTCTATGACGGCCGGCAGGGCTATATCTACAAGTCCTTCGTCGTCCATCCCGGCCAGCCGGCCGCCGGCGGCTGATCCGGACCGCCCGGACCGGCGCGAAGGGGCGGTTTTCCCGCCCCTTTCATTCACTCGAATTCGTGCCCGTCGCCTTACCGTTTCTTCACCATGGCGGCGCTTTGCCCGCCTTAAGCCTTTGGCAACCCTGTTCCTTAAGCGGCTGGAAACAGGCCGCGTGTAGGTTGCCGCTCGTCCGATCAATGCCCGAGAGAGTGTTGACGGCGGTGCTGTGAACGAGAAATAGGAGCTCATCATGTTTGCACGTTTTCTGAAAGACGAGTCCGGTGCGACCGCCATTGAATACGGCCTGATTGCTGCCCTGATCGCTGTCGCGATCATCACCGGCGCAACCACGCTCGGTTCGAACCTGAATGAAAAGTTCGACTCTATCGGTTCGCAGGTCAAAGGCGCCTGATGCCGCGCTGCCTCACGGCAGCATGCAAGAATCGAAATCGGCCCGTCTCCGCGAGACGGGCCGCTTTCATTTTGGCACCGGATTCGTGCCGGCGCGGTTAGCAAAT
The DNA here is from genome assembly GCA_963712205.1 of uncultured Alphaproteobacteria bacterium. Lineage (GTDB taxonomy): Bacteria > Pseudomonadota > Alphaproteobacteria > Rhizobiales > Rhizobiaceae > Oricola. The sequence continues at coordinate 218,817 of CAVQHF010000008.1, read as the reverse complement.
CTTAAGCCTGCCCGCGTATGAAGGAAGCCAGTGTAACGAGTGGAGTGAAACGATGATCGCCGCCGTCATCATGGTCGTGTTTCCCTTTTCAATGATCTTCGCGGCCCTGTCCGACGTCTTCACCATGACGATCGGCAACCGGATATCGCTGGTCCTGATCGCGAGCTTCATGATCGTCGCGCCCTTCATCGGGCTCACCTGGTCGGATTTCGGCATGCATTTGGCCGCCTTCGCGCTGGTGCTGACGGTCACCTTTGCGCTGTTCGCGACCGGTACGATGGGCGGCGGCGACGCCAAGCTGCTCGCCTCGACCAGCCTGTGGATGGGTTTCGGCCCGCCGCTTCTCCACTATCTTCTCTGGGCGACGATCGTCGGCGGCGCGTTTACGCTTTTCCTGATCTTCTTCCGCAAATCCTCCTTTGCCGTCTATGCCGGCGAAGTGCCGATCCTGCGCCGCATGATCGATGAAAAGGACGTCCCCTACGGCTTCGCGCTGGCGATTGGCGGGCTGATCGCCTTCCCGGAATCGCCCGCGATGGTCTGGGTTCTCGGCCAGCTCGCCGCGTGACCGCGAGGTCCCCTGACGGCAGATAGATTGCATTTAAGCTTTATTAAGCATGAAAATTACGGGCTTATTAACCCTAATTACACCTTTGCAAACGAAACATGCTCCCACGAGGTTCGGAATTTATCCCGAAAGTGGGTGCCATCATGTCGAAGCGTATCATCATCCTTGGCGTAGCGATCATCGCAGCAGGCGGTGCCGGTTACATGGCCATGAACATGGTTGCGCCGCCGCCCCCGGAGGCGCCGCAGACCGTTGAGACCAAGCCGGCGGTCGAACTGGACGAGGTCCTGGTCGCCAGCGAAAACCTGAACACCGGCACGGCCATTGACGGCCAGTTGCGCTGGCAGGAATGGCCCGTCTCGGCGCTTTCGCCCGATTACATCACGCGCTCGCTGCGCCCCAACGCAATCGATGAACTGCGCGGCTCCGTCGTCCGCGCCACGCTCACCCAGGGCGAGCCGATCCGCCCGATCAAGCTGCTCGGTCCCGACCAGAGCTTCATGTCTTCGATCCTGCCCTCGGGCAAGCGCGCTGTCGCCACCCAGATCGCGGCCGACACGTCCGCCGGCGGCTTCATCCTTCCCGACGATTATGTCGACGTCATCATGACGACGCGTCCGGCGGATCGCGCCGGCTCCTATGTCACCGAGACGATCCTCAAGAATATCCGCGTTCTGGCGATCGACCAGACGATTCGCGAGGACGAACAGGGCCATCTCGTCCAGGTCGGCCAGACCGCCACCCTGCAACTGACGCCGAAACAGGCCGAGATCATCACCGTCGCCCAGCAGATGGCCGATCGGCTGACGCTGGCCTTGCGGTCCGTTCGTGACGTCGATCCCAACGCCGACGATTCCGGCGAAGCCGACCATCTTTTGACCGGCGGCGCCAGCGGCGGTGCGGTCACCATCATCAAGTCCGGCAAGCGCAGCGAGGTTCAAACGCAATGAACGCCCATATCTTTCGCAACCGCGCCAATTCCTGTGAGCGGAGCTTTCCGGGTATGACTGCCAAGCGCTTCTTCAAGGCCATGATTTCCGCAACGGCGGTCGCCGCGATGGCCACGGCCACGCCGCTGGCCGCGGTTCCGGCCGCAGCGGCCGACCAGGACAACACGGTCAGTGCCAACAACAGCAACATCATCGAGGTCGGCCGCGAGAGCCGCGGCACCGAGCGCGTATCCTTGGGCCTCAACAAGTCGATCGTGCTCGACCTGCCCGTCGACGCCCATGACATTCTGGTCGCCAATCCGGAAGTCGCCGATGCCGTCACCCGCACCGCGCGGCGCATCTATCTGTTCGGCAAGAAGGTCGGCGAGACCAACATCTTCATCTTCGACAAGGCCGGCAAGCAGGTGGTCAGCCTCGATCTGCGCATCGAGCGCGATGTCACGGGCCTTGACCGCTACCTCGCCCGCTTCATTCCCGATTCCGACATCAAGTCCGAAATCATCAACGACAACATCGTGCTGAGCGGCACGGTGCAGACGCCGCAGGACGCCGCGAAGGCGAACCAACTCGCCGAGATATTCGTCAAGGGCGGCGATGCGACCTCCGACGCCTTCTCCTTTTTCTTCCGCCGCGGCAACAGCAAGATCGTCAACATGCTCGACATCGTTGGCGGCGACCAGGTCACGCTGAAGGTGACCGTTGCCGAAGTGCAGCGCTCGGTCATGAAGCAGCTTGGCGTCAACCTGATCGGCAGCCGCACCGGCGATCACGGCATTTCCTTCCAGGGCATCTCCGAGGGCATCGCCGGCGCGCTCGGCAAACAGCTGAGCAATACCGGTTTCAATCTCGGCGGCTCGATCGCCGGTCTCCAGCTCGATGCCTACTTCCGCGCGATGGAAGAAGCCGGTGTCATGAAGACTCTTGCGACTCCGACCCTGACCGCCATTTCCGGCGAGAAGGCCGTGTTCAAGGTCGGCGGCGAGTACAACATCGTCAAGGGGGCGAGCGCCGGCGACAATGACGGCAGCACCTACGATATCCAGACGCTGGACTACGGCATCGGGCTCGAGTTCACGCCGGTCGTGCTGGCACCCGGGCGCATCAGCCTCAAGATCCGCACGTCGGTCTCCGAACCGACCGTCGCGGGCACCGTTCCGATTTCGATCGGCGCCGCCAACGGTCCGGCGGGAAATATCCTCTCGATCCGCAAGCGCCTTGCCGACACCACCGTCGAACTGCCCTCCGGCGGCGCGATGATGATCGCCGGCCTCATCAATGACGATGTGCGCCAGGTGGTCAGCGGCTTCCCCGGCCTCTCCAAGGTTCCGGTGCTCGGCACCCTGTTCCGCAGCCGCGATTTCGTCCACAACGAATCCGAGCTCGTCATCACCGTGACGCCCTATCTCGTGCGTGCCACGCCGCCGAACAAGCTGGCGCTGCCGACGGACAATTTCACCCCGGCGAGCGATCGGACCGGCAACCTTCTCGGCCGTGTCAACCGGATTTACGGCACCGTTGAGAAAGATCTTCCCGATGGCCGTTACTACGGCGTCGTCGGATTCATTTACAAATAGGAGTGGGGTCCGATGCGTTTCAAAGCCTATGTAAACTCTGCAGGGTTGCTGGTTATGGCGACCGTCATCGCAGGCTGCGGCTCCATCGGCCGGGATCCGGTCCAGGTTGGCGCCGTCCCCGATGATTACCGCACCCGCCATCCGATCGTGCTGAGCGAAAAGGAACACACGCTCGATGTTCCTGTCGCCTCCGGCGCCCGCGAGCTGAACCTTTCGGTTCGCTCCAACATCCGCGCCTTCGCGGCCGGCTTTGCTGAATCCGGCACCGGGACGATGTTCCTGATCATGCCGGTCGGCTCGCCGAACGAATATGCGGCGAAGACGGTCGAAGGGCAGATCCTGGCCGCGATCTCCAAGGGCGGCGCATCGCGCAACCAGGTGGTCGTCCAGCAATATGATGCAAGCGCCCATGGTTCGGCGGCGGCTGTTCGCCTCTCCTACAACGGCGTCACCGCGTCGACTGGACGCTGCGGCACGTGGCCCGCGGATCTCACGGAGACCGCCGAAAACAAGAACTACCATGACTTTGGCTGCTCCTCGCAGGCGAACCTGGCGGCGATCATCGCCAATCCGGTCGACCTGATGGGGCCGCGCCAGTCGAGCCAGATCGATGCAACCGAGCGGGCTGCCGTTATCCAGGATTACCAGAAGGGTCCTCGTGGCGCGGCGTCCGAGGTCACATACTAAGCGGGGAAGAGAAGCATGTCAGACGTTGCTTACGACGAGCACTTCGGCGACCAGCCCGCGGCCGATCCGGGCGATATCGCCGCACTCAACGATGTGCGGCCGGTCCCGCGCATTTCGATCCAGGCCTTTTGCGAAACCGAGGGCGTTGCCGCCCCGATCGGACGCATGGGCGAGGATCGCCGCATGTCCAAGGCCCAGACCCGGGTCTATATGGGCGGCATTCCCGCCGCGGTCGAGTTCTATCAGTCCGCGCCGACGCCGAACCTGATCATTCTGGAATCCTCGGCGGCGCCGGATGTCCTGTTCAAGGGTTTGAGCGATCTCGCCGAGGTTTGCGATCCCAGTTCAAAGGTCGCGATCATCGGCCATCACAACGATGTCACGCTTTATCGCGAACTGATCAAGAACGGCATTTCGGAATATATCGTCGCGCCGGTCACGATCGCGGAAATGATGAATGTCGTTTCGACGCTGTTCATCGACCCGGAGGCCGAGCCACTCGGCCGGTCGGTCGCCTTTATCGGCGCCAAGGGTGGCGTCGGATCGTCGACGATCGCGCACAATGTGTCCTGGGCCGTCTCGACGCTCTTCCAGACCGAGGTCGTGATCGCCGACATGGACCTGCCGTTCGGCACCGCGAATATCAATTTCGACCAGGATCCGGCCCAGGGCATCGCCGAGGCGGTATTCTCTTCGGACCGCATCGATGAGGTTTATCTTGACCGCCTGCTCGCCAGTTGCGCCGAGCACCTGTCGCTGCTGGCCGCTCCGTCGATGCTCGACAAGGTCTATGACTTCGACCCCGATGCGTTCTCGCAGCTGGTCGATGTCGCCCAGCGCACTGCGCCCTACGTCATGCTTGACGTTCCTCATGTCTGGAACGGCTGGACGCGGCGGACACTGGAACAGGCCGATGAGGTCGTCATCGTGGCATCGCCGGAACTGGCGAATTTGCGCAATGCCAAGAACATCATCGACACGCTGCGCAAGCTGCGTCCCAACGACTCGCGGACCGCGGCTCATTCTCAACCAGGTCGGCATGCCGAAACGCCCCGAAATCGCGGTGTCCGATTTTGCTGAACCGCTCGATCTCGAACCGATCGCAGTCATTCCCTTCGACGCGCAACTGTTCGGAACGGCGTCCAACAACGGCCGCATGCTGGCCGAGACCGATGCCGCCAACCCGATTGTCGCCAGCCTGTCGAATATCGCGCACCTCGTGACGGGGCGCGGTGTGGTCAAGGAGAAGCAGAAATCCGGCCTGAAGGGCATGCTGGCGAAACTGAAAAAGAAGTGACGCTTCAACGAAGCGAGTAACGGGACAAACCGATGTTCGGAAAAAAGGGTACGGGTAGCGCATCAAGCGGATCTTTTGGTGGCGCATCGCATTCCGGGGCTTCCCGCGATGCTGGCGCCGCGCCGGCCCCCAAGCCGGAGACACCCGCAGCAGCGCCTGTTCAGACAGCACCGCAACCGCCGAAGCCGGCTGCCGCACAGGAAAGCCGGCCGCAGCCGCCTCAGGCGCCGCCGCCTCCGGCGCGCGACTTGCCGATCGACAAGCCGCGCGCCAAGACACAGCGCAACGACGTCTACTACGACACCAAGATGCAGGTGTTTTCGGCGCTGATCGAAACGATCGACCTGTCGCAGCTCGCCAAGCTCGACGCCGACAGCGCGCGCGAGGAAATCCGCGATATCGTCAACGACATCATCGCGATCAAGAACTTCGCGATGTCGATCTCCGAGCAGGAGGAACTGCTCGAGGATATCTGCAATGACGTTCTCGGTTACGGGCCGCTCGAGCCGCTGCTCGCCCGCGACGACATCGCCGACATCATGATCAACGGCGCCGACAACGCCTATATCGAAGTCAACGGCAAGGTTGTGGACGCGGGCATCCGCTTTCGCGACAACCAGCAGCTGTTGAACATCTGCCAGCGTATCGTCAGCCAGGTCGGCCGCCGCGTCGACGAATCGAGCCCGATCTGCGACGCGCGCCTTCCCGACGGCTCGCGCGTCAACGTCATCGCACCACCGCTCGCCATCGACGGCACCGCCCTGACCATTCGCAAGTTCAAGAAAGACAAGCTGACGCTCGATCAGCTCGTCAATTTCGGTTCGATTTCGCCGGAAGGCGCGACGCTGCTGCAGATCATCGGACGCGTGCGCTGCAACGTCGTCATCTCCGGCGGTACCGGCTCGGGCAAGACGACGCTGCTCAACTGCCTGACGCACTATATCGATACCGACGAGCGCATCATCACCTGCGAGGACTCGGCCGAGCTTCAACTGCAGCAGCCGCACGTGGTGCGCCTTGAAACCCGTCCGCCGAACCTGGAAGGCGAGGGCGAGATCACCATGCGCGATCTGGTCAAGAACTGCCTGCGCATGCGTCCTGAACGCATCGTCGTCGGCGAGGTGCGCGGCCCGGAGGTCTTCGACCTGCTGCAGGCCATGAACACCGGCCATGACGGATCGATGGGCACCATCCACGCCAACACACCGCGCGAATGCCTCAGCCGTATGGAATCGATGATCGCGATGGGCGGCTTCACCCTGCCGCAGAAGACGGTGCGCGAGATTATCGTCGGCTCCGTCGACATCATCGTCCAGGCCGCCCGCCTTCGCGACGGCTCGCGCCGCATCACCCACATCACCGAGGTGATCGGCATGGAAGGCGACGTCATCATCACCCAGGACCTCATGCTCTACGACATGGAGGGCGAGGATGCGGCCGGCAAGATCATCGGCCGGCACCGGTCGACCGGCGTCGGCAGACCGGCCATGTGGGATCGCGCCCGCTACTTCAACGAGGAGCAGCGTCTCGCTGCGGCTCTCGATGCGATGGAGGTCGTGGTAGCGTGACCGTAACGGGCCAGAAAGAGATCGGAAGTCAGTCATGATGATCTTTGGTTTGCCGGCCAGTGTTGTTGCATTCGTCGTGCTTGCCGGCCTTGGCGTCGGCGGCGTGCTTTACGCGTTGTTCTTCACCACGATCGAGAACGAGCAGAACCAGAACCGCCGTCTGTCGAGTATCAAGTCGCAGTCGACCGACAGCGCCTCGCGCCGTGCAGCGCTCGACCGCGCGTCCGAAGGCGCCAAGCGCAAGAAGCAGATCCAGGATTCGCTGAGCGAACTCGACGAGCGCAACAAGGACCGCGTGCGCGACGCCGCGCACCCGTCGCTGAAAAAAATGCTGATGCAGGCCGGCCTGAAGATCGAGATGCGGACCTTCTACCTGTATTCGCTGATCTGCGGCGTCGGGCTGTCCGCGGTCGCCTTCATCATGGGCGTGCCGCCGATCTATCTCATCGGCATTCTGTTCGCGGGCGCTTTCGGCCTGCCGCGCTGGGTCGTCAGCTTCATTCGCAAGCGGCGCATGAAGGCATTCCTCAATGAATTTCCCAACGCGATCGACGTGATCGTGCGCGCCATCAAATCCGGCCTGCCGCTCAATGACGGCCTGCGCCTGATCGCCAGCGAAGCCCGTGAGCCGGTCAAATCGGAATTCAGACACATCATCGAGGCTCAGCAACTCGGCCTGTCGACGCCGGAAGCCTGCGGCCGCATGTACCAGTCGATGCCGATCCCGGAAGCAAACTTCTTCGCCATCGTCATCCAGATCCAGGCCAAGGCCGGCGGCAACCTTGCCGAGGCGCTCGGCAACCTGTCGCGAGTGCTGCGAGACCGCAAGAAGATGAAGGCCAAGGTCAATGCCATGTCCATGGAAGCCAAGGCCTCGGCCGCGATCATCGCGGCGCTTCCTTTCATCGTGACCGTGCTCGTCTATCTGACCAGCCCGGCCTACATCATGCTGCTGTTCACGACCAATACCGGTTTCCTGATCCTCGGCGTCTCCGCCGTGTGGATGTCGATCGGCATCTTCGTGATGCGCCAGATGATCAATTTCGAGGTCTAGGCAATGAGTGACGATCTCGTAAACCTGCTCACATCGCAGCAATTCGTCGTCGCGATCCTCGTCGCGGTGAGCGTCTTCGCCACGCTGTTCACCATCCTGACGCCGATGCTCGGCGGCAACGAGTTGAAGGCGCGCATGAAGACGGTCGCCACCGAGCGCGAGGAAATCCGCGCTCGTGAGCGCGCGCGCCTCGCCGCAGAAAAGCAGCAGAACCGCGGTTCGCTGCGCATGGAAGCCAAGGAAGGCGGCGTGCGCCGCATCGTCGAGCGGCTCGACCTGAAAAAGGCCCTCGCGGACCAGGCGACCATCGACAAGATGCGCGCGGCGGGCTTACGCGGCCAGCAGCCGCTGAACGTCTTCCTGTTTTTGCGCCTCGTGCTGCCCGTCGTCTTCTTCGCTGTCGCGCTGGCCTACGTCTTCGTGTTCCGCGCCCTTATCGAGCAGCCGACGGCGATCCGGGTTCTTGCCTGCGTCGGCTTTGCCTATCTCGGCTTCTACTCGCCGAACATCTACGTCTCCAACAAGGCGGGAAAGCGCAAGGCGTCGATCAAGAAGGCCTGGCCTGACGCGCTTGACCTGATGCTGATCTGCGTCGAATCCGGAATGTCGATCGAAGCGGCCTTCCGCAAGGTTTCCGAAGAAATCGGCACCCAGTCGGTTCCTCTGGCGGAAGAGCTCGTGCTCGTCGGCGCCGAACTGTCCTTCCTGCAGGAACGCCGCATGGCCTATGAGAACATGGCCAACCGCACCGGCCTCGAAAGCGTGAAATCGGTTTCCCAGGCGCTTGTTCAGGCGGAACGCTACGGCACGCCCGTCGGTCAGGCGCTGCGCGTGCTGGCGGCCGAAAGCCGCGACCAGCGCATGAACGAGGCCGAGAAGAAGGCTGCCGCACTGCCGCCGAAGCTGACGGTGCCGATGATCCTGTTCTTCCTGCCGGTTCTGTTCGGCGTCATCCTCGGCCCCGCCGGCATCCAGATATCCCAGCGCGGCGGCATTTTCTGATCGCCGCAGTTAGCCTGAACAAGATGAAGAGGCGGTCGATCGGCCGCCTTTTTGTTTGGTTCCGCCGGTTTGTACGCGGGCTACGAGACGACCGCGGCCAGAACATAGAGCGCCATCGCGATCACCGCGACGGATCCGATCGTGTAGAAGGTCGCGCGCACCTCGTGCATCTGCTTGGTCACGTAGGCGACCGCGTGGGCGAGCCGGGCGAGAACGAAGCCGTACATCAGGATCTGGGCAAGCAGAAGCGGCGGCTCGACAGTCACGAAGAGCAGGCCGGCGGCCCAGAAGGCCGGAATGTTTTCGAGATCGTTGCGGTGCATGCGCCGCGACCGGTCCACATAGTCGTTGATCTCGAGTTGGCCGGGTCGGGGGTTCCTGTTGAGCGGGCCGGTTTGCAGGTCCTCCGGGCTCGCCAGCCCGGAATCGCTCCTCATCATCCGGTAGACGGTCATCCAGCCCTGTCCCATGACCTTCAGCACCATCAGTGCGGCCGCGATCGCATAGGTGACGAAGACCGGATTTTCCGGATTGAGCGCTGTCATGACGATCCCCCTCGTGGCCGCCCCGACGGCGACCGGAAGGCGGATCGTATCACGGAATCCGCAATGCAGAAGAAGGGGGAAGTCGGGCGGAAGAAGCGACCGCGAAGGACGCTATTGCCGAGACGCTACTGCTGGGCTTTCTTCGCCTTGTCTTCCTGCTTGATCAGGTTCCAGGCGTTCTGCTGCGACAGCATGTTGCGCAGATAGGCGACATTCGCCTCGGCCTGCTGCGGCGACAATTCGCGCCGCGCAATCTGGTCGGCTTCGTCGAAACGTCCCTGCAGCCCGACGACGAGCGCCAGGTTCTGGCGCACGCGGCTGTCGGCCGCCGGTTGCTGCGCGGCCTGGCGCAGATAGGTTTCGGCCTTCGGCAGATTGCCTTCCAGCACGTAGCTCATGCCGAGATTGGACAGGATCGAGGGCTCGTCCGGCCGCAGTTCCAGCGCCTTGCGGTAAAGCTGGCGGGCTTCGTCGGAGCGGTTGGTCTGGTCGTAGATCGCGCCTTCCGCCGAAATCAGGCGCCAGTCGGGCTGGGTCGGATCCTGTGCGCGCCGGAGCGCGTCGAGCGCCTGGTTGAACTGGCCGGCGCTGGCGAGCGCCTTGCCGTAGGCGGCGAGTATTTCCTTGTCGTTGGGATAGTCGATCGCGGCCTTGCGCATCACGGCCAGCGCCTGGTCGTTGCGGTCGTTCATCCGCAGGATCGAGGAGAACGCCATGGCGACCGCCTTGTCCTTCGGATTGCGCTCGTAGATCTTCGAATAGGAGCTGAGCGCCTGTTCGAGCTCGACGGCTGTCATCTGTTCGACAGGCTTTTGCGCCGGCGCGCCGATCGAGCCGGTCGTAAGGCCCCGGCTGGCGCAGGCAGTGACCGTGGAGGCGGCAAGAAGGATCACGATTGCGCGCAGTACCGGACGCACCGATCCCCGCTTGGGTGAGGATATTGTTGCGGCACTGTTGGTAAATCGCACCATGTTGCGCTCCCTTGCGGCGTTCGTTCCGGTGGATGACGCCGCATCGATGGCGATGAATCTCTTGCAGAAAGCAATATTCTGTTAACCCTAACGGATGGTTAATAAAGCGCGTCCGCGACGGCCGCGCCGATGGTCTGGAAGATATGATGCTCGATGATGTACTGACGCCGACAAGCCGCCGCACCAAGGCGGCGCGACCCGTCTGGCTCGTCCGTCCGGACGGCCTGAAGGACGAGGCCGCCTACGGCGAGGCGGCCGCGAAATGGGTCAGCGAAACCCGTTTCAAGGCCGGCGCGGGCGACGTGCTCCTGCTGCCCGGCGAGGACGGCGGCGAAATCGTTGGCGCCGTGCTCGGGCTCGGCGACGCCGACGACCCGCTGGCAGCGGGCGCGCTGGCCGGAAAGCTGCCCGGCGGCGACTGGTATTTCGAGGACGCCCGCGAAACCGACCTGCGTCTTGCCTCGCTCGGCTTCCTGTTCGGCGCCTACCGGTTCAGCCGCTACCGCAGGCAGCCGGGCGACCGGCCGCGCCTGATCCTCGATGCCGGCCTCGACCGGGCCGAGATCGAGTCCCTGGCGCAAGCCGTGTGGCTCGCCCGTGATCTCGTCAACACGCCGGCCAACGATCTCGGGCCCGACGGAATCGAGGCGGCGGCCCGCAGCCTCGCCAAGCCGCGCAAGATGGCCGTCAAGGTCATCAAGGGCGCCGATCTCCTGAAGCAGAATTTCCCGCTCATCCACGCCGTCGGGCAAGCGTCGGCGTCGTCGCCGCGCCTCATCGACATGCGCTGGGGAAAGCGCGGCGCGCCACGGCTGACGCTGGTCGGCAAGGGCGTTGCCTTCGATACCGGCGGCCTCGACATCAAGCCCGCCAGCGGCATGCGCAACATGAAGAAGGACATGGGCGGCGCCGCCAATGTCCTCGCCCTTGCCGGACTGATCGTCGACATGAAGCTGGACGTGCGCCTGCGCGTGCTGATCCCGGCCGTGGAAAACGCCATTGCCGGCAACGCCTTCCGGCCGGGCGACATCTTCCCGAGCCGCAAGGGCCTGACGGTCGAGATCGGCAACACCGATGCCGAGGGCCGGCTGGTTCTCGCCGACGCGCTGGCGCTTGCCGACGAGGAAAAGCCGGATCTCCTGATCGACATGGCGACGCTTACGGGCGCCGCGCGCGTCGCGCTCGGGCCGGACGTGCCGCCCTTTTATACGACCGACGACACCTTCGCCGAGGCGCTTGCCGCCGCCTCGTTGCTCGAGCACGATCCGCTCTGGCGCATGCCGCTCTGGGCGCCCTACATGAAGGGCCTGAACTCGCAGGTCGCCGATCTCTGCAATGTCACCAGCGACGGCATGGCCGGCTCGGTTACGGCCGCGCTGTTCCTGCAGCGTTTCGTCAGCAACGCCAAGAGCTGGGCGCATTTCGACATCTTCGCCTGGAACACATCCACCAAGCCGCATGCGCCCGTCGGCGGAGAGGCGCAGGCGATCCGCGCGCTGCTGGCGGCGCTCAAGCAGCGCTACGGCGTTGTCGCCTGAGGCCCGTTAACCGCCTCCATATTGCGTTTGTTAAGGGATGGCGCATATTGTGCCGGAACCGAAACGAACGCATGAGCGGTTCATGTCCATTCGCTTGCGCCCGAGCCAGGCACTGGCCTTGTGGCACCAGGTCGCACTTTCCGAGGTGCGTGACGATGCGCCGGACCTGACCTCGCGCCAGATGGCGATCCTGCTCTCGATCTATCTCGAGCCGCCGCCGCATACGGTGCGCGGGCTCGCCGCCAAGCTCAATGTCACCAAGCCGGTCATCACCCGCGCGCTCGACGCCATGGGCGCGCGCAAGCTGGTGACCCGCCACCGCGATCCGCGCGACAAGCGCAACGTCGTCATTTCGCGCACCGTCGACGGCGCGCTCTATCTTGAGCGGTTCGCCGACGTGATCATCGCCAAGGCGCGGGAGCTGCCGCTTTGACGCTCGATCGCCGCCTCAATGCCTGTCGCCCCGACCTCGCCGACAGGCGGCTGGAGGGCAGGGTCGAGGCGGAGGCATTCGTCGAGGGCCGTCCTGCCGTGGTGACTGCCCCCGTCGCCGACATTCGCAACGCCCCGGCGCAGGACGCGGGTGTCGACACGCAATTCCTGACGGGCGACCGCGTCCGCGTCTTCGAGATCGCCGAGGGTTGGGTCTGGCTGCAGGGGGAACGCGACGGCTATGTCGGCTATGCCGCCGAATCCGCGCTCTCCTTCGATGCGCCGGAGCCGACCCATCGCGTCATCGTCCCGCGCACCTTCCTCTATCCCGGTCCGGAGTTGAAAATGCAGCCGCTGGCCGCCCTGTCGATGGGATCGGAAATCGCCGTCGTCGACGAGGAGGAGCACCGCGGCAATCGCTACGTCGTTCTTCCCGATCACACGGCGCTCGTCGCCATCCATGTCGCGCCGCTTGCAGGAACCGCGCCGGATTTTGTCGCCGTCGCCGAACAGTTGATCCACACCCCCTATCTCTGGGGCGGCGCGAGCGGTTTCGGCGTCGATTGTTCCGGCCTGATCTCGCTCGCCATGCGCATGGCGGGCCGCGACGTCCTGCGCGACACCGACATGCAGGAGGCGACCGTCGGAGACGCGCTCGATACCGGCGGCGATTTCTCGTCGCTGAAGCGCGGCGATCTCGTCTTCTGGAAAGGCCATGTCGGCATCATGGTCGACGGCGCGGACATGCTGCATGCCAGCGGCCGCACCATGATGGTGACGATCGAGCCACTCGCCGATGCGATCAGCCGAATCGAGCCAATTTACGGCCTGCCGACATCGGTGCGCCGGCCTTAGTAGCCCGCATCGCGATCGACAAGGTTCTTCAACGGTTCGCCGCGGTCATGCGCGTCCATCTGTTCGACGATCGACGGGATCAGCGCCTCCGGCATCGAGGCCGCTGCGGCGTGCGGCGTGATCGTCACGCGCGGATGCGTCCACAGCGGGCTGTCCTCCGGCAGTGGTTCGGTCTCGAACACGTCGAGCGACGCAGCCCCGAGCTTGCGGCTTTCCAGCGCCGCGAGGATGTCGGCCTCGTTCTGCAGTCCGCCGCGCCCGGCATTGATCAGGATCGGCGCGCCGAGCGGACCGCGCGTCTTCATCCTGGCGAAGAACGGCGCCGACAGGATGCCGCGCGTCGCCGGTGTCAGCGGCAGCAGGCAGACGACGATATCGGCCAGCGCCAGGAACTGGTTGAGGCCGTTGTCGCCGGCGAAGGTGTCGATCGTCTCGCCGGTCTTCGCCGTCCGGCTCCAGCCGATGACCTGGAAACCCAGCTTGCGGAGCTTTTCGGACGCGTCACGGCCGAGATTGCCGTAGCCGAGAATGCCAACGGTCACGTCGCGCGCCGCCGGCTGCATCCGGCTTTCATTCCACACTTTGCGTGTCTGCTGGTCGCGGTAGAGCATCCCCTTGCGGTGATGGTCGAGCACCTGCCAGACGACATATTCGCTCATCCGTTCGGTCAGGTCGTCGGCGACGATGCGAACGATCGGCACGTCCGGCACATCGCCTTCCGCGAAGATGTGATCGACCCCGGCGCCGATGGAAAAGACCGCCTTCAGGTTCGGCAGGCCTTTCAGCACGCCCGGCCGCTGTTTCCAGACGACCGCGTAGTCGATACCGGGATCGTTCGGGCCGGCCGGCTCCTCGACGATCATGCGGTTGGGCGCCGCCTTTTCCAGTGCCGTACGCCAGACCGCGGGATCGAACCCGGTGACGGAAAGAAGGATTTTGCCTTTTTGTGCCATAACTCTACTCGTTGACGACGCCGGCCGGCGCGACCTCGATATCGAAGGCGGCGGCCATCAGTGCCTTTGTATAGTCGGTCTTCGGATTGTCGAAAATCTCTTCCGACCGGCCGAATTCGACAACCTTGCCGTTGCGCATCACCATGACATCGTTGGCGAGCGCCCGCACCACCTTCAAATCGTGGCTGATGAACAGATAGGCGAGGTCGTGCTTGCGCTGCAGGTCGCGCAGGAGATCGACCACCTGCGCCTGCACGCTCATGTCGAGTGCCGATGTCGGTTCGTCCAGCATCACGAATTTCGGTTTCAGCACCATCGCGCGCGCGATGGCGATGCGCTGGCGCTGGCCGCCGGAGAATTCGTGCGGATAGCGGAACCTCGTGTCCGGATCGAGCCCGACCTCGTGCAGCGCGGCGATCACGCGGCTGTCGCGCTCTTCGCGCGTCAGCTTCGGCTCGTGTACGGCCAGTCCCTCGGCGACGATTTCGTCGACGGACATGCGCGGGCTGAGGCTGCCGAACGGATCCTGGAAGACGACCTGGATTTCGCGCCGGAGCGGCCGCATCGCCTCGAAGGAATAGGCATCGATGTTCCTGCCGTCGAAGACGATGCGCCCTTCCGACGAGATCAGCCGCGTGAGCGCGAGGCCGAGTGTCGTCTTGCCGGACCCGGATTCGCCGACGATACCGAGCGTCTGGCCGGCGCGCACGCGCACGTCGACGCCATCGACCGCCTTGACGTTGTCGACCGTCTTGCGCAGCAGCCCCTTGCGGATCGGGAACCAGACTTTCATGCCGTCGGCCTTCAGGATTTCGGCGGCATTGTCGTTGAGCAGGATCGGCCGGCCCTTCGGTTCGGCGGCCAGCAGGTGCCTGGTATAGTCGTGCTGCGGATTGGCGAAAATCTCCTCGGTGCGGCCGGTCTCGACGATCTTGCCATCGGTCATCACGCAGACGCGGTCCGCGATCCGGCGGACGATGCCGAGATCGTGCGTGATGAACAGCATCGACATCTGCTCCTCGCGCTTCAGGTCGTCGAGCAGTTGCAGGATCTGCGCCTGCACAGTCACATCGAGCGCCGTGGTCGGCTCGTCGGCGATCAGCAGCTTCGGCTTGTTGGAAAGCGCCATGGCGATCATCACGCGCTGGCGCTGCCCGCCCGACAATTGGTGCGGATAGGCTTTCAGGCGCTTGGCCGCATCGCGGATGCCGACCTGATCGAGCAGGTCCAGCGTGCGTTCGGGAATGACGGCTTCGCGGGCGCCGTGCAGCCTGAGGATTTCGCCGATCTGCCGCTCGACCGTGTGCAGCGGATTGAGCGAGGTCATCGGCTCCTGGAAGATCATCGCAATCTGGTTGCCGCGCACCTTGCGCAGGTCCGCTTCCCTGGCGGCGAGTAGGTCTTTGCCGAGGAAGTCGATTGTCCCGGAGGGATGGCTCGCCGCCGGATATTGCAACAGCCTGAGAACGGACAGCGCGGAGACGGACTTGCCCGATCCGGATTCGCCGACCAGCGCCACCGTCTCGCCGTCGGCGATGTCGAAGGAAATCCGGTCGACGGCCAGCGTCGTCTCGCCGCCCTGGGTGAAGGCGACCGACAGGTCGCGCACGGAAAGGAGAGGCGCCCCGGTCATCCGAAGGTCTTTCGCGGATCGAAGGCGTCGCGCGTCGCCTCGCCGATGAAGATCAGCAGCGACAGCATCACCGAAATGACGATGAAGCCGGAAAATCCGAGCCACGGCGCCTGCAAATTGTTCTTGCCCTGCAGGATCAGTTCGCCGAGCGAAGCCGATCCCGGCGGCAGGCCGAAGCCGAGGAAGTCGAGCGAGGTCAGCGTGGTGATCGAGCCGTTCAGGATGAAGGGCAGGAAGGTCAGCGTCGAGATCATGGCATTCGGCAGCAGGTGGCGGAACATGATCGTCCGGTTGGGTACGCCGAGCGCCCGCGCCGCGTTGACATATTCGAAATTGCGCGCGCGCAGGAACTCGGCGCGCACGATGCCGACGAAACTCACCCACGAGAACAGCAGCATGATGCCGAGCAGGATCCAGAAGCCCGGCGGCAGGATCGCCGCGATGATCAGCAGCAGGTAGAGCACCGGCATCGACGACCAGATCTCGATGATGCGCTGGCCGATCAGGTCGGTCCAGCCGCCGAAAAAGCCCTGGATCGCGCCGAAGGTGACGCCGACCACGGCCGACAGCGCCGTCAGGATCAGGCCGAACAGCACCGAGATGCGGAAACCGTAGATCAGCCGGGCGAGCACGTCGCGCGCCTGGTCGTCCGTGCCGAGCCAGTTGAAATTGCCGGCGATGCAATTCGGGTCCTGCGGCGCCCATCGGATAGCGCGCGCACAGTTCCTCGCGGCTGTCGAACAGGAAGGCCGGCTTCGAAGGCGCCGCCGTCGGCACTTCCTTGTTGACCGTCCGGTAAGAGAAGCGGATCGGCGGCCACAACATCCAGCCGCCGGCGTCGTGGATGGCGTCCTGGATGTAGGGGTCCTTGAAATCGATACGTGCCAGTGCCAGCGGGTCGTCGGGAAACAGCACCTTTTCGCCATAGAACTTGAAGATCGGGGTGAGATATTGGCCCTTGTACTCGACCAGGATGGGCCTGTCGTTGGCGAGGAACTCGGCGAACATCGACAGGACGAACAGGAACAGGAACACCCACAGCGACCAGTAACCGCGCCGGTTCGCCTTGAAGTTCTTCCAGCGCCGCTGGTTGAGCGGCGACAGGAACGGCCGGCGGCGCGGCTGCGCGGCGGCTGTCCCGGATAGCGCGGCGGACTGGTCTGTCGTCACACGTCCCTCCGCTCGAAATCGATGCGCGGGTCGACCCAGGTGTAGATCAGGTCGGACAAAAGCCCGACCAGCAGTCCCATCAGCGAGAAGATGTAGAGCGTCGCGAAAACCACCGGATAATCGCGGTTGATCACCGAGGTGAAGCCGAGCAGGCCGAGGCCGTCGAGAGAGAAGATCGTCTCGATCAGCAGCGAGCCGGTGAAGAACGACGAGATGAAGGCGCCCGGGAAGCCGGCGATGATGATCAGCATCGCGTTGCGGAACACGTGGCCATACAGCACCTGGCGCTCGTTCAGGCCCTTGGCGCGCGCGGTGACCACATATTGCTTGCGGATTTCGTCGAGGAACGAGTTCTTCGTCAGCAGCGTCGAGGTCGCGAAGGCCGACAGCACCAGCGCCAGCAGCGGCAGCGTGATGTGCCAGAAATAGTCGACGATGAGTGCCGGCCAGGAAAGTTGCCGCCAATTGTCCGAGACGAGACCGCGCAGCGGAAACCAGTCGAAAAACGAGCCGCCCGCAAACAGCACGATCAGCAGGATCGCGAACAGGAAGCCGGGAATGGCGTAGGCGACGATGACCACCGCGCTCGTCCACATGTCGAATTGCGATCCGTCCTTGACCGCCTTGCGGATGCCGAGCGGGATCGAGATTCCGTAGGACAGCAGCGTGATCCAGATGCCGAGCGAGATCGACACCGGCATTTTTTCCTTGATCAGGTCGATCACCGAGATGTGGCGGAAATAGCTCTCGCCGAAATCGAAGCGCGCATAGTTCCACAGCATCATGCCGAAGCGTTCCAGCGGCGGCTTGTCGAATCCGAACTGCTTTTCCAGGTCCGCGATGAAGCGCGGATCGAGACCCTGCGCGCCGCGATATTTCGAATTGACGTCGGAACCGCCCTCGACGGTCGAGCCGATGTCCTGCTGGTTGCCGAGATCGCCGCCGCCGCCGGAGATACGCTCGGTCGCATCGCCGCCCTGGCCGGTCAGCTGCGCGATGACCTGTTCGACCGGTCCGCCGGGCGCGAACTGGATGACGGTGAAGGAAATCGCCATGATCCCGAGAATCGTCGGGATCATCAGCAGAAGTCTCCGCAGGACATAGGCGCCCATGTCAGGAAGCCTCCGTTCCGTGGAATAATGTCACATCAAGCCTTTCCAAGCGCTTCTGCCTTCGCGCCGTCGATCCACCACAGCCGTTCCACCGGCCAGAAATAGTCGGGCTTCGGCTCCTTGAAGCCGAACATGTCCCAATAGGCGACGCGGTGATTTGCCGATGTCCAATTTGGAATCCAGTCGCGCTTCAGACGCAAGACCCGGTCGAGGACCCGCATGGCGGTGCGGTGCTGTTCGCGGGTTTGCGCCGCGCCGACCTCGGAAATCAGTGCGTCGATCAGCGGATCGGCGGTTCCCGTCCAGTTGCGCGAGCCTTCCTCGTTTGCCGCGCGGCTGCCGAACACGGTTTCGAGGCTGGAAGAAACCGGCGTCGCGGTCCAGCCGATCCCGGAAACCGCGGCGTCGAAGTCGAACCCGGCCGTGCGCGCCTGGTACTGCGCCGGATCGACGAGGCGAATCGACGCGTTGATGCCGATCCCCCGCATCGTTTCCACCCACGGACTGAATATCCGCTCGAAGGCGCTCGACCGGATCAGGATCTCGAAATCGAGTGTTTCGCCTGCCGCGTTGCGCAGGAAGCCGCCGTCATTCTTCCAGCCGGCTTCCGTGAGAAGGCCGATGGCGCTCCGCAGGCGCGACCGGTCCCGTCCCGAGCCGTCGCTTGCGGGTTCGCGCCATGCGTCGCCCCTGATCTCTTCGGGGAGTTCGTATTCGCCGGACAGTTTCTCGATCAGCGCCAGTTCGTCGTCATCGGGCGGGCCCGAGGTCTCGTAGGGCGAGCCGTTGAAGAGCGAATGGCTCTTTTCATAGGCGTCGTAGAACAGGTTCCTGTTCGTCCACTCGAAATCGAAACACAGCGAGATCGCGTCGCGCACCCGGCGGTCGCGGAAGCGGGCCCGGCGCTGGTTCAGGGCCGTCGCCTGCATCGACGGCCGCTTCTCGCGGTCGAACAGCCGCTTGACGACCTTGCCCTCGGTCAGCGCCGGGAAGTCGTAATCGGTCGCCCAGGTGATCGAGGTGAACTCCTCGCGCCACGTGATCGCGCCTTTCTTGAAAGCCTCGAATGCGGCCTGGCGCTCCTGGTAGAACTCGATCCGGATGGTTTCGAACCGGTCGAGGCCGCGCGCCGTGCCGAGGTCATTCGCCCAGTAGTCGGGCACGCGCTCGTATTCGATATAGCTGCCGGCGCTGAAGCGGCCGACCTTGTATGGCCCCGACGCGAGCAGCGGCTCCAGTGTCGATGCGGTGAAGTCGCGTGTGTCGAACCATGTCTTCGACAGGATCGGAAAGGCCGCGATCGCCAGGATCGCCTGCGCCGATTGCGTGCCGTCGAAATGAAGCGTCACCGTGCCTTCGCCATCGGCCGTCGCATCGGTCAGGACGTCGAGCGGCAGCAACAGTTCCGGGTGTCCCTGTGCCTTCAGCGTCGTGTAGGAAAAGACGACGTCGTCGGCGGTGATTGGCGATCCGTCGTGCCAGCGCGCCTCCGGCCGGATATCGAAGCTGAACCGGTTGCGGTCTTCCGAGATCGTCACGCTTTTGGCGATGTGGCAATAGATCGCGTCCGGCTCGTCCCAGCAATCGGTCATCAGCCCGTCGAAACACTGTTCCATGCGCGGCGGCGCATCGCCGCGCCGCACGAAACAGTTCAGCGTGTTGAAGGTCTGGACGTTCTGGTTGTAGTACCAGTAGCCGGGCTGGAAATTGAAGGTCCCGCCGACCGGCGCCTCCGGCGCGGCATAGTCGAAATGCTCGAAATCGCGCGGATATTTCAGGTCGCCGAAAGCCGACAGCCCGTGCAGTTTCTCCCCGCTCGGGTTCTCGGCGCGCGACAGGGCCGGGAAGGCGGCACTCGCCGCGATACCGCCGGACAGGATGAGAAAACGCCTGCGGTCGAAGCGCATTCCACCGGTCACTGGCTGCCACCTTCCTGAGAAAGCGCGGCTTCCTTTTCCGGGATGATCCACCAGGAATCGATATCGGCGCCGATATAGGCGGGCTGCTTGTCCGGCAGGCCGAACTTGTCCCACCAGGCAAGCCACAGCGCGTCCGAATACCATTGCGGGATGTAGTAGTAGCCCCACAGCAGAACCCGGTCGAGCGCGTGGGTCGCGGCGACCAGGTCTTCGCGGTCCTTGGAAAAGATCACCTTGTCGACGAGAGCATCGACCACCGGATCCTTGATGCCGGAATAGTTGCGCGAATCCGGCTGGTCCGCCGCCGTCGAACTCCAGAAATCGCGCTGTTCGTTGCCGGGCGAAAGCGACTGCGCGAGCACCACGGTCGTCATGTCGAAATCGAAGTCGCGCAGGCGGTTGATCTCCTGCGCCTGGTCGACGATGCGGATCGAGGCATCGATCCCGAGCCGGCGCATGTCCTCGACGAACTGACCGGCGATGATCTCGTCGGTCGGGCTCGCGCCGAGATATTCGACGCTGAACTGCTCGCCGGTTTCAGCGTTCACCAGCTTGCCGTCGCGGCTCACCCAGCCCGCCTCCTTGAAGAGTTCGAACGCCTTGCGCTGGTTGGCGCGCTGCGAGCCCCGGTCGCTGTAGTCGGGCAGCGTGAACGGTTTGGTGAACAGCTCCGCGGGCAGCTTGTCGCGGAAGGGTTCGAGGATTTCAAGCTCCTTGCCCTGCGGGACGCCGCTCGACCGCAACTCGCCGCCGAGGAAATAGCTGTCGGTGCGCTTGCGCAATCCGTAGAGCCGCGTCCGGTTGACGGTGGTGAAGTCGAACAGCCAGGTCAGCGCTTCGCGCACGCGAATGTCCTGGAACTTCTCGCGCCGCATGTTCATCGCAAAGCCCTGCATGGGTTCCGGCGACTTGGTCTCGAACGCCTTGCGCACGACCTTGCCTTCCTTGAAGGCGGGGAAGTCGTAGCCTTCGGCCCAGTATTGCGAGCGGTTCTCGGAGCGGATGTCTTCCAGGCCGCCCTTCTTGAAGGCCTCCCATTCGGCGACGCTGTCGCGGAAATAGATGTAGCTTCGGATGTCGAAATTCTCGCGCCCGACTTTCACCGGAAGGTCGGCGGCCCAGTAGTCCGGCACCCGTTCCCAGACGATTTCCGAACCGGCGACGAAACTCTTGATCCGGTACGGTCCCGAGCCGAGCGGCGGTTCCAGCGTCGGCTGGGTGATGTCGCGCTTCTTGCCGTCGGCGTCGACGCCTTCCCACCAGTGTTTCGGCAGCACCACGAGGTCGCCCATGATGTGCGGAAGTTCCCGGTTGCCGGTCTGGTCGAAGCGGAATTCGACCTCATGATCGTTGAGCGCCACCGCCTCGGTGACGTTTTCATAGTAGCGGTTGTAAAGCTGGCTGTTCTTCTTCAGTACGTCGAACGACCACACGACATCCTCGGCAGTGATCGGTTTGCCGTCGTGCCAGCGCGCCTTCGGATTGAGCCGGTAGGTCGCCGAGGAATAGTCGTCGGGATAGGTGAAAGCCTCGGCGATCAGCGCATGGCTGGTGCTTGGCTCGTCGGTCGCCTGATCCATCAGCGTGTCGTAGAGCAGCCCGCCGCCGAGGCGCGCGAAACCGACCGCCGGCGTGCCGCGCAGGATATAGGGATTGAACGAATTGAAGGTCCCGGCAACCGTCGAATGCAGCGTTCCGCCCTTCGGCGCATCGGGATTGACGTAGTCGTAATGCTTGAAATCGTCGCCGTATTTGCTTTCGCCGGTTAGCGTTGAGGTCGAGTGCCATTCGGCGGCCGGCGCCGAACCGGTGATGGCGAGCATCGCCAGACACGCTGCCAGGACACGGCTCCTCCAGTTTCCGAAACGCTCTGGCAGCCGTGCTGTATCCGACATTCCTTGCTCCTCTCGATGCCCTAACGGAAACATTTAAAGCAGAGTTGGGAGTTTCAAAGGCAAAAAAGAAGCCGGGACGAAACCCGGCTTTCTTCATTCGGTGTCTGTCGGCCTTCGCGGACGCCTTACTGCTGCGTCGCGCCCCCGGTTTCGGCCGGTGCCGCATCCGCCGAGCCGGCGGCTGCATTCGGATCCGGCAGCGGCGCCGGATCGGACGACAGCGTCCGCAGATAGGCGATCAGCTCGGCGCGGTCCTGGACCTTGGGCAGGCCGGCGAAGCCCATCGCCGTGCCCGGGACCTCATCCTTCGGCTTGTGGGTGAACAGGTTAAGATGCTCGTAGTCCCAGACCGTGCCGCCGGCGGCGAACTCGGTCATCGCGGAGGAGTATTTGAAGCCCTCATGCGAGGCGACCGGGCGGTTCACGATGTTCCAGAGATTCGGGCCGACCTTGTTGGCGCCGCCCTCTTCGCCGGTGTGGCAAGCCTGGCATTTCTTGAAGATCTTTTCGCCTTTGGCGGGATCGGCGCTGGCGAGAAGCGGGCTGACCGGTTCGACGGTGGGCGCGGCCGCGGCTGCGCTTTCTGTTCCTCCGCCGCCTTCGCTGACCGCGATCGCGAAGCCTTCCTGCTCCGGCGTCTCGCTGTGGAAGATCGCTTCGCCCAGGATGCCAACCGTCATCATGACGAAAACCGTGCCAAGAAAGGCGCCGGCATACATGTTCAAATTAGACGAACTCATCGCTTAACCAATTCCCGATTCATGCAAGGCCACGCGGGCCGAGGCCTGCGCGAATTCGGGCGGAAACTAGGTCTTTTGCTCTCGGTATGCAACACATATAAGGTCGCATCCTTTGAGACTTTTTGACACCCTTCCGCGACACGGAAAACATTCCCATGCGTCCCCTTATCCTGATCCCGGCCCGAATGGCATCGACGCGCCTGCCTGACAAGCCGCTCGCAGATATCTGCGGAAAACCGATGATCGTCCATGTCGCCGAGCGCGCCCGCGAGGCCGATTGCGGACCGGTTGCCGTGGCGACGGATGACGAGCGCGTCTACCAGGCCGTGTCGGATTCCGGCTTCACCGCCGTGATGACGCGCGCCGACCACCACTCCGGTTCCGACCGGATCTTCGAGGCGTTGTGCAGTCTCGATTCCGAAGGCGCGCACGATTCGGTCATCAACGTGCAGGGCGACCTGCCGACGATCGCCCCGGCCGATATCCGTGCTGCGCTGGCGCCGCTCGCCGATCCCGCCTGCGATATCGCGACGCTTGGGGTGGAGATCGTCGAGGAGGACGAGAAGACCAATCCGAACGTGGTCAAGATCGTCGGCACGCCTCTCGGCGGTTCGATCCTGCGCGCGCTTTATTTCACCCGCGCGACTGCGCCGTGGGGCGAGGGGCCGCTCTATCACCATATCGGCCTCTACACCTATCGCCGCGCCGCGCTGGCGCGATACGTCTCGCTGCCGCCCTCGGTTCTGGAAATGCGCGAACGGCTCGAACAGCTGCGCGCGCTCGAAAACGGCATGTCGATCCACGCCGCGATCATTGACTCCGTTCCGCTTGGCGTGGATACGCAGCCCGATCTGGAGCGCGCCCGCGTGCTCCTGGGCTAACGGAAGAAACGCACATGACCGCTCAATCGAACCTCATCGCCTTCCAGGGCGAACCCGGCGCAAACTCCGATACGGCCTGCCGCGACATGTTTCCGGACATGGAGCCGCTGCCCTGCCCGACCTTCGAGGATGCGTTCAACGCGGTCGAAAGCGGCAAGGCGCGCCTGGCGATGATCCCGATCGAGAACACGATCGCCGGCCGCGTCGCCGACATCCATTACCTGCTGCCGGAATCGCGCCTGCACATCATCGGCGAGTATTTCCTGCCGATCCATTTTCACCTGATGGTGCTGCCGGGTACGCAAGTGACCGACATCAAGTCGGTTCACAGCCATATCCATGCGCTTGGCCAGTGCCGCAAGGTGATCCGCAAACACCGCTGGAAGGCGATGGTCGCCGGCGATACCGCGGGCGCCGCCAAGCTCGTTGCCGAAACCGGCGACAAGACCATGGCGGCTCTGGCGCCGGAACTCGCCGCCTCCATGTACGGGCTGGATATCATGGAGAGCAATGTCGAGGACCACGCCAACAACGTGACCCGCTTTGTCGTCCTGTCGAAGGACAAGCACGTGCCGGAGCGCGCGGCGCCGAACGAGAAGATGATGACGACCTTCGTCTTCCGGGTGCGCAACATTCCCGCCGCCCTCTACAAGGCGATGGGCGGTTTCGCGACCAACGGCGTCAACATGACCAAGCTCGAAAGCTACCAGCTCGGCGGCAAGTTTTTCGCCACACAGTTCTACGCCGACATCGAGGGCCATCCCGAAGACCGCAACGTTCAGCTGGCCTTCGAGGAACTCGGCTTCTTCTCGGAGGATTTCCGCATCCTCGGCGTCTACAAGGCGTCGCCGAACCGCGAGGGCATGTGACGGGGCAGGGCGTCAGCCCTGCACGACCGTCTGGCGCTGCGCGCCGAGTCCGCTGATCCCCAGTTCCATCACGTCGCCCGCCTTCAGGTAGACGGGGTTCGGCTTGACGCCCATGCCGACGCCGGGCGGCGTGCCGGTCGAGATCACGTCGCCTGGATGCAGCGACATCAGTTGCGACAGGTGTTCGATGATCGTCGCCACGTCGAAGATCATCTTGCCCGTGGTGCCGGTCTGGCGGCGTTCGCCGTTGACGTCGAGCCAGAGGTCGAGCGCCTGCGGGTCGGCGATCTCGTCCGCCGTCACCAGCCACGGGCCGAGCGGGCCGAACGTGTCGCAGGACTTGCCCTTGGTCCACTGGCCGGTCAGCTTGGTCTGGTAATCGCGTTCCGACACGTCGTTGATCACGCAGTAGCCGGCGACGTAATCGAGCGCGTTGTCCCTGGTGACGTATTTGGCGTGTTTGCCGATCACGACGCCGAGCTCGACCTCCCAGTCGGTCGCCGTCGATCCGCGCGGCAGTTCGACATTGTCGTTCGGGCCGGTGATTGCCGAATTCGCCTTCATGAACAGGATCGGATGCTCCGGGATCGGCAGGCCGGATTCGGCCGCGTGGTCGGAATAGTTGAGGCCGATGCACATGAATTTTCCGACATCGCCGACGCACGGGCCGAGGCGGGTCGCCGGATCGACCTCCGGCAGGGTGGCCGGATCGATGGCGGCGAGGCGCGCAAGCGTTTCGGGCGCGAGCGCGGCGCCGTCGATGTCGCCGACATGAGCCGACAGGTCGCGGATGGCGCCGTTGTCGTCGACGAGGCCCGGTTTTTCCTGACCCTGGGGCCCGAAGCGCAAAAGTTTCATGGTGCAATCCTTGCTATGCCTTATTCGGTTGCGGACCGTAATCGCAACCCGGTCCGAAACCAAGCATGCGCGGCCGGGAAAATCGCGCGAGTTGACATTTGCCCTCGCCCCGTCCTCATTCGGCCCTGACGGCGAGGCCCGGCACGACGGAAGGACAGACTGATGAGCAAATCCGCGACGACGATTGCCTTTTTCGGCACGGGCTTGATGGGCGTTCCGATGATCCGGCGCCTTGCCGCGGCGGGTTACACGGTTCGTGTCTGGAACCGGACGCCGGAGAAGGCGAAGGCAATCGAATCGGAGCACATCACGGCGTTTGCCTCGGCCGCCGAGGCCGCCGCGCCCGCCGACATCGCGATCTCGATACTGGCCGACGGTCCCGTGGTGCTTGCGCTTGTGAAGGAAAACGGCCTTGCCGCGGCGATGAAGGAGGGCGCGGTCTTCGTCGACATGAGTTCCACCAAGCCCGAAGAGGCGCGTGAGCTTGCCGCGCTGCTGGCCGAAGGCGGCGTCGAATTTTCCGACGCGCCGGTTTCCGGCGGCACGACCGGCGCCGAGGCCGGAACTCTCGCCATCATGGCGGGATGCGAGAAGGCGGTCTTCGACCGGATCAGCCCGGTGCTGTCCGCGATGGGACGGCCGACACGTGTCGGCCCGGTCGGCACCGGCCAGCTTGCCAAGCTCGCCAACCAGCTGATCGTCGGCGCCGCCATCGGCGCGGTCGCTGAGGCGATCCTGTTGATGCGCCAGGGCGGCGGCGATCTCGACGCCTTCCGCGCGGCGCTCAAGGGCGGATTTGCCGATTCGACGGTTCTGCAATTGCACGGCGCGCGCATGGCGTCCAACGACTTCGCGCCGCGCGGCCGCGCCACCCTCCATCTCAAAGACATGCGCAATATCCTCGGCGAAGCCGAAAAGCTCGGTCTTGACCTGCCGATGAGCCGGATGCTGGAGGAACGGTTCGCGCGGCTTTGCCAGGACCTCGGTGGCGCCGGTCTCGATCACACGGCGCTGTTTCTCGAACTGCTCGACCACAACGGCCTGAAAGCCTAGCCCAGCGCCGTCATCGCGACCCAGGCGATGGCGACATAGGTCATCTGGTGCGCCAGCTGGTCGAAGCCGTGCAGCTGCCAGTAGAGATAGGGGCTGCTGTCAGCGCTGGAATAGGCGGTGATGCGGTCCTTGGCGAAGTCGATCGTGTAATGGACGACGAATTCCGCCACCATCACCATTGCGATCGGCGTGGCGGCCATCCCGGCCATCCCGAGAATCAACCCGCTTCCGGCGGCATGCAGCGCCGCATGCGCATAGCCGCCGGGCGCCGTCAGGCTGCCTTTGCCTTCCAGCATCCACTGCGGCTGAAAGACAAAATCCGCGAGGTAATGCTTGATGAGCAATGCGGAAATCAGAACGAAAACAAAAAACATATGTAACTGGTCACCCCGCCGGCCGCGAACCGGCCCTGTATCGTGCGGCCATGATTGGGTGAAAACGGTTTCCCTGGCTGTGCGCAAATGCACAGCGCGAAGTCAGGCGGTGGCTTTTTCGCGCACCGGCCCGGTCGACGAGCCGATTACGAACTCCGCCTCGAGCAGGCGATTGCGGCGGCCGGGCTTCTTTTCGATCTGGTCGATCAGCATGTCGGCGCAGAGCTCGCCGGCGAGCCGGATCGAGGATCGCATCACCGTCATGCTCGGATGATCGCCGGTCGACGGCAGGAAGGACAGGCAGTCGTCGTAAGCGATCAGCGACAGGGCGCGGCCGACGGAGACGCCGCGCTCATGCATCGCCCGCATCGCTCCCATTGCAGTCAGGATACTCGAACACAGAACTGCGGTCGGCGGATCGCGATGCGACAGGAAACCCATCATCGCGCCGTAGCCGTTCGGCTCGATCATGTCGCTGGAAAACATGATCTCCGCATCCGGCTCGATGCCGTGCCCGCGAAGCGCTTTCTCCATCCCTTCGCGGCGGTTCGCCGCAAACGTCATGAATTCCAGGCCATTGATCAGCCCGATTCGCCGGTGCCCCGCCTCGATCAGATATTCGGTCGCCTTGCAGAACGCCCGCCGGTTGTTGACGTCGACCCAGCAATAGCTGTCCTCGGGATCGTTGGTGCGTCCGTGGATCACGAAGGGCAGTTTCAGATCGGTCAGGATCCGCACCCGGTCGTCCTTGACCCTCGGTCCGTGCACGATGACGCCGTCGACACGCCGGTTGCGGGCGAGGTTCCGGTAGACTTCCTTTTCCGTGCCGGAATTGACCACCGAAATCAGCATGTCGTAGCCGCGCCGGTTGTAGACCTTGCTGGCGCCGGCGACGAAGTCGGTGAAATGCGGATTGAGCATGTCGTGCTCGGACAGCGGCACGACATGGCCGATCGTGTTGGACTTGCCCGTGGCGAGCCGCCGGGCGTTCGAATTCGGCTGATAGTTCATGCGCCGCGCGAATTCCTCCACGCGCCGGCGGGTTTCCTCGCTGACCTCCGGATAGCCGTTCAGGGCGCGGCTGACGGTGGTCTGCGAAAGGCCGAGTTTTTCCGACAATTCTTTCAAATTCATTGGATGCCCCTCCTCCAGAAGGCATTCAAAGGGCTTTGGATAATGACGAATTATTACCGTCCTGACCAGTCCGCCCGGTATTTTTGTGTTTGGTGCGCCTTGGTCGCTGAGCGCGGCTTGTACTCGCGGCGTCAAGAGCGGTCGTGCTTTGCGCCATAAATAAATCGCTTGACTCTCTACCGTTGGCGACCAAAGTTCAGCGATAGCCAAAGCGCTTTGATTGGCCTTGGTCGATTGAATGGTTTATGAGTGTTGTTGCTCACTGAATAGCAATCCTGGGAGGATTACCGATGAAGAAGACACTCATGGCGGGCCTTGCCGCCGCGTTGCTGACCAGTACCGCCGGTTCGGCGCTTGCCGAACAGTTAACCGTTTTCGGTCCGTGGCTTGGCCCTGACCAGCAAAACGTCGAAGCCGTGCTCAACGCTTTTGCCGAGAAGTCCGGTAATGACGTTCGCTATGTCGGTTCGGACAGTTTCGAACAGCAGATCGTCGTGGACCTGGAAGCCGGTTCGGCGCCGAATGTCGCCGCTTTCCCGCAGCCGGGCCTCGCGTCCGACATGGCCGCCCGCGGTTTTCTTACGCCGCTGGGCGATGACGTGGCCAACTGGCTGCGCGAAAACTACGCGGCCGGCGACTCCTGGGTTGCCCTTGGAACCTACAAGGACAAGGACGGCGCGGACCATTTCTACGGCTTCCCCTACAAGACCGACGTGAAGTCGCTGGTCTGGTACGTGCCGGAGAACTTCGATGACGCGGGCTACGAGATTCCGAAGACGATGGAAGAACTCAAGGCCCTGACCGAGCAGATCGTTGCCGATGGCGGCACGCCCTGGTGCATCGGTCTCGGTTCCGGTGCGGCCACCGGCTGGCCGGCGACCGACTGGGTCGAGGACATGATGCTGCGCACGCAGTCTCCGGAAGATTACGACGCCTGGGTCAAGAACGATCTGAAGTTCAACGATCCGAAGGTGGTCGCGGCCATCGATGAATTCGGCTGGTTCGCCCGTAACGACAAGTTCGTCGCCGGCGGCGCCGGCGCGGTCGCGTCGACCGATTTCCGCGATTCGCCCGAAGGGCCTCTTCTCGTCGCCGCCGCAGTGCTACATGCACCGCCAGGCGTCGTTCATCCCGGCCTTCTTCCCGGAAGGCACGGTCGTGGGCGAGGATGTCGACTTCTTCTACTTCCCGGCCTACGCAAGCAAGGATCTCGGAAAGCCGGTCCTCGGCGCGGGCACGACCTGGGTGATCACCAACGAGAACCAGGCCGCGCATGACCTGATCGCCTTCCTGCAGACGCCGGAGGCGCATGAGATCTGGATGGCGCGCAAGGGCTTCCTGACGCCCTTCAAGGGGGTCAATCCGGACGCCTTCAGCGATCCGACCCTTCGCAAGATGAACGACATCCTGCTGCAGGCGACGACGTTCCGCTTCGACGGTTCCGACCTGATGCCCGGCGCGGTCGGCGCGGGTTCCTTCTGGACCGGCATGGTCGACTATACCGGCGGCAAGTCCGCGCAAGATGTCGCCGACGCGATCCAGAAATCCTGGGACGCCATCAAGTAAACGGAACAAATCGACAAGGCGGGCGACCGCGTCGAATGATACCATCCGGGCTCCGGCCCGGATGGCCGGACGGATCGACCAGAGGCATGTGCTTGGGAGGGAACCATGCATCCAGCGTTACAAGGCCTGATAACGATCATTGTCGGCGTCGGCGGTTGCATAGGCTATTTCTATGTTTCCAATATTTTTCTCGACAGGGTTCTGTTCCCGGCGAAGGGACCGCATGCGGGGCGCAACATCAATCGCGCCAACCTGGTCCGGCCGTGGCTGTTCCTGTTTCCGGCGATTTTCGCGCTCGGCCTCTATCTGGCCTATCCGGTCGTCGCCACGCTCTGGTTGTCGCTGACCGATCGCAACGCCGGCGGCGCCTTTGTGGGCCTTGCGAACTACTCCCAGATGGTTTCGCGAACCGAAATTCTGGGAAGCGATCCGGAACAACATGCTCTGGCTGATCGTCGTGCCGGCGGCCTCGACCGCCTTCGGTCTGCTCGCCGCGCAACTGACCGACCGAATCGCATGGGGCAACATCGCCAAGTCGCTGATCTTCATGCCGATGGCGATCTCCTTCGTCGGCGCCTCGGTGATCTTCAAGCTGGTTTACGATACGCGCCCCGCCAATCAGGACCAGATCGGCGTTCTCAACGCTGTCTGGCTGGCCTTTGACGGCGGTGCGCCGTCCTTCATCTTCCTGCGGCTGGTGCCGGCGCTGATCCTGTTGGCCTTCGCGGCATTCATGGCCTACGGCATCTATCTTGGCGCTGCGCCCGCTGATCTGGGGCGAAGCGCCCCGTGGGGGCGGGTCCTGGTGGACGGTGCCGCTGCGCGGCGTCGTGGCCCTTGGCGGCGCCTGGCTCCTGTGGCTGTCGCTCAAGTCGATCTTCTCCGTCCTCACGGTGACGCTGCCCTATGGCGAGCCGCAGACACTGGCTGACGATATCCTTCTGGAACAGTTTCTTCCTGATGGTCGTCCTGATCTGGATCCAGACCGGCTTCGCGATGGTCATCCTGTCGGCGGCGCTGCGGGGAATCCCCGAGGAGACGATCGAGGCGGCCATCATCGACGGGGCGAACGCCTTCGACATCTTCTTCAAGATCAAGGTGCCGCAGATCATGAGCACGATCGTCGTCGTCTGGACGACGATCACGCTGGTCGTGCTGAAGGTCTTCGACATCGTCTACGCGATGACCAACGGCCAGTGGGAAACCCAGGTCCTGGCGAACTACATGTTCGACAAGCTGTTCCGCGCCAACGACTGGGGCGTCGGCTCGGCCAGCGCCATCGTCATCATGCTGCTGGTGTCGCCGATCCTGATCTGGAACGTCTACAACGCACGCAAAGAAATGCGCTGAGGGAGGCCGGAACCATGTCATCGATTGCAGGCAGCAAATCCGGTCTCACCTGGGCCGTTCACATCTCGGTCGTCGCGCTCGTCCTCCTCTGGCTGTTTCCGACGGTCGGGCTGTTCGTCTCGTCCTTCCGGACGGCCGACCAGATATCGTCGAGCGGCTGGTGGGATTCGATGTTCAAGCAGGAACAGAACCTCGTTCTGCGGACGGCCGCGCCGTCGACGCAGAAACAGGAGGACGGTCTCTACGTCATCCAGGGCAACATCTTCACCGACAACGATGTCAGCACCGACGGTGTCATTTCCCGCTGGGGTACGTCGTCGCGCGCGATTTCCGACTACGCGCCCGGCGACACCGCCGACATGGGCAAGGACGGGCGCATCACCCTTCAGGCGAACGGCGACTACCGACTTGTGAACGATGCCGAGTTTACGGGAAGCCGCGGCGAACGTATCTTCGCCACGGCCAAGACGCCGCCGGTATTTACTCTCAACAACTACCGGACGGTCCTGTTCTCCGGTTCGACGACCGACTCGATGGCCAAGGCGTTTTTCAACACGCTGACCGTGACGATTCCGGCGACCGTCATCCCGATCCTGATCGCGGCATTCGCCGCCTATGCGCTCGCCTGGATGCGCTTTCCCGGCCGCGCCTTGCTGATCGCGCTCGTCGTCGCGCTTCTCGTCGTGCCGCTGCAGCTCGCGCTCATTCCGCTGTTGCGGCTGCATCTGGCGATCGGCATCGGCAAGGGCTATCTCGGCGTCTGGCTTGCCCATACCGGCTTCGGCCTGCCGCTGGCGATCTACCTCCTGCGCAACTACATGGTCGGCCTTCCGCGCGACATCATCGAGAACGCCAAGGTCGACGGCGCGACGGACTTCCAGATCTTCACCAAGATCGTCCTGCCGCTGTCCTTCCCGGCGCTCGCCTCCTTTGCGATCTTCCAGTTCCTGTGGACCTGGAACGACCTGCTGGTGGCCAAGGTGTTCCTGATCGACGCGACCGGCGAGACGACGGTGATGACCAACCAGATCGTCGAACTGCTTGGCACCAGGGGCGGCAACTGGGAGATCCTGGCGACGGCCGCCTTCGTGTCGATCGCGGTGCCGCTCGTCGTCTTCTTCGCCATGCAGAGATATCTCGTGCGCGGCCTTCTGGCCGGCTCAGTCAAGTGAGGTTTCGTTAATCCATGAGCGTGTTCGCATCCGCAGCACAACGTATCGAAGCGGAACTCCAGCCCGATCCGGACTGGTGGCGCGGCGCGGTGATCTATCAGATCTATCCGCGCTCCTTCCAGGACTCCAACGGCGACGGTATCGGCGATCTGGCCGGCATCCGCCAGCGCCTGCCCTATATCGCCAATCTGGGCGCGGATGCGATCTGGATTTCCCCCTTCTTCACCTCGCCGATGAAGGATTTCGGCTACGACGTCTCCGACTACAAGGGCGTCGATCCGATGTTCGGCAGCCTGGAGGATTTCCGGGTGCTGGTGGACGATGCCCATCACCTCGGCCTGAAGGTGATGATCGATCTGGTGATTTCCCACACCTCGGACCAGCATCCCTGGTTTGCCGAGAGCCGGTCGAACCGCGAAAACCACAAGGCCGACTGGTATGTCTGGGCCGATCCGAAACCGGACGGTTCACCGCCCAACAACTGGCTGTCGATCTTCGGCGGCTCGGCATGGGAGTGGGATACCAATCGCCGCCAGTACTACATGCACAATTTCCTGACGAGCCAGCCGGACCTGAACTTCCACAATCCCGAGGTCCAGGATGCGCTGCTGAATGTGGTGCGTTTCTGGCTGGAACTCGGCGTCGACGGCTTCCGCCTCGACACGATCAATTTCTACTTCCATTCGCAGACGCTGAAGGACAATCCGCCGCTGCCGCCGGAAGTGCGCAATGCCTCGATCGCGCCGGAAGTGAACCCCTACAATTATCAGGACCACCTCTACGACAAGAGCCAGCCGGAGAACATCGAGTTCCTGAAACGGTTCCGCGCCGTGCTCGACGAATTCCCCGCGACCGCCGCCGTCGGCGAGGTCGGCGATGCGCAGCGCGGTCTGGAGATCCTGGCGCAGTACACCGCCGGCAACGACCGCATCCACATGTGCTATTCCTTCGATTTCCTGGCGCCCGATCCGATCACGGCCGACAAGGTGCGCACCGTGATCGAGGAGTTCGAGCGCGAGGCGCCGGACGGCTGGTCTTGCTGGGCATTCTCCAACCACGACGTCGTGCGCCACGCGACGCGCTGGGGCGCCTATGAGCGCGATCCGGAGCGCTATCTGAAGATCGTCGCGGCATTGCTCTTCACCATGCGCGGCTCGGTCTGCATCTATCAGGGCGAGGAACTGGGCCTGCCGGAGGCCGATATCGGCTATGAGGACCTGCAGGATCCCTACGGCATCCGCTTCTGGCCGAAATTCAAGGGCCGCGACGGCGCCCGCACGCCGATGGTCTGGGCGAGCAACCTGCTCAATGGCGGATTTTCGACCGGCAAGCCCTGGCTTCCGGTGCCGGATATTCATCGCGCCATGGCGGTCGATACCCAGATCGGCCGGGAAGGCAGCATTTACGAATTCTACCGCGATTTCCTCGAATTCCGGCACGAATACCAGGTGCTCTCCAAGGGCGGCATCCGGTTCGTCGATGCACCCGAGGATGTCGTCGCCTTCCTGCGCGAGGATGGCGACGTGACGCTTCTATGCGCGTTCAATCTCGGCCATGGCGAGGTCGAGTTTTCGCCGGGGATGAAGGTCGCCCGGCTGGAGAATGTTCCGCTCGACGGCGCGGTCGACGGGGGAAAAATCAAGCTGAAGGCGCTCGGCGGTTTTATCGGGCGTGTGAAGTCGCATTGATGGACCAGCGGCGAGGGAGGAGAATCCATGGCTGAATTGAAGCTGACCGATCTGCAGAAGGCCTATGGCCACGTGAAGGTGCTCCACGGCATAAATCTGCATATCGAAAAGGGCGAGTTCATTGTTTTCGTCGGTCCCTCGGGCTGCGGCAAGTCCACGCTTTTGCGTTGCATCGCCGGCCTCGAGGAGATCACCGGCGGAACGCTGGAAATCGACGGCATGGTCGTCAACGACGTGCCCCCGTCGCAGCGCGGTATCGCCATGGTGTTCCAGACCTACGCGCTCTATCCGCACATGACTGTCTACGACAACATGGCTTTTGGCCTGCGGCTGGCGAAGTTCTCCAAGGATGAAATCGACCGCCGCGTCCAGAATGCCGCCAACATCCTGCAGCTGACGCCCTATCTCGACCGCCTTCCCAAGGCGCTGTCCGGCGGCCAGCGCCAGCGCGTCGCCATCGGCCGCTCGATCTGCCGCGATCCCAAGGTCTTCCTGTTCGACGAGCCGCTGTCGAACCTCGACGCGGCGCTGCGCGTCGCGACACGCATCGAGATCTCCAAGCTCAACGAGTCGATGCCCGACACGACCATGATCTATGTCACCCACGACCAGGTCGAGGCGATGACGCTTGCCGATCGCATCGTCGTGCTACGGGCCGGCTATATCGAGCAGGTCGGCTCGCCGATGGAACTCTATCATCGCCCGGCCAACCTGTTCGTCGCCCAGTTCATCGGATCTCCTTCCATGAACATCCTCGCTGCGACCGTGACCGCCGCCTCCGACAGCGCGATCGAGGTCGACCTTGCCGACGCCGGCAAGGCGACGGTTCCCGTCGGTGGCGATGCCGGTCTAAAGGGCAAGAAGGTCAGTCTTGGCGTGCGGCCGGAGGACCTGTTCCTGGCGAAGACGGCAAAGGACGCGATCATCAGCGGCACTGTCGACATCGTCGAGGCGCTCGGCGAGGTCACGCTGCTCTACGTCAAAGCCGAAGGCCATCCGGAACCGCTGATCGTCAAATTGCAGGGCGATGTGAAGATCGCACGCGGTGACAAGATCAACCTGTCCGCGTCGTCCAGCGTGCTGCATCTCTTCGACAGCGACGGCAAGTCCCTGTCGAGCGCGCGCCAGATGGCCGCCTGAACACGGTTCCTCCCCCGGAAAGGCCTCCCTTCGGGGAGGCTTTTTCGTTCAGTGGTTGTCGCGCGGCACGCCCTTGGTCTGGGCAACCTTCTGGTACTTGACCGCCGGTTTCAGCACCATGCCTTCCGACAGCTGGTCGACGATGCCGCGCTGGATCTCCTGCCACGGCGTCTGGTGCGCCGGATAGGGGAAACCGCCCGCCTCGATCAGCGCCTTGCGCCTGGCAGCAAGATCCTCGTCGGAGATCAGGATATCGGCTGTCCCCTTGCCGAGATCGACGCGGATGCGGTCGCCGTTCTGCAGCAGCGCCAGCCCGCCCATCACGGCGGCTTCCGGCGATGCGTTGAGGATCGACGGCGAGCCCGACGTGCCCGACTGGCGTCCGTCGCCGATGCAGGGCAGGGAATGGATGCCCTTCCTGATCAGGTAGTCCGGCGGCTGCATGTTGACCACTTCCGCCGCGCCCGGATAGCCGATGGGCCCGGCGCCCGCGGATCACGAGGACGGTGTTTTCGTCGATGTTCTCGGCCGGATCGTCGATGCGCTTGTGATAGTCCTCCGGCCCTTCGAACACCGCGACCTTGCCCTCGAAGGCTTCGGGATCGTCCGGATTGGAAAGGTATCGCTTACGGAACTCCTCAGAGATCACGCTGGTCTTCATGATCGCCGAGTCGAACAGCGTTCCCTTCAGATTGATGAAGCCGGCATGGTCTTTCAGCGGGTCGGCGACGGTATGGATGACGTCGGTGTTGAAATTTTCGACCCCCTCGCAGTTTTCGCCGATCGATTTGCCGTTGACGGTGATCGCGCCTGGATGCGGCAGCATGTTTTCCTTCATCAGCTCCATCACCACGGCGGGAACGCCGCCGGCGCGGCAATAGTCCTCGCCGAGATATTCGCCCGCAGGCTGCAGGTTGACGAGCAGCGGGATCTTGTGGCCGAGCGCCTGCCAGTCGTCATTGTCGAGTTTCACGCCGATATGCCGGGCGATCGCGTTGAGGTGGATTGGCGCGTTGGTCGAACCGCCGATGGCCGAATTGACGACGATGGCGTTTTCGAAGGCCTCGCGCGTCATGATGTCGGAGGGCTTCAGGTCCGCATGCACCATCTCGACGATCCGCTTGCCGGTTTCGTATGAGATCTGGCCGCGTTCGCGATAGGGCGCCGGGATCGCCGCCGAACCGGGCAACTGCATGCCGAGCGCCTCGGCGAGCGAGTTCATCGTCGTCGCCGTGCCCATCGTGTTGCAGTATCCGACCGACGGCGCGGACGATGCGACGATGTCCATGAATTCGTCGTAGTCGATCTCGCCGGCCGACAGCCGCTCGCGCATTTTCCACACGATCGTGCCCGATCCCGTGCGCTCGCCGCGATGCCAGCCGTTCAGCATCGGACCGACTGATAGCGCTATCGCGGGAATGTTGACGGTAGCCGCCGCCATCAGCAGCGCCGGCGTGGTCTTGTCGCAGCCGATCGTCAGCACGACGCCGTCGAGCGGATAGCCGTACAACACTTCGACCAGCGACAGATAGGCAAGGTTCCGGTCGAGCGACGCCGTCGGCCGCTTGCCCGTTTCCTGGATCGGGTGGCACGGGAATTCGAAGGGAATGCCGCCGGCCGCCTCGATGCCCGCCCGCACGCGTTTTGCCAGTTCGACGTGGTGTCTGTTGCAGGGCGAGAGGTCGGATCCCGTCTGCGCGATGCCGATGATCGGCTTGCCCGATTGCAGCTCTTCACGCGTCAGCCCGAAATTCAGGTAGCGCTCCAGATACAGCGCGGTCATGCCCGGATTGTCTGGATTGTCGAACCATTCCTGGCTGCGCAGCGTCTTCTTCGTATGGTTGGTCATGGCGTTCTCGCGCTCCTCGATACAAGCGTTAGGCCATGATGGCAGCGCTATCAAGAGCGATGAAGCGACGATGCCTGAATCGGTTTATTGCCCGGCCAGCCCCCGGACATGCGCCACGAGCGCGGCGGTCGAGCCGTCGCGCTTGTCCGCGCCTTCGCCGGTCTCGACGACGGGTAGCAGCGCGGTCGCCAGTTCCTTGCCCAGTTCGACGCCCCACTGGTCGAAGGCGTTGATGCCGAACAGCTGCGCCTCGACGAAAACCCGGTGCTCGTAAAGCGCGATGATCCGTCCGAGCGTGAACGGATCGAGCCGGTCATAGGCGATCGTGATCGAGGGCCGGTTGCCGGTGAACACGCGGTGCGGCGCCAGTTCGGATGCTTCGGCCTCGCTCATGCCCTTGGACATCAGTTGCGCCTTCGCTTCCTCCAGCGTGCGGCCCTTCATCAGCGCTTCCGATTGCGCCAGGCAGTTGGCGAGAAGCAATTCGTGATGGTTGCGCAGGCCCGGTTCGTGGCCGTTGGCGGCGACCAGGAACTCCACCGGCACGATATCCGTGCCCTGGTGCAGGAGCTGGAAGAAGGCGTGCTGCCCGTTGGTGCCGGGTTCGCCCCACACGACCGGGCCGGAGACGCCGTCGACCGGCTCGCCGGAAACCGTGACGCCCTTGCCGTTCGATTCCATGTCGAGCTGCTGCAGATAGGCGGGCAGGCGTGCCAGGCGCTGGTCGTAGGGGATCACCGCGCGTGAAGGATAGCCGCTGACCGCGCGGTTCCAATAGCCGATCAGGCCAAGCATCATCGGCAGGTTCGCGCGCATCGGGGCGGTCCGGAAATGGTTGTCGACCGCATGCGCGCCTTCCAGGAACTTGCCGAAATTCTCCGGACCCACCGAGAGCATGATCGGCAGGCCGATTGCGCTCCACAGCGAGTAGCGCCCGCCGACCCAGTCCCAGAAGCCGAAGGTCCGGTCCTCGCCGATGCCG
Source organism: uncultured Alphaproteobacteria bacterium (assembly GCA_963712205.1). GTDB lineage: Bacteria > Pseudomonadota > Alphaproteobacteria > Rhizobiales > Rhizobiaceae > Oricola. The sequence continues at coordinate 181,438 of CAVQHF010000008.1, read as the reverse complement.
AAGGCCGCGACCTTGGGAAGCGCCGTCGACACCGCGCAGAAATGTGCGCCGACCGCGCCTTCGCCGAGCGCGTTGACGATCCAGCTGCGCGCGGTCGCGGCATTGGTCATGGTCTCGATGGTGGTGAACGTTTTCGAGGCGATGATGAACAGGGTCGACGCCGGGTCGAGCCCGGCGATCGTGTCGGCAATATGGGCGCCGTCGACATTGGAGACGAAATGGCAGCGCGGCCCGTCATGATAGGGCGCCAGCGCAAGCACCGCCATGGCCGGGCCGAGATCCGAGCCGCCGATGCCGATATTGACGACGTCGGTGATCTTCTTGCCCGTCGCGCCCGCCAGCGTGCCGGCGCGGATCGCGTGGCAGAAATCCGCCATCGCCGCGAGCACGGCGTTGACGTCGGGCATGACGTCGGCGCCGTCGACCATGACCGGCGTGTTCGAGCGGTTGCGAAGCGCGGTGTGCAGTACGGCCCGGTTTTCGGTCGTGTTGATCTTCTCGCCGGAAAACATCGCATCGCGCCGGCCCGCCACGTCGCAGACGGCCGCCAGATCCTCGAGCAGCGTGAGCGCTTTCTCGTCCACCCGGCATTTCGACCAGTCGAGCAGCATGTCGTCGAGCCGGGCGCTGTGCCTGGAAAACCGGTCCGGATCCGTGGCGAAGGCGGCGCGCATGTCGGCCGGCGCGTTCGCTTCGGCATGCCGTTTGAGCGCGGCGACGGCTTCGGTCTTCGTCGGCATTGGAGGAACTCCCCTTCGGTCCGGAGATGGCAGGATACAGAATATGCGGCGGAACCGGGCCCTTTAAAGAGCCTGCGGAGCAGAATTTCAAGGGATGGGCGGTTGCCCTGGCAGGGCCGCCGATCTGCAGCGCGGCCACGGTGACCAGCGTCGCGAAATGCAGCGGATAGAGCCGCGCGAACCGCGCCGTCGCGAAGCAGATGCCATCTGACGGCCGCGCGAAATAGGTATGCGCGAACACGAAACCCGACAGCACCCAGAAGAATTGCACGGCGTACTGGCCGTAGTCGAAGAAGAATTGCATTGCCGCAAATGGCGATTGAGCGGCCATTTCGGCGCTGGTCGGCGCGAGCGACGTGCCGTCGAAAAAGAAGAAGTAATAGTGGTGCAGCACCACTGTGATCGCCGCCAGGAAGCGGAAGAAATCCAGCCAGTGGAAACGGTCGGGCAGGGCGTGCATATGCACGCGTGTCATATCATCCATGGGTATTCTCCGCCGTCCTGCGGCGATTGTCGCATCGCATACCTCCGTGCCGGTTAACCGGGCGCGCGGTCGTGGAATGATGGTTAGGAAAGTCTTGTCTCCGGGAAAACCGATTTCCTTTGCGGCGCAAGCGCATTATGGCTGACCGGCAATCGGATGGAGGAAAGCGATGCGCGCGGTGGTATTCGAGGAATTCGGCAAACGGCCCCAGGTGCAAACGGTGCCCGATCCGACACCGGAACCGGATGGCGTCGTCGTCAAGGTCGAGGCGAACGGCGTCTGCCGATCCGACTGGCACGGCTGGATCGGGCATGACCCGAGCATCGTGCTGCCGCATGTGCCGGGCCATGAACTCGCCGGAACGGTCGTCGCCATCGGAAGCGAGGTGCGCCGCTGGAAGGAAGGCGACCGGGTCACCGTTCCCTTCGTCGCCGGCTGCGGCCATTGCCCGGAATGCGCGTCGGGCAACCAGCAGGTCTGTCCCGACCAGTTCCAGGCCGGGTTTTCGGGCTGGGGATCCTTCGCCGAATATGTCGGCTTGCGCTATGCCGACCAGAACCTCGTCCGCCTGCCGGATTCGATGGCATACGATACGGCGGCAAGTCTCGGCTGCCGTTTCGTGACCTCGTTTCGCGCCGTCATCGACAAGGGCCGGGTTACCGCCGGCGAATGGGTCGCGGTGCATGGCTGCGGCGGCGTCGGCCTTTCGGCGATCATGATCGCGGCCGCCGCCGGCGCCCGGGTCATCGCCGTCGACGTGACGGAGGAGAAGCTGGCCATGGCGAAGGCGCTTGGCGCTGAGATCGGCGTCAACGCCGCCGATGACAATCCGGTCAAGGCGATCCGCAGCGTGACCGGCGGCGGCGCGCATCTGTCGCTCGACGCGCTCGGCCATTCGATGACCTTCGCCAATTCGGTCAAGTGCCTGCGCCCGCGGGGCCGCCACGTCCAGGTCGGCCTGCTGCTCGGCGAGCACAACAATCCGCCGGCGCCGATGGCCCGCGTCATTGCGCTGGAGCTGGAAATCCACGGTTCGCACGGCATCCAGGCCTTCCGCTACGACGCCGCCTTCAACCTGATCGAGTCCGGCCGCCTGCAACCCGAAAAGATGATCGGCAGCCGCATCACGCTGGAGGATTCCATCGACGCCCTCGTCAACATGGAAACCTCGACGCAGACGGGCATTCCGGTGATCACCGCGTTTTGAGGCGGTAGCTCCGGTTATCGCAGACCCTTCCCGGGTGGGGTTTTTGTGTACACCGTTCACTTTATCGGGCGGCGTCTTGTTTCCGCCTTGGTTTCTTCATCGAATTGGCATCTCGGCGATGTAGGGGAGGGGCACGCACCGCATCGCCGGGCGGCAAAGGAGGATGACATGGGAAACAAGACCCGACTGTTTTCGGAATCCGATCGCTTCGATGCCCGCGACATGCGCCCCGTCTTGATGGAGCTGCGTCGCAAGGCATGGGAAACGCTCCTGGATCTCGGCCTGACCGATGAGGAAATCGCTGCCTATTACGGCATTGAGCCGGGCGCTCGGGAAGCTTTTCCGCTGCCGCAATCAAAGGTGGCGTGACAAGGCTTTTAGGCAGCTGGTTTCCGCTGGTCGATAACAGGCGGGGAGCTATCCCTGAAAAGCCCTAGCGCAGTTCCCGCCGCAAGATCTTGCCGACATTGGTCTTCGGCAGGTCGTCGCGGAATTCGATGATCTTCGGCCGCTTGTAGCCGGTCAGGTTGGCGGCGCAGTGCTCCTTGACCACCGCTTCCGTCACGCTTTCGTCCTTGCGCACCACGAACAATTTGACCACCTCGCCGGAATGCTCGTCCGGCACGCCGATGGCGGCCGCCTCGACGATGCCCGGATGCGAGACCGCGACTTCCTCGACCTCGTTCGGATAGACGTTGAAGCCCGACACAAGGATCATGTCCTTCTTGCGGTCGACGATCTTGGTCCGCCCGGCCTCGTCCATGAAGCCCATGTCGCCGGAGCGGAAATAGCCGTCCGGCGTCATCACATTGGCGGTCTCGTCCGGCCTGTTCCAGTAGCCGGCCATCACCTGCGGCCCGCGGATGCAGATCTCGCCGACCTCGCCGAGCGGCAGGTCGTTGCCGTCCTCGTCGCGAATGGCGATGTCGGTCGAGGGCAGCGGCAGCCCGATCGTGCCGGTGAAGTCCGGCGAATCGAAACGGTTGGCAGTGGCGACCGGCGAGGTTTCCGACAGGCCGTAGCCTTCGTAGATGACCGTCCCGGTGACTTCCTTCCAGCGGTCGGCGACCGGCTTCTGAACCGCCATGCCGCCGCCCATGACGAGGCGGACGGTGGAGAAATCGAGATTGCGGAAATCCTCGTTGTTGAGCAGCGCGTTGAACAGCGTGTTGAGGCCCGCGAAAAAGTTCCACTTGTACTTCGCCATTTCCTTGACGAAGCCGGGGATGTCGCGCGGATTGGGGATCAGGATATTGTGCCCGCCCTGGTCCATGCCGCAGATCGCGTTCACCGTCAGCGCGAAGATATGGTAGAGCGGCAGCGCGCAAAGATAGACGACCTGGTCCGGCTTGCCGCGCGCCGCATAGGCGACCTCCACCCAGTGCGTGTTCTGTTGCACATTGGCCAGCACGTTGCCGTGCGTCAGGGTCGCGCCCTTCGATATGCCGGTCGTCCCGCCGGTATATTGCAGGAAGGCGACGTCGTCATGGCCGAGTTGCCGGGCAGCAAGCGTCTTGCCGCTGCCGGCCTTGAGCGCCGCCTTGAAGCCGACATGGCCGGGCAGCGACCAGGCCGGCACCATCTTCTTGACCTTGCGCACGACGAAATTGACAAGATGGCCCTTCAGTCCCATCAGGTCGCCCATCGTGGCGACGATCGTGTGCTTAACGCCGGTCCGCGCGACCACCTGCTGCAGCGTGTGGGCGAAATTTTCGAGGACGACGATGGCCTTCGCACCGGAATCGTTGAGCTGGTGTTCCAGTTCGCGCGGCGTGTAGAGCGGATTGACGTTGACCACGGTCATGCCGGCGCGCAGCACGCCGTAAAGCGCCACCGGATATTGCAGGATGTTCGGCATCATCAGCGCGACCCGGTCGCCCTTTTCGAGCCCGAGCGACTGCAGATAGGCGCCGAAGGCCTTCGATGCCGCGTCGAGCTCGCCATAGGTGAGCGTCTTGTCCATGCAGGTATAGGCGGCGCGGCTGGCATATTTCCGGCAGCATTGATCGACCATGTCCGCCAGCGAGCCGTAGGGGATGGCCGCCATCTCCGCCGGCACGCCGTCCGGATAGGATTTCAGCCACGGCTTGCCCGCATAGGCGGATGCCGATTTCGATGCTTGTGCCATTCCTGCTCCTCCCGGAATAGGCAGTCCGTTTGCGGCAATCCCCCCGGAAACCGGCAAACCTGCCCGGATCATTGAATGCGTCACGTTGACATATTTCGCGCCTGTCAGCGATGCAAGTTTTTTTGACGTGAACGTAAACGTCTATTGCGTTCGCGATCAGAACCCGCCATGTTCCTCGATCCAGGCCTGTTCGGCCGGCGAGGTCGGCCGGCCGAGAAGTTCGTTGCGGTGCGGGAACTGGCCGAACGCCTTGATCGGGTCGCGATGCATCCGGGCGTATTTGAGGTTTTCCTCCTTGCCCAGCTTTTCGAACAGCGTCACCGAACGGTCCTGGTCGGCGAGCGTCTCGGAATGCATGAACGGCATGTAGAGGAACTGCCGCTCGTCGTCGTTCATCGCCGCATCGTGGCCGGCTTCGAGGACGGCGTTGGCGAGTGCGCGCGCCTTCGCGTCCCCGGCGAAACTCTTCGCCGACCCGCGGAACATGTTGCGCGCGAACTGGTCGAGCACGATGATCGCGGCGAGCGCCGTCTCGCGCGAGGCGGCAAGCTCCGCATTGTCGGTCGCCGCGATCGTCTCGTGCAGCGCGCCGAACCGCTCGACGATCGTCCGGTCGACCGCGTCGTCCTTCGTGTACCATTGCTTCGGCGTCAGTTCGCCGAACCAGAAATCGAGAACGTCTTTCGCCCAGCCTGTCGCTGTCATTGCCCTATTCTCCTTCTTCGGCCCAGGCGCGGATCAGATGCGTCGCGATCGCGCCATAAGGGGGTGTCCACAATCCGTCCGGGTGTTCCTGCGCGAGCATGAGCCGCACGTCGGCGCGCGAGAACCAGCGGCAATCCTCGAGTTCCTCGTCGAGCCTTATGTCGGTGGTCTCGGCCACCGCATGGCAGCCGATCATCAGCGTGTGCGGAAACGGCCAGGGCTGGCTCGCGTAATAGGCGACCTTGCCGACCCGGATGCCCGCCTCTTCCTCCGTCTCGCGCCGGACCGCGTTCTCGATGGTCTCGCCCGGCTCCACGAAGCCGGCAAGGCACGAATACATGCCTTCCTGGAAATGCGCGCCGCGCCCGAGCAGGCAGGACGATCCGTCCGGCGTCAGCGCCAGCATGATGACGACCGGGTCGGTGCGCGGGAAATGCATCGTCTGGCAATTCGGGCAGATCCGCTTGTAGCCACCATCTGTGATCTCGCTTGCCGTCCCGCAGCGCGCGCAGAAGCGGTGGCTCCTGTTCCAGGAAACCAGCGCCGCGCCCTGCGCGATCGCGCCGAGCTTGTCGGGCGGCACCAGTCCCTGCGTATAGACGGAGCGCAGGTCGATCGCCTTGATGTGATGCGGCAGGTGCTCCTTGTCGATGCCGGTCCAGGCGGCCAGCACCGGCGTCTCGTCGGCCTCGAAACCGAGCAGCACGGATTCGTCGAAATCGACGTCGAGATCGTAGACCTCGCCCGGCGAAAACAGCGGATCGAAAATCTCCTCGTCGTGCTTGAGCAGCACGCGGCCTTCGCTCAGGAGATAGAGATGGGCGCGGTCGTCCTTCAGCGCATTGCGCGTGCTCGACGCATTGCGCTTTTCCGATCGCCTCTCCAGTCTGTTCTGCGAAAACCCGGTCTCGCTCGAGTGGTCGGGAAAGGGCGCGTCGGCCAGTCGAATCGTCATGCGAATGCCTCGTCTATCGAATGTCCCGAAGGCGCATGGATACGCCCTGCGTTGTGGCGTGTCATGCCAGAACGCCGGCTCGCCTGCTAGACATAGAGCTTAAAAGCTTGCCTTGAATTTGGCGATGAAGGCTTCCGCCGCTTCCGGTTCGTACGGTACCGCCGGTCCCGATCCCCAGACCGGGTTGGGCCAGGCGGCATCGCCGGTGTCGCGCGCGATCACATGCATGTGCAGCTGCCGCACCTGGTTGCCGAGCGCCGCCACATTGACCTTGTGGCAACCGGTCAGCGCCTTGAGATGCTCGCTGACCGTGACCATCTCGAATGTCAGCATCGTCTGGTCGAGCGGCGACAGGTCGTGGATTTCGACGGTTCCGGCGCGCTGCGGGACGAGAATGAGCCAGGGAAACCGGCTGTCGTTCATCAGCAGCAGCCGGCACAGGCCGAGATCGGCGACGGGAATCGTGTCGGCCTTGAGGGCCGGATCGAGGCTGAACTGTTCCATTTCGCAACAATATCAGTTTTTTGCGCATTGGCGACTTGCTTTTGCCGTCCCGAAATACGATATCGCGGGCGGGAGGTTGGTGGTGGACGAGCCACTCGCCAACCGGGTCAGGTCCGGAAGGAAGCAGCCCTAACGAGCTCCGGCACGGGTCACCGTGCCAGCCTCCCACCTTTATTTTCTCCAACCTTTCATGTGCCAATCTGGCCTGTTCTGCTGGTCAAGCGGCCGGCCTTTGCGTTAGACAGGAAGCATGAGCGACACCCCCGCACCGACGACGCCTTACCGCGTTCTCGCGCGCAAATACCGCCCGCGCGATTTCTCCGACCTGATTGGTCAGGAGCCGATGGTGCGCACGCTGAAAAACGCGTTCGCCGCCGGCCGCATCGCGCAGGCCTGGATGCTGACGGGGGTCAGGGGCGTCGGCAAGACGACGACGGCGCGCATCCTTGCGCGCGCGCTCAACTACAAGACCGATACGGTCGACCAGCCGCAGATCGATCTCGCCGAGCCGGGCGAGCATTGCGAGGCGATCATGGAAGGCCGCCATGTCGACGTGATCGAGATGGACGCCGCGTCGCACACCGGTATCGACGACATCCGCGAGATCATCGAGCAGGTGCGCTATCGCCCGGTCTCGGCGCGCTACAAGGTCTACATCATCGACGAAGTCCACATGCTCTCCACCCAGGCCTTCAACGGCCTGCTGAAGACGCTCGAGGAGCCGCCGGAGCATGTGAAGTTCATCTTCGCGACGACCGAGATCAGGAAGGTTCCGATCACCGTCCTGTCGCGTTGCCAGCGTTTCGACCTGCGCCGCATCGATCCGGCCGCCATCAAGCAGGACCTGGCGCGCATTGGAAAACTGGAGGGCATCGAGGCGGAGGACGCGGCGCTCGGCATGATCGCGCGCGCGGCCGAGGGCTCGATGCGCGATGCCCAGTCGATCTTCGATCAGGCGATCGCCCACGGTGCCGGCGCGGTCACAACGGAAGCCGTGCGCTCCATGCTTGGCCTTGCCGACCGCGCCCGTGTCATCGACCTGTTCGAGCATCTGATGGCCGGCCGCATCGCCGAGGCGCTCGACGAGTTCCGCGCCCAATACGATGTCGGTGCCGACCCGGCCGTGGTGCTGACCGACCTTGCCGATTTCACCCATCTTGTCACCCGTCTGCGCTTCGTGCCCGAGGCGGCCGAGAACGATGCCACGCTGACGCCGGACGAACGCGAACGCGGCCTCGCCTTTTCCAGACAGCTGCCGGTCAAGGTGCTGTCGCGCACCTGGCAGATGCTGCTGAAGGGCATCCCCGAGGCCGAACTCTCTTCGCGGCCCGTCGCTGCCGCCGAGATGGTTCTGATCCGCCTTGCCCATGCCGCCACCCTGCCGACGCTCGACGAGGCGCTGAAGGCGCTCGACGAGGCCCCCGCCGGCGAGCCGTCGCGGCCCGCGCTCTCCGGTGGCAACGGCGCCCCGGCTTCCGGCAATGGCAATGGCGCCCATGCGGTCGCCCAGCCCGCCGCACCGGTTTCCGCCCCGCCGCGCACGCCCGCGCCGACGGCAAGCGGCGGCCATGGCGCTCAGGCGATGCGCCTCGTCTCCTCCGAGCCGGAGCCCGCCCGGCACGAGGCGCCGCCGCAGCCCGAACCCGAGCCGGCGCCCACTGCGCTTGTCTACACCATGCAGGACCTCAGCGATCTCGCCGACAAGAACCGCGACCCGCTGATGAAGGTCAATATCCGCAAATGCGTTCGGCCGGTCTCCATCGAACCGGGCAAGCTCGCCGTCTCGCTGACCGAGGATGCGCCGCGCACGCTGCTCGGCGACCTGTCGCGCAAGCTGATGGACTGGACGGGCGCGCGCTGGATCGTCTCGCTGTCGCGCGAGCCGGGCGGCGCGACGCTGGAGGAGATCGACAACGAGCGCCGCGACCTCGCCGTCGCCGACGCCAGCCGCGACCCTGACGTCGCCGCGATCCTCGCCGCCTTCCCCGGCGCGAAAATCATCGACGTTCGTCTTGCCGAGACCGGCGAGGATGCCGATATCGACGACGAGAATTTCGATCCGTCAGCCATCCCCGTCGATCCGGACGAGGCGGACGAGTTGTAGAGAGTTGGAGAAACGCCATGCGTGACATTATGGGCCTGATGAGCAAGGCCAAGGAAATGCAGGAAAAGATGCAGGCCATGCAGGCGGAAATGGAGACCATGACCGCGGACGGCACGGCCGGCGGCGGCATGGTCACCGTCACGCTTAACGGCAAGGGCGCCCTGCAGGCCGTCAAGATCGACCCCTCCATGTTCAAGGAGGACGATGTCGAGATCCTCGAGGACCTGATCATCGCCGCCCATAACGACGCGAAGGCGAAGATCGAGGCGATCATCGCCGAGAAAACCCAGGAAATGACCGCCGGCCTGCCGATTCCGCCGGGCATGAAGCTGCCGTTCTGACCGCGTCCGGCGCGATCGCTCGCTGACAACAATCTGACAGTTTCCCGTCAGGAACCCGCCACTGCGCGGGCTTCGGCGTTTCGGCGTGGCTTGCCCGCTTTCCTGTCTAATATCGGCCACAATCTATATAAACGTACGCAAATGTAAGGAGTACAACCAGCAACCTGAGGGAACTCGAAAATGAAAAAACAAGTCACACTCGCATTTGCGCTTGTCGCCGCCGGCACCGGTTTCGCGATGGCGGACCACAACAGCAAATGGGGCGAAGGCACCGCGCTCGATCCGCTCGGTATCCATGACGCCCGCATCGACAGCCTCGACACGGCCGGCGACGAGCCGTTTCAGGGCGCCGGTATCGACGTGACGATCGAGGAAACCGCATATGCCCGCCAGAGCCGTCCGGACACCATCGATGTCGATGCCCCGGACAGCGGTCTGCCGGTGAATCGTCCGGTTCGGGCGGTGGCTCCGGCAATGGCGGCGGTAACGGAAACGGCGGCGGGGGCCGGCGTTGATCCGCTGATCCGGACATAACTCAGGGACGCAAATTCGCCCCTGCTGTCATCAGGACGGCAGGGGTTTTTTCTTGCCCATCAGCCGCCCGTCGACCAGCACCAGCCCGAGGCCGATCAGCGCCATTCCCGCGACGTGGCGCGGCAGCAGCACTTCGCCGAGAAAGGCGATGCCGAGCAGGATCGCGCTCGGCGGGATCAGGAAGGTGACGAGCGAGATGTTCGTCGCGCCCGCGCCGGCGAGGATGCGGAAGAACAGGATATAGGCGAGCGCCGTCGAGACGGTGGCGAGGCCGATCACCGCCAGGATCGTGTCGCCGCCGGGCAGCGGCAGCGCCCATGGCCGGTCGGCGATCAGCATCACCGGAAAGAGCAGCAGGCTCGACATCGTCAGCTGTCCGGTCGCGACCGCGATCGGCGCGACGCTCCATCGCCCGGAACCGGCGCCCGTAGACGCCCGAAAACCCGTAGGAGAGCGCCGCGCCGAGGCAGGCGGCATAGGCCAGAACCGGCACGTCGCCGAAGGCCTTGCCCGCCCCGATCATCACCGCGACGCCGGCAAAGCCCGCGACGATGCCCGCCGCGCGCATCGGCGTCAGCCTCTCGTCGCTGGTGAAGACATGCGCCACGAGGACGGTGAACAACGGCGTTGTCGCGTTCAGGATCGAGGCGACGCCCGAGGCGATCTGGCTCTGCCCCCAGACGATCAGCGAGAACGGGATCGCGTTGTTGAGCACGCCCATGCCGAGAAAGGCGAGCCATACGGTCCGCTCGCGCGGCAGCGATTTCCCTGCGATCCGCATCGCGGCGTGCAGCACCAGCGCGGCGATGGCGACGCGCGAGAACACGATCACGAAGGGCGGCAATTCGCGTACCGCGACCCCGTTGAAGAAGAACGATCCGCCCCACAGGACCGAGAGCGCGATCAGCATCGCCCATTCGGCGGGCGTCATCGATGTGCGGGTGGGCGGCATTTCCGTCTCCGTTTGAATGCGCGGACCGTGCCAACGCGCCGCTGCATCCGCCACCCGTTTCTTGTCACTGTGACGTTTTTCCTTTTACGCCGGCCGCGAAACCCATAAATCATGGTCCATGTCCACCAAGCGAATCGCCGGACCCGAAATCGAGAAACTGATCCAGCTTCTGGCCAAGGTGCCGGGGCTCGGGCCGCGCTCGGCGCGCCGCGCCGCGTTGCACATGATCAAGAAGAAGGACCAGTTGATGGCGCCGCTCGCCGTGGCGCTTGCCGAGGCGGTCGAAAAGGTCACCGAATGCTCGGTCTGCGGCAATGTCGACACCGTCGATCCCTGCTCGATCTGCACCGACCCGCGCCGCGACGATTCCACGCTGATCGTCGTCGAGGACGTCGCCGACCTCTGGGCGCTGGAGCGCGCCGGCGCGATGAACGCCAAATACCACGTGCTCGGCGGCACGCTGTCGCCGCTCGACGGCATCGGCCCGGACGATCTCAACATCAAGCACGCTGGTCGACCGCGTCGCCGCCGGCGGCGTGCAGGAACTGATCCTCGCCGTCAACGCCACGGTCGAGGGCCAGACCACGGCCCATTACATCACCGACCAGCTCGCCGGCTTCGACGTCAAGGTCACCCGGCTTGCCCATGGCGTGCCGGTCGGCGGCGAACTCGACTATCTCGACGAAGGCACCCTGTCCGCGGCGCTGCGCTCGCGCACGAGTTTCTGAGCGGCTTCCAATTCCATGGACATAGCGCTCGTCGTCATCACGCTCGGCATCTCGTTCCTGCTTTCGTCAACGCGGCCTTCGCCACCGGCGGCGTCTATGTCACCCTGATCAGCTCTCTCGCCGTCCTGCCTGTCTCGGCGGCCGTGCCGTTGCAGTCGGCCTTCGCCGTCGGCTCGCTCCTCGCCCGCATCGGACTGTTCTGGAAGGATATCCGATGGCGCATCGTCGGGACCTTCGTCTTCGGCTGCCTGTTCGGTGTCTATTTCGGCGCAAAGGCCTTCGTCGCGTTGTCCGACGCGGTGATCTCCATGCTGCTGGGCCTGACCCTGCTGGCCCTCATCTGGCTGCCGAAAACCGGCGGGGTTAGGCTGAAGCACCCCTTCTTCTATATCGGCGTGGTGCACTCTTTCGTCGGAACGATGTTCGGTGTCGGCGGTATCCTGCAGCCTTTCATGCTGAGGACCGGTCTGCGCAAGTTCGAGATCACCGGCACGCTGGCCGCCTGCATGATCTCGCTCGATGCGATGAAGATGACGAGCTATGTCCTCGTCGGCTTTCGCTACCAGGATTTCGTTCCCCATATCGTGTTGGCGACGCTCGCCGGCTTTGCCGGGGCGTGGCTCGGCAAACGCGCGACGCTCCACATATCCGAACAGGCGTTCCGCACCGTCTTTCGCTGGCTTGTCACGGCGGCGGCATTGCGGTTGGTCTACAGTGGCTGGACCGCGATGGCGGCTTAGGGCGTGCGGAGCTTGCCTTCGCCCGATATCGCCTGAAAGATGGCCCCGGACCGTGAGTCGCGGTGAAGGGCGAAGGAGGCACATATGTCCAAACCCGTAATCGGTCTCGCGCTGGGCAGCGGCGCGGCGCGCGGCTGGTCGCATATCGGCGTCATCGAGGTTCTCGAAAAGCAGGGCATCCGGCCGGACATTGTCTGCGGATGCTCGATGGGCGCCCTCGTCGGCGCCGCCTATGCGGCAGGCCGGCTGGACGAGCTTCGGAAATGGGCCGAAGCCTTCTCCTGGCGCCACATGGTCGGCAAGCTCGATATGGCGCTTGCCAGTGGCGGCCCCGTTTCGACCGGCTTCGTCACGCGGATGATGAAGGATCTCGGCGTCAGGCAGAATATCGAGGACTTCGATCTTCCCTTCGCCACCGTCGCCACCGATTACGTCACCGGTCTGGAGAAGTGGTTCGAAAAGGGCCCGGCGGACCGCGCCGTGCAGGCTTCGGTCGCGCTGCCGGGGATATTCGCACCGGTCAGGATCGACGGGAGCTGGTTCGTCGATGGCGGTCTCGTCAATCCCGTTCCGGTCTCGACCTGCCGGGCGCTCGGCGCGACCTTCGTCATCGCGGTCAACCTGAACGGCGAACTGGTCGGACGGCGGCGTGTCCGCACGAACAAGGCGGGTGACGGCGACACCGGCATGATCGAGACGGCGCTCGGCAATCTGCCCGAAAGCTGGCGTCCGACCGTGGCGCAGGCTGTCGAGAAATATCTTGGCGGTTCGGAGCAGGTGCCCGGCTATTTCGAGATCCTCGCCAACTCCATCAATATCATGCAGGACCGGATCACCCGCTCCCGCCTCGCCGGCGAGCCGCCGCATGCCCTGCTTGTGCCTCGCCTCGGCGACATGGGAATTCTCGATTTCGAGGATGCGAAAAAAGCCATGGAGGAAGGCCGCAAGACGGCCGAATACGCCCTGCCGGAAATCCGGCGCATGCTGGCTGTCTTCAACTGAGCGTCGCGTCGCGGATTTACCAGTCGCGCTTCAGGCCCTGCAGGCGCGCGGCGATCATGTCGCTCAGCATTCGGGTGTTGTAGCGTTCGCGCGCAAAGTCGCGCGCGCTTTCGGCCAGCGCCAGCGCCCGCGCCGGGTCGTTGCGCAGCCGCGCCAGCGCATTGGCAAAATCGCGGGGGCGTTCGGCGCGCAGATAATGCACTCCATGCTCGATCGGCAGGCCCTCGACAGCTTTTGCCGTGGCGATGATGACCAGCCCCGCCGCCATGGCTTCCAGAACCTTGATCCGGGTTCCGCCGCCTTGGCGGATCGGCATCAGCGTATAGCCGTGTTCGGCGACGAGGTCGCCCGGATCGGACGGATCGGCAACGATCCGGATGGTGTCGGGCTTTTCCAGTTCGCGCACGGCCGGCACAGGCGTGCGCCCCGCGATCGTCAGTCGCGCAGCGGGGGTCGCCCGCGTGACGGCCGGCCAGATATGTGTGGCGAGCTCCCGCGCGGCGGTGATGTTCGGCCGATAGGACAGATGACCCAGAAAGAGCGCCTGCGGCGCGCCGTATCGCGCCGGTTCCAGAGGAATGTCGAAAAACGCCTCGTTGGGAATCGGGTTGGGGATCACGGCGGCGTCGGCGCCGCCCAGTTCCAGGAGCCGTCGGCGGTCGATCTCCGACGTCACCCACGTTTCTTCCGCCATGAGGCTCGTTGCGGTGTCGAATTCGTGCAGGCTGCGCCAGCGCCGCTCTCCGCGCGTGGCGTCGCTCAGGCGGCGAAACGGGCCCTTGCTGCGCCGGATCATCCGGAAGACGTCGGACTCGATATTGTGCATGTCGAGCACGACGGGGATGCCTGCTGCCTGAAAGACGGGAATGGCCTCGGCGAGAATGACCCCCTCGACGATCGCCGCGTCCGGGCGGAACCGGTCCGCCTCTGCCGCTATGTGGGCGAGCGCCTCGGCCGGAAGCCGAAGCTTCGTCCGGATGAGGGGGTCGTAGAAGTGCCACGGATTGCGTTCTCCGAAGCCGGGTGTCTGGCTGGTCGAAATATTCGCCGGTGGCAGGCCCGGATCGGCGGGCCCAAGGCTGATCGCATGAGCGGCGCCGAGCTGTGCGGCACATTGCGCAATGTGTACGTTGCGGATGTCGCCGCCGCTCTGCGGAGGCCAGGGGCAGTCCATCATGAGCTGAAGAATGCGCATCGTTGTTCCGGTTGTCCTTGAGCCCCGGATGTGACCTTTTCGCCATCGGCGGTCAAATTGCAACGGCCGGTCGCGCTGCATCGAGGGGCCTTGGCCGCTTCCTTTCCATTCCGCATTGGTCTGCTACCCTTTGCCCGAATCGAGGAGACCCCGATGATCCGTTTCGCCGCCGCGCTTGCCGTCCTGCTTCTCGTGACTGCATCCGCCGGTGCGCAATCCGGCCTGCAGGCGCAATATGCGGCCTTTCTCGAAAACACGATCTGGCCGATGGCGAAGCAGTCCGGCGTCTCCCGCGCGACGTTCGACCGGGCGCTCGGGGCAAAGCGGCTCAATCTCGAGATTCCCGGCCTCGTCAAGCCTGGCTCCAAGGAGCCGCCGAAGGACATGCACCAGGCGGAATTCAGCGCGCCCGCGAAATATTTCGACGAACGCAATATCGGGTTCGTGACCGCCACCGGCCGCAATCTGGCCAGGAAATACGCATCGACGCTCGCCGCTGTCGAGCGCGCCTATGGCGTGCCGGGCCGCTTCGTTCTCGCCATTTGGGGACGCGAATCCGGGTTCGGCCGCGTCAAGATCCCGCATGACGCCTTCGAGGTGCTCGGCACCAAGGCGTTCATGTCGACACGGCCCGACCTGTTCCGCAACGAGCTCGTCGCCGCGCTCGTCATCGTCCAGCGCGGCCTTGCCGAACCGAAAACGATGCGCTCGTCCTGGGCAGGCGCGCTCGGCCAGCCGCAATTCATGCCGTCGTCCTATCTCGCCCACGCCGTCGATTTCGACCGCGACGGCCATCCCGACATCTGGAACTCGGTGCCTGACACGCTCGCCTCGATCGCCGGCTACCTGAAGACCTTCGGCTGGCAGACCGGCCGCGACTGGGGGTTCGAGGTCACGGTCCCCGCCTCGATCTCCTGTGCGATGGAAGGCCCGGATCGCGGCAAGCGCATTTCCGACTGGGTCAGGCTCGGCGTCAGGCGCGTCTCCGGAAAGCCCTTCCCGGACCATGAACTGCGCCAGGACGGCTATCTCCTGATGCCGGCCGGCCGTTACGGCCCCGCCTTCATCGTCACGCCGAATTTCTACGTCCTGAAGGCCTATAACGAGAGCGATCTCTATGCGCTCTTCGTCGGTCACGCCGGCGACCGCATCCAGTGGGGCGACAAGAGTTTCGCCGCCAAATGGGGCCGCACCGACAAGCTGTACCGGTCCGACATCGCGGCCATGCAGCGCGCACTGGAGAAAATCGGTTACGACGTTGGCGGCGCGGACGGCCTTCCGGGTTTCAAGACGCGCCGGTCGATCGGCGACTGGGAGGCGAAACACGGCCGCTCGCCGGCCTGTTTCCCCTCCGCCGATCTCGTCCGCGCGATCCGCTAAACCTGTTCGCCGGGCAGCGCCCGGATCCACGCGGCGGCCTCGTGCGCCTGCACCGTCGCGGCGCGGATGAGATTGTCGAAATGCCGCGTCATCGCGGACACCGCCTCCTTGGTGTTCAGGACCAGATACATGTCGCCCATATAGACCGCCGCGCGATAGGGACCGAACACCGTGTAGGGCGCGGAGAAATGGCTCTGCGCGTCGAAGAGATAGAGCCGCAGGCTCGGATAGAGTTCGTCGATCAGGTCCGCCATGTGCTCCATCTGGGCGATGCGCGCCGGCGCAGCGAGATCCGCCCAGATGCCGGTGCCGCGCACCAGGTCGAGCAGGCGCTGCAGCGGCATGCAGATCTCGATGTCGGTTTCGGGCCTGCGCGTATAGGCGATGCGGCCCTGGGCCTCGTCGATGCGCGAAACGAGCGAGCGCTTGTTTTCGCGGCTTTCATAGGAGATCACCGCGTCGGTGCGCAGCAGGTCCGGAACCGTCGTCGGCACATAGCGGATCTTGGTTCCGGCGGCTTCCGCGTGCCAGGTCTCCAGCAGCGTCTCGTCAGTGTCGTCCGGCGCTTCCTCCAGTTCCAGCGACGGCTTGATCGCGGCCGTCACGTCTTCCGCCTGGCTGATCCCGAGCAGCCAGTCGAGGCTGACGCCGTGCACGATGGCGATCCGCATCAGCGTCTCGGCGCGCGGCAGCCGCGTCACCTCGCCGGCGAGCAGCAGCGACAGCGCCGACCGGTCGATCCCGACCTTCGCCGCAAAGGTCGAGCGGTTCTGTCCGGAACGCTGCAGCAGGTGCTCGAGCCGTTCCCGGAACAGCCGCGAGACGTCACGCTTGTCCGGTAGCTCCATGTCGCAACTCCTGTTTCGAAGATAATATTCCCCATATGTTGATATTAATCAACATATTCAGGATTTGTTTGTCAAAATCCATGAAAGTTCACCATTCCCTCATGGAATCCGCGAATGTCAGGAGCCATGTTCTCCCCACAAGGGGAAAAACATGAAGGATTCAAAGAGTTTGGAATGGCCGACCTTGGCCATGCTGGCCCTGTGCTACTGCCTATGGCTTGTCAGCGGCCTTGTGCTTTACCCGGCATGGCCGGTCTTGGCGCTGTGCGTGATGGCGGTCGCGGCGGCCTTGCACTCGTCCCTGCAGCACGAGGCGCTGCACGGCCATCCGACCCGCAATGCCGGCGTGAACGAATTGCTGGTCTCGCTGCCGCTCACTGTTTTCTATCCCTTCCGCCGCTTCAAGCAGCTGCATCTGCGCCACCACGACGACGAGCGCCTGACCGATCCTTACGATGATCCGGAAAGCTGGTATCGCGCTGCGGCCGACCACGGCCGCATGACCGCGCCATTGCGCCTCCTGCTCGTCGTCAACAACACGCTTGCCGGCCGGTTGCTGCTCGGCCCGGCCCTGATGATCACCGCGTTCATGGTTGCGGAAGCGGGCCGTCTGTGGCGCGGCGAGCGCGGCGTTCGTCAGGCGTGGCTCAATCATCTGGCCGGTCTGGCCGTGCTGCTCTATGTCGTGAAGGGCGTCATGGGCATCGATCCGCTGCTCTATGTCGTGACGGTCGCCTATGGCGGGCTCGCCATCATCGCGATCCGCACCTATTGCGAGCATCGCTGGGAGAATGATCCCGACGGGCGCACGGTGATCGTCGAGCGCGGCGGGATTTTCGGGCTGCTTTTCCTCTACAACAATCTGCATTTCGTTCATCACAAGCTGCCGCGCGCGCCGTGGTACGCGCTGCCGAAGCTATACCGTGCAAGCCGCGCGGACTGGCTGCGCGGCAACGGCGGCTATGTGTTCCCGGACTACTGGACCATCTTCCGCGCCTTCGCCTTCCGCGCCAAGGAGCCGGTCGTTCATCCTGCCTGGCGAATGGGCGAAGTGGTTGTCCCGGCAAACGGCGGCAGCTTCCATCCGGCCGGCGTTCCGACCGGCCCGCAGATCGGCTGCAATGCCGCGGTGCCAGCGAAACCGGACCAGGACTGATCCGGTGGACGCCGCCCGCCGGGCGGCGTAGGGAAACGCAATGCCGCCGATCGCTACACTACCCATGTATGACTGGCCCGAGCGCTACGCTGAAACCGACGCGCTTTGGGCGACGTTGCGCGACGCCTTGCGCGCCGAGGGCTTCGACCCGCCGGACGACCTGACGCGCGACGGCGACCTCGAAGCAGCTCTGGCTATCGCCGGACCTGCTGATCGGCGAAACATGCAGCCAGCCATTGGCGACCTATCTCGGCGGTCGCGTCCGCTATGTCGCGACGCCGGTGCACCGCGTGCCGGGCTGCGGATATGCGACCTATCGCAGCGTGATCGTCCGAAGGGGCTCCGGTCCGCACATGCGCTCCGCCGCGCAAGATGTCTTCACCGCGTTTCGCGCTCCCGGATGTGGCGGGCCGGCTTGCCGCCAACAGCGCCGACTCGATGTCGGGTTATGTGTCGCTCGTTCGTGACAGGATCGCGCTGGGCATGGGCGCTCCTGACGAGACCGGAGTGCTGTGGACCGGTGCCCACCGCGACTCGATCCGAGCCGTTGCGGCAGGGGAGGCGGACTACGCCGCGATCGATTGTTATTCATGGGCGATCGCGCAGGAACACGAACCGGCGGCGTCGCAGGTCCATGTGGTGGGCTGGACGGCAAGCCGCCCCGGCCCGCCGCTTGATCACGTCGCTTCGCAATGCCGGCGAGACGCTGGCGCGCATCCGCCGCGCGGTCCTGTCGGCGATGCCGGCGGTCGTTCTGAAGCAGCCCTTCGAGGTCAGTCCTCTTCCGGATCGACGACCCTGAGGCGCAGCTGGCCGGTCTTGCTGCTGGCCGTATTCGGCTCCGCCGCGTCCGCCACGGCGGGCGTATCCGCAACCGGCCGGTCGCCACTGAATTCCAGCGCCTCGATCTTCTGGCCGCGCCGGGTCACCTTGTTCGACGAGACGAGGATGTCGTCGATGTCCTTCTGCGCCTGGCCGAAATGCGTCTGCAGCTTGCGCACCCGGTCGTCGAGCCGCACCACGTCCTCCATCAGGCGCAGCACTTCCCCCTGGATGAGATGCGCCTGTTCGCGCATGCGCGCATCCTTCAGAAGCGCCTGGATCACCTGGATCGACAGCATCAGGAGCGACGGCGAAACGATGACGACCCGCGCGCGGTGCGCTTTCTGGACGACCGCCTCGTGATGCTCGTGGATGTCGGCGAAGATCGATTCCGACGGCACGAACAGAAACGCCGTATCCTGCGTTTCGCCGGTGATCAGGTATTTCTCCGAGATCGCCTTGATGTGGACTTCCATGTCGCGGCGGAACTGTTTCGCCGCCTCCGCCGACTGCGTGGCGTCGCCGGCATTGCGGATCGCGTTCCATGCTTCGAGCGGGAACTTCGCGTCGATGACGAGGCCCGGCGCGTCGTTCGGCATGTGCACGATGCAGTCGGGCCGGTTGCCGTTGGAAAGCGTGGCCTGGAACGTATAGGCGTCCATCGGCAGCCCGTCGGAGATGATCGTCTCCATGCGCGCCTGCCCGAACGCGCCGCGCGTCTGCTTGTTCGACAGGATCGACTGCAGCTCGACGACCTGGCCGGCAAGCTGCTGGATATTCGTCTGCGCCGTGTCGATCACGGCCAGCCGCTCCTGCAGCTTCGCGAGGTTTTCATGCGTCGATTTCTGCTGCTCGGTCATCGACTGGCCGATCCGGTTGGTCATGGAATCGAAGCGCTGGTGGATGGCCTGGTTCAGTTCCGACTGCCGCGAGCCGAAGATTTCCGTCATCGAGGCCATGCGCCCGTGCATTTCCGACTGGGCCTTGAGGATGTCGGCCATGCGCGCTTCGGCTTCCGCCGCCCGGCGCTGGCTGTCCTCCAGAACCGTTGCGCGGTGCTTCGCCGCCCGCCAGCTTGCGAAAGCCATGCCCGCGAGAACGAGCGCCAGCAAGCCGGCTCCCGCCAGAAGCGTGTCGCCGAGGGTCAGAACGGTGTTCCCGACGGCCAGAAACGGCCGGGACAGATCGAGAGTTGTTTCCATTTGACGAATTTAGGCGATTCGCGTGCCGCTGTCAGATCGCACTGTATCGCGGGAGATTGACGATACGTATCGCATTGCTTACGTGAGCGCCATAATGACGACCAAACCGCTTGTGCTTCTGCCAGATCCGATCCTCCGCGAAAGCTCCAGACCCGTCGAGCGCGTGGACGATGAACTGCGCCGCTTTGCCGACGACATGCTGGAGACCATGTATGACGCGCCGGGCATCGGCCTTGCCGCCGTGCAGGTCGGCGAGCCGATCCGCTTGCTCGTCATCGACGTCTCGAAAGAGGACGAACCGAAAAATCCGCAGATCTTCATCAATCCGGAAGTCGTCGCCACCGGCGACGAGGTGTCGACCTACGAGGAAGGCTGCCTGTCGATTCCGGACTACTATGCCGAGGTCGAGCGCCCGGCGACCGTAACGGTCAACTATCTCGACCGAAGCGGCAAGGAGAGCACGGTGACCGCGGACGGCGTTTTCGCCACCTGCCTGCAGCACGAGATCGACCATCTCAACGGCATCTTGTTCATCGACCACATCTCCAAGCTGAAGCGCGACATGGTCGTCAAGAAGTTCACCAAGCTCGCCAGGCAGCGCGGCGGAACCCGGCTTTAGGCCGGGAGCGCGATGCCGGCGATAGCACTGACCCGCAACGCTGCGGCGACGGCGGTATCGGGCAGGAAAATGTTAACGGCGGCAAAGACGAGCGCGACGACCGTTAACGAGGTCAAAATGCGGTCGAGCAAACTCATCCGCTGTTTGTTGTTATTGACCGCAACGCGTTTCTTCCTGGCGACGGGCGTACGCAATCTCTCGCGGACGGGCTTGCGCTCCTTGGCGCCGCTTGTGTAGTCCGCGTGTTGCTTCAATACGTCCGCGTGCGCGCAGGTAAGTTGCCTGGCCTCACGCTGGCCGAAAGCAGCCCTTGTCATGCTTCATGCCCTCCGAACGAACCTCTAGCTAGGTTAATCTTATATTTGTAAAGCGACCGAAGATTTCCTTTACAAAACCCGGCGCATTTTAACGATTTGGTTATTTTTTAATGAGGGACGACACAATGCGGTTAATTTTCATGGGAACGCCGGACTTCTCTGTCCCGACATTGACCGCCCTGGTCGCCCAGGGGCACGACGTCGTCGCCTGCTATACCCAGCCGCCGCGCCCCGCCGGCCGCCGCGGCCTCGAACTCACCAAGTCGCCGGTGCATCGCCAGGCCGAGGCGCTGGGCATCCCCGTACGCACGCCGGCAAGCCTGAAGAACGGCGAGGAACAGGTTGCCTTCCGCGACCTGGAGGCAGATGCCGCCGTGGTGGTCGCCTACGGGCTGCTGCTGCCGGAAGCCGTTCTGGACGGCACCCGCCACGGCTGTTTCAACGGCCATGCCTCGCTGCTGCCGCGCTGGCGCGGCGCCGCGCCGATCCAGCGCGCGATCATGGCCGGCGACGCCGAGACGGGCATGATGGTCATGAAGATGGACAAGGGTCTCGATACCGGTGACATCGCGCTCGAAGACCGTATGCCGATCGGCGAGGACATGACCGCCGGCGAACTGCATGACGCTCTGTCGCAGCTTTGCGCGGATCTCATGGTGCGTGCGATGGCCGCCCTCGAGCGCGGCAGCCTTTCGCTGACGCCGCAGCCCGACGACGGTGTTCTCTATGCCGCCAAGATCGACAAGTCCGAGACCCGGATCGACTGGTCGCGGCCCGCCCGTGACGTGCATAACCATATTCGCGGCCTGTCGCCCTTTCCGGGCGCATGGTGCGAAATGGAAATTGGCGGCAAGTGGGAGCGCGTCAAGCTCCTGCGCAGCCGCCTGGCTCCTCGTGTGCCGGGCGGCGCGGGAACCGTCTCGGTGACCGATGGCCGGTTGTTCATTGCCTGCGCCGACGATTCGGTGGAGCTTCTCCTGATCCAGAAGGCCGGTGGCAAGCCGCTTGCCGCCGCCGACTTCGTCAGGGGCGCAACCGTCGGCGCCGTCCGCTGAACTGGACGAGGCGCCCGCCGCGCTTTATGAGCCGGTGCCTGACTTAACCTGAAGTGACCCTATGCCCCGTTACCGTTTGACCGTCGAATATGACGGCACGCCCTATGTTGGCTTCCAGCGCCAGCGCAACGGCTATGCCGTGCAGGAAGCGATGGAACGGGCGGTGAAGAAATTCACCGGCGAGGATGTCACGATTCATGTCGCCGGACGAACCGACACCGGCGTTCACGCGCTCGGGCAGGTTTGCCATGTCGACCTCACGCGCGACTGGGACGCGCGCCGCGTCATGGAGGCGATCAACGCGTACCTGGTCATGGCCGATGAATGCGTCGTCGTGCTCGATGCCGAGAAGATGGACGAGGACTTCCACGCCCGGTTTTCGGCGACGACGCGCCACTATCTCTACAGGATCGTCAATCGTCACGTGCCGAGCCCGCTGGAACGCGAGCGCGCCTGGTGGGTGAAGATGCCGCTCGATGTCGCCGCCATGCAGGACGCCGCGGCGATCCTCATCGGCACGCACGATTTCACGACCTTCCGCGCCGCGCAGTGCCAGTCGAAGTCGCCGGTCAAGACGCTCGACGAGATCCGTTTCTCGCGGAACGGCGAACTGGTCGAGGTTCGCGTTTCCGCGCGCAGTTTCCTGCACAATCAGGTCCGATCGCTGGTCGGCACGCTGAAGCTCGTCGGCGAGGGGCGCTGGACCCGCGAGGATGTCCAGGCGGCGCTCGATGCCCGCGACCACCAGCGCTGCGGCGCGCTCGCGCCGCCGCACGGCCTCTACCTTGCCAGGGTCGAATATGACTGTGTGTTCACGCCCCTGGATACAACCCCGCCACCTCGTAAAGCGAGACGGCGAGCGGGTAGGTGATCAGCGTTTCGACGGCGACGAAACCGACCGCCACCATCGGCGTGACATTCAGGGCGGTTCGCGTGACACGCACGGAAAACCATAGCATGATGCCTATCGTGGCCAGTGTGAGGAACGCGGTCGCCTGGTTGGTCTGGCCGCCATTCAGCAGCATTTCGGCAAGCGGCACGCTGACGAACACGTAACTCATCAGCGCCGAGAGCCAGTTCCTGGCGATGATAAGCTGCGAAAAACGCTGCTGCATCCGCAGCGCCCGAAGGACGAACGCCAGCACGATCACCGGCAGGATCCAGAACACGATCTCCAGCACCGCCATGCGCGCGATCAGCGAACCGAGCGGAGCGAGCGAGCCGGCGGCCTCGATCTGCCGCGCTTCCACCACCCAGGCGAAAATCAGCGCCGGCAGGGCGGCGGGAAATGCCTCGAACGACCGCCAGAAGCCGTCGGCCGAGATATCCATGTCGCCAAGCGCCCGCGGATCGCCGCGCAGCATCCGCGTCACGCAGCCGATGTGGTGGAAGGCGTAGTCGAAGAAGTTCATGCGCGGCTCGCAAACCAGTCCGCGATGATGCGGGCATAGACCTCCGTCAGCGTATCGAGATCGGCGACCGCCACGCATTCGTCCACCATGTGCATGGTCTTGCCGACGAGGCCGAATTCCACCACCGGGCAATAATCCTTGATGAAACGCGCATCCGACGTGCCGCCCGATGTCGACAGGACCGGCGTCCTGCCCGTCACCGCGGCGACGGCGCCGCTGACGACGCCGACAAGCGTCTCGTCGCGGGTCAGGAAGACCGGGCTCGGCGGATCCTTCCAGACGAGGTCGTAACGCATCGGCGCGGATTTCCCGGGCCGCAAATCCACCGAGGCCGCCGCCTTGGCGATGCGCCCCTCGATCTCTTCCTTCAGGCTGTCCGCCGTCCAGCTGTCGTTGAACCGGACATTGAACGAGGCCGACGATGTCGCAGGGATGACGTTGACCGCCGGATTGCCCGTATCGATCGTCGTGACTTCGAGATTTGTCGCCTGGAAATTCTCCGTACCCGCATCGAGGGGCGGGTCGAAAAGCGCCTCGATGATCTGGACGATGCCGCGGACCGGATTGTCGGCGAGATGCGGATAGGCGGCGTGGCCCTGCACGCCGTGGACGGTCACCGTGCCGGACAGCGAACCGCGGCGGCCGATCTTGATCATGTCGCCGAGCGCGTCCGGATTGGTCGGTTCGCCGACGATGCAGGCATCCCAGCTCTCGCCGCGCCCGACCGCCCATGTCAGCAGCTTTGCGGTGCCGTTGATCGCCGGACCTTCCTCGTCGCCGGTGATCAGGAACGAAATCGATCCGGGCGGGGGGCCGTGTTTCTCGATGTGCCGCGCGACCGCGGCGACGAAGCAGGCAATGCCGCCCTTCATGTCGACGGCGCCGCGTCCGTACAGCATGCCGCCGGCGGTTTCCGCGCCGAACGGCGGATGCGTCCAGGCGGTCTCGTCGCCGACCGGCACGACGTCCGTGTGCCCGGCGAACATCAGATGCGGTCCGCCGGTGCCGAGCCGCGCATAGAGATTTTCGACATCCGGCGTGCCGGTCTCGGAAAAGACCGGGCGCTGAACGTCGAATCCGAGCGGTTTCAGCATCGCTTCGAGCGCCGACAGGGCGCCGCCCTCCGCCGGCGTGACCGACGGACAGTGGATGAGATCTTTGAGAATGTCTGCCGGACGGCCGGGGCTTGAATTCATGCCTTCCCGTAATCCGCCCCGGCTGTTTCGTCAATTTTACAATCGGCCCGTCTTATCCGGATCTCACGCCGTGGCGTGCATCGTCTCTTCGCCGATCAGCATGATCTTCTGCCAGATCTTGCGCGACAGATTGGTGCCGAGGCTCTCGATGTCGTTGACCGCATTGACGACGATGTCGTCGTTGAGCGCCTGGGCGTAGAGCGCGGCGAGCTTGCCGGTGATCGAGAGCATCTCCGAGCAATAGTCGAGATAACGGGTCAGTTGCGGCCGGGTGAGGCGGCGCTCGGGCGAACTTTTTGTCGGCGTGAAGCCGTGCTGAAGAACCGCCGGATCCTTGGTCAGCTGGTGCATGTCGATGATGTGGATGACCGAGCGCAGCGCATGCAGCCCGTCCAGCGCCCGTCTGCGCTTGAACCGCTCCTCCAGCGTCACCAGCGTCCAGAAACCGACGCCGGCAAAGACCAGCGTGTTGAGGGAGGCTTCCAGTCCCTGGACGAAATCGAACGCGCCGGTGGAGATTCGGTCGAAGGACAGCACCGTGCCGACCAGCGCGAAGATCGTCGCGGCGCCGGCAATCGCGGCGAATGTCAGCAGCCGCAGCCAGATGATCGGCTTTTCGAGGTCGGCGGTCAGCTTGCCGATGTCGCGCGACAGCGCGACGATCTCTCCGGCGACCTTGCGCAGGCTGGAGTCGGGGAAACGTTCCGCGATCCGCTGTTCCAGCAGAGCGGCGGTCGCTTCGATCCGGTCCTTGTCGAGCGTGCGGTAAGGCATCGCGGAGAGTGTAATCGCCCCTGCTTAACTTTCGGTTTTCCGGCAGGCAGCGGTCCGTGACGGCGTCCTGGCGGGCGCGGGATCGATCACGGACTTCACGGTTCGCGTGAACAATGGCCGACGCGGCGCTGGCGGCAAGCCGCTGACCGTGCGTCCCGCCGGCGAATGTCATGCGAAAAGGCGTCTTTCGCACGTCCGGCGTTCACACATGCCTGAACGGTGCGGCTTCATCGCGTGAACGAGCAGTCGCTCATCACGAAGATGCACGCGGAGGACGAAATCCATATCATATTGATTTTTAGGTTCTTTTCCTTGCGCTAGGAGAGCGTCTCCGGATGTTCAAGGCAACGAATGCGTGATTCCGGTTACGTTTTTGTAATTGGAACATGAACGCCCGGAGCCTCAACTTGTAGACAGCCGAGGCGGTGAAAACGAACCCGCCGGAGCAGGGCCTTCCTCCCAAGACGGCCACATTCGAAAAGAAATGGAGTATGAAAATGAAAAAGCTTCTCATCGCCGCGGGTATCGTTGTTGCAACTGCATCCGGTGCTTTCGCCCAGTCCAGCATCCTCGACGTCTATCAGCCGGCTCCGGTCACCATGTCCAAGATCGACTACACGGCCACGGCCGCGCTTGATCGCGACGACATGGCTCCGGTGAAGCAGTACCCGCGCCTCGGCGATGGTGCCCCGCCGGCCACGACGAACCATAACGGCCTCGATTTCAGCGCCACCGCCGCAATTCATCACGACCATGTCTCGACGACCAAGCTCGGTCCCCGTCTCGGTGACGGCGCGCCGCTGCGCAAGTTGAGCCTGAATGCCGGTAACCTGAAGGCACGGCGTCCGCCGTGCCTTCCAATTCGTTCTGGCGCAAGCGCGTCGGATTTGATTAAGTGTTAACGGAAAAGTCGCCGATGTTGTCTTCGGACACGTTTTCGGCCCATACTTGAGGGAAGCGGAGAACAGTCGGAGGAGGTAACCGGGATGAAAAGGTTCTTCTTGACCGCTGCCCTTGTGATTTCGGGCAGTATCCCTTCAGGCGCGCATGCTTCCACCTGGTTGAGAATGGGCGGCCCGGCATCCAAGCCGGTCGGCCATTACGAATATTGCAAGTCCCACCGTTCCGATTGCAGGGCGCATGGCGGCGCCGGCCGTCTCGCGTCCAGTCGCATGAGCGTGCTTCGCAGCGTCAATTTGCATGTCAATCGCTCCGTCAAGGAAATGTCGGACTGGGATCACTACGGCAAGCGCGAGGTCTGGCGCCTGCCGGTCAACAAGGCCGGCGATTGCGAGGACTATGCGCTGGAGAAACGGGCCGAGCTCATGCGGCGCGGATATGCGGCCAGCGATCTCCTGATCGCGGTTGGCCGGCGCCGCGGCGAACCGCATGCCGTTCTTGTCGTCAGGACCGATCAGGGTGACTTCGTCCTCGACAACATGACCGACGACGTGCTGCCGGCGGCAAAGACCCGCGTCAGGATTTCCAAGATCCAGTCGCCGAAGAATTCCGCCGAATGGGTGCGTGTCACCGGCCTGACGAAAGACGTCGCCGGGCTCTGATCGCCGGATAACCCTGAATATCTCTAGCGGCTTGAAAAAGGCGGCGGACCGTATTCGTTGGTTTCAGGCCGTGTCGGCAGAAACGCCAGCAGCAGGAAGGCGATGAACGAGATCGCCGGGATCAGCAGACAGATTGCCAGCATGCCCGGCAGGCCGAGGTCGTGCAGCCGTTTCACCGCCAGTGCGAGAACCACCCAGGCGGATGCCAGCCAGATCGCCAGCAGGACCAGCCCCCAGAGCGCAATTTCCGGGCTGTCTTCCGGAATCGTGACGATCCGGGAAATCACGGCCGCCTGGATCAGGATCATCAGCAGCGCGCCGAGCCAGAAGCTCTTGCGCCCGATCCGGCCTCTGAAACCGAACAGCACCCAGCCGACCGTTAACGGATGCCGAGGCGCCACGGTCAGTCCCGCAGCAGCTCGTTGATGCCGGTTTTCGAGCGCGTCTTTTCGTCGACGGTCTTCACGATCACCGCGCAATAAAGGCTCGGACCCGGCTCGTTGTTCGGAAACGGTTTGCCGGGCATCGTGCCGGCGACGACGACGGAGTAGGGCGGCACTTCGCCGTAGGAAACCTCGCCGGTCGCACGGTTCACGATCTTGGTCGACTTGCCGATGAAGACCCCCATGCCGAGCACGGAGCCCTCGCGCACGATGCAGCCTTCCACGACCTCCGAGCGCGCGCCGATGAAGCAGTTGTCCTCGATGATCGTCGGGCCGGCCTGCATCGGCTCCAGCACGCCGCCGATGCCGACGCCGCCCGAAAGATGCACGTTCTTGCCGATCTGCGCGCAGGAGCCGACGGTCGCCCAGGTATCGACCATCGTGCCCTCGTCGACATGGGCGCCGAGATTGACGAAGGACGGCATCAGGACGACGCCCTTTGCGATGAAGGCGGAGCGGCGCACGATGCAGTTCGGCACGGCCCGGAACCCGGCTTTTTCGAAATGCTGCCCGCTCCAGCCGTCGAATTTGGACGGCACCTTGTCCCACCAGCCCGCATCGCCCGGGCCGCCGCCGATGACTTCCATCGGATTGAGCCGGAACGACAGCAGCACCGCTTTCTTCAGCCACTGGTTGACGGTCCAGTTGCCGTCGGCCTGGCGTTCGGCGACCCGCGCCTTGCCGGAATCGAGCAGGTTGAGCGCTTCGTCGACGGCGTCGCGGATTTCGCCGCGCGTGTTCGTGGATACGGTATCCCGGTTCTCGAACGCGGCCTCGATGATGGTTTCCAGCGTCGCGATGTCGTGAGCGGTCATGAATTGTTTCCTTATCGGCGGATAATATGGGGCGCTTCGGCTGTGCGCATTCGGCGGGTTCCTACGCGAATGCGCGTGCCGTGGTCAATGCAGACGACGGCGGTGCGGCATCTGTCCGCGCCTTGGGGAAAGCGAATGAGTGCCAAGCGATACCGGGATGTCTGGGACCCCCTGGTCCCCTCCCATCAGGACATGAACCGGGCGAGGGTCGTCCCCGACACGCCACAGACGCGCGCACAGGCATACCGGCTTGCCTATGACGATTCGGATTTCCTGTGCCGGGAAGATCTCCGTCCTGTCCGCCTGCAGCTGGAACTCCTCAAGCCTGAGCTGATGCTGCAGGAGCGCGGCATCACCTCGACGGTCGTCCTGTTCGGCGGCGCCCGCATCCCGGAACCCGGCGGCATCGCGTGGGCGGCCAAGAACGAGACGCAAAGACAGAACCTGGAGGCCAACGCGCGTTACTACGACGAGGCGCGCGCCTTCGCCCGGCTTTGCTCCGAGCATTCTCTTTCCACCGGCGGCACCGAGTTCGTGGTCGTGACTGGCGGCGGGCCGGGGGTCATGGAGGCCGGAAACCGCGGCGCGGTCGATGTCGGGGCGCAGTCGATCGGTCTCAACATCGTGCTGCCGCACGAACAGGCGCCGAACGAATATGTGACGCCGGACCTCTGCTTCAACTTCCACTATTTCGCCATCCGCAAGATGCATTTCCTGATGCGGGCCCGGGTGATCGCGGTCTTTCCCGGCGGCTTCGGCACGATGGACGAATTGTTCGAGTCGCTGACCCTGATCCAGACCGGGCGCATGGAGCGCGTGCCTATCCTGTTGTTCGGCAAGGACTTCTGGGCGAACGTCATCAATCTCGAGTTCCTCGCCGAACAGGGCACGATTTCCCCCGACGATGCCGGGCTTTTCGACCCGGTCGATACGGCGGAGGAGGCATGGACCGTGGTGAAAGCCTTTTACGGGATATGACCGGGCAAACCGGACGCGGTCAGGCGCCGGCGGTTCCCGTCAGCGCGCTCAGGAAATCGGCGAGGTTGTCTGTGACGTAATCGACCTGGTCGTGGTCGGCGTCCTGTTCCCATATCTCCGTGAAGGCTGGCTCGAAATTATGTGGCACGACCAGCACCGTCCTCATGCCGAGCGACTTGGGAATCGTCAGGTTGCGGGCGAGATCCTCGAACATCGCCGCATGTTCGCAATCCACTCTGTGGAGCGCGCGGAACTTGTCGTAGGTTTCCGCCGCCGGCTTCGGCACGAGGTCGGCCGCGACGACGTCGAAAATGTCGTCGAAATGATCGAGCACGCCGAGTTGTCGCGCCGCGCGTTCCGCATGGCCGCGGTCGCCATTGGTGAAGATGAACTTGCGGCCCGGCAGCGCCTTGATCGCTTCGCCGAGCACCGGGTCGGGCGCGATCCATGAATAGTCGATGTCGTGCACCTTCTCCAGGAAGTCGTCCGCATCGACACCGTGGTTTTCCATCAGGCCTTTCAGCGTCGTGCCGTAGCGCTGGTAGAAATCCTTCTGGACTGTGCGGGCTTCGTCGCTCGGGATCTGCAGAAGCTCGGCGACATAGGCCGTCATCTTCACGTCGATCTGCGAAAACAGATTGCTGTGATGCGGGTAGAGCGTGTTGTCGAGATCGAAAACCCATTCGCGCACATGCGCGAAATCGGCGGGGGAGGCTTTTGCGTTCATGCGCGATGCTTAAGCACGAAATCCCGGCCAAGTCATGGAGATTTCGGGGTCGTGATCGCCATCTTCGCGCCTTGCCGCCACGTGACGGACATGGCGTGAAATTGAATTGGCGGCCCTGACCAAAGGGTGGTAGATTTCGCGCATGTCGATCTTGACCGCCGAACGCAAGGCGCTCGACGCCGCCTTTATCCTGCAGGACCGCAAACGCCTGCCGGTGCGTTTCTTTGGCGCCTTCTCGGGCACGATGCTGAGCCGGCTTTCCTGAACAGTTCAAAGGGCCCGCATCGTTGCGGCCGCTCAACCCCGCATCTCCACGCCTGATCGCTTGGCCTCCGCGATTTGAAACCGCCCGCCGGTTTCGTCGCCGCGGTATCGAGCCCGACAATGGGACATCCCATGGAACTCTGGATAGTCATCACAATCGCCGCGGCGTTCCTGCAGAACATCCGCTCCTCGCTTCAAAGGCACCTGAAGGGCCATATGGGCACGACCGGCGCCACCTTCGTGCGCTTCGGCTTCGGTCTGCCGTTCGCGGCGCTCTACCTGTTTCTCCTTGCCGCGTTCACCGGCGCGCCGGTCCCGTCGCCGTCGCCCGTTTTCCTCGGCTGGATGAGCGTCGGCGCCCTGTCGCAGATCGCCGCGACCTTCCTGCTCATTCATCTCTTCGCCTTCCGGAATTTCACCGTCGGCACGGCCTATTCGCGCACCGAACCGGCGCAGGCCGCGCTGTTCGGCCTCGTCTTCCTCGGCGAGACGGTCAGCCCGCTCGGCCTTGTCGCCATCGCCATTTCGGTCGCCGGCGTGATGCTGATTTCCGTTGCGCGCAGCGTGTTCAGCCCGGCGGCGCTGGTCACGTCCGTCTTCACGCGCACGGCCGGGATCGGCCTCCTGTCGGGTACCCTGTTCGGGGTCGCCGCCGTCGCCTATCGCGCAGCGTCGCTTTCGCTCGGCTATCCGAATTTCGCCATCCAGGCGGCGACGACGCTGTTGTGGGCGATCACGCTCCAGACCGTCGTCATGCTCGCCTGGATGCTCTGGCGCGAGCGCGACGGGATCGCGCAGATCCGCTCGGCCTGGAAGATCTCGGCCGTCGTCGGCTTTGTCGGCGCGACGGCGTCCTTCGGCTGGTTCGCCGCCATGACCCTGCAGCAGGCGGCCATCGTCAAGGCGCTCGCCCAGATCGAGATGATCTTCGCCTTGACGACGAGCGTCTTCTTCTTCCGCGAACACATAAACCGGCTCGAACTCGCCGGTTGCTTCCTCATTGTGGCAGGAATTCTCGTCCTTGTTCTCGGCTGAGGACGGTTCCATGCCCTTGGAGAATGTGCTTTCCTTGGCCGGCCCGTAGGTCCGGCACAAATCCGATGTCGGTTGGCCGGCTTTTTTACAGGGAAGACGGATGTTTTGCGTTGCTTCCGCCCGGCGTTTCGCCGGGCGTCACATGACAGGCCTGTTTGCCGCGGCTTGGCTCGCCGGCTGCGCCGGATTGCCGGAAGGCGTTCTGACCCCCCTGGAGACCGATGTTCCCGGCACGACGCAGGTTCCGATTCTGGTCGCAACCACCCGTGCGCCGTCCGCCGATCCCGGCATCCTCTATTCGGGCGAACGCGGTCCGGCGATCGACCTCAACGAAATCGTCGTCTCCATTCCGCCGGAGGAAAATCGCACCGTCGGGGAAGTCCAGTGGCCGAAGAAGCTGCCGCCCGACCCGTCCAGGGATTTCGCGGCTCTTTCGGTGAAAACCATTCCCGATGTGCGGGCGGCTGAAGCCTGGTTCCTCAAGCATCGCACGCCGAACCGTCGTCTGCTGATCTTCGTGCACGGTTTCAACAGCCGCTATGAAGACGCGGTGTTCCGCTTCGCTCAGATCGCCCATGACAGCCGCATGGAGGCAACGCCGCTGCTGTTTACCTGGCCGTCGCGCGGCAGCCTGTTCGCCTACGGTTATGACAAGGAAAGCACCAACTATTCCCGGTCCGCGCTGGAACTGGTGCTGAAAACAGCCGTGCAAAATCCCGCGGTGGACGAGATCACGGTGCTCGCCCATTCGATGGGCACGTGGCTGACGGTCGAGGCGCTGCGCCAGATGGCGATCCGGGATGGCGGCGTGCCCGCGAAGATCGAGAATGTGATCCTCGCCTCGCCGGATCTCGATGTCGACGTGTTCCGTCAGCAATTGGCGGACATGGGGCCGAAGCATCCGAAGTTCACCGTATTCGTGTCGCGTGACGACCAGGCTCTGCGCGTATCCCGGCGCATATCGGGCAATGTGGATCGCCTCGGCGCGATCGACATCAACGACCCACAGTATCGCGCGCTCCTGGAGCGCGAAGGCATCGTGGTTCTGGATCTCTCCGCCCTGCGGGGCGGCGACCGGCTGAACCATTCCAAATTCTCGGAAAGTCCGGAAGTCGTCCGTCTGCTTGGCGCCCGCCTGATCGCCGGCCAGACCGTGACGGATCAGGACATCGGTCTGGGCGAGCGTTTGGGCGCGGCTGCGATGGATGTGAGCAACACGGTCGGATCGGCCGCCGGACTTGCCGTTTCGGTGCCGATCGCCATCATCGATCCGGCGACCCGCGACAGCCTGGACGACCAGGCCGACCAGTTCGGCCGGCATCTCGGCGATGCCGTCACCGGCCTCGTGCCGGTCGGGACATCCGGCGCCGGGCGTTGCGATCCCCGGCGGCAGGACTGCGCCACCGCCCGGTAAACCTTCCCTTTGATGTCCGGATCGGGCATGCAGTCGATGGCCTGAACCGCGAATCGCATCGCGGAACTTGACGGCCGGACTGCTTCGATCATTTCAATCCTGAGCGCCGCGAAACGGGAAGGCCATGACCAAGGAACAGTTCCAGCCGGAAGACCTGCGTCCGGACCGGTGGATTGCCATGTTCGTGCTGCTGCTGGCCGGCTTCATGAACCTGATCGACGTGACCATCGTCAACGTGGCGATGCCGAGCCTGCAAAAAGCCTTCAACGCAACCAGCAGCCAGATCGAATGGGTCGTGGCCGCCTATATCCTCGTCTTCGCGCTGGGCCTGCTTCCCTTCGGACGGCTGGGCGATATCTTCGGCCGCCCGCGCATGTTCATCATCGGCGTCGGCGTCTTCACGCTCGGATCGACATTGTGCGGCCTTGCCACCTCGATGCAGTTCCTGATCGCCGCGCGCGTGCTGCAGGGGCTCGGCGGCGCCATGATGGTGCCGCAGACGCTGGCGATCGCCCAGGTGCTGTTCCCGCCGCATGAACGCGCGATGGCCTTCTCGCTTTTCGGTCTGACGGCCGGGCTGGCGTCGGTGACGGGCCCCGCCGCCGGCGGCTTCCTGATCGACGCCGACATCTACGGACTCGACTGGCGTCCGATCTTCCTCGTCAACATCCCGGTCGGCGCGCTCGCGGTGATCGGCGCCCTGCGGTTCATCCCGCCGATGCCGGGATCGCGCGAGCTGCGCAACGACTATGGCGGCATCGCGCTCGCCAGCCTGACCGTCCTGCTGCTGATCTTCCCGCTGATCGAGGGCAGGGAACTCGGCTGGCCGGCCTGGACATTCGTCATGATCGCGGCCTCCGTTCCCGCTGCTGCGGCCTTCGTTTTCTGGCAACGCCGCCAGCAGGCCGCGGGCGCGCCGCAGCTTCTGCCGTTCACCCTTCTGACCAACCGGAATTTCCTGATCGGTTCGGCCATGGCGACGATCCTGTTTTCCGGCATACCCGGCTTTTTCCTCGTGCTCGCCATCTACCTCCAGAACGGAAACGGCCTGACGCCTCTGCAATCGGGGCTGACCACCATGCCCTTCTCGATCGGCGTCCTGATAGCCTCGGTCATTTCCGGCCGGCTCGGCATGCAATGGCCGCGCCGCCGCATCATGGCCGGCGCGCTGTTCCTGGCCGCGGCGATGATCGCGCTGCATTTCGTCGTGCAGGCGATCGAGCCGCCACTGGACAGGCTCCTGTTCGCGCTGCCGCTGCTTGCCGGCGGCATCGGGCTCGGCGTCGCGATCTCGCCGATGTTCCAGACCGTGCTGTCGAATGTCCCGCCGCGCGATGCCGGGTCAGGATCGGGTGCCTTGCAGTCGTTCCAGCAGGTCGGCGGCGCGCTCGGCCTTGCCCTGATGGGGCAATTGTTCTTCTCGCGCCTTGCGCAGGGCCTTCAGGCGGGTCTGCCGAAAACCGAGACCTACACCGCCGCGTTGACGGACGCGCTGTACTACAACGCCTCGGCTTTCGTCGTGATCGCGCTTCTCGTGCGCCTGCTGCCGAAGCCGGTCGCCGCCCCGCCCCGCGGCGAGGGTGCGCCGCAACCGGTCATCGAGGGTTAGAGCGTTCATCTCAGGGATAGATTGAAACGATTGCTGTTTCCCGTCGCGGTGCGGCGCTATGCCGCGCGATAGGCGCGCGCGGCGCGTGAGCGCCGTTGGCCACGGGCAAGCGCGCCGACGAAAGCCGGGCGCCTCGCGCTGGAACGGAAACCCGAAGTGCCGGCCCCGGCCGGATGTTTGTCCCGATGCCTTCGGGCGTCCGGCTGTGACCGTCCCCCGGACGCGTCGCAAGCCTGCGAACCAGACCTCACCGTCGAATCCTCGCGCGATATTCATATCGCCTGCGTTTCTCTGCCGGGACAGAATGCCATTCCATCATACTGCTTCCATTTACGATGAGCGGCTCTCGCACCGGCCGCTTTCCGCCGCTCTTCGAACAGGGCGATCGCGGTATTCAATCCGTTGATCGCCGCCGGCATGCCGCCATAGATCGCCATCTGGTAGATGACCTCCAGGATTTCACGCTCGCTGGCGCCGGCGGCGAGCGCGTGTTCGATATTGATCCCGAGTTGCGGACCTGTCTGGCCGCCGAGCGCCGTCAGCGCCGCGACGGTGGCGATCTGGCGCGTTTTCAGATCGAGCCCCTCGCGGGCGTAATAACGGCCATAGGCCTGCTCGATCAGTGTTTCCGCAAAGCCCGGCACATATTCGTCGTAGCGTTCCGCCAGCACGCGTTCGAGGTCGGGGTTCATCTGCGCGATCAGGTCGCGGCCGCGTTCGAGCGCGGTTGCGTGGGTTGGTTGTACAGTCATCGGTTTGTTCCTGTTTTGCGCCGGTCTTCGGCTGCGTGGCCGGCTTCGATTTGCTCGTAATTGAGGATTTTGTGGTCGAGGAGCTGCAGGCAGTCCTCGAGTTCGGCGATCCGCGCCCGCACGGCCTCGCGCTGGCGTTCGAGCATCAGCCGCCGGGGCGCCGCTGTCGCGGTTCCTTCGCGGCGCAGCCGCGCATAGTCGGCCATCAGCGACAGAGGCATGCCGGTCGATTTCAGCGCCTGGAGAAAACCGATCCAGCCGAGAATGGCGTCGTCATAGACACGCGATCCGCCCGATCGGAGCGGCGGATCGATCAACCCGATCTTCTCGTAATAACGCAGCGTGTCGATGCTGAGGCCGGTCTTCGCCGAAACGTCGCCGATTTTCATCCTGCCGTCTCCGATTGTGCCCGTTCTCTTGAACGGGTGAATCGGACTTTACCGGCTGGAGTGAACTCCAGGTCAAGCGGTCTGACGCAAGTTTTTCGCGTCAGCTCTTGTCGTGGACGAGAAGTGTGCCGGCGCCGTGTTCGGTGAAGAGTTCCAAAAGCACCGCGTGCGGCACCTTGCCGTTGACGATGACCACGCCCTTCACGCCGCGCTGCAGCGCCTCGATGCAGGTCTCGACCTTCGGGATCATGCCGCCGGATATCGTGCCGTCCTTGATCAGCGCGCGCGCTTCCGAGACGGTCAGTTCCTTGATCAGCTTGCCGTCGCGGTCGAGCACCCCCGGCACGTCGGTGAGAAACAGCAGCCGTGACGCCGCGAGCGCCCCGGCGATGGCGCCGGCAAACGTGTCGGCGTTGATGTTGTAGGTGTGGCCGTCACGTCCCGGCGCGACCGGCGCGATCACCGGGATCATTTCGGATTTCGCCAGCAGGTCGAGCAGCGTGCGGTCGACCTCCACAGGCTCGCCGACGAAGCCGAGGTCGATGACGCGTTCGATGTTGCTGTCCGGATCCTTGGTCGTCTTTTGGGCCTTCTCGGCGAAGACCATGTTTCCGTCCTTGCCGCAGAGCCCGATCGCCCATTCGCCCGCCGCGTTGATCATCGCGACGATTTCCTTGTTGATCGATCCGGCCAGCACCATTTCGACGATCTCGACGGTGGCCCGGTCGGTGACGCGCAAGCCGCCCTCGAATTTGGATTCGATGCCCATCTTCTTCAGCATCGCGCCGATCTGCGGTCCGCCGCCATGAATGACGACAGGGTTGACGCCCGACTGTTTGAGAAGCG
The DNA here is from genome assembly GCA_963712205.1 of uncultured Alphaproteobacteria bacterium. GTDB lineage: Bacteria > Pseudomonadota > Alphaproteobacteria > Rhizobiales > Rhizobiaceae > Oricola. The sequence goes on along the minus strand of CAVQHF010000008.1, from coordinate 145,504 downwards.
CGATGTCCTGGGCGAAGGCCTGTCCGAGCGAGGAGTCGCCCATGGCGTTGCCGCCATATTTCACGACAATCGTCTTGTTCTCGTAGCGCTGCATGTAGGGCAGCGCCTTTGCGAGGATATGTGCTTCGGACTGCGGGGCGGGAGGGGAGGAATCTTCGGACATGGAACCGCTTTTTCGATGGGGGCTTTTCATTCGGTTCCTCCCGTCTATCCGTTTGCGGGAACGAGGGCAATTCCGGTTTGAAAGGCGGCCCCGTAACCGTCCGGCATCCCCGGTTCCGGACGTTCCCCGTGCCGGCTCCATCACGAAATTGTTCAGAACCGTGATGTGCGGGCGCGCCCGCGGGTCTCTATATCTCAAGCTGACAATGGAGGTACCCGCAATGAAAAGACGTAGCTTTATCGGCATGGGCGCCGCGGCGGTTTTTCTCGGCGGCGCATCGGCCTACGCATTGGCAGCTGGATCTGAAGGTGAGTTCGAGATCATGAAAACCGACGACGAATGGCGCAAGATCCTGACGGAAGAGCAATTCGCGGTGATGCGCAAGGAAGCGACGGAGCGGGCGTTCACGAGCCCGCTCAACGACGAGCATCGCGCCGGCATATTCCACTGCGCCGCATGCGATCTGCCGCTCTATTCCTCGGAGGCGAAGTTCGACAGCGGCACAGGCTGGCCGAGTTTCTACGAGGCCTTGCCGAACGCGGTCGCCAACCGGACCGATTTCAAGCTGATTTTTCCGCGCACCGAGGAACATTGCCGCCGCTGCGGCGGCCATCTCGGCCATGTCTTCAACGACGGCCCGCCGCCGACCGGCAAGCGCCACTGCATCAACGGCGTCGCGCTGACGTTCAAACCCGGCGAAACGGCCTGACGGTCATGACCGGGCGGCGGTCAGCATCGCCGCCCGCAAATCCTCGATCCCGATATTCTTTTCCGATGAGGTCGCCAGAATTTCCGGATAGGCGGCCGCGCGCTTCCTGATGCGTTCGGCGGTCTCGGCAAGCATGCGAGGCACGCCGGCTTCCTTGATCTTGTCGATCTTCGTCAGCACCACCTGGTAGGAGACGGCCGCCTTGTCGAGGAGGTCCATCACCTCCTCGTCGTTCTTCTTGATGCCGTGGCGCGCGTCGATCAGCAGATAGACCCGCTTCAGCGTCACCCGGCCGCGCAGATAGTCGAAGACCAGCTTCGTCCACTGGTCGACCTGCGCCTTCGGCGCCTGCGCGAAGCCGTAGCCGGGCATGTCGATGATCGCGAGCGGCGGCAGGTCGCCGTCCTCGCCGGAATAGCCGCTCGGCACGAAGAAGTTCAGTTCCTGCGTGCGTCCCGGCGTGTTGGAGGTGCGCGCCAGGCCCTTCTTGGCGACGATGGCGTTGATCAGCGACGATTTGCCGACATTCGAGCGGCCGGCGAACGCAACCTCCGGCGGGCCTTCCGGCGGCAGGAACTTCATCGAGGGCACGCCCCGGATGAAGTCCCATTGCAGCGGGAAGCTCGTCAGAGCCTGATCGTCGCCGTGATCGGTGCCGGAGGTCATGCGGCTTCGCTATTTCGCCGCATCGGCCTTCTTCTTGCCGCCGAACAATCCTTTCAGATTGTCGAACAGCTCGATCTTGGCGCCGTTGCGTTTCATGATGATGCCCTGCTGGATGATCGAGAGCGTGTTGTTCCATGCCCAGTAGATCACCAGGCCGGCGGGGAAGCTCGACAGCATGAACATGAAGATCAGCGGCATCCAGGTGAAGATCATCGCCTGGGTCGGATCCGGCGGCGTCGGGTTCATGCGCATCTGCAGGAACATGGTGATGCCCATGATCAGCGGCCACACGCCGATGGCGAGGAACGTTCCGAACACCGGGATCGCCGACGGATCATAGGGAAGCAGGCCGAACAGGTTCAGCACATGCGACGGATCGGGCGCCGACAGGTCCTGGATCCAGCCGAAGAACGGCGCCTGGCGCATCTCGATCGTGATGTAGATCACCTTGTAGAGCGAGAAGAAGACCGGGATCTGGATCAGCATCGGCCAGCAGCCCGCGACCGGATTGATCTTCTCGGTCTTGTAGAGCTCCATCATCGCTTTCTGCATCTTCTCGCGGTCGTCGCCGAACTTCTCCTTGATCTCCGCCATCTTCGGCTGCACGACCTTCATCCGCGCCATCGAGGCGTAGGACATGTTGGCCAGCGGGAAGAAGATCGCCTTGACGATGACCGTCGTCGCCAGGATGGCGAGGCCGAAATTGCCGAGGAGGTGATAGAGGAAGTCGATCAGCTGAAACATCGGCCGGGTGATGAAGAAGAACCAGCCCCAGTCGATCAGCTTCTCGAACAGGCGGATATTGTATTTTTCCTTGTAGCCGTCGAGCAGGGTGGAGATCTTCGCGCCGGCGAAGAACAGGTTGTCGAACTGCGCCGTCTCGCCGGCATTGATCGTCGTCGGATCGGTGAGGAAATCGCTCTGGTAGCGGGTGCGCCCCTCGGTGAAATAGGCGTAATGCGGCTGGAACGACTTGCCGTCCTCGGGGATGACGGTGACCGCCCAGTACTTGTCGGTGATGCCCAGCCAGCCGTCGGTCGATTTGCCGGGCGTGACTTCGCCATCCTTCTCGATCTTGGTGTACTTGATCTCGGTCAGGCCTTCTTCGCCGGTGACGCCGATCAGGCCTTCATGCAGCACGTAGATCGGGCGTTTCTCGGGCTTCGAATAGCGCGTGACGCGGCCGTATTGCTGCAAGGCGACCGCCGCGCCGGAGCTGTTCGTCACGCTGTCCTTGATCTCGAACATGTACTTGTCGTCGACGGATATCGTGCGCTTGAAGACGAGCCCGTTGGGCGCCGTATAGGTGAGTTCGACGGGGGTGTCCTGTGTCAGCGTCGCGCCTTCGGGCGCCTGCCAGACGGTATCGGCCGCCGGCGCGCCGTCGGCGCCGATATAGCCGTATTCGCCGAAATAACCGTTTGGATCGGCCGCCGGCTGCAGCAGGGTGACGATCGGCGAATCCTTCTTGATCGTCTCGCGATACTGCTTGAGCTTCAGATCGTCGAAGCGCGCGCCGCGCAGATTGATGGAACCGGTCAGCGCCGGCGTGTCGATCGTGACCCGGCCGGCGCTTTCCGCCTCGGTATCGGCGGCGGTCTCGCTCATCACCGGAGCCGTTCCGGCCGGCGCGCCGGTGCCCGCCTGCGGGGCGGTGCCGCCCGCCTCGGGCGTCGCGGCCGGCGTTTCGGCGGCCGTCTCGGTCTGCTGCGCGGCCTGCTGCTCGATCTGCGCCTGCTTTTCGGCCTCGATCTTCGGCCCGATGTAAAAAATCTGCCATGCTGCCAGGATCACGACGGAAAGGATGATCGTGATGAACAGGTTGCGGTTATTTTCCATCGTGCGGTTTCCGGTCCTCTTTCGCGCCGTCCTGGCGGCGCTGCAGTTTCGTATTGGCCTGCGCGAATGCGGAAGAGACATCGGCACACAGGGCATCGAACGGTGCGCGCAGCACCTTCGGCGTTGAAACGATCACATAGTCATTTCCATCCGCCATGTCACCCGCGCCATGCAGGCGCACCGCCTCGCGAAGCCGCCTTTTGATGCGGTTGCGCCTGACGGCGTTTCCGTTCTTGCGCGACACGGTCAGACCGACGCGGGCAATGCCGCCTTCCTGCCGGTTCAATGCCTCCACAAGCACGAAAGCGCCGCGGACTTTTGTTCCACGGCGCACGGCAAGAAATTCGGAGCGTTTTCGCAAAACGCCGTATGGTCTGGTGGCGCGCTGGTCATCCGTGCCGGCTATTGCTGCCGGTTCGTACATCGCCAGCGTCGCGCGGGGGCGATTACGCCGAGAGACGCTTGCGGCCGCGGGCGCGGCGGGCAGAAAGAATTTTGCGTCCGCCGGGGGTAGCCATGCGCGTGCGGAAGCCGTGACGGCGCTTGCGAACCAGTTTCGAAGGCTGATAGGTGCGTTTCATTGTCGTTTCCGCCCTTTGAGGCGGCCCTTGGCTGAATTCTTTCGGTTGGGAACGTGGTCTTCATGGCTTGCGCAATAATTATGCGCCGCCGGAGACGCGCCCGAGCGTTGCGGGCTTATGGTCCAAACGGGCCATCAAGTCAATGCCCGCGATGGCAGGATGCGGCCATGATCCGTCACACGGCAATGTGAAGAGGACAACCATTCCGATCACACTGGCGGGCATCAATGCTTTGTGAATTGTTCTTTACCGCCGCGACGGCCAAATGCGGTGGGCGGCTATGGTATCGGGGCCGGCAAAACGGTTTATCAAGACGGTACACGATAGGAAAGCTGCGTGCCCGACGAGACGATCATGATGGCCGAAGCCGGTAAAACGACAAAGCGCGTGAGTGCTGTCCGGCGCTTTGCGCCCCTGGCGGTCATTGCCGCCGGGCTCGCCTTTGCCTACGCGATGGGCTGGCATCGCTACTTCTCGCTGACCTTTCTCGCCGAAAGCCGCGAGATGCTGCTCGGTTTCGTCGAAGCCAATTATTCGCTGTCGGTCGCCGGCTTCGCGCTCGTCTATGTCCTCGCGGTGGCGTTTTCGGTCCCCGCCGCGTCTATCCTGACGATCTTCGGCGGCTTTCTGTTCGGCTGGCTGGTCGCCGGAACCGTTGTTGCCTTTGCCGCGACGGCCGGCGCGACCATCGTGTTCCTGGCGGCGCGCAGCGCCTTTGGCGATTTCCTGCGCGACAAGGTCGGCGGTGTCGCGCGGCGGCTCGCCGACGGTTTCGAAAAGGACGCCTTTTCCTATCTTCTGGTGCTGCGGCTGGCGCCCGTCTTCCCGTTTTTCGTCGTCAACATAGCGCCCGCCCTCTTCAACGTGTCGCTGCGCACCTATGTCGCGGCAACCTTTCTCGGCATCCTGCCGGGCACCTTTGCCTATGCCTATCTCGGCGAGGGTCTCGACAGCGTGCTCGTTGCGGCGCACGAGGCCGGCACCGAAATATCGGCCGGCGATCTGGTCACGCCGCAGATCACGCTTGCTTTCCTGGCGCTTGCCGCCGTCGCCGCGATCCCGCCTGTGCTGAAGCGGTTTCGTGCGTGCGCGTTGAGGTTTTTTAATTGATATTCGGCGAAAACTGCACGCGCCGCGCGAATTGGAGACCGCCATGCCCGAGATCCTGAAACCCGACATCTGCGTAATCGGCGCCGGTTCGGGCGGATTGACGGTCGCCGCGGCCGCCGCGGCCTTCGGTGTGCGTGTCGTCCTCGTCGAGGGCGGCAAGATGGGTGGCGACTGCCTGAATTACGGCTGCGTGCCTTCCAAGGCGCTGATTGCCGCCGGCAAGACCGCCGACGCCATGCGCCATGCCGGCCGGTTCGGCATCCGCTCGGTCGAGCCGGAGATCAATTTCGGCAAGGTGCACGATCATGTCCGCTCCGTCATCGAGGCGATCGCGCCGAATGATTCGATTGAGCGGTTCACCGCGCTCGGCGTCCACGTGATCCAGGATTACGGCCGTTTCGCCGACCATGGCACGGTCGTTGCCGGCGACTACGAGATCAAGGCGCGCCGTTTCGTCATCGCGACCGGTTCGTCGCCTTTCGTGCCGCCGATCCCGGGCCTCGACGCGGTCGATTACCTGACCAACGAAACGATCTTCGACCAGACCCGCAAGCCCGGCCATCTCGTCGTCATCGGCGGTGGCCCGATCGGCATGGAGATGGCGCAGGCCCATCGCCGCCTCGGTTCCGACGTCACGGTGATCGAAGGGCTGAAGGCGCTCGGCAAGGACGATCCGGAACTCGCGCAAATCGTCCTCGAACGCGTTCGCGGCGAGGGGGTCGTCATTCACGAAGGGGCGAAGGTCGTCGGCGTCGAGCGAAAAAGTCAGTCGACGATTGCGGTGCGCTTCGAAACGCAAAAGGGCGTCGACGAGGTGATCGGAACGCATCTTCTCGTGGCGACGGGCCGCGCCGCCAATGTCGAGCGTCTCGATCTCGAAACGGCGGGCGTCGAGCTTCACAACCGCGCCATCAAGGTCAACAAGGCGCTGCGCACCACCAACAGACGGATCTATGCCATTGGCGACGTGACCGGCGGCCTGCAGTTCACCCATGTCGCCGGTTACCATGCCGGCCTTGTCGTGCAGTCGATCCTGTTTCGCGTTCCCGGCAAGGAGAACCGCGATATCATCCCCTGGGCGACCTACACCGATCCGGAGCTCGCTCATGTCGGGCTGACGGAGGAAGAGGCGCGAAAGCGCAGGCACAAGGTGCTCGTGTTCCGGTGGCCCTATGCCGAAAACGACCGGGCCCAGGCCGAACGCAAGACGGTCGGCCATCTCAAGCTCGTCACCGATCGCAAGGGTACGGTCCTGGGTGCGACGATCGCCGGCGCCGGCGCAGGCGAAATGATCAACCTGTTCGCGCTGGCGGTGTCGAATAAGATGAAGGCGTCCGACCTCCGCGGCTTCGTCCCGCCCTATCCGACCATGACCGAGATGGCGAAACGGGCGGCGACCGCCTATTCGGTGCCCGCCACCCGCAACCCCTGGGTGAGGCGCGTGATCGGATTCCTGCGATTGTTCGGATAAGATGATAATTTCGTACCCGGTGCGAGTCGATTCCGGTTCGGCCGGTTCATCGCCCGAAAGGAGGCGAATGCCATGACGGCGGCAAGCGATACCGCGGCGCCCGGGCCCGAGAAATTCAGGCCGCGCCGCCGGCTGTCCGCGAAGATCCTGCTTCTGACGATCCTCTTCGTGATGATCGCGGAAGTGCTGATTTTCGTGCCATCCGTCGCCAATTTCAGGATGACGTGGCTTTCCGGGAAGGTGAATACGGCAGCCGCCGCGAGTGTCCTGATCGCCTCCGATGCGGATTTGAAGCTGCCGCTCAAGACCCAGGACGACGTCCTGATGGCGACCGGCGCCATGGCGATCGCCCTCAGGCTCGGCGAACGCTCGCGCTTCATCCGCCTGAGCGAGACCGTGCCGCCGATCTACGCGGTTGTCGACATCGCCGATTTCTCCGCTTTCGCCGCGATGCGCGACGCCTTCGACACGCTGCTGTTCGGCGGCGACCGCTATATCCGCGTCGTCGGCCCGATCGGCGAAAGCGACAACGAGATCGAGCTGATCCTGTCCGACGCGCCGCTGCGCGCCGCAATGCTGACCTATGCCCGCAATGTCGCGATCCTGTCGCTCATCATCTCGCTGATCACGGCATCCCTCGTCTTTCTCGCGATCAACCGCATCGCCATCCGGCCGATCCGGCGGATGACCCGCTCCATGCTGAATTTCTCCATGGCGCCCGACAATCCCGACGCCATCATCGCCGCCTCCGGTCGCGAAGACGAACTCGGCATCGCGGAACGCGAACTGGCGTCCATGCAACGGCAGCTGCAGGAGACCCTGAAGAGCCGGAAGCGCCTTGCCGATCTCGGCCTCGCCGTCTCCAAGATCAACCACGACATGCGCAACATCCTGGCGTCCGCCCAGCTGATGTCCGACCGGCTTTCGGCGACGAACGACCCGGCCGTGCAACGTTTCGCGCCGAAACTGATGCGCACGCTCGACCGGGCGATCAGCTATTCGGAAAACGTGCTGTCCTACGGACGGGCGGGCGAAGCCGCGCCCAACCGCCGCCGCGTCAAACTGGCGCCGGTCGTCTCCGACGTGGAGGAGCTTCTCGGTATCGATCCGGCCTCGGGGATCGAACTCTCCGTCAACATTCCCGAAGGCTTCGAGCTCGACGCGGACAGCGAGCAGCTGTTCCGGGTGCTGCTCAATCTGTGCCGCAATTCCGTCGAGGCGATGCGCGCCGACACCGATCCCGGCGACCGTCAAGCGTCTTTCGATTTCGGCGGCGCGCATGGGCACGACGGCATTGATCAGCGTCGAGGACACCGGGCCCGGCCTGCCGCAGAAGGCGCGCGAGAACCTGTTTTCCGCCTTCAAGGGCTCCGCCCGCGCCGGCGGTACCGGCCTCGGCCTTGCCATCGCCGACGAACTCGTGCGCGCCCATGGCGGCACGCTGGAACTGCGCGAGTGACCGCGGTTTCGGCGCGCATTTCGAGATCCGCCTGCCCGACGCGCCGGTCTCGCTGGAACAGGAACGCGTGCGCCGCAGCCAATCGAAGAACGCCTCCTGATCGCAATTCTTCGCGCCGGCGGCTGGCGATCCCGGCGGCGAATGCCTATCTTCATTTTTCCGGTCGAAACGGCTTGAATTCCGATCCGCAACAGACTACGAAGCCGCTTCGACGCGATAGGTGGCTGCAAACGGCCAGTTCCCGCGATGCGCGCCCGTAGCTCAGCTGGATAGAGCACCAGACTACGAATCTGGGGGTCAGAGGTTCGAATCCTTTCGGGCGCGCCATTCACCCGCACCGCTTCCACGTCATCCCGGTCCGCGCGATTCCGGCCCTTTGTGCCATGCCCGGCCGCGCCCGGTTGACAACATTCCCGTCCGCCACCACCATCGCGCGCGAAGGTCTGTTTCCGCGGCCTTCGCTTTCAGCCAAGTGGTTTCCATGGGAGGAGGTGGGCCATTGAGGCAGTGGATCGAGTCCAATCTTGACCGCCTGTACGGTTTCGCGTTCGCGCTCGCCCAGGACGGCGAACAGGCGCGCGACCTGGTCCAGGATTGCGCCCTTCGCGCGCTCGAGGCGCGCCGGTCTCCGCGCGACGAGGCCGCCTACCGGGCCTGGCTCTTTCGCATCCTGCACAACGCCTTCATCGACCGGTGCCGCAAGGCCGGCAGGGAGGTCGAGATCGACGCCGCGCTCGATATCTCCGCCGACGGGGATTCCGGCTGGAAGGGCGACCGCCGCATCGTCGACATCGTGACGATCCGCATAGCTGTGGCAAAGTTGCCAATCGCGCACCGGGAGATAATCGCGCTAGTAGACTTCGTGGGATTTTCCTATGCGGAGGCTGCGAACGTGCTGGATATTGCCGAAGGAACCGTCATGAGCCGGCTGTCGCGGGCGCGCAAGGCGTTGCTGGACATCATCGCCGATGACAATATCACGCCGCTGGTCAGAACCGTCCACACGCGCAGGCAGAGATAGAACGATGACATCTCCCGACTGGCGGACATTGAACGCATATGTGGATGGCGAACTCGGCTCCCGGGAAGCCGCGGACGTCGCGCATGCCGCCGGCTACGATCAGGAAACCGCGGAACAGATATCGCTGCTCTATCATGTGAAGGGTGGCGTCCACGAGATTTTCCCGTCGGCGCCCGACGGTCTCGCATCCGTCCTGCCGCGCCGCCGGCGCCGTTACCCGATGCTGGCCGCCGCCGCGCTCGCCGCGGCGGTCGGTGCAGCGGCGTTGATGCTGCCCGTTCCGGCCGGCACGCCGACGCTGGAACTGCGCGAGTCGGTGTTTGATTCCGCGCGCGCCATGCACGACCAGTGGCTGGTCAATGAGATGACCGACGCCGTCGACACGCCGCCGGTGGTCTTGGCCGCGCTGTCGCGCTTCGGCCGCCTGCCGGTCGTGCCCGACCTCGAAAGCACCGGCCTCTCGGTCGGGCTTGTCAAGGTTTCCGACCTGCAGGGCGGCCGCGTCCTCCAGATCGGATATCGCGGCCAGCATGGCTGCCATCTCAGCCTGTTCGTCTTCGCGGAAAACCAGCTGCCGGTATCGGCGATCCATGCCCGCGACCGGACGGAACGCGCCCATGCCTGGCGGGTGGAGGATCTCGGTTACCTGCTTTTCGCCAAGGGCATGGACGAGAGCCGCTTTTCGCTGATTTCCCAAGAGGTCGAGCACGCGACACGCGTCAACGCGCCGCTCGACGAGCGCGCGCGTCAGGAACTGGCGGAAAACAAGCGCAACAGCGCCAGCTGCGAAGCATAAAAATTTCGCGCCGAGGGAATAAACCGGCGCTCCCATACGTTTCTTCTCAATCAGGGTCCATCGGCTGCGATCCCCGCACGCCGATGCATTGCATCAACCCGGACCCCGATTGGGAGGATAAACATGACGAAACCTTGGACCGCACCTCAACTGTCACGCCGCGACTTCGGCAAGCTGGTCGGCGCAGCCGGCTTGGCGTTCGGCGTTTCGCCCGCCGCTTTGCGCGCCGCGCTTGCCGACGACGCCGTCGATTCCGCGCAAATCATCTCCGGCAAGGCCTCGGGGATGCTGATCCACAACGCCAAGCTCGCCGTCATGGAAACGCCGCTGAAGATGCTGCGCGAACATGATCACACGCCGAAGGAAATCCTGTTCAACCGCTTCCATTATCCGCATGAGGGCGACGCCGCCTGGTACGCGACGACCAGCGCGCCGCCGGAGGATATCGTCAAGAACTGGACCATTCGCTTCGATGGCCTGGTACAGCGGCCGCGAACGCTGACGATCGCCGACTTGCAGGCCCGGCCGCAGGAAAAGCGCGTTTCGGTACTGCAATGCGCCGGCAATGGCCGCTCCTATTACGCGGCCAAGCAGAAGGTTGCCGGCGGCCAGTGGCAGAATGGCGGCCTGGGCAATGTCGAATGGGAGGGCGTGCCGCTTGCGGCCGCTTCTCGATGATCTGAAAATGGACCCGAGCCCGGAAGCCCACTGGCTGACGGCGGAAGGCTGGGACCAGCCGGCGACGCCCGAAGGCTCCGATTTCGCCAAGAGCTACCATCTGGCCGATCCCGCGCTCGACAACGCCATTCTGGCGCTGAAGATGAACGGCGAACCGATCCCGGCGCAAAATGGCGGGCCGGTACGCCTGATCATTCCCGGCTATTACGGCAACATGAACGTCAAGCTTCTGACGACGCTGCTGTTTGCCGCTGCGGAATCCCCGAGCGCCTTCCAGTCGGTCGGCTATCGCATGCCGTTGGGGCCGGTCGAGCCGGGCCAGTTCGAGGCCAATGACTATACCGTCTACAATTCCGTCCCGACCTACGGCCACAAGATCAAGAGCGTGATCTTTTCTCCGCTTCCCGACGACGGCGCGAAGGCGGGCGACACCGAGATAACCGGCGTTGCCTTCAATGACGGCGAGGCCGCGATCACCATGGTCGAGGTATCGGCCGATGGCGGCAAGACGTGGCAGCAAGCCGAGATCAAGCCGGCCGAAAGCCCGTGGGCCTGGTATCACTGGTCGGCCAAGGCGAAACTGGCCTCCGGATCGAACGTGCTGATGTGCCGGGCGACCGACGCGCTCGGACGCACGCAACCGATGGACGGCCTGACCCGCTGGAATCCGCGCGGCTATGAATGGAACGGCGTCGACCGCGTCGAGATCGCCGTCTGACGGACCGGCTTGCTCGGGGCGCATCGATTGCGCCCCCTCTTTTTTCTCGTTTACGAATTGGAGTTGCGCGCCGTGCGGTTGCCATCGTTGTTTTTCGTCTTTGCCTGTGCCGTCGCGCTGCCGTTCGGCGCATCCGCGGCCGATCGGTTCGACCTGCCGAAGGGACCGGGCCGCGATCTCGTCTACGGCTACTGCCAGACATGTCATGACCTGCAATCCGTCGAGGATTTGGCGGGGATTCCGCATGGCGCCTGGAATGCCGTCCTGGACAACATGAAGGGATTCGGCCTCCGGGTCAGTGACGAGCAGCGCGCGAAAATCCTCGATTATCTCGGAACCTGGCTCGGGCCGAACCCGCCGGCGCCAGACAGCGCCGATGCCACGGTTGCAAGCGCTAATGCCGATGGCGCCGCTGTGTTCGAGAACACCTGCATCGCCTGCCATCAGGAGGGCGGCAAGGGCAAGCCGGGCGAGTTCCCGCCGCTTGCCGGCAATCATGACCTCTTTCTTTCCGCCGACTTCCCGGCCTATGTCGTCCTGAACGGCATCGAGGGCAAGCTGCAAGTCAATGGCGAGGCCTTCGACAACGCCATGCCGCCGTTCGATTTCCTGTCGGACGAGGAGATCGCCGCCGTCATCGCCTATGTCCGCTCCAGTTGGGGCAACGCGGCGAACCGTCCCGACGGCATGAAAGCCATCGGCGCCTCCGACATGCATGATTTGCGCGCGAAGACGATGGAAAGCGCCGAGGTCCTGGCGCTGCGCCAGTCGCTGCTTCCCTGACCCGCGATTGTCCGCGAACACGCGGTGAATTATCGGCGCCCGCCATCGGGCGCCGCTTCGCTTTTCGTCGACATCTTTCCACATCGACGCGGCCGGAAACGTCTTTCGCACGCGTCATCGACTGTGGACGGCGGGCGGCTTGCGCTGTAATCGGATAGGTCAACGGCCGGCAACTTGGGGGAGGAACGGTTTGTCATGCCCCGGGGTGCAGGCTTTCACGTCTGAGACCAACCATGCAATCCGGAGAGCGGCTTGAAGATCGGTACACCAAAGGAAGTGTTTGCGGGCGAGGCGCGTGTCGCCATGACCCCGGACAGCGCGCTTCAACTTCAAAAACTGGGACATGAGTGCCTGATCGAGGCGGGCGCGGGCAAGGCGGCCGGGTTCGATGACGCCGCCTACAAGGCCGCCGGCGTCGAGGTGGTCAAGACGGCCGCGGCCCTGTGGAAGGCCGCCGACGTGATCGCCAAGGTGCGCCCGCCGGAGCCGAGCCGAGGCCAAGCGCCTGACCAGGGACAAGACGCTGATCTCCTTCTTCTATCCGGCGCAGAACAAGGAACTGCTCGAGCTCTGCAAGGACAAGGGCGCCAATGTCATCGCCATGGACATGGTGCCGCGCATCTCGCGCGCCCAGAAGATGGACGCTCTGTCGTCGATGGCCAATATCGCCGGCTATCGCGCCGTCATCGAGGCGGGCAACAATTTCGGCCGCTTCTTCACCGGCCAGGTGACGGCGGCCGGCAAGGTGCCGCCGGCCAAGGTGCTGGTCGTCGGCGCCGGCGTCGCCGGCCTTGCCGCCATCGGCACCGCGACCTCGCTCGGCGCCATCACCTATGCCTTCGACGTCCGCCCGGAAGTCGCCGAGCAGATCGAATCGATGGGCGCCGAGTTCGTCTATCTGGACTTCGAGGAGCAGGCCCAGGACGGCGCCGCGACCGGCGGCTACGCCGCGCCGTCGAGCCCGGAGTTCCGCGAAAAGCAGCTCGAGAAGTTCCGCGAACTCGCCCCCGAGATGGACATCGTCATCACCACGGCGCTGATCCCGGGCCGCGACGCGCCGAAACTGTGGCTGAAGGACATGGTCGAGGCCATGAAGCCCGGCTCCGTCGTCGTCGACCTCGCCGCCGAGCGCGGCGGCAACTGCGACCTGACGGTGCCCGACCAGAAGGTGGTGTCGAAGAACGGCGTCACCATCGTCGGCTACACCGATTTCCCGAGCCGCATGGCCGCGCAGTCGTCGACGCTTTACTCGACCAACATCCGCCACATGATGACCGACCTGACGCCGGAAAAGAACGGCGCGATCAACCATAATATGGAAGACGACGTCATCCGCGGCGCGACGGTCACCTGTCAGGGCGAGATCACCTTCCCGCCGCCGCCGCCCAAGATCCAGGCGATCGCGGCGCAAAAGCCGAAGGAAAAACCGAAGGAGCTGACGCCGGCGGAAAAGCAGGCGCGCGAAGTTGCGGCCTTCAAGGCCGCGACGAAGCGGCAGGTGAGCTTGCTCGTCGTCGGCGGCCTGCTGATGCTGCTGGTCGGCGCCTATGCGCCGGCGAACTTCATGCAGCACTTCATCGTCTTCGCGCTCGCCTGCTTCGTCGGCTTCCAGGTGATCTGGAACGTCAGCCACGCGTTGCACACGCCGCTGATGGCCATCACCAACGCCATTTCCGGCATCATCATCCTCGGAGCCTTGTTGCAGATCGGATCGAGCACATGGATCGTCGGCGTGCTCGCCGCGATATCGGTCCTGATCGCAACCATCAACATCGTCGGCGGCTTCATGGTCACCCGGCGCATGTTGCAGATGTTCCAGAAATCGTAAGGGGCGCTTGAGTATCATGTCGTTCGGACTTCAGACCGCCGCTTATATCGCGGCATCAGTTCTCTTCATCCTCGCGCTCGGCGGCCTCTCCAACCAGGAATTGGCCAAGCGCGCCGTCTGGTACGGCATTGTCGGCATGGCCGTTGCGGTGCTCGCCACTGTCTTTGGCCCGCAGGTGACATGGTCGGTGATGCTGGTCGCCGCGCTGATCGTCGGCGCGGTTATCGGCACCGTCGTCGCGAAGCGCGTCGAGATGACGGGCATGCCGCAACTGGTCGCGGCGCTCCACTCCTTCGTCGGCCTCGCCGCGGTCTTCATCGGCATCAACTCGGACTTCAATCCGGGCGACCTGATGGGCGCGGAAAAGATCATCCACGAGGTCGAGATCTTCCTCGGCGTGTTCATCGGCGCGGTCACCTTCACCGGCTCGATCATCGCCTATGGCAAGCTGGCCGGCCGCATCGGCGGCAAGGCGCTGATCCTGCCCGGACGCCATGCCTGGAACCTCGCCATGGTCGTCACCTCGCTGATCCTGCTGATCCTGTACATGAACCATGCCGGGTCCTGGACGCTCTACCTGATGACGCTGATCGCCTTCGTGCTCGGCGCGCATCTGGTGATGGCGATCGGCGGCGCCGACATGCCGGTCGTCGTGTCGATGCTCAACTCCTATTCGGGCTGGGCGGCGGCGGCGACGGGCTTCCTGCTCGGCAACGACCTCCTGATCGTCACCGGCGCGCTGGTCGGCTCGTCGGGCGCGATCCTGTCCTACATCATGTGCAAGGCGATGAACCGCCAGTTCCTGAGCGTGATCCTCGGCGGCTTCGGCGACGCGACGGGCCCGGCGATGGAAGTCGAGGGCGAGCAGGTGGCGATCGACGCCGACGGCGTGGCGGCCGCTCTGAACGACGCCGACAGCGTCATCATCGTGCCGGGCTACGGCATGGCCGTCGCCCAGGCGCAGCAGGCCGTCAGCGAGCTGACCCGCAAGCTGCGCGCCGCCGGCAAGGAAGTCCGCTTCGCCATCCACCCGGTCGCCGGCCGCCTTCCGGGCCACATGAACGTGCTTTTGGCCGAGGCGAGGGTCCCCTACGACATCGTCATGGAAATGGACGAGATCAACGAGGACTTCCCGGACACCGACGTGGTCATCGTCATCGGCTCCAACGACATCGTCAATCCGGCCGCCCAGGAAGACCCGAACTCGCCGATCGCCGGCATGCCGGTTCTGGAAGTCTGGAAAGCCAAGCAGGTCTTCGTCTCCAAGCGCGGCCAGGGCACCGGCTATTCCGGCATCGAGAACCCGCTCTTCTACAAGGAGAACACCCGCATGTTCTTCGGCGACGCCAAGAGCTCGGTCAACACCCTGCTGCCGATGATCACCTGATGCGGTCCGCACAATCAGCATAACGAACCGGGGGCCTCGCGCCTCCGGTTTTCGTTTGCGGTTTGCCTGACCTTGAAGCCGCTATTGCGCCGTCCAGCCGCCGTCGACCGGGATCGACGTGCCGGTGATGTTGTGCGCGAGCGGGGAACACAGCCACAGCGCCAGCGCGCCGATCTCCGACGGATCGGAGGTGCGCAGCGATGGCTGCTTTTCCGCAAGCAGGTCGGCGACGCCCGCGTCCCTGTCACCGCCATGCGCCTCGGCGCGGGCGCGGATCTGCGGCTCGATGATCGCGGTTTCCGTCCAGCCCGGACAGATGCAGTTGACGGTCACGCCGCCCTTCGCCTTGTCGCCGGACGCCGCGTATTCAAGCGCCGCGACTTTCGACAGGCCGACCAGACCGTGCTTGGCGGCGACATAGGGCGCCTTGTCCTTCGAGGCGACGAGGCCTTTCTCCCTTCCCCCTGATCGTCCGCACAATCGAACACCGGGGGCTTCGCGCCTCCGTTTCTTTGCGATTTGCCTGACCTTAGCCCTATTGCGCCGTCCAGCCGCCGTCGATCGGGATCGACGTGCCGGTGATGTTGTGCGCGACCGGGGAACACAGCCACAGCACCAGCGCGCCGATCTCCGACGGATCGGAGGTGCGCAGCGATGGCTGCTTTTCCGCAAGCAGGTCGGCGATGCCCGCGTCCCTGTCACCGCCATGCGCCTCGGCGCGGGCGCGGATCTGCGGCTCGATGATCGCGGTTTCCGTCCAGCCCGGACAGATGCAGTTGACGGTCACGCCGCCCTTCGCCTTGTCGCCGGACGCCGCGTATTCCAGCGCCGCGACTTTCGACAGGCCGACCAGGCCGTGCTTGGCGGCGACATAGGGCGCCTTGTCCTTCGAGGCGACGAGGCCATGTACGGAGGCGATATTGACGACGCGCCCGTAGCCGCGTTCGGCCATCGCCGGCATCGCCGCCTTCATCGTGTGAAAGGCGGCCGACAGGTTTACCGCCAGGATCGCATCCCACTTTTCGCGCGGCATGTCTTTCAGCGGCGCCGTGTGCTGGATGCCGGCATTGTTGACGAGGATGTCGGCCCCGCCCCAGGCGGCGACCGCGTCCATCATCCGGTCGATCTGCTCCGGTCCGCGCAGGTCTGCGTCGAAGAATTCCGCTTCCGGCGCGCCGAGATCCTTCAGCCGGGTGCAGACCTCGTGGATCTGCGCGTCCCCCGCCAGCCCGTGCACGGCGATGCGCGCGCCGGCGCCTGCCAGCGCCTCCGCGATCGCAAGCCCGATGCCCTGCACCGAGCCGGTGACAAGCGCCGTCTTTCCGCTCAGGTCGCTCATGTCGTCTCCTCCAGTCTCTTGCGCAGCTCGGTCTTGAGAACCTTGCCGTAATTGTTCTTCGGCAGTTCGGCGATCTCGAAATAGGCCTTCGGCCGCTTGAACCGGGCGATCTCCGAGAGGCAGTGGGCGTCGAGCGCCGCCGGATCGAATGACTTGCCCGGCGCGGGAACGACAAAGGCGACGACGTCCTCGCCCCACTCCGCCGACGGCCGGCCGACGACCGAGACCTCGTGCACGCTGGCATGCGTCAGCAGCGCTTCCTCGACTTCGCGCGGATAGATATTGGTGCCGCCCGAGATGATGACGTCCTTGGAGCGGTCCTGCAATGTCAGATAGCCGTCGGCATCCAGCACGCCGACATCGCCGGTCATCAGCCAGCCGTCGCGCAGCGCCTTGGCGGAAGCCTCCGGGCTTTCCCAGTATCCGGGCATGACCGGCAGGCCCCGGACCATGATCTCGCCGATCTCGCCGGGGCCGAGCGGCTGCCCCTCCGCATCGCCGATCCGGACCTCGACGACCGATTGCGCCCGGCCGACCGAGACAAGGCGTTCGCGCCATCGCGGATGCACCCGGTCGGCGACGTCGTCGCGCGACAGCGCCGAGATCGCCATCGGGCATTCGCCCTGGCCGTAGATCTGCACGAATTTCGGCCCGAACCGGTCGACCGCCTCCTCGATGTCGGCGCGGTACATCGGGCCGCCGCCATAGACGATCGTCTTGATCCCGTCGCCGTGCCGCCCAGCCGCCTTCGCCCGGTCGGTCAGGCGGCGCACCATCGTCGGCGCCATGAACATCGAGGTCGGCCCGTACCGCTCCGACAGGTCGAGCACCTCGTCGGCGTCGAAACCGCCGGATTTCGGGCACAGATGCCGCGCGCCCTTCAGCACGTGGATCGGCGCGTAGATACCCGCGCCATGGCTCATCGGCGCCGCATAGAGCGCCGCGTCTTCGCGCGAGACGGTGTCGACATCGACAGGATAGGCAAGCGACGTCGCCATCAGCATGCCGTGCGTGATCCGCACGCCCTTCGGCCGGCCCGTCGTGCCCGAGGTGTAGAACAGCCAGGCGAGGTCGTCCGTGTCCTTCGGCTCGGCGGCCCGGCCTTCGCCGGATGTCATTTCCGCAAAGCGCTCGGACGCGATGTCGATCAGGGTCGCGTCGCTTGCCTGGCCGAGAGCCGCGCCGAGGTCGGGCGTCACGAAGGCGAGGGCCGCGCCGGCATTGCCGATGATGAAGGCGGCCTCCTTGGCATGCAGCTTGGCGTTGATCGGCACCGCCACCGCGCCGGCGATCCAGATACCGTACAGGACGACGAGATAGTCCGGGCAGTTCTTCATGAAGAGCGCCACCCGGTCGCCCGACGCGATGCCCTGCGCGCCCAGCGCCTTTGCCAGCGCGGCCGCGCGGCCATGGAACGCCGCATAATCGGCGACGACCGTTTCGCCAAGCATCAGGGCGGGGCGGTCGCCCGAAACGGCGGCCGTCCGCTCCAGCCAGAGCGCCAGATTCATCGCGATTTACCCCGTCAGGCCTTTACCGCTTCCAGGATGGAGCAGTAATTGGCGACGCCCGAGCCGCCCATGTTGAAGACGAGGCCGGTTTCGGCGCCGGGCGCCTGCATCTCGCCTGCATCGCCGGTCACCTGGCGCGACACCATCACATGCATCGAGACGCCGGTCGCGCCGACCGGATGGCCCTTGGCCTTCAGCCCGCCGGACAGGTTCACCGGCAGCGCGCCGCCCGGATAGACCGTGCCGTCCTTCAGCGCCTTGATGCCCTGGCCCGGTTCGGCGAGCCCCAGCGCCTCGTAGATCAGCAGTTCGGCGATGGTGAAGCAGTCATGCACCTCCGCGAGATCGAGGTCCGCAAGTTCGACGCCGGCCGCCCGCATCGCCCGCCGGATCGCTTCGCGCGGCCCCTCGAAGGCGATCGGGTCGCGCGCCGACATCGGCAGGAAGTCGTTGACCTGCTCGGCGGCGCGCATCTTCACCGCGCGCTGCATCGACGCGACGAGATCGTCGGCGACCAGCACGATCGCGGCGGCGCCGTCGGAGACCAGCGAACAGTCGGTCTTTTTCAGGGGCGGCGCGATCATCGGGTTGCGCTCGCTTTCCGTCAGCGCAGAACTCGACGTCGAGCGGCTTGCGCAATTGCGCCAGCGGGTTCTTCGCGCCGTTGGTGTGGTTTTTCGAGGCGATCATCGCCAGCGCCTCTGTCGCGTCGCCGTAACGCTCGAAATAGGCCTTGGCGAATTCCGCGAACACCTGCGGAAACGACAGGCCGGCCTCTTCCTTCTGGTAGGAGGCATGACCGAGCGCGGCGGCGACGTCGGCCGTCGGCAGATGCGTCATCTTTTCCACGCCGATCACCAGGGCGATCCGCGCCTCGCCGGCAAGGATCGCGTTGCGCGCCGCGAACACCGCCGCCGAGCCCGAGGCGCAGGCGTTTTCCAGCCGTGTCGCCGGGCAGAAGCGCAGCGCCGGATCGATGGACAGCGCGAGCGACGCCGGGAAGCCGTCGGGCACCATGCCGCCGTTGAAATGGCCGACCCAGATGCCGTCGATGTCCTCGGCGGCGACGCCGGCATGCGCCAGCGCTTCCGAGCCCGCTTCGCGAATGAGATCTTCCAGCGACTGGCCGGACAGTTTTCCGAACGGGGTGTGACCCCAGCCTGCGATATGGACCAAGGCGGTTCTCCTCCATGTCTTCCCGCCCGAGTATGCATCGCGTGATCGTAACGTTCAACTTGGTAGAAATACGAATGGCTTGGCCTGCCGCGCCGAATGCGGCAGACAGGGACGATGTTGACCGACGATCTGGCTTTCCGGAATGCCCCCGTCGGACTGGCCCTGACCGAGGACAGGGTGGTCCGCCGCTGCAATCTGCGCTTTTGCGAGATATTCGCCGGCGGGGAGGGCGACTTCGACGATACGTCGCTGTCGAGGCTCTATCCCAGCGAAGAGGAATTCGAACGTATCGGCGAACGCGGACTGGCTGTCATGCGTGCGTCCGGCCGTTACGATGACGAGCGCATCATGCGCCGCCTGACGGGTGAACTGTTCTGGTGCCGCGTGCGCGGACAGTCGCTGACACCCGACGATCCCTTCCGCCGCGCCGTGTGGTCCTTTTCCGATTTGTCCGAGGCGCGTCCGGTTGTCGCGCTGACACCGCGCGAGCGCGAAGTCGCGATGCTGACCTGCCAGGGCATGACCTCCAAGGAGATCGGCAGGGAACTCGCTCTCTCCTACCGCACGGTCGAACTCTACCGGGCGCGGCTGCTGGAGAAATTCGCCGCCCGCAACATTGCCGAACTGGTGGTGAAGTTTTCCGGCATTCCGGTCTGAGTGCGGACGAAAAAGGCCCGCGCGATGGCGGGCCTTCCGGTGTTCCATGCGGCTCGCGATCAGATCGCCAGGTAGTCGTGGCGCAGCTGTTCGTTTTCGAGCACTTCCTTGGCCGTGCCGTCATAGACGACCTCGCCGGTGTCGAGGATCACGGCCCGGTCGGCAAGCTTCAGCGCGCGAACGGCGTTCTGTTCGACCAGGATCGTCGTGATGCCCTGCTCCTTGATGATGTTCAGGGTCTTCTCGATCTCGTCGACGATAACCGGCGCCAGCCCCTCATAGGGCTCGTCGAGAAGAAGCACCTTGATGTCCCGCGCCAGCGCGCGGCCGATGGCCAGCATCTGCTGTTCGCCGCCGGAAAGCGTTACGCCTTCCTGTTTGCGCCTTTCGCCGAGCCGCGGGAAAAGCTCGTAGATCCGTTCCGCGGACCATCCGATCGGCGGCGCGATCTGGGCCAGGAAAATGTTCTCCTCGACGGTCAGGCCCGGAATGATCCGGCGATCCTCGGGAACGAGGGCGAGCCCGGCGCGCGATGCTTCGTAGGAACTCATGCGATGCAGCGGCTGGTGATCGAGCCACACTTCGCCATGCGTCATCAGGGGCGAGCCGATCTGCGCGATCGCACGCAGCGTCGAGGTCTTGCCCGCGCCGTTGCGGCCGAGCAGCGCGAGGATCTCGGCTTCGTGCACATTGAAGCTCACGCCCTGGACGATGTAGCTCTCGCCGTAATAGGCGTGGATGTCATGCACCGCGAGGAAAGCCGGGGCCGTCTCCGCCTTGTTGGCGTTTTTGGAAAAATCCGGACGTTCGTACCGGCCGCCGCTCTTGTCGATGTCGAGGTGGCTCATGCGGCCTCTCCCAGATAGGCTTCTTTCACTTTCGGATGGCCCTTGATGTTTTCGGGGGTGTCCTCGACGAGCGGTGAGCCCTGCGCAAGCACGGTAATCCGCTTTGCCAGTGAGAACACCACATGCATGTCGTGCTCGATGATGACCATCGTGATTTCGCGGCTCGCGTGGATTTCTTTCAGCAGCTCGATCGTGTTGTTGGTGTCCGCGCGCGCCATGCCGGCGGTCGGCTCGTCGAGCAGGAGAAGTTTCGGTTCCTGGACGAGGCACATCGCCATTTCCATCCGGCGCTTGTCGCCGCGCGACAGGGAACTCGCCACCATGTTGCGCTTGTCGATCATGTTCACATCGGAAAGCATGTGCTCCGCCTTCTCGATGATGTCCTTTTCACGCGCCATGGATTCGAACGCATGCATGCGGAACGAACCGTCGCGTTTCGCGAAGCACGGGATCAGCATGTTTTCGAACACGGTCAGATCGCTGAAGATTTCCGGGGTCTGGAAGACCCGCGAAATCCCCATCTGGTTGATCTCGAACGGCTTGCGCCCGAGCACCGACTGTCCGTCGAACATGACCGTGCCGGTGTCCGGGATCAGCTTTCCGACCAGGA
Organism: uncultured Alphaproteobacteria bacterium; assembly: GCA_963712205.1. Lineage (GTDB taxonomy): Bacteria > Pseudomonadota > Alphaproteobacteria > Rhizobiales > Rhizobiaceae > Oricola. The sequence goes on along the minus strand of CAVQHF010000008.1, from coordinate 124,154 downwards.
CGTTGAGAAGCGTCGACTTGCCGGCTCCGTTCGGTCCGATGATCGCATGAACCGTACCGGCGGGGATGTCGAGATTGACGTCGCCGAGAGCCTGCAGGCCCCCGAACCGCTTGTTGACGTTTGTGACTTCTAGAATGCCCATAATCTGTTTCTCCGGAAGTCAGGCCACATGGGGTGCCGGTTTCGGATGGTGTTCCGTATCCTTGACCGGTGCCGACGGCTTACGGTGCTTGCCGGTGAACAGGTTCGTGAGGTGGCGTCCGCCTTCGATCAGGCCGCCCGGCAGGAAGATGACCACCAGCATGAACAACAGGCCGAGCGTCAGCGACCAGCCCTTGCCGATGAACGGATGGAAAATGAACACCAGGAACTCTTCCACCCCGTCCGGGAGCGCGGAGAACCAGTGATGCAGGATGCCGTCATTGATCTTCGAGAAGATGTTCTCGAAATATTTGATGAACCCTGCGCCCAGAACCGGTCCCATCAGCGTTCCGGCGCCGCCGAGAATGGTCATGAGGACGACCTCGCCCGATGCGGTCCATTGCATGCGCTCGGCGCCGGCGAGCGGGTCCATGGCGGCCAGCAGGCCGCCTGCAAGACCGGCATACATGCCGGAGATGACGAAGGCCGCCAGCGTGTAGGGCCTCGGATTGAGGCCGGTGTAGTTCATGCGTGTCTGGTTGGTCTTGATCGCCCGCAGCATCGTGCCGAAGGGCGAGCGGAAGATCCGCATCGACAGGTAGAACGCGATGATCGCGATAATGGCGCAGAAATAATAGCCGTTGTTGAACGTCCACTGCCATCCGCCAACGTTGATTTTCGCGCTGTCCTGCATGACGATGCCGAAGAAATGCGGGCCGAGCGGGTGATTGGCGCCCAGGAGGATTTGCGGATCGTCATTATAGACCTGCAGGCCGGTTTCGCCGTTGGTCAGCGGCGTCAGCACGGAATAGGCGAGGTTGAACGACATCTGTGCGAATGCCAGCGTCAGGATCGAGAAATAGATGCCCGACCGGCGCAGCGAGATGTAGCCGATGAGCAGGGCGAACAGACCCGACGTGATGATCGCGAGGACAAGGCCGGGCACGACATTGTAGTTGAGCAGCTTGTACATCCAGACGACCGAGTACGAACCGACCCCCAGAAAGGCCGCATGGCCGAAGGAGAGGTAGCCGGTCAGGCCGAACAGGATGTTGAAGCCGATCGCGAAGATGCCGTAGATCGCGAAACGCTGCATCAGGTCGGGATAGCCCGCATTGAACTGCGCCAGCGCGGACCCCTCGGGGAACGGCTGCAGTATGATCGGCGTCGCGAGAGTCAGGAAAACGACGACGAGGAGAAAGAATGTGTCTTTCTTGCTCAGGCCAAGCATTGATTATTCCTCCATCACACCTTTGCGACCCATGAGCCCGCGCGGGCGGGTCAGAAGGATGATGATTGCAACAAGATAGATGATGATCTGGTCGATGCCGGGGATCAGCGACTTGACTTCGTTCATCGACGCGAAGCTCTCGAGGACGCCGAGAAGGAATCCGGCCAGGACGGCGCCCGGAAGCGAGCCCATGCCGCCGACGACGACCACGACGAAGGACAGGACGAGGAAGTCCATGCCCATGTGGTAGTTGGGCGAGTTGATCGGCGCATACATGACGCCGGCAAGACCGGCGACGGCCGCCGCGATGCCGAACATGATGGTGAACCGCTTGTCGATATTGATGCCGAGAAGACCGACAGTCTCGCGGTCGGCCATGCCGGCCCGCACGACCATCCCGAAGGTGGTGAACTGAAGGAAGGCGAAGACCGCGCCGATGATGACGGTCGCGAAGAGGAAATACACCAGCCGCCAGGCGGGATAGATGATGGCGTTCTGGGCGAAACCGATCATCACGCCGAAATCGATGGAACCCCGGAAGGCATCGGGCGCCGGCGTCGGAATGGGGTTGGCGCCGTAGAACAGCTTGATGATTTCCTGGAGCACGATCGCGAGGCCGAACGTGACAAGGATCTGGTCTGCGTGCGGGCGCTTGTAGAAATGCTTGATCAGGCCGCGTTCGATCGCGTAGCCGAGGATCAGCATGACCGGGATCGCGAACAGGATCGCAAGGGGAACGGCCCACTCGATGATGCCATGGCCGACCGAGTCGCCGAACCAGTGAACCACATATGGCGTGTCCACCTTCAGGGGATTGCCGAGAAAGTCTTTCCGTGTCGCGTCCTCGACGGTGAACGACAGCGTCAGGATGCGCTGCAAGGTCACCGCGCAGAAGGCGCCGATCATGAACAGCGCGCCATGCGCGAAGTTCACCACGCCGAGCGTGCCGAAGATCAGCGTCAGACCCAGGGCGATGAGCGCATAGGCGCTGCCCTTGTCCAGACCGTTCAGAATTTGGAGTATTAAGGCGTCCATATCGAATCCCGCATGAACGAAAACCGCGCACGACAGGGGCGGTTCGTTCTATCCCTCAACTCTGGTCGATTGCCGCGCCGCCGATAGGCGGCGCGGACTTTTCTTGGCAGACGGGATTATGCGCCCGGATTGCACTTGCCGAGGTCGCCACCGGCGAACATTTCGTTGTCCGGTGCATATTCGACCTGGGCGCGCGGGGTCACTTCCACGACTTCCAGGGTGTCGTACTGGCTGGACGGCTCTTCCTTGCCCTTCACGACCAGAACGTCCTTGAAGCACTGGTGGTCGGCGGCGCGGTAGTGCGTCGGTCCATTGCCCAGGCCGTCGAAATCGAAGCCCTCGAGGGCGCTTACGATGCCGCACGGATTGAAGGTGCCCGCGCGTTCGGCAGCATCCGCATAGAGAAGCGTCTGTGCGTAGGCGGTCTGTGCCGCGTTTGACGGCGGACGGCCATACTTTTCGCCGAAGGACTTGACGAATACCTTGGTGCCATCGTCCGGAAGCGTCCAGTTCCAGTTCATCGAACCGTAGACGCCCTTGATGTTCTCGCCGGCGCCCTTGGCCATCAGTTCCGAGTAGAGCGGAACGATGATTTCGAACTGCTTGCCGTTGACCATCTTGTCGCGCAGACCGAACTGGACGGCCTGGGTCAGCGAGTTCACCATGTTGCCGCCGTAGTGGTTCAGAACCAGCACGTCGGCGCCGGAGTTCAGAACCGGAGCGATGTAGGACGAGAAGTCCGTCGCGGCGAGCGGCGTCAGGACGTTGTTGACCGTTTCCCAGCCGATTTCCTCGGTGAACTTCTGGATCGAGGCCTGCTGCGTCCAGCCCCAGGTGTAGTCGGCGGTCAGGTGGTAGGCGCGACGGTCCTTGCCATATGCCTTCTCGAGCACCGGTGCCAGCGCGGCGCCGGACATGTAGGCGTTGAAGAAGTGACGGAAACCGTTGGCCTTGCGGTCCTTGCCGGTGGTGTCGTTGGAGTGCGTCAGCGCGGCCATGAAGATAACGCCGGCTTCCTGGCAGAGACCCTGCACGGCGACGGCCACGCCGGAGGACGAACCGCCGGTGATCATGACGGCGCCGTCCTTTTCGATCATCGACTTGGCCGATGCGCGAGCGGCGTCGGACTTGGTCTGCGTGTCGCCGGTGACGTATGCGACCTTCTTGCCGAGGACGCCGTTGCCCTTGAGAGCCTTCGAGGAGAAGGTGCTCAGGCAGCCGCCGTCGCCTTCGCCGTTGAGATGGTCGACGGCCAGCTTGTAGGCATCGAGTTCGTCGGCGCCTTCGTCGGCATACGGACCGGTCTGCGGTACGTTGAAGCCGAAGGTGACGGTGTCGCCCTTCGGCGCGTTGAGGTAATTTTCGCCTTCGGCCAATGCGCCGCGGGTGAAGAAATAAGGTGTGGCAAGTGCCGTCACCGCTCCCGCGCTGCCGTATTTCAATACGGTACGACGGTTCAAAATGAATTTCTTGCTCATAGGGCTCCTCCCAAAGAGTGATCAGATTTCCGGAAATGGACCCGGGAAATCCCGGCCGGAACCTGCGTGGTAACGGATCGGGACGACTCCCTCAATTATCCATTATGCTAAAAGGAACCGGAAAAAACCGTCACAATCCCGTGCTTTGCCCAATATTGCGGCATTCCGCACGGTTGATTGCCGGGCTTTGATTCCGGACATTGTGACATCCTGCAAGAATTGGCGAGACCCGGGCATCCGGCCCGGCACGGGCATGGACGGGTTTGGCGCGGAGCGGTTGGCCGCCCCGCGCCTGATGGCGTCTATCCGTAAACCAGCCCCGGCAGCCAGGTAATGATCTCCGGGAAGACCATGCACAGGACCAGTCCGATCAATTGAATTATCAGGAAGGGAATCGCGGCAAGGAAAATCCGTCCCATCGGGATTTCCGGAGGCGCGACTCCGCGCAGGTAGAACAGCGCATAGCCGAAGGGCGGCGACAGGAAGCTCATCTGCATGTTGACCAGGTAAAGCACGCCGAACCACAGCACCAGGTCGTCCGGATTGCTGAGGCCGAAGCTGGCGGCGCCGAGGCCCTTGATGATCGGCACGAAGATCGGAACGCACAGCAGCAGGATGCCGACCCAGTCGAGGAACATGCCGAGAAAGATCAGGATGACCTGCATCAGGATGAGGATCCCCCACGGGCCGAGGCCCAGACCCTGCATCGAGGCGGAGACGAATTCCTGGCCGCCCTCCAGCACGTAGAGACCGACGAAAATCGTCGCTCCGAACATGATCCAGATGACCATCGCCGAGGCCTTCAACGTGGTGATGCAGGCGCCCTGGATAGTGACCCAATCGAGTTTGCGATGAATTGCAGCGACGATGAAGGCGCCGAACGTTCCGATACCCGCAGCCTCCACCGGGGTGGCGACACCGGTGAAAATTACGCCAAGGACGACGATGATGAGCGCGATCGGCGCCGACATCTTCGACAGGATACGGATTTTCTCGATCAGCGAGATGCGCTCATCGAGCGGGGCGGCCGGGCCAAGCGAGGGATTGATCGTGCTCCGCACGACGACATAGGCGACGTAAAGTCCCGACAGTAACAAGCCGGGGAACACCGCGCCGATGAACAGTTCGCCCACCGACTGCTCGGCGACGACCGCGTAGATGATCGCCAGAATCGAAGGCGGAATCAGGATGCCGAGCGTGCCGCCCGCCATGATGGAGCCCATCGCGATTTCCGGGTTGTAGTTGCGCCTTAGCATCGCCGGCAGGGCGATGATGCCCATGGTCACCACAGCCGCGCCGATGACCCCGACCATCGCGGCGAGGATCGTCGAGGCGATGATCGTGGCGGCGGCGAGGCCGCCGTTCACGCCGCCCAGCACCTTGTAGATGACATCGAACATGTCGTTGATGATGCCCGCTCGCTCCAGCATCGCCGCCATGAAGATAAACAACGGGATGGCCGAAAGCTGGTAGTTCGTCATCAACGGAAAGATGCGGCTTGGAACGATGTTGAGCACCTGCCAGCTGTCGCCGAGCAGGAACAGGAAGACACAGGCCAATCCTCCGGTGACGAAAGCAAGCGGCAAACCCGCCATCAGAAGCACGATAAGGCTTCCGAACATGATGAGCGTCAGCCACTCAATGGAAATCTCCAGCCCCATTTGTCAGGCCTCCCGAGCCGGCGAAAACACGGCGCGAATGTCCTGCGCCATTTTTGAAATTCCCTGCAGCACCAGCAGCAAGCCACCGAGCACCATCGCCCACTTCATCGGCCAGTAGGCAATCTTCCAGTCCGAGAACGAGATTTCGCCCACCTTGGTCGCGTCCCAGGCAAAGATGATGCTCGTACCGAGCAGCGTGCCGGCGAAGATGTAGAAGAATACCGAGGTCGCCAGATCGACGATCGCCTTGTGGCGCGGCGACATCGGCGCATAGAACACGTCCACGCGGACATGGCTCTCGCACAGCATCGCATAGGCGCCGGCGATCAGGTACTGCATGCCGAACATCAGATACATGCCCTCATGGGCCCAGTTGGTCGGGGAATTGAAGACGTATCTGGCGATCACTTCGTAGTAGTAGACGAACACGGCGATGACAGCCCAGTAGGAAACCATCTCGCCGGTGTAGTAGGACATACGGTCGATGACGCCGGTCCATCCCGTCGAAATACGGCCGTAGTCGTCGCGCTGCTCGACGGCCTCGATCGCGTCGATCGTCGCGTCTATTTCGGCGGTATCTTCCTGGGCCACCTTGGCCTCGGCTTGCCGTTTCAGCCTCGGCAACAGCAGCGCATCGATCGCCAGCATCAAGAGTATCAGCCAGAATGCATAAAGGGCCATGGAACGCCAAAAACTGCGCGCCCTGTTGGTCGCGTCGGCGATCGGAGTCTGCTCCTTCAGATCGGTCTCCGCGCGCGCCAACCGGTCGCGCTGCAAGGACAGCTGGGTTTGCGCCCGCTTCAGCTTGCGTTCGGCGACGCGCCTGCCAAGCGAGCCGGCCTCGGCGGAATCGACGGCTGCCTGCAATTCGGCAATACTCGCTTCGGCGATCTTCAGCCGGGGCGCCTCGGTTTTCACCGTTTCCTCGGCCCGCACCACCAGATTGGAGGCATCCGAATATTGCGCCCGCGCATCGCGCTGTTCGCCATTGGCAACAAGTATGAAGATGAATATCGGAAGATAAATCAGGCCGAGCATGCTTTTCAGATAATACCGATGCAGGCCGAGCATGCCTCCGGCCACCAGGATCATGTAGCCGAGCGGCAGCGAATAACCGCGCGGCGCGCCGCGCGCCTTGGTGCGGCGCGCCAAATACATGGCTATGAGCGGAAAAACGATGAGTCCGGCCCAGTAGAGCCAGTGCGGCAAGACGAATGTCAAGCTCGGCATGATGAGTTTCCCTGTGTCGAAGGCAGCGGAGATGAACAGTCAAGCGCCCGCACCGGATTGCCGGCGCGGGCTTTGTCGGATCAACGTTGTTCGATCAGAGGTCCAGCGTCTGGCCCTCAATCATGTCGGGCGTGACGTAGCCGAGCGAGCCCGACATCATGTAGTCGAGTTGCTTCTTGAAGACTTGTGCCGCCGCCTTGTCCTTGTTGGCGTATTTGAACCAGATCGGAACGGCCACCTCGGTCATGATCGCCACGTCATCCTGGCTGAGGCGGGTGACCTCGGTGCCGTCGGCCTCGAATTTCGGCCAAGCTTCCTGGTCGGCCTTCTGGATCTGGGCATGATGCCAGATCGAGTAGGACTTGGTCTCCATCTCGACGAACTGCTTCATTTGCGGCGACAGAGCGTTCCAGGCATCCATGCCCACGGTGATATCCATGATGTCGACCGGCTGGTACAGCGACATGAAACCGGGCGGTCCCATGGAGATGTACTTGGTGACCTGGCTGAAGCCAAGCGCGTAGTTGACGGCAGGTCCGACATAGTCGGCAACGTCGATCGTGCCCTTTTCCAGCGCCGCGAAGATTTCCGAACCGGGAAGAACGGTCGTCTTTGCGCCAAGCCCCTGGAACACTTCCGCCACCATGCCGCCGGGAAGCCGCATCTTGCGATCGCGGAAGTCCTCGACTGAACGGATAGGCACCTTGGAGTGAATGATGTTCGGACCGTGATGAACCGGGCCAACCCAGTGCATCCCCTGGGCGGCGTAGAGCTCGCGCGTCATCTCCAAGCCACCAAGGCCATAGTAGAACACGTCATATTCATGCGGGTTGCGCAGGCCAAGCGGATAGGACGACAGGAACACCGCTGCCGGGATGATGCCCTGCGCATAGATGGTGAACGGATTGACGGCCTGCAGCACGCCGTTCTTCACCGCGTCGTAAAGCTGGAAGTCACCGACAACGTCATTCGCGCCAAAAGGCTGGAACGCAAGTTCACCGCCAGTCTTGTCGACAATCGTGGCGCACCAGTCCTTGAATATCTGCAGCCCGATGCCGCCGGGCCAAGACGTCTGGATCTTCCAGGTCGTGGTCTGGGCCTGCGCGGTAGCAATATGAGGCGCTGCCAGGACACTTCCCGCGGCCGCTCCGCCCACCAACGCACTTTTCTTCAGGAATAGACGACGCGACACGTCGCGCTTGGATTCTTTTGTCATCGATTTCCTCCCAGTTGTCCCATCGGCCTCCACCGCGGGAACGGCCGAGTATAGCTACGCAACGGAAGCTGGCAAGTTTCGCAAGCAAGAATCTCACAGAGAGGGAATTTCATACGATTGAATTCACAGGATCCGGCGCCGACAGGCTCAACGGCCGCGCGGAACCGGCGCCGTCAGAGCGCGAAGATACGGATTGTGGGTCTGGCCGGAGAAGAAGTGGTGCCGCATGCCGGACTCGAACCAGCGACCCCATCATTACGAATGACGTGCTCTACCAACTGAGCTAATGCGGCGGCGGCGTTCGACCTTGGCGGAAAAACGCTATCGCGCGCTTTATCGGCATCGGCGAATGAATTCAAGGCCAAAGGGAAGCTTCCGCGGCCGATAATTTTTCCGATAGGAAATTCTTCCATGGTCGATGATTTTTCCGGCCCGGACGTATGGACAAACTGCGGTCAGAGTTCCAGATTTCGAAACCATCCGCGGTTGGCAGCCGCGAGCATCGATTACAACCGGGAGGAGATAAATGGCCAAGATCGAAATGACTGTGAACGGACGCTCGGTATCGGGAGATGTCGAGGACCGGACGCTGCTGGTTCATTTTCTGCGCGAGAACCTGAATTTGACCGGAACGCATGTCGGTTGCGACACGTCGCAATGCGGCGCCTGCGTCGTCCATGTCGACGGCAAGGCCGTGAAGTCCTGCACCATGCTCGCGGCGCAGGCTTCCGGCTCCACCGTGACGACCATCGAGGGGCTTTCCGCCGGTGGCGAACTGCACCCTGTCCAGGCCGCATTCAAGGAGCATCATGGTCTGCAATGCGGCTTCTGCACGCCGGGCATGATCATGGCGGCGACCGACATGATCAACCGCTATGGCGGCAAGCTGGACGAAGCGACCGTGCGCGCCGAGCTCGACGGCAATATCTGCCGCTGCACCGGCTACCACAACATCGTCAAGGCGATCCTCGCCGCCGCCGCCGAGATGAGCGGTTCGGCGAAGGTGGCGGCGGAGTAGGTCCGGGCAACCGAATGGAGTGAGGCAAGGCCGACCGGCCGTCGCATCTGATGATGCGCCCCGCGGAGGCCAGCGCGAAGCGCGGCACGGCCGTGAGCGCAATGGAAATTGGGAGGAATATTCATGGGAATTGAAGGCATCGGCGCCCGCGTCGCGCGCAAGGAAGACAAGCGGTTCATCACCGGCAAGGGCCGCTATACCGACGACATGGTCGTCCCCGGCATGAAACATGCGGCATTCGTGCGTTCGCCGCACGCCCACGCCGCCATCAAGGGCATCAACACCGACGCTGCGGCGAAGATGCCGGGCGTGATCGCGGTTCTGGCCGGCGACGAGCTTGCCGCCGACGGGATCGGCAGCCTCATCTGCGGCTGGATGATCCATTCCAAGGATGGCTCGCCGATGAACATGGGCGACTGGCGCCCGCTGGCCCAGACCAAGGTGCGCTACGTCGGTGACGCGGTCGCGATCGTGGTCGCCGACACCAAGAACCAGGCCCGCGACGCCGCCGAGGCTGTCGAGGTCGATTACGAGCAGCTGCCGGCGGTCACTGAGGCCGTTGCCGCGCTGAAGGACGGCGCGCCGCAGATCCACGACAACGCGCCGGGCAACCTCATCTACGACTGGGAGATCGGCGACGGCGCGGCCGCCGACGAGGCGATCGGCAACGCCGCTCACGTCACGAAGGTGGACATTCGTCAACAACCGACTCGTTCCCAACGCGATGGAACCGCGCGCCACGCTCGGTCAGTATGACGAGGCCGAGGATCACTACACCTGCTGGACGACGTCGCAGAACCCGCATGTCGCGCGCCTTGTGATGAGCGCCTTCTACAGCGTCGCTCCGGAAAACAAGCTGCGCGTCATCGCGCCGGATGTCGGCGGCGGCTTCGGATCGAAGATCTACATCTATCCGGAGGAAATCGTCTGCCTGTGGGCGTCGAAGAAGACCGGCGTGCCGGTCAAGTGGGTTGCCGACCGCACCGAGTCCTTCCTGACCGACGCGCATGGCCGCGACCATGTCACGACGGTCGAGATGGCCTTCGACGCCGACAACAGGATGACCGGGCTGAAGGTCGACACCATCGCCAATCTCGGCGCCTACATGTCGCTGTTCTCGTCGTGCGGTGCCGACCTATCTCTACGCGACGCTTCTGTCGGGCCAGTACGCCATCCCGGCGATCCACTGCAACGTGCGCACCGTCTACACCAACACCGCGCCGGTCGACGCCTATCGCGGGGCGGGCCGCCCGGAAGCGACCTACCTGATGGAGCGCACGGTCGAGACGGCGGCGCGCGAACTGGGCGTTTCGCCGGCCGAACTGCGCCGCAAGAACTTCATCCGCGAGTTCCCCTACCAGACGCCGGTGATCATGAATTACGACGCCGGCGACTACGAGGCCTCGCTCAACGCCGCGATGAAGGCGGCCGACTATGACGGCTTCCCGGCGCGCAAGGCGGAAGCCGAAAAGCGCGGCAAGAAGCGCGGCATCGGCATGAGCTGCTACATCGAGGCCTGCGGCATCGCGCCGTCCCAGGCTGTCGGCTCGCTCGGCGCCGGCGTCGGCCTGTGGGAATCGGCGGAAGTGCGCGTCAACGCGGTCGGCACCGTGGAAGTGCTGACCGGCTCGCACAGCCACGGCCAGGGCCACGAGACGACCTTCGCGCAGCTGGTTGCCGACCGCTTCGGCGTGCCGCTCGATTCGGTCTCCATCGTCCATGGCGACACCGACAAGGTGCAGATGGGCATGGGCACCTACGGCTCGCGCTCCGGCGCCGTCGGCATGAGCGCCATCGTCAAGGCGCTCGACAAGGTCGAGAAGAAGGCCAAGATGATCGCGGCCCATCTGCTCGAGGCCGACGAGACCGACATCGTCATCGAGAACGGCCAGGTGAAGGTCGCCGGCACCGACAAGGCGCTCGGCTGGCACGAGGTCGCGCTCAACGCCTACACGGCCCACAACCTGCCCGCGGGCATGGAGCCGGGCCTGAAGGAAGGCGCGTTCTACGATCCGACGAACTTCACCTTCCCGGCCGGCTGCTACATCTGCGAGGTCGAGGTCGATCCGGATACCGGCAAGACCGAGATCGTCCAGTTCGTCGCCGCCGACGACTTCGGCAACATCATCAATCCGATGATCGTCGAGGGCCAGGTCCATGGCGGTATCGGCCAGGGTATCGGCCAGGCGCTTCTGGAAGGCACCAGCTACGACCCCGAGACCGGGCAGCTGCTGACGGCGAGCTACATGGACTACACCATGCCGCGCGCCGACGACGTGCCGTCCTACAAGGTGTCGCACACGGTCACGCCGTGCCCGTCCAATCCGCTTGGCATCAAGGGCTGCGGCGAGGCCGGCGCCATCGGGTCGCCGCCGGCGGTGATCAACGCCATCACCGACGCGATCGGAAACAACAACCTGACCATGCCCGCCACGCCGCAGAAGGTGTGGAAGGCGATGCAGGGTTGATCGAAGGACAGGAAGAAACCATGAGCGGGTTGCGTCATCCGAGCGAAGCGAGGCAAGGCCGGCCGGCCGTCGCCGCCTTCGCGGCGCGCCCGCGCAGGGCCAGCGCCAGCAGGCGCGACACGGCCCGTGAGCGAAAGGAAATAACCATGTATGAGACCAACTATCATCGCGCGGGCTCCGTCGACGAGGCGGCAAAGCTGATGGGCGAAGCCGACAGCGGCAAGTTCGTCGCCGGCGGCCAGACCCTGATCCCGACCATGAAGCAGCGCCTCGCCGCGCCGGATTCGCTGATCGATCTGCGCCACATCGCCGATCTGAAGGGGATTTCGGTCAACGGCAAGGATGTGCGCATCGGCGCCGGGACGACCCACTACGAAGTCGCCAGTTCGGCCGATCTCGCGGCCGTGTGCCCGGGCATCACATCGCTGGCCGGCCATATCGGCGATCCGCATGTGCGCTACATGGGAACGATCGGCGGCTCCATCGCCAACAACGATCCGGCGGCCGACTACCCGTCGGCGATGCTGGCGCTCGGCGCGACGATCCACACCAACAAGCGCGACATCGCGGCGGCCGACTTCTTCACCGGCATGTTCGAGACCGCGCTCGAGGACGACGAGATCGTCACCGCGGTGTCGTTCACCGCGCCCGACGCCTGCGCCTATTCGAAGTTCCCCAACCCGGCCTCGCGCTACGCGATGGCGGGCGTCTTCGTGGCCAAGGGCGGCGACGGCGTGCGCGTCGCGGTCACCGGCGCGGGCATGGACGGCGTCTTCCGCTGGGAGGAAGCCGAACAGGCGCTCGGCTCGAACTTCTCCGCCGGTGCGCTCGACGGCCTTTCCGTCGATGCCGGCGACATGCTGTCCGATATCCACGGCACCGCCGAATATCGCGCCAACCTCGTCAAGGTCATGGCCAAGCGCGCGGTCGCTGCCTGCTGACCGCTTCTTCGTTTCGAAACGCGAAAAGGGGCGGCTTTCGGGCCGCCCTTTTTCATTTGTAGCGCCCGGTGACGCAGTTCGGGCACTGCTCCGTCTTCGGATCGGTGAAAATGTCTTCCGTGTCGCTATATTCGATCATCTGGCCGGGATCGAAGAAGGCCCTGCTCACGATTGTTTGATCGGCTGTCCATAGAATGCCCGGATTTGCCGACATATGAAAACGGCATGAGGAAATTGTTCATTGCCTTCATGATGTTGGCTCTCACGGTGAGCCAGGTTCCGGCGCAGGCCGGCGTGGTCATGCCGCAGGCCGCGTCCGCCAATATTGCCATGATGCTGTCGATCAGGCCGGGAACGGTGGTGGCGCAATCCGCCGGAAAGCGCATGTGCTGGCGCAAGCTGGTCCTTGCGGCCTCGGGCAAGTATTCCCGTCCGGCCGTGATTTCCTCCTGCGGAACCGATCACAAGCTGCATCGCGCGATCTTTGTTCCTGCAACGCCCGGCAATGGCCAGATATACGAGGCGGCGCAGGTCACGCGCCTGTCCGGCAGTGACGGTACCGACCTGTTGAGGCCGCCGATCGCCTGAACGTCCAGCCGCCGCGCGGGCTTCCCGCCGGCCGATCGCATGACAATCAGGAGATTTGAAGTGAGTAATAAAACTACGTCGAATGAAACCGGCGGGCCGTTCGCGCGTTCATCTGAGATGAGCGCCGATTCCCCCACCATGTCCAGGCGGACTTTCCTCGCGGGCGCCGCGGGATTGTCCAGTCTGGCGCTTGCCGGCTGCCAGACGGCCCGGCCGCAGGTCGCGGCCCCCGTCGAGCAGTTGCAGCCCTCCGTCTCGCCGTCCGACCTGACGGCCTACCGCGCCTTGCCCGATGAGCGCTTTCCGATACCCGCCGTCGATCCGTCCAAGGTGCCGCAGCAGTTCCGCCGCCAGCTTGTGTCGTACCCGACGACCGAGAATGTCGGCACGATCATCGTCAACACCAGCACTTTCTTCCTGCACCTCGTCCAGGAGAACGGGATGGCGATGCGCTACGGTGTCGGTCTTGGCCGGGCCGGCTTCGAATGGTCGGGCAGGGCGCATGTCGGCTGGAAACAGGAATGGCCGAAATGGACGCCGCCCGACGAGATGATCGCGCGCCAGCCGGAACTCGAACAATACAGCGCCCAAAATGGCGGCATGCCGCCCGGGCTGATGAACCCGCTCGGCGCGCGCGCCATCTATATCTTCCAGGGCGGCAGGGACACGCTCTACCGCATCCACGGATCGCCGGAATACTGGTCGATCGGCAAGGCCGTCTCGAGCGGCTGCGTGCGGCTGATCCAGCAGGACGTGATCGATCTCTACGGCCGCGTGACGACGGGCGCGCCGATCCTCGTCGTCTGACGGCACGAAGACCGCGCCCGGCCAGCCGCATGGCCGGGTGTTTCGGTGACTGGCTTCAGCCGCAAAGCGCGGTCTTCGCCTCTCCATATTCGCGCTTCAGGCGTCCGACGAGATCGGCGACGGGCGCGATCTCCTTGACCGCGCCGATGCCCTGGCCGGACCCCCAGATGTCCTTCCACGCCTTGGCGCCGGGCTGCGACGCCTTGGAGAAATCCATCTTGGACGGGTCCGCTTCGGGCAGATGGTCCGGGTCCATCCCCGCCTTGGCGATCGACGGTTTCAGGTAGTTGCCGTGAATGCCGGTGAAATAGTTGGAATAGACGACGTCTTTCGCCGTCGAGTCGGCGATCATCTGCTTGTACTCGTCCACCGCGCGCGCTTCCGGCGTGGCGATGAAGGGCGAGCCGATATAGGCCATGTCGGCGCCCATCGCCTGCGCGGCGAGGATCGCGCCGCCATTGGCGATCGCGCCCGACAGCAGAAGCGGACCGTCGAACCATTCGCGGATTTCCTGCACCAGCGCGAAGGGCGACAGCGGGCCGGCATGGCCGCCCGCGCCGGCGGCGACCGCGATCAGCCCGTCGGCGCCCTTGCGGATCGCCGAATTGGCATGCCGGTTGTTGATGACGTCGTGCAGCACGATGCCGCCATAGGAGTGGATCGCGTCATTGACCTCCGGCACCGCGCCGAGCGAGGAGATGACGATCGGCACCTTGTATTTCACGCACATCGTCAAATCGTGTTCGAGCCGCGTGTTCGACATGTGCACGATCTGGTTGACGGCGAAGGGTGCGGCCGGCTTGTCCGGATTCTTCGCGTTGTATGCGGCGAGATCCTCGGTGATCTCGGCCAGCCACTCGTCGAGCTGGCTTTCCGGGCGCGCGTTCAGCGCCGGAAACGAACCGACGACGCCCGCCTTGCACTGTTCCAGCACCAGCGGCGGATGCGAGATGATGAACAGCGGCGCTGCGACGACCGGCAATTGAAGATTGTCTTTCAGGATGGACGGCAGCGCCATCGACTTCTCCCCGTTATTTGACCTTTTCGTAAACGTAAGACCTATCAGAACATGTCGGCGAGGCAAGCATGGAAAGCCGGCTCGGTCCCATTCCCGCCCATCTTTCGGGGGAGAGCGGAACGTGTGCTTTCCATGTTCGGGCAATTGTGCGAAATCCGGACAGGACAACAAATTGAGAGATCGGCGGTTTTTTCGCCGCGCGAACCGGAAAAAATGGCAGTAAGCGAGCTGGAAAACGCCTTGAGGAATGCGCTGGCGAAGGGCGACGCGTCGAATCCGGCGTTCCGTCAGCGCGTCTACCGCGCCGCCGCCGACGCGCTCCAGCGCACGCTCAAGGCCCAGCCTGATATCGATCCCGACCGCGCCGCCAACCAGAAGCAGCGCCTCGCCGACGCGATCCGCGCCACCGAGGCGGTCTATACGCCTCCCGCAGCGGAGCCGGCGCCCGCCGCATCGCCGGATGTGCGCGCCGAATCGCGTTTCGAACAACCGGAAGCGCAGCCGAAAGCGGAAAGGTCCGCGCCGGAAACGGCCGTCACCGGTCTTCGCGCCGACCCGCGCTTCGACGCGGGCGAAGAGAACGCCGCGCCGTCCGCCGCCCTGGATGACGGCACGGTGGGGCCTGTCGGTGAACAACGGCAACGCCAACGGCGCCGGGCGCCCTTCGCCTGGCTCCTTTCGGCCGCGGTTGCGGTGGGATTGATCGGTATTGGCATCTGGTGGATCGTCACGACCGGCGCGTTGCAGACGGCGGAACAGCGCGACACCTCCGTTCCCAACCCGCCGCTGGAACTTCAAAACGAGAGTTTCCAGGGTTCCCGCGATCCGGGAACCGCGACGGCGCCGGCCCGCGTGCCGTCCGACACAAGCCGCAATGACGGCTGGGTCACGCTGTTCCAGCCGGCCGATCCGACGACGATATCGCTGAACGGCAATGCGACGGCAACCATCGAGAGCGATGCCATCGGCCAGTTCGCCCGCATCGTTTCTCCGAGCGCCCAAAGCGCGATCACCATCGATATCCCGCCGGGCACGCTGGAGTCGCTGGCCGGCAAGACGGCCCAGTTCTCCATCGTCGCGCGGTCCGACGACAATGCGCCGACCCAGATGTCGGTGACCTGCGACCTCGCCGGTTTCGGCGATTGCGGCCGGTTGCGTTTCAACGTGACGCAGAACGACAACGAATTCCTGTTCCGTGTCGATTTCCCGGCCGATGCCAGCGCCGGCGGCCCCGGCAGCCTCGTGATCGTCACCGACATCGACAATGGCGGCCGCGCCGTCAAACTCATCGGCGTGCGCGTCCGCGAATTGGAATCCTGATACGCGGTCAGTCGAGGGCGTCGGGCCCGGTGCCGATGATAAGCGGATCCGGACTGCCGATGGCGTCGCGGTCCTTGCCCTTGTATTCGACGTTGACAAGGATGTGACGCAACACTTCCAGCCGTCCGCGCCGCTTGTCGTTCATCCGGATGACGGTCCACGGCGCATGCGCCGTGTGGGTCGTGGAGACCATCGTATCGCGCGCCGCCGTGTAGTCGTCCCACTTCCGCATGCCGACGATGTCGATATCCGACAGTTTCCAGTACTTCACCGGGCTGTGGCGGCGGTCGTGAAACCGCTTCAATTGCGTCTCGCGGGCGATGTTGAGCCAGAACTTGAAGAAGATGATGCCTTCCTCGACGATCATCTTCTCGAATTCCGGTACGTCGTGCAGGAAGGCGCGGTGCTGTTCCGGCGTACAGAAGCCCATCACCGGCTCCACGCCGCCGCGGTTGTACCAGGAGCGGTCGAAGCTCACGAGTTCGCCGGTGGTCGGGAAGTGCTCGATATAGCGCTGGAAATACCACTGGCCGCGCTCGACGTCCGATGGCTTGGACAGCGCGACATTGCGGGCGGTGCGCGGATTGAGGAATTCGTGCAGGACGCTGATCGATCCGCCCTTGCCGGCGGCGTCTCGCCCCTCGAAGACCGCGATCACGCGCCGGCCGGTCTCCTGCATGTGGGTGTTCATGTTGACGATCTGGATCTGCAGCGCCTCCAGCGTCTTTTCGTAGTCGTCCTTGTCCATCCGCTTCTTGTAGGGATAGCCGCCGGCGGTTATGTCATTGTCGTCCACCCAGTCCGGCAGTTTGGGGTCGTCTATATCGAAAACCCTTTTCTTCCCGCCGATATTCAGTTCAAGCGCGCGTGATTCCTTCGCCATGTTCGATCGCCGTTCCCATGATCATGCTGTTTCCGGTCGGGCCACCGTATGGCCTCGCGTGATGGCCGTCCAGACGCGGCGTGCGGCAATGACGGCGCTCCTTTCTCGCCGGCGAATGTGCCATGACTGAGACGCGTCCCCGTCGTGACGATGTCGCCGGTCGGGCCGCTTTGCCGGCCGGGGAAACCTACGCCCGGGGACTGAAACGCCGGCTGTTTTCCAACCGTTTTCCGCTGGCGGCGGCGCTGGTTCTTTTCGGTGGATTTTTCTTCGCCGGTTACCTTCCCGGTCCTGTCGCCGTTGCCGCGATGGCCGCGATGGTGGTGATCAGCGCCTTTGCGCCGGTGCGAAGCGCGCTGGAACGCCAAAGCGCCGAGGCGGGGCGCGCATCGATTCCGGGCAACCTGGTGCGCGCCGAAACCGTGATGGACAACCTGCCCAATCCGTTGATGCTGCTCGATGCGCGCGGCACCGTCCAGACGGTCAACAAGGCGTGCCGCCGCTTTTTCGGCGACTCGATCGAGCCGGGCTCATCGGTGCTCCTGCGCTTTCGCAGCCCGGAACTTCTCTCGATGGTCAACGAGGCGCTTGCCGGGCGCGCGCCCGGTCCCGCCGAGGTGCTCGAGCGCTACCCGATCGAGCGCTGGTTCGAGGCGACGATCGTGCGCCTGCCGGCAGAGGCGTCCGACGCGCCGTTCCTGCTGCATTTCCGGGATCTGAGCGAAATCCGGCGCATCGACCGCATGCGCTCGGATTTCATCGCCAATGCGAGCCACGAACTGCGCACGCCGCTGGCCTCGCTCAACGGTTTCATCGAGACACTCAGCGGCCCGGCGCGCGACGACGCCGCGGCCCGCGACCGTTTCCTCGCGATCATGAAGGAACAGGCAGACCGCATGTCGCGGCTGATCGACGATCTCTTGTCCCTGAGCCGGTTGGAGACTGCATTCGGCCGGACCGACTTCGAGCCGGTCGATGTTGCCGACGTGTTGCGCGCCGTCGGCACGGCGCTTGCGCCGACCGCCGCCGAAGCCAGCGTAACGATCAACGAGGATGTCGGGGCGATCGACGGGCCGGAGTGCCGTGTCTGGGGCAGCCGCGATGAACTGATCCAGGTCTTCACCAACCTGACGGAAAACGCCATTCGCTATGGCGCCATTGGCGGCAGGATCGACATTGTCGCCGAAAGGACGCCGGTTTCCGGTGTCGACAGCATACGCGTCACGGTACGCGATTACGGACCGGGTATCGCGGAGGAACACATCCCCCGCCTGACGGAGCGCTTCTATCGCGTCGATGTCGAATCCAGCCGCTCCAAGAAGGGCACCGGCCTCGGTCTCGCGATCGTCAAGCACATCCTGACCCGTCACACCGGACGCCTGTCTGTAACCTCACAGGTGGGCGAGGGCGCCTCCTTTGTTGTCACAATTCCCGTCTGGGCTGAGAAGGCTTCTGCGGAAAACGCAGAAAACGCATAAAAAACATATAGTTGAATTGTCACACAACTGTTTTGTAACTGTCATAAAACGTCTTCCCGAAGGCTATAGAACGCCCCTGTCCGGCGAGCGCCGGTCACAGCTCACACATGCCCAAACGGGAGAATTCCATGAAAACCCTCAAGATTGTACTCGCTGCCGCTCTCGCCGCGTCGGCGCTGACGACTGCCGCTGAAGCGCGCGACCAGATTCAGATCAAAGGCTCCTCGACGGTGCTGCCCTATGCCTCGATCGTCGCCGAAGCGTTCGGCGAGAATTTCGAATATCCGACCCCGGTCGTCGAGGGCGGCGGTTCGGGTGCCGGCCGCAAGGCGCTCTGCGAAGGCGTGGGCGAGAACACCATCGACATCGCTGACTCGTCCTCGCGCATCAAGCAGTCGGATATCGACACCTGCAAGGCAAATGGCGTGAACGAAATCCAGGAAGTCCGTATCGGCTATGACGGCATCGTTTTCGCTTCCGACATCAACGGCCCGGAATTCGCCTTCACCCCGGCTGACTGGTTCAAGGCCCTGGCCGCCGAAGTTGTCGTCGACGGCAAGGTCGTTGCGAACCCCTACAAGTCCTGGCACGACGTCAACGCCGATTTCCCCGATCAGGAAATCCTGGCTTTCATCCCGGGCACCAAGCACGGCACCCGCGAAGTCTTTGACATCAAGGTTCTCGAAGACGGCTGCAAGGAATCGGGCGCTCTGGAAGCTTTCGTAGCGGCCAAGGGCGAAAAAGACGGCGAGAAGGCCTGCCTCGCGCTGCGCACCGACGGCGCTTCCGTCGACATCGACGGCGACTACACCGAGACGCTCGCTCGTCTCGACGCCAACAAGAACGCCATCGGCGTTTTCGGCCTGTCGTTCTATGAAAACAACACCGACAAGCTGCGCGTCGCCACCATGAACGGCGTTTCCCCGTCGGTCGACACCGTCGCCAAGGGCGAATATCCGGTTTCGCGTCCGCTGTACTTCTACGTGAAGAACGCTCACCTCGACGTCATTCCGGGTCTGCAGGAATACATCGAGTTCTTCGTCTCTGACGAAATGGCCGGCCCGGACGGCCCGCTTGCCGCCTACGGTCTCGTTCCCGATCCGGAACTCGCCAAGACCCAGGAAATGGTCAAGAACCGCACCCCGATGGGTCCGCTGAACTGATTGTTTGAAAAGACGCGGGGCGGCGCTTCGGCGCCGTCCCGTTGCTACCTATCGGTAACGCCAGGGCGGATGCGACATGACCACCAGTGTAAGTGCAATTGTAATCATCGTGCTCGCTTTGACGGTTCTCGGCTATATCCTTGGACGTCAGCGCGCGCTGACGGTGTCTGACCGGGAAAACACCAAGCTTCACTCTCTCCCGAGCTATTACGGGCAGACCGTCGCCCTCTACGTTGCGGTGCCGGCATTTCTTCTTTTGGGTGCATGGCTCTTTGTCCAACCCATCGCGATCGAAAGCCAGATCAGCTCGCAGATTCCCCAGAGCATCGTTGACGAGAGCGGGGCCAGGAGCCTTGTGATGGCGGATGTCCGCCGTATCGCCAATGGTCTTGACCTTCTCGTTGGAACCGGCGGCGTTTCGGAAACCGATCTCGTGAACATGCGTGCCGATTTCTCCAATGTCCGTTCACGGCTCGCCACTGTCGGCGTGGCGCTCGGTTCCGACGTGCAGCCGGCGGTTTTCGAGGCGGCAAAATCCTACCGCAACATCGGCAAGGCCGGTTCCCTCATTCGCAACATTGCGGTCCTTGTCATCGCATTGGCGCTTGGCGCCTGGGCCTGGTCCCGGATCACGCCGAGGATGCGGGCCCGCAACACGAGCGAAACCTTCATTAAATCGTTGCTGATGGGTTCGTCGCTCATCGCCATCCTGACCACACTGGGGATTATCGGCTCGCTGCTCTTCGAATCGATCCATTTCTTCCGAATTTATTCGGCCCGGGACTTCTTCTTCTCGGCGACCTGGAATCCGCAGTTTCGCGGCGGTTCGGATCTCGGCATCCTGCCACTCCTGTGGGGCACGCTTTACGTCTCGTTCGTCGCCCTGGCTCTCGCGGTTCCGGTGGGTCTGATGATCGCGATCTATCTGGCGGAATATGCCGGCAGCTCGCTGCGCAGCTTTGCCAAGCCGGCTATCGAAATGCTCGCGGGCATCCCGACGATCGTCTACGGTCTCTTCGCCCTGATCACCGTGGGCCCCTTCATTCGTGACTGGATCGCCCAGCCGACCGGCCTTGGCACTTCCTCGTCATCGGTCATGACCGCGGGCCTCGTGATGGGGATCATGCTGATCCCGTTCATTTCCTCGCTTTCCGACGACATCATCAACGCGGTTCCGCAGGCCATGCGCGACGGCTCCTACGGTCTCGGCGCGACCCAGTCGGAAACGATCCGCAATGTCATCCTGCCGGCGGCTCTGCCTGGTATCGTCGGTGCCTTCCTGCTCGCGGCCAGCCGCGCCATCGGCGAAACCATGATCGTCGTCATGGGCGCCGGCGCTTCCGCCCGGCTCTCGGTCAATCCTTTCGAGGCGATGACCACGGTCACCGTGAAAATCGTCAGCCAGCTGACCGGTGACACCGAATTCGCCAGTCCCGAGACGCTCGTGGCTTTCGCACTCGGGTTGACGCTCTTCGTCTTCACCCTCGGGCTCAACATCATCGCGCTCTACATCGTTCGCAAATACCGGGAGCAGTACGAATGACCGACGTCTCCGCCGACCTGGCAACGCATGCCAGCCGTCCGAATGACCGTTCGCTATTCGTCCGCGGTGAGCGGACCGCACGCCGGCACCGTGCGGAAACGCGCTTCCGGATGATGGGGCTCGCGGCCGTCACCTTCGGTATCATTGCGCTGTTCGGACTGATGGCGTCGATCCTGCACAACGGCGTCTCCTCGTTCAGCCAGACCTATGTGAATCTCGCGATCCATCTCGATGCATCCAAGCTCGACAAGAGCGGCAAGCGCGATCCCGAAGAACTGCAGAAGGTAACGACCTTCGCTTACCAGCCGCTGATCAAGGCGGCGCTGGCGAAGGCCATGGCCGATCACGGTATCAGCGTCGACGATGTGAATGCCAAGCAGGCCGCCGAACTCATTTCCAAGGAAGCGCCGGCACAGTTGCGTCGCTACGTGCTCGCCCATCCCGACAAGATCGGCGAAACCATCACCTTCGATCTGCTCGCGGCCGGGCGTATCGACGGCTACTTCAAGGGCCGGGTGACGATGGAATCGGCAGCGCTTGACCGCAACGTGTCGCCCGAGCAACTGCAGCTGGCCGACAAGCTGCGCGAAGCCGGCATCCTCGAGAAGCGGTTCAACTGGAGCTTCTTTACGGCGCCGGATGCATCCGACACGCGTCCGGAAGCCGCCGGCCTCGGCGTTGCCATCCTCGGCTCGGCCTACATGATGCTGGTCGTTCTCTTGCTCTCGCTTCCGATCGGCGTCGCCGCCTCGATCTATCTCGAGGAATTCGCGCCGCAGAACCGGTTCACCGACCTCATCGAGGTCAATATTTCCAATCTTGCCGCCGTGCCGTCGATCGTCTTCGGTATTCTTGGCCTGGCGATCTTCATCAATATCGCGGGTCTGCCGCAGTCGGCTCCGATCGTCGGCGGTCTCGTGCTCACGCTGATGACCCTGCCGACCATCATCATCGCCACGCGGGCCGCATTGAAGGCGGTGCCGCCGTCCATCCGCGATGCGGCACTCGGCGTCGGCGCCTCGAAGTTGCAGTCGATTTTCCACCACGTGTTGCCGCTGGCGGCCCCGGGCATCCTGACCGGCGCCATCATCGGCCTGGCCCAGGCGCTTGGCGAAACCGCGCCGCTGCTGCTGATTGGCATGGTGGCTTTCGTCCGCGAATATCCGGGCGCACCGCCGGAAGGCTTTTTCGATCCGGCCTCCGCGCTGCCGGTTCAGGTCTACAACTGGACCACGCGCGGCGACCCTGCATTCGTCGAACGCGCGTCCGGTGCAATCATTGTCCTGCTCATTTTCCTCGCCATCATGAACATCACGGCGATCATCCTGCGCAGGCGTTTCGAGCGGCGGTGGTAAAGTTATGGAGAACAGTGACATGAAAGTAGAGGCCGATCAGGTTTTTGCGAACAATCAGGCGGCGGCCGCTGTCGGCGCCACCGGCACCGTCGTCAAGATGAAGGGCGACAAGGTCAGTGTCTTCTACGGCCCCAAGCAGGCGCTGTTCGATGTCGATCTCGACATTTACGAACGTCAGGTGACCGCGCTCATCGGCCCGTCGGGCTGCGGCAAGTCGACCTTCCTGCGTTGCCTCAACCGCATGAACGATACGATCGATATCTGCCGTGTCACCGGCAAGATCACCCTCGACAACGAGGACATCTACGATCCCGCGATCGACGTCGTCGAACTGCGCGCCCGTGTCGGCATGGTGTTCCAGAAGCCGAACCCGTTCCCGAAATCGATCTACGAGAACATCGCCTACGGCCCGCGTATCCACGGCCTGGTGAAGTCGAAAGCCGACCTCGACAATCTTGTCGAGCAGAGCCTTCGCGGAGCCGGCCTCTGGGAAGAGGCGAAGGACCGCCTGCAGGAGCCCGGCACCGGCCTCTCCGGCGGCCAGCAGCAGCGTCTTTGCATCGCCCGCGCCATCGCCGTCGCGCCGGAAGTGATCCTGATGGACGAACCCTGTTCGGCGCTCGACCCGATCGCGACCGCGAAAGTCGAGGAACTGATCGACGAACTGCGCGAAAACTACACCATCGTCATTGTGACGCACTCGATGCAGCAGGCGGCCCGCGTATCGCAGCGCACCGCGATGTTCCATCTCGGCGAACTCGTCGAGGTCGATGACACCAAAACGATCTTCACCAATCCGTCCGAGAAACGCACCCAGGACTACATCACCGGCCGCTTCGGCTGATGCGGACCCTGACAACGGCACTCGGACAGCAAATCAAACTCCAGGGAAGGAGAGACCGATGGTACCAACCAGCCATACGGTGACCGCATTCGACGAGGACATGAAGTTCGTTGCGCACAAGATCGCCGAAATGGGCGGACTTGCGGAACGCATGGTGGAAAATTCCATCCGCGCCCTCATCAAGTCGGACTTGCAGCTTGCCCAGAAGGTGATCTCCGACGATCTCATGCTCGACGAGGCGCAGGCCACGCTCGACGACAAGGTCATTCTCATCATCGCGCAGCGCCAGCCGGTGGCGAGCGACCTGCGCGAAGTGTTTTCGGCGATCCGCATCGCCAGCGACCTCGAACGCGTCGGCGACCTCGCGAAGAACATCGCAAAGCGGGTCGTCGCCATTTCCGAGCGCGGCCATTCGGTCAATCTGGTCCGCGGCATCGATCATCTCGGCGATCTGGCGCTTGCCCAGTTGAAGGAAGTGCTCGATGCATTCGGTTCGCGGTCGGTCACGCGCATCAACATGATCCGTGACCGCGATGACGAGATCGATGCGATGTACACATCGCTCTTCCGCGAACTCCTGACTTACATGATGGAGGATCCGCGCAACATCACGACGTGCACGCATCTTCTCTTCTGCGCCAAGAATATCGAGCGCATCGGCGATCATGCCACCAACATCGCCGAGTCGGTCTACTATATCGTCACAGGCGAACACCTGTCGGCCTACCGGCCCAAGGAAGACAAGACGCACCGTATCGTGGTCGACGATACGGACGCTTGATGCACGGGAGCATGCACATGGCCAACCAGCCAAAGGTCATGGTTGTCGAGGACGAAGAAGCGTTAAGCGTTCTGCTGAAATACAATCTGGAATCGGAAGGCTATCGCGTCGATACCGAGTTGCGCGGCGACGAGGCGGAGATCGCGCTGCGTGAATCCGTTCCCGATCTGCTGATCCTCGACTGGATGCTGCCGGGCCTGAGCGGAATCGAGCTGTGCCGCCGCTTGCGCACGCGGCCCGAGACGCAGCGCCTGCCGATCATCATGCTGACCGCGCGCGGCGAAGAAAGCGAGCGCATCAGGGGCCTGTCCACCGGCGCTGACGACTATGTCGTCAAACCCTTTTCGACGCCCGAACTGATGGCGCGGGTCAAGGCGATGCTGCGCCGGGCGCGGCCTGAAATCGTCGCCAGTATCCTGAAGGTCGGCGAACTGGAACTCGACCGCGAAACCCATCGCGTCTATCGCAACGGCCGCGAGATCAAGCTGGGCCCGACGGAGTTCCGGCTTCTGGAGTTCTTTCTGCAGGCGCCCGGCCGCGTGTTCTCCCGCGCCCAGTTGCTCGATGGCGTCTGGGGCGAGGACATCTATGTCGACGACCGCACCGTGGACGTTCATATCGGCCGGCTGCGCAAGTCGATCAATATCGGCAAGATGCGCGATCCGATCCGCACGGTGCGCGGTGCGGGGTATTCGCTGGAATCGGTCTGACCGACGGGTTGGCGGACAAGAAAAAAGGGCGGCTTTCGCCGCCCTTGCCGTTTCCGGTCGTATTGTCCGTTCAGCGGGAGCGCTTGCGTTCCGAAGACGGCTGGAAGGCCAGCCGTGCGTGGTACTTGCAATAGGGCGAGGACTCTTCCGACTCGTGTCCGCAGAAGTGGAAATCTTCCGAAAGCGGGTCGCCCTGCGGCCACTTGCAGGTGTTTTCGTTGAGGTCGACGAGCTTCAGGTTCCTGGAGATGGGGACGACGATGTCTTCGATCGGACGCCGGTCGGGATAGGCGAGCGCATTGACCTCGCTCTTCATGACGGTGGCGCCGACGGCATGGGTGACCGTGGTCATGGTGCGGCCACCGCCGCCTCCGCCGCCATAGCCTCCGCCGCGCGGCGAGGAAGAGCTGCGCGGCGCATTGGCGCGTTTCGTCTTCGGCGCGCCCGATGAAACCGATTTTGCCCGTCCCGACAGTTTCAGGCGGTGGACCTTGCCGATGACGGCATTGCGGCTGACGCCGCCGAGCTGAGCGGCGATCTGGCTGGCACTCAAGCCGTCGGCCCAGAGTTTTTTCAACAGTTCCACGCGTTCGTCTGTCCAGCTCACTTGGCTCTCCATCTCTTGTCGTCTGCGCAGAATCCTCCTCCGTGGCTCGGTTTAATGAAAAAAACCGGCACCGAACGCGATACTTGGGAGTTTACTCTGCGAGGTTGTCCCGCCTCGGCCGCAAACTACTATGTCCGCTGACTCGCTGACAAGAGTCGCCGCCAATTCGTGAATCTGATTTCACGGTTTTCAACAACTTGCGCTTTTGGCCGGATCGCACCTGATCGCAATGCTTCGCCCGTCCTTGAGATTGACTGGAACGCGGTCAACTCCTAAAAACGTGGGGCCGCCGGACCGGGCGGCTTTTTTCGTTTCAAACCCTTGGCAGGGACGCCACGATGACCGAACCATCACCGCTATTCGAGACCTATGCGCGCGCCGATATCGCGTTCGACCATGGCGAAGGCTCATGGATTGTCGATACGCGCGGCGATCGATATCTCGATTTCGGCGGCGGCATAGCCGTCAGCGCGCTCGGACATGCCCATCCGCATCTCGTCGAAACGCTGCGCGAGCAGGCCGGAAAGCTCTGGCACACGTCCAATCTCTACGAAGTGCCCGAGCAGCGCCGCCTTGCCAGGCGTCTCGTCGAGGCGACTTTCGCCGACAAGGTGTTCTTCACCAATTCCGGTGCGGAGGCGATGGAATGCGCGATCAAGACCGCGCGGCGTTACCATTATGCCGACGGCCATCCGGAACGCTTCCGCATCATCACCTTCGAGGGCGCGTTCCACGGCCGCACCCTGGCGACCATCGCCGCCGGCGGCCAGCCGAAATATATCGAGGGCTTCGGGCCGAAGGTCGAGGGTTTCGACCAGGTGCCCTTCGACGACCTCGATGCGCTCAAGGCGGCGATCACCGGCGAGACCGCTGCGATCCTGATCGAGCCGATCCAGGGCGAGGGCGGCATCCGTCCGGTGCCGCTGCAGTTCCTGCGCGATCTGCGCAAGATCTGCGACGAAGAGGGATTGCTCCTGATCTTCGACGAGATCCAGTGCGGCATGGGCCGGACCGGCAAGCTCTTCGCGCATGAATGGGCGGGGATCGAACCCGATATCATGGCGGTCGCCAAGGCGATCGGCGGCGGCTTTCCGATGGGCGCCTGCCTCGCCACCGAGGAAGCGGCCAAGGGCATGATCCCGGGCGTCCACGGAACGACCTATGGCGGCAATCCGCTGGCCATGGCCGTCGGAAATGCCGTGCTCGACATCATCCTCGCGGACGGTTTCCTCGAAGGTGTCCGCGACAAGGCGTTGCGGCTGAAGCAGGGACTGGCGTCGATCGCCGACCGTCATCCCGACGTGATCGAGGACGTGCGCGGCGAAGGACTGATGCTGGGCCTCAAATGCGTGGTTCCCAACACCACCCTTGTGAAAGAGCTTTACGCCAACCATATGCTGACCGTGCCGGCTGGCGATAATGTCGTGCGCATCCTGCCGCCGCTGACCTCGACCGACGAGGATATTCGCGTCGCGCTGGAGCGCATCGAAAAAGCCGCCGCAAGCCTGTCCGACGGACATGGCGGCCGTTGAGCGCATTCCATCCCCTTGATGAAAAGCAGATTTGGAACTGAGTTATGAGTGTTCGTCATTTTCTCGATATTGCCGCCGTTTCGGCCGGTGACCTGCGGGCCATTCTCGACAACGCCAAGACCCGCAAGAGCGCGCAGAAGAGCGGCACGGCCGGCTCGCCGCTTGCCGGCAAGGTGCTGGCGATGATCTTCGAGAAGCCGTCGACGCGAACCCGCGTCTCCTTCGATGTCGCCATGCGCCAGCTTGGCGGCGAGACGATCATGCTGACCGGCGCCGAAATGCAGCTGGGCCGCGACGAGACGATCGCCGATACCGCGCGGGTGCTGTCGCGCTATGTCGACATCATCATGATCCGCACCAAGGAACATGACCGCCTGCTCGAACTCGC
Organism: uncultured Alphaproteobacteria bacterium; assembly: GCA_963712205.1. GTDB lineage: Bacteria > Pseudomonadota > Alphaproteobacteria > Rhizobiales > Rhizobiaceae > Oricola. Next base: position 96,718 of record CAVQHF010000008.1, on the reverse strand, counting down.
CGACGCGGCGACGGTTCCCGTCATCAACGCGCTGACCGACGATACGCACCCCTGCCAGATCATGGCCGACGTGATGACCTACGAGGAACATCGCGGGTCGGTCGAAGGCCGGCGGATCGCCTGGTCGGGCGACGGCAACAACGTGCTGCATTCCTTTATCGAGGCGGCGCCGCAATTCGGCTTCGACCTCGTCTGTCGCCGTGCCGGAGGGCAACGAGCCCCAGCAGCGCTATACCGACTGGGCGCGCTCGAAGGGCGCGAATGTGACGATCGGCCACGATCCGGAAGCCGCGGTCGACGGCGCCGATGCCGTCGTCACCGACACATGGGTGTCCATGGGCCAGGAAGAAAAGGCCCGCGGCCACAACATCTTCATGCCCTATCAGGTCAACGAGCGGCTGATGGCGCATGCCAGGGACGACGCGCTGTTCATGCACTGCCTGCCCGCCCACCGCGGCGAGGAGGTGACGGACGGCGTTATCGACGGTCCGCAATCGGTTGTCTTCGACGAGGCGGAGAACCGCCTGCATGCGCAGAAGGCAATCATTGCCTGGTGTCTCGGTCTGGAGGCGTCGCAATCGTGAGCGGACACACCGCATTTGCCGGCATGAATGAAACCGATCCGATGGACGCGGTCGTCCCGTTCCGGGTCGACGCCCTTGATGCGCGCGGCCGCGCCGTGATGATCGGCCCGATGCTCGACGCCATTCTCGACCGGCACGACTATCCCGAACCCGTCGCCCGCCTGCTCGCGGAGATGATCGTGCTGACGGTGCTGCTCGGTACCTCGCTGAAATTCGAGGGCAAGTTCATCGCCCAGTGCCAGACGGACGGCCCGGTCTCGTTTCTCGTCGTCGATTTCGCGACGCCCGACGGCGTGCGCGCATACGCCCGCTGGGATGAGGATGCGGTCAACGCGGCCGCGGAATCCGGATCGGCCGATCCCGCCGGTCTGCTCGGCAAGGGCGTTCTGGCGCTGACCGTCGACCAGGGCGAATACATGCAGCGCTACCAGGGCATCGTGGCGCTTGACGGGACTTCGCTGGAGGAGGTTGCGCGCAACTATTTCCGCCAGTCGGAACAGATTCCGACCGAACTGCGTCTCGCGGTCGGCCGCCTGATCGTGCGCGGGGATGACGGCCAGAGCCACAATCACTGGCGCGCCGGCGGCATACTCGCCCAGTTCCTGCCCGACTCGCCGGAACGCATGCGCCAGCCCGACCTGCATCCCGGCGAAGCGCCGGAAGGCACGGAACTGCACGACATCGAGGAGGATGACGCCTGGCTCGAGGTCAAGGCGTTGCTCGACACCGTCGCCGCCGACGAACTCGTCGACGACGCGGTTGGCGTCCATACGCTGCTCTACCGGCTTTTCCACGAGCGCGGCGTGACGGCGAACGAGCCGAGCCCCGTCCACGACCGTTGCACCTGTTCGCGTGAAAAGGTGGAGGACGTGCTGCGTTCCCTGTCGCCGGAAGAGCGCGCCGAATCCGTCGAGGACGGCAAGATCACGGTGAAGTGCGAGTTCTGCTCCACGGTCTATCGCTTTTCGCCGTCGGATTTCGACACAACTCACTAGAGCTTTTCAGCTTCTCCAGAAGCGCGGCAGGAACAGCACCAGGACGGTGAACAGTTCCAGCCGCCCGAGCAGCATGCCGAACGACAGCAGCCATTTGGCCGTGTCGTTCAGCGACTGGTAGGTGCTTGCCGGTCCGATGCGGTGACCGAGCCCCGGTCCGACATTCGAGATCGCCGAGCCGGCGCCCGAGATCGCGGTCAGGAGATCGAGGCCGGTCAGCTGCAACGCGATCGACAACACGGCGAAGGCGGCGAGATAGAGGAAGATGAAGGTCGTCACGGCGAGCGGCACGCGGTCGTCGAGCGGCCTGCCGTTGAACCGCTTTACGAAGACGCCGTGCGGATACAGCACCTTGACCAGCCGTTCGCGCACCTCGGCGAAAAGCACCTGGAACCGGAAGATCTTGATGCCGCAGGAGGTGGAGCCGGCGCATCCGCCGATGAACATGATGATGAAGAAGAAGGCGATCGACTGCGCCCCCCACAGGCCGTAATCGGCCGAGGCGTAGCCGGTTCCGGTCATCACCGAGACCGTGTTGAAGGCGGCGGCCCGGAAGGAATCCGCTTCGCTCCGGAACCCCGCCTGCGAATGATCGGCGACGATCCAGCCGGCAAGGATCATCAGCCCGATGACGGTGATGAATGCGCGCACCTGCTGGTCGCGCCACAGGGCGACCGGGCGCCCCCGCAGCACCTGCACATAGAGCAGGAACGGGATCGAGCCGACGATCATGAAGAGTATGGCGATCCATTCGATTGCCGGGTCCTGGTAGAAGCCGATCGAGGCGTCGCGGGTCGAAAACCCGCCCGTCGCCACCGTTGTCATCGCATGGATCAGCGCATCGTTCGGCCGCATCCCGGCGACGAGATAGGCGCCCGCGCAAAGCGCCGTGAAGGTGACGAAGACGAGCGTCATCGAGCCGGAGATCTGCGTCGCGCGCGGCAGGATCTTTTCCGGCGTCTCGAAGGCTTCCGCCTTGAACACCTGCATGCCGCCGATCTGCAGCATCGGCAAGACCGCAACGGCCATCACGATGATGCCGAGGCCGCCCAGCCATTGCAGGATGGCGCGCCACAACAGGATGCCGGGCGGCGCATGATCGAGCCCGGTGATCACCGTCGCTCCCGTCGTCGTCAGGCCCGACATCGCCTCGAAGAACGCATCGGTGTAGCTCGGCACGATCCCCGACCAGCGAAACGGCAGCGCGCCCGCCGTGACCAGCGCCAGCCAGACGACGACCGTCATCAGCATTGCCTGGCGCGTCGACAGGCTGCGCGGCAAACCGCGCGTCGCCGCATAGAAGGTGATGCCGACCAGTGTGGTTGCCGCCGACGATCCGGCGAAGACCTGCCAGTCCGGATTGCCGGAAACGGCGTCGACCAGTGCCGGGATCAGCATCGCCGCGCCGAGCGTCGTCAGCAGAATGCCCGTGACGAGGATGACCGGCCGCAGGTCGAGGACGGCGCTCAATTCAGTGTCCGCAGCGTATCGGGCCGGTCGAGCGAGAAGGCCGGGATATGCGCCTTGAACCGCGTTCCGTCGTCGCGCCGCATGACGTAATGGCCGACCATCGTTCCCGATGGCGTGTTGAGCGGACAACCCGACGTATACTGGTAGCTGTCGCCCGGCGTCAGCGTCGGATATTCGCCGACCACGCCCGGCCCCTCGACCTCCTCGACCTGGCCGAGCGCATTGGTGATGCGCCAGTAGCGTGTTTCCAGCTGTACCGCGTGATCGGAATTGTTGGCGATAACCACCGTGTAGGCCCAGATAAAGCGGTGCGCCTCGGGCTCGGACTGGTCATCCAGATATTGCGGCTCGACGATGATCTCGATGCCGTCTGTCGTTTCGCGGTACATGCGAGGAGATTTAGAGCGTTTCGCATCGAAAGGGAATCGTTCCGGCAAAGGATTGTTTCGGCGGAACCGGGGGAAGGGCGCCGGTTCGCTGCGCGCACGCAGCCGTGAACGGGAAATGATCGATTGTGGCATGACAGGGCGTGCGGGCCGGCCTAAGCGTGGGAAAATCCGCGAGAGGGGAGACGGACATGCTTGACGGCGCGGTGCGCGCGAGGATCGAACCGGCGATAAACGGCCTGGCCCGCGGCATCGCGCGGACCGGCGTTTCCGCGAACGCGATCACGGTGCTCGCATGGGTGCTCGGTGTCGTGGCGGCGGGGCTGATCGCCTGGCACGCCTATCTGGCGGGCATGGCCGTCCTGCTGTTGAGCCGCCTGTGCGACGGCCTCGACGGCGCGGTCGCGCGCATCAAAGGCAAGACCGATTTCGGCGGCTATCTCGACATCGTGCTCGATTTCGCGATCTACGGCGCGATCCCGATCGGCTTCGCACTCGCCGATCCGGCGGCAAATGCCGTCGCCGCCGCAATCCTCGTCTTTTCGTTTTACGTCAACGGCGCGAGCTTCCTTGCCTTCGCGATCATGGCCGAGAAACACGGGCTGTCGACCGACCAGCGCGGCGAAAAATCCTTCTTCTTCACCACCGGGCTCGCTGAAGCCACCGAGACGATCGCCGTCTTCGTTCTCGCCTGTTTGTTTCCCGCCTGGTTCCCCGTCCTGGCCTATGTTTTTGCGGTGATTTGCCTTTATACGGCTCTGTCGCGCATTGTGGCGACCGCGCGCGTTCTGCGCTGAACCGGACGGAAATGGACTGCGTTTTGGACGACAACGAGACCCTTGTTGCGGAATTGACCGCGCTTCGGCGCAATCTGCATTGTGCGCCGGAAATATCCGGCGAGGAGGAGGAAACGGCGGCGCGCATGGCGCAGTGGCTGCACGACTGCGATGCGGACGACATTGTCACCGGACTGGGCGGCCACGGCGTAGCGGGGATATTCGACAGCCAGGTCCCGGGCCCGACGATCCTGTTCCGTTGCGAGCTCGACGCGCTTCCGATCCACGAAACCGGATCGCCCGCATGGCGCTCCGGGATTCGCCGGAAAGGGACATATGTGCGGCCATGACGGCCACATGGCGATCCTCTGCGGTCTCGCCAGACGGCTGCAGGCCCGACGCCCCGCGAGGGGCCGCGTGGTTCTGCTCTTCCAGCCCGCCGAGGAAACCGGCGCCGGCGCACGCGGGGTGATCGAGGATGAGCGCTTTGCCGCCATCCGCCCCGACTTCGCCTTCGGCCTGCACAATCTGCCCGGCATGAAGCTCGGTCAGGCGGCCATCCGCGAGGGTTCGCTCTGTTTTGCTTCGGAAGGCATGACGATCCATCTGACCGGGTGGACGTCGCACGCCGCCCATCCCGAGGACGGCAGGAGCCCGGCGGCCGCGATGACAGACCTCGTCACGCGGCTCCCGCAACTGCCGGAGACGCTCGGCATCGAGCCCGGCGATGCGCTGGTGACGCTGTCGCATGCCCGCCTGGGCGAAGCGGCGTTCGGCATTTCGCCCGGAGAGGCGTGGGTGATGGCGACCTTGCGGTCGCGAACGGACGAGCTTCAGGAAATACTGATGACGGCGGCGCGCGACATGGCGGTCGCGGCAGCCGAGGCGGCCGGTCTGGGCGTCGACATCGAAACGGCGGAGCGCTTCGCCGCCTGTTTCAACGATGCCGGCGCGACAACCGTGGTGCGTGAGGCTTGCGCGCAGGCCGGTATTGCCTGTGCCGGCATCGACGGCCCGTTCCGCTGGTCGGAGGATTTCGGCGTCTTCGGCAGTGTCGCGCCCTCGGCCTTCTTCGTGCTCGGCGCGGGCGAGGGCCACCCGCAACTGCACAATCCGGATTATGATTTTCCCGACGAGATCATTCCCGCGGGCCTTGCGATCTTCGAGACGGTCGCAAGGGAGCAATGCGGGTAGTCAGCCCGCCGCCGCCAGAGCCGTGTCGAGATCGTTCATCAGGTCGGCTTCGTCCTCCAGCCCGATCGAGAGCCTGAGCGTCCCGTCGGATATGCCGAGTTCGGCGCGGGCTTCCGGTGCGAGGTTCTTGTGCGTCGTCGTCGCCGGATGGGTGATCAGGCTCTTGGCGTCGCCGAGATTGTTGGAGATGCCGATGATGCGCAGCGCGTTTTCGAAGGCGAAGGCTTCCTTCTTGCCACCCTTCAGTTCGAAACAGACCAGCGTCGAGCCGCCCTTCATCTGCTTCGGGATGATGTTGGCCTGCGGGTGGTCCGGCCGGCCCGGATAGATCACGCGCTTGACCTCTGATCGCGTCGCCAGGAAATCGGCAACCTTGCCCGCCGTCGCGGTCTGCGCGCGCACGCGCAGCGGCAGCGTCTCCAGCCCCTTCAGCATGACCCAGGCGTTGAAGGGGCTCATCGACGGGCCGGTGTGGCGGTAATAGTCGTGCAGGTTTTCGTCGATCCACTCCTCGCTCGCCAGCACCACGCCGCCGAGGCAGCGCCCCTGTCCGTCGATATGCTTGGTGGTCGAATAGACGACGATGTCGACGCCGAGTTCCATCGGCTTTTGCAGGATCGGCGTGGCGAAGACATTGTCGATCACCACCTTGGCGCCGACGCTCCGCGCCACCGCGACGACATGCTCGATGTCGATGACTTCCAGCGTCGGATTGGTCGGGCTTTCGAAGAACAGCACCTTGGTGTTCTTTTTCACCGCCTGTTCCCATGCGGCCGGGTCGGTGCCGTCGACCAGCGTCGTCTCGACGCCGTATTTCGGCAGCAGGGTCTCGACGATCCAGCGGCAGGAGCCGAACAGCGCGCGGGCCGCGACCACATGGTCGCCGGCCGTCACCTGGCACAGGATCGACGCGGCGACGGCGGCCATGCCCGAGGCGGTCGAGCGCGCGGCTTCCGCGCCTTCCAGCAGGCACATGCGCTGCTCGAACATCTCGTTGGTCGGATTGGCATAGCGCGAATAGATGAAGCCGTCCTCCTCGCCCTTGAAACGCGCTTCGGCGGCTTCCGCGCTGTCGTAGACGAAGCCCTGCGTCAGGAACATGGCTTCCGATGTCTCTCCGAACTGCGAGCGAAGCGTTCCGCCATGTACCATCCGGGTGGCAGCGGCGTATTTCGACCAATCGGAACTCATTCCTGCATCTCCAAATAAAAAAACCGGTTCCGCGTCGCCGCAAAACCGGTTGACCCACGTCCTTTGACGTGTCGCGCGGCCTTTTAGCGAGTTGTTTTACGTGGCTGCAAGCCGACCGGCCAAATCACCACGAACGAAAGCTGTCCATAAGGCTTCCGGGCGCTTGCGTCAATAATGCGGCTCGGGAATGGTGCCGCTCGACAGCAAAGGGAGCGACACGTGACAACAGGGGGCATTCTGCCCGACAGCGCCATTGCCGCCTTGTTCGAGGCGAAAGCGCTCCGCGCCGAGCGCCCGCTCGATGCCGACCAGATTCAGCCGGCGAGCCTCGACCTGCGGCTCGGCGCGACGGCCTATCGCGTGCGCGCCAGCTTCATGCCGGGCAAGGGCTGCACCGTGGTCGACAAGCTCGATCAGTTGAAGCTGCACGAGATCGATCTCGCGCCGGGCGCCGTCCTCGAAACCGGCTGCGTCTACATCGTGCCGCTGCTGGAATCGCTGGCGCTGCCCGCGGGCATAGCCGCGTCGGCCAATCCGAAAAGTTCGACCGGCCGGCTCGACATCTTCACCCGCGTCATGACCGATCACGGCATCGAGTTCGACAAGATCCCCGCCGGCTACCATGGTCCGCTCTATCTCGAAGTCAGCCCGCGCACCTTTCCGATCGTCGTGCGCACCGGCTCGCGCCTGTCGCAGGTCCGCTTCCGCTCCGCCGACACGATCCTCGGCGCCGACGATCTCGCCGCGCTGCACGCGTCCGAAACGCTGGTCGCCGGCGACGATCCGATCATCACCCAGGCCGGCATCGCCGTTTCCGTCGACCTGTCCGGCGACGAGAATGGCCTGGTCGGTTATCGCGGCAAGCATCACACCGCCGTCGTCGATGTCGACAAGCGCGCCGCCCTCGAGGTGCTCGATTTCTGGGAGCCGCTGCATGTGCGCGGCCGCAAGGAACTGATCCTCGATCCCGACGAGTTCTATATCCTCGTTTCGCGCGAGGCGGTGCACGTGCCGCCGGACTACGCCGCCGAGATGACGCCCTTCGATCCGCTGGTCGGCGAGTTTCGCGTCCATTATGCCGGCTTCTTCGATCCCGGCTTCGGCCACACGGCGGCCGGCGGATCGGGCAGCCGTGCCGTCCTCGAGGTGCGCAGCCACGAAGTGCCTTTCGTGCTCGAAGACGGCCAGACGGTCGGCCGGCTCGTCTATGAGCGCATGGAAAAGCGCCCCGACCGGCTCTATGGCGCCGATCTCAAGTCGAATTACCAGGCCCAGGGCCTGAAGCTCTCCAAGCATTTCCGTTCGTAGCGAGCGCCGTGACCGGCCGCTCAGACGTGATGTATCTCGCCTGACAGATCGTGCGGCCGGTGTGGTGTCTTCTCCCACAGGAACGGCTCGGAGAAATACTGCCGGACCGCGCGCCAGCCGGCGAGCGATCCGAGGAGCCAGTAGACGGGCATCAGCGGCAGCGTTTTCAGCGCCAGCGGCCGCAGGGGGCGGTCGATCGTGCGCAGGCCGAGTGCGGCATGCGCGGCAAAGGCGAGAAGAATGTTCGACCAGTCGAGCACGGCGAGCGCCGACCACGCCGCCGGCAGCGTTCCGCTGTAAAGGCTCCATCCGCCGAGGACGGCGACGGTCACCACCGTGAAGGGATAGAACAGCGCGCAGGCGACGGTGCCGGCGAGCAGCAGATGCATGATCGCTGCGCCGGGGAAACGCCTGGCGGCCGGCCACGAGGCCGATCGGCGCGAATGCACGACCCAGGTCTGGATCCAGCCCTTGATCCACCGCGTCCGCTGGCGCAGCCACACCGCCGCCATATCCGGTGCATCTTCCAGCGTCGGCCGGCTGATCAGCCCGACGCGATAGCCCTCGCGCCACAGCCGGAAACCGAGATCGGCATCCTCGGTGACGTTGTAAGGGATCCCAGCTGCCGCAATCCTCGATCGCTGCGCGCCGGAAATGCGTCGACGTGCCGCCGAGCGGGACGGGCAGGCCATGCCGCGTCAGCAATTGCAGGATGCCGCGGAACAGCGCGGCATATTCGAGATGGAAATGTGCTGTCAGCCAGTTGCGGCGCGGATTGGCGATGACCAGCGGCGCCTGCAGCGCGCCAAGCGTCGCGTCCGACCTCCGGAAGACTTGCCATGCTTCCTCGAGCTGGTCGGGATGCGGCCGGTCCTCGGCGTCGTAGAGCGTGACGAGCGAGCCGGTCGAAAACGGCAGGGCGAAATTCAGCGCCTTCGGTTTGGTCTGCGGGCCGATCAGCGGCACGGTGACGATCTCGAAGCGCCGGTCGAGCGGTTCCTTCGCCAGGGCGGCCAGTGTTTCGCGGTCGCCTTCCTCGCAGACCAGCTTGATTTCCAGCTTGGCGCGCGGCCATCGCAGCGCCTTCAGCGCCGCGATCAGATCCGAGACGACGGGCGCTTCCCTGTGCAGCGCGACGACGACCGAATAAACCGGCCGCTCGCTGTTGGAGAAGCGCATCAGAGGGGTCAGCGGCAGAGACCGGTATTTCGCCGCCGCGAAAAGCCGCAGCATGACGGTCGCGAGGAAAAACAGGGTCACCGCACCATGCAGCGCCAGCAGCGTTGCGGCGGGCGCGACGGCAAGTCCTCCGGCGAGCCCGGTGACGACGCCGGCGGTCATGAAACCGTGCCACGCGCCCGCGCCGTGCTTGGCCGAAAACCGCGGATTTTCAGTTGCAAGCCGGTTGCAGGCGTCATGACCGAGTTTGCGGCGGATTTGCCGGGCGAGCGCGGCGCGGAGCCCCGACGGCGCCGTGATCGCGATGTCCGGAGATTTCCCGATTCTGGCGCGGAAAAGGTCGGTCCCGATGCCCGGCCGGTCGGGTGTCGGCGCGAAAAGCGGTCGAACGCTGCCGTCGTGCAACCGGCACCAGGCGGCTTGTCGTGAAAGTGCTTCTCCGCCGGCCTCGTTTTCGCTGGTCAACACTCCGGCGATCGATGCCGGTTCGACGAAGGCCACGCCGGCGTGGTTGGCGAGCGAACGGTAATAGGCATCCTCGCTGACGAGGCCGTGGGCGAGCAGTTCGGCTGCGCCGCTTGTCCCGTTGCGGATCGCATGGCGGCTCGCCCTGGAAAGGAACAGGCGCGGAAAGGCGTCGGCGGCAAGAAAAGCGATCGACGGGCAGATCCGGTTCTCGTTGGCCGCATCGGCCGGTGCGTCCCGGATCGTTCGCGAAAGCGTGCGCGCCCGGTCCAGTGGTGTCGTCACCGGTTCGTGGCGCGGCATCGCGCCGGGGCGCGGCCCCGCGGAAATGGGCTCTTGAACCGGAATGACTGCCCCCACAACTCGTCAACATACAGACAAACAAGTTCCCACAAGCAATAGTATTGCGAATTGGCAGTATTGCAAGCATTCGTTGTATCGGCGGCCGGGCGCTTCATTTCGTTCTGGAACCGGAACGGCGCATCGGCTAATCGGAAACATGGTTTTTCTGAACACATCCGGATCGAAGGCGGGCATCCTTTTCACGCTTGCCGCCCTGTTGATTGCCGCCGCTCCGTGCCGGGCGGGCGACGCGCCGCGCCTGTCGGATCCCAGCGACCGCATCGCGCGTCCCGACCTGTCCGGTCTGGTTCGGATGCGCTTTCTGACGTCGCTCGATTTCCCGCCTTTCAACTTCGCCGATCCGGACCGCAAGCCGGCCGGGTTCAATGTCGAGATCGCGCGCGCGCTGTGCGACGAACTCGGTATCGAGTCCAAATGCGAAATCCAGGCGATGCCCTGGGAGGAACTCGATCCCGCGCTTGACGGGTTGCGTGGCGAGGCGATCATCGCGGGTCACGGCATCACCGCGAAACTGCGCGAGGCACGCGCGGTCAGTCTGCCCTATTTCCGCTTTCCGGCCCGGTTCGTGGCGAAGCGCGACTTTGCCGTCGACACCACGGACATGACCGCGCTCGCCAAGGGAAAGAATGTCGCCGTCGTCAGCGGCAGCGCCCACGAGGCGATGCTGAAAGCCTGGTTCCCCGACGCCGTTCCGGTCGAACGCGCCGATGCCGCCGAAACCTATGCCGCCCTGACGGACGGGGATGCCGATCTCATCTTCGGCGATGGAGTCGCGCTTTCCTTCTGGCTCGCTTCACCCGATGCGGCGTCCTGCTGCGGTTTCATCTCCGGGCCCTTTTTCTCCGATCATTTCCTCGGGCCGGGCATGGTCGTCGTGATGCGCAAGGACAGCGGCCGCGTGATCACCGCGATCAATGCCGCGCTCGGCGCGCTGGAGGAAAAGGGCGTTTATCAGGAAATCTTCGAGCGCTACTTCCCGCTCGATCCCTTCGCGGAGGGGCCGGGGTCTCCGGCGTCAAAGCCGGGTGAAGGGAAGGCGGAGCGCCCAGAGCAGTCCGGCTGATTTCGGGCCGCGAAATTCCTTCAGGCCGATTTCCATGCCGTCATGGCCGAGTTTCGGCTGGGCGTTGTAGGTCCGGAAAATCCGGTCCCAGAACGGGAAGTTGAAACCGTAATTGGAGTTGGTTTCGCGCGGCGTCGACGAATGGTGCACGCGGTGCATGTCGGGGGTCACGATCACCCTGCGCAGCCAGCGGTCGACCGGTTGCGGCAGGTTGATGTTGGAATGGTTGAACATCGCGGTGCCGTTGAGCACGATCTCGAAGACGAGCACGGAGGCCACCGGCGCGCCCAGCGCGATGATGATGCCCGCCTTCCAGAACATCGACAGCACGATCTCGATCGGATGGAACCGCAACGCCGTCGTCACGTCGAAGCCGTTATCGGCATGGTGCATGCGGTGGATGCGCCACAGGACCGGGAACTTGTGGCTGGCGACGTGTTCCAGCCACACGGCGAAATCGAGGATGACGAAGGAAGCGATGCCGGCGACGACCGGCGGAATGCCGAGCGCCGGAAACAACCCGAGGCCGTTGCTTTGCGCATAGATCGCCGTGCCGACCGCGGCTGCCGGAAAGATGATGCGCAGGCAGATCGACGACAGCACAACCATCGACAGATTGGTGAACCAGCGCTTCGATTTCATCGCGCCGCGCATTTCGTCGCGTTCGAGGCGCGGCGACCACAATTCGTAGGCGGCCATCGCGGCGAAGATGACCAGAAAGGCGGCGAGCCGGATTGTTGCTTCCGAGATTTCCATTGTGCCTCAGGGCATGACGATCATGCGCTGGCCCGTTCCATGCCGGGCCAGGCACATCACCGGCAATTCACTTTCATGTCAGGGCAGGCGGAAACGCGCCCGCGCCGAGCGCTCGATCGCTGCGGAGACGAGGTTGTCGAGTTCGAGTTCGTCGCGCAGGATCTGCAGGAAGCGCAGTTCCTCCTGCGAGGCATGCAGGTCGGCGGACGCGATCTCGATCGCCACGGCATAGGCCGTGTCGTAGAGCCGGTCGGGCAGGCTCGCCTTGACCATGCCGAGGATCTGGTCGATGCCCGACGGCTCGTTGAGGATCGCCGTGCAGCGGTTTGCCGTCTCGACGAGATGGTCGCGCGAATAGCCCTCGAAGACCGGCAGCGTGTCGACCACGTTTCCGATCCGGGAGAGTTCGCGCTCGGAAAGGGCGGAGTTGGCGGCCGCCATCGTTACCATGATGAAGACCAGTGCTTCTTGTTGTGAAATCGCGCTCATGAAAGCCCTCTTGCCGTGTTCGCAGCGAACGTAGTGTTGCACGCTTGGCTTCGCAAGCGCGAGACGGTAAAGGCTGGCGGACAAATGGCGCGCCGATGCGACGGCGGGCCGCCTTCCGCAACATCCGATGACCAGGACCCGAAGAAATGAGCGCCAATCCGGCCTTGCCCGCCCTCGATCTGACACCCGATCTGCTGGAGGCCGCCGCGAAAACCAAAGCCTGGCCGTTCGAGGAAGCGCGCAAGATCGTCAAGCGCTACGAGAAGACCGGTTTTCCGGACGTCGTCCTGTTCGAGACCGGCTACGGCCCGTCCGGCCTGCCGCATATCGGCACCTTCGGCGAGGTGGCGCGCACGACCATGGTGCGCACCGCCTTCCGCGTGCTGACCGGGGACAAGGTGGCGACCAAGCTGCTGTGCTTCTCCGACGACATGGACGGCATGCGCAAGATCCCGGACAACGTGCCGGACAGGTCCTTCCTCGAGCCGCATCTGCACAAGCCGCTGACCGTCGTGCCGAACCCGTTCGGCGGCGATTACGAGAGCTTCGGCCATCACAACAATGCGATGCTGCGCCGTTTCCTCGACACGTTCGGTTTCGATTACGAATTCGCCAGCGCGACGGACTATTACAAGTCCGGCCAGTTCGACGAGATCCTGCTGCGCGTCGCCGAACGCTACGACGCGATCATGGACATCATGCTGCCGACGCTCGGCGAGGAGCGCCGCGCCACCTATTCGCCCTTCCTGCCGATCTCGCCGAAGACCGGCCGCGTCCTCTACGTGCCGATGAAAGCGGTCGACGCCAAGGCCGGCACGGTCACCTATGTCGACGAGGACGGCGAGGAAGTGACGCAGTCGATCACCGGCGGCCAGGTCAAGCTGCAGTGGAAGCCGGATTTCGGCGCCCGCTGGGCGGCGCTCGGCGTCGATTTCGAGATGTTCGGCAAGGATCACGGCCCGAACATGCCGGTCTATGACCGCATCTGTTCGGCGCTCGGCGGCCGCCCGCCGGAGCATTATGTCTACGAGCTTTTCCTCGACCAGAACGGCGAGAAGATCTCCAAGTCGAAGGGCAACGGCCTGACCATCGACGAATGGCTGACCTATGCGCCGACCGAAAGCCTCGCGCTCTACATGTTCCAGAAGCCGCGCACGGCCAAGCGCCTCTATTTCGACGTCATCCCGAAGGCCGTCGACGAGTACTTCACCTTCCTCGGCGCCTTCGAGCGCCAGGACTGGGCGTCGCGGCTGAACAATCCCGTCTGGCACATCCATTCCGGCAAGCCGCCGGCGGCCGACATGCCGGTGCCGTTCGCGATGCTGCTCAATCTCGTCAGCGCGTCCAATGCGCATGACAAGGCGGTGCTGTGGGGTTTCATCTCGCGCTACGCGCCGGGCGTCACCGCCGGGACCCATCCGAAGCTCGATGAACTGGTCGGCTACGCGATCCGCTATTTCGACGACTTCGTGAAGCCGAACAAGAAATTCCGCGCGCCCGACGATGTCGAGCGCGAGGCGCTGGCGAAGCTCGCCGCCTCTCTCGACACATTGCCGGACACTGCCGACGGCGCGGCGATCCAGGATGCCGCGCTCGATGTGGCGCGCGGCTTCGAGCGCTACCAGGATCCGAGCAAGACCGGTCCGGACGGCGGCCCGGCGGTCACCGGCGACTGGTTCCAGATGCTCTACCAGGTGCTGCTCGGTCAGGAGCGCGGCCCGCGCTTCGGTTCCTTCGTCGCGCTCTACGGCCTGAACGAGACGGTCGCGCTCATCAACAAGGCGCTTGCCGGCGAACTCGCCTGATCCGGACTACTGGCTGGCCCAGACGATGCGGGCCATCCACTCGATCTCGCTCGCCGGGAAGGTCCGCGGCGGATGGGCCGGATTGGCCGATTCCAGTTCGACCACCAGCGATGTCATGCGCAGCAGTGTCTTCGCCATCACCTCGCCGTCGCGCGTCTTGACGACGACCCGGTCGCCGCGCCGCGCCTGCGCCGTCGGCGAGACGATGACGATGTCGCCCTCGCGATAGAGCGGCAGCATCGAGTCGCCGGTGATCTCCAGTGCGTAGGCGCCCTCGTCGAGATCGGTTCCCGGAAAGGCGACCGTGTCCCAGCCCTGTCCGGCCGGAAAGCCGGCATCGTCGAAATAGCCGCCGGCGCCTGCCTGCGCCATGCCGATCAGCGGCACTTCGCGCAAGGGCACCGTGCTCATGCGGGAGAGCGGCACCACCTTGTCGCTGACGGCAGGTGCCTCGCCCTGCACCAGCGCCATGAACGCGTCGAGCGAGGAGCCTGTCGCTTCCATGATCTTCGCCAGCGATTCCGTCGACGGCCAGCGCGGCCGTCCGTCGGCGGCAAACCGCTTCGACTTGTTGAAGGTCGTCGAATCGAGCCCGGCGCGTTTGGCCAGGCCCGATGCCGACAGGTCATTGCGTTCGGCGAGCGCGTCGATGGCGGCCCAGATGCGTTTGTGGGAGAGCATGGCGCTTCCTGATGATATTCAGGAATAAATACCTCTGGTCGCCGCTTCCCACAAGGGCACAATGCGCGAACGCGCCGTTAATCCGCAGACGCAGCGAAGGGTTTACGCCCGGTTGCAAGCGCCCGGTCGAGATATTCGATGCGATCCTGCCCCCAGAACGGCTCGCCGTCGAGCACATAGGCCGGCGCGCCCATTGCGTCCGCCGCGACGGCTTCCGCCGTGTTGCCGGCGCGGATCGCCGCGATCTCGTCGGACATGGCGCGTTCGAGGATCGCCGCGGCGTCGTGCCCGGTTGCCGTCAGCGCGCCGGCCAGAACGCCGTCCTCGCTGATGTTGCGGTCGTCGACCCATATCGCCTTGAAAACCTCCGCCATATAGTCGCCCGCCCGGCCGTCGGATTCGACGACGGCGATGATGCTGTGGTCGGCCAATGTCGGATCGACGGGAAAATGGGCGGGGATCGGGTTGATCGGCAGGCCGCGGAATTCGGCTGCCCGCTGCAGTTCGATCAGCCGGTAGCGCCGCCGCATCGGCGAGCGCTGCGGCAACGGCACGGCGCCGGATTCCGCCCAGACACCGGCAAGGTTCACCGGCTTGATGGCGAGCGTCGCGCCATGCCTTTCGGCGACCTCGATGATCGCCTTGTGGCCGAGATAGGTGAATGGAGAGATCGAGGTGAAGTAGTAGTCGATTGTCCTGGCCACGGTTCGTTTCCTGCCCTGATTGTGTTTCGCAGGCAAAAGAGGGGCACGGATACCGCGCGTCAAGCGTGGAGGGGCCGCCTCGCGCGACTGTGATCGGGTGGAGCGATCATTGACGTAGCGTCGTGCGGCGTTTACCGATTCCGGTTATCCAGCAGGGATCCGCCGACCATGCCCAAGCCCCCGATCCTGGAAGACGTCGATCTGTCCCTGTCGCTGGCCGGGTCGGAAGGCCATGACATCAACCATGCCAGCCGGGCGCGCATCCAGTATCTGTGCGATCAGCACCAGGCGCTGCTGACGCAGATCCAGTTCGCCGACGCCAAGTCGGTCGCGCTGATGACGTTGCTCGGCCTGATCGCCCTGCGCGGACCGATCGAGATGCATT
Source organism: uncultured Alphaproteobacteria bacterium (assembly GCA_963712205.1). Classification (GTDB taxonomy): domain Bacteria; phylum Pseudomonadota; class Alphaproteobacteria; order Rhizobiales; family Rhizobiaceae; genus Oricola. The sequence goes on along the minus strand of CAVQHF010000008.1, from coordinate 80,924 downwards.
CCACCGGCGAGGATCCGGTTTTGCGCTACGTGTTTCTCGTGCTCAGCGCGACAGCGGTGTTCTGCTGCTTCTGGGCGGTGTTCCCGCGTTATCCGTCCGCGCGGACGCGGCGTGACATGATCGGTTTCGACCGCTGGTCATGGCCGTCGCTTGCCGCCGACACGCTCGATCCCGCCGCCTACGCGAAATTCATGCAGACGGCGGAGATCTCGCAACTCGTCCAGTCGCTGTCGCTCAGCAATGCCGCGGTCGCCCGCGTTCTGCTGCGCAAATACACGGCGCTGCGCGTTGCCTTCGTCTTCTCGATCGCGGTGCTGGCGATCGTCTGCGTCCGGCTTGCCGGCATGGCGTGACCGTCAGCCGACAGTCTCCGCGAGCTTTTCCAGGATCGCCGTCCAGCCGCCCTTGTGGTTGTCGCGCGATTCCTCGGTCGCGAATTTCACATGCGTCAGTTCCACCTCCGTCGCGCCGCCGTCGACGGGCTTGAAGGTGAGGGTTACCGTGGAATCGTCGACCGAGTAGGGCGATTCCCAGGTGAAGACGATGCGGTGATGCGGCTTCACCTCCAGATAGGTGCCGGCGTGCGGAAGTTCTTGCTCGGGCGTCGCCATCACGATGGAGAAGCGGCCGCCCTCGCGCCCGTCGCTTTGCGCCTTCGGCACGCTCATGCCGGAGCCCGGGATCATGAATTTCGCCAGCATCCCGGCATCCAGCCACGCATTGAATACGGCCTCAACCGGGGCCGGGATCGTCTTTGTTACCGTCAGGGACAGGTCGCTCATCACTCGTAACTCCTTTTGCAATCACTTCGCCGAGGCGCTCCAACCGCAAGTCCCAGATCGAACGGAGCTGCTTGAACCATGTGTCGACAGCGCGCACCGGATCGAGATCGGCCTCGATCAGATGGACGCGGCCGATGGTTCGCCGCGTGACCAGTCCTGACGCCTCCAGCACCTTGATGTGCTTGGAGATCGCGTTCAGCGACATGTCGTAACGCCCGGCCAGTTCGGTCACCCGAAGCGGTCCTTCCTGCACCAGCGTGGTCAGGATCGACCGCCGGGTTGCATCGCTGACCGCTTTCAGAACCTCCGAAAGCCGTTGTTCCTGCAATTGTTCACCCATTTGGTTGAATATCGTTTTGCGTCGTTATTGTCAACTGTTTGGTTGAATATTAGATTCGCGCCGCTCCGGCAAGCGCGCCATATGATCGCTTGACATTGCGGTGCACAACGCCGATATGCGCAGTGTGAAAGCGATCTGGCTGCCGCGTGAGCAGTCCGCACCATCTAAAGCGAAATGTTGTTCGCCCGGTGCAAAGCGCGTTTCCTCCCGGCTGCGATCCTCGCGCCGGTATTCTTCCAACAAGTTCCCATTTCACGCGGGGTGCTGACGATCCGCTGATCCGCAGGACAATTCAGTCCCGGAGAGCAGTCGGGCCGCAAACCTCATGACGCGCCGATCCGCATATGGCGGAGGGGACGCGTATGTTTTCGCATGCGTGCGGGCTTTTCCCGTGCGCCAATGCCACGAAAGGCATGACTTTTGACTGATTTTTCCACCCTCGGTCTTTCCGACCGTATTCTCCAGTCCGTCGCCGCATCCGGTTACGACACGCCGACGCCGATCCAGAAGGCCGCGATTCCCGCGGTGCTGGAAGGACATGACATCATGGGCCTCGCCCAGACCGGCACCGGCAAGACGGCCGCTTTCGGCCTGCCGCTGATCGAAAAGCTTCTCGCCAATCCGCAGCGGCCCTATCCCAAGAGCTGCCGCGTGCTGATTCTTGCGCCGACGCGTGAACTGGCCAACCAGATCACGACCAGCCTGCGCGTCTTCATGAAGAAGACCCCGCTCAAGATCGCGACCGTCGTCGGCGGCCAGTCGATCAATGTCCAGATCCGTGATCTTGGCCAGGGCAAGGACATCCTTGTCGCGACGCCCGGCCGTCTCCTCGACCTGATGGAGCGCCGCGCCATTATCCTGGCGCAGACCCATTTCCTCGTCCTTGACGAGGCCGACCAGATGCTCGATCTCGGCTTCATCCATTCGCTGCGCAAGATCGCGAAGGCGATCCCGGCCGAGCGCCAGACGCTGCTCTTCTCGGCCACCATGCCGAAGGAAATCGCGGATCTCTCCAGGACATTCCTGAAAGACCCGGTTCGCATCGAGGTTTCACCGCCCGGCAAGGCGGCCGACAAGGTTGCCCAGTCGGTGCATTTCATCGGCCAGCGCGCCAAGGCGGATCTGCTCAAGAAATGCCTCGGCGAACGCTCCGGGGATCTGTCGCTCGTCTTCGCGCGCACCAAGCACGGCGCCGAGAAGCTGATGCATCACCTCGTGGCCAGCGGCTTCTCCGCCGCGTCGATCCACGGCAACAAGAGCCAGGGCCAGCGCGACCGCGCCATCCGCGATTTTCGCAGTGGCGCGACCCGCATCCTCGTGGCGACTGACGTCGCCGCGCGCGGCATCGACATTCCGGGCGTCAGCCATGTCTACAATTTCGACATGCCGCAGGTTGCCGAAAGCTATGTCCACCGGATCGGCCGCACCGCGCGCGCCGGCGCCGAAGGGCTTGCCGTTTCCTTCTGCTCGCCGGAGGAAACCAAGATGCTGCGCGACATCGAACGCCTGACCAACGTGCCGATCGAAGTGGCAAGCGGCGAACATCCGGGCTTCGGCCACGGCGTGCGCAAGGATGCCAAGCCCAATCGCGGACCGCGTGGAAACCGTAACGGCCAGGGTGGAAAGCCGCGCGAAGATCGGACTGCGGACAATGAGAACCGTGGCCGTCCCAATCGCGGCAAGCGTCCTCAGGGCCAGCAGGCCGAACAGGGTGCCGGAACGCCGTCGCGTCCCGCCAGCCGTCCGAGCTGGCGCAGGAACCGCAAGAGCCGCGCCGCCTGATTCCTACGATCGCGCGTCCGCGATCACAGCCAGACAATCCCCGGCCTTCACGAGGCCGGGGAAATGCCGCGCCGTCATCAGGCCGCCGCGTTTCGCGCGGTACTCCGTCGGCGCCATGCCGGTCCTGTCGACCGGCCATATCTTCGCAAGACAATCGCCCTTTTTGACCGTATCGCCGAGATCGGCGCATGGCTCGATCATGCCGTCATGGGTCGCGAAGACGAAACAGTCGTCGTCCGGCATGTCCAGATAGACGCTTTTGCCGATCTCCGGCTTGCCCTTCAGAATTCCCGCATGGATCAGAACGTTGCGCAGCCCCTTGCGCGCGATCGCGATGCTCTTCGCCGTCGCCGAGCCGCCGCCGCCGAGCTCCGTTGTCACGAAGACCTTGCCCTGCTCCTCGACCGCCGTGTCGTACATCCCGACATTGTCGATCTCTCGCATCATCATCGAATAGGGCGCGTTGAACGCCTCCATGGCGGCGACGCAGGCGTGCTGCTGCATGGAGTCGTCGAGAATATGCGCCGCGGCGAAAGGCAGGAAATCGAGCGTCTTTCCGCCGGAATGGAAGTCGAGAACGATGTCGGCGTGCGGCACCAGCACCGTGTTGAAATAATCGGCGATCTTCTGCGTTACCGTGCCGTCCGGCTTGCCGGGGAAGATCCGGTTGAGGTTGCCCTTGTCGATCGGCGAGGTGCGCGTACCGGCGCGGAAAGCCGGATAGTTGAAGAACGGGACGATGATCACCCGGCCCGTGACGTCACCGGCTTTCAGCGTCGCCGCCAGTTCCTGCAGCGCCACCGGCCCCTCATATTCGTCGCCGTGATTGGCGCCGGTCGCAAGCGCCGTCGGACCGTCGCCGTTCTTGACGACGGTGATCGGGATCATCACCGATCCCCAGGCGGAATCGTCGCGGCTGTAGGGCAGGCGCAGGAAGCCGTGATGCACGCCGTCGTCGTCAAGCGGGATGGTCGGCACGATCGGATTGGTCGTCACGGTCTCAGTCCTTCACGAACAGTTTGCGCGGCGTGTTGCAGAAACATTCGACGCCGGTCTCGGTGATCAGGATCGGTTCGGTGATCTCCAGCCCGCCGTCGTCGAGCCAGATCGCCGGCATGAAGTGGAAAGTCATGCCGGGCCTCAGCTCGGTCTTGTCGCCGCGCCGGAACGACATGGTGCGCTCGCCCCAGTCGGGCGGGTAGGACAGGCCGATCGCGTAACCGCAGCGGTTGTCCTTGACGAAACCGAACTTGTTCAGCGTCGTGTTGAAGGCATTGGCGATGTCCTCGCAGCGGTTTCCCGGCTTCGCCTGCTCCAGCCCCGCCTCGACGCCTTCGAGCACGGCCTTCTCCGCATCGAGATATTTCTGCGGCGGCTTGCCGATGAACAGCGTGCGCGATTGCGGGCAGTGGTAGCGCCGGTGCACGCCGGCGATCTCGAAGAAGGTGCTTTCGTTGTTCTGCAGCGGATAGTCGTCCCAGGTCAGGTGCGGCGCGGTCGCATCCATTCCCGACGGCGCCATCGGCACGATCGCCGGATAGTCGCCCCAGTGGCCGTCCGCGCCCATGATCGCCGGTGTGGTAGATTTCCGCGACCAGCTTGTTTTTCGGCAGGCCGGGTTCCGCCTTTTCGACGACGGTCAGGTGCATCTGTTCGACGATCCGCGCGGCGCGGCGCATGTATTCGATCTCGGCCGGGCTTTTCACCGCGCGCTGCCAGTTCACCAGTCCCGTCGCGTCGACGATCTCGGCGTCCGGCAGGCCCTTGGTCAGCGACAGGTGGGCAGCGGCCGAGTAGTAGTAATTGTCCAGTTCGACCCCGATACGCGCCTTGCCCCAGCCGCGTTCCTTGATGAGCTCCGCGAGCGTCTCCATCGGGTGCATTGCCGGGTTCTGGACGTAGATGTCGTCGTAGCCGACGATGTTCTCGTCGGCCATGGTCACCGTGCGCCGCGCGCCGAGCGCGTCGATGCCGCGGCCCCACCACACCGGCTCGCCCTCCATGCCGAGCAGCACCGCCTGGTGCGTGTAGAACGACCAGCCGTCGTAGCCGGTCAGCCAGCCCATGTTGGAAGGATCGGAAACGACCATGAGGTCGAGGCCCTTGTCGGCCATGGCGCTTCGCGTCCGCCGGATGCGCAGCTGGTATTCCTCCGGCGTGAAATCGCGTCTCGGTTCGGCCATGCCCCACTCCTCAAGCGTCGGTGAAAAAGCCTTCTGCGCCCATTGGCGATTTCGCCGCATGCGGCAGCGCGGCCGAATCTGTCAAGAAAATTCTCCGAACGGCCTTTCGGATCATTCTGGACGAAATCCGGCGCCGCGCTTGTCGCCGAGCGCCATCCCCGCGTATGAATCCCGACGCGCGCCGAGCGCAGGGTGCAGGGGAAGGCCGGGACAGATCATGCTCAAGCTCGACGACAGGGACATCGCATCCTCTCGATCCTGTCGCGCGAGGGGCGGATTTCGAAGACCGATCTCGCGCGCCGCATCAATCTCAGCCCGACGCCCTGCTGGGAGCGCCTGAAGCGCCTCGAGGATGCCGGCGTCATCCAGGGCTATCGCGCCGAGATTTCCCTGAAATCCGTTGCGTCGCATGTGGTTGTGTTCGTCGTCGTCGAGCTGGAAAACCACCGCGCCGAGGCGTTCCAGGCCTTCGAGAAGGCGGTCGCCCATTATGACGAGATCGTCGCCTGCTGGGCGCTCGGCGGCGGCTACGACTACCTGATGCAGGTCGTCACCCGCGACATCGATTCCTACCAGCGGCTGATGGACGCGCTGCTCGAGCGCAAGGCCGCCATGGCGCGCTATTTCACCTATATCGTCACCAAGGACATCAAGTCCGGCGGCCTCCCGCTCGCCGCGCTTCTGGGAGGCGCGGAGTAAAATCCGCTGTTTGGCGGCCGATAAAAAGAAAGATCCTCTCCCCGCATCGGGACCTTCGGAGGCATCCTCGCCGCGGCCCCTGCTAGCCTCGCGGTATTCGCCCCCTGCCAGAGGAGATGCGCCATGGTCCGCGCCGCCAAACGCCACGACGCTCACCAGGACACGCCGGTCGGTCTCGCCGACCGCCGCCTGTTGCGCTCGCTCGCCTATGTCGGCGGGCGCTGGACCGCGGCCGATGACGCCGCTTTCCTGCCGGTCACCGATCCGGCCGATGGCGCATGGATCGGCGAAGTCGCGCGGATCGGCCGCGCGGGAAGCATCGCTGCCGTCGATGCCGCCGACGCGGCGTTTCACCCCTGGTCCCGGATGTTGCCGCAGGAGCGGTCCGCGATCCTCAGGCGCTGGTACGACTTGATGCTCGCCAACCGCGAGGACCTCGCCGTCATCATGACGCGCGAGCAGGGCAAGCCGATTTCGGAATCGCGCGGCGAAATCGACTATGCCGCCTCCTTCATCGAGTTCTATGCCGAGGAGGCGAAACGCCCGAACATCGAGAGCGTGACCTCGCATCTGCACGATGCCGAGGTCGAGGTCTGGCGCGAGCCCGTCGGCGTCGCCGCGCTCGTCACGCCGTGGAACTTCCCCTGCGCCATGATCACCCGCAAGGCGGGCGCCGCGCTTGCCGCCGGCTGCACCGTCGTCGTGCATCCCTCCATCGACGACGCCGTTTTCCGCGCTCGCGCTGGCGGAACTCGGCGAGCGCGCCGGTCTGCCCGCCGGCGTGTTCAACGTCGTCACCGGCGATGCGCCGGAGATCGTCGGCGCATGGATGGCGGACAAGCGCGTGCGCGCGCTGTCCTTCACCGGCTCGACCGAGGTCGGCAAGCTGCTTGTACCGACAGGGCGCCGACACGGTGAAACGGCTGGTGCTGGAACTCGGCGGCCACGCGCCGTTCATCGTCTTCGCCGATGCCGATCTCGACCAGGCGGTCGACGAGGCGATCAAGGCGAAATTCGCCACCTCCGGGCAGGACTGCCTCGGCGCCAACCGCTTCTTCGTCGAGCGCCCCGTCTATGACGCCTTCTGCGAGGCGTTCGCCGCGCGCACGGCCGCGCTGACCGTCGGCTTCGGCATGGACGATCCCGATATCGGCCCGCTGATGAACGAAGGCGCCGTCGCCAAGCAGGAAGACCATGTCGCCGACGCGCTGAAGAAGGGCGCCACGCTGCTGGCCGGCGGCAAGCGCCATCCGGCCGGCGATCTTTTCTTCCAGCCGACCGTGCTGGCGGATGTGCCCGCCGACGCATTGATCATGCGCGAGGAGACCTTCGGCCCCGTCGCGGCCATCGCGCCGTTCGACACCGAGGAGGAGGCGCTGACCCGCGCCAACGATACCGAATACGGTCTCGTCGCCTATCTGCACACGCTGGATCCGCGCCGCATCTACCGCGCCTCGCGCGCGCTGCAATTCGGCATGGTTGCCGTCAACCGCACCAAGGTCACCGGCGCGCCGATCCCCTTCGGCGGCATGAAACAGTCCGGGCTGGAACGCGAGGGCTCGCGTTTGGGGCTGGAGGCCTTTACGGACGTCAAATATCTGTGCCGCGACTGGGCCTGAAAACTCGAACCTGAAAGGAAAATCCGCCAATGTTGAGAAACGATCCGCTCGAGCAGTGGGACCGCGAGCACTTCTTCCACCCGTCCACCCATCTGGCCCAGTTCGCCCGAGGCGAATTGCCGGAACGGATCGTCACCGGCGGCAAGGGCGTCTTCATCGAGGACCGCGACGGCAACCGCCTGCTCGACGGCTTCGCCGGGCTCTATTGCGTCAATATCGGCTATGGCCGCCAGGAGGTCGCCGAGGCGATCGCGAAACAGGCCAGGGAACTGTCCTATTACCATGCCTATGTCGGCCACGGCACCGAAGCCTCGATCACCCTGTCGAAGATGGTCATCGACCGCGCGCCGTCGAACATGTCCCGCATCTATTACGGCCTCGGCGGCTCCGACGCCAACGAGACCAATGTCAAGCTGGTCTGGTACTATAACAATGTCCTCGGCCGGCCGGAGAAGAAGAAGATCATCTCGCGCTGGCGCGGCTATCACGGCTCCGGCCTGATGACCGGCTCGCTGACCGGGCTCGCCCTGTTCCACAAGCAGTTCGACCTGCCGCTGCCGCAGGTGCTGCACACCGAGGCGCCGTATTATTTCCGCCGCAAGGATGCTGGCCATGAGCGAGGAGGAATTCTCCGCCCATTGCGCCGCCGAGCTCGAAGCCATGATCGAGCGCGAGGGCGCCGACACGATCGCCGCCTTCATCGGCGAGCCGGTGCTCGGCACCGGCGGCATCGTGCCGCCGCCGGCCGGCTACTGGGAAAAGATCCAGGCCGTCCTGAAGAAGCACGACATCCTGCTGATCGCCGACGAGGTCGTCACCGGCTTCGGCCGGCTCGGCACCATGTTCGGCTCGGTCCATTGCGGCATCGAACCGGATATCATCACCATCGCCAAGGGCCTGACCTCGGCCTACGCGCCGCTTTCCGGCTCGATCATTTCCGAGAAGGTCTGGAAGGTTCTCGAGGACGGCACCGACAAGTTCGGCGCCATCGGCCACGGCTGGACCTATTCCGCCCACCCGATCGGGGCGGCCGCCGCCGTCGCCAATCTCAAGGTCATCGACGATCTCGGCCTCGTGGAGAACGCCGGCACGGTCGGCGCCTATCTCAACGAGAAGATGGCGGAAGCGCTCGCCGGCCACGCAAATGTCGGCGACGTGCGCGGCGAGGGCATGCTGTGCGCCGTCGAACTGGTCGAGGACAAGGCGTCACCGCAGCTTCTTCGATCCGGGCAAGACCGTCGCCGCGAAAGCCGTCGCCGCCATGCTGAAGCGCGGCGTGATCGCCCGCGCCATGCCGGAAGGCGACATCATCGGCTTCGCGCCGCCGCTCTGCCTGAGCCAGGACGAGGCCGACACGATCGTCAAGGCGACCAGGGAAGCCGTCGAGGAGGTCTGCAAGGCGGTTTGAGGACGGACGCCCTGCCTCCCCCTTGAGGGGAGGCCGGAGAAGCAAGCGCCAGCGCGGCTGATCCGGGTGGGCGGCTGAGGAACCTCCGCCCTCCGGCCAGTTACCCCCACCCAGCCGCGACCAGTTCGCTGGCGCTCGCAAGTCTTGGCAATCCCTCCCCTCAAGGGGAGAGGGAAGGGCGCGCGGCATCGCCGCCGCGTTTCATGGAAATGCAGCGGAATAATCGCCGGAGTCGCCGGATTCACGACGTGTTCCAGGCGTCGCAGCGCGAGGACATGGCAGTCCTTCAGCAGTTCCTCGACCGGACGTTTCGGCCGCTTGCGGTAGCCCGGCGGCCGGCCCGGGCGAAGCGGCGACCAGCGCCGTGGTCGCGAGGATTCCATGTGACGCCGCGCCCGCCAGCGCGCCAGCCGCGCCGCCTGTCCCTCCAGATCGCCAAGCGCATCGGCCAGCGCCCGGATCCGCCGGCACAGCGTTTTCGCATCGACCGGCTCGTCCGGCGGCAGCGCGGGCGGGAAATCGTTGTCCTCATCGGCGGCGATCCCGTCCGGCTCCAGCCACGGATGGCCGGTGCGCTTGAACGGGTCGAACAGCGCGAAGGCGGGCGGTGGCGCTTGGCGCGGTATCCACGGCTGGCAGCGGGGGCCCGCACAGGGCGTCATCCGGGGTCCTCGGGTTTAACCCGCGGATGACCCGCGGACCCACTCCGTACAGGCGGAGCACTGCCGCCGATGATCGAAGAAGTCGCTACGTTCGCCATCTTCGAGGGTGGTTCGGAAGTCGCATGTCGTCTGTCCTCGCCTCTAAGCCCGAGGATGACGGAGTCTCGCTGGCCGCCTCCTGCGCCTTTCGGTCGGAATGACGCTGATCTGTCATCGAGCTTGCAGGCGGCCATGACGATCAGCCGCCGCGCCGCGTATTCGGCGGGGCGAAGAAGGCTCAGGATACGCCAATAGAGATGGCGCGGCAGGGTTGCGACCGCGCATCCCGCCTGTATCCCGGCCATGACGATCAGCCGCGCGGCGATGGCGCACAGCGCCTCGCTGTTGCGGTCGATTGCCATGCGCCAGTTGAACGTTTCCACCGTTCCTTCTCCGTCGTTCGAGTGGGCGGGAGGAAGGATAGGGGATGTGCCGGCGCGGTGGATAAGTCCGGAACGAATTTGTCGCGCCCCTGCCGGAGATTGGGCTCCACGCGATCCCTCGTCCTCCGTCATCCTCGGCCTTGAGCCGAGGACCCATTCCGTGAAGTCGCCGCTTGGCACCGAGATGCAGAACGGTCACCAGCCAAGTCCTCGATAGAGTTCTTCCCATTCGGGGTTCATGGATTCGATCAGGTCGATCTCCCATTGCCGCCGCCAGCGTTTGAGCGATTTCTCGCGCCGGATCGCATTGGTGATGTCGTCATGTTCCTCGTACCAGACGAGTTCGAACGACGCCGTAGGTCGAGGTGAAATTCTTCGCATTGAAGCGTTGCTTGTGGTCGTGGACACGCTGCGACAGGTCGGCGGCGACGCCGATATAGATCGTGCCGCGCTTCTTGCTCGCCAGCATGTAGACATAGCCGCCCATCGTTTGAGCTTCACGGAATGGGTCCTCGGGTCAAGCCCGAGGATGACGGCCATGTTGGGTGCGCACCGCCAATCTCCTGCACCGCGCCAGACGAAAAAACCCCGGAGATCGATCTCCAGGATTTTCAAGTCAGTCAGATAACTGAAATCTATGCCGCTTCGCCCATCTTCACATACGGATCGAACCGCCCGTAGAAGGTCTCGCCGTTGGCGGCCCGATCCTTGAACAAGCGTCGGTGTCAATGGCGCAGTGCCTTCAATGTTTCTGGAAACGAGTCTATAGCGTGGGTCAAGCTGCGCATGGGCTTGCATTTGGTATGAGGAGTTGAGGGCATGAAAATAACGGCGTCACCGGTGGATCCCGACGGTCTCATGGAGTTTTCGGTCGTCTTCACCGATCGCTCCCTCAATCACATGTCAAAGACGTTTCAGGGCGTCATGAACGATCTCTACGCCATGCTGCGCGAGGTCTATCAGGCCGAGGCCGCCGTCATCGTGCCCGGCGGCGGCACTGCCGGCATGGAGTCGGTCGCCCGCCAGTTCGCAACGGACGCCAGGGTGCTGGTCATCCGCAATGGCTGGTTTTCCTATCGCTGGACCCAGATCCTCGACATGGGCGACATTCCGTCCGAGACGACGGTGATCAAGGCGACGCAGGTCGGCAACGAGAGCACGTCGGCTTTCGCGCCGCAATCCGTCGACGCGATCACCGCCAAAATCCGCGAGGATCGCCCGGGCGTCGTCTTCGCACCGCATGTGGAGACATCGTCGGGCATCATCCTTCCCGATGATTATCTCAAGGCCATCGCCGAGGCGGCGCATGATGTCGGCGCGCTGTTCGTGCTCGACTGCATCGCCTCGGGAAGCATCTGGGTCGACATGCAGGCAACCGGCGTCGATGTCCTGATCTCCGCGCCGCAAAAAGGCTGGAGCGCCTCGCCGGCGGCCGGGCTCGTCATGCTCGGCGCCCGCGCGATCGCGCGGCTCGGCGAGACCACGAGCTCGAGCTTCGCACTGGATTTGCGCAAGTGGCACGACATCATGCAGGCCTATGTCGCTGGCGGCCATGCCTACCACTCGACGATGCCGACTGACGCCTTGGTGGTGCTGCGCGACCGGATGATCGAGACCCGCGATTTCGGGTTCGATCTCGCCCGCGAAAGGCAGTGGGAGCTGGGAGCAAGGTCCGCGCGCTGCTGGCCGCGAACGGCTACAAGTCGGTCGCAGCACCTGGCTTCGAGGCGCCCGGCGTTGTCGTCAGCTACACCGGGGATCCCGACATCCAGACCGGCAAGAAGTTCATGGCCGAAGGCATGCAGATCGCCGCCGGCGTCCCGCTGATGTGCGACGAACCCGCCGATTTCCGCACCTTCCGCGTCGGCCTGTTCGGGCTCGACAAGCTGGCGGATGTGGACGGGACGGTGGCGCGGCTGGAAGCGGTTCTGGACAAGATCGCGGAGGGGTGAGCGCCGAAGCGGGTCGAAAATGAAGAACCCCGGGGAGTCAGTCTCCGGAGATTTTGTTGCGAGATCTGCCCCACCCGCCGTCATCCTCGGGCTTGACCCGAGGACCCATTCCGTGAAGCTCGAACGATGGGCGGCTATGTCTACATGCTGGCAAACAAGAAGGGAGGCACGATCTACATCGGCGTCACCGCCGACCTGTCGCAACGCGTCTACGACCACAAGGAACGCATCAACAAGAAGAGCTTCACCTCGACCTACGGCGCAGTCCGGCTGGTTTGGTACGAGGAACATGACGACATCACCGATGCCATCCAGCGCGAGAAGTCTCTGAAACGCTGGCGCAGGCAATGGAAGATCGATCTGATCGAGTCCATGAACCCCGAGTGGAATGAGCTCTATCGGGGAATGGGGTGGTGAGAGTTCTTCGCCATCCCGCCAATAGGCGAGTTCACGGAATGGGTCCTCGGGTCAAGCCCGAGGATGACGGCTTGTGATTTGGCGTCGCGGCTCGTCGCAGGCATCGAGTCAAACAAAAAACCCCGAGCTCGCGCTCCGGGGTTTTCCAACTCAGCCAGCAACTCGCTTACGCCTACGCCGCTTCGTCCATCTTCGCATAGGGATCGAAGCGCCCGTAGAAGGTCTCGCCGTTGGCGGCCATTTCCTTGAGCAGCTTCGGCACCTTGAACTGCGCGCCGTATTTCTTGCGCAGCCTGTCGGCCAGCGCGACGAAATTGGCCACGCCCATGCCGTCGATATAGGACAGCGTCCCGCCGGTATAGGGCGCGAAGCCGAAGGCGAGGATCGAGCCGACATCGGCCTCGCGCGGGTCGGTGACGATGCCTTCCTCCATCACGCGCGCCGCTTCCAGCGCGATCGTGACCAGGAAGCGCTGCTTCAGCTCCTCGAAGTCGATCGCGTCGGCGTCCTGCTGCGGATAGAGCGTCTTCAGGTCGGGCCACAGATGCTTCTTGGCGGGCTTTGCCGGATAGTCGTAGAAGCCCTTGCCGTTCTTGCGGCCGTGCCGGCCATGGGTGTCGACCATCGTGTTGATCAGCTCCATGTGGCGCGGATCGACGGCCTTCTCGCCGAGGTCGCGGATCGTCTGCTTCATGATCTTCTGGGCGAGATCGATCGCCGTCTCGTCGGTCAGCGCCAGCGGGCCGACCGGCATGCCGGCCATCTTGGCGGCGTTCTCGATCATCGCCGGCGGCACGCCCTCGATCAGCATCGTGGAAGGCTTCGCTCATGTAGCGCAGCACGCAGCGGTTGACGTAGAAGCCGCGCGTGTCGTTGACGACGATCGGCGTCTTCTTGATGGCGCGGACATAGTCCATCGCCACGGCCAGCGCCTTGTCGCCGGTGCGCTTGCCCATGATGATCTCGACCAGCATCATCCGGTCGACCGGCGAGAAGAAGTGGATGCCGATGAAGTTCTTCGGCCGCTTCGAGTTCTTCGCCAGCGCGGTGATCGGAATGGTCGAGGTGTTGGAGGCGAAGACCGCCGAGGGCTTCAGCATGCGCTTCGCCCTGTTCGGTGGCGCTCTTCTTGACTTCCGAATCCTCGAACACCGCCTCGATGATCAGGTCGCAGCCGTCCATGTCGGCATAGTCCGTCGTCGGCGTGATCAGCGACAGGAGCTTTTCCTTGTCTTCCGCCGTGGCGCGGCCCTTCTGCATCGCCTTGGTGACGAGGCCGTCGGAATGCGCCTTGCCCTTTTCGGCGGCTTCCATGTCGCGGTCGAGCAGGACGACCGGGATGCCGGCCTTCGCCGTGACATAGGCGATGCCCGCGCCCATGAAGCCGGCGCCGAGCACGCCGATCTTCCTGAATTTGGTCGGCTTGACGCCGTCCGGACGGCGCGCGCCCTTGTTGAGTTCCTGCAGCGAGACGAACAGCGAGCGGATCATCGATGCCGGCTTCCGTCGTCTGCAGCACATTGGCGAAATAGCGCTGCTCGATCTTCAGCGCCGTGTCGAACGGCACCTGCAGCCCCTCATAGACGCATTTCAGGATCGCGCGCGGCGCCGGGATAGTTCATGTGCGTCTCGCGGCGCAGGATCGCCGAGGCCGCCGGCCAGAGATTGGCGCCGGCCGGCGTGTAGATCTTGCCGCCGGGCAGCTTGAAGCCCTTCTCGTCCCAGGGCTGCACCGGCTTCAGGCCGGCCGCGATCATCGCCTTGGCCGCCTCGATCAGCTTCTTCGGCGGCACGACCTCGTGGATCAGGCCCATCGCCTTGGCGCGCGACGGCGTCAGGTTCGAGCCCTGCGTCATCATCTGCAGCGCGTCCTGCTGGTTGGTCAGGCGCGGCACGCGCTGGGTGCCGCCGGCGCCCGGGAAGATGCCGATCTTGACCTCGGGCAGCGCCATCTTGACCGCCGGGGAATCGGCGGCGACGCGGCCATGGCAGGCAAGCGACAGTTCGAAGGCGCCGCCCATGCAGGTGCCGTTGATCGCCGAGACCCAGGGCTTGCCGCAGGTCTCGAGCTTGCGCCAGAGCCAGCTCATCCGGCCGGCGCCGTCGAACAGCATCTGCACCGCCTTTTCCGGGTCCTTCGCCTTCTCGGTCTGGATGATGTCGAACATCTTCTTGAGCATGGTGATGTCGGCGCCGCCGGAGAAGGAATCCTTCTTGCCGGAGGTGAAGACCGCGCCCTTGATGGCGTCGTCGGCGACGACCTGGTCGATGATCGCGTCGATCTCGTCCATCACCTCTTCGGTGAAGACGTTCATCGACTTGTCGGGCATGTCCCAGGTGACGAGCGCGATGCCGTCGGCGTCGGTTTCGACGGTGAAGTTCTTGTAGGTCATTTCGTCTCCAAATCGTTCCCTCGCCCTTCGAGGCTCGCTGCGCTCGCACCTCGGGATGAGGGAACGATTTCAGCGCGATGAGGTGTGGTATCCGGCATCGCCCTCATCCTGAGGTGCCGCCGGAGGCGGCCTCGAAGGGCGGGGGCGATGCGTGTCACTGTCACACCCGCTCGATGATGGTGGCCGAGCCCATGCCGGCGCCGATGCACAGCGTCACCAGCGCGGTGTTGAGGTCGCGGCGCTCCAGTTCGTCGAGCACGGTGCCGAGGATCATCGCGCCGGTCGCGCCGAGCGGATGGCCCATGGCGATCGCGCCGCCGGCGACGTTCATCTTCGAATGGTCGATGTCGAAGGCCTGCATGTAGCGCAGCACGACGGCGGCGAACGCCTCGTTCAGCTCGAACAGGTCGATGTCGTCGATCTTCATCTTCGCCCGCTTCAGGAGCTTCTCGGTCACGTCGACCGGGCCGGTCAGCATCAGCGCCGGGTCGGAGCCGATATTGGCGAAGGCCCTGATCCGGGCGCGCGGGGTCAGGCCCATCGTCTTGCCGCCGCGCTTCGAGCCGAGCAGCACGCCGGCCGCGCCGTCGACGATGCCCGACGAATTGCCGGCATGGTGGACGTAGTTGATCGCCTCGACCTCCGGATGGCGCGGCGATGCCGACGGCCTCGAAGCCGCCCATCTGGCCGGGCATCACGAAGGACGGGTTGAGGCTCGCCAGCGACTGCATGTCGGTGCCCGGGCGCATGTGCTCGTCGCGGTCGAGGATGGTCAGGCCGTTCTGGTCCTTCACCGGGATGACCGACTTCTTGAAGTGGCCCTTTTCCCAGCTTTCGGCGGTGCGGCGCTGGCTTTCGACCGCATAGGCGTCGACGTCGTCGCGCGAAAAGCCGTATTTGGTGGCGATCAGGTCGGCCGACACGCCCTGCGGCATGAAATAGGCCGGGATGTTGACCGACGGGTCCATGTACCAGGCGCCGCCGGACGCGCCCATGCCGACGCGCGACATCGATTCGACGCCGCCGGCGATGACGATGTCGTCGGCGCCCTGGGCGATCTTCGCCGCGCCGAGATTGACGGCGTCGAGACCCGAGGCGCAGAAGCGGTTGATCTGCATGCCGGGCGCCTGCGTCGCGTAGCCCGCCTCGAAGACGGCGGCGCGCGCGATGTCGCCGCCGGCCTCGTAGACCGGATCGACATTGCCGAGGATCACGTCGTCGACCTTGGAGGTGTCGAGACCGTTGCGCTCGCGCAGCGCCTCGAGAACCTTGGCGGCGAGGCGCGGCGTCGGCACTTCGTGCAGGCTCCCGTCCTTCTTGCCGCGTCCGCGCGGTGTTCGCACCGCGTCATAGATGAATGCGTCAGCCATGTTCGTCTCCTTGTTGTCTGTCTCGACGGCTCAGGCCGTCGCTGTCTCGGGGTCGCGCCCGGAAGGCATCAGGTCTTCGGCGCGCTTGTAGCCGGGCAGCGCCCTGATCCGCTCCAGCCATGCCGTCACGTTCGGCAGGCCCTCGTAGTCGATGCCGATCTGGTCGGGCCAGAACAGGTAGCCGCACAATGCGAAATCGGCGATGGTCGGCCGGTCGGCGGCGATCCAGTCGCGCCCCTCGAGCCGGGCGTTCAGGATTTTCAGCGCGCTCATCAGCCGGGCATGCAGATATTCCACCTCGCCGGTCTCGCCCTTCTTCATGAAATAGCGCAGGAAGCGCAGCGGTCCGGCATAGCCGGACATTTTCTGGCTGTCGAAGAGCAGCCAGCGCATCACCTCGAACTCTTCGGCCTCGGTTTCGGGCCCGAACTTGCCGAGCTTGCGGGCGAGATAGGTCAGGATCGCGCCGGACTGGGTGACGGTGAAGTCGCCGTCGGCGCGGTGATGCACCAGCACCGGCACTTCGCCCATCACGTTCATGTCGCGGAATTCCGGCCCGCGCGTTTCGCCGGTGAAGAAGGCGACCCGGCGCGCGTCCCAGTCGGCGCCGCAAAGCTGCAGCATCAGCGCCGCCTTGTAGGCGTTGCCGGATTCCCAGAAGCAGTAAAGCGTGTATTCGGCCATTTGAGAGCCTTTCATGATTGGATTGAACCATTTGCGGAGCAGTCTTGGTTCAAGATCGAGGGATTTGGCGAATGCCGTGCGGGAGGCACGGTAGAGACGAAGGCCGACGGCATTGGGCCATAACTGCCCGGCCCTTCGGGTTTCCGCCCGGCGGACGCCCGTTTGTCGGCGCGCTTGCCCGTAGCACCGCTACGCGCCGCGCGCCCCTTCGCGCGGATCGCCTCGCCGGACGAGAAACAGAATTGATTCAATCCAGTCATGAAAGGCTCTAGAGGCTCCTTGCGATCAGCAGTTTCATGATCTCGTTGGTGCCGCCGTAGATGCGCTGCACGCGCGCGTCGCGGAACATCCGCGCGATCGGATATTCGTTCATGTAACCGTAACCGCCATGCAGTTGCAGGCATTCGTCGACGATCTTGCCCTGCAGGTCGGAGAGCCAGTATTTCGCCATCGAGGCGAGTTCGGGCGTCAGCCGGCCTTCGAGATGCTCGCCGACGCAGAAATTGTAGAAGGTGCGCCCGACGGTCGCCTCGGTCTTCAGTCTCGGCGAGCTTGAACTGGGTGTTCTGGAACTCGATCACCGCCTTGCCGAAGGCCTTGCGCTCCTTGACGTAGTCGATGGTCACGGCGAGCGCCCGCTCGCACATGGCGATCGCGCTGCCGCCGATCTGGAGGCGCTCCTGCGGCAATTGCTGCATCAGCTGGACGAAGCCGAGACCTTCCTCGTGGCCGAGCAGGTTGGCGGTCGGCACGCGGACATTGTTGAAGAACAGTTCCGAGGTGTCGTTCGACTTCAGCCCGATCTTGTCGAGGTTGCGGCCGCGCTCGAAGCCCTCGACCTCGTCGGTCTCGACGACGATCAGCGAGGTGCCCTTCGCGCCCGGCCGATGCGTCGGTCTTGGTCACGACGATGACCAGATTGGCGAGTTGGCCGTTGGTGATGAAGGTCTTCGATCCGTTGAGGACGTAGTGGTTGCCGTCTTTGCGCGCAGAGGTTTTCACCCCTTGAAGGTCCGAGCCCGCGCCGGGCTCGGTCATCGCGATCGCGCCGATCAGTTCGCCGGTCGCCAGCTTCGGCAGCCATTTGCGCTTCTGCTCCTCCGAACCGTAGTGGAGGATGTAGGGCGCGACGATCGAATTGTGCAGCGGGATGCCGAAGCCGTCGACGCCGACATGGCTGATCGCCTCGAGGATGGCGGTTTCATGCGCGTAGGTGCCGCCCGAGCCGCCATATTCCTCCGGCATCGAGGCGCAGAGCAGGCCGTTGGCGCCGGCCTTCTCCCAGCTTTCGCGGTCGAAGATCTCGGCTTTCTCGAAGTCCTCGTAATGCGGCAGGATCTCGTCGGTCATGAACCGCGCCGCCATGTCCTGCAGCATGACGACGTCCTCCGTCGCCCAGGACGGTTTGGTGACGCCAAGAATTTCCGCCGGATTGCTCGCCATTCATTCCTCCCTGAACGCCGCAGTTTTGCAGATTGGATCAGGCCGGTCGCATCACGATTGGATGAACCGGCCGGTTCGTTGATCAGAACGCCTCCGCGTCCAGCGCCATCATCGAGTCGGCGCCCGCCGAGATCCGCGCCAGATGCGCGCTCGTCTCCGGCATGATGCGCTCCATGAAGTAGCGCGCCGGTCGCCAGCTTGGCTTCCAGGAACGCCTTGCGCTCGCTATCGCCCTCGGCCAGCTTTTCCTGTGCGGTCCTGGCCTGCAGCGCCCACATGTAGCCGAGCGCGACGAGGCCGAAGAGATGCATGTAGTCGTGGCTGCCGGCACCGGCATTGTCGGGCTTGGCCATGGCGTTCTGCACGAACCACATCGTCGCCGCCTGGAGATCGTTCAGACCCTTCTTCAGGTGCTTGGTGAAGAAGCTCATGTTTCTCGTCGGCGCGGTTGTCCTCGCAGAACTCGCCGACTTCCTTGAAGAAGGCCTGGATCGCGCGGCCGCCATTCATCGGCAGCTTGCGGCCGACGAGGTCGAGCGCCTGGATGCCGTTGGCGCCCTCGTAGATCATGGCGATGCGGGCATCGCGCACATACTGGCTCATCCCGTGTTCTTCGATATAGCCGTGGCCGCCGAAGACCTGCTGCGCCATCACCGCATGCTCGAAGCCCTTGTCGGTGAGCACGCCCTTGATGACCGGTGTCAGCAGCCCCATCATCTCCTCCGACAGCTCGCGGTCGCTCGCGTCTTCCGAGCGGTGCGCGACGTCGGACTTCAGCGCCGCCCACAGCAGGAAGGCGCGTCCCGCCTCGTTGAAGGCGCGGATGGTCATCAGGTTCCGGCGCACGTCCGGATGCACGATGATCGGATCGGCCTTCTTGTCCGGCGCCGCCGGGCCGGTCAGCGCGCGGCCCTGGATCCGGTCCCTGGCGTAGGCGACCGCGTTCTGGTAGGCGACTTCGGATATCGACAGGCCCTGCAGCCCGACGCCGAGCCGCGCCTCGTTCATCATCGTGAACATGGCCTTGAGGCCCTTGTTCTCCCCGCCGATCAGGTAACCCGTCGCGTCGTCATAGTTCATGACGCAGGTCGAGTTGGCGTGGATGCCCATCTTCTCCTCGATCGAGCCGCAGACCACACCGTTGCGCTCGCCGGGCGAACCGTCCGCATCGAGCAGGAATTTCGGCACGATGAACAGCGAGATGCCCTTGGTGCCCTCCGGCGCGCCCTCGATGCGGGCGAGCACCAGATGGATGATGTTTTCCGACATGTCGTGTTCGCCGGCGGAGATGAAGATCTTCTGGCCGGAGATCCGGTAGGAGCCGTCGCCCTGCGGAACCGCCTTGGTGCGCAGCAGGCCGAGATCGGTGCCGCAATGCGGTTCGGTCAGGTTCATGGTGCCGGTCCAGGTGCCCTCGACCATCTTCGGCAGCCAGGTCGCCTTCTGCTCGTCGTCGCCGTGAACGAGGATCGCCGCCATCGCGCCCTGGGTCAGGCCCGGATACATGGCGAAGGCCATGTTGGCCGACGAGAAATATTCGCCGATCGCCGAATGCAGCGTGTAGGGCAGGCCCTGGCCGCCATATTCCGGATCGAAGGCAAGGCCCATCCAGCCGGCTTCCTTGTACTGCTCGAAGGCTTCCCTGAAGCCCTTCGGCGTCGTGACCGATCCGTCTTCGTGCGCGGCTGCAGCCTTCCCGGTCGCCTGACTGGTTGAGCGGGAAGAACACTTCCTCGGCCATCCGGCCTGCCTCGCGCAGCACCGCCTCGACGATATCCGGCGATGCGTCGGCGAAGCCGGGCAGGTTGTTGTAGCGTTCGTATTTGAGGACGTCGTTGAGCACGAAAAGCGTGTCTTCGACGGGAGCGCGGTAAGCGGGCATGACATCCTCCGGAAGGGCGTTGCGGGGCACGGTCGGCGCCGTGCTGGAACAGTTGGAGTGTCGCTAGCAAACTTTGACGTTTGCGTAAACGTCAAAATTTTGAAATTTCACCGGGCAGCGCGGGGAATCGCCATCGCCGATCCCCAAAACATCCGAAAAATGCGTTTTTCGTGTGATTTTTGGCGCGCCGGACAAAAATAAACCCCGGCAACCGCTGTGGATGCCGGGGTGTCGAGAGCGATATTGCGGCCCTGATCTGCAAGGGCGGCGAAAATCTTGCGCCGCCCGGAGGCGGTCTGGCGCGAACGTAACCTATTCGCCCTTGCTGCCGATCTGGTCGCGAAGGGACACAAGGGTCTGGTCCAGTTCGCTGATCGCCTCTTCGATATCCTTGCGCTGCTGCTGCAGGACCTTCATCTGTTCTTCGCCCTTTTCCAGGGCGACGGTCAGCTGGCGGAGATTGTCCCCCGACGCGTTGTAGAGATCCAGGATCTCCTTGACGTCGAGGAGCGACAGCCCGACCCGCTTGCCGAGCAGGATCAGTTTGAGGCGGCCGCGGTCCGCGCGCGAATAAAGCCGCGTGTTACCGATACGCCGCGGCGACAGAAGGCCCTTGTCCTCGTAGAAACGAAGGGTGCGCAATGTCACATCGAATTCGCCGGACAATTCGCCGATCCGGTAGGTGACCTCGTTGTCGACGAGTGAATCCGTGTCAGTGGCTGTGTTCATGTCCTTTATCCATTCCTGTTCCCGATTTTCGGGCTTTTCCGCTTTCAGCCGACCGGATGGAAATTCAAACATCCACTGCCCGAGTCAATGCTGACACTGACCAGCCAAGTTTTGAGTCCCATACCCCACGTAAGCAATAGAACCTCGCCAGCCGGGATTGTGAAGGTTTCCCAGCGTTACCCCGCTGTTACAAAATGCTGCCTCTGCGGTGCGTAATTCGCCTCGGGCGGTTTCTTACAGGAATATGGCGCGTTTCGGATGAGCGCAGAATTTCCCCGGAATCCGGAAAAGGTTAACCGCTTGTTTACCAGGATTTGAAAAACGTTAACCATTGAAGGTCGCAGCGTGGTTGTGTCCAGGGTGCGCGCTCGGATCTCAGGAAACAATCAGGTCAAGCGCCTGTTGCCGCGACGGCTATATGCCCTCCCGGCAACCGTGCCGGCGCCGACAGGAATGGGCGAGTTATGCACAATAAGCCATCGCAGTCCGATCATGATACCGCATCCCGGCGTTCCGCCAACACGACCCTGGAGATGCTCGACGATGCGCTGTCCAAGCTGGAACAGCGAATCGGCATCGGATCCGCGGCGCCGCGCCCGGCCCAAGACGATGACATTTCCGCCATTCGCGCGCGTCAGGAAGCGCTTGCCCGCCGCAGCCAGACCGCGCCGGCTCCCCGCGCCGCGCCGCAGCCGTCAACTCCCGTGATCGGCGAGCAGCCTTCGCTGCATGCCGAGATCGCCCGGATGCGCGAGGAACTGAACCGGGAAATGTCGTCGACGATCGCGCGCCAGTTCGGCGCCGTCCGCGACGAGTTGAAGGCGCTGATGGGGCAGGGGGCGGGCATGTCGTCGGCCGATCTCGCCGACGGGTTCAATCGCCTGACGCGCGAACTGGGCGTCGTCGCCTCGCGCGTCGAAAACGGCGAGACGGGCTCCCTGCGTGCCGAGGTGGAAGAGTTGAAAGGCCATGTCGCCGCGCTGGCGCGCGAGGACACGCTGCACGACATGGCCGAGCGCTGGACGGTCATCGAGCGCGAGATCGGCGCCCTGCCGCAAACGCTCGGCTCGCGTGAAGACCTGTTGACGATCGCCAACCGGATCAACGAGATCAACGAGGCGCTGCATGGCCTGGCGGATGCCGGGACCATCGGCGCGATGGGGGAACAGATGCGCGCGCTGGCCGAGGCGGTCGAGACGCTGGCGTCGCAAAACGCGGCCGTGTCACCCGACCACCTCGTCACCATCGAGGAGCGTCTCGACGAGATCAGCCGCGCGCTTGTCGCGATATCCGTTTCGAGCGCGCCGCCCGAGCTCGACACGGCGCCGTTCGAGCGCATCGAGGCGCGGCTGTCGTCGCTTGCGCGCCAGGTCGAGGAAAGTTCGACCGCGGCGCAGTCCGGCAATGTCGACCAGCGCTTGATGGAGATCGCCGAGCGGCTTGGCGCCGTGCATGAAACGGTAACGAACGCCCCGGCGGCCAACGATGCCTTCGAAAACGTCAGCCAGCGCCTGGAGGAACTCGCGCGTCGCATCGACGCCGACACGCGCGGCGCGGAACCCGTTTCCGACAAGATGATCGAGAACCTGAACGCGCGCTTCGAGGAGATCGCGAAGCGGCTCGATACCAACCGTGTGTCCGCCGAGGAGACCGGCGAACGGATGTTCCAGTCGCTCGATGCCCGCATGGAGGAACTGGCGCGCCGCATCGAGGAGAACGAGCGCGATTCGACGCAGGTTCCGACATTCGATCACATGGAGCGCCGCATCGAGGAAATCGCCCAGATGCTGACATCGGGCGACGCCTTCTCGCCCGGCGCCGTCGCGCAGCCGGATTCGAGGGCGCTCGAAAGCCTCGAAGCCCAGATCGCGGCGCTCAGCGAGAAACTCTCCGGGGTCCTGCCCGCAGCCGACAACGCGGCACTCGCCGATCTGGCGCCCCGTCTGCTCGCGATCACCGACCAACTGGCCGGCGGCCGCGACGACATCATCGCCGCTGCCCGCGAAGCTGCCGAGGAAGCCGTCGGCCGCTACTCCCCGGAAGCGTCGGAAACCGAACGCGGCATGCTCGCGCAACTGGCCGATGATCTTCGGGGTCTCGAGGACCTCGCCCGCAATTCCGACGACCGCAACACCCGCACCTTCGAGGCGATCCACGACACGCTGGTGAAGGTGGCCGACCGGATCGCGGGACTGGAATTGAGCCTGCGCGGCGGCGAAGTCCGCGATGTGCCGGCAAGCGACGAGCCTCGGTTCTCGCGCCCGCAGGAACCGGCCATGCCCGAGCCGGTCACCCATATCGAGGACGCGCCGCCGATCGATTTTGCGGCCGGTGAAGAGTTCGAGGAACAGCTGCCGCGCAGCAGGGCGCGCGGCGGCCAGCAGGCGATGTCTCCGGCCGAAGCGGCGGCCCTCGCCGCACGCGCCGCCATCAGCGAGGATCCCGGCATCGGCGACGTGCTGGCCGATGACGAGGGCGAACGCCCGGCGCCCGCAAAAAACCAGAAGGGGCTCCTGAGCGGACTGCGCAACGTCATCGCGCGCGGCGGCAACACGTCCGGCGAAATCGCCATCGATGACGAAGAGCCGGTCGTCTTCGGCAAGGCGGCCGCGGCCCGCAAGGATCCCGATCTGGCCGATGAGCCGCTGGAACCGGGCACCGGCGGTCCGGATCTCGCCGAGATCATGAAACGCGTGCGCGCGGAACGCGCCGGCCCCGCCGCCGAGGCCGGGACGCAGGACGCCGAGGACGACGCCGGCAAATCCGATTTCATCGCGGCGGCGCGCCGCGCCGCCCGTGCCGCGGCCGCCGAGGCCTCCGTACTCGACACCGGGTCGCGCGAAGGCGGCAAGCCGAAATCGAAGGGCCGCGGCGGCATCCTGCCGTCGAACCGCCGTCCGCTGGTTCTCGGCGCCGGCGCGATCCTGCTCGCGCTGCTCGCATTCCCGCTGGTTCGCGGCTACCTGTCGGGTGGCGACGCGCCGGGCGGCGTATCGCAGGTCGAACAGCCCGCGCCCCTGGAAGAGGCCGCGCCGGCGGCCGCGCAAGCCGTTCCCACCGACCAGCCCTCCGGGGAAACGCGCGTCGTCGACGCCGCTGCCGTGGAGCCGGAGACGGCCGCCCCGGAAATGGCCGTCGAAGAACCGGCGCCCGAGCCTGTGCAGGCGGCACTCGCCAACGCGGAACCCGCCGCCGAAGCGCCCGCCGCGCCCACGGACGGCGACATGCAGGCAGCCGAGACCGCATCGGTGGATGCCGGCGACGCCGCGCCCGAACAGACCGCAGCCGACGATGCCGGCAATGCCGGCGATGCGTCCGGTTACACGGCGGTCTCGATGTCCGACATTCCCGAACAGGTCGGGCCGGTGGCGTTGCGCGAAGCCGCCGTGGAAGGCGATCCGAAGGCGTTGTTCCTGATCGGCGACAAGATGATGGGCAGCGGCCCGGGAACGCCTGGAAGCGACATGAAGGCGGCCGCCCACTGGTATGAACTGGCCGCCGAGCAGGGCTTTGCTCCCGCGCAGTACCGTATCGGCAATGCCTACGAGAAGGGGTTCGGCGTCGGCCGCAACCTCGAAACCGCAAAGACCTGGTATCAGCTCGCCGCCGAACAGGGCAATGTCAGCGCCATGCACAATCTGGCCGTCCTGTACGCCACCGAGGTGAACGGCAAGCGCGACATGAAGACGGCCGCGGACTGGTTCCTCAAGGCCGCCGAACTCGGCGTGAAGGACAGCCAGGTCAATCTCGGCATCCTGTCGGCGCGCGGCGAGGGCGTGAAGCAGGATCTCGCGGAAGCCTACAAATGGCTGTCGCTCGCCGCCAATGCCGGCGACAAGGACGCCGCCGCCAAGCGTGACGAAGTGGCGAAATTCATGCGGCCCGACCAGCTCGAAATGGCGCGCGGCGCCGTCGAGCTCTGGAAGCCGCATACGGTCGATATCGCCGCGAACTCGCTGGACGTTCCCGATGCGTGGAACACCGGCAAGGAAACGACCGCGTCCAATCCGCCGCCGGACGTCGACATGAAGAAGGCGATCCGCAACATCCAGGCGATCCTGAACAACGCCGGTTACGACGTCGGCGAACCGGACGGCGTCATGGGCACCAAGACCCGCAGCGCGATCACGCAGTTCCAGAAAGCCAACGGATTGCTCCCGACCGGCGAGGTCGACCGCGCTCTGGTCGACAAGTTGCTGGAAATCAACAAGCAATCGTAGACGCGCCGCTTTGGCGGACGGAATATTGCGGGGCGGCGCGAAAGCGCCGCTCCGCTTCGTTTCGTCGCTGCTGATTCCGCATTTGCAGGGTTTGACTCTGCGGTTTTGCGGGCGCATGAAACGCATATATGCTGTTTTGTGAATAATAGGAGATTCAGGTGGCGCTCTATTTGCCGATTGCGGAAATGTCAGTGAACATTTTCGTTGTGCTCGGCATGGGGGCCGCTGTCGGCTTTTTGTCCGGCATGTTCGGCGTCGGCGGCGGATTTCTGATCACGCCGCTTCTTATTTTCTACAACATTCCCCCGGCTGTCGCGGTCGCCACCGGCGCCAATCAGGTCGTCGGCTCGTCGGTCTCCGGCGTGCTGTCGCACTTCAAGCGCGGCACGGTCGACATCAAGCTCGGCGTGGTGCTGCTGATCGGCGGTATCGCCGGGTCGACGGTCGGCGTCTGGATCTTCTCGATATTGCGCAAGCTCGGCCAGATCGACCTGATCGTCTCGCTCCTCTATGTCGGCTTTCTCGGCACCGTCGGCGGATTGATGCTGATCGAAAGCCTGCGGGCGATGTCGCGGGCGCGCTCCGGCGTGACGGTCGGCCTGCGGCGTCCGGGCGCCCACATGTGGGTTCACAAGCTCCCCTTCAAGATGCGCTTCAAGGCATCGAAGCTCTATGTCAGCGCCATCCCCGTCCTGGTGCTCGGCGCGATGATCGGCATGCTCGCCTCGATCATGGGTGTCGGCGGCGGCTTCATCATGGTTCCGGCGATGATCTACCTCCTGAAGGTGCCGACCAACGTCGTCATCGGAACCTCGCTGTTCCAGATCATCTTCGTCGCCGCCTACACGACGATCGTCCACGCGACGACCAACCAGACGGTCGATTCGGTTCTGGCGCTGCTGCTGATGGCGGGCGGCGTCATCGGCGCCCAGTATGGCGCGAGGGTCGGACAGCGCCTGCGCGGCGACCAGCTGCGCGCGCTCCTGGCCGCGCTTGTCCTGCTCGTCGCGCTCCGTCTCGGCTACGCGCTGTTCGTCGTGCCGGACGAGCTCTACACGATTTCGCGGGAATTCATGCAGTGAGGGGTTTCGGCACGATCTTCCTGGCTCTGAGCCTCCTGCTTCCGGCCGGCGCGCTGGCCCAGGCGACCGTCGAGACCGGCGCCGCCGGCAAGCCGGCGGCTGTCGAGGCGCCCGCCGATGCGGACAAGCCCGCCGCGACGGCGGACGATGCCGGCCGCGGCTGTCCCGCCCGCCGCCAATGCGGCCGAACCGAGCCTGCCCGAACGCATCGAGATCGGCCTGTCGACCGAGACGATCGCGATCACCTCGGATTTCTCCGGCGTCGACCTGACGATCTTCGGCGCCGTCGACAATATCGATCCGCTGGTCCAGCGCCAGGGCCGCTACGACGTCTTCGTCGTCCTCGAGGGACCGCAGGTCAATCTCGTGGCGCGGCGCAAGGGACGCGTTTTCGGATTATGGATGAATGTCAATTCGCAGACATTCGCCGGCGTCCCGCAGTCCTTCCTGATATCGTCCACCCGCCAGCCGCAGGACATCACGGATTCCGAAACGCTGGCGCGCCTGTCGCTGGGCGTCAACGATATCCGCCTGCGTCCCGAAGGCGGGGAACATAACAGCGAAGCCGACGTGAAGGCCTTCACCGAGGCGCTTCGCCGCCTGAAGGAGAGGGGAGAACTCTATCAGGAGTTCCCGTCCGGCGTCCGCTTCATCTCGCAGTCGCTGTTTCGCGCCCAGTTGCGCCTGCCGGCCAATGTGCCGCTCGGCCATCACATCGCGCGCGCCTATCTGTTCCGCCAGGGCGTCCTCGTCGCGCAGACGCAGTCGGGGCTCGATATCCGCAAGGCCGGCCTCGAATACCAGCTTTACCGTTTTGCCCAGGTTCACAGCCTCTATTACGGCCTGGCGTCGGTGGCGCTTGCGCTTTTCGTCGGATGGCTCGGGCGCGTGATGTTCAAGAAGGACTAGGAAGCGCGATCTTTCAGTCCGCGTAAAGATCCCTCGCGCCGACCGCGTGGACGCGGTCCTGGCCGAGCATGTAGGCGCGGAACCGCGACGCATCGAACAATCCGGCATAGGCCTCGTCGCGCACGTTCAGCCCGCCCGTGAAAACGCCGAAGGACGGCATCACGAGGCGCACGCCGTCGCTGGCGAAACAGGCGCGGCGGACCGCCTTGCCGCGCCGCACCAGCCGCGCGCAGGGATGCAGGTGGCCGCAAATCTCGTGGCCTGTCTCCGATGCCTCTGGAATGTGCCGGAAGACGATATCTCCCAGGGCCAGCATCTCCACCGACTGGCCCGGCACGCCGTCGGGCGGCGACGGATCGTGATTGCCCGTCACCCAGATCATCTCGCGCCCTTGCGCGACGGCGCCGATCGCCGCGATGGCGTCCTCGCCCAGCCGGGCGGACGCCTCGTCGTCATGGAAACTGTCGCCGAGGCTGATGATCGTCGCCGGATCGTATTTCGCGGTCATGGCCGACAGGCGGGCCAGCGTCGCCGCCGTGTCGTAGGGCGGCAGGTAGACGCGCCGCCGCGCGAACGACGACCCCTTCTCCAGATGCATGTCGGAGACGACGAGGATGCGGTCTTCGGCGAGATAGGCGACGCCCGCCGGGTCGAGCAGCAGCTCCGCTCCCGCGAAATCGACCGCAAGTGCCTTGCCTGCCGTCACCTGGTCCACCGTCTTCAGCGCCGCGCGCATGTGCCTATCCGATATCCTGTCCAAGCGCGTCGCGGATCAGGTCTTCCGCCGCTTCCGCCATCAGCGCCTCGCTCGCATCGCCGCCATGCACCGTTTCCTTGCCGATTTCGAGCATGACCGGAACGGCGAGCGGCGAGATCATCTCCAGATCCTTATGCACGATTCGCCCCTCGATGCGCGAGAGCATGTCGCCGAGGCGGCCGATATCGAGCAGGCCGGTGCGCGCATCGTTGCGCGTCGCCTGCAGCAGGATGTGGTCCGGCTCGTGGCTGCGCAGCACGTCGTAGATGAGATCGGCCGAAACCGTCACCTGCCGGCCGGACTTCTCCTTGCCGGGATGGCGCTTCTCGATCAGCCCGGCGATGACGGCGCAATTGCGGAAGGTGCGTTTCAACAGGTAGGATTCGTCGAGCCACGCCTCGAGGTCGTCGCCGAGCATGTCCTCGTCGAACAGGCCGGAAAGCGACAATTCGCCTTTTGCCAGCATCCGGCCCATGTCGCGCAGGCCCCAGATCGCGACGGCGTAATCCGAGGCGACGAAGCCGAGCGGCCGGGCCTTTGCCCGTTCCAGCCGCCGCGTCAGCAGCATGCACAAGCGTCTGGTGGGCGAGCCGGCCCTCGAACGGATAGGCGACCATGTAAAAGCGCGGTCCGCGCGGAAAGGTCTCGACCAGCAGCTGGTCCGGGCCGGGCACCACGGATTTCGCCTTCTGGATCGCCAGCCAGTCGGAGACCTGGCGCGGCAGCCGGTCTCCATTCGGCGGGGTTCGACAGCATCTTGCGGACCTGTTCCGACAGATAGGTCGTCGTCGGAAACTTGCCGCCCGCATAGGCCGGCACCTTGGCGTTGAGGTCGCTCGCCTTGGAGACGATGCAGTCGTTCTCGTGGATACCCTCGAAGGCCAGCACCTTGCCGGCGAACAGGAACGTGTCGCCCGGCACCAGCGACTCGATGAAGCCCTCCTCGATCTTGCCGAGCACCGGACCGCCGCGCAGCGGCCCGCCCTTGCGCTGGCGGGCGAGCCGGATATTGAGCATCGGCGCCTCGATGATCGTGCCGCAATTGAGCCGGTATTGCTGCGCGACGGAAGGATGCGAGACGCGCCATGTCCCGTCTTTCGTCAGCCGGATGCGGGCATAGCGTTCGTAGGACTGCAGCGCGTAACCGCCATGGGCGACGAACTGCACCGCGCGGTCGAACATCTCCCGCGTCAGATTGGCGTAGGGCGCCGCCGTCGTGATCTCGGCGTAGAGATCGTCGGCGAAAAACGGCTCGGCGCAGGCGGTGCCGAGAATGTGCTGGCAGAGCACGTCGAGCGCGCCGTCGACCAGCGGCGGCGTGTCCTGCGCGCCGAGATAGTTGGCGTCGAGCGCCGCCTGGCACTCCATCACCTCGAAGCGGTTCGCCGGAACGAGGATCGCCTTGGATGCCTCGTCCATGCGGTGGTTGGCGCGCCCGATGCGCTGCGCCAGCCGGCTCGCGCCCTTCGGCGAGCCGATATGGACGACGAGATCGACATCGCCCCAGTCGATGCCGAGATCGAGCGTCGAGGTGGCGACGATGGCGCGCAGCGCGTTTTCCTGCATCGCCTGCTCGACCTTGCGCCGCTGGCTGACGTCGAGCGATCCGTGATGCAGCGCGATCGGCAGGTTGTCGTCGTTGATGCGCCACAATTCCTGGAACAGCATCTCGGCCTGGCTGCGCGTGTTGACGAACAAGCAGCGTCGTCCTGTGCTTGCCGATCGCCTCGTAGACCTCCGGCATGGCGTAGCGCGCCGAATGGCCGGACCACGGCACCCGTTCCTTCGATTTCAGGATCGCGATGTCGGGTTTGGCGCCGCCCGCGACCGTGATGATCCCGGCCATCGCGCCGCGTTCGCGTTGCGGCACCAGCCATTGCCGCAGCAGGTCCGGTTCCGACACCGTCGCCGAAAGCCCGATCGCCTTCAGGCCGGGGCACAGCCGGTGCAGCCGCGCCAGCCCGAGCGACAGCATGTGGCCGCGCTTCGAGGTCACCAGCGAATGCAGTTCGTCGAGCACGACATGGCGCAGGTCGCAAAAGAACCGTTCCGCATCCTTGTGCGACAGCAAGCAGCGCCAGCTGTTCCGGCGTCGTCAGCAGGATGTCCGGCGGGTTGAGCTTCTGGCGTTGCCGGCGCGATTGCGGCGTGTCGCCGGTGCGCGTCTCGATCTCCACCGGCAGGCCCATTTCCTCGACCGGCGTCGACAGGTTGCGGTGGATGTCGACGGCGAGCGCCTTGAGCGGCGAGATGTAGAGCGTGTGGACGCCGGGCTTCCTCGTGCCGGGCTTCGGCCTGCCGCGCCGCGCGAGATCGACAAGCGTCGGCAGGAAGCCGGCAAGCGTCTTGCCGGCGCCCGTCGGCGCGATCAGCAGCGCGGATTGCCCGGCCTCGGCCTTCGCCAGCAATTCGAGCTGGTGGGCGCGGGGCCGCCACCCTTTCGAAGCGAACCAGTCGAGAAAGGGCTTTGGCAGGTCGATGCCGGCGGAAGACGGCTTTGGCGGGGGCGATACGATGCTCACGCGGCAAGACTAGTGCCGCAAGGGGGCCTCGCCAAGCGCAATGTTCTCGTTTTCTTCCATTTCGCCGGCAAGCGGCTTGGCAAGCTCGATTTTTCCGTCGGCTTTCCGAGAGATGACGAGATACCCCTCGATCCGCGCCGCGCCGTCCTTGCGCAGGAAGGCTTTCTCCAGCGACACGATCTCGAATCCGGCCGCCGCGAGGGCGCGGCGAAGATAGGCTTCCGAATGGGCGTAGCGCAGCGACGGCAGGAGCGCGTAATCCTCCGGCCCGTCATGCGCCTCGACCGTGAAGGCGAACAGTCCGCCCGTTTCCAGCAGCCGGTCGGCCAGCGCGAAGGCCGAGGCCAGGTCGCCGAGATAGATATAGACATCCGCCGCGACCGCGAGATCGGCCCGTCCCGGCTCCTGGTCCGCAAGGAGGGGAGAGGCGATGTCGCCCTTTTCCAGCCGGTCGTAGATGCGTTTCGCCCCGGCGCGCTTCAGCATGCCGGCCGACAGGTCGACGCCTTCGAGGAAACTCGCCGTCTTGCGCAGGTGCTCGCCCATCAGCCCGGTGCCGCAGCCCAGATCGACGGCGTGACGGAACGTTGCGCCATCCGGCCCGCGCGCGGCGAAGATCGCTTCGGCAAGGCTTTGCGGCGCGTGATAGTCGAGGCGTTCGACCAGTGACCGCTCGAAGCGCGGCGCGAAATCGTCGAACAGGCTTTCGACATAGGCGGAAGGCGGCGCGTCCGGCGTATCGGTGATGCCGAGACTGGCGAGCTTCAGCTGCGCGCCGTAGCGGTCCTGCGCGTCCAGCCGCAAGAGCTGCCGCCAGACATCGGCCGCGTCGGCCACGCGTCCGGCCTTTTCAAGCCAGCCGCCCTGAAGGCTGAGAAACGGCAGGTGCCCGGGCGCCAGTTCCAGCGCCTGCGCGATCAGGTCGGCCGCCGCCGCATGGTCGCCGGATCCCGCATAGTGGCGGGCAAATTCGGCGCGCCGGTCGGCGGTCAGGTTGCCCGAAGACTGATTTGTCATTGTCGTGAAAGGCTCAGCGAGGAGTCGATGCCGGCATATGTTGCGCATGGCGCGAAATTGCAATCGGAAACTGAACCCTTTTCGTCGCAATCGAATGGCTTATCTTGCGTCGATGCGTTTCGAGGACCTGCTTCGCCCGACCGAAAAGGGCCTGTACTGCCCGCCGGGCGATTTTTACGTCGACCCGGTGCGGCCGGTCGAGCGCGCGCTGGTCACTCACGGCCATGCCGACCATGCGCGTCCGGGCCACGCCCATGTCATGGCGACGCGCGAGACGCTCGACATCATGGGAATACGCTACGGCGACGGCTTTGCCGGGCAAACGCAGGAGGCGGCCTATGGCGAGGTCATGTCGCTGAACGGCGTGACGGTCAGCTGGCATCCCGCCGGCCACGTGCTCGGCGCGGCGCAGATCGCTGTCGAAAAGGACGGCATCCGTATTGTCGCCTCGGGCGACTACAAGCGCCGCCGCGACCCGACCTGCGCCGCCTTCGAGCCGGTGGAATGCGACGTTTTCATCACCGAGGCGACCTTCGGCCTGCCGGTCTTCCGCCATCCCGACGACCGCGAGGAGATTGCGAGGCTGCTCAAAAGCGTCGAGCAGTTTCCGGCGAGCGCCCATCTCGTCGGCGCCTATGCGCTCGGCAAGGCGCAGCGCGTCATAGCGCTGTTGCGCGAAGCGGGCTATGACCGCGTCATCTACATTCACGGCGCGATGCAAAAACTCTGCGACTATTACATCTCCCGCGGCATCGAGCTCGGACCGCTGGCCCCGGCGACCATCGACCGCGCGGCGAAGGACCAGTTCGCCGGCGCCATCGTCATCGGTCCGCCATCGGCCTTCGTCGACCGCTGGGCGCGGCGCTTTCCCGATCCCATATCCTGTTTCGCCTCCGGCTGGATGCGGGTGCGCCAGCGTGCGAGGCAGCGCGGCGTCGAATTGCCGCTGATCCTGTCCGATCACTGCGACTGGGACGAACTGACCGAAACGATCCTGGAACTCCGCCCGCAGGAAGTCTGGGTCACGCATGGACGCGAGGAGGCGCTGGTACGCTGGTGCGAATTGAACCAGATCCGCGCCAAACCGCTCAATATTGTCGGCTACGAGGACGAGATGGAATGAAGACACGTAAATCTTTCGCGCGCGGCGCCGCGCTGTTGGCGCTGCTCGCCATGCCGGGCACACCGGCCACCGCTTCGAGCGGCGATGCCTGGAACGAGTTTCGCACCACCGTGCAGGACGCCTGCAACGCCGCGGCCGCCAGCCGGATGAAGGTCGGCAGCGTGCGCATCGATCCCTTCGGCACGGAAAGCTATGGCGTCGCCGTTCTGACCGACGCCAAGACCGGCGAGGAACATGTCTGCGTCTACGACAAGGCGCGCGGCGCGGCCGAGGTCAGCGGTCCGTTGCAGGCGGAGGTCGACCCGTCGCAGCCCTTCGCGGCGAAGGATCTCGAGCAACTCGCCGCGCTGCGCGCCCGCGTCAACGCGACGATCGCCGACATCGAATCGAAGGGGCTCGACACGAACGGCCAGGCCGAGACCGTCGCGGCGCTGCTCGACGGCAAGGTGAAGTCCGATCCGATCGCGGCCGTCGTGCCCGGCCCCTATCGCTGCACGGTCTACTGGTACGGTTTTCTCGACGAAGGCGCCCGCAAGGTCGGCACGCACCGGTGCAAGGTCGCGGCAGGCGAGAAGGGCGGACTCGTCATCTCCAAGTCGACCGGCGAGCGCTTCCATGCCGAGACCGTACCCTGGGAAAACGGGATGACGGCCTTTGCCGGCCGCACCTTCGAAGCCGGGCAGTCCGAGACGCGCTACGATCCGAAGCATCCCGCAAATCGCGAAAACGACAATTTCGGCAACAAGGTCGGCCTCGTCCTGCGCTCCGGCGAAAGGCTGTTCCTCGTCTCCATCGACGAACGCGGCATGTCGCCGAAGGACCCGACCTTCTTCGAGATCACGGAACTGGTGCCGCAGCTTTGACCGGCCGCCGTCTACGGATATTTTTTCCGCGCCGTGGCCACCGCGAGTGACTTGCCCTTGCCGTCCAGCGCGGTCGCCGTCCATTCGTAGGTGTGACGGCCGCCGGGAGGACACGGGCTTTTATATTGGAAGGCGCCGGGCGCGATCGTGGAGGAGCCGCTGTATTTCGCCTTGCCGCCGCCGTGATTGTAGGACGGAACGTCGATGTCCTTCATGCGGAACCGGATCGCGGCCGTGCCTTGCGGGACATTCCGCAGGTTGAAAGCGGGGTTTGGCACGCGGTTCGGATGTCCGCTGGTGCACAGCTTGATGTTGCCCCAGTCGAAACTGAAGCCGAAATCGGCGGCGCCGGCGGGCGTGACAAGCAGAATGGAAGAAATCGCCGTAACGGAAAGCAGGAAATGGCGCATAATGTCCGTCCTTCACAGTCGATGGTCCTGCCATGCAAAGCAGGGGCGGCGAGCCGTGTCCAGTTGAAATGAAAGCCTTTGCCGAACTTCTCGACCGTCTGGTGCTGACGCCGTCGCGCAATGCGAAGCTCAAGCTGCTGGTCGACTACATCGCCACAGCGCCCGACCCGGACCGCGGCCATGCCATCGCCGCCATCACCCGCGATCTCGACATAATGTCGGTCAAGCCGGCGATGATCCGCGCCCTCGCGGCCGAGCGCGTCGACGAGATCCTGTTCGGCTACTCCTACGACTTCGTCGGCGATCTCGCCGAGACCGTCTCGCTGATCTGGCCGGCGCCATTACCCCCCTCTGTCGCCTATGGCGACATCTCCCCCACAAGGGGGGAGAGTGGAGCAGGTGATGGCGCCATAGCATCAGTCTCCCCCCTTGTGGGGGAGATGTCCGCGCAGCGGACAGAGGGGGGTATGCCGCGTGCGGCACCCCGTCTTTCCGATATCGTCGAGGCGCTGCAGCAGGCGTCGCGCTCCGACGGGCCGAAGCTGGTCGAGACCTGGCTCGACGCACTCGATCCCTCCGGGCGCTACGCGCTGCTGAAACTGATCACCGGCGGCATGCGCATCGGCGTTTCCTCGCGGCTGATGAAACAGGCGCTCGCCGACTATGGCGGCAAGGATGTCGCGCAAATCGAGGAACTCTGGCACGGCCTGACGCCGCCCTATCTGCCGCTGTTCCAATGGCTCGACGGCAAGGCGGAAAAGCCGGAAAATCTCGCCGCGGCACCGTTCCGTCCGGTCATGCTGGCGACGCCGACGGACGCCGGAGACCTCGCCCGTCACGATCCCGCCGACTACCTCGCCGAGTGGAAATGGGACGGCATCCGCGTCCAGGCCACCGCTGAAGGCGACCGGCGCCGGATCTATTCGCGCACCGGCGACGACATCTCCGCCGCCTTTCCCGATCTGCTTGCCGCGATGGAGTTCGAGGGTTCGCTCGACGGCGAACTCCTTGTCGGCCATGTGGAGGGCGGCGCGATCGTCACCGGCACATTCTCCGACCTGCAGCAGCGGCTCAACCGCAAGACCGTGCCGGCGAAGCTGCAGGCGAAATACCCGGTCATCCTGCGCGCCTACGATCTCCTGCAGGCCGGACCGGACGACCTGCGTTCGCTTGTCTTCGAGGTCCGGCGCGAGCGGCTGGAACGCTTTGTCGAGGACCTTCCCCGCGACCGCTTCGATCTCTCGCCGCTGGTCCCCTTCGACACCTGGGAGGAGGTCGCCGAGAAGCGCAACAATCCGCCCGATCCCGTGATCGAGGGGGTGATGCTGAAGCGCCGCGACTTCGATCTACGTCCCCGGCCGCCCGAAAGGCCCGTGGTTCAAGTGGAAGCGCGATCCCTATCTGGTCGACGCCGTGCTGATGTATGCCCAGCGCGGCCACGGCAAGCGCTCGAGCTTCTATTCCGACTATACCTTCGGCGTCTGGACCGGCCCCGCCGACGATTCCGTCCTGGTGCCCGTCGGCAAGGCCTATTTCGGCTTCACCGACGAGGAGCTGAAGCTGATCGACAAGTTCGTGCGCGACAACACCGTCGAGCGCTTCGGTCCGGTGCGCTCGGTGCGCGCCGAGTCGGACCACGGGCTGGTGCTGGAAGTCGCCTTCGAGGGGCTGAATCGCTCGACGCGGCACAAGTCCGGCGTCGCCATGCGCTTTCCCGCGCATCGCCCGGCTCAGATGGGACAAGCCGCCCCATGAAGCCGACCGGCTGGAAACGCTGGAGGCGATGCTGGATTGACGCCGCCCTTGCACCGGCCCCAATTTCTGCCTAGCTGACAGGCTGATCAAGCGGGAGCGCGAAACATGCAGGTCAACCGGCTTCTGGGCGACTCAGTCGGCCGAACCATCGTCAAGCTCGTCGTCGTGTCGATCCTCGTCGGCATGGTGATGAACGTCTTCGGTCTCTATCCGCTGGATATCTTCTACGCGTTTCGCGATTTTCTCGTGAACCTGTGGGAAAAGGGCTGGGCCGCGCTCGGCCGTTTCGGCGACTGGCTGATCCTCGGCGGCATGGTCGTCGTGCCCGTCTTCATCATCCTGCGATTGCTCAACTACAGGCGCGGCTGATGATCGCACGGCGCCAATTCATCGCCGGCGGCGCCGCTTTCATGCTCCTGCCGGCGCTGCCGGCGCAGGCCGCGTCCGGCTCCGTCGTCACGGGCGAGGCGCTTTCGCTGGTCAATGCCTATCGCAAGTCGAAGGGCAAAAGCCCGCTCGTCGCCGATAATGCCCTGTCGCGCGCCGCGCTCGATCAGGCCAGGCGCCTTGCGGCCAGCGGCAGGCTCAGCCACGCCCGTTTCCGCCAGCGTATGGTCGAAAACGGCGTGCCGTTCCCGGCCGCCGAAAACATCGCCTCCGGCCAGCCGACGGTTGCGTCGGTCGTCCAGGCCTGGATCGGCTCGCGCGGCCACCGCCGCAACATGCTGGGCAAGTACAACCGCCTCGGTGTTGCGGTTGCGCGCGATCCCAAATCCGGCAATCGCCCCTACTGGGCGATGGTGCTGTCCGCCTAGGAGCCAGTCCGGGAAAAGTGGATGCCGGTTTTCCGTCCGGACTTGCGACCACACGTCAGAAAACGAACTCGCTAGCCACCCGGTGCAGGATCACGTGGCGCAGCGCGATCGCCTCGATGTCCTTCGAATAGCCGCCGCCGATCACCCCGCAGACCGGGATGCCGCGCGCCCGGAAATGCGAGAACACCATGCGCTCGCGCTGCTCGATCCCGTGGTCCGTGAGTGACAGCCGGCCGAGCCGGTCATCGCGATGCACGTCGACGCCGGCATTGTAGAAGACGATGTCCGGCGTGATCTTCTCGCGCAGTTCCTCCAGCACCAGCGCCAGCGTTTTCAGATAGGCGAGGTCTTCCATCCCGTCCGGCAGGCCGAGATCGTAATCGGACGTCGCCTTGCGGACGGGATAGTTTTTCGCATTGTGCATGGAGGCCGTGAAGACGCGGTCGTCGCCCGAAAATATCTCCGCCGTGCCGTCGCCCTGGTGCACGTCGAGATCGAGCACCAGCGCGTTTGAAATCTCGCCATCCGCGAGCATGACCCGTGCCGCCACCGCCACGTCGTTGAAGGTGCAAAAGCCCGCGCCCTGCCGGCTGTTGGCGTGGTGGCTGCCGCCGGCCGTGTTGCAGGCGATGCCGTGTTCCAGCGCCAGCCGGGCCGCCATCACGGTGCCGGCAAGCGCGCATCGCGCGCGCAACGCCGTGCGCTCGGTGACCGGAAAGCCGATTTCCTTCTCGATCCTCTCCGGAACGGTAAAGCTGTAGACCTGGTCGACATAGGCCGGATCGTGCGCGAGTTTGACCCATGCCGCCGGCGCCGGCGCGGGCACATGGAAGTCGCCCGGTCCCGCCAGCCCCTCGGCCATGATCGCGTCGGCCAGCAGCCGGTATTTCGACATCGGAAAGCGGTGATCCGGCGAGAACTTCGCGTCATAGGCGGGATTGTGGACGATCGGCAGGCGCATGGCGGTATTGACCTATTGCCTTCGCGCCGAAAAGCAATCAAGCCTCTCTGGTTCGCCCGCCTGAATCGTCCGCCGAAGAGATCATGACAGCCGCCGCCAAGCCCGCATCGCGCCCCTTCGAGGTGACCAACCGCATGGTTTTTTCCATCGCGGCGCCGATGACTTTGGCCTTTCTGACGACGCCGATCCTCGGCATCGTCGACACCGCGGTGATCGGCCAGTTCGGCGACGCCGCGCTGATCGGCGGCCTCGCCATCGGCGCGATCATCTTCGACATCGTCTTCTCGACGCTGAATTTCCTGCGCTCGGGCACGACCGGTTTCGTCGCCCAGGCATTCGGCCGGGGGGACGGCGCGGAACAGCAGGCGGTCTTCTGGCGCGCCGTCATCCTTGCCGCCGGTCTGGGCGTCGGGCTGTCTCCTGCTCGCCTGGCCGATCCGCGAACTTGGCATCCTCTTGATGAATCCCGGTCCCGGTGTCTCCGAGGCGACGCGCACCTATGTCACGATCCGCATGTTCGCCGCGCCGTTTTCGCTGATCAACTACGTGCTGCTCGGCCTGTTGCTCGGACAGGGCAGGGCGATGACGAGCCTCGCGCTGCAGACGCTCCTGAACGGCATCAACATCGCCGGCTCGATCTGGTTCGGCCTGGTGCTCGGCTGGGCGATCGAGGGCGTCGCGCTCGGCACGGTGCTCGGCGAGGCGACGGCGGCGATCGTCGGCTTCTGGTGGATCCGGCGCGGCTTCGACCATGCGCACGCGCCGACATGGGACCACATTTTCGAACGCGTCGAGTTCCTCCGCCTGATCTCCGTCAACCGCGACATCATGATCCGCTCCTTCGCGCTGCTGGCGGGCTTTACGCTGTTCACGCGCACCGGCGCGCAGTTCGGCGCCGTGACGCTCGCCGCCAACGCCATCCTGATGAACTTCTTCATGATCGCCGGATACTATCTCGACGGTTTCGCGAGCGCCGCCGAACAGATCGTCGGCCGCGCCATCGGCGCCAACCACAAGCCCGCTTTCTGGCGCGCGGTGAAGCTGACCTGCCTGTGGGGCTTCGTGCTCGCCGGCTTCACGACCGTGGTCGTGTTCTTCGCCGGCGGGCCGGTGATCGACTTCATGACGACGGCGCAGGGCGTGCGCGAGATCGCCAGGACCTATCTGCCATGGGCCGCGGTGACGGCGGTGATGGGCGTGCTCGCCTTCCAGATGGACGGCGTCTATATCGGCGCGACCTGGTCGCGCGACATGCGCAACATGATGCTGGCCTCGCTGGCGCTGATGGTCGCGCTGGTCTACGTGCTGGTTCCGCTCTACGGCAATCACGGTCTGTGGTTCGCCCTCAACGCCTTCCTCGGCGCGCGCGGCCTGACGCTTCTCGGCATCCTGCCGTGGCGGGCAAGGACCGCCTTCGCGCGCTGATCAGGCCGGGAAACGAGCAATCCTCAAAACGTCCAGCAATGGCAGCTACGCGGGACGAAGCTACAATGTCGAGCATTGCGGACTGTCGAACTTGCGACACACAATGAACGGTCGAAAGGTGCCGAAGCTGCCATTCGAACGATTATCGCTCGTATCTGCATTTCTTTCGGCTTAAAGCCGATCGCCTCAATGCGGACGTTTGCGAAAAACGCGTCCGGATTGTCGCCCTATCCGCTCAATCTTCTTGACGAGACCGTGGCGAGCCTTTCCGCGTCCGTTATCAACCCGTGCTGCTGGAATAGAGCGTGAAGGCGTTCCGTTTGGTTATGACGCGTTTCGTCCGGCGGCTATTGCTTTAACCTTCTCGGCCGTCAGCGCCTTCGGCCCCAACAGAACCTTCGGGCCGGATTTCTTGAACTGGCGCTTGCATCAAACGCACCCTAGCGGCATCGGAAGCGCGATGAGATTTAACAATTCAATCTGGTAGTCCAGCCTGACGGAGAGCGGCCACCCATGCATCGAAATCGGCAGAATTGGCGTACTTTCCCTGGAAGTTCATCTTGAATTTTCGGATTGAATAATCGGGATCAAAAACCAGCAGGTCGCTGATCGCCTGGCGCG
Organism: uncultured Alphaproteobacteria bacterium; assembly: GCA_963712205.1. Taxonomy (GTDB): domain Bacteria; phylum Pseudomonadota; class Alphaproteobacteria; order Rhizobiales; family Rhizobiaceae; genus Oricola. The sequence continues at coordinate 41,677 of CAVQHF010000008.1, read as the reverse complement.
CATCGTCGGGTCGATCCAAACAGACGAATATTGCAGCCAGCGTCCGGTTGGCCAGTGGTGGAGGGTTTGACATTTGAGTCATGGTATCCAACGCTGCGCCACACTTGCCCATCGAGTACTGCGCCCAGCCCAAGTTCCAGAAGAACCACTCCGGATGGTGCGGATCCAGACGCATAGCCTTCCGCAGCCATGCCGCCGCTTCATCGAAGCGTCCGGCATAGCCGAGTTGTTCCGCGTAGGTGGCCATGACGTCGCCGGAATTGGGATTGAGTTCCAGCGCCTTCTCGAATTCCACGAAGGCCCTTTCGCGTTCGCCGGAGTGCATCAGCGTGACGGCCATCGTGAAATGCGAGCGATAGTCGGCCGGCGCGAGGTGCAGGGCGATGGCTGCCTCTTTGCGAGCCTGTTCCAGCGCTTCGCCCCGGTCCAGGACTGTCCATCCCCAGCGATAGCCGTTGAGGTGGATCCAGGCCACGCCGGTATGCGCTGGTGCCATGTCCGGGTCCAACACGAGCGCAGCATGGTAGGCCGCCATGGCCTTGTCAGATCCTTCGCGCGTCAACTCGTTAAAGTAGTGGTTTCCCTTGAGCACGTTCTGATAGGCGCGCAACTGGTCCGGGTTCGCCCGCGTCGCCTCTTCTCCAGCGACCTTTCGCAGCTTTTCACCCAGAGTCGAGGCGACCGAGGCCGCGATCTCGTCCTGAACGGCCAGGATATCGGCGAGGTCGCGGTTGAAGGTTCGCGACCAGACATGATGTCCGCCGATCGCGTCGATGAGCTGAAGCGTGACCCGCAGCCGTTCAGCGGATTTCTGCTGGCTGCCTTCGAGGATGTAGCGGACGCCCAGTTCGCGCGCGATGCTGCGGACATCGCTTTCCGTGTCCCGGTAGTGAAAGCTAGAGTTTCGCGCGATGACGAAGAGTTCCGGGAAGTAGGACAGCTGCGTGATGATCCCTTCGGCGATCGCGTCGCTAAGATAGCCGCGGTCATCGCCCTGGCTCAGGTCTTCGAAGGCCATGACAGCGATAGACGGCCTTGCCGGCAGCGCATGCAGCATCGCTGCACGGTCGGTCGGGGCGAACTCGTGGGCAGGGACGGACAGCCGGTAGGCGGCACCCGCCACGACAGCGACGACGAACAGCAGAGCCACCAAGACGCGTGCGCGCGACTTCGGCTGCGGGCCGGACTGTCGGGGCGGAGCTTCGGCCATGGGATCCTGACGATCGAACTCCGGCGCCTTGCTCTGACGCCCCAGCAGGTGCTCACGAAGTGCACAAGTCTCTTCGGAGGGGGCTGCGCCGAGTTCGGTCCGAAGTGCGCATTCCAGCTGTTCAAACGCCTCGACGGCAGCTCCCAGCTGGCCGCGTGAGGCATGGTGTAGCATCAGGGCGCGCGTGGCCTGTTCGCTGAATGGGTCAAGTGCAAGAAGCCTCCGCGCCGTTGCCGCATGGGCGGGTTCGGCTTCGTGTCCCTCACCCGTCGTCAACAGGGTCGACAGAGCGTCCAGCGCCTCGTCCTTTAGCTGCCGCCGTTCGCTCTCGAGCCATTCTTCGAAATCGGCTGTCGGCGCCGCCATGCCCTCGAGCAGCGGCGCGGTGTACATATCTACCGCGGCCGCAAGCCTCTCGGCATCCGCACTTCCTGCCAGGCGGCGGAACTCCAGCGCGTCCACCCTGACGCGGTTCGCGTCCAGCATGATTCCCACGCGATCCGCCGACAGGGTGTCGCAGCCCTGCGCGGCCAGCGCCTTCCGGATCGTATAGAGCGCTTGGCTGAGAGAAGCGTTTGCCTGTTTCTGCGCTCGATCCCCCCAGAGGATCGCCGCCGCTGCTTCCCTTCCGATGTGCTGGCCCGCGTTCATCCCCAGCCACGCCAACAGCGCCCGCTCCTTCCGGTTCAAGATCTCGACGGGATGGGAGTCGTCAGTGCGAGCGTCGAAACCGCCTAGCAGGGTCAGATTGAGGCGCTTCAAACCGCTACCTCCGTGAAATGCGCTTTCCCATCAATATAACACGGCCCCGAATTCGATGCTTTGATACGTAGATGATCGCTTGATGATCAGGTCTTGAGACGAGCTCGCTAACCTCCTCGGCGTTTTATGGAGGTAATTACAAATGAACACGCTATCTTCGCGGACCCGATCGCCATTATTTTTGCGCGCGGCTCTTGCCGCCGCAATGAGCTTGCCTGTTCTCCCGATAGCCGCCAGCGCGGCAGACGTTTCGAGCGAAGTCACCTTCGTCGCGGACGCTCATGATGTCTGGGCCGCCATCGGTCCTTTCTGCGCAATCTCGGACTGGTATCCCGGCATAGAAAGTTGCAGCGAGGAGAAAACCGATGGCGTCCTCCATCGCAGGCTCGTCACGGCAGACGGCGCGCAGTTCCTGGAAAAGCTCGTTTCGCACGACGACAGCAGCATGACCTACAGCTATACGATTGAGGAAGGCCCCCTTCCAGTTCAGAATTATACGTCGAGGCTCTCTGTTTCGCAGTCAGGCGAGGAAACAAGTATCGTTTGGGGGGCCACTTTCGAACCGAAGGGTGCGAGCGAGGCCGAGGCGGTCGATGTAATGAAGGGCGTCTTCAACACAGGGCTCGAAGCTATCCAAAAGAGCTTCATGAACTAGGGTCAGGATTCATAACCGAAAGATGACCATTGCGGCGATGCAGATTGCCGAAAGGAACAGTTCGCCGCATCATTCATCACGGGTCGCGATACGACGCCGTTTGCGATACAGTCTGGCGTCATGCTCGGCCCGTGATTGCGTCCTCGACGCGCCGGGATACACGTGCCTGTTCCTCGTTCGGCCAGCGCCTCCCGGATGAACCAGTCTGCATCATACCCCTTGTCGCCCAAAAACATCTTGGCTGGCATCAGGCTGCTGAGCAAACCAATGCGCTCTTGACTGCAAACAGTCTTCAACGGGGTGACTAACGGACCCGCTTTGAGAACCGATCACGTCTGTTTTCGGCGCGAGCCGGACATGGCCAATTGCGCCCGCGACGTCTGCTTATGCCAGGACCGGACGCGCACCCGTCGCAATTCGAAATGCATTTCGTGCGCCATGCCAAGAGTGCATTCCATCACGCGGGGCCGGAAAGACAAGGTTGGTTTCAGCCATCGCGTCGGGAGTGTCCGGACAGGCGGGCACTTTCGTCGCGCATGTGTTTGGCGAGGAAATCGGTAAAGGCGCGAATATGAGGTGCCGCTTTCAGGTCTTCGCGAACAATCATCCAGACCTGCGACGTCATCCCGGGAAGGGGCGGCATGCATTGTACCAGTTCCGGCGCCGTTTCGGCCAGGAAGCATGGCAAAACGGCCAGCCCCAGCCCCGCGCGTGCGGAACCCAATGTGCTCGAAATGGAACCGCAGCGAACGGCGACATTTTCCTCACCGGCAATCTCTTCCAGCCAGGCGGCGTTCGTAGCGGTCGCGTCGGGCGGAGCGCCGATGACAGCATGGCCGGGGATGGCCTCGGGCGAGCGCGGCAGACCGTTTTCCTCGGCATAGGATCGACTGCAGTAGACGGACCATACAATGTCCGGCAGGCGCCGGATAACGATCCCGCTGCCCTCCGGCCTTGCCGGCATGCGGACGGCCACGTCCGCTTCGCCGCCGGCAATGTCGAGGTGACGGTCCGAGCCGATCAGTTCGATGTGGATATCGGGATGCAAGCGCCTGAATTCGGCCAGCCAGGGCGCTATCAGGAAGTTGGTCATCCTCTCGCTGCTGGTGAACCGGATCGATCCGGCCAGGGACCGCTTCGAGGCTTCGATGGCGTTTTCCAGGTGGATCACCTCGACATCGATGCGCTCCGCCGCTTGGGCAACGCGCCTGCCGATATCGGTCAACCGATAGCCGCTCTGGCGCCGCTCAACGAGTTCCGAACCGATGGTTTGTTCCAGGTGTGTGATATGACGGATCACGGTCGTCTGATCGACGCCAAGCGCGTTTGCGGCCTTTGAAGCCGATCCTTCGCGCGCCACGGCCAGCAGAAACCGCAGGTCTCCCCACTCGATCATGATCCATACTGCATTTTTGCAGGACTATCTGGCAAGCACGTCAATTCCGTATCGCGGCGAGGAAGCGTATCCATTCTGCCGACGGATGCAGACCAGCGGAAGTCAAGCAGAAAACAGCCGGAATCGAAGGAGGCCACAATGACCAGAATGTTTGCCCGCCACGAAGTCGCCGACTATGACGCCTGGCGCACCGTCTATGACAGCATCGATGACACTCGCAAGAAAATGGGCTGCGTTGCCCAGTCTGTCTATCAGGCCGCGGAAAATCCGCGCGACATCACGGTAGTCCACGACTTTTCCAGCCTCGATGCCGCTCATGCCTTCGCCTCGTCGAACGTTCTGAAGGAGGCCATGGCCAAGGCTGGGGTGATCAAGGCGCCGGAGATCTGGTTTGCCGAGGCAGCCAACTAAGCTAGATCCTTACAATCTGCCGGCTCGTGGAACCGGTGCGCGGACTGCGGGACGGTATCTGCCGTCCCGTTTCGTTTTCGGGCCAAAGCCGGCCGGCCTGAAGTCAAATTTTGGTGTCCGCTTTCGAAGCGAAGTCAGACAAAGGCGATTGCTCGCGCGATGTCTGAAACGTGCCAGACAGCGGTCATCAAAGCTTCTTATAGAAATCGACAGATTTGGGGCTGTAACCGGACTGTCGGCTTGTTAACTCCAGTCTAAAGAAGCCGACATATCAGGTCGAGTAGGCCAATACTCCTTCCGGCCCATATCTGCTGTTCCATCTCATTGTGCTGGATGACCGTGTTGACCATGAAAGTGGTCGGATCGTAATTGTGCATCCTTGGTATTCGCCCGCCTACATGAACGCGATAATCGCCAGATGCGCATGGTCTGGCGAGGCTCTTTGCCCGGCGCCGGGCTCGTTCTGTTTGCAATCCAGCCGTAAAGAAGTCGCCTCGCGTTCTCATATGTGTCGTGCGCGCCAGGTCAGAGGCCGACTCATCAACGGCACTTTATTTATATCAGATATACTGATATTCAATATTTTCCATCAATCAGACAGATGAGACATGAGCGGAAAAGTCCTCGTAATCGATCCGTCGGAGCGGCCCGACATCATACGCGGGCTTGCGAGCGAAGTCCGCGTCTCGATCCTCAAGCTTCTGCGCGACGGCAAGGAGAGGAACGTCAACCAGATCGCCGAGCTGTTGGGACTTCCGCAATCCACGGTTTCGTCCAACCTGCAGGTCCTGGAAGACGCCGGCCTCGTCACGACTGAGAGCCGCAAGGCACGCAAGGGTAGTCAGAAGGTCTGCCGGACCGCCTTCACGGAAATCCTGGTGGGCTTTCGCGACGACCTTCCGGAGGCCGGTGACGGAACCATAGAGGTATCCATGCCGCTGGGCCTCTACACGACGTGCGAGGTGGCGGGACCTTGCGGGCTTTGCTCGACGGAGGGCGTCATCGGGCTGCTCGACGTGCCGAACACCTTCCTCGAACCGGATCGAATGAAAGCCGGGCTTTTGTGGTTCACCAATGGCTATGTCGAGTACCAGTTCCCTAACAACACCAAGCTCAATCGAACCACACCAACGGCGCTGGAATTCTCCATGGAATTGAGTTCCGAGGTTCCCGGTACCGCAACGGACTGGCCGTCCGACATATTCCTCGAGGTCAATGGTGTTCATATCGGAACGTGGACTTCTCCGGGCGATTTCGGAGACAAGCGCGGCGTCTACACTCCCGGCTGGTGGAAGCTTGCAGGATCGCAATACGGCAAGCTGAAGAACTGGCGCATCAATGGCAGCGGCAGCTTCATCGATGGCGTCCGCATTTCCGACGTGACGCTCGATGACCTGCTGATCGACCAGCATCACTCCATTCGCATGCGAATCGGCGTGAAGGCCGATGCCGAACACCCCGGCGGCATGAACATATTTGGCAGGGGATTCGGAAATTACGATCAGGACATCATGCTGCGCATCACCACCTGATCGCCGTCATTAACCTCAAAGTGGCTTGACGAACCGCGCCGCCTGACGCTTACTAAAACACCATATCCGGTATGAACCGGAAATGATGTTTCAAATAAGGGAGGAGCGGCGTGGAGGCACACGTCACGGCACACGCGCGCTACGTGATCGCGGATATCGACAAGCGCCTTTATGGATCGTTTCTCGAACATCTGGGGCGCGCCGTCTACACGGGCATCTACGAACCGGATCACCCGACCGCCGACGAAAACGGCATGCGCCGCGACGTCATCGATCTCGTCCGTGAACTCGACACCCCCATCTGCCGCTATCCGGGTGGCAATTTCGTTTCCGCCTACAACTGGGAAGACGGGATTGGGCCGAAGGAAGAACGCCCGACCCGGCTGGACCTGGCATGGCACACCTCGGAATCGAACCAGGTCGGCATTCATGAGTTCGCCGAGTGGGCGAAAGCGGCAAACACCGAGATGATGCTGGCCGTCAATCTCGGTTCGCGCGGACTGGACGCCGCCCGCAACTTCGTCGAATACGTCAATCACCCCGGCGGCAGCTACTGGTCCGACCTTCGAAAGAAGAACGGCCGGGCGGCCCCGTGGGATGTCAGGCTCTGGTGCCTCGGCAACGAGATGGACGGCCCCTGGCAGGTCGGCCACAAAAGCGCCGCCGAATATGGCCATCTCGCCAACGAGACCGCCAAGGCGTTGCGCGCGTTCGACGACAACCTCGACCTCGTCGTGTGCGGATCGTCGCATTCGGACATGGCCACCTACCCGCAGTGGGAAGCGACCGTGCTGGAAAGCACCTACGACCAGGTCGATTACATCTCATTGCACATGTATTTCGAGAACTACGAGAAAAACACGGCGGAGTATCTCGCCTTGCCGGAGAAACTCGACCGGTATATCGGCACGGTCGGCGGCGTCATCGATTACGTCAAGGCGAAGCGGCGCGCGAAGAACGACGTCAAGATTTCCTTCGACGAATGGAATGTCTGGTACCACGAGCGCAAGAACGACGCGAAACGCATGAAGGAATGGGGATGGCCCCACGCCCCGGCGCTTCTGGAGGACATCTACGATTTCGAGGACGTGCTGCAGGTCGGCTGCATCATCAATACATTCATCCGGCGCTCGGACCTGGTCCGCATCGCATGTATCGCACAGCTCGTGAACGTCATTGCGCCGATCATGACCTCGCCCGGTGGCGGCGCATGGAAACAGACGATCTACTATCCCTTCCAATTCGCCTCGCGCTTCGGGCGCGGCACCGCGCTTCAGCTCGATGTCGAGTGTCCGTCCTACGATGCCGACATAGCCAGCGGCGTCAGCTATCTGGATATTGCCGGCGTCCATGATGGCGATGCGGGAACGCTGACCTTCTTCGCCGTCAACCGCAACGGCGTAGAGCCGATGGACATCGAGATCTCCATCGAAGGCTTCGGCGAGGCGAAATCGGTCGAACACACGCTCATCAAGCACGCCGATCTCGAGGCGACGAACACCGAGGCGAATCCTGACAACGTGAAGCCCGAGACGAAGGGAGGAGCTTCCATCTCGGGCGGCAAGCTCTCGGTTTCCGTGCCGGAGCATTCCTATTCGATGATCAGGGTCCGGCTCTAGGAAGGACTTCACCGCGGCCCGCGAGGCCGCACACGCAGGGAGGAAGAAGCAGATGTTAAAGTATGGCACTTTCGCAAAGACTGCGCTGCTGGCCGCGGCGTTGATGACGACGTCGGCCCAGGCGCAGGAAACCGTTGTCTGGTGGGATTTTCTCGGCGGCGGCGACGGCGTGCGCATGAAGCAGATGATTTCGGATTTCAACGCCGCGCATGAAGGCAAGATCACGATTGACGCGACTACGCTGGATTGGGGCGTTCCGTTCTACTCGAAGGTCCAGACATCCGCCGCCGTGGGAGAGGCGCCGGACATCATGACCTACCACGCCAGCCGCATTCCGCTGGCCGTGAAACAGGGTATCCTGCAGGAAATCACCGCCGACGATTGGGCTGCGATGGGCCTGTCCCAGGGCGACTATGCCGATGCGATATGGGACGCGGTGACGATCGACGGCAAGCAGTACGCCGTGCCGCTCGATACCCACCCGATCGTTCTCTACTATAACAAGGACGTGCTCGGTGCCGCAGGCCTGCTGACCGAGGACGGTACGCCCAAGGGCATGGACAGCCGAGAAGGCTTCACCGCGACATTGAAGGCGCTCAAGGATGCCGGTTCCGTCAAGTTTCCGCTCGGCAGCGTGACAGCGGACGGCAACTTCATGTTCCGCACCATCTATTCCCTGATGGGCCAGCAGGACGGCGAACTGATGACCGACGGGGAGTTCCTGGCCGGCGACAACAAGGAAAAGCTGCAAAACGCCCTGGCCGTGCTGGCCGAATGGACCAATGATGGCCTGCAATCCACTTACACCGACTATCCCGCGACCGTTGCGCTTTTCACCAGCGGCGAGGCGGCGATGATGATCAACGGCGTGTGGGAAGTGCCGACGATGACCGACCTGCATGACCAGGGCAAGCTGTTCGAATGGGGCGCGGTGGAACTGCCGGTGATCTTCGACCATCCTTCGACCTATGCCGACAGTCACTCCTTCGCCATTCCCGCCAACCAGGGCAAGGAGATGGCGCCCGAGAAACGGGCGGCGGTTCTGGAAGTGATGAGCTGGATCTCGAAGAACTCGCTGTTCTGGGCAACGGCCGGACACATCCCGGCCTACGGCCCGGTCACGAATTCGGACGACTACAAGAAGATGGAGCCCAACGCGACCTATTCGAGCTTGACCGCGAACATGATCTTCGACCCGAAGACGCCGCTTGCCGGGGTCGCAGGGCCGATCTTCGACGTCATGTCGACCTATTTCGTACCGACGCTCAACGGCGAGATGGAGCCGTCCAAGGCCGTCGAGGAAATCCAGTATGAACTGAACGACATGTAGTAGGTTACTCCCGCCGGGGCGGCCTTCGTGTCGCCCCGGATTTTTGTCTAGCGGCGCAGGGGAAGGAAATTGATCCGCAATCCCGGAAAAGAAGCGCTGGTCGCCTATTTGCTGATCGCACCGTTCGTCGCGGTCTATGCGCTGATCTTCATCTACCCGACCGTGCAGATGTTCCTGCTCTCGTTCACCGACGCCGGGCTGATCGGAAGCGGGGACTTCGTTGGGTTTGAAAACTACGAACGACTGCCGCGCGACCGTCGTTTCGACACCGCGTTCTGGAACACCGCCTATTTCGTCCTGCTGACGGTGATCCCCGGCACGGTCGTGGCGCTCGGCATCTCGCTGGGCGTGACGCGGCTGTCGGGCCGGCTGCAGGCGCTGGTGCTGGCGCTTTTCTTCCTGCCCTACATTCTACCCGTGTCCGTGGTCTACCGCCTGTGGGACTGGACGCTGAACTTCCAGTTCGGCATCGCAATGCATCTTCTCGATCTCGTTGGCATGGACCGGGTGCCGATTTTCAAGGTGACCGCCTGGTTCATGCCCGCGGTCGCCTTCGTCACGGTCTGGTGGACCTGCGGCTTTTCCGTTTTGCTTTTCCTGGCCGGACTGCGCGCCATACCCCAGGAAGTCTACGAGGCCGCATCGCTGGACAACGCGACGCGCTGGACCACGTTCCGGCGAGTGACTTGGCCGCTGCTCTGGCCGGTCACGTCGCTGGTGCTGACGATCCAGCTGATCGTGCAGCTCAAGATCTTCGACCAGGTCTACCTGTTCTCGACCGGCGGCAGGCCGAACGACAACCTCGTGATGGTCTACTATATTTTCCAGCGCGCGTTTCAGTCCGACCAGGGCGGCCGCGCCGCGGCCGTGGCGGTTGTGCTTTTCGTCATGGTTATCATCGTGTCGGTGCTGAACTTCCAGCTGATGCGGCTGAGCGCAGGGCGCAACCGATGAACGCCGCCAGCGCCCGCCGTTTCAACGCCGCCGGCGCGGCAATCACCGCAATCACCGTGATCTGCGCCGTGATCTGGGCATTTCCGATCTATTGGGGGATCGTCAGTTCGCTGAAGCCCGACGACGAGGTCGTGCGGTCATATATCGAACTTTGGCCCGATACGCTGACATTCGAGCACTACGTCTTCGCGCTGACGCAGACCCAGATCGGACATTGGTACATCAATTCGATCGCCACCGCGATCGGCGTCACGATTCTGACCATCGGCACTTCGATCTTCGCGGGATACGCGATCTCGCAGTTGCGTTTTCCATTACGGCGTCCGCTCTGGTGGCTGATCCTCGGCAGCTTCCTGGTGCCGACCCAGGTTCTGATCATCAATCACTTTGTCCTGATGGCGAATATGGGGCTGCTCAACACATGGGCCGGCATCATCCTGCCGCAGCTCATCCATCCGGTCGTAATCATCGTCTACAAGCAGTTTTTCGACCAGGTGCCGGCCGATTTCCGTGAAGCGGCCATCATGGACAACGCGTCCGAATGGCGGATTCTCTTCAAGGTCTACATTCCGATGAACTGGGGGGTGACGACGGCGCTGTCGATTGTGACTTTCATCTGGGCATGGAACGCGTTTCTGTGGCCGTTCCTCGCGGTTACCAAGACCGACATGATGACGATCACGGTTGGCATCACGCAGACGAATGACAGCTTCGGCGTCTACTATGCGAGCGAACTGGCTGCCGCGGTGCTGGCCGGCTTTCCGGTCGCGCTGGCCTATCTTCTGTTCCAGCGCCGGGTGACCGAAGCGATCACGCTTTCGGCCGGCATCAAGGGCTAGTCTTCCTGCCGTGCCAGCCGGCCTTGCCGGTCACTGCGCGTGATAGGCTTGGCCCGCCTGATCGAACAGATGCACGGCCGACGTGTCGAAATCGAGATCGATATCGTCTCCCGGAGCGACCTCGGACTTGCCGCTGTCCTGCGCTATGAGTTCGCTGCCGTCCCGCAGCGTGCAATGGATCAGCGTGCGCTCGCCGAGCCTTTCCACGACCCCGGCAGTGGCGCGGGTCGTGGCGCTTTTACCGCCGGTACCGGCCACGCGTACGCCTTCCGGACGGATACCGAGTTCGTACGCGCCGGAGCCGGGATGATCGACATGAAGCGGCACCTCCGCGCCGTCCGGAAGCCGCGCGATCGTCTTGTCGCTCGCCGCCACGTCGGCTTTCAGGAAGTTCATGCCGGGGCTGCCGACAAAGCCGGCCACGAACCGCGAAGACGGCCGCAAATAGACCTCCATCGGCGTGCCGATCTGCTCGATCCGCCTGTTGTTCAGGACCACGATGCGGTCGGCAAGCGTCATCGCCTCGGTCTGATCGTGGGTCACGTAGATCATCGTCGCCTTCATGCGCTGATGCAGTTCCGCAAGTTCGACTCGCGTTCGCACACGCAGCGCCGCGTCGAGGTTGGACAGCGGCTCGTCGAAAAGGAAGGCCTTGGGCTCCTTGACGATGGCGCGGCCGATGGCCACGCGCTGTCGCTGCCCTCCAGAAAGCTGCGCCGGCCGCCGCTCCAGCAACTCCTCCATCTCAAGTATGCGAGCCGCATCCTTGACCCGGTGCTCGATCTCGCTGCTCACCATCCCGATATTCTGGAGCCCGAATGCCATGTTTTCGCGCACGGTCATGTGCGGGTAGAGCGCATAATTCTGGAACACCATCGCGACGCCGCGCTGGCCGGGCGCGACGTTTTCGCACCTGGTACCGCCGATTGTGAGCGTGCCGCTGTCGATAGTCTCGAGACCGGCGATCATTCGCAGCAGCGTAGACTTCCCAGACCCCGAAGGGCCGAGGAAAACCACAAGCTCTTCCGAACGAACGACCAGCGAAAGGTCGTCGATGACCTTCACGCTGCCGAAACTCTTCGAGACATTCGCAAGTTCGATATTCGCCATGAACTCCTCCCGAGCGGGTATAAGACCACTCTTTCGGGTATGCATCCAGAGTCAAGATATTTAAGCGTTCGTGCCACACCGTCATGAAAGGCAGTCTTGCCACAATGCCGCATAGCGCCCAGGTTGGAGTCATTCTCCGGAATTGCTCAAAACGCCCTATTTGCCCGGAATTAATAATCGGAAGACCGAATTTTCCGTCGCAAGTCCCGTTGGTGAATTTTCGCCTGGATCATCCCTGAGAACGGTCGCAAAGCTTAGATTTATCGAGGGCGTCAGGCAGAACAGTCGGGTATGCAGCGACTGATCTCGGCACGTCGCGGCCGAGCTTCCAAATCGCCGAGAACGCGCGTTTCCCTCCCCCTTTCACTCCTTTGATCAGGTCGCATCGGAAGTCCGCTCTAAGGATGCTCTGAGCCGATCTGGGATGTCCGGAATGAGGGCGCAAAGCGGTCGCAATTAGCGCAAATGCCTACCGGCAGCTAAGGGTCAAACCTGCCCATTCGATTCCGATGGGATTATCGCGTCTGCGACATCACTCGAAGGTCTCGATTGGGCTCGAATCAGCCATACGCCACCTGATCGTACGGCGAACAGACTTGTTGCCAAAACAGGTAATCAGGCCGGGATCGGCTTCGCCGCCCAGTCCTTCACCTTGGCTGCCCCGCAGATCCGCAATCGACGCCGCGCCGCGCGCGTCCAGCAGGGCGGCGAGTTCCCGGTTGATCGTCGTTGGCGATGCCCGGACCGCGATAGATCATCCCGGTATAGAGCTGCACCAGGTCCGCCCCGGCCTCGATCTTGGCGAGCGCGGTTGCGCCCGAGTCGACGCCGCCGACGCCGATCAGCGTTTTCAGCGGCCCGATCCGCTCGCGCGTCTTGGCGAGGACGATGGTCGACCGCTCGAACAGCGGTTTCCCGGACAGGCCGCCCGCTTCGCCGGGATCGGCGGAAATCCCCGTCCGCGACAAGCGTCGTGTTGGAGACGATCATGCCGTCGAGGCCCTTGTCCATGACCTCGGCGACGATGTCGTCGAGCCCTTCCTCGGTGATGTCGGGCGCGATCTTCAGGAACACCGGCACGACCCGTTTGTGCGATTTCCTCTTCCGCGGCCCGCGCCTCGCCGATCCGGCTCAGCAGTTCCGCCAGTTGCGCCCGGCCCTGCAGGTCGCGCAGGCCCGGCGTGTTCGGCGAGGAGATGTTGATCGTGAAATAGCTGGCGAGCGTGTAGAAGCGCCTGAGCCCGGTCACATAGTCGGCGATGCGGTCCCCGGCATCCTTGTTGGCGCCGATATTGACGCCGACGACGCCGCGTCCGCGCCGCGCGGCGAGCCGGCCGAAGGCCGCGTCATGGCCCTGATTGTTGAAGCCGAGCCGGTTGATGACGGCGTGGTCGCGCGTCAGCCGGAAGATGCGCGGGCGCGGATTGCCGGGCTGCGGCTTCGGCGTCGTCGTGCCGATTTCGGCGAAGCCGAAGCCGATGCCGAGCAGTTCGTCCGGCACCTCGGCGTCCTTGTCGAAGCCGGCCGCCATGCCGAGCGGGTTCGGGAATGTCAGTCCCGCCGCCGTGACGGCCAGCCGCGGATCCGGCGTTGCCGCGCGGACGGGCAAGGCGCCGCTCTTCAATCCGGCGATCGCCATGCGATGCGCCGTCTCCGGCTCGAACCTGAAGGTCAGCCAGCGTCCGGCGCATTCCCACACGCTGCCGGCCGTCATCCGCCGATCTCCGGGAATGCATGCGCGCCGTCGGGCCCGAGCGGCAGGTCCTTGACCCAGACGACCGCCGACAGCTCCAGCGGCGCGTAAAGATGCGGGAACAGGGCGCCGCCGCGCGACACCTCGTATTTCAGCGCCGCGCCGAGCTTCGCCGTGTCGACGGCGATCAGCTTGAGATCGGTCTGGCCGGCGAAATGCCTTGCCGCCGTTTCCTTCGCCTGTGCCGCGGTCGAGAAATGGATGAAGCCGTCGGCAAGGTCGATCGGCGCGCCCTCGAACACGCCCGCCGCCTCGGCGTCGGCCCATTGCGCCCGCGGCGCGATCTTGTAGATGATCCGGTCCATGCCGGTTCCTTAGTCCGGGCTCGCGGGCCGCGAAAGGGCAAAGCCGGCGATACGGACAGTTTTGTTGCCGCCTTGTCGCAATTCTCGCTGAATTTGCCGATAGTCTCGCGTCCGGGCCGCAACATGAGGGAAATCGAGACGCCATGAAGAAAATCAGCCGGGAAATCCTGATCGCCGCGATCGCGGTCGCCGCCTCGGCGGCTTCGGCCATTCCGGCCGGTGCCGAACCGGGCCGCTACGTGATGGAGAAGACCGAAGACGGGTTCATCCGCATGGATACCGACACCGGCGAGATGTCGATCTGCACCGAAAAGAGCGGCCAGATCGTCTGCAAGCTCGCCGCCGACGAGCGCGCCGCCTTCCAGGATGCGCTCGACCGGCTGGAGGAGCGCGTGTCGGCGCTGGAGGAGCGCGCCGGCCGCGCGCTCGCCGTGCCGAGCGAGGAGGAGTTCGACCGCGGCCTCGACAACATGGAGAAATTCTTCCGCCGCTTCCTCGGCATCGTCGAGGAATACGACAAGGAAAAGAAGGCGCCGCCCGCGCCGGAAACGCCGCCCGACCGGACCTGATTCACGCCGTGCGATCGCGTGGCGTCGAAATCGGGAAATTGCCGCTGGACAGGCGCAAATCACATGCTATAAACCGCGCACTTTCCGGCGGCGTCGCCCCGGAAAACGCCTTCGCGAGACTTTGTGAAGCGTATGCCCGGGTAGCTCAGGGGTAGAGCAGCGGATTGAAAATCCGCGTGTCGGTGGTTCAAATCCGCCCCCGGGCACCATTTTTCCTGAAAAATGCCGAAACATCACATGCCGAGTGCGCTTGCCTTCGTGTCCGTCGAGCGGTCACCGGCCGCCGGATCTTTTATCGGGAGATCGCGGCAGGCAAAGCGAAAAAACCGCCCCGGGGGGCGGCCGGTCAGCCTCGCGGGGCCGGAACTAAAACGGGCCCGCGATCGGAATCGCGGACCCATATCCGTACCGGGACTGTATACTCGCTCCGGCGGCGGATCAGTTGACGGTCAGACAGACCGGTTGGTTGAAGAGCAGCCGGTGCAACTGGCACGGGTTGACGGTGAAGGGGAGCGGGTCGTTGCCGCCAGGCTCGTGGGACACGCTGGTCCTGCCGGAGGCGGCGCTCGATGCCTGCGGACTGCCTTCGTTCTGACCGCCGCCATGCTTGCCGCCTTCATGGCCACGGCCGCACTCCCCGCCTTCCGGATTGTCCACGCTCACCGCCGCAAACGCCGCGTCGGCGAAAACGGTCGACATCACGGGTGCGGAGATAACGGCAAATGCCGCAATCAACGCCGCTGACGCAAAGCGGTTGCGATGATGGTGCTCGTGCGATGCATGATTGCCATGCAGTAAGCTTATCCTGCTCATAACTTCGTACTCCAAACCCAAAAGTCCCTCGGCGTAAGCCAATGGACACCCAATGGCAGAGTATAAGTATTTCTCAAGGTGATTTTAACAGATTATAAACCAATAAGATGTTAAGGTTAAATCGTAAGATCGAGTATTAATCAAATAATTATCAAATTTAACTAAAAATTAAGCGGTCTTTATTGATCGCGCGTGCTGGTTGTCCCGGTTCGGCAGGGGCGGATGCGGGCGCTTAGCGCGTCGATTTTGCCGCGGTTGCAAGGTGCGCCTCTTGCCGCTTTGCGTTAAAAGGCCCCGAACGGGACCACCCGGACAGGATCGCGATGAATTCGAAACGACAGCCGCGGGGCGGACGGCGAGGGCCATGATCGACAAGCTCGAACATTTCCTGGTGCTCGCCCGCGAGAAGCATTTCGGCAAGGCGGCCGAGGCCTGCAATGTCTCTCAGCCGACGCTGTCGGCCTCCATCAAGCATCTCGAGGACCAGCTCGGCGTCATGCTCGTGCAGCGCGGTTCGCGCTACCAGGGCCTGACGGCGGAAGGCGAGCGCGTGCTCGAATGGGCGCGCCGCATCGTCGGCGACGCGCGCTCCATGCGCATGGAGATCCAGACGGCAAAACAGGGATTGAGCGGCCGGGTGCGCATCGCCGCGATCCCCACCGCGCTGCCGATGGTGCGCGAGCTGACCGCGGCCTTTCAGGCCCGGCATCCCAACGTCACCTTCGTCGTCCTGTCGCGGACCTCGATCGAGATCCTCGAACTGATCGACAATCTCGATATCGATATCGGCATATCCTACATGGCGAACGAACCGCTCGGCCGTGTCTCGGCGGTGCCGCTTTATGCCGAGCACTATGTTTTCGTGACCGCCGACGAGGCGCTGTTTGCCGACCGCAAGGCGGTCACCTGGGCCGAGGCCAGCCGTACGCCGCTGTGCCTGCTCACCCCCGACATGCAGAACCGGCGTATCGTCAACGGTTATCTTGCCCAGGCGGGCGCCGAGGCCAGGCCGGTGCTGGAATCCGACTCCATGATCGCGATCGTTTCGCATGTGCTTGCCGGAAACCTGTCCGGCATCCTGCCGGAAAAGCTCGTCAGGATTTTCGAGGCGGCCGGCGCCATCCGCGCCATCCCGCTGATCGAGCCCGTCGCCAGCCAGATGATCGGCGCGATCGCCGCCGAACGCGAACCGCGCACGCCGATGATCGACGCGCTGCTCAAATGCGCGGCCGGCGTGGCGAAACAGCTGCAGGAAGATGCCGGGGAAACGGTCTAGGAATCAGCCTTTTGCAGATGCTCGGCGAACCAGCCGCCGGCGAGATCGACGACCTGCTCCAGCGTTCCCGGTTCCTCGAACAGATGCGTCGCGCCCGGCACGATCGCGAGCCGGTTGTCGCAGCGCATCATGGCCTTGGCTTCCCGGTTGAGCTCGATGACCTCGTAGTCGTGCCCGCCGACGATCAGCAGCGTCGGCGCCTTGACGCGGAACAGCGCCTGTCCGGCGAGGTCCGGCCGTCCGCCGCGCGAGACCACGGCCTTCACCTCGGCGGGCTGTTCCGCGGCGGCGACGAGCGCGGCCGCCGCACCCGTGCTGGCGCCGAACAGTCCGATCGGGAGTTGCGCGGTATCCGGATGGCTGGTCGCCCATGAGACCGCCTCGGCGACGCGGCTGCCGAGCAGCGGGATGTCGAACACATTGCGCCGGTTCATCGCTTCGCGTTCCGTCAGGAGATCGAAGAGGAGCGTCGCGAAACCGCGCGACTGCAGCGTTTCCGCGACGAATGTGTTGCGCGGACTGAACCGGCTCGAACCGCTGCCATGGGCGAAAATGACCAATCCGCAGGCGTCAGTCGGTACGGCCAGGATGCCGCCGAGGTTTTCGTTGCCGATTTCCACGTCTCGCGGGACGATCGTGTCCGCCATATGCGCACTCCACAGTTACCGGCCCAGACGATCACGCTATATCATATAGCCCGTAAGCAAACGTTTACCGATTGACTTCGATACCTATTCGACATGGCGAAGCCGGGGGCACCCGCTCAGAATGCCCCCGAGAGCCGGCCTGGATCAACCTTCGCCCGAAAGGCATGACCGGATCGAACCGGCCATGGCGCGGATCAGGTCGAAATAGAGGTCCGGACCCGGTTGCAGCGTCGCGCCGAGCGGATCGAGCATGGCGGAACGCGCGCCGGTGCCTTCGATGACGACGCTGACCAGTTTCGGCTCGAATTGCGGTTCGGCGAAGACGCAGCTCACATTGTCGTCTTTCAGGCGTTGCCGGATCTCGCTGACCCTCTCCGGGCTGGGCGGCGCGTCGGGTTCGACCACGATCGACCCGACGGCGGTGACGCCGAAACGCGCCTCGAAATAGTGATAGCCGTCGTGAAAAACGATGAACCGTTTGTCCTTGAGGCCGGCCAGTTCGGTGGAGATTTCCGTTTCGAGCGCGTCGAGCCGCTTCGTCAGCGCCTCGGCGTTGCGCCGGTATTCGGCGGAATGGTCCGGATCCGCCTCGGCCAGCGCGGCGGCGATTGCGCCGACCATCACCTTGGCGTTTTCCGGGTCGAGCCAGATATGCGGATCGACGGGTCCGGCCTGGTCGCCGTCATCGTCGGGCTCGAAGGCCGCGCCCTGGCGGAACCCGAGCGTCTTCAGGCCGGGCGTGTCGATCAGTTCGACCGATACCGCCCTGGCGCCGATCGTCGATACCGGCTTCTTGAGGAA
This sequence comes from uncultured Alphaproteobacteria bacterium, assembly GCA_963712205.1. GTDB lineage: Bacteria > Pseudomonadota > Alphaproteobacteria > Rhizobiales > Rhizobiaceae > Oricola. The sequence goes on along the minus strand of CAVQHF010000008.1, from coordinate 23,695 downwards.
CTGCTCCAGATATTCGCTGACCCAAAACACGATGCCGGCGTCCTGCAGCGCGGCGGCCCGGGACGGTTTCATCGAATAGGTATGCGGCGACGCGGCGCCCTCGACGATGAGCGTCGGCTCGCCTGTTCCCTCCATCACGGCCGCGACAAGCGAGTGCACCGGCTTGATCGAGGCGATGACCTTCACGTCCGCGTGCGCGGACGACAGGGCGGCGGGAATTGCGCATGCTGCGAGCAGGAGTATGCGGAGCGATTTCATCGGTTCACCTTGGCAATGGAAACGAGTTGACAGCGAGATGTGATGTTATATCATTACATCTCCATATCGGATAAACCTGCGATTGACGCCGCCGTCAAGCCGCGCCAAACAATTCATCCGGAAAGGAACGGAACGTGCTTCAATCTCCGCAGTCGCTGGTACGCCTGGAACAGGCCGGCGTGATGCGCGCCGGCCGCTGGCTGGTGCGCGACGTCGACCTCGACGTGCAGCGTGGCGAGATCGTCACGCTGATCGGCCCGAACGGCTCCGGCAAGTCGACCACCGCGCGCATGGCGCTCGGCATCGTCGCGCCGACGGAAGGCACGGCGAAACGCGCCGTCAATCTGCGCGTCGGCTACGTGCCGCAGAAGGTCGCGGTCGACTGGACGCTGCCGCTGACGGTCGACCGCTTCATGACGCTGACAAATCCGCTGTCGCGCGCGCAAAAGGAGGCGGCGCTCGAAAGCACGGGGATCGCCCACATGGCGAAGGCCGAGGTGCGCAACCTGTCGGGCGGCGAGTTCCAGCGCGCGCTCCTGGCCCGCGCCATTGCCCGCAAGCCGGACCTTCTCGTGCTCGACGAGCCGGTCCAGGGCGTGGATTTCTCCGGCGAGATCGCCCTTTACGAACTGATCGCGGGGATCCGCGACGACATGCATTGCGGGATCCTGCTGATTTCGCACGACCTGCATGTCGTCATGGCGGCGACCGACCGCGTGATCTGCCTCAACGGCCATGTCTGCTGCCATGGCACGCCGCAGGCGGTGGCCGAAAGCGCGGAATACAAGCAGCTCTTCGGCGCGCGCGGCGCCGCCCAGCTTGCGGTCTACCGTCATCAGCACGATCACACCCATTTGCCGGACGGCCGCGTGCGCCATGCCGACGGCACGGTCACGGGACATTGCCACCCCGATGACGGGCATCATCACGAACACGAACACGACCATCGCCATGACGGCGAAAGCGAAAAACGGGATCTCCGCGATGCTCGATGATTTCTTCATTCGCGCCATCGTCGCCGGCGCCGGCGTGGCTCTCGTCACCGGGCCGCTGGGATGTTTCATCGTCTGGCGCAGGCTCGCCTATTTCGGCGACACGCTGTCGCATGCGGCCCTGCTCGGCGTCGCCATCGCCTTCCTGCTCCGAGATCGACGTCATGCTGGCCGTGTTCTCGTCTCGGTCGTCGTCGCGGCCGCCCTGTTGTGGCTGCAGCGCCGCGCCGGCCTGTCGGCCGACGCGCTGCTCGGCCTCCTGTCGCACTCCGCCCTGGCGCTCGGACTGGTCGCGCTCGCCTTCATGACATGGGTGCGCTTCGATCTGATGGGGCTGCTCTTCGGCGATATCCTGGCCGTCTCCAGGTCGGATATCGCGATCATCTATGCCGGCGGGGCCTTCGTCCTTGCCGTTCTGGCGATGATCTGGAAACCCCTCTTCGCCGCCACCGTCAACCCGGAACTGGCCGAAGCCGAGGGCATGAAGCCGGACCGCGCCAATTTCATCTTCATGCTGCTTCTGGCCATCGTCGTCGCCATCGCCATGAAGATCGTCGGCGTCCTGCTGATCACCGCGCTCCTGATCATTCCCGCGGCAACCGCGCGCCGCTTTGCCGGCGGGCCGGAACTGATGGCGCTGTTTGCCAGCCTGGCCGGCGTGCTTGCCGTTGTCGGCGGGCTGTTCGGCTCGCTGCAATGGGACACGCCGTCCGGCCCGACGATCGTCGTTGCCGCGCTCGTCCTGTTCGTCGCGAGCCTGTTGCCGGTCGCGGCGCTGGCGGGCGCCAGCGGGAAGGGAGGGCGCGCGCCATGACGGTCCGTCACGATCACGCCGAAAAAACCGACCTCACGCGCAACCAGGCCCTCGTCTTCGAAACCCTCGAGGATGCCGACACGCCGCTGACCGCCTATAACATCCTCGACCAGTTGAACGGGCAGGGGCTGCGCGCGCCGCTGCAGGTCTACCGGGCGCTCGACAAGCTTCTCGACCTCGGCTTGGTCCACCGGCTGGAAAGCCTCAATGCCTTCGTCGCCTGCCGCCATCCCGGCTGCGATTCCCATACCGCCGTCGCTTTCGCGATCTGCGAGACATGCGGCAAGGTGTCGGAGATCACCGACGCGGCCCTGGTTTCGTCGCTCAAGTCGCTGACGGTTGGCGCCGGCTTCGTGCCGCGCAAGACGACCGTCGAGATCCGCGGCACCTGCCATGCATGCCAGAAGGGCTGATTGCCTGATTTTTATGCAATAATAATTTCTGCATGCTTTCTGTCTGGGCAGCCGGCCACTTGCGCATTCGCAACAATGACATAGTGTTGTCAGGATGGAGCGAACGGAAGGTATCTTTGACGAGATGCTGGGCGGCGATGACCGCCCGCGCTCGCCATACAGGCAATATCACGACTGGTTCGTCGCCGAGGATACGGCACGGCTGACGCGCAAGTCCAAGGAGGCGGAAACGTTTTTCCGCCGGACCGGCATCACGTTCAATGTCTACGGCCAGGAAGAGGCGGCCGAGCGTCTGATCCCGTTCGATATCGTTCCGCGGGTGATCTCGGGGCGCGAATGGGCCCGCCTTTCGCGCGGCATCGAGCAGCGCGTGCGCGCCATCAACGCGTTTCTCTACGATATCTACCACCGCCAGGAGATCCTGCGCGCCGGCCGCATCCCGGTCGAACTGATCGCCAGCAACGACGCCTTCCTGCCCCAGATGATCGGCGTCCAGCCGCCGGGCAACATCTATACCCATATCGTCGGCACCGACATCGTGCGCACCGGCGAGGACCAGTTCTACGTGCTGGAGGACAATGCGCGCACGCCGTCCGGCGTCTCCTACATGCTGGAAAACCGGGAAACCATGCTGCAGATGTTTCCCGAACTGTTCGCGAATATCCGCGTGCAGCCGGTCAGCGATTATCCCAAGAACCTGCGCCGCTCGCTCGGCGCCTGCGCGCCGGCCGCCTGTTCGGGCAAGCCCGTCGTCGCCGTCCTGACGCCGGGCATCCACAACTCCGCCTATTTCGAGCACGCCTTCCTGGCCGACCAGATGGGCGCCGAACTTGTCGAGGGACATGATTTGCGCGTCGTCGACGGGCGCATCGCCATGCGCACGACAAGGGGCTACACCCCGATCGACGTCATCTATCGCCGGGTCGACGACGATTTCCTCGATCCGCTGAATTTCAATCCGCAGTCGATGCTCGGCGTTCCGGGCATCATGGATGTCTATCGCGCCGGCGCCATCACCATCGCCAACGCGCCGGGAACCGGCATCGCCGACGACAAGGCGATCTATTCCTACATGCCCGACATCGTCGAGTTCTATACCGGCGAGACGGCGATCCTGAAGAACGTGCCGACATGGCGCTGCTCGGAGGACGACTCGCTGGCCTATGTGCTCGAGCATCTCGACGAACTCGTCGTCAAGGAGGTGCACGGCTCCGGCGGCTACGGCATGCTGGTCGGGCCGGCGGCTTCGAAGCGCGAGATCGCGGCGTTCCGCGACAAGCTCAAGGCGCGGCCCGGCAACTATATCGCCCAGCCGACGCTGTCGCTTTCCACCGTGCCGATCCTGACGAAGAAGGGGCTTGCCCCGCGCCACGTCGATCTCAGGCCCTTCGTTCTGGTTTCGCCGCAGGGGATCAACATCACGCCGGGAGGGCTGACGCGTGTGGCATTGAAGAAGGGGTCGCTGGTCGTCAATTCGAGCCAGGGTGGCGGCACCAAGGATACCTGGGTGCTGGAGGAGTAGCGCGGATGCTCGGCAAGACCGCAGGCGGCCTTTACTGGATGTTCCGCTATCTCGAGCGCAGCGAAAACACCGCGCGTCTCGTCGAGGCCGGTTTCCGCATGGCGCTGACACGATCCGCCGCGGCCGAGGACGAGTGGATGTCGGTTGTCCAGACCGCCGGCGTGCAGGGCGAATTCCTCGCCAAGCACGACAGCGCCGACGCGCCGGCCGTCATAGACTTCCTGCTGCGTGACAAGACCAATTCATCGAGTGTGCTCTCGGTGGTCGAGGGGGCCCGCAACAATGCCCGTCTCGTGCGCACCGCGCTGACGCGCGAGGTCTGGGAAGCCACCAACGAATGCTGGCTGACGCTGAAGGATGCCCTGGCCAGGCCCGTCCGCGATCGCGAACTGCCCGAGACGCTCGCCCTTATCCGGCAGCAGAGCGCGCTCGTGCGCGCCGCGCTGCACGGCACGATGCTGCGCAACGAGATCTACGACTTCGCGCGCATCGGCACCTTCCTCGAACGCGCCGACAACACGGCGCGCATTCTCGACGTGAAATACTACGTGCTTCTGCCATCGGTCATGTTCGTCGGCTCGTCGCTCGACAACGTGCAGTGGGAGACCATCCTTCGCTCCGTTTCGGCCCAGCGCGCCTATCGCTGGCTGAACGACGGCGACATCAATCCGCGCGGGATCGCCGAATTCCTGATCCTCGACCGGCGCCTGCCGCGCTCGCTCGCTTTCTGCTATACCAAGATCGCCGACAACCTGACCTATCTCGCCGACGACTACGGCGAGCGTCATGGCTGTCACGAAACCGCGGAGAATGTGCTAAGCCGGCTGCGCAACAATACGGTCGATGCGATCTTCGACAAGGGCCTGCATGAATTCCTCGATGGCTTCATTCGCGACAACAACACGCTCGGTGTGCAGATCGAGCAGGATTACCGGTTTTACGGATAGCAGATGCGCCTGACCATTTCGCACACGACGCAATATCACTACGACGTTCCGGTCCATTATGCGTTGCAGCAGCTCCGGCTCACACCGAAGTCGCGGGCCGGCCAGTCGGTCGTTTCCTGGGAGACGCGCGTCGAGGGCGGCAAGAAGCAGCTCGAATATGACGACCAGCACAACAATCATGTCGCCCTCGTCAGTTTCGATGCCGGGCAAACCGAGATCACGGTCCATTGCTCGGGGGTCGTCGATACCGCCGATACCTCCGGGATCATCGGCGCCCATGGCGGTTTTGCGCCGCTCTGGCTGTTCCTGCGGCCGACGCCGCTGACGCGCGCCGGAAACAATGTCCGCAAGCTGATCAAGATCGCCAGCGGCGATTACGAGAACGAGATCATGCACCTGCATGCCCTGTCGGAGGCGATCGCCGGCGCGGTCAGATACGAGACGGGCCGCACCGATGCCGCCACCACCGCGGAAGAGGCGCTGGAGGCGGGGCACGGCGTTTGCCAGGACCACGCCCAGATCTTCGTCGCCGCCGCCCGCGCGATGGGCTTTCCTGCCCGTTATGTCAGCGGCTACCTGATGATGGAGGACCGCGTCCACCAGGATGCGAGCCATGCCTGGGCGGAGGCGCATGTCGAGGGGATCGGCTGGGTCGGTTTCGACGTCTCCAACGGGATTTCGCCCGACGAGCGCTATGTGCGCGTCGCCACCGGACTCGACTACACCGAAGCCGCTCCGGTTTCCGGCATGCGCCTTGGCGAAAGCGTCGAAAGCATGGTTGTCAGGCTCCAGATACAACAATAAGTTCGCTGCAAATCGGGCTGGAATCACCAGATGACCTATTGCGTCGGTTTGCGCCTCAAGAAGGGCCTTGTCTTCATGTCGGACACGCGTACCAACGCGGGTGTCGACAACGTATCCGTCTTCCGCAAGATGTTCACATGGACGGTTCCGGGCGAGCGTGTCCTCATGCTCATGACGGCGGGAAATCTGGCAACGACGCAATCCGTCGTCAGCCTGCTCGACGAGCGCTCCAAGGCGCCGCACGACCGCAACCCGTCGATCCTCGAAACGCCGTCGATGTTCCAGGCCGCGCGCCAGGTCGGCGAGACGCTGCGCGAGGTGATCCAGGCCAATGCGATGAGCGGGCAGACCGCGGATTCGTCCTTCAACGCGACGATGATTCTCGGCGGGCAGATCCGCAACAGCGAGCCGCGCCTGTTCATGATCTATCCCGAGGGCAACTTCATCGAGGCGAACGGCGACACGCCGTTCTTCCAGATCGGCGAGACCAAATACGGCCGGCCGATCCTCGTGCGCGCCTATGATCCGGAGATGTCCTTCGAGGACGCCGTCAAGCTGATGCTGGTGTCGTTCGATTCCACCCTCAAGGCCAATCTCTCGGTCGGCCTGCCGCTCGATATCCAGGTTTACGAGACCGACAGTTTCCGGCTCGGGCCTCGCCGGCGCGTCGAAGCCGACGACCCCTATTACCAGACGATTTCGACCAGTTGGGGCGAGGCGCTGTCGCAGGCTTTGAAGTCCCTGCCGGATTTCGTCTTCCCCGATGACGCCGCTTCGCCGCGTTAATTCTGCCGCTTAACCCACGCATTTCATACGGCTTGCACGCGAAGGCCGAGTAGGCTTTAAACCTTTTAAGCTTTCCGGGCGGCAGATGCGGAATAGGCTGCGCCCGCCGAGGATTGCCTGACATTATAGGGAGTAATGTCTTATGCGAAAAACCCTTCTTCTTGCTGCCGCGAGCGTTCTTGCGCTTTCCGCCGCAGCACAGGCTGAAGTGAAAATGGGCGTGATCCTCGGATTCACCGGCCCGATCGAGTCGCTGACGCCTGATATGGCGGCCGGCGCTGAAATGGCGATGAAGGAAGCCTCCGACTCCGGCAAGTTCCTGGGCGGCGAGACGATCACTTCGGTGCGCGCCGATTCCACCTGCGTCGACTCGGCCGCCGCAACGGCTGCCGCCGAACGCCTGATCACCTCCGACAACGTCGTATCCATCATGGGCGCCGATTGCTCGGGCGTGACTGGCGCGCCGTCGCCAACAACGTGGCTATCCCGAATGGCGTCGTCATGATTTCGCCGTCGGCGACGTCGCCGGCGCTCACCGACGATCAAGGACAATGGCCTGTTCTTCCGCACGGCGCCGTCCGATGCGCGTCAGGGCCAAGTGCTCGCCGATGTGGCTGATGGAGTAACGGCATCAAGTCGATCGCGATCACCTATACCAACAACGACTACGGCAAGGGTCTCGCCGATTCGCTTTCCAACAGCCTTCAAGGAGCGTGGCGGCACGGTCACCATTGTCGCCGCCCATGAAGACGGCAAGGGCGACTATTCCGCCGAAGTTGGCGCGCTCGCCGCTGCCGGCGGCGACGCGCTCGCCGTTCTCGGCTATGTCGACCAGGGCGGCCGCGGCATCATGCAGAGCGCTATCGACACCGGCGCGTTCGACACTTTCGCGCTTGGCGACGGCATGATCGGCGACTCGCTGCTCGATCTGCCGGGCCTCGACTTCGGCCAACGGTAATGGGTACCGCGCCGGGTTCAGAATTCCGAGGCATGCCGCCAACCTTCGAGAAGATGGCCAAGGATGCCGGCATCACCGGCACCGGCCCGTACCGTGGTGAAAGCTACGATGCGGCAGCCCTGATGATCCTCGCCATGCAGAAGGCAGGCAAGGCGGACCGCGCGTCCATCGCCGGCAATGTCATGGACATCGCCAACGCCCCTGGCGAAAAGATCGGCCCCGGAGAACTCGCCAAGGCGCTCGATCTCGTCGCCGCGGGCACCGACATCGACTACCAGGGTGCAACCGGCGTCGAATTCACCGACGTTGGCGAGGCTCTCGGCTCCTACAAGCAGCTGACGATCGAAAACGGCGCCTGGAAGACGGTCAAGGTGCGCTAAGCCTTTCGGCTTCGAAGCCTTCGAAAGAAACCCCGGCGCGAGACAACGCGCCGGGGTTTTCATTTGGACGTTGCGGCCTCAGTCCGGGCTTCTCGCAGCCTCGCACGGTTGCGAACTGCCGCCGCTGGTGGCCCCGTTCACCACCGGTCCGCCCTGTCCCTGAAAAGCTCTAGCTCGCGGGAACCTGGGGGCAGGCCGGAGAACTCATGCTCTTGACGGGGTCGTTCGGACCGCATTTTTCGCCTGACACCGGATAGCGTCCGATGCCCGCGCATCCCGCGGACACCAGGAGCGCGAGGCTGACGGCAATACTCAGAAATAGTCTCATGACGTTATCTCCCAACACAAACATGCGCCCAGATTAATAGGCGCGATGCCGCCGCATGTGGTTGATGCCTGTCAATACGGCCGGCCCCCAATGGACCGGATGCCGCCGTTCCGGCTTTAGCTGTGCCGCACCTTCTCGGGTAACAGTCCGCGCGGCGCGAAACGCATCACGATCAGCAGCACCAGACCCATCACGAAGAGGCGGAACGGTGCCGCGATATCCTGCAGATGGTGGTAGAGCGCGGTGTTCTGATCCATGTTCGAACTCATCAGATGCACGATCAGGCGCCCGGCCGGTTCCGCCTCGACCCAGACGAACCAGATCAGGAAGCCGCCGAGGACCGCGCCGAGATTGTTGCCCGACCCGCCGACGATCACCATCACCCAGATCAGGAAGGTGAAGCGCAGCGGATTGTAGGTGCCGGGCGTGAACTGCCCGTCCAGCGTCGTCATCATCGCGCCGGCGATGCCGATGATCGCGGAGCCGAGAACGAAGATCTGCAGATGGCGCGCCTTGATGTCCTTGCCCATCGCGGAAGCCGCTTCCTCATTGTCGCGGATGGCGCGCATCATCCGGCCCCAGGGCGAATTGAGCGCGCGCACGCACAAGGCGAGGATGATCAGCAGCACGACCGTGAACAGGATGGCATAGGCGATCTTCACATAGGTGCTGGCGCCGTCGATCAGCATTTGCCGCAACATCGCCTCGCGCGCCGCCGCGTCGGGCGCGGCAGCGAGAGCGCTCGCGTGGAAGCGGCTGACCAGGTCGATGAACCACTGCTTCTGCTGCAGTTCGATCTCGTAGGGCACCGGCAAGGGCCGCGCCAGGCCGGTGACGTTCTTCACGCCGCGCGCCAGCCAGTCCTCGTTCTTCAGGACGGCGATGACGATTTCCGAAATGCCGAGCGTGGCGATGGCGAGATAGTCGGACCGCAGTCCCAGCGCCACCTTGCCGATCAGCCAGGCGACGGCCGCGGCGAACACGCCGCCGGCCAGCCAGGCGACGGTGATCGGCAGGCCGAGGCCGCCGATGAAGCCGGTCCGGGCCGGGTCGACCGCCTCGATCGCGTTCACCGCGTCGCCGAACACCGGGCGCAGGACGACATAGCCGACGAAGATGACGACGAAGATCGCGAGGCTGCGCAACCGTCCTTTCAAGGCCGAGGCGAGAAAGGCGGTGGTCGCTATGATCGCGACGATGATCACGCCCGACAGCGCCATGCCGCGTCCGCCGGCCGACAGCGCCTCCCATACCGGCGGATGCGAAATCACGACCGCGGCGAGACCTCCAAGCGCGGTGAATCCCATGACGCCGGCGTTGAACAGCCCGGCATAGCCCCATTGCAGGTTCAGCCCCATCGCCATGACGGCGGAAATCAGGCTCATGTTGAGAATGGCAAGCGCAACCGGCATGGACTGGAACATGCCGACGGCGACCAGCGCCGCGCCCATCGCCAGGAATGCCAGCGGCGCGCGCCACGGGCTCTGGTTCTTCGGTGCGATGGCCGTCGGCAGCGGCGCGGCCGCTTCGGCGGTTTCGGTTTTCGGGTCGGTATCCGTGGCGGTGGTGCTCATAGGACTTTCCCCCTGAAGATGCCGGTCGGCCGGATCAGCAGCACGACGACCAGGATGATGAAGGAAATAGCGAACTTGTAGTCCGTCGACAGGAACTGCAGCAGTCCGTCAGGCGCCCACTGGTCGGGCAGGAGATAGGTCGCGAACTTCTTGTAGGCATAGGTCAGCATCACCTCCGAAAAGGCGACGATATAGCCGCCGACGACGGCGCCGACCGGTTGCCCGATGCCGCCGACGATCGCCGCCGCGAAGATCGGCAGGAGGAGCTGCAGATAGGTGAACGGCTTGAAGCTCTTGTCGAGGCCGTAGAGCGCGCCGGCGATCGTCGCCAGCGCGGCGGCGATGATCCAGGTCACCATGACGATGCGGTCGGGATTGATGCCGGACAGCAGCGCCAGGTCCTCATTGTCGGAATAGGCGCGCATCGCCTTGCCGGTGCGCGTCCGGTTCAGGAACAGGAACAGCGCGATCACGACGGCGAGCGTGACCACGACGGTGATCGCCTGCGTGGTCTGGATCGCCAGTCCTTCGTTGAGGCCGCTCCATTTCTTGAATTCGAGCGCCCGCACCAGGAACCGCTCGCCGTCGGTGAAGCGGCGGTCCTCGGTGCCCATGATGAAACGCACGATCGCGCTCAGCATGAACATCACGCCGACCGAGGCGATCACCAGAACCACCGGCGCCGCGCGGCGCTTGCGGTAGAAGGAGAACACCATCTTGTCGATCAGGATGGCGATGATCGCCGTCGCCACGATCGCCGGGACGAGCGCCAGCAGGGCGGTCGGGAAGATCCCGAACGTGATGCCGTTGGCCTGCAGGACCCAGGTGATCAGGATCGTCATCGTCGTGCCGAAGGCCATCAGGTCGCCATGCGCGAAATTGGCGAAGCGCAATATGCCGAAGACCAGCGTCACGCCGAGCGCGCCGAGCGCCAGTTGCGAGCCATAGGAGAGCGCCGGCACGAAGACGTAGTTCGTCATCAGGACGAGTGCGTTCAGAATGTCGGTTGCATCGGGCATGGTCTATCCACCCAGGAATGATTTGCGCACTTCGGGATTGGCCAGCAATTCGTGGCCGGTGCCGGTGCGCCAGTTTTCGCCGCCGACAAGCACATATCCGCGGTCGGCGATGTTGAGCGCCTGGCGGGCATTCTGTTCCACCATCAGGATCGCCAGTCCGGTGTTGCGCACCTCGAGAATGCGGTCGAAGAGCTCGTCCATGACGATCGGCGACACGCCGGCCGTCGGCTCGTCCAGCATCAGCACCGTCGGCCGGGTCATCAGCGCGCGGCCGACAGCCACCTGCTGGCGCTGGCCGCCGGAGAGTTCGCCCGCCAGTTGCCGCCTCTTTTCCTTGAGGATCGGAAACAGCGTGAAGACCTGTTCCATGGTGTCGCTTATGTCGTCGCGGCGCAGATAGGCGCCCATCTCGAGATTTTCTTCCACGCTCATGCCGGTGAAGACGTTGCTCGTCTGCGGCACGAAAGCGACGCCCTCGCCGACGCGCGCCTGCGGGGTGAATTTGGTGATGTCCTTGCCGTCGAGCACGACCCGGCCGAGCCGCAGCCGCAGCATGCCGAGCATCGCCTTCATCGCCGTCGACTTGCCGGCGCCGTTCGGCCCGACGATTACGGCGATCTCGCCCTTTTCGACACCGACCGTGCAATCCTTGAGAATGTCGGCGCCGCCATAGCCGCCGGTCATGCTTTCGCCAATCAGATACATCAGGCGTCGCCCTCCGTGCCGGCCTCGGCCATCGCGCTCATTTGCTGGGGGGTCTTGTTCTTCAGGCCGCGGCCGAGATAGGCCTCGATCACCGCCTCGTTGTTGCGGACTTCGTCGGCCGTGCCCTCGGCCAGCACCGTGCCCTCGGCCATGACGATCACCGGGTCGCAAAGCCGGCCGATGAAATCCATGTCGTGCTCGATCAGGCAGAACGTGTAACCGCGCTCGCGGTTCAGCCGGACGATCGCGTCGCCGATCTCTGCCAGAAGCGTGCGGTTGACGCCGGCGCCGACCTCGTCGAGCAGAACGACCTTGGCGTCGACCATCATCGTGCGGCCGAGTTCGATCAGCTTCTTCTGGCCGCCGGACAGATTGCCCGCCAGTTCCTGCGCCACGTGGCCGAGATTGAGGAAGTCGATCACTTCCATCGCCCGCTCGCGAATTTCGGCCTCCTGCCGTTTCACCTCGCCGTAGCTGAACCAGGCCGACATCAGGCTTTCGCCGAGCTGATGGCCGGGAACCATCATCAGGTTCTCCAGCACCGTCAGCGTCGAGAACTCGTGCGCGAGCTGGAACGTGCGCAGCAGGCCCTTCTTGAACAGAAGATGCGGCGGCAGGCCGGAGACGTCCTCGCCGTCCAGCAGGATTTGCCCGCTGCTCGGTTTCAGGTTTCCGGCGATGATGTTGAAGAGGGTGGTCTTGCCGGCGCCGTTCGGGCCGATCAGCCCGGTGATCGATCCTTTTTCGATCTTCAGCGAGGCATTTTCGACGGCATGCACACCGCCGAAATTCTTGTACACGGATTTGACTTCGATCATGACATCCAGGTTTCCGTTTCAGCGTGTCAAGCATGACATTTCGGTAAACGCAATCCCGGCCTGCTTTTCGGGCCTGTTTTCCCCTTTAACGGCTTGCTTTGCGGGTCAGGCCGCCGCTTTCAGCCTTGTCTCCTTTTCCACCGCGCGCTGGTAGGCGGGCCGGGAAAGGACCCGGTCGAAATAGGCGTCGACCGCGCCGGACGCGATCTCGAACTTGCCGGCGCGCGCCCACATGCCGCAATGGCCGAGCACGACGTCAACGCAGGTGAAGCGATCGCCCATGGCATAGTCGCGGCCCGCGAGCCGTCTTTCCAGCGTGCCGGCTTCGCGCCGGAATTCTGCCGAGAGCCAGGCCGACACGTCCGCGGCGCGCAGCTCTTCTGGCAGGAGCAGGCGATGCTTCAGCTTGTTCCACATCGGCTGTTCGAACTCCGCCAGCGCCCACAGCATCCAGCTTTCCATCTGCGCGCGGTCGCGCGCGTCGCGCGGGCCGAACCCCTTGTCGCCGTGCTTGTCGGCCAGATACAGGCAGATCGCCGCCGAATCCGTCAGCACGAAATCATCGTCCACCAGCACCGGCCCCTTGCCGGAGGGACTGAGGCCCGCGAGGTCGTCGGATCCGAGGCGCGCCTTCTTCAATTCGTAGGGCTCGCCGAGTTCCTCCAGCATCCACGTGACCCGCGTCATCCGCGAGATCGGCGACCCGTGAACCTCGTACATGGCGGTTCCCCTATTTGCCGAGTTCGACGGAGCGGGCGCGCGCGGCTTCCACCGCTTCGGTCATCAGTTTCGTCAGCCGGTCGTCGCCCATCAGCACGGAAAGCGCCGCAGCGGTCGTGCCGTTCGGGCTGGTGACCTGCTCGCGCAGCGTGCCCGGCGCGACGCCGCTCTGCTTGGCGTAGACCGCCGCGCCGTAGATCGTCTGGCCGGCGAGAAGTCCGGCGATGTCGTCGGGCAGGCCCGCCGCCTTCGCCGCCTCCGTCAGCGCCTCGATCATGTGGAACAGATAGGCCGGGCCCGATCCCGACACCGCGGTGACCGCGTCCATCAGCGCCTCGTCGTCGATCACCGCCGTCTCGCCGCTTGCCGCCATCAATTGCCGGGTGAACGCCATCGTCGCGGCGCCGACATGCGCATTGGCGCAGATCACCATCATGCCCGCGCCGACGGCCGCCGGCGTGTTCGGCATGACGCGGATCACCGGCGTTTTCTCTCCGAGCGCCTTTTCGATGCGCGCGATGCGAATGCCCGCCGCCACGCTGACGATCGCCGCCCCCTTGCCGGCAAGTCCGGCATAGGCCGGCAGGACGGCATCCATCACCTGCGGCTTGACCGCCAGGATGACCACTGCCGGCGCCAGGTCGTCGGGAAGGTCCGCGGCATCGGCGACCGTCGTGACGCCGAGCGTCGCCGCGCGGTCGCGCAGGCCCTCGTTCGGTTCGACGACGAACGCGTCGGCGGCGGTCATGACCTTCGACGACAGCCAGCCCTGCAGCATGGCGAAGCCCATATTGCCGCACCCGGCGAGCACGACTTTGTTGTTGGCAGACATGATGTTTCATCCCGTTTCCAAGTCGGTCCGGGATACCGGCGCGTTCGCCCGAGCGCAAGCGTGCGCCGGTCGGGCGCCTGCGCCGCAAACGGCTGTGGGCAGGCGCCGCAAATCCGTGTTATCGCTCGCCCAACCCTCAGGAGAAGTCATGCATCTGGTCTTTGTCTCGTCGCTCGTGCCGGCCGGTCCGCCGCAAAGCGAATTCGAGATCGCCAATCAAGCCATTGTCGACGGACTGCGCCGGGCAGGCGCCAGGGTCTCCTTTCTCGGGTTCAGGCGGCCGGGCGCCGAGCTCTCCGATCCGCAGGACACGGCCTGCCTCGGCGAGTTCGATCCGGACGCCGGCCCGGCTTCGGCGGTGCGGGAGCTGCGCCGTTTCGCGTCCGCCGCCGCCAGCGGCCTGACGGTTTCGTCGGACGCGATGCGCATCGTCACCGAAACGGAGCTGCGCGCGGCACTGTCGAGGCTGGAGCCCTTCGACGGCATCGTCCTCGGCGGCGTTTCGCTCGCCGGCGCGTTCGAGACTGTCTTTGCCGGCCGGCCTTGTCTGCTTGTCGCGCACGCCGTCGAACACATCCTCGCGGCGGAGAACGCGCGCGGCGCGCCAAGCCTGTTGGAGCGTTTCCGGCTATCCCGCGATGCCCGTGTCCTCAAGACGCTCGAACGGCGCCTGTGCGGGTCCGCGCGCTTCGTGCTGGCCTTGTCGGAGGAGGATCGCGCCGGCCTCGGCGTCGCCGATGACCGCTCTCTCGCCCTGCCGCTCGTCATCCCCCGCGATGCCGCGCCGACCGGCGTGCGCCTGCCGGGCTTCGATATCGGCATGATCGGCGACTGGATCGCGCCCGAAAGCCTCACGGGGCTCGAATGGTTCCTGCAAGACGTCCTGCCGAAACTGCATCCCCATGTCACCTTCGCCATCGCCGGCCGGGTGCCGCGCGGCTTTCCGAGCCGCGACAAGAGAGTGCTGTTTCTGGGGCCTGTCGTCGACCATGTGGAATTCCTGCGCCAGTGCCGTGTCATCGCCCTGCCGGCGCAGGCGAAAACCGGTGTGCAGATGGCGGCGGTCCAGACCCTGGAACTGGGGCTTCCCGCGGTCGCCACGTCCGCTTCGCTGCGCGGGATCGCCGCGCTGCCCGAAAACGTGCGCCGCGCCGATGGTCCGAAAAAATTCGCCGCCGCGCTGCAGGATCTCGTTGTCAGCCAGCGCACCGGCATGCTGCCGCGATGCCGATGGCGAGGCCTTTCGCGCCGCGCGGCTGACGCGCATGGACGAGGTGCTCGCCGAGGCAATGAATAAACTTGTCTCCAAATCGGTGCCCCAGCGTTAACTACAGTCCCGGAATCCGCTTGCCCGCGGCCCGATCCTGGCCTTTACCAGACCCGAAAGCGGAATGTTTTCCGTAGTTTGCGTGGTCTGGGATGCTGCAATCCGCCATTAACGGACGAGAAATCGCGAAACGAGACGTGCTCGGAATTCCCGTGCATGATTTCGCGCGCGACGAGGCGCTCGAATTCATCCACGGCCGGATCGCCCTGCGCAGCTACACGCCCGTCACCTTTCTCAACGCCCACAACGCCAATGTCGCGATGCGCGATGCCGGTTTCCGCAATGCGCTGGAGCGTTTCACCGTTCTGTCCGATGGCGTCGGCGTCGATATCGCGGCGCAGCTTCTGCACGGCAGCAAGTTCCGCGCAAATCTCAACGGCACCGATTTCGTCCCCGATCTGCTGCGCAGCGGGCAGTTTCCGCTGAAGGTCGGTCTGTTCGGCGCCCGTCCCGGCATCGCCGACAAGGCGAGCGAATGCTTTGCCGCTCTCGATGGTCGCCACGAATACCGCGTCCTCCATCACGGCTATTTCGGCAGAAGTGACGAACGGCGCGTTCTCGGCGACCTTGTGCAATGGCGGCCGGACATTCTTCTCGTCGCCATGGGCGTGCCGAAACAGGAACTCTGGATCGCCGAGAATCTGACCAGTGAGCATTGCACGATCGCGATGGGTATCGGCGCGTTGTTCGACTTCGCAAGCGGTACCGTGCCGCGCGCACCGCAATGGGTGCGCAGGATGCGCAGCGAATGGGTATATCGCATGATCCGCGAGCCGCGCCGGCTCGGCCGGCGCTACCTGGTCGGAAACCCCCGGTTCATCGGTCACGTTCTGCGCCGGAAATTCGCGTCCGGCGCGAATTGACCTGACGCCCCGTCCCGCCGCCCGGGTCGGATTCGGGCGCGGGAATTAACCTTTTGTTATCCATGAAAATTTAGCTTGTCTTTACTTTCGCGCCTTCGCCGCGAGGTCCGTATTTCCAGCCCGGTGGCCGATGATCGAACCTGAAGACAATCGCGCAGGGCGCCGCGGGCCGGTTGCGGCCTCCCCGATATCCGGTTTTCCGCTCGTGTTCGCCAGAACCTTCCGGGCGTGGCGTCTGCCGGTTTCCGGGCTCGTGCTTGCCGGCCTCGTCGTCGGCGCCGCCGTGGCCTTCTCGACGCCGCAGCGCTACACGTCGCATGCGCGGGTTCTGATCGATCCGCGCGCTGTCGCCTCCGTCGGTGATGCGGGCGCGCCAGTCCATATCGACAACGGCACGGCACTGGCGATCGTGGACAGCCAGCTCGATATCGTTCGCTCCGCCGCGGTTCTCAACAGGGTCGTCGAGCGCGCGAAGCTGGACCGCGATCCGGACTTCAACGGCGAGGGCGGCGGCAACGCCTTGCTGCGCCTGCTGCATGTCTATGTCGCGCTGTTTTCGAGCGGCGACACGCTGTCGGAACGCGATCGCGCCGCGCTGCGGACTTTGCGTGAAAACCTGTCCGTCGAACGCGAGGCCGGCACCTTCGTCATCGATATCGGCGTCACCGCCCGCAATCCCGAAACGTCGGCGCTTGTCGCCAACGGGACCGCCGGGGCATTCATCGAGGAGCAGGAAAGGCTGAAACCGGACGCGGCCGCTTCCGCGGCAAGGCTGGTTTCGCCGGCCTCCGTTCCCGATACGCCGTCGTCCTTGTCCCGCGGGATCGTCATCGTCGGCTTTGCCGCGGCGGGACTGGCGCTCGGCGTTTTGCTGGCGTGTCTTTCCGCGATCCGCGAAGCCGCCTCCGGGACGGCACGCAGCGCCGCCCGGCTCGACGACCGCGATGACCTCGTCGCAGCCGCGATCCGCATGGCCGTGACCGAGTCCGAAGCGGACCCGCCGCAATCCGCCGGGCGCGTTCCGCATGATCCGCGCGAATTGCAGCTCATGCATGCCGCCGGCGAAGACGAGGAACTCGAGGATCTTCGCCGGTCGGTGCGCGAGCTGCGCGAATCCGTCGAGGTGCTGGTGCGCCGCCGTGCCGAGCGCCGACGGCGCCTCGCGCAACGTCACTTTTCGCGTCCTGCGGAAAACTGGTCGAAATCCGTCATGACAGGGCGCGTCTGAGGTTTTCTTTCGCCTCGAACCCGTGCAAATGTCCGCGCGAAATCTCGTGTCGGGAGAAGAGCGCATGGCAGAACGGATTGACGGCAAGGTGATCGCGGCGGAGGTGCTGGAAAAGGTCAAGGCCGCGACGGAGAAACTCGCGAGCGAGACCGGCGTGCAGCCGGGTATCGCGGTGGTCATCGTCGGCGAGGATCCGGCAAGCCAGTTCTATGTCGCTTCGAAGGGCAAGCGCGCCGCCGAATGCGGCTTCAAGTCGGTCACCCACACGCTCCCCGCCGAGACGCCGGAAGCCGACCTGCTGAAGCTGATCGGCGAACTCAACGCCGACGACACGATCCACGGCATCCTCGTCCAGCTGCCGGTTCCCGATCACATCGACGACGGCAAGGTCATCCAGGCGATCGCGCCGGAAAAGGACGTCGACGGTTTCTCCTTCGTCAATGTCGGCAAGCTGGCGACCGGCCAGCTCGGCTCCGCCTTCGTGCCCTGCACGCCGGCCGGCGCCATGGTGATGATCCGCCGCACGCTCGGCACCGCCGACCTGTCGGGACTCAACGCCGTCGTCGTCGGCCGCTCCAACATCGTCGGCAAGCCGATGGCGAACCTGCTGCTCGCCGCCAACGCCACCGTCACCATCGCCCATTCCCGCACGAAGGACCTGCCGGCCGTATGCCGCGGCGCGGACATCCTGGTCGCGGCCGTCGGCCGCCCGGAAATGGTCAAGGGCGACTGGATCAAGCCGGGCGCCTGCGTCATCGATGTCGGCATCAACCGCGTGCCCACGCCGGAAGCGGGCGAGGGCAAGTACCGCGTCACCGGCGATGTCGATTACGACAGCGCGGAAAAGGTCGCCGGTTCGATCACGCCGGTGCCGGGCGGTGTCGGCCTGATGACGGTCGCGATGCTGATGGCCAGCACCGTGACGTCTGCCTATCGCAGCGCCGGCCTGGAGCCGCCCGGATTCTGATTCGGCTTCCCGTCCCGTACCGGCTGGGCTATAGCGCGCGACATGAACGCCGACGACCTGACGCCATCGCGCCATTTCTCCTTCATCCTGGCGGACCTCTTTCCGATGTTCTGCCTGGCGGCGGCGATCGACGTGCTGCGCTCGGCCAACCGGCTGTCCGACACGCGCTATTACGAATGGTCGACCGTCTCGCATGACGGCCAGCCGGTCAGCGCCTCCAACATGCTGGCGATCAAGGCGGCCTACAGCGTCGACACCATGCCGCCGAGCGACATCGTCTTCGTCGTCGCCGGAATGACCAGCGAATTCGCCGGCAAGAACAAGGTCATCAACGCGATCCGCACGCGCGGCCGCCGCGGCGCGGCGCTTGGCGGGATCTCCATCGGCAGCCACACGCTTGCCGAGGCGGGCCAGCTCGAAGGCCATCGCTGCACCATTCACTGGGAGAACCGGGCCTCCTTCCGCGAAGCCTTCCCGCATATCGAGTGCACCGGCAACGTCTACGAGATCGACCGCAAGCGCTATACCTCGGCCGGCGGGACGACCTCGGTCGACCTGATGCTGGAAATCGTGCGCAGCGATTTCGGGTCGGATCTCGCCAACAAGGTCGCCAACCAGTTCCAGCACGAGCGTATCCGTTCGCATCACGACCGCCAGCGCGTCGGCCAGGAGCCGGATCTGAGCGGCAAGTCGGAGAAGCTGCGCAAGGTCACCGAACTGATGGCGGAAAACCTCGAAACGCCGCTGACGGCGGGCGAGCTCGCCAACTCCGTCAGCCTGTCGGTGCGCCAGGTCGAGCGGCTTTTCCTGCGCCACCTCAATTCGACGCCCGGCCGCTACTACATGACGCTGCGTCTCGAACGGGCCCGGCAACTCCTGCGCCAGACCAACATTCCGATCCTCGAGATCGCGCTGTCGACCGGCTTCACGTCGCACAGCTATTTCGCCCAGAGCTACCGGCTGCAATTCGGCCGCGCGCCGAGCGACGAGCGCAGGTCGAGCTATTGAAAACCCCGGTCCCGCTCATGCGGCGCGGCGTCACAGGAACGCGCGCAAAGATTGACCGGCGCGCCGGGACTTGCCACTTGGTGGCCATGATCGCCGCGCGCGCAAAAAACCGGTTCGTTTCCGCAGCCTGGGTTCGCGTCCTGCTGATCGCGGCGGTCGTGCTGTCCGCCTTCGCGCATCGCCCGCTGGTCGACGAGCCGCAGCCGCTCGAACTGGCGCAATATGTTCTTCCCGACGGTACGCTGCCCGATCTCTGCCTGACGCAGGAACGCGACGGCGATCCGCAGCATCACCATCACCACGCCTTCTGCGATTTCTGCGTGATCGCGGGAGCGTCCGCACCGGCACAGCCCGTCGCGGTGGCGCTGTCCCAGCCGCTGCAATTCGTGCTTGCCGTCATCAAGCCGCAGATGACGGCGCCGCCGGTCGCCACCATCGAGCTCGCGACCGCATCGCAGCGCGGACCACCGGTCCTTTCCGTCTGACCGCCCTTCCGGGCTTGCACTCGAATTCGACAGTTACAGGCCGCGCGCACCGCGCCGTGGCCGCATCAGATGGAAACCGACAAATGAAATACGCACTCACCGCAATCGCGGCCGCCGCCGCCCTCGTGACCGCAACCGTCTCGTCGCTGGCGCATGAATACACGCTTCGGCGACTCTCGTTATCGTTCATCCGCAGTCGCCCGCGCGACGCCGCCCGGCGCGCCGGTCTCCGGCGGTTACATGACGATCCGCAACAACGGCACCGAAGCCGACCGCCTGATCGGCGGCGCGGCCGACTTTGCCGGCAAGGTCGAGATCCACGAAATGGCGATGCAGGGCGACGTCATGAAGATGCGCCAGCTCGAAGACGGCCTGGAAATCCCGGCCGGCGGCGAGGTCACCCTGAAGCCGGGCGGCTATCACGTCATGTTCATGATGATGAAGCAGCCGCTCGAGGCCGGAACGAAGCAGAAGGTCAAGCTGATGTTCCAGAAAGCCGGCGAGATCGACGTCGACTTCAATGTCGTGACGCCGGACAAGCTCCAGATGGACAAGAAAATGAAAATGAACTGATCGCCGATCGGTTCTTGCGCGGGGCGTCCATGGACGCCTCGCGCATCCTGTCTTTTCAGACCGCCTGATCGACGAGTTCGCGGTAGGAGCGGTTGCAGTAGACCAGCGGCTTGCCCGCGTCGCT
This sequence comes from uncultured Alphaproteobacteria bacterium, assembly GCA_963712205.1. Classification (GTDB taxonomy): domain Bacteria; phylum Pseudomonadota; class Alphaproteobacteria; order Rhizobiales; family Rhizobiaceae; genus Oricola. The sequence goes on along the minus strand of CAVQHF010000008.1, from coordinate 3,250 downwards.
CAGCTCGATGCCCTGGACATAGCCGAACATCACGTGATGCGTGCCCTGGCGCTGGTGCCCGGCCAGGGTGCAGTCGAGAGCGGCGAGCGCCGTCGTCAGCCGCGGCGAACCCGAATTCGTTTCCGCCCATTCGCCGTAGGTGAACTTGTCGAACCGGTGCCTGGCGAGCCGGCCGCCGAACGCATCGGAGATCACCCGCTGATCGTTGCGCAGGATATTCACGCAGAAGGCCTTGTTTTCGAGGATCGACTGCACGGCGCGGCTGGCATCGTTGATGCAGACCAGCACCAGCGGGGCGTCTCCGTCGGCGGAAACCGGCGTCATCGCCGAAACGGTAATTCCCGCGCGCCCGGCGGGTCCGCCGGTCGTCACGACCGTGACGGTTGCCGCCGTCAGGCTCATCGCGTCAAGGAAGGGTTGCCGTAACATGCTCTCCTCCCGGCTGTTGCCCGGCGATGCCGGGTTGAACGCGCCCATCACTCCGCCGCCTGATGCAGGACGAGGGAGCGGCGGTCGGTCTGGTCGCCGCGGCCGACGCCGGTGTAGCTGATGCCGGCGGCACGCACGGCGGCGGCGTCGTAGATGTTGCGCAGGTCGACCATCACCGGCGCCGCCATCGTTTCCTTCAGGCGCGCCAGATCGAGATCGCGGAAGACGCCCCATTCGGTGACGATGACCAGCGCGTCCGCGCCGGCCGCCGCGTCGTAGGCGTCCTCGCAATAGGTGATGTTGTTCAGGATCGTCCGCGCCTGTTCGGTGCCTTCCGGATCGAAGGCGCGGATGCGCGCGCCGGCGTCCTGCAGCGCGGTGATGATCGGGATCGCGGGCGACTCGCGCACGTCGTCGGTGTCCGGCTTGAAGGTCAGGCCGAGAATGGCGACCGTCTTGCCGCGCACCGTTCCGCTGCAGGCGCGGATCACCTTCTTCGCCATCGCGCGCTTGCGCTGGTCGTTGACGGTGACGGTCGTCTCGACCAGGCGCACCGGGCTGTCGGCGTCATGCGCCGTCTTGACCAGCGCCAGCGTGTCCTTCGGGAAGCACGATCCGCCGATGCCCGGTCCGGCATTCAGGAATTTGCGGCCGATGCGTTCGTCCATGCCGATGCCGCGCGCGACGTCGAGCACGTCGGCGCCGACCTTCTCGCACAGGTCGGCGATCTCGTTGATGAAGGTGACCTTCATGGCGAGGAACGAATTGCCGGCATATTTGGTCAGTTCGGCGGTGCGCCGGCCCATCATCAGGATCCGCTCGTCGTCGAGCTTCAGGGGCGCGTAGATGTCGTGCATCACGCGGCGCGCGCGCGCGTCGTCGGTGCCGATGACGACGCGGTCGGGCTGCATGAAATCGCCGATCGCCGAGCCTTCGCGCAGGAATTCCGGATTGGAGACGACGGCGACGTCGGCGGTCGGGTTTTCCCTGGCGATGACGTGTTCGATCTCGTCGCCGGTGCCGACCGGGACCGTCGATTTGGTGACCACGACCGTGTGGCCGGTCAGATGCGGCGCGATCTGGCGGGCGACCGCGTAGACATGCGTCAGGTCGGCGAGCCCGTCGCCGGCGCGCGACGGCGTGCCGACGGCGATGAACACGGCGTCGGCGTCGGCGACCGCCGCGGCGAGATCGGCGGAAAAATGCAGCCGGCCGGCCTGCGCGGTGTCATGCACGATCGCATCGAGGCCCGGCTCGTAGATCGGGATCGCGCCGCGCCGCAGCGCCTCGAGCTTGGCTTCGTCGCGGTCCACGCAGGTGACCGCGTGGCCGATATCGGCGAAACACGCGCCCGAAACCAGCCCCACATATCCCGCACCGATCATCGTGATTTTCACGGCTTGACGCTCCTTGTCCCTAGCCTGTCTAAAGTGCCTCCGGCCGCCTCTAGCTGCGACCGTATTGCATTATGGTCGATGACGCCGATCTCGCCTTCTGTTGAACTGCGTAGTCACCCGGCTCAGCCACTTTTGCGCGCACTACTCGTCCCGCACAATTAACCCATTCTCACCGATTAAACGATATCGTCCGAAAAGCTGATTATCAAAATGTTGCACTTGCGAAATCGTGCCATTACGAGGAGTCAATGATATAGTGGTCCATTCCGGCAAGTCAGGACAGACCAAGTCAGGGCAGACAATGTACGAGCCGTATTACGGCCTCACGACCAAACCATTCGCACTAGTACCGGATCCCAGGTTCCTCTACTGGGCCGGACCGCACAGCATGGCGTTTGCCATGCTCGAATATGGCATCGTCAACCATGCGGGTTTCACGGTGATCACCGGGGAAATCGGCGCCGGCAAGACGACCCTGATACAGCATCTTCTCTCCAAGCTTCCCGGCGACGTCAATGTCGGCCTGCTTTCGAACACGGGCTTGCGTGGCGATTTGCTGCAATGGCTTTTGATGGCGTTCGGCCAGGATTTCGAGGGCCAGTCCCAGGTCGGCCTCTACAAGCGGTTCATCGATTTTCTCAACGAGCAATATGAACTCGGCCGGCGCACGGTGCTGATCGTCGACGAGGCCCAGAACCTCGGATCGGATGCGCTCGAGGAGCTGCGCATGCTCTCGAACGTCAACACCCATCAGCGCGAGTTGCTGCAAATCGTCCTCAGTGGCCAGCCGGAACTGAAGCAGATCCTTGCCGCACCGGGCCTGACGCAATTCGTCCAGAGGGTATCGTCCGATTTTCATCTTGCCCTGCTCGAGCGCAAGGACGTCATCGGATATGTCGAGCATCGCCTCAGGGTGGCCGGCGCCAGGCGGCCGCTGTTTTCCCATGAAGCCTGCGACCTGATCTGTTACGCCACGCAAGGCACGCCGCGGCTGATCAACATGCTGTGCGACACGGCGCTGCTGTACGGCTATGCGAGCGAGGCGCCCAAGATCACGACAGAAATCGTGCAGCGGGTCCTGGACGACAAGCGCCAGTACGGTGTCTTTCCGCTGCCGTCCGGCGAGCGGCGCGATCTCGCCGGCTAAAGCCTCTTTATTGTCTGATCATGCCATCCCCGGGCGGATTGCCTTTTTTGGCATTGCGTCATGGATGGTTGCATCGCCGGCCTTGAAAAGGGAAGGGCGGGCGCCACCACAATGGCCACCCGCCCTGATATCGATATTTGCGGACCCGGCGGCTCGGGCCGGGTATTCCGCCGCGGTCAGGCGGCAGACGTGGCGCCGGACTTCTTGCGGCGGCTCAATCCGGCCAGCCCGAGCAATCCGCCTCCAAGCAGCCAACCGGCCGCCGGCAACGGAACCT
>CAVQHF010000007.1:0-41856 GCA_963712205.1 uncultured Alphaproteobacteria bacterium | reverse complement strand
AACCCATTCTCACAGATTAGGCGATATCGTCCGAAAAGCTGATTATCAAAATGTTGCACTTGCGAAATCGAGCCGTTACGAGGAAACGCTGTTACAATGGCCCATTCCGGCAAGTCAGGGCAGACAATGTACGAGCCGTATTACGGCCTCACGACCAAACCATTCGCACTGGTACCGGATCCCAGGTTCCTCTACTGGGCCGGACCGCACAGCATGGCGTTTGCCATGCTCGAATATGGCATCGTCAACCATGCGGGTTTCACGGTGATCACCGGGGAAATCGGCGCCGGCAAGACGACCCTGATACAGCATCTTCTCTCCAAGCTTCCCGGCGACGTCAATGTCGGCCTGCTTTCGAACACGGGCTTGCCATGGCGATTTGCTGCAATGGGTTTTGATGGCGTTCGGCCAGGATTTCGAAGGCCAGTCCCAGGTCGGCCTCTACAAGCGGTTCATTGATTTTCTCAACGAGCAATATGAACTCGGCCGGCGCACGGTGCTGATCGTCGACGAGGCCCAGAACCTCGGATCGGATGCGCTCGAGGAACTGCGCATGCTCTCGAACGTCAACACCCATCAGCGCGAGTTGCTGCAAATCGTCCTCAGTGGCCAGCCGGAACTGAAGCAGCTCCTTGCCGCACCGGGCCTGACGCAATTCGTCCAGAGGGTATCGTCCGATTTTCATCTTGCCCTGCTCGAGCGCAAGGATGTCATCGGATATGTCGAGCATCGCCTCAGGGTGGCCGGCGCCAGGCGGCCGCTGTTTTCCCATGAAGCCTGCGACCTGATCTGTTACGCCACGCAAGGCACGCCGCGCCTGATCAACATGCTGTGCGACACGGCGCTGCTGTACGGCTATGCGAGCGAGGCGCCCAAGATCACCACCGAAATCGTCGCAGCGGGTCCTCGACGACAAGCGTCAATACGGCGTCTTTCCGCTGCCGTCCGGCGAGCGCCGCGATCTCGCCGGCTAAAGCCTCTTTATTGTCTGATCATGCCATCCCCGGGCGGATTGCCTTATTTGGCATTGCGTCATGGATGGTTGCATCGCCGGCCTTGAAAAGGGAAGGGCGGGAAGCCAATGGCCACCCGCCCTGATATCGATATTTGCGGACCCGGCGGCGCGGGCCGGGTATTCCGCCGCGGTCAGGCGGCAGACGTGGCGCCGGACTTCTTGCGGCGGCTCAATCCGGCCAGCCCGAGCAATCCGCCTCCAAGCAGCCAACCGGCCGCCGGCAACGGAACCTGCGGCACATTGCTCGGAGGATGGAGTGGCGCTGACGAGGCTCTGACGGTTGCTGTTGCCGATGGCGCTACTGCCGTCATAATATGTCAGTGCATAGTTGCCAGTGGGTTCGCCTTGAGCTTGTTGAGAAAGATGTTTGCCTGCGTAACGATGTCGAATTGGCCTGCATAAAAATTGCCATCGCCTGCGTCATAGGCATTGCCCGCAGGTTTCGAAACCGATTTCCCAAATTGCGACCTGGAAAGCTGCGTTCAGCAGCCGCTGTCCGAGGCCCCCCAAGCTCGCATAGGCCGTATTGAACAGCTTGCCGAGGTCTGACAGCTTGTCTGAACTAAAGCCGCCGTTGAAACCAAAGGGCGAGGTGGTTGTTTCATATTTATAGGTTGTCGACGAGAAATTAAGCTTGTGCAAGATGTCGAAACACCACGCCACGAAGCTGTTTCCGTCGGCTTGCGCGGTAAAAGGCCCGGCCGCGACGTGTAACGAGGAGCTCAACCCGCCGCCATTGATACATATATTCTGATGCCCGCCGGCCCAGCCGGTCACGGCCAGGTCGGTGCTGGCCGATGCCGTTGTCGCGCAAAAACAAGCGAGAACCGCCGTCGAAGCGAAAAGAGATTTCAAATTCATGGTCAAATTCCGTGGTGTCCCCAACAATAGAACCTCTCGCTAGCAACTCTGGAGGGGCAGCGCAATAAATATAGGTTAATCAAGGGTTAAAAGGATCAAGCTGGGTTAATGCATGACTAAAACTTTAGTCAGTTTTTATGGGTGACGCGTCGCAAAAATGAAGTCGAACAAGCCTTCGGCCTGCTGATCGGCGACCGAGAGAGGTTGAACGCTTTGCTTTGCGGCAAGGCGCCTGAGTGATATGCCGGGCAGGGCGGGCTGGCACGCGGTGTTTCCGCAACGAGCCTTGGCCGATCGCTGCTCTTTGGCAGGCTCTTCCCGGAAGCGAATTCCGGCGACGGCATGGTCGCGATGGCGCGTGGAAACTCTTTTTGGGCTCAATTCACCGGACCGATGAAGCCGGGAAACGGATCTCCCGCCGCGTCATCTCCGAGCTGCTTTTTGGGCGTATCCAGTCTGTATCTAATATGCAACGCGGCCGGCGTGTCGGTCGCCTCAACAATCAATTTGCTTGGCGAATCAATTGACACTCCCAAATTTTTAGGGTTAAGAATTGGTAAATAACGGGATAGAATTCCGCTGCGTAATTCGATCTTCTATCTTACGTAGCGTAATCTTACAGAGACGATTTCAATACGTTAAGCCAACCAGGGCTGGGAGTTTTGACGTGGCTGGATTGAGTGTGAGACTGCTCGGTGGAGCGGTCGGTATGGTGTTGCTTGGGTTCGCGGGCGCAGCGCAGGCGGAAGTCGTGGATTTGGTCGGTGGCGGTTCCAAGGATGTCGCGGAGCAGTCGGCCGTTTTGGCCATGCCATTTCCACCTTCGGTAATGCTGTTTATTGGCGGAGTTGCAGGGCTGATGTTGCTTGTGCGCCGAAGAAAGCGGAAAACGCCGGCTCTTCATTGATCGGTCAGACAACGCTATGGCGTGATGCCTAAACCCGTATTCGTCGCGGCGACCGCGGTTTTCACCATGTTCTGGTGAGAGCCGTGGGTGTTGTTTATTTTACATGCGCCGACCGGCGACGAACTTGCTCCCGCCCCAACTCTGCTTCGTTTCCGGCCTTAACCTTGTTGGCGATTACGGACTTAACTTTGCATGTTTGGCGGGTATATGAGCTACCGGTGACATGTACGTGTTAATAAAGGATTTACCAATGGCAAGCCGTCTCAGCGTTTCGGGAGACAATTGAATGTATCGAGCAGGTCGCTTCCGTTGGGCCGCCGCATTCGCTTCGCTGTTGTGTGTTGTCTTTCTGGCCGGATGCAGTTCGTCGGAAGATCGTGCGCAGGCCTATTATGAGCGCGGCGTCCAGCTCGCCGCCGAAGGCAAGCCGGCCAAGGCAGGCCTTGAATTCCGCAACGCATTGAAGCTCAAGAAGGACTTTGTCGATGCGCTCTATGCTCTCGGCGAGGTCGAAGAGCGGCAGGGGCATTTCGAAAACGCTTCGAAATTCTATTTCTCGGTAACGGAAAGCGCCCCGAAGCACGTCGGTGCGCGCGTCAAGCTTGCCTATATCCTGCTGGCGGCCGGCAACGCTGACGAGGCGCTGAAATTCGCCAACCAGGCAATTGCCATTACCGAAGACGATCCCAGCGTTCTCGTCGTCAAGGCGGCTGTGGAACTGAAGCGTGGCAATCGCAAGGGGGCGGTGAACCTGGCGAATGAAGCCCTGAAGCTGGATCCGGAATATGTCGATGCGCTGATGGTGCTGGCTGCGGATAGGTTGAAAGACGGCGATCCCTCGGCGGCATTACAGTTCCTCGAAAAGGCCCCGCAGGAAAGCGAGCGCAATATCGGTCTGCAGATACTTCGCCTGACGGCACTCGACGCGCTTGGCGATCAACCGGGCGTGGAAGAGCTTTTCAGCAAGCTTATTGAACTGTTTCCCGAAACGCCCGCCTTTCAGGAAGGGCTTGTGCAGTGGTATCTGGGCAAGGGACGCAAGGAAGATGCGGAACGCACCGTTCGGGACTATGCGGCCGCCAATCCGACAGACGAGAAAGCGCAATTTCGCCTGATCGCCTTTCTGAACACCGCGAAAGGCCCGGCGGCGGCTATCGAAGAGCTCAAGACGCTTGTTTCGGAAAAGAAACAAGATGCGACCTGAACTACAAGCTGCAGATGGCCCTGGCGCAATTGCAATTTGCGTCCGGCGACCGGGCCGAGGCGATCGATATCGCGCAATCCATCGTGGCGGCGACCGACGGCGACAAGCGCAACGAGGCGCGGATTGCATTGGCCAAAATGGCGGCTACCGAGCAGAAACTCGACGAGGCGGAAAACTCGGTTGATGCCGTGATCGGCGAAGACCCGAAAAACGCTGACGCACTGGGCGTGCGTGCCTGGATCCGCCTTACGAAGAGCGAAGTTTCCAAAGCGACGGACGATCTTCTCGTCGCGGTCAACGAAGCGCCGCAAAATGCCCAGCTTATCGAGCTTCTGGGTGAAGCATATGAACGCGCCGGTTTGGTCACCCTTGCAGAAGAACAATATGCCAAGGCGCTTTCCATCGGCCCCAATCCGGCGGATGCAGGCCTGCAATTGGCCCAATTTCATTTGCGCTATGGCAGGACGGAGCAGGCTCGCCGGGTACTGGAAGATGTTCTTGCGCGTGCGCCGAAAGACCGGCGCGTCCTGACCTTGTTGGCCCGTTTGAGGCTGGCAACGCAGGACTGGGTTGGTGCCCAGGAGATCGCCGACAAACTGCGGACGCTGGACAAAGGACAAGAAAGATACGACAGCCGACAAGATCGCGGCCGCCGCGCTCGGCGGATTGGGCAGGCATTCGGACAGCATCAATCTTCTGAAGGCTTCGTTGTCGACCGATGGCGATCAACAGGCGGTTCTTGCCGATCTCGTGCGGGCCTATGTTCAGTCGGGGCAGATGTCCGACGCCGAAGACCTGCTCAAGGCGCAGCTCGAGAAGAACCCGAAAAATGCGCAGGCGCTATCCTGCTGGGATCGATCTATGCCAGCACACAACGCATGGAAGCCGCAGAAAAGGCATTCAAGGATGCTGTTGCGGCCGACAATGGCCCGCTCAGCCAGGTGGCGCTGGCACAATTCTATGCGGCTTCGGGAAGGCTGGATGAAGCCGAAAAGACGGCACGCGCCGGCATCGAGCGCGATCCGGCGTCCAACACCCTGCGTTTCCTGCTTGCCTCCATACTCCAGCGCACCGAACGGTTTTCCGATGCGATCGCGCTTTACGAGGACATGTACAAGGCGGATCCGGAATCGACCGCGGTTGCGAACGATCTGGCCAGCCTGCTGTCCGAGCGCCGCGGAGATCCGGCATCGCTGGAGCGCGCCTTCACGATCGCCCAGAGGTTCCGCAATTCCGAGATACCGCAATATGTCGATACCCTCGGATGGATTTACTATCTGCGCGGCGAATACGCCTCCGCTCTGCCCTTGATAAAATCCGCGGCCGGAAAGCTGCCGAATGTCGGCTTGGTCCAGTATCATCTCGGCATGGTGCAGAAGGAACTCGGGCAGAACGATCTTTCGATTGCAAGTCTTGAAAAGGCGATCTCGCAACAGGCGTCCATGACGCCGACTGACTTGGAAAAAGCACAATCGGCGATAGATGAGCAGCGAGCGGCGGCAGAGTCGTCGGTGTCCAACTAGGGCAGAAAACAACCGACGAGCCGGTAAACGGCTTGGCATTCGTGGCTGGGGAACGATGGAACAGGAACTGGATCTGGGTAGATATCTGGCGATTATTCGGCGCCGATATCCCTTCTTTATCCTGCCGGCAGTTGTCGTCATCGCGGCAGCAATCGCGCTCGCCCAACTGTTGCCCCGAAGCTACGAGGCGACGGCAACCATTCTGGTTGAATCGCAGCGGATCCCCACCGATCTCGCTTCGTCCACGGTAACCGCCGGCGCCAATGAGCGGATCAAGGTGATCGAACAGCGTCTGATGGCCCGCGACAATCTTCTGCAAATCGCGGACAAATTCGGTCTCTATCGCTCCGACGGATCACGACGCTCGCCGACATCGATCGTGGACGCCATGCGCAAAGCGGTTTCGATCAAGCAGATAGATGTACAGGGGCGCACGTCCAGAGGCGCCGATGTCATCGGCTTCACTGTCGCGTTCCAATATTCGGAGGCGACGACTGCATCGCGGGTCACGAATGAACTCGTTACGTCGATATTGTCGCAAAACGTTGAAGCGCGGCTCAGCCGCGCTTCGGAAACGGCCAAGTTTTTCGATCAGCGTTTGAAAGAGCTCGATGTGCAACTTCTCGCAGCTCGAGAACAAGATCGCTTCGTTCAAACGGGCCAACGAGAATGCACTGCCTGAAACATTGTCCATTCGCCGCGAAGAATTGGGGCAAATCACGGCGCAAATCGGTGAACTCGATCAGAAACTGCAACTCGCAAATGACACTGACGCGAGTTCCATCTCTCCCGACAGTGCCGAAGCGCAGCAGCTAGAGTACACGCTTCAAGCCAAACAGATCGCATTCGATTCGTACAAGGAGCAGCGTGACAAACTCGCACCGCTTGCCAAAAAGGGTTTCGTCACTCAGAAGCGGATGCTCGATCTCGATCAGCAGATATCACTCGCGGAAATCGATATTGCATCAATCAAATCCAAGATGGCGCAGCTTGGCATTTTCGGAGATCGCGCCAAGACGATCGAGGTGCTCAAATCGCAAAGAGCCGAACTCGCTACGAAAGCCGACGAACTAACGAAAAATATTTCGCAAACGCCGACAGTCGAGGCCGAACTCGCCGCGATGAACCGCGATTATGAAAACCTCCAGGCGGAATACCAGCAGACCAAGGCAAAGCTGGTCGATGCCCAGACGGGCGAACGGCTTGAACAAGACCGGCAGGCCGAGCGCTTCGAGGTGCTGGAACAGGCCGTTGTACCTGACGCGCCATCGAGCCCGAATACGAAGCGCATCATGCTCGCCGGTGTATTCGGCGGTATCGCGGCAGGCATTGGTCTCGTCGTTCTACTGGAATTGCTCGACAAGAGCATACGTACAGTCACTGATCTCGAACAGAGGCTGCAGCTCAGTCCGATTGCTGTCATTCCCTATGTCACGACTGCCGCCGAAATTCGCCGAAGGAAATTTCAGCTGATGGGCGGGGCTGCATTCATTCTTGTGGCCATCGTCACAGCACTTGCGGTGATTCATCTCTACTATCTGCCGCTGGATCTGCTGGCCGAGCGCGGTTGGCAGAAGATTCAAGCGCGATTGCCCATAACCGGCTAGGCCGGTTGTCGGATCCGCTTCATGCACCGGAGTTGTTGAGTGGAACATATTAGGAATGCCCTGATCAAGGCGCACGCATCCCTGGACGAAAAGCGCGATCCAGCGCCCGAAGCGATTTCGCCATTCCAAGGCGAGCGTCCGAACAATTCCGTGCCGTTCAAGAAGGCTGTCCAACCTCTTCGCGAAGTCACGCTGGACCCGGGACTTCTCGAAAGAAACCGCATCGTATCGCATTCGATGAGCGATCCCAACCATGTTGCCTTCAACCTGTTGCGCACCCGTGTCCGCAAGGTCATGACGGATAATCGGTGGAAATCGCTCGCCATTACCTCTCCGACTCCGGATTGCGGAAAGACCACGGTGAGCTTGAATTTGGCGTTCAGTCTGGCCCGCACGCCAAACTGCCGCACGGTCGTTGTCGACCTCGATCTCAAGAAGCCGTCAGTTGCCCGCGGGCTCGGCATCGAGCCAACAGGGTCCATCGGCCAGTTTCTTCAAGGAAACGCGGAAGCGCGGGATTGTTTTGTACAGGTCGATAAAAACCTCGTTGTCGGCCTCAACGGTGACCGCCTTCGGCACTCGTCCGAGCTTATTCAGGGGCCGCGGATGAAGGAACTTCTCGATTTCATCGCATCGTTGTCACCTGACGTCGTCATATTCGATCTTGCCGCCGATGCGAACCAGCGACGACACGATTTCGCTTCTGCCATACGTGGACGCGGCATTGCTCATCGTCGCTGCGGGGGCAACGACGGTGGCGGAAGTTGATGAATGCGAACAGCAGATCAGCAGTCTGGAAAAGCTCCTCGGCATCGTCATGAACAAGGTCGAAACCTCCACCAAAGACTACTATTATTAGGATCCAATCGGCGTGAACCGGATGGCTGACAACGATGAATTTCGCCAAGCCCGCGTGTCCGGCGCAGGGCGGTTGCCGATCTCTTCTTCGGTCATATCCGGAATCGCAGGTCTGCTGGATTCGGCTGTCATTGTCGGCAGCGGCGTCGCCATCTACATTTGGCTTGGAAACTTCAGCCCCAATTCTCTCAGTATTTATGTCGCCTCGGTTTGCTCCATCTGGATTACGACCGTCATACTTTTCCAGTTTTCGGACCTCTATCGCTTCGAGGCGATTGTCCGGCCGCTTTCCAATCTTGATCGGATTATCATTGCGTTCAGCACCGGCTTTCTGTTTCTGCTCGCTGCCGCTTTTGCATTCAAGATATCGGCCACGCTGTCCCGCCTCTGGATAGGCGCCTTCAGCCTGACGGCATTCATGGCGACGGTCGCCGCAAGACTGGCATTGGCGCGCGTCGTGCTGCACCTCTCCCGGCAGGGCATCTTTTCGCGGAACATGATCATTGTCGGCGAAAAGGGATATGTCGCCCGTCTGCTGCACCGCATGCGCGAAGTTCGCCCCGACTTCGTGACAATCGCCGCCCTCTTTGTCGACGACACGTCCGAACAGATGATGGACGGACTCCCCGTCGTAGGTGCGTTGAACGACATTCCGGCATTCGTCCGGTCCGCCCGGGTGGACGATGTCCTGATCGCGTTGCCATGGTCCGAGGAACATCGCGTCCTCGCGCTGGTCGATCAGCTTCGGGAGTTGCCAGTCAACGTCTATCTGGGGTCAGACCTTATCGGTCTTCGGCTCGACTTTGCCGAGCCTCCGGGCCATTTCGCCAATGCGCCGATGTTCTCGATTGTCGGCCAGCCGATGTCCGGGTGGGCCGTCGCGATAAAGGCGGCCGAAGACTACATACTTGCGCTGATCGCCTTGATCATTGCCGCAATTCCGATGGCGCTTATCGCCGTTCTCATCAGGCTGGACAGCCCGGGGCCGGCGCTGTTCAAACAGGAGCGTTTCGGCTTCAACAACAGGATGTTCTGGATCTACAAGTTCCGGACAATGCACCACAATGGCGCGCCCGAGCCGAAGACCGTGCAAGCGGTAAAAGGAGACCCGCGGATAACAAGGGTAGGGAGGTTCCTGCGCCGCTCGAGCCTCGATGAGTTGCCGCAATTGTTCAACGTGTTGAACGGCACGATGTCGCTTGTCGGCCCGCGCCCCCATGCGGTGGATCACAACGAGCATTATTCGCGCCAGATCCGCGGGTATTTCGCGCGTCATCGCGTCAAGCCGGGCATCACAGGATGGGCACAGGTGAACGGGCTGCGCGGCGAAACCGTCGACGCCGGACAAAATGGCCGATCGTGTTCGCCATGATGTCTATTATGCCGAAAACTGGTCGTTTCTGTTCGACCTGCGCATCCTGCTTCAGACGGTTTTCATCGCGGTTACGGGCCGCAACGCCCATTGAGCTGACCGACCATGATCACCGATACTAACGTATTCGAGGCATATTCCGAGTGGCCGATCAAAAAATCAAGTGCAAGGCGCGATTTTGGGCAGCGGAATATGCCAATTTTAACCGCTGATTTTTATCACCCGTACAAAACAGACCGAACAGGGGCTATTCATGAAGGGCATCATTCTCGCCGGCGGAAGCGGGACGCGGCTGTATCCGGCGACGATTGCGGTCTCCAAGCAATTGCTGCCGGTCTACGACAAGCCGATGATCTATTATCCGCTGAGCGTCCTGATGCTCGGGGGAATCCGCGAAATCCTCGTCATCTCGACACCAAGGGACCTTCCGCTCTTCAGGCAGTTGCTGGGCGACGGTTCCGCTTTTGGCGTCGAGTTTTCCTATGCCGAGCAGCCGCAACCGAATGGATTGGCGGAGGCCTTCATTATCGGTCGTGATTTCATCGGCGACGATTCGGTTGCGCTCGTTCTCGGGGACAACATCTATTACGGCGGCGGTCTGACGCAGGTCTGCCAGAAGGCATCCGGCAAGGCGAGTGGCGCCACGGTCTTTGCCTATTATGTTTCCGATCCCGAACGCTACGGTGTCGTTACCTTTGACCCGGAAACCGGTATTGCATCCGATCTGGTGGAAAAGCCGAAGGATCCGCGATCCAACTGGGCCGTTACCGGCCTGTATTTCTATGACAACGACGTTTTGGACATCGCCGCATCGATCAAGCCGTCGGAGCGCGGTGAACTCGAAATTACCGACGTGAACCGGACCTATATGCAACGCGGAGATCTGCATGTCGCCAAACTCGGGCGTGGATATGCGTGGCTCGATACCGGCACGCATGACAGTCTGCATGACGCGTCCAGTTTTGTGCGCACAATCGAGCACAGACAGGGGATCAAGATCGCCTGTCCGGAAGAGATCGGTCTCGAACGGGGCTGGCTGACGCCCGAGAATGTTGAAGAGCGTGCCGCCATGCTCGGCAAAACCGACTATGCGTCCTATCTGCGCCGCCGCGTCGTGGAGATCGCCAATGCCTGAACTTCGCAATCTTGGACTGGCCGGAGTTTGCGAGATCGTCCCGGCGAAGCACGGCGACGAACGCGGCTTCTTTTCGGAGACCTACAACGCGCTCGGTTTTGCCGAAATGGGCATTTCATTGGAGTTCTGTCAGGACAATCACAGCTATTCGCGCGATCGCGGCGTGTTGCGCGGATTGCACTACCAGTTACCGCCGCGCGCCCAGGACAAGCTGGTGCGGGTGACCCGCGGAGCGATCTTCGACGTCGCGGTCGATATTCGTCGCGGTTCTCCGACATTCGGCCGCTGGGTCGGTCTGGAGTTGTCCGCCGAAAAATGGAACCAGATCCTCGTGCCCAAGGGATTTGCGCATGGTTTCGTGACGCTCGTTCCCGAGACGGAAGTCCAGTACAAGGTGACGGACTATTATTCACCCGAACACGATCGGGGTATTCGTTTCGACGATCCGGCGATCGGTATCGAATGGCCGGTAGCCGCGGACGACGTCACCCTGTCGGCGAAGGACGCTGCCGCGCCGCTTATGGCCGATGCGGAAACCGGGTTCGTCTACGGCGAGGAGAGATAAAATCATGCGTATCATGGTAACCGGCGGTGCCGGCTTTATCGGTTCGGCGGTCTGCCGCCATCTCGTCGCCAAGGGCGAGGATTTTGTCGTCAACGTCGACGCACTGACATATGCCGGCAATCTGCAGTCGCTGCGGCCAATCGAGAACCATCCGAACTATGCCTTCCTCAGGGCGGATATCTGCGACGAGGAAGCGATCTTCGAGGCGATGCGCAAGCACGACATCGACGCCGTCATGCACCTGGCCGCCGAGAGCCATGTCGATCGTTCGATCGACGGACCCGACGTCTTTCTTCAGACCAACGTGATCGGCACCTGCCGGATGTTGTCGGCGGCGCGGCGTTATCGGGACGGACTGCCTGCCGATCGCAAGGATGCCTTCCGTTTCCATCATGTCTCTACCGACGAGGTTTACGGCGATCTGCCATTCGACAGCGGCATCTTCACGGAGGAGACGCCTTACAGACCGTCATCGCCCTATTCGGCTTCGAAGGCGGCGTCCGACCATCTCGTGCGCGCCTGGCACCACACCTACGGATTGCCGGTTGTGCTCTCGAACTGTTCCAACAATTACGGTCCGTTCCATTTTCCGGAAAAGCTCATTCCGCTGGTCACGCTGAACGCGCTCGAGGGCAGGGAACTGCCCGTTTACGGCAAGGGGCTGAACGTGCGCGACTGGCTGTTCGTCGAGGATCATGCCCGCGCACTCGAAATGGTGCTCAAGCAAGGCGTCGCCGGCGAAACCTACAATATCGGCGGTCGCTCGGAGCGCACCAATATCGACGTGGTGCGCGGCATCTGCGCAATCCTCGACGAGGAGCGTCCGATCGGCGGCGACAGGCGCTATGACGAACAGATCCGTTTCGTCACCGACCGGCCGGGACATGACCGCCGCTACGCCATTGATGCGCAGAAGATCGAGCGCGATCTCGGCTGGAAGCCGCAGGAGACTTTCGAAAGCGGCCTGCGCAAGACGATCCGCTGGTATCTCGACAACGAGTGGTGGTGGCGGCCGATCCGCGAGACGGACAAGGGCGAGCGGCGCGGCAGGGTCGCCGCCAATGCCGGCTAGGGCTTGCCGATGCGCATCGTCGTGACGGGGCGGGCAGGGCAGGTTGTTCGAACGCAGGTTTGGCCACCAACCTTCGGCCTGGCGCGACTCGCTTGCCGAAACGCTCCGGCGGTTGGTCTGAGCTGGAGATGTCTGCGCGCTCACGCGTCGAATAGCGTCGGTGCTGGATAGGTTCGGCGTCCCGAATCGGGATTGCACAGTTAGTGCTCCCGCTCCGACCACAAGTGCGTCTTGGCAACAGAGGAGTTTGCGCAAGATCGAACTGCGCGGCAGTTAAATTGCCCATTATCGGCAAAAAAACGCAACGACCGGTTGTTTTTCGGTCTGCAAAAAGTGCAATTTGTTATAGTGGCGGCGATTCGATCGACCAAGGGCGAATGTCTCGGGCCATAAGCGCCAATCGGGCCTGGAGGCCGGGTTTGTGTCCCAGATTGGAACACGCGCATTGCGTGTAAATCCATGCTGGACAAGGGAAAATCGCCATGTTAGTAGTTAACAAGAAGTGAATGAATTTTGGGCCGACAGAGCTGTGAATAGGGGATTTTTAATGTCTGGGCTGGGTCGTTTTTGTCGTATTTTTGCTGCCGGAGTTGTCGCCGGCGCGCTTTCCGTATCAGCGGCGAGTGCTGCTACCGTCGCAACAGTGGGCTAACGAGATCAACTAATGTGTGGGGTTCTCTGAATCCTGCTCATAGTCTTGATCTTCGCTGGCGGTACTTGGGCTGCTCCGATAGAACTCCGGTATCTGGCAGTTTGACAAACAACTATCGTTCTCCGTGGACAGGAAGTAGCGCGCCGGATACTCGAATATTGGACTGTCGGGACATAATGCGACAGGCCCGAACGCTCCGAACCCGGCAGTTCTGAAGTTCGGCGGCGCGTCTTACAATCAGATTCACTTTCCTTTGGGGATCGGTCGACAAGTACAACTAGCGTCTCTTTCTTAGGACTCGCGTCGGCGGCGTAATCGAGACGTATACGGGGGAGATGCTTTTGAACGCGTTCTCGAATGTCTCTGAAGGTTTGGGTGCGGCTTTGGTCAGCATCGTTGTCCGCTAACTTCTATGGCCTGAGTTCTTCGTCTGACGCTGAACGCGTTCGAGTTTTCGAATATTCAGTTTCGTCGTCGCAGATCCCTCATGGTCCCGCTGCCGTCGGCAGTCCTGCTGCTCGGCTCCGTGGTTGGCGGGCTGGGCCTGTTCGGTGCACGTCGCCGCAAGTCGCAGGCAGCTGCCTGAGCTAGATTATAAAACATGTGACTTTTTGAGCGGCCCTTCGGGGCCGCTTTTCGTTTTGGGCTTGCCAATCGGGCGTCGAGTCGCCCGGAATGCCGGCAGACCGCCAACCGAAAGGACAGCGAGTGGCCGGAATTCCAGATTGCCTGATCGAGGCGGGATCCGTTCTTACGGGATTCGGCCCGGCCGACGAACGCAACGGCTTGAAGGACGCCGCCATTCTGGTCCGGGACGGGATTATCGCCGAGATCGGCCCTTCCGAGGACCTGCGCGCGAAACAACCGGGTCTGGCGCGCCATGGCGGTCCGGACATGATCGCGATGCCCGGGCTCGTGAACAACCACCACCACTTCGGCATCACGCCCCTGATGGCCGGTGTGCCATTCGCGCCGCTGGAGTTCTGGCTGCCGCGGTTCCGGGCGATGCGCAGTGTCGGGCCGCGCCTCGATACGCTGTTTTCGGCGATCGAAATGCTGGAGAGCGGGACAACAACAGTCCACCACATCAACAGCGGCCTGGTCGGGTCGCCGGACAACTGGGAAATGACGACGGACGCCATCCTGTCCGCCTATGGCGAGATCGGCATGCGGGTCTCGTATTCCTTCATGATGCGCGACCGCAATGTCCTGTCCTATGACGACGACGCAGCGGTTCTTGCCGGTCTGCCCGGAAAGGTGAGGGACTGGATCGCGCCGCAATTGGCGTCTGCGGCGACGCCCACGCAGGACTACATGGATTTCTTCGCCGCGATGAAGGCCAGGTACGAACAAGCGCCATGCGTGCGAATGAGCCTCGCGCCCGCCAATCTGCACTGGTGCAGCGACGAAAGCCTGCAGCTCATCTTCGAGACGGCGCGCAGCCATGGCGCCAGCGTTCACATGCATCTGCTGGAGACCGAACGGCAGGCCCGGTTTGCAGAAACACGCTATGGACATACGGCGATCGAGCATCTGGCGGCACTGGAGTGCCTGGGGCCGGAACTCACGCTCGGGCATGGCAACTGGGCGACGGAAGCCGATCTCGATCTTCTCGCCGGTTGCGGCTGCATGGTCTGTCACAATGCCAGTTCCGGACTGAGGCTCGGGAGCGGCATTGCGCCGGTGAACCAGATGCGCCGGCGCAACATCCCGGTCGCGCTCGGCATCGACCAGTCGAACATCACCGACGACCGCGACATGACGGTCGAAATGAAACTCGTCTGGGCGCTGCATCGCGAGACGGGGCTCTTCAACGACCGGCCCGACGCGGCCGCCATATTGGCGATGGCGACGGAAAACGGCGCCCGGTCGGCCGGGTTCGGCGGCGTCGCCGGCCGGCTCGAACCGGGGATGGAAGCCGATATCGTGCTGCTGCGCAGATCCGAGATCGAACGGCCGTATGTTTCAGGGCGCACGCCGCTTGCCGAAACGATTCTTCATCGCGCGACGAAATCGGCGGTCGACCAGGTCTTTGTCCGTGGCCGCAAGGTCGTCAGCGACGGCCGCGTCACCGGAATAGATCGTGACGCCGTCCTGCGGGAGATCGCGGACCGGCTGTCCGCGCCCGAAACGCCCCAGGAGGCGGAAGACTGGGACATGGTCAACGCGCTGGTTCCCCATCTGGAAAGCTTTATTACCGGCACTGGCGTCTGTAGCGGGCATCGCCCCTATGCCTACAACCGCTTCGGTGACGCCTCGAAATAGGGGAGACGATTACCGGCCGAGCGAGCGGTAGTGATCGTTGATCGCGCCCGCCGTCGTCCACCAGATCCCGTTGCCGCCCTTGTCGCGGATATGACGCAGCGCGCGTTCCAGATGCCTGAAGCGGTGCGGCTGGCCCATGAGGTAGGCGTGAAGCGCGATCCCCATGACGAGCGGGCGCCGCGCGCTTTCTTCCTGCATCACCTCGAAAGCATCGATGATCATGTCGGCGAACTCGGCGCCCTCGCGTTTGCGCCCGACGATCTGCGGAATGTCGTTGAGATCCTGGGGGTAGGGGACCGCCAGATATGCGTCCCCGGCGCGTCGCCATCCATGTCGGCTGCTCGTCATGGCACCAGTCGAGGAGGTATTCGTAGCCCGCTTCGTCCAGCAGGTCGGGCGTGACGGCGCTTTGGGAAATCCAGGGGCCGAGCCAGCCCTTCGGACGCGCGCCCTCGTTCCGCTCGATCGTCTCCGTCGCATCGGCGATCAGGCGCGCTTCCCCGGTCTCGTCCAGCACGCCCTGTTTTTCCGCGTTGCTGCGCCCATGGCCCGCGATCTCGTCGCCGCGGGCACGAAAGGCGGCGACGACCGCGGGCGCGGCCTCGTACATGTCGCTGTTGACCAGCGCCGTGCATGGTATGTCCAGCCGGTCGAAGAGTTCGATCATTCGCCAGACACCGACCCGGTTTCCGTAGTCGCGCCAGGCATAATTCAGGACGTCCGGTTGCGGACCGCCGGGGCTCAGTTCCGCCCCCAGTCCTTCGCCGAAGGCAAAGCATTCGAGGTTCATCCCGATATAGATGGCGAGCCGTTTGTCGTCGGGCCACGAAAAATCCGGACGGCCAACAATCGGATCGAAATCGTAGCGGCCATGATGCGGCAGTCTCATGCGTCGGTCCTTGTGCGTCTTCAAGGGGCGGGCCGTGGAATGCGGGTTGATACTGCACGCGCCGGCCGGACGCGTCACGTGTCAGGGGTCGATATCCTTAGGAAACTTCCGGCGATACGCTGCGTGCAAAGACGCTTCCGTAAGGCGCGATCCTTGCACGGGGCAATGCGGACGCGAAATAGAGCAGGAACGACCCGACGACGTAGGGCGTGATCACGTCGACCTCCACCAATGAGCGGATGAGCAGCATGACGAGAATGCCGAACATGACCTGGGCGGGGAGGTCGTTGCGGTCTCGAAGCAGGCCTCTCAGGTTGCTGGCCAGGACACTGAGAAAAAACACGACCAGCAGGACCAGCCCCACAGCACCGAGTTCGACCATGGTTTCGATATAGGTGTTATGGAAATGGAAGCCGGTACGCGCCGTGATATAGAACTCCTCCCAGAGCCGTTCGGCCTCCGGAGAACCGTGCACCCAATAGGCCTGGTATCCGCAACCGAGCAACGGATTTCGTGCCGCTGCGGTGATCCCTTGCGACCAGAGATAGGTTCGTCCGGTCAGCGTCGGGTCCTTCCCGAACATCGCCAGGACAGCGTCGAACGCGCCGAGTTTCGACGCGGCGAAAAGGGACAGGACGGCGAGCGCGACGCCCAGCCAGAAGAGCACCTTCCGTGTCAGTGGCGGAAAGAGCAGAAGCGCGCGGGCCGCGAAGCCGGCGGCGATCGCGACCACGACGGTGATCATCGACGTTGCCGATTGCGACGCGACAAGGCAGTAGGCGGAAAGCACCGAGAGAAGTAGCGCCCCTGCCATCGCCACGCCCCGTGTGCGCAGGAGAACGATCGCAGCAAACGCGAAATAGATGCCGAGCGACGCGAAAAAGCCGAACTGGTTCTTCGAGGCGAAAGCGCCGACGAAGCTGTAGGCTCCGTCGATCGGGTCGTAGTAGTAATCTCCGACGGCGAGCGAATAGGCCAACACGATCGTCACGCCGGCAAGTCCGCCGGCGGTGAGGGTACGGATCCCGAGGCTGCGTGCCGCGATGACCGCACAGGCGATATGGGTCAGATATTGTGTGGCCGCGCGCAGCGTCGCGGCGGGAGCCGCCGACCAGAAGGTCGATACCGCCGCAAACAATCCGAAGGCCGCGATCCACGCAAGGCCCGGGCCACGCAGATAGCGGGCAGGATCGAGGAGAAAGAGCGGAAGCCACACCACGTAGTAGACCAGGATCGGCGCCTGGCCGAAGCGGGTGGAATAGGCGAACACGAAGAACGACACGGCGAGCGCGAAGGAGCCGTACCAGAAATTGCGGTCCGGATCGATGAACAGTGCCTTCGGTATCTTCATTGCGCGGGCGCCCCGGCCACGATCTTCGTCACTGCGTGATCGGAGCCACGATTTCGACCTTCAGCACGTCTCCGGGCATCACCGCGGCATTTTCATCGGCTACGGTTTCGGTGATCTTCCCTTCCTCGGTGTGAACAAGCCTGTAGTCGATTTCCGCCGTCGCTTTCGCCGTGCCCTGCGCGGCATCCGGCCCATGTGACAGGGCCTCGCCCATGAGGCTTCGGTACATTCCCATCTTGAGGCCGAGTTGCTCGAGTTCCGCCTCGGTTTCCTGGAGAGCCCGGGAAATCTCGGTTTCGCGGTCGTCTTTCAGCGTGACGGTATCGCGTTCGGCGCGGTTGATGTCCTGCCGGGCCCGGAGCTCCGCCGTCTCCATGTCGAGGATCTTGCCTTCCAGTTCGGCGATCGAGCTCTGGACGCTGAGAACGCGCTGGTTGACGACAAGCCCCTTGTCGGCAAGACCGCCGACGCCCTTCATCTGTTCGCGTGAAAGCGCGAGTTGCGTGTTCTGGGAGTCGATCTTCTTTTCGAGCGATCCGATCTGGTTGAGCAGCAATTGTTTCAGGTCGTCGAGCGTCGAAAGCTGGCGATCGAGGCTTTCGCGGCGCGACTTCATGAGGCCGGTTTCCTTGGCGATCAGTCTTTCGGCGCCGGCCTTGCCGGCCAGTTCTTCCGGCATGTCGATTTCGGTCTTTCCCTCGGATTCGGCGTATAGCCGCGCCCGCCTGGCCAGAAGACTGTCCCGTTCCGCGGACAGGACGCTGAAGTTTCCCTCTGCGTTGATGTAATCGCGCTCGACGCGCATTCCGTCGTTGCCGGATCGCCGCATGCCGCCAGCCAGACTGATGGCTTTCAAAACGGTGAGACCGGGCTGGTAGGGATATTGCCCGGGCGCCTCCACATCTCCCGAGATGTAGACCGGACGATATTCGAGCAGCTCGACGGATGCGTCCGGCCGGCTTAGAAGGCCGAGTTCCTGTTCGAGCTGGTCGCCGATGGTCTTGGCTATCTCGGAGGTGGTCTTGCCGTTCGCCTGCAATTGGCCGACGAACGGGATAGAGATCTCGCCGGACGGCCCCACCGTGTAATCGCCCGTGATCGAAGGCCATTCGCGTGCCGTGGCGTCGGCGGACTGCCAATCGGCAACCCGAATGTGAAGCTTGTCCATCGGGCCGAGGCGGTAATCGTCCGCCATCGATGCCGGCATGCCCCAGAACAGCACCGCGACGAGTGCGAGCATGCAGTTGGCCGCGCGCCGCGCCCATGGGAGGGCGTAGGCGGTCCCGCCCTGCTTTTCCGATCGATTCGGCAAACGGAGCATTCAGTAGCTCCCCCGCGATGCCAGGACCGCGGGAACCGTTCTGATGATGATCAGGATGTCGAACACGAGCGACCAGTTTTCGACATAGAACCGGTCGAAGTCGACGCGCTTCGCATAGGAAACGTCGTTGCGGCCGCTGATCTGCCACAGCCCGGTCAATCCGGGGCGGGCGCGCAGGTAATGCGTGACGGCCGTGCCATACATCTCCAGTTCGTCGTCCACCACGGGGCGGGGGCCGACGAAGCTCATTTCCCCGCGCAGGATATTGAACAGCTGCGGCAGCTCATCGAGGCTGAGCTTTCTGAGCACGGCGCCAACGCGCGTGATGCGCGGATCGTCCTGGAGCTTGCGGGTCGCTTCCCACTCCGCCCGCGCGGCCGGATTGCGGCTCATGTGAGCGGCAAGCACTTCGGAGCCGTTTTCCACCATCGTTCGGAACTTCAGGCATTTGAACGGGTCGCCGCTTCTTCCGATACGGGTATGGCCGTAGAATATGCTGCCTCCGTCGGAAACCTTAACGAGAACGGCCAGGAGACCGAGGAGGGGACTGAAGAGAAGGATAGCGACCACCGCCGCGGTGAGATCGAAAATGCGCTTGATCATGCCGCCCGGAGCAGGTTCGCCGACCGCCAGGTATCTCATTCCGATCGGCGCTTCGTGGGACCGTGACGCATATTTCATCGATGTCTCCAACCAGAGGTTTGCTTGATTTGGATGGTTTGCCCAATCGGCGAGCGGAATGCTGCGGCGCAACAATCAAAAGGGTAGCGCTGCCTTGAGAGAACACCATGACAAAAATCGAATATTTTGTTCTCATTCGATCATAAATTGTGACGGGATGATATATCTTCCGAATCAATGCTAATAGGAAGAGGTGCAAGAAAATTAGACTACATGCACAAACAATAGACAGTCAAATTTCAATTACAAAACAACCAACTAAATGGTGGTTAACAAAAAGATAACGGGTATTATACTCACTAAACAACTGTGTAGATGCGTAAATATTTGCTGGGGCGTGCAGGTGGAGGGCTATATAATTTCCTGTCAAGCGCAGCACTAGCGGTGCTGTTTGATGCAACCAAGGCGTTAAGCCTGCGCCGGTCAGCCTGACGCATTGCGCGTCGTTCCACGATTGAATATATTGGATAGTGGATTGTTTTCGTAATTTCAGACGTTTTGACGCCGTATTAAAAACATTTCACTTTTTGGCCTTACGGATTTCGCGGAGTACGAAAATGTTACTGGGGGAGGAATGGCAAATAGACATGGCCTTCGGTGACGACTTGGATAACCAACGGGTATAGCCGATGAATTTCCCGCTATTTCTGCGTGGTATGCTTTTCGCGCTGGCCGCCTTTGCGGTCACGACATATTTCGTTACGCAATCTGTGTGGACGACGTTCGTCTATACACTGGCTTGCGCAGCCATTATTCAATTTGGCTATTTTGTGGCAATACTCGCCATGGTCTGGGCCACGCCCAGGAAGCCGGGGGGCGAAAGCGCCTTTCGCAACGTAAAAAAAGACCGGGTATCTCAGGGATCCGGCGATGCAGTCGGCGAGGCTGAGCACGTTTCCGGCAAGACCCGCTCCCAACAACTCTAGCGTGTCTTTTATGTTCGCCGGCTCAAGTCCCGGCGTTCAACTCTTTCGCAGTTGCGAACAAGCCGCTTGAATTAATCACTCTGCACGTTCACCCTTTTCCGAGTTTCTGGGGAAGCGGGATAGATATGTTGGCTTTAGCGGATCCTCCGCTGAAGTAGAGCGTAGTATTTTATGCGAGCGAGGCAGATGTGCGTTCGACTACCCGGGAATCGGTTTGCGTCTTGATTGCCGCAAAAGACGCTTCGAAAACGATTGCGCGAGCTGTTCGCTCGGCCCTGGCCGAACCGATCGCTGCCGAGGTCGTGGTCGTCGACGACGGTTCCGGCGACGACACGGCCGGCGCGGCGCGCGCGTGCGACGACGGCAGCGGCCGGCTGCGCGTGCTGGTGCTCGACAGAAATCATGGTCCGGCGTTTGCGCGAAACCATGCGATCGCGAATTCATCGGCGCCACTGATCGCCGTGCTCGATGCGGATGACTTTTTCCTGGAAGGCCGGTTCGGGCGGATGCTCGACGGAGACGATTGGGATCTTGTCGCCGACAACGTCCTCTTCGTCCATGGTCCGGAAGAGGATCCGGATGTCCCCCCGCTCGCGCCCGACCCCTACTTCCTCGATCTTCGGGCATTCGTGGAAGGAAATATCGCCAAACGCGGCGAACGGCGCGCGGAAACGGGCTTTCTGAAACCGGTGATGCGGCGGGAGTTCCTCGACCGGAACGGCCTGCGCTACGACGAGCGGCTACGGCTCGGCGAGGACTTTGACCTCTATGTCCGCGCGCTTGCCTCCGGCGCCCGGTACAAGGTCGTCCGAAGTTGCGGCTATGGCGCGGTTGTGCGGCCGGAATCGCTGAGCGGACGGCATGCGACCGAAGATCTTCGGCGGCTGTGGCAGACGGATGAAGCGCTCCTGAAATCGGGCGCGCTGCCGAAATCGGCGAGGGCGGTTGTGGTGAGGCACGCCCGGCAGGTCCGCGCGCGCTACGAGCTGCGCAACTTCCTCGACGACAAGGCAGCGTCCGGATTGCAGCCGGCGATCTTCAATGCCGCCCGGTCTCCGCTCGCGTTGCCGGTGATCGCCGCCGGCATCCTCAGGGACAAGGCGAAGCACTTCAACGACCGGTATCAGCCGGGAAGGGGCGCCCTGGCAACCCGGAACGCGAAGCCGCGCTACCTGCTGCCCGCCCGTTCGGCCGGCGACGGGCGAGACGCAATCCAGTACCGAACAGCGAATGGCGCAATATGCAGCGGAGCCGACGACATGACGATACAGCTGCCGCCCAATATCTCCAGCGGCCGCGCGGACGGGATTTTCGACCACGTCCGCATGGCAAGGCAGCGGGCGCGGCTGGCGTTTGATCCCGCATACCGTCCGGACCCCATATTCGTCCTCGGGACCGGCCGTTCGGGCACGCATTGGGTTGCCTGGATCCTCGAGCCGCATCCGGAACTCCACACGC
The DNA here is from genome assembly GCA_963712205.1 of uncultured Alphaproteobacteria bacterium. Taxonomy (GTDB): domain Bacteria; phylum Pseudomonadota; class Alphaproteobacteria; order Rhizobiales; family Rhizobiaceae; genus Oricola. The sequence goes on along the minus strand of CAVQHF010000007.1, from coordinate 20,194 downwards.
TGATCGAGAAGCCGCCGATATTCGAATGGGTCACCGAGATGGCGATCGACGCGACCGCGGAGCACCGCCTGCTCGCGTCCCTTCTGGAGCGCTATCGGCTCGAGGCGGGCAGCGCCAGGCCGAAGCGATTGCTGGACAAGAGCCATCCGAATATCTGGCTTGCGGAAAGGCTCGCGCAGGCATTCCCGCAAGCGAAATTCATCGGCGTTCTGCGCGATGTCTACGGGACGGTCGCCAGCAGCCTGCGCCACGAGGGGGTCAGCTACTGGGCCGAGAACTGGGAGAAGTATCCCGTTCCGAACCGGTTTCTCGGTGTCCACGAAGGCAATCGCGAGGCCTATGCGAAGATGTCTCTGGCCGGACGCTGCGCCGTTAGATGGCAGACCCACCTGCACCGGCTCGATGAACTGGAAACCACCCTCGGCGATCGCATGATCCGGCTTCGCTATCGCGATCTTCAGACGAAAACCGCCGCCGAACTCGCCCGCCTGCAAGGGTTTCTCGGGTTCAGCGCGCCCATCCCGTCCCCCGAAATAAAGGCGGAATTGCTCGAGCGATGGAAAAAGGATCTCAGCGAGCAACAGATCGAAGAGATCCGCGCCGTCGTCGGCGCGGATGCCGAGCGCAGTTGACCGGACGTCGAAACGTCCGTCCAGACAAGGGAGCCAACATGGCACTGTTCAATTTCCGGACTCGAAACCCCGGGCGCGATCGCGAAACCGATCTCGGCCGCTTCGACAGGTTGCTGGCGCTCTACGAGCGGATGCGCTCGGAGATGCAGCGTGAACTCGACGGACTTCAACGCCGCTATAGCGAGGCGCAGACCTCCGCGGCCTTTGCCATGGCGGCGCTGGAGAACGGCGACGGCGGCAGTCTTTCGTCGAAAGTCGACGACCTGAGCCGGAACATGGAGCGCTACGATGTCCGCATAGAAGCGCTCAAGGCGCAGATCGCCTTCATAGAGCGTGCCGAAAACAGCGCGGGAACCTTTCTTCTGACGCTCGATCCGGACGGCGCCGACCCCGGCGATACGCTTCCCTCGTATCTTGCCGCAATGGCTGACGAGTGACCGCATCCGCGACCACCAGGCCGGACGAAATTTATCGCGAACGGAGCAGGCGAGCATTGAAATCCAAAGCCCATGACAAGTTTCCGATATTGGCCGGCTGCCTTGTCGCGGCGTCGGTGTTTCCGGCCGCGGCGCAAGCAGGCGGCGCGTCCTTCGTGGAGGAGTTCGACCGCATCGACACGAGCCGGTGGTACGTGTCCGACGGCTGGGCAAATGGTCCGCACCAGAACTGCCAGTGGTCGAGCGATGAAGTTTCCGCGTCGGACGGCTCGCTGAAGCTCGGCTTTTCGGCGCGCAGGACCGGCGACCGCGACTATGCCTGCGGCGAAATCCAGACCAACAAGCGGTATGGATACGGCGCCTACGAAGCGCGCATCAAGGCGGTCGAGGGATCCGGATTCAACTCCGCCTTCTTCACCTATATCGGCCCGAGCCAGGGCGAGCCCTGGGACGAGATCGACTTCGAGGTCCTCGGGAAGAATCCGTCGCAAGTCCAGCTCAACCAATATGTTTCCGGCAAGGGCGGGCACGAAAAACTCGTCGATGTCGCGGGCGGGGCGGCGAGCCGGTTCGTGGACTATGCCGTCATCTGGGAACAGGGCCGGATCCGATGGTTCGTCGACGGCGAGCTGGTGCGCACCGTCGACGATCCGGACCAGGTGCCGAGCCATGCCTCCAAGATCTATTTGAGCCTTTGGGCGAGCGACACGCTGAAATCCTGGCTCGGCAGCTTTGCCGCGCCGGACGGGCCGCTGCGAATGGAAGTGGAACGCATCGCTTTCACCGCGCCCGGCGACCAATGCCAGTTCCCGGAATTGATCATATGCACCCTCGAATGAGACGAATCCGTTCCGCCTCGACACGGTCCGGAACGGAATGGACAGGACGCACCCAGGAGATTGCACGATGATGACCGCACGCCTGCCGCAGATATTGTATCTCGTTCCGGATCTTTCCGACCCGGCGACCGGCCGCCGCGTGGCGATGCTGCGTGCCGGCGGCGCCAACGTCACGCTGGCGGGATTTCGCCGCAGTCGCGAACCGGTCGCCATGGTCGGCAATGTCGTTCCGATCGATCTTGGAACGACATATGACGGCAAGTTCCTGCAGCGCATTGCCGCGGTTGCCGGCGCGAATCTGTCGCTTCCCGCCAAATTCAGGAATGTGCGCAAGCCGGACGTGATCGTCGCGCGCAATCTGGAGATGCTGGCACTGGCGCAGCGCCTCAATGCGAGGTTCGGCGGCCGGGTCCCCGTCGCATACGAGTGCCTCGACATTCACAGGCTGATGCTGAGAGACGACCGTCTCGGCGAGGCCATGCGCGCGGCGGAGCGCCGGCTCAACCGCAACACGCAACTTCTGATCACCAGTTCGCCGGCATTCCTGCGGGAATATTTCGAACCGCGGGGCCAGGTGAACGCGCCGGTCATGCTGCTCGAGAACAAGGTCCTGCACCTTGGCGGCGAGCGCAACGGGGAGCGGCCGGTCGCGAAACCCGGCCAGCCGTTGAGGATCGGATGGTTCGGCGCCTTGCGCTGCCGGCGCTCCCTCGGGCTGCTTTCGGCGTTCACCCGGGCAATGGCCGGGCGTTTCGAAGTCGTCATGCGCGGCCGGCCGGCCTATTCGGAGTTTTCGGATTTCGATGCCACGGTCGCGGCGGAACCGTTCATCCGCTTTGAAGGGCCCTACAGCAATTCCGAGGACCTCCCGAGGATCTATGGCGAGGTCGATTTCGCATGGGCGATCGATTTTTTCGAGGAGGGGCAGAACTCGAACTGGCTGTTGCCCAACCGGCTCTATGAAGGCTGCCGTCACGGCGCCGTGCCGATCGCGCTGCGCGGGACGGAAACCGGGCGGTTCCTGGAAGACCGGAAAATGGGCCTCCTGCTCGCCGAGCCGTCCGTCGATGCCCTTGCGGGCCTGCTCGAAAGCATCAGCGTGGCCACGCTCATCGATCATCGCGCGCGGGTGGAGGCGGAACCGCCGGAAACCTGGGCCTGCGGCGTCGAGGAGTGCCGCGCCATGGTCGCCCGCCTCCGGGCGCTTTCGTTCGGGCGGGGCGCGTCCATTGGTTTCGAGGCAGCGGCATGAAACGGGAAACTTGCGAATTCGGGGGAGCGGGGACCGTAACGCGGCTGTCCGCGATGGTCGTGATACCGTGTCTCAACGAGGCGGCCCATATCGGGCGGCTGATCGAGCAATTGTCGGCCGCCGCGACCCGGCTCGGCATGAAGATCGTCGTTGCCGATGGCGGCAGCACGGACGGCACGCTTGAAATCCTCTCCGGCCTCGAGGCGCGAAAGCCGTATCTGGTGGTGCTCGACAACCGCAAGCGCATTCAGAGCGCTGCGGTCAACCTGGCCGTCGAGACATTCGGCGACGGCGTCGACTGCCTGATCCGCATCGATGCGCATTCGGACTATCCCGACGATTTTTGCGACCGGCTGATCGAGGAGGCGGCGGCGACGGGAGCGGATTCCGTGGTCGTCGCGATGGAGACCAGGGGAAACGGCCCTTTCCAGAAGGGGGCCGCGGTGGCGCAGAACTCGAGGCTGGGCAATGGCGGGTCGAAGCACCGGGAAGGGGCGAAGGGGCAATGGACCGACCATGGCCATCACGCCCTCATGCGCATCGCGCCGTTCCGTGCCGTCGGCGGCTATGACGAGAGCTTCGGACACAATGAGGATGCCGAGCTTGACCACCGGCTCCGCGCGGCGGGCTACCGCATCTGGCTCACCGACCGGACCCGCGTGGTCTACTATCCGCGCGACACCGTCGGCGGCCTGTTCAGGCAGTATCTCAACTACGGAAGCGGACGCGCCGGCAACATGCTGAAGCACCGCACCCTGCCGAAGCTGCGGCAATCGCTGCCGGCGATGATCCTTCCTTCGGCTGCCGGCGCCATGCTGGCCCTGTTTCACTGGTGGGCGGCCGTTCCGGTTCTGCTGTGGATCGTGATCTGCTTCGGATACGGCGTCGCGATGGGCCTGACGCACCGTGATCCGCGCGCGCTGCTGAGCGGTGTTTCGGTCATGGTGATGCATTTCGCGTGGTCGGCCGGTTTCTGGCTCCACCTGGTCGGAAAGCGGCGAAAGGGGACGACATGACGTTCTCGCCGCCGCCTTCCTCGACGCTTCTGCGGATCGATATCGGCATCTGCACCTTCCGCAGGACGGCGCTCGCGGATACGCTTTCGTCGATCGCGGCAGCCGACGTCCCGGACGGCGCCGGGCTGCGCGTCATAATCGCGGACAATGACGAGACGCCCAGCGCCCGGGAACTGGTGGACGCGATCGCGGCGGACTTTCCGCACGCATTGACCTATCTGCACGCGCCGGCGCGCAACATATCCGTTGCGCGCAATGCCTGCCTCGATGCCTCGACCGGCAATTTCCTGGCATTCGTCGACGACGACGAGACCGTCACGCGTGGCTGGCTGCGCGAATTGCTGGATGCGGCGCTTCATACCGGGGCGGATGCCGTGCTCGGTCCCGTGCGGGCAATCTACCGACCCGATTCCCCGGCATGGATGCGACGGTCGGAGAGCCATTCGACTTTCCCGGTCTGGGTCGGGTCCCGAATCCGCACCGGTTACACCTGCAACGTCCTTCTCCGGCGCAATTCGCCGTATGTCGCCGGTCGGCGATTCGACACCGGACTCGGACGTTCCGGCGGCGAGGACACGGCCTTCTTCTCACAGCTCACCGACGATGGCGGCGAGATCGCCTATGCCCCCGGCGCGCGGGTGAACGAGCCGGTCCCCGCCAGCCGGGCCCGATTCTCCTGGCTTGCGAAACGCCGGTTTCGATCCGGGCAGACGCACGGACGGCTGCTCGCCGGAAAATCGGCGGCGCCGCAGCTTGCGGCGCGGGTCGGGCTGGCCGGCATGAAGGCGGGGTATTGCTTTGCGGCCGCGGCCGTTCTCGCGGCGTTTCCGGCGCGCCGAAACCCGTCGGTGCTTCGCGGCATCATGCATGTCGGCGTCGTGGCCGGTCTGCTCGGCCTGAGGGAGATCCGCCAGTACGGCGCGATTTCGACCACCACGGAGGAAAGCAATGCAGCCTGACGTCAGCGTCATCATCGCCGCCTACAACGCCGGGGCGACACTCGCGGACGCGATCGAAAGCGCGCTCGCGCAGCGCGAGGTCGCTGTCGAGGTCGTGGTCGTCAACGACGCCTCGCTCGACGATACGGCGGCCGTTGCGCGGGACTACGCCAGCGAAGGGGTGAGACTGGTCGACCTGCGCGAAAACCGGGGCCCGGGCGGCGCGCGCAATGCCGGACTGGAAGCGGCGACGGGGCGGTGGATTTCCGTCCTCGACGCCGACGACACCATGCTGCCGGGGCGCCTCGGGCGGATGCTGGCGCGCGCAAGCGGACCGGCAGCGCAAGTGGTGGTCGACAACCTGATCGTGCAGGATGTTTTTACGGGCGAGGCGAAGGCCATGTTCGACCGGTCGTTCCTCGCCGGCCTCGGCGAGATATCGCTTGCGGACTTCATCCGGTCCAACCGCATCTTCGTCGCCAAGTACAATTTCGGCTACATGAAGCCGCTCTTCGCGCGATCGTTTCTCCAGGCGCACGGCCTGCGCTACGACGAGGCGCTGCGCATCGGCGAGGACTATCTCTTCATGGCGTCGGCTCTGGCAAGAGGCGCGCGCTGCGCCGTCGTGCCGGAGCCGGGCTATGTCTACAAGGTGCGCGGCGGCTCGATTTCCGGCGTTCTCGATGTGCGGCATGTCAGGGCGATGCTCGCCTCCGACGACAGGTTCGAGCGGGCGCACCAGCTCGACGCGGCCGCCCGGCAGGCGATGAGGGAGCGGCGCCGCAATCTCAGGCAGGCGGCGTCATTTCTGCGCCTCGTCCAGCAATTCAAGGAAAAGGCCCTGCTTGGCGCGGCGGCCACGGCAATCCGCGATCCGGTCGCCCTGCGCCATCTGCGCATGCCCATCGGCGTCCGGCTGAGACGGCTGGCGGCCTTTCAATGAAATCTCACGGACGGGCCGGGGCGGCTCGACAAGACGACGAAGGAAGATGGACATGCGCAAAGTGAAGAAGGCGGTGATACCCGTGGCCGGGCTCGGTACGCGGTTTCTGCCGGCGACGAAATCGGTGCCCAAGGAGATGCTGACCGTCGTCGACCGTCCGGTCGTCCAGTATGCGGTCGACGAGGCGCTGGAGGCCGGCATCGAGCACATCGTTCTCGTCACGGGACGGAACAAGGCGGCGATCGAGGACTATTTCGATATCCAGCCGGAACTCAATGCAACGCTCGAACGTGCCGGCAAGCGGAAGCAGCTCGACGAACTCGATGCCCTTCAGCTTCCCGCCGGCGCCGTCAGCCTGACACGCCAGCAGTCGCCCGATGGCCTGGGCCATGCGGTGTGGTGCGCCCGCGACATCGTCGGCGACGAACCCTTCGCGGTCCTTCTGCCGGACATGGTTTCCCACGGTGCCAGGGGATGCCTTTCCGGCGCCATGGATCTCTACAACGAGGTTGGCGGGAACGTGATCTCCGTCGAGGAGTGCGATCCGTCGCTGACGCACAAATACGGCATCGTCGCCAAGGGGGAAGCCGTCGGGAGCGGATTTCGAGATTACCGGGATGGTGGAAAAGCCGAAGCCCGCCGAGGCGCCGTCGAACCGCTACATCAATGGCCGCTACATCCTGCAGCCCGAGATATTCCGGCTGCTCGGCGAGCACAGGCGCGGCGCCGGCAACGAGATCCAGCTGACCGACGCCATGCTCCGGCTGATGGAAACCCAAAAATTCTTCGCCGCGCCGTTTAACGGCCGGATGTTCGATTGCGGATCGAAGGAAGGGTTCATCCAGGCGAATGTCGCCTTCGCCCTGGCACGCAGCGATATCCGCGACGGGGTTCTCGGGCCGATCGCCGCGATGGTGGCCGAGAACGAGTATCGGCGCGATGTCGCCTGACCGGCGGCAGTCGCCGACCTGTCCGGACGCCGGATCGAAAAGGGCAACACGAGCAGCTTGATGCATCAAAGCACACAGCCAATAGAAGCCAGCGTCATTGCCGGCCATTCCTCCAGCGGCGAGTTCATCGACCTGGACGCGCTTCTCGCGGCCGCGCGCAGGCGCGCCTGGCTGGTCGCGCTTTTCGCACTTGTCGGGGTGTCGCTGGGCGTTGTGTATCTGGTGGTCGCGCCGCCGGTCTACACGGCGTCCACTCGCATCCTGATCGACGAGCAACTGGCAAAATATGCCCAGGAGGAAAAACCCGCATCCAACAGCATGCAGGTCGACTCGATGATCCTGAGCGAGGTCGAGATACTGAAATCCAACCAGCTTGCCCGCACCGTCGTGACCGCATTGGATCTGCAGGACAACGAGGCGTTCCTCAATCCCCCGAAAACACCGGTCGCCTGGCTGAAATCGGCGGCAAAACTGGCGCTGCGCATGGTGCTTCTGGCCAAGCCAAATACTCCGGACGGAGACCCGGAAGCCTCCGCCATCGGAAAGGCCGCCGCTCTTCTTCAGCAGGACATGTCGGCCGGCCGCGTCGGCCGCAGCTTTGTGTTGGAGGTCTCGTTCAACGGGCATGACCCGCAACTGGCCGGAGAGATCACGCGGGCCTATGCCGACGCCTATCTCTCCGACCAGCTGGAAGCGAATTTCGATGCGACCCAGCGGGCCGCGGTCTGGCTTCAGGGACGGCTCGACGACCTGAGGCAGAGTTCCCAGGAAGCCGCGCTGGAAGTCGAGCAATTCCGCGCCGAGAACGGCCTGACGTCCACCGGCGGGGAACTGATCTCGGACCAGCAATTGTCCGACCTCAGCAAGGAACTCGCGCTGGCACGGTCCAATACCGCGGATGCCCGCGCCCGCTACGAGCAGTTCAAGGCGATCATCGACAGCGGAATGGAGAATGCGGCCCGGAATGCGACGATACCGCCGAACCAGCCGAACAGCGCGCTCATCAACGACCTGAAGTCGCAGTTCCTGTCCGTCAGCAGCCGGCTGGACGACGTCTCGGCCCGTTTTGGTGAAGATCACCCTCAGGCGGTCGACCTGAGGCGGAAAAAAACCGAGCTGGAACGCCGAATCTACAGCGAGCTCCAGCAACTGACGGAGTCCTACCGCAACGAATACAACGTCGCCAAAGCCCGCGAGGCATCGCTCGGCGGCAATGTCGGGGTGATGTCGGACGAAAGCTCCGAGACCGGCAAGGCGATGGTGAAACTGCGGAATCTCGAGCAGAAATCCGCCGCCCTCGCCAACCTCTACCAGACCTATCTGGAACGGTATGAAGCGGCGTCCCAGCAGCGCACGCTTCCGATCGCGAAGGCCAGGGTCATTTCCGAGGCGGAAAACCCGGTGGGGCCGTCCAGCCCGAGCAAGACCATGACACTTGCGTTCTCGCTGTTTCTCGGCCTCTTCGCCGGCGCGGGCATGGCCACGCTCCAGGAGTTTCGCGAGCGGTTTTTCCGCAATGCGGACGATGTCCGAAATGCGCTTGGCGTCAAATTTCTCGGATTCCTTCCGATGGTGGACCAGACCGACGCGGCGGAAGCGGATGGTCCCGAAAAAGATGCTCCCAAGGGCAGGGGGATCGTGTCACCCGGGATCATGCGCATGGCGAAGGACGCGCCGGGTTCGTATTTCGCCGAGACGGTACGCAATGCCCGTCTGTCGGTCGATCGCCACATCCCCGGTTCGGATTGCAAGGTCATCGGTTTCGTTTCGGCCTTGCCCGACGAGGGCAAGACGACCGTTGCCGCCAACTTCGCCTGCCTGCTCGCGGCCGGCGGGGCAAAGACCCTGTTGATCGACGGCGACCTGCGAAATCGCGGCCTCAGCCGGAAACTTCAGGATGTTTCGGGTGACGGGCTGGCCGAAGCCCTGCAGGGCGAAGAGCGCTGGTCGCGCTTCGTGCGCATCGACCGCGGCACCGGCCTCGCCATCCTGCCGGCGCTTGGCAGGCACAGGGGGCATTCCACCGATCTGCTCGCCGGGCCCGACATGCACAAGCTGATCGAGGAGGCGCGGCAGATATTCGCCTATGTCGTCATCGACCTGCCGCCGATGGGCCCTGTCATCGACGCAAAGGCGTTCGAGCCGATGGCCGACGGCTTCATCCTGTTGGCCAAATGGGGATCGACGCCAAGGGCGCTTCTCGCATCGATACTGCGCACGGAGCGAAAGATCGCGATGAAGACGATCGGGATCATCCTCAACATGGCCGACATGAAGAAGCTTGCGCGCTACACCACCCAGTCGGACGCCGAAGACTACATGGACCGGTATGGCTCCTATTACAGGGAGCGGCGGACATGATCCTTCACCGAAACCTGCCGGCTTCAGCAGTACAGGAATTCGCCCTGTCCCTGCCAGATACGCACCGCCGTCAGGGGGCCGCCGAAACAGGCGCCGCTGTCGATGTTGAGCCGGCGGCCCTCGAGCTTCGGCGTCGAGATCGGGGTGTGACCGTGCACCACGTTTTTGCGCAGCAGATGAGCCCGATCGTAGAAATCGTCCCGAATCCAGATCAGGTCCTCGTCGGCTTGCTGGTCGAGCGGGATGTCGGGGCGAAAGCCGGCATGAACGAAGATGAAGTCCGCCGTCTCGACGAGCACCGGCAACTGCTTCAGAAATTCGATGTCGGACACCGGGATGGCTTTCCGGATCGCCTCATCGATTTCCCGGCTCCGCCGGTAGATGGATTGCAGCCGCGCGACGTCGACGTCGTAGGAGCGAAGGGTTGCCCCGGCGCCAAGCCGCAACCATCGGTCAAGGTCGCTTCGCCCTTCGAGATAGTCGAGCATTGCGGCTTCGTGGTTGCCGGCCAGGCAGATGCGCTCGAACCCCGCCGGCGGCGGTTCGCTGAGATGTGCGATGACCTGCGCCGAAGCCGGGCCCCGGTCGACATAGTCGCCGAGCATGACAATGAGTTTCCCGCCCGGCAGGCTTTCCGCGTCCGCGACGATCTTGCGTTCGAGACCGAGCAGCTTGTCGAGACAGCCATGGACGTCGCCGATCGCGTAGATCGCCATGTCGGTCGCATCCAGCTGCAGCCGGGGGCGGGCCGGAACAGGACCAGTGCTTTGACGGCCGATAAGGCCTTTCAGTCTCTTCACCACGTCTCCGCGTCTGCAGGTTGGCCGTTGCGGCGCAAAGCCCGGCGAGCCGGCCAAGGCGGTCGCGCCCGGAACTTTGCGCAGATTGGCTCCATATCCCATCCGAGGCGTCAGCGCGATAGCCGCGTCCCGGCAGCTCGAAGCCCGCGGCCGAATTTCCGCCCTTCAAAAAACGCGCGGTTCGCACTCGAACGGGCAGGATCATCATGCATCATCGATTGAACGGAAATCCGCGAAACGGACGCGACGAGGTTCCGCGCCATCAGCACGGCGTCGGGCGTTCCGTCGTCGCCTTCAGGGGCGTGTTCTGGTACGCCTTCAGCATCTGGGCGCCGGCGGCGGTCAATTTCCTGGTCTTTCTCGTCACGTCGCGGGTGCTGGCGCCGGAGGATTTCGGCGTGGTCGCGCTGGCGGCCACCGTTTCGATGCTCGCGACGGCGCTCGGGCCCGTCGGCTTCGGCGAGGCGCTCGTCCAGCGGGCGAATTTGCGCACCGACCATCTCGATACGGTTTTCTGGCTCTGCGTGACGTTCGCGGTTCTGGCCGCGTCGGCCCTCTGGGGGGCGTCGGGTGCGATAGCCGGGCTTTTCGATGCCGAAAAGCTCAGGTTTCTCGTTCCCGTCTTCGCCCTGAAGATGGTCTTCGAGATGGCGAGCGTGGTGCCGAACGCCCTGATCGTGCGTTCGATGCGCTTTCATCTCGTCGCCCTGCGCACGCTGTTTGCGACGCTGATATCGGCGGGGATAGCGGTCGGTCTCGTTCTTGCCGGATACGGCCTGTGGGCGCTTGTCTTCGCCCAGCTCGCCGCATCCTTCGTCAAGGCCGTGACCACGTACTGGACCTCCGGCTGGCGGCCACGCGGATGGCCGAGCCTTGCCGCATTCCGCGACGTTTCGCACTATGGCCTGTTCGCCTCCGGCAACCAGCTGGTGCAGTTTCTCGGATCGAAGGGCGACCAGATCCTCGTCGGGCTCTTTCTCGGCGTCCGCCCGGTCGGCATCTACAATTTTTCCCGGCGCATTTACGCGATGGTCAACGACATCATTTCCGGTGCGCTCGGCACGGTCTCGCATCCGATGTTTTCCGAGGTGCAGCACGAGCCCGAAAAGGTGCGGCGCGGTTTCCTGGTCGCGACCTTCCTGTCCTCGGTGATTTCGTTTCCCATTTTCGTGGGCATCGCGCTGGTATCGAACGAGGCTGTGCCGCTGCTGTTCGGCGAGCAATGGGTCGAGGCGCTGCAGCCGCTCCGCCTGCTCTGCGCGCTCGGCATCATCAGCTGTATCGGCACGCTCCAGTCGTCGCTGATCAAGAGCCGGGGGAAGGCGAACTGGTGGTTCTATTACCAGCTGGTGTCGAGCCTGCTCAATCTCGCGCTGGTCGCCGTTTTCGCCCGCTACGGAATAACCGTCATGCTCGCCGCCATGGTCGCGAAGACCTATCTGGTCTGGCCGGTCGCCGTGGCCATGACGCTGAAGCTCATCGACATGCGCTTCTCCGACTATGCGCGGCAGTTCGCAGCCCCGTTCAGCGCCGTGATTTTCATGGCCGCGGCCGTCCTTCTGTCCCGCCAGGTCACGAGCGATTTCGCGCCCGCCGCCGGCCTCGTGTCGGACATCGCCATCGGTTGCATCACCTATGTCCTGGCCCTTCTGGCCTTCGCGCCGAGGCGCATCATCGGTCTCGGCGGCACCGTGATCAGGGCGGCGAGGGCGCGATGAGCCGGCAAGCGAGTATGTTCGATCAGGGAGGTGAAACATGAGGAAAGTCACTGTCATCATTCCGTTCTTCCAGTGCGAGCGCGGCATTCTTGGCCGGGCGCTGGATTCGATCGCCGCGCAGACATTCGAAGATATCGATATCGTCGTCGTCGACGATTCGAGCCCCCGGTCGCCGGCGGAGGAGATCGGCGAACGTCCGGAGGCGCAACGCGACCGGATAACGGTCGTCCGCCAGGCGAATGGCGGCCCGGGGAAGGCCCGAAACGCCGGTCTCGACGCGATCGCATCGTCCGCGGACTATGTCGCCTTCCTCGATTCCGACGACCGCTGGGAACCCGGTCACATCGCCACCGCCGTCGAAGGACTCGATGCCGGCTTTGACCTGTTCTTCGCCGATTACACATGGCCGTGCGCCAAGACGACCCGGCTCAAGGAGACGGGGCTCGCCGATGGCGGCGCGCCAATCACAGCCGGTAGCAGGGTCATGAGGCTCGAGGACGACTTCTTCAAAACCGTCCTGTCATGCTGGCCGGTGCACCTGTCCGCAACGGTCATCAATGCGCGGACCCTCGGGCACATCCGTTTCGACGAGCGGCTGCGCTTCTCCTCGGAAGACATGCACTACCTGCTGCAATGCGCCGCCGCGACGAACCGCGTGTGCTACAGCCCCGAACTCGGCGTGCGGCTGGACGACGGCCTGAACATCTACCGGCGCCAACCCGTGGGCTCGTTCGGTTTCTCGCGGTCACGCCTGGCCAATGCCTATTTTCACCGCCTTATCGAGCCGGAAGCGGCTGCTCGCGGAGAAACGGTTCGGACCATCAATCGCCGTCTGCTGCGTACCAATTATCGCGACTTTGTGCGGTCCGAGGCCAAGTCGCTGGTTTTTGCAGGGCGGCTCCATCTCAACCTCTATGGCGAATTCATCAAGATCCTGAGCGGTTCGGACGCGCCGATGCGTCCCGTGTCGCTGGATTCGTCATGGCTGTGATCACCGCGATCGCTCCCTTCGCCCGGGCGCCGCGACCACCAAAAAGGAGGCGTGCATGAGGCTTACCTACTTCCAGTGCAAGATCCCGAATTTCGGTGACGATCTGAATGCCTATGTCTGGCCGCGCCTTTTGGGCGACGGTTTCTTCGACGAAAACGAAAACGAGCTCTTCGTCGGCATAGGGTCGATCATCTACGACAATTATCCGAAGACATCGAACAAGATCGTGGTCGGGTCCGGTTATGGCGGCTATACGGGCGCGCCTGACGTCCACGATGGATCGTGGGAATTCGCGTTCGTGCGCGGCCCGCGCACGGCGGACGTCCTCAATATTCCGCGTGACAATGTCGTCACCGACGGGGCGGTGCTGCTGCGCGCGATCGACCTGCCGGAGCCCGCGGGCGGGGCGCCGGCCATTTTCATCCCGCACTTTCAAAGCCTCGACCGCGGCAACTGGAAGGCGACCTGCGAGACCGCCGGGATCCGCTTCGTCGATCCGTCAAGCGACGTCGAGACGGTGCTCCGCGAAATCCGGGGCGCGGGCGTGGTCGTCACCGAGTCCATGCACGGGGCAATCGTCGCCGATGCGCTGCGCACGCCATGGATCGCGGTCACGCCGATCGCGAAGGAGCATCGCTTCAAATGGACGGACTGGGCGGAGTCGCTGGAAATCCCTCTCAGGGCGAATCGCCTCTTTCCGTCCACCTCGCGCGAGGCGTGGTCGGTGCTTTCCGGCGGCCAGGGCATGGGGCGAAGAAGCCGCCAGTTCGACCGCTTGGCCTTCGCCAGACCCGTCAATCACGCCTTGAAGCACGCGGCCGCCCGCGCCCTGCAGCGGCTCGCGAAGCAGGAGCCGCAGCTGAGCGCGGACACGACCATCGCGCGCGCCACGGAAAGGGCGGTCGCCGCGGTGGAAGCCGTGCGGCTTCGGCATCTGCAGGCACGCAAGGCGGCGAGGGCGACGGCGCAATGACCGACCATCCGAGACAGGTCGCCGTCGTCATCCCGTTCTACCAGCGCGAGGAGGGCATTCTGGCGCGCGCGGTCTCGTCCGTGCTTGCGCAGGAACTTCCCGCCGGCGTTACGCTCAAGATCGTCGTCGTCGATGACAGTTCGCCGGTTCCCGCCGCCCGGGACCTGCAGGCAGTGGATATTCCGGCACCGCATGAATTGCGTCTCGTTTCGCAGGAAAATGCCGGTCCCGGCATGGCCCGCAACGCCGCGCTCGACCTTCTCGATCCGGCGGAGACGCATTACGTCGCCTTTCTCGATTCCGACGACGAGTGGCTGCCCTGCCATATCGCAACGGCGCTGGAGGCCCTGGGGGAGGGGCACGACTTCTATTTCTGCGACCACTTCCGCTACGACAAGGTGGAAAGCTGGTTCGAATGCTGCGCCGTGATCCGCGACTGGTGGACTGGAACGCGAATGCCGGCGCCCACCGCAAGCGGCGGGCGAGACGACGTTTTCGCCATGAGCGCGCGAACCGCCTTCGACGCCTATCTGGAAGAATATCTCAGCCAGACCTCGACGGTGGTCTACAGCTTCGCGCGCCATCCGGGCCTGCGCTTCGATGCCGATCTGCTCAGTGCCGGCGAGGACCACCTGTTCTGGCTCACGCTGACCCAGGAGAGCCGGTCGGTGGCGTTCTCGACATGCCGTAACGTGAAGTGCGGACGCGGGGTGAACATCTATTTCTCCGCCCTGGACTGGAAAACTCCCGGCGCCGCGGCGAGAATCGGTTATCTTCTGGTGTTCCGGCTGAAAATGCGCCGTTTCGACCTCAGCGCGGAACAGTCCGCCGAGCTCGACCGGCGGATCCGCGAAGACGGGCAGACCTACGCCTATCTGCTCGCGCGCAATGCCGCAAAGGCAAGGCTGCCGGACTGGGCCATTCTGTCGAAGGTCTTCAGGACTTCCGCGCCCCATGCGCTTGGCCTGCCGTTGAAATTGCTGCCGATGCTCTCGAAAAGAGAACGCGACAGGGTCGCCGGCATACAGCCGTGACCGTTTCCGCCGCTCGGCCGCTGTTCCTGCCGCCACTGGGCTGACCGGCATGATGGCGCAATTAATCACGTCTGCTTTCAACATCTTACAGTGATTGCTAACAGCTTGATAGAAGGCAAGACAGCGCTGGTCGAGTGGGTCGTCTCCCGGAGTGGGCTGCGAGGAGAGCTTGACGATCGTCACGCTTCGCGACGGATCGACATAGAGCCACTGGCCGTGGATGCCGATGCAGCAGAAGGGATCGCCGTCGTAGCCCGGCTGGTACCAGCAGTCGCGGTAGCGGCCGTTCGGGAAGAGCTCCAGGTAATTGCCCGTCCTCCATGCCTCCCGGTCGCCGGCGGAGCGCATGTCGTCGACCCAGCGCCCTGAGACGACACCGCTTCCGCCCAAGCGGATGGCCTCGCCGAGGCGAGCGAGATCGCGCGCCGTCGCGCACAGGCCGCCCGCGCCGCGCGGGGCGCCCGCGGAATCGAGCGTGACATAGGCGTCGGTTTTCGCGCCGATCTTCCGCCAGATGCGCCGCGAGACGAAATCGGCATAGCGCTCGCCGGAAGCGCGTTCGACGACGAGGGCAAGGACGTCGGTGTTCGGCGAGGCGTAAAAGAACGGCCCGCCATGCGGACCGTCTCCCTTCGGCAGCGACATCAACACCTCCGGGAGCGTCTCGGCCGGCTTGTCGCTGCGCTGCGGGTTCCACAGCATGGCGCGACGGTAGCGGTCGTAGTCGCCGTCGGTATTGAGGTAACTCTCGTCGAAATCGAGGCTGACGCGCATGTCGAGCAGGTCCTGCACGCTCGCATCGCCATAGGCCGAGCCCCGCGCCTCGGGCAGGTATCGCAAGACCGGCGCGGCCGGATCGAGCAGGCCATCTTCCTCCAGAATGCCGGCGGCCAGTCCGGTCACGGACTTGGTGATGGAAAACAGGATATGCGGTGCGGAGGGATCGGCATGGCCGGCGGACCATTCCGCGACGACGTCGCCGTCCTTCATCGCGACGAAGACGTCGGTGAAAGACTGTTCGAGAAAATCGCGAAAACCGATGTCCTCGCCATCGATCCTGGCGCTGAAGCCGGACAGCGCGCCATCGCCCAAAGGCGGGTCTTCATGGCCCTTGTCGCCGCATGAGATCGCGGCGGTCGGCACCAACTCGCGCGTGTTCTGGAAGGAAAAGCGGGCATAGGGCAGGGTGCGCCAGTTGGCGAGACTGACGTCGCGTCTCGCAAAGCCGTAGGTGTCTTCAAACGCGGTCATGATGTCCTCTCAAGCGAACGGGGGAGCGTTGCGGCTCCCCCGTCCGTATTTCTATTGGCCGGGTATCAGGACTTCAACTTGGTCCAGACGCGTTCGCGCAGGTCGCGCGACTTTTCCGAGCACTTCTGATAGGGACGCAGCCGGTCGCCGTATTCCTCGGGCGTATTGACGGCCGGATCGTTCTTCAAGTCCTCCTTGAGGAATTCGCCGGACCCTTTGATGGCATTGGAATAACCCGTGTAGTTCGATGCGATCGCCGCGTTTTCCGGTTCCATCATCCAGTTGATGAACGCCTTTGCGTTATCCAGGTCGGGCGCGCCCTTCGGCACGACCATCGCGTCGGTCCAGAAGGTGACGCCTTCCTTGGGATAGACGTAGACCGCGTCCGGCTGCTTGGCCTTCACGCGGTGAGCGGCGCCGTTCCACTGCATGTGGACCGCGACCTCGCCGGCCACCATGCGGTCGATCGTGCCGTCATTGGAGTAGACCTTCACATAGGGCTTCTGCTCCATCAGCAGGTCGAGGATTTTCTGGGCTTCGGCGGGGTCCTCGGTGCATTTCGAGATGCCGAGATCATACGCCGCGGCATTCCACACGTCGGACATCTCGTTGAGCATCGCGATGTTGCCCTTGAGTTCCTCGGCCGGATGGAAGATCGCGTTCCAGCTCTCCTCCATCTTGCCGCCGGGAACCTTGGAGGGGAGGTAGGTGAAGCCGGTCGTGCCCCACATATAGGGCGCCGAATAGGTCCGGTCTTCATCGCCGGCGATCGTCTGGTGCGCAGGCAGGACGTTCTTGAAATTCTCCATGTCCTTGACGTTGATCGGTTCAAGCAGCTTTTGCTCGACCATCACGCCGAGCGTCGTCGTGCCCGGGAAAATCACGTCATAGCCGCCCGCGCCGGCCTGCAGCTTCGCCAGCAGGTCTTCCTCCGACGCGTAGTTGTCGATGGTGACCTTGGTGCCGGTTTCCTTCTCGAACTTCTCCAGCAATTCCGGCGGGAAATAGTTCGACCAGTTGTAGAGGTGCAGTTCGCCATCGGCCGATGCGCCCGATGCCGACAACACGACCATGCCGAGCGCCGCAACGCCCGAGGCCAGTCCAGTCCATGCTGATGTCTTTCGGTATTTCATTGCAGTACTCCCTCTGCTCAAAGTTCGACGAGCATCTATCGCTGCCACCGGGCTCGTTCAGTAACGGTGCTCCGATCGCCCGAGGAATAGCGAAAGCGATACCAGGGCGATGGAGATAAGCAGCATCAAGGCGGATATGGCGTTGACTTCCGGGGTGACGCCGGTGCGCACAAGGCCGAAAATGTAGATCGGAAGCGTCGTCGATCCCGCGCCGCCGACGAAAAAGGTCGTCACGAAGTCGTCGAGCGAAATGATGAAGGCGAGAACGAGTCCGGAGAGGATGCCCGGCATCATGAGCGGCAGGGTGATCTTGAAGAAGGCCCGACGCGGGCTTGCATAAAGGTCTCCGGCCGCTTCGGCGAGCGCCCGGTCCATGCCTTCCAGCCGCGCCCGGATGGGCAGATAGGCGAACGGGATGCAGAACACCGTGTGCGCCAGGATGACGGTGCCGAGGCCAAGCGTGACGCCGAGGCTGGCAAAGAACATCAGCGTCGCGACCGCGGGAACGATTTCCGGCACGGTGATCGGCAGGGCGACCAGCGCATTGACGGCGGTCTGGCCGGTGAAGCGGACTTGCGCCATCCGGACGGCCGCGAGCGTCGACAGAATTGTCGCCGAGACCGCGGCGACCGAGGCGATGATCAGCGAATTCTCCGCCGCGCGCACCATCGCGTCGTTGTGAAACGCCAGCTTGTACCAATCGAGCGTGAAGCCGGTCCACACCGTGACGACGCGGTTCTCGTTGAACGACAGGGCCACCAGGATCAGGATCGGCAGATAGACATAGGCGAAGAAAAAGCCCGCGCCCAGCGCCAGTCCCGGCCAGCGCTTCGCATCGCCTGCCGCGCGCCGGCTCATTGCGTTCCTCCCGACCGGCGGGTCCGCAGTGCGTAAGCGGTCATCGCGATGAGAACAAGGGCGAGCAGGAACAGGCCGAGCGCGGCGCCGAATGGCCAGTTGCGCGCGCCGCCGAACTGGTGGCCGATCAGGTTGCCGATCATCAGCGTCTTGCCGCCGCCGAGAAGTTCGGGCGTCACATAGGAACCGAGCGCGGGAATGAAGACCAGGATGCAGCCGGCGATGATGCCGGGTTTGGCGAGCGGGAGGATGACGTGGCGCAATGTCCGCCAGCGGCCCGAATAGAGGTCGAAGGCCGCCTCGACGAGGCGCAGGTCGATCTTTTCCAGGCTCGAATAGATCGGCAGCACCATGAAGGGCAGGAAGGAATAGACCAGCCCCACCGCGACGGCGAATTCGTTGTGCAGCAGCGGCAGCGGCCGGTCGATCACGCCGAGTGACATCAGCAGCCCGTTGATGGTGCCGTGGTCGCGCAGGATCAGGATCCAGGCATAGTTGCGCACCAGGAGGTTGGTCCAGAACGGCAGCGTGACCATGAAGACGAGCAATGTGCGCCAGCGGAGCGGCCGGGTCGCCATGAAGAAGGCGGTCGGGAAACCGACGATCAGCGAGATGACCGTCGTCAGTGCCGACAGCCAGAACGAGCGCAGGATGATCGAGAGGTAGTTGAAGCTCCATGACAGGCTGTCGTCGAGATTGCGCTCGAACACGAAGCGCAGCCAGGCGTCGCCGGTCAGTTCGCCCCAGTGAACGCCGCCGCCGTAGCTGCGTGCCTGGATCGATATCCAGGCCATCATGGAGAGCGGGATGACCATGAGAATGACGATCGCCACCACCGCCGGGCCGATCAGCCAGATATTGGCGAGCATTGTGGAGCGGCGCCTGTTCATGACGGGTTGTCCGCTATGACGGCCAGAGCATCGGGGGCGGCCGCCCATCCGATATCGTCGCCGGTTTGCCACGCGGGCGCGTGGCCTTCGCTGTTCTGGGATCTGACCAGCATCCGGTCGTCGTTCGGCAGGCGCAGGTGATAGATCGTGTCGGTGCCGTGATAGACGATGTTCTCGATCCGGCACGGGTGGCGCGCCTCCGCCGAGAGAGTAATCCGTTCCGGGCGGATGGCGAGCGTGATGTGCTGGCCGACCGCGATTTCGCCCTCACGCAAGAATTCCACCGTGCCGACATCCGCGATTTCCGCCTGGCAGGTCACGCCGCATTCCGTGACGATTGCATCGAGAAAGTTGATGTCCCCGATGAAGTCCGCGACGAAACGGTGTTTTGGCTGGTTGTAGATCTCGCGCGGACTGCCGATCTGCAGGATGTCGCCCTTGTTCATGACGGCGACGCGGTCCGACATGGTCAGGGCCTCCTCCTGGTCGTGCGTGACGAAGATGAAGGTGATGCCGGTCTCGGTCTGCAGGCGCTTCAGTTCGACCTGCATTTCCTTGCGCAGTTTCAGGTCGAGCGCCGAGAGCGGTTCGTCGAGCAGCAGCACCTTGGGTTTTGGCGCCAGTGCGCGGGCGAGGGCGACGCGCTGCTGCTGACCGCCGGAGATCTCGCCGGTACGCCGGTCCCGCAGTTCTTCCATTTGCACCAGCCGCAGCATTTCCTCGACGGTGCGGGCGATCTCGGCGCGGGGCCGGTTCAGCATCTGCAGGCCGAAGCCGACATTCTGGCCGACCGTCATGTGCGGAAAGAGAGCGTAACTCTGGAAGACGGTGTTGACCGGCCTGCGATAGGGCGGGAGGCTGGCGATGTCCTGACCGTAAAGCAGGATTTCGCCGTCGGTCGGCTCCTCGAAGCCGGCGATGCAGCGCAGCAGGGTGGTCTTGCCGCAACCCGAAGGGCCGAGCAGGGTGAAGAACTCGTTTTCGCCGATATTCGCCGACACGTCCTTCAGTGCGGAGAACGCGTTTGCGCCGGTTCCGAACGACTTGCCGACATTCCGGAGTTCGATCGCGTTCCTGCTCGGCCTTGTCGCTCCGGCATCGGGTACAGGCATTTAACCTCACTTTCCGTGATAGATGATGTCCAACCTTGCCACGGCATCTTTGTCTGTCTCCGTCTA
>CAVQHF010000006.1:0-61501 GCA_963712205.1 uncultured Alphaproteobacteria bacterium | reverse complement strand
CATGTCGTTATGCGCGATGCCCGCTTCCATGTATTCGTCCGAACAGACGGAAAAGCCCAGCTTCTCGTAGAACGGCACCGCATAGGACTGGCTCGACAGGAAGAAATGGCGGCCCGCCGCCTGCTTTCCGGCCGCCAGATCCGCCATCAGGAAACGCATCAGCGCCTCGCCGACCCCCTTGCCGCGCGCCTCGCGCAGCACGGCGACGCGCTGCACCTTGAAACGGTCGTCGAGGACGCGCACCCGCGCGGCGCCCACCGGCCATCCGTCGATTTCGGCAAGGTAATGGATGCTTTCGTCGTCCAGGCCATCGCGTTCGAGCGCCGGGTCGACGCCCTGCTCGCGAATGAAAACGACGTCGCGAATATCGAGGCAGGCGGCGATATCGTCGCGAGTGGCGGCGCGCCGGCAAACCGGCTGGGAACTGTCCATCGGATAGGTCTTCTCAATCGGCGGTGGGCAGGCGCCGCATGGTGAATTCGATGACGTCGCCGTCGAGCACCCGCCAGCTTTCGACCTGCGTCCAGTAAGCCGCCTTCGGGTACTGGTCAAACCATTCGCGGGCTTTTCTGCGGGCGGCGCGACGGCCGAGTCGGTAGGTTTCGCGCACGAAACTGTCTCTTCGCCCTGTTGCGATTTCGCGACTTTTTTCCAGCTGACGGCTGATCGCCGTCCGTGGCGGTTTGGGTGGAAGCATGATTCTTTTCCCCCGCGATATTTGAGAGTTTAATTTCTGCCGTCATCCTGTCAATTCCAACATGAATGACGTTTCGTCGGGCTTGGCATCGCGTTCACGAACCGTTAACCGCTAGGAATGCCGTGATTGCGCCGGAGTGAACAACTGTCATGCAGCAGCGCCCGAACCTGCCCGTTGGATTGCCGCCGGACATCGAGACCAGGAAAGCAACCGCGCGCGCATGGTTCGAGGAACTGCGCGATCACATCTGCGACGCGTTCGAACGCCTCGAGGACGATCTGGCGGGCCCGTTCTCGGATTACGCGCCGGGCCGTTTCGAGCGCACCGAATGGCAGCGCGACGACGGCAAGGGCGGTGGCGGCGTCATGTCGATGCTCTATGGCCGCGTGTTCGAAAAGGTCGGCGTCCACACCTCGACGGTCTATGGCGAATTCTCGCCGGAGTTCCGCAAGCAGATCCCCGGCGCCGAAGAGGACCCGCGTTTCTGGGCGTCGGGCATCTCGCTGATCGCCCATCCGCAAAATCCGAACGTCCCCGCCGTCCACATGAACACCCGCATGGTGGTGACGACGAGCTGGTGGTTCGGCGGCGGCGCCGACCTGACCCCCGTCCTCGACCGGCGCCGCACCCAGGAAGACGCGGACACGGTCGCCTTCCACAAATCCTTCGAACTGGCCTGCTCGAAACACCCCGTCGCCGACTATCCGAAGTTCAGGCAATGGTGCGACGACTATTTCTTCCTGCCGCACCGCGACGAGCCGCGCGGCATCGGCGGCATCTTCTACGACTGGCAGCATTCGACCGACGAGGACGGCGGCTGGGACGCCGACTTCGGCTTCACCCAGGACGTCGGCCGCACCTTCGCGATCGTCTACCCGCATCTGGTGCGCAAGAACTTCAACACCAACTGGACCGACCAGGACCGCGAGGAACAGCTGGTGCGCCGCGGCCGTTATGTCGAGTTCAACCTGCTCTACGACCGCGGCACGATTTTCGGCCTGAAGACCGGCGGCAACGTCAACTCGATCCTCTCCTCCATGCCGCCTGCGGTGAAGTGGCCCTGAGTGCTTGTGTTGATATGCATCAATGCGCCCGACCGGCACATTGGCGTCAACTTTGAGGGCTATGTCACTGCATTCAGGTAATGGAGGATACCATCGTGAAACACTATGAGTGCTTTGTTCCCGGCTGTTCCTGGCAAACCCACGCGGAGGAAGAGGCCGAGGTCGTTCGCCGCGCGTCCGAACACATGCGCAAGGCGCATGAGGAAACCATGATCCGGCCGAACATGGTCGAGCAGATCAAGACCCATATCCGCGAAGCCGACAAAGCGTCATCCTGACAGGTCCCTGGCCTGATCGAGCAGATTTTCGCGCGTCAGCGTGAAACCGCTGTCGATCCAGCGGTCTTCGAGGCTGCGCAGCGTTTGTCCCATCACGGGTCCCGCTCGAAACCGGCGGCGGCGAGATCGGCGCCGGCAATCGGGAATTTGGGCTTCTTCCAGCTTTCGGAAAACCGCGCCAGCCGCGCATAGCCGGCGACGGCCTCGAGCCAGACCGGATTGGCGTCCGCCTTCGCGCGCGCCGTCGCCAGCGATAGCCGGATGCGGTCCTGCACGGCCCGCGCCTTCGCGCGATAGAGCAGCTTGGCGAACGCCGCTTCCGAGAGGTCCGGTTTGATGTCGGGCGCATCGGCCCAGTCGACGAGGCGGTCGCGGTCCGCATTCGACAGTTTCCAGCGGGTTGCCACGCCGAGCGCGGCCTCGGCGCGATGCGGAATGATCGCGGCGAGCCGCAGCAAGGCGTCCGGCTGCCATTTGAAGGCTTTTTCGGTGGCGATCAGCGCCGGGATCGCGTCGATGCCCCATTTTTCGGATTCCGGCAGCACCAGCGACAGGATGCCGGCCTGGCGCATCCACAAAAGCGCGCGCGACGGATCGGGCGCCTCGAGAAGCTTGCGCATCTCGGTCCAGATCCGCTCCGCCGACAGCCCGCCGAGACCTTCCTTCAGCCGGGCGCAGGCGAGCAGTCCCTTCGAATCCGGTCGCCCGTCGCCATACCGGGCAAAGAAGCGGAAGAACCGCAGGATCCGCAGATAGTCCTCGCGGATGCGCTCCTCCGGTTCGCCGATGAAGCGGATCGTGCGGGTTTCGACATCCGCCAGTCCGCCGACCAGATCGACGATCTCGCCGTCCGCCTTGCAATAGAGCGCGTTGACCGTGAAATCGCGCCGCTTCGCATCGGCCTCCCAGTCGCGCCCGAACCGCACCTTCGCACGCCGCCCGTCGGTCTCGATATCCTGGCGCAGCGTCGTGGTCTCGTAGCCGTGATGCTCGGCGACGATGATCACCGTGCCGTGCTCGATGCCCGACGGCACGGTCTTGTACCCCGCCGCCTCGGCGCGCCGGACCGTTTCATGCGGTTCGCAGGTCGTGGCGATGTCGATATCGCCGATGCCCTCGCCGAAGAGATGGTTGCGCACCGCGCCGCCGACGACGCGCGCCTCGTCGCCGTCTTCCGCCAGCACGGCAAGAATCCTCTGCAGCGCCTCGTTCTTCAGCCAGCCGGCGTCGATCCTGTCACCGCTCACGTATAGAGCCTTTCATACATCACCCGGATGATGCCCGCCGTCACGCCCCAGATATGCCAGTCTTCGTAGGGCATCTCGAAATAGTGGCGCATGTGGCCGCCGACGATCCGGCTGCCCTGGGCATGGTTCGCCTCGTCCATCAGGAAGGCGAGCGGCACCTCGAAGACGGCATCGACCTCGTGCGGATTGGGCTTCAGCGTGAAGCCGGGCTCGAGCACCGACAGGATCGGCGCGATCCGGAAACCCGAACCGGCCATGTATTCGGGCAGGCGGCCGACGATCTCGACATGCTCGGGCCCGATCCCGGTCTCTTCCTCGCATTCGCGCATCGCCGCGGTCTCGGCGTCGTGATCCTCCGGATCGATCCGTCCGCCGGGAAACGCGATCTGGCCGGAATGGGTGCGCAGCTTCATCGTGCGTTGCGTCAGCAGCACGGTCGGCATGTCCGGGCGGTCGACGACCGGGATCAGCACCGCCGCGTCGCGCCACTTTGCCGACAGGAACAGCTCCTTCGCATCCGGATTGAGATGGTGGTCGCCGAAATCGCCGCGCTGGATCGGACCGGCGCGTTCCGCCGCCCGCGCCCGGAAATCGGCGACGGTATAGCGCTTGTCGATCACGGAATTCTTCGAAAACGTCAACGCGCCGCCCTTTCCAGTTCGTCGGCCGGCATCACCGGAAAGACCGTCGCCGCCGGAGCGGACCGCGAAAACCTCCCGCCCGTCGGCCTCGACCGTCTCGCCAAGCTCCGCCAGGTCGTACATCACGGCCCGGCTGACCAGCGCCTCCAGCCGTCCGCGCACATGCAGATAGGGTTTCAACCCGTCGCTCTCCTCTTCGAGTTCGAAGCGCAGCGGATGCTCCGGCCCCGCTTCGACCACGTCGCCGACATTGGTACGGAACGTCAGCACCTGCTCCGGACCGCGATTGTCGACATGCATCTCGACGGCGACGAACGGCGCGTCCTCCACCGTGATCTCGATCTTCTCCACCGGCGTGACGAGATAGGTCTTGCCGTCCTCGTCCTTGCGCAGAACGGTGGAAAAAAGCCGCACCAGGGGCGCCCGGCCGATCGGCGTGCCGAGATAGAACCAGGTGCCGTCGGCGCGAATCACCATGTCGATCGCGCCGCAATCGGGCGGATTCCACTTGTCGACCGGCGGCAGGCCCTTTGTGCCCTGCGTGGCCCGCGACAAAAGCGCCTGCAGCCCCGAAATGTCGGTGGCCTCGGGCTTCTCCGCCTTTTCCTCGCCTGAATTTGTCATTTTGTTCATCGTCTGGGTAAATCGGCGTGGATAAACTCTCTCCCTCACGAATTAGTCAGTCGCCAGCGGCTTGTCAGTACCCCACACTGAATTACCTTCTAAAGACAGTGCAGATATGGAGACGCGCATGAGCATCCACAGCCCTGCGGAGACGCTGAGCGAAAAAGAGGTGATCGCCGAGGCGGAGGAAGCGCTCGACGGCATCAAGGCCATGCGCGCCGAGGTCGGCAAGGTGATCTTCGGCCAGGAACAGGTTGTCGAGAACGCCATACTCGCCATCCTCTCCGGCGGCCACGCTTTGCTGGTCGGCGTCCCCGGCCTCGCCAAGACCAAGCTGGTCGACACGCTCGGCACCGTGCTCGGCATCTCGGCCGGCCGTATCCAGTTCACGCCAGACCTGATGCCGTCCGACATTCTCGGCTCCGAGGTCCTCGAACAGTCCGAGGACGGCAAGCGCTCCTTCCGCTTCGTGAAAGGGCCGATCTTCACGCAATTGCTGATGGCCGACGAAATCAACCGCGCCTCGCCCGCGCACCCAGTCGGCGCTGCTGCAGGCGATGCAGGAATATCACGTCACCTTCGGCGGTCTGCGCCACGACCTGCCGCAGCCCTTCCACGTGCTGGCGACGCAGAACCCGCTGGAGCAGGAAGGCACCTATCCCCTGCCCGAGGCCCAGCTCGACCGCTTCCTGGTGCAGATCGATGTCGATTATCCCTCGCTCGAGGCCGAACGGCAGATCCTGCTGGAGACCACCGGGACGCAGGACCAGACCGCCAGTGCGGTCTTCACCGGCGAGAAGCTGATCAGGCTGCAGAAACTCGTGCGCCGCATGCCGGTGCCCGAAAGCGTCGTCAACGCCATCCTCGATCTCGTGCGCTCGGCGCGCCCCGGCACCGGCCACGCATCGACGGACGCCCATGTCGCCTGGGGTCCCGGTCCGCGCGCCAGCCAGGCGCTGATGCTGTGCTCGCGCGCCCGCGCGCTCTATGACGGGCGTTTCGCCCCGTCGATCGACGACGTCAAGGCCCTCGCCGAACCGGTGCTGCAGCACCGCATGGCGCTGACCTTCGCCGCCCGCGCCGAAGGCGTCAGCGTGCGCGGAGTGATCGCGGATATCGTCAAGACGCTGGACCGGGCCTGAACGAATGGCGGCAGTCGGCACGCGCCACGAACCGGAAAACCGAAGCGACGCGCTGGTTCGCGCAAGGCAGCGCGCCGCCCTCGTCCCCGATCTCCTGATCGAGGCCCGCCGGATCGTGTCGACCGTGATCGCCGGCTGGCACGGCCGCAGGAAACGCGGCATCGGCGAGACCTTCTGGCAGTTCCGCCCCTATGTCGCCGGCGAGACGCTGGCGAAGATCGACTGGCGCCGCTCGGCGCGCGACGATCACACCTATGTCCGCGACATGGAGTGGGAGGCGGCGCACACGGTCTGGCTGTGGGCCGACCCGAGCCCGTCCATGCTGTTCAAGTCGAGCGCCGCGACCGTCTCCAAGGAATCGCGGGCGCTCGTCCTGACGCTGGCGCTTGCCGAACTCCTGTCGCGCAGCGGCGAGCGCATCGGCTATCCGGGCCTGCTCAAGCCGGTATCCGCGCGCAACGGCGCCGAGCGCCTCGCCATGGCGCTGGCCAGTTCGCACGCCCTGAAACTGCCCGACAAGCCGCAGCTCGACATGGTCCAGCGCCACAGCGACGTGGTTCTGGTCAGCGACTTCCTCGATCCGCCCGAGGAAACGATCGCCTTTCTCGATTCCATCGCCAAACACGGCGCCCGCATGCATCTGCTCGAGGTCGCCGACCCGGCCGAGGAAGTCTTCCCCTATGCCGGACGCACCGAATTCGAGGACCCCGAGACCGGCGTGCGGCTGACCGCCGGGCGCGCCGAAA
Organism: uncultured Alphaproteobacteria bacterium; assembly: GCA_963712205.1. Classification (GTDB taxonomy): domain Bacteria; phylum Pseudomonadota; class Alphaproteobacteria; order Rhizobiales; family Rhizobiaceae; genus Oricola. Next base: position 55,062 of record CAVQHF010000006.1, on the reverse strand, counting down.
GCTGGGGTGACGCCTACAAGACGATCTATCACGCCCGCCGCGAGGTATTGCGCGATCATTGCCGCCGGCTTGACTGGAGCTACGCCGTCAACCGCACCGACCGGCTCGCCTCCGAGGCGCTCGTCGCCTTGCACAGCCGGCTGACCGGCCAGCCCGCGACCGTGCCGAACGTGCGGGGAGCCGCCTGATGCTGGGCCTGCCCGTCACCTTCGCCGCCCCGGCGATCCTGTTCGGCCTCCTCGCGCTGCCGGTCATCTGGTGGCTGCTGCGGCTGACGCCGCCGAAACCGCAAACCGAGGTCTTCCCGCCGCTGCGCCTGCTCGCCAGGGTGATGAAGCACGAGGAGACGCCGGCCCGCAGCCCCTGGTGGCTGACGCTGCTCCGCCTGTTGATGGCGGCGCTCGTCATCCTGGCGCTCGCCCGCCCGATCCTCAATCCGGTCGCCGATGTGGCGACAGGCGACGGACCGGTCGCCCTGCTGATCGACAATGACTGGTCGACGGGAGCGGACTGGGACAAGCGGATCGCCGAGGCGACGCAACTCGTCCGCGACGCGGCGAATGCCGGCCGCCCGGTCGCCGTCGCCTACACCGTCGCGCCGGACAACGCCAATGTGGCGCTCGCCAATGCCAACGACGTCCTGCCGTCGCTGGCCGCGGCTGAGCCGCTTGCCGCCAGGCCCGACCGCATGGCCGCGATCGGACGCCTCGCCAAGGCCCTCGAAGGCGCCGCCCCGGCGACGCTCGCATGGCTGAGCGACGGCATGCGCAATGGTGCCGACGACGGCGCGGTCGACGCGATCAACGCCATGAAGCTCGGCGAAGTGCTGCTGTTCGACAGCGGCATCGGCACCCTGCGCGCGATCCGCGGCATCGACAACGCGCCGACGAGCTTCGATGTCCATGTCGTCGCGCCCGACGGTCTGGCGACCGGCGCCGATCCGGTGTCCGTGTCGGCCTATGACGAGAAGGGCCGCCTGCTCGCCGAGACGGACGCGCTTTTCGAGGCCGGCAAGTCCGGCACGGTGGCGCGTTTCGACGTCCCGTTCGAACTCAGGAACGATTTCGCCACCCTGCGCATCGCCGGCCAGCAGCAGGCGGGAAGCGTCTGGCTCGTCGACGAGAACACGCGCCGCCGCCGCATCGGCCTCGTGACCGGCCAGGCGGGCGATCTCGCCCAGCCGCTGCTGTCGCCGCTCTATTACATCCAGCGCGCCCTCCAGCCCTTCGCCGATCTCGTCGAGGGCCGGACCGGCGATCTCGCCGTCGATGTCCCCGCCCTGATCGAACAGGGCCCCGCGATGATCGTCATGGCCGATATCGGCGTGCTGCCGGAAGCGGCCTCGCGCGCCCTGTCGCAATGGATCGACAATGGCGGCACGCTGGTCCGCTTCGCCGGCCCCCGGCTGGCGTCGACCGCCGGCGACGATCCGCTGCTGCCGGTCAAGCTCCGGCTCGGCGAACGCACGCTCGGCGGTTCCCTGTCATGGACGGAGCCGCAGGCCGTCGCCGCCTTCCCCGGCAACGGCCCCTTTGGCGGGCTGACCGCGCCGCAGGACGTCACCGTCAACCGTCAGGTGCTCGCCGAACCGGACCTCGATCTCGCCGCGCGGACCTGGGCCAATCTCGCCGACGGCACGCCGCTCGTCACCGGCGCGGCAAGGGGCAAGGGCTCGATCGTCCTGTTCCACGTCACCGCCGAGGCGACCTGGTCGAACCTGCCGATCTCGGGCTCCTTCGTCGAGATGCTGCGCCGCATCGCCAATCTCTCGCGCAACACCGGCACGTTGCAGACCGGCAATTCCGGCGTCACCGGCGACGCGCTGCCGCCCTACCGGATCCTCGCCGCAAACGGCGAATTGTCCGCCCCGCCCGCGCATGTGCGCCCGCTCGACGAGAAGGCCGCGCAGATGCCCGCCAATTACGAGCATCCCGCCGGCCTCTACGGCACCGCGGACGGCTTCGTCTCCCGCAACGTCCTCGCCGGGGACGATACGCTTTCGCCGCTCGGACGCCCCGAGTTCACGGCAACGACGTCCGTCTTCGGCTATGACCGTGGCGAGGAAAGCGACCTGCGCGGTCCGCTCTTCCTGCTCGCCCTCGCCTTGCTGGCGCTCGACACGCTGGCCGTGCTCTGGATCAACGGCCGGCTCAGTCCGCTCGGCAAGCGGCGCATCGGCGAGGCCTCCGCGGCGGCGCTGGCGCTGTTCGTCGTCACGGCCGTCCTCGTCGCCTCGCCGGCGCTGGCCCAGCAATCGGACGAAAGGCCCGGCGACGACCGGATCATCGAGATATTGCAGACGACGCGGCTGGCCTATGTCATCACCGGCAACGCGCAGACCGACGACATCAGCGAGGCCGGCCTGTCCGGGCTCAGCCGCTATCTGGAAAGCCGGACGGCGCTGGAGCCGGCCGATCCCATCGGCCTCGATCTCGAACAGGACGAACTCGCCTTCTATTCGCTGATCTATTTCCCGATCGACACGACCACGCCGATGCCGAGCGAGAAGGCGATCTCGCGTCTCGACGCCTTCATGCAGGGCGGCGGCACCGTGCTGTTCGACACCCGCGACCAGTTGACGGCGTCGTTTTCCGGCAGCGCGTCGTCGCCGGAAAACCAGCGCCTGCGCGACATATTGCACGGCCTCAACATCCCGCCGCTCGAGCCCGTTCCGCCGGATCACGTTCTGACCAAGGCGTTCTACATCCTCGACCATTTCCCGGGCCGCTACGACGGGTCGCCGCTATGGGTCGAGGCGTCCGCCAACGAGGAACAGCCGGTGGGCCGCCCGGTGCGCAGCGGCGACGGCGTCACGCCGATCATGATCACCGGCAACGACTTCGCCGCCGCCTGGGCGCTCGACGACAGCGGCCGGCCGCTGTTTCCGACCATGTCGACGGATCCGCTGCAGCGCATCTACGCGTTCCGCGCCGGCGTCAACATCGTCATGTACATGCTGACCGGCAACTACAAGGCCGACCAGGTCCATGTGCCGGCGCTGCTCGAACGGTTGGGGCAGTGACGCGATGGTGAACCTCTCGCTCGATTTCGCCCCGCTGACATCCTGGTGGCTGCTGGCCCTGGTCTGCCTGCCCGCGCTGGTCCTTGTCGCCTGGGCGCTGCTGTCGCGCAGCCGCGGCGCGGTGCTGCGCGCGGGCGCCGCCGCGGCGCTCGCGCTCGCCGTCGCCAATCCGGTCCTCAACGAGGAGGAACGCGCGCCGCTGAAAACCGTCGTGCCGCTCATCGTCGACCGCAGCCAGAGCCAGAAGCTCGGCGAGCGGCCCGAGACCACCGAGACCGCGCTCGAAACCCTGAAGAGCCGGATCGCCAGGTTCCCGCAATTCGAGGTCCGCGAAGTCGATGCGGGCACGGCCGAAAACGGCGGCGCGCAGACCGAGACCCGGCTGTTCGAGGCGCTGGCCGCGACGATCCGCGACGTGCCGCCATCGCGCATCGGCGGCGCGATCATGATCACCGACGGCCAGGTCCACGACGTGCCGTCGGGCGGCGAAACGGGCCTTCCGCCGAACGTGCCGCTGCATGTTCTGACGACCGGCCGCAGCGACGAATTCGACCGCAAGATCGAGTTCACCCAGGCGCCGCGCTTCTCGATCACCGGCCAGCCGGTATCGATGACCTATCAGGTGACCGATTCCGGCACCAAGGGGTCCGCGCCGGTCACCGTGCAGGTTTTCCTGAACGGCGATCTCGTCGCCACCGACAGCGCCGTTCCCGGCGTCGAAACGCCGCTGCAGCTGAAACTCGACCACGCCGGCGCCAACATCATCGAACTGGCCGTCAACGAACTGCCCGGCGAACTGACGACGTCGAACAACCGCGCCGTCGCCCAGATGCAGGGCATCCGCGAAAACCTGCGCGTGCTGCTGGTTTCCGGCGAGCCGCATTCCGGCGAACGCACCTGGCGCAACCTCTTGAAATCGGATGCCTCGGTCGATCTCGTCCACTTCACCATCCTGCGCCCGCCGGAAAAGCAGGACGGCACGCCGATCAACGAATTGTCGCTGATCGCCTTCCCGACGCGCGAACTCTTCGTCGAGAAGATCGAGGATTTCGACCTCATCATCTTCGACCGCTACCAGTACCGCAACGTCCTGCCGACGCTCTATTACGACTACATCGCCGAATATGTGCGCAATGGCGGCGCGCTGCTGGTCGCGGCCGGGCCCGAATATGCCGGCGAGAATTCCATCGCCAACACGCCGCTCGTCAGCGCGCTTCCGGCGACGCCGACGGGCATCATCACCGCCAAGGGTTTCTTCCCGCGCATTTCGCCGGAAGGAAAGCGCCACCCGGTGACGCGCGATCTCGAGGGCGGCCAGTCCGAGCCGCCGCATTGGGGCCGCTGGTTCCGCGCCATCAATGTCGAGACGCCGAAGGGCACCGTCGCCATGGTCGGACCGGACGAACAGCCGCTGCTGGTGCTCAACCGCTTCGGCGAGGGCCGCGTCGGCATGATCCTGTCCGACCAGGGCTGGCTGTGGGCGCGCGGCTTCGAGGGCGGCGGGCCGCATGTCGGGCTCTACCGGCGCATGGCGCACTGGCTGATGAAGGAGCCGGAACTGGAAGAGGAAGCGCTGACGGCCGCGACCGACGGCCAGACGCTGACGATCAGGCGCCAGACCATGTCCGACACGACCGGCCCGGCGCGCCTGAAATCGCCGTCGGGCGTCGAGACGGAAGTCCCGCTGGAGGACAACGGCAACGGCATTTTCTCCGCCCGCGTCGAGACCGACGAGGTCGGCCTCTACCAGATCGCCCAGGGCGACTTCACCACGCTCGCCCATGCCGGCCCGGTGGACGCGCCGGAATTCCGCTCCATGATCTCGACCATGGACGTCCTTGCGCCGGTCGCCAGGGCGAGCGGCGGCTCGATCCGCCGCCTGCTCGACGCATCGCAGTCGCTGACTGTGCCGGGGATCCTGCCGGTGCGGGCCAATGCGGGCGCCGCCGGCCACAACTGGCTCGGCTTGCGCACGACCGAGGAAACCGAACTGCTCGGCGTCAAGAGCTACTCGCTGTTCTCCGGCTTCCTCGGCCTCGCCTTGCTGCTGCTGGCGCTCGCCGGGACGTGGATGCGCGAGGGGCGGTAGGACTTCCGCTTTCGGCATTCCGCATGTCGGAAAGCCTCGTCGTTCGCGACGGGTCTGCGATCATCCCCCGGATTTCAGTACATCGTTTTTCGATACCCGTCCTCGAGGGCGGCTTCCCTCTTCTTCATCTCCTCGGGGTCGTCGGGCGCTCCCGAGGTCTGATCGAGTATGATCCTGATCAGCGACGGCATTTCGCCGCGATCCTGGATCTGGCCCGGATCCCACAATTTCGAGCGTCGGAACGCCTTGGCGCAATGAAGGAACACTTCCTCGACGGTAACGACGATGGCGACCCTCGGCGTCCGGTCCTGCACCGCGGTCAAGGCGAGCAAATCCGGGTCGCGCGTAATCCTGGCTTTTCCGTTCACGCGCAGCGTGTCGTCGAATCCGGGAACCATGAACAACAGCCCGACGGCCGGATTGGCCATGATGTTCGCCTGCGTGTCGAGGCGGTTGTTTCCGGGCCGGTCCGGGATCAGCAGCGTTTTGTCATCGAGGATCTTCACGAATCCGCGCGGATCGCCTCTCGGGCTGACATCGGCGGACCCGTCCGGCGACTGCGTTCCGATGCACAGGAACGGCGATCGGGCGACGAAGTCCATCGCGTGCCTGTCGAGACGATCCTGGCATTTCTCGGCGGCGATCGCGTGGGTTGCCGGAAACAGGGATCTCAGCTCTTCCTCGTTCTTGACCAGGAACTCCGGTTTCAGTTCAGTCCCGTGCGTCATGCCGTCCTCCTCTGGATGCCTGGACCGGGATCCCGCGGATGCGGAATTCCCGGCATTCGCCGTCATCCCGGCTTAATAGCGAAGAAATTCGGCAAAGCCCACGGTAGCCGTCCACCCATCCCGGGCTCGGAACCGTCATTTGAAAGCAGTTGAACTCCCCTGTCCCGCCCACCGCGCCATCCCGCCAAGCGTCTCCACCACGTCCGGCTGCAACGCGCACAGACCAGAAACCGCGCCGGATCGACAGGCCCCGGCATTTGCACCTGCCCGCGCACCGCCGAGGAAACCGAACTGCTCGGCGTCAAGAGCTACTCGCTGTTCTCCGGCTTCCTCGGCCTCGCCTTGCTGCTGCTGGCGCTCGCCGGGACGTGGATGCGCGAGGGGCGGTAGCGGGCATTCACTTCAGCGCGCCAGCAGGCTTCCAGCGGCCTGAGCAGGTCCGCCCGCTCGCAATTCGTGCCGTTGCAACCTATGTAAAGCTCCCCCGATTATCCTCCGAGCGCGCTAGGCACCCATGTCGACAGGCCAGATAATCCTGCTCTTGCTCCCGGTCCTCGGTGCATGCGCGTATGCCGTCAGGGCCTGGTCGAGACGAAGAAGGCGCAGGCGGCTCCTGGCGTCCGGACTGCAGGATCGCCAGCGCGCCATGATCGAAGGATCGGTCCCGCTGGTTCGAAGCCTCCCGTCCGATTTGCGGCGAAAGCTCGAAGGCAAGATCAACCTCTTCCTGGACCAGATACGGTTCGTCGGCTGCAACGGTCTCGAAGTGACCGAGGAAATGCGCCTGTCCATCGCGGCGCAAGCCTGCCTGCTCGTCGTGAATACGGACACCTGGTACCGGAACCTCTACACCATCCTGGTCTATCCGGACGCCTTCACATCACGGAGGAAGGAGCAGAACGGCTATGTGGTGACGGAACGCAAAACGGCGCGCCTCGGCGAAAGCTGGCCGCGCGGCCCCGTCGTTCTTTCATGGACCGATGTGGAAGACGGCGCTGCCGACGCCCATGACGGCCACAATGTCGTCTTCCATGAATTCGCCCATCAGGTCGACGACCTGTCGGGCCACACCAACGCCATCCCCGTCCTGAGCAAGGGACAGAGTTTTCGCGACTGGGAACATGCATTCGTCGACGCCTTCGACAGGCATGTCCGCAAAGTTGAACACGGGCACAAAACCCTGTTCGATGCCTATGGCGCGACCAGCCACGTGGAATTTCTCGCCGTGGCGGTCGAGGTCTTCTTCGAGAAACCGGCTTCGCTGAAACGCGAAGAGCCCGCCGTCTACGGGCAGTTGGCGAGCCTCTTCAGGCTCGATCCGGCCTCCTGGAACTAGTGTCGAACCGGTTCGGACCTCACCCCCGCCACCGCACCATCCCGCCGAGCGTCTCCACCACGTCCGGCTGAAGCGCGCAGACCAGAAACCGTGTTCGGATCGACCGGCCCCGGCATTTGCACCCGGCCGGCAGGCAGGGTCTCGAAACCGAACGGCCAGTAATAGGGCTTGTCGCCGACGAGCAGGATATAGGGCGCTTTCGCCTCGCGCGCGGCGTCGACGGCCTTGCGCAGCAATGCCTTGCCGATCCCCTTCCCCTTCAGGCCGTCCAGCACGGCAAGCGGTCCGAGCAGCAGGCCGCGCGCGCCGGTTCCGGCGGTCTCGATCCAGGTCATGCGCACGGAGCCGAGCAGCTTTTCGCCGTCCTGCGCGATCGCCACGAAGGACAGGCCGCGGTCATGCGGCCCCTGTTCGCGGACGCGGAACGCGGCGCGCGTAAACCGCCCCGGCCCGAAGGCCTCGGCGTGCAGATTGTCGATGGCGGAATCATGGGCGCCCGTTTCGGGCACGATGGTGAAGGCTGTCATGGAAGCACCAGGATGAAGACGACGATGGACAAGTGGAAACGGCCGGTTACGGCGAAACCGCTCCGTTCATCGTCGCATCGAACTGATCATGCCTGTCATGTCCATGATTGCCGCCTATCACCACGAAACGCCGCGGTCCACCGGTTTTTTCGCCACCGTTCAACGCAATCCCGCATGCGGTTACGCATTGTTCGACGTTTCGCGCCTGACGGTCGATGCCGAACCGACTAGATGACGCGTAACGAAAGGATATGATTATGGGCCTCTTGATCGATGGCGAATGGAACACGCAATGGTACGACACGAGGTCGACCGGCGGGCGCTTCATTCGCACCGACGCGCAATTTCGCAACTGGATCACCGCGGACGGCAGCGCCGGCCCGTCGGGCGAGAGCGGATTCGAGGCGGAGGCCGGGCGCTACCATCTCTATGTCTCGCTCGCCTGCCCCTGGGCGCACCGCACCCTGATATTCCGCAAGCTGAAGAAGCTGGAGCCCCTCATACCCGTCTCCGTCGTCGACCATTTCATGGGCGAAGACGGCTGGAGATTTGGCCATTCCGGCACCGCCGACCATCTGTTCGGATCGCAATATCTGCGCGAGATCTATGTTCGCGCCAAATCCGATTATTCCGGCCGCGTCACTGTGCCCGTTCTCTGGGACACGAAGCGCGACACGATCGTCTCCAACGAATTGTCGGAAATCATTCGCATGTTCAACACGGCATTCAACGATCTGACAGGCGATGACACCGACTTCTATCCGGAGCCTCTGCGCGACGAGATCGATGCGCTCAACGATCTCGTTTATCCGAACGTCAACAACGGCGTCTATCGCGCCGGCTTCGCCACGACGCAGGATGCCTACGAGGAAGCCGTCGCCGATGTCTTCGAAACGCTGGACATGCTGGAGGACCGCCTGTCGCGCCGCCGCTACCTCGCCGGAGACCGGATCACCGAGGCCGACTGGCGGCTGTTCACGACGCTGGTGCGTTTCGACCCGGTCTATGTCGGCCATTTCAAGTGCAATCTGAGACGGATCGCCGACTATCCGAACCTGTCGAACTACACGCGCGATCTCTATCAGGTGCCGGGCGTCGCGGAGACGGTGAACATGCGCCACATCAAGGCGCATTATTACGGCAGCCACGAAAGCATCAATCCGACCCGCATCATTCCCGTCGGTCCCGAAGCCGATTTTTCCGCGCCGCATGACCGCGACCGGTTCGCTCCGTCACCAGAAGGGATCGGGAACGGCCCCGTCGTTGAACTCGCGAATGCGCTGCACCGTTGACTTCGTGATACCGTCCGGCAGCGCGTCGAGCGGGAAAAATTCCGCGGCGATGATCTCGTAATCGCGCCGTTTCGGCGCGAGCTGCCGGACATTGTCGCAGCGATAGACGATCACGTGGTCGCGCCGCGAGGCCTTGTTGTTGAAATGGACCGACTGCAACCGCGGCGGCGCGCCCAACTCCGCATTGGCTTCCTCGCGCAATTCCTTTGCGAGAGCCTCCAGCACCGTCTCGCCGCTTTCCACCCCGCCACCCGGCAGGTGCCATCCTGCGACATAGGTGTGTTTGACGAGCAGAATGCGCCGTTCGGCATCCGTCGCGATGGCGCGCACGCCGAGTGTCATCGGCCGGGTCATGATGAACCAGGCGTGGAACAGCCGCGATCGAAGGTCGGGGTTCATGGCCGAATTCGTTTCTCCACTGGCGGCAACCGCCTTTCAACGCTTGTAATCCGCATGGCCTGCCTTACGAAAGGCCATGGCATTTCGTCTCGCGCATATCTCCGACGTTCATCTGGCGCCACTGCCGGATGTCCGGATGCTGGACCTCTTCTCCAAGCGTATCACGGGCTATATTAACTGGAAGCAAAACCGGGCTGTCCACATGGCCAGTGGAACGGTCGGGCAACTCGTCGCCGCAATGGCGAAACAGATGCCTGACCACATCGCGGTCACCGGCGACCTGACCAATCTCGCTCTCGACTCCGAGATCGTCAACGCGGCCGCCTGGCTCGGCGAACTCGGCAATCCGGCAGACGTCAGCGTCGTGCCGGGAAACCACGACGCCTATGTGCGCGGCGCGCTTTCCAAGGCCGTCACCGCATGGAAGGAGAACATGACGAGCGAGGCGGCGGGAATCACCGTGACAAGAAGCGGTTTCCCCTATTTGCGCCAACGCGGACCGGCCGCGATCATCGGCGTCAACAGCGCGATCGCGACGGCGCCGTTCATGGCGTCGGGGATCTTCACCCGAAGGCAGGCCAGGGGCTTGGGTCAGCTTCTCGAGCGCGCGCGCAATGCCGGCCTCTTCCGCGTGATCCTGATCCACCACCCGCCGGTGCGCCGCGCGGCGACCGCGCAGAAACGGCTCTACGGGATCCGGCTTTTCCAGTCGGTCATACGCGAGCACGGCGCCGAACTCGTCCTGCACGGGCATACGCACCTGCCGCAGCGCAACGAGATCCTCGGGCCCGGGCGCCTCGCCATACCGGTGATCGGCGTTCCATCCGGGGCCGAAGCGCCGGGCGGCAAGCATCCGGCGGCGGCGTTCAACCTGTTCGAGATCGACGGACGCCCCGGCCACTGGAGCTGCAGCCTCGAAGAACATTCGCTGACGGGAAAGACCGGTCTCGCCGCGGTCACCGACCGCCGCGTTCTCTATCGCTGAACCAGCATGTCGCGGAAGACATAAAACAGCGTTCCGGCGCTGAGCGCCGCACCGAACAGGATCCAGAACAATCCGGCGGCGACCGCGCGCGCGAATCTGCAGCCTCGATCCGACGCGGCGCGCTCCACAAAAGGAGCGGCAGCGGGCGGCGGCGCCTTCGCCGGCGGTTCTGCTTCCGGCGCGGGTTCGCCTCCGGGCAATTCGGCGACCGCCCGCTCGATCTTGTGGCGCAGCCGTTCCTGGCGGCGCAACACCATGTCGTCGGCATCGTGGTCGATGGCCCGCCCGGTCACCAGTTCGCGGTAGGATATCGTGTCCCCCGCAAAGGCCAGTTCACGCTCGTGGATGCGCATCGCGATATAGGAGATGACCCGTTCGGCGACTTCGTCGCGGTTGGCCGATTCCGCAAGCAGGATCCGGCCCAGCCGTGTGTCGCGTACGAAACGGTAGGTCCGCCGGTCCGGTCCCATCATCACATGCGCGGTGGCATCGATCCAGAAACGCGGCTCCAGCCCGGACGACAATGCGAAATCGAACCGGTCGTCATCGGGCGGAATGTCCTCGATGACCGGCTTGAGATCCTGGGCGAGCAGTTCCAGCCGGGTCCGCACCGCGTCGCGCATCTCGACGACGACGTCGGACTTGTCCGCCGAAGCGATCCGCACCCTGCGGACGGCTTCGACAAGCCGGCTTGTCTCCGGTTCTCGTGATTTATCCTGGTCCATGGTCCTGGGCCGTATCCCGTTCCGGGTCGTGTTCATGTTTTGTTAACAATATTTTCGGCGATGCGCGACTCTTTTTGCGTCGCACAGAAGGACCGGAAATCGGTGCGGGACCGGTGTTCGTCAGGCCGTGACGGACGCAAGCAGCGTTTCGATCACGGCATCGCGCGCCTCGTGCACGAGCATGTGCCCGGCGCCGGGAACGAGGCGAAGATCGAATTGCGGCGGCAGGTCCCGGGATTGCGAAACCGGCAGGACCGGGTCTTGCGTGCCCCACACGATGCGCACCGGACAGGAAATGCGCGCCAGATCGGAGCGCGGGATGGCGCCCTGCCGCCCGTCTTTGGTGATCATCGCGGCGATCGCGATGAGTGCCTCGCGCAAGGCCTCGTCTTCGCGTTCGTGGAGCAACTGGTCGAGTTCGGCTTCCGGCAATGTGGCGCCGGGGCCCATCATCCCTTGCGCCGCGGCGCGCAGCGTGTCGGCCGTGTCCGCGGCGGCGAAGGTCCGCAGCGTCTCGGCCGCGATCTCGGCACCGAAACCGCCCGGTGCCAGAAGCGTCAGTGAAAGGATCCGCTCCGGCGCCTGGAGGGCGATCAGGCTGGAAACAGCGCCGCCAAGCGAAAACCCCGCCAGATGGAACCGCTCGCATCCCATTGCCGACAGCGTCGCCAGGACGGCCTCGGCCGCCGCGCGCGGATGCCGCGACCCGGCGAAATCGCGGGACTGTCCGTGCCCCGGCAGATCCGGGAGAACGACATGGGCGGCAGCCGACAACGGCTCGAGAATGGAATCGAAATGATGCCCGGAACCGCCGAAACCGTGCAGCAGCACCAGCACCGGCTTGTCGTCCGCGCCGGCTTCCCGGTAGGCCAGGAGACCGCTGGCAGGTGTCGGGCGGCCGTTATCCTTCATGGACAGACGGGACTTTCATTCCGGCCTCGCTCAACGCGGAAACGAGCTTTTGCGCCGCCGCCTTCGGCATGATTTTTTCGTAAAAGGCCAACGGATCCCTGATAAACGCATTGTCGCTCGACTGCATCTCTCTCAGCATCCGTGCCTGCAACTCCTTGTTGCCTTCGAGATACGCCGCGACCAGGCGCGCCGCGCAGTAATGTGCCCGTTCATGCCCGATAAGATTGCGCGAACTGGCCGCGACGAGATCGTTGCGTCCTGTCTGGAAGGCGGCGACAAACAGGCCGTAATCCCACCATGTCGGATGAACCGGCGCCGCCTCGGCAGCCCGTTCCAGCACGTCGACAGCCGATTCGAAATCGCCGACGGACACGAGCGTGTTTCCATAGGAGGCCGCGATGCCCAGATCATAGCGATTGAGCGAATAGGCTTCACGAATCTGGTCCAGTGCCGCGGTCCGTTCGCCGGAAACGAGCAACGCGCGGCTGAGCGCCCGGTGCGTTTGCGCCGAGTTGGGCGCAAGTTCGACGGCGCGCCGCGCCAGCGCGACGGCGTCGGAGAGCTTGGCGTCAACGGGATAGTCGTATTTGTCCGTGACGGTTTCGACGGTCAGCGAGGCCAGATCGGCATAGGAGAGCGCGGACGTCACGCCCGCTTCGATCAGCTTTTCATGGCAGCGATAGGCGGCGCGATGCCGTTTCGCGTTCTGGGCGTTGAAATAGGCCGAGCCGAGAACCAGGCACCTGGTCAGGGGATCGAGGCGGTTGTCCGATTCCAGAAAGGCATAGATCGAGCCGCCGACGGGAAGAAAGCGGCTCATGACCCGCGCAACATTGTCGTCGAGTTGCCTGCCGAACAGAATGACCGGAATCTGGTCCGTTCCGATAAGGATGCCGCTCTCGCGGTGATAAAGCTGGATATTGAAGGAATTCTTCCCCGCCTGCACCGTCTGAATAAGGAAATCGGCCAGCGGATGATCGAGCGTCACGGCCTTGTCGTTGCGGTAGACAACGCTTCCAAAACGCGGGATCGCATCCTCGAATGCGGTCCGCAGCGCCCCTTTGACATCGGAAGTCAGCGTCACGGACGGCAGGGCTTCGCTCGCCGAGAAACTGCGCGCCTTGAATATCGCGGCAAGCTCGTGTTGCTCCGCCTCCAGCTTGTCGTTGGCCAGGGACGTGTTGATCAGCAGGGCGATGATGCCGGCCAGCATGACGACGACGACCGTCAGCGCCGACCAGAACAGCCGCGTATTCACATGGAACATGCGGTGGAAATCGCGATCCGGATGCGTTTGGCCGGCGGAGGACGCCGTCTGCGCCGCGGCGCCGGCCTGTTCGCCGGGAGGTCCGGCGCTGTCACCGGCTCCCGATCCGGCCGGAAATTGCTGCTGCGGCGCATCCGCGCTCGCATCCAGCGCAGGCGCCTGCACCACCGCGTCATAGACCGGAACATAGGTGCCCCTCGGGATGGTGATGCGCACGGGAGCGCCCGCGCCTTCGCCCGAGTAGTAGGTATCGATGAGATCGCGCAGGCGGCCGGCCTGCACCCGCACGACGGCGTCTGTCGAGGGATCGAAATTGTCCTCGCGATCGAACACGTCGAGCGCGATCGCAAATCCCTTCAGGCGATCCGCCTCTCCGTCCAGATCGCGTTCGACAATATATTTCAGCAATTCGCGCGACCGTTCCGATCGCGCGAATGTTTCGCTCTGCAGGATAGTGTTCAGGGCAATCTTGATGTCAGCGGGATCAATCCGCTTCCTACCCGATAAGTCCCCCAAGACCACAGAACCTTTGCATTGTTTCAACCGGAATTACGTAGCGTAATCTTTTCGGCATCACAATCGCATAACCGCGTCAATGCCGACGATGTTGATAGATTACACCACAAGCTTCCGGTTGACAGCCGCAATAATGGCCTCGAGCGATGCCGCGACGATATTCTTGTTGATCGCCGCGCCGAAGACGCGTTCTCCGTCGATATCGATCTCCATGTAGCAGATCGCCGCCGCATCCGAACCGCGTTGCAGCGAATGCTCGGAATAATCGATGACGGAAATGTTGCGGCCGAGATGACGCGACAGCGCATCGAGGAAACCGTCGATCGGCCCGGTGCCGCGGCCGCTGATCTCGAGCGTTTCGTTTCCGTCGATGATGGTCGCGTCGACGATGCGCGTCTCGCCGCCGTCGCCTTCCGCCCGGCTCTTGTGGCCGATGAAGCGCAGCCGGCGATTGGGGATGTCGACATAGGAGGCGATGAACTCGCCATAGATCCGGTCCGACGACAATTCGCGGCCTTCCCGGTCGGTGATCTGCTGGATCACGTCGCGGAACTCGACCTGCAGGTTGCGCGGCAGGTGCAGGCCGTGATCGGCTTCCAGGATATAGGCGATGCCGCCCTTGCCCGATTGCGAGTTGATCCGGATGATCGCCTCGTAGGACCGGCCGACGTCGCGCGGATCGATCGGCAGATAGGGCACTTCCCACATCGGCGACGCCGCCTCCCTGATCGCCTTCATGCCCTTGTTGATGGCGTCCTGGTGCGAGCCGGAAAACGCGGTGTAGACCAGTTCGCCGACATAGGGGTGGCGCTCCGGAATGGCGAGCTGGTTGCAATGCTCGTAGACGTCGCGCACGCGGTTGATGTCGTGCACGTCGAGTTTCGGGATCCAGCCCCTGCGTGAACATGTTCAGCGCCAGCGTGACGACGTCGACATTGCCGGTGCGCTCGCCATTGCCGAACAGCGTGCCCTCGACGCGGTCGGCGCCCGCCATCAGCCCGAGCTCGGTCGCCGCGACCCCGGTGCCGCGGTCGTTGTGCGGATGCAAGCGAATGATCAGGTTCTCGCGATTGTCGAGATTGCGGCACATCCATTCGATCTGGTCGGCATAGATGTTCGGCGTGCTCATCTCGACCGTCGCCGGCAGGTTGATGATCAGCTTGTTGTCCGGCGTCGGCTGCACGATCTCGGCGACCGCGTTGCAGATCTCCAGCGCCACCTCGAGTTCCGTGCCGGTGAAGCTCTCCGGCGAATACTGGAACCGGTAGCCCGAATGGCCCGGTTCCTTCGCGGCCTTGGCCGCCATGTCGGTGATCATCTTGGCCGCGTCGGTGGCGATCTGCTTGACCCCGGCGACGTCCTTGCGGAACACCACGCGCCGCTGCAACTCGCTGGTGGAATTGTAGAAATGCACGATCGGATTGTTGGCGCCTTCCAGCGCCTCGAAGGTCCGGGTGATCAGTTCCGGCCGGCATTGCACCAGCACCTGCAGCGACACGTCGTCCGGCACGTTGCCTTCCTCGACGCACCAGCGCGCGAAATCGAAGTCGGTCTGCGAGGCGGACGGGAAGCCGACCTCGATTTCCTTGAACCCCATCTCGAGCAGCAGGCGGAACATCCGCGTCTTGCGCTCCGGCCCCATCGGGTCGATCAGCGCCTGGTTGCCGTCGCGCAGATCGACGGAACACCAGATCGGCGCCTTCTCGATCTGCCTCGACGGCCAGGTGCGGTCGGGAATGTCGACGGCGGGATAGGGTCGGTATTTCTGCGAAGCTTCCGGCATGCCGCGCTTCGCGGCCGGTTGCGGGTGAACAGTCATGGCGGTTGTCTCTCGTCCTGTTCGCCGATGCCCCTCAATGACGGGGGTCAGGCGGCTCAGACCTCATACGGTCTATCGAATTGCGATGTAAAGGTTTGGCAAGGAGCTTTGGCCGACAGACCGAACCGGCCGCCGGGCGCTCCTCAAAGGACCCGGCAACCGCCAATAAGGTCGAGCAGAAGCGCGCGCGAAAGCAGACCCGGGGGAATGGCGGGTGCGATGCGGATATGCGCGCGGAACGTGGTCATGGGCGGAAGAGATACAGCCGGGGGGTGGATGCGGTCAAGTGGGAAGGGCAATGTCCGCTTTTGCCGCAAGGCGGCATTGCGAAACGGCTTGCGCCTCGAGGCATGCGTGCGTTGGCTTGGCAATACCGAGCGCCCCTGCCGAAAGCGCACGGCACCGCCCCGGTAAGGAGGCGGTGCCGCTCTGCGTGTTTCTCGTCCGGGAAACAGTGTCCGCCGGATCTCTCAACGGATCGTCGGAAGTCCGGCATCGACCCAGGCTTGCGTGCCGCCGTCGACCCAGTTCACCCGGGCAAAGCCGAGCCTGGCGAAGGCCGCTGCCGCGCGCGAACCCATCGGTCCCGCCTGGCAGGACGCGACCACGCGGATCGAACGGTCGGCGAAGACCGCCGGGAGGTTGCCCGATTCCACGTCGTCGATCGAGATCAGCCGGGCCCCCGGGATTCTGCCCGTGGATGCCGCGATCGCCTCGGCCGGAAGGTCAAGTGGGGAGGCAGCAGACGGCTGCTTCGAAGCAGCGAGATTCGAGCAAACGATTGGGAGCCATAATTTCGGGCCGAAGTAAGCAATTGACTAGTGCTAACATAAGACAAAGGGCTGGCGCAGTTACTACCATTAGATCTAGCCTGCCTTAATTAGTGGAGAACAAGGTTTCCCTGCTCCACGCCATGTTTGATTGAAAGCTCGCTAAGGTCTGGAACCGAATGGCTGTGAGGATCGGAGTTTTATATATGAAATTCAAGCGCCGTACATTGGAACAGATTGCCGATATGATCTGCGGAAACTTTGAAGCCGACAACTCGGTCTTCCCGTACCGTAGCAGCTCGTATTTAAGCGAGTTTTTCGCTGATGCTGATACCGAGTACGTTCATGACGGATCGACCCGCAAATGGTGGGTTGCCGAGAATTCTGAGAAAATACTGGCCGAGCCAAGCTCCGATTCGAGCACGCCGCCTGACAGCTTCTTGCGCGTCATTGCCACGCTGATGGATCAGGGCGATGCTTTGAACGAGGGATCGGACAGACCGAAAGCGCTCGGCATGCTGAATACAGCGCTCGCGCGGGAAAACTTTAAAGCCTTCTATGACGACCGCATCTGCTATCTACGCCATACCGCCACCGGCCAGCCGCTTGCTCCGCAAGCCAATCCGCATCGCCCGCTCTCAGCAGACGAGCAGGAACGCCGCGAGCGTCTGGAGACTTTTCTTGGATCATGTAGTGAAGACCAGCTCATCGAAGAAGTCCTCGTTCCCCTCTTTCGCCAAGTAGGCTTCCATCGCATCAGCGTTAGCGGGCACACGGACAAAGCACTTGAATACGGCAAGGATCTTTGGATGCGTTATGTTCTGCCGACACAACACGTGCTTTATTTCGGGCTTCAGGCAAAGAAGGGGAAGCTCGATGCCTCCGGTCGCTCAAGTGCATCAAATGCAAATATCGCGGAAATACTAAATCAGACTACAATGATGCTGGGGCACGAAATCTTCGATCCCGAAGTCTCAAGGCGCGTCCTGGTCGATCATGCCTTCATCGCATGTGGCGGAGAGATCACGAAGGCTGCGAAGAACTGGCTTGGCTCGAAACTCGACGCCACAAAGCGATCCCAAGTTATGTTCATGGACAAGGATGACATCCTGAACCTTTATGTCGTTACGAACACGCCACTTCCAGCATCAGCGTTACCTGCGATCCCGGATCCGGACGATGAAATCCCATTTTAACCACAGCCGAGAATTCCCATTCAACTTGCCTTGCAAGCCCGCACTAGATTTTTCTATTGTGCACGAGCTTACGGGCAGACTTCCTGCTGCGAATCGCGGCAAATGACAACAATGGTAGGCATGCTGCTTACCGTTACGTTTCCTTTGCGGTTATTCGGTTTTGCCGGGTTATCGCCTAAGTTCGCTTAAGAGTGCCCGTAAGCCCCTAAATCTAGAGAATATTTCGCGTGAGTGCCCTCGAAAATTTGAAGAAGACGGAAAGCCTCACCGATCTTGCCAAGCTGCTGGGCTTTACGCCCAAAGGCGTCAGCTACATCCTTTATAAAATGGATGCCGAAAAGAAGTATCGGACCTTCGAAATCCCCAAGAAGTCTGGCGGCACCCGCGTCATTCAAGCCCCCGAAAAACAACTCGCGCTCTTGCAAAGTCGCCTCGCTGAATTGCTTTATGTGTGCGTTCACGAGCGGAAGCGCCAAGATCCGCGATTCTGGTTTCCTTCCCACGGATTTCATCAGGGACGAACCATTGTCTCCAACGCCGAAGTCCACAGAAGACGGCGCTTCGTCTTCAACATCGACCTCGAGGACTTTTTTGGGACAATCAACTTCGGGCGCGTGCGCGGCTTCTTCATCCATGATTCTATGTTCGCGCTTAAGCACTCTGTAGCAACTGTCATTGCCCAGATCGCTTGCCACGACAACGCCTTGCCACAGGGAAGCCCTTGCTCACCAGTTATATCCAACTTAATCGGCAATATTCTTGACTCGCGGTTGCTTGCGCTCGCTCGCGACGCGCACTGTACATATACCCGTTATGCAGACGATCTGACCTTTTCAACCAACGAAATACTATTTCCCACTGAGATCGCAGTAAACGTGTACGGCGCAGAATGGGAGGTGGGAAAGAAGCTTAAGAAAACCATTGAACAGACAGGGTTTTGGATAAATCCGACAAAAACCCGGATGTCATTGCGGCGGTCGCGGCAAACCGTGACCGGGCTTGTTGTAAATGCCAAAGTCAACATAAACCAAGACTACTATCGCACCGCACGGGCCATGTGCAATTCGCTCTTTCAAACGGGCGCTTATCGCAAGCCCGGCGAGGACATGAGCACGGCGACCGACAACCTCAACCCCCTGGAAGGAACGCTTTCCCATATCTACTTTGTCAAAGCGCGGCGTGACCGGCCACAAAAGTCAACAAGCTGGCGAAAGCGGCGGGCGAATTTAATCCGCCGCGAGCGCCCGAAGAGCTTTATCGGAAATTCCTATTCTACAAATATTTCGCCGCCCCCAAGGCGCCGCTGATTGTGACGGAAGGCGTTTCCGACATCACCTATCTGCAATGCGCGATTCGGGCGCTGGTCAAAAAGTTTCCGCTTCTGGCAAAGAAGAAGACGGCAAAATTATTCGCCTTGTTCACTTCCTGAAGCCGTCCGGCACATCCCGCGATATCCTCAATCTCGGGCACGGCGCGGGCGGGCAAGCGTCATTGATTGCCCAATACACAAACAACCTGAAGAAGTTTGCCACAAGCCGATGGCCAATCCCGTCATCATACTTTGCGATAATGATGGTGGCCCCAAAGAAGTCTTCAAGAACTGCTGACCAAGAGGCCGGGCTGACATCTCCACGACAACGACCGACCCGTTCTATCATCTCGGCGAGAACCTGTATCTCGTGAAGGTGCCGGAGGGAGCCACGCCACATCCGCGAGAGATCGAAAATTGTTTCAAGCCAGCCCTCTGGCGACGAAGCGTAGACGGCAAGTCTTCGATCCGAAGAAGGATCATGGGGACGACACGCATTACGGCAAGGTCGTCTTTGCGGAAGCTGTCGTGCGTGCCAACGCCGGTACCGTGGATTTCTCCAAATTTGAAGAATTGTTATCACGTATTCAGCAGGCCTTAATTCATTACACGACCCTCGGTGCCGCTTTGGGCTCAGCGCCAGCTAAGTCGGTCACTGGTAGTTCAACGCCATGAATTAGATCATTCTGCGCGCTCTTAATCTGATACCGTCCCTTACACATCGGCTTCCCGGCAAATCGGATCAGCGACGCGAACCCTCCTTACCGTTGGCACCTTCCCCCTTCCTTCCCCGTCAATCCCAATCCTTAATCCCTCCCCCGCCCCGAAATATTTGAAACGCAAATACCCCACGTCAGAAATCGCGCTGAAACGCCCGCATGGGAAACCGTCTCCATCGCAAATGCCACCGGAGACAAAGGAAAGTCCCATGAACATCACCGAACAGGACCCTCGGCAACGGCATCCGTGAAACTCTCGCTGCAAGGCCTCCTCGACCGTCACGGCTCGGCCGCTGCCGGCTCCCGTCTCGCCCGCGCCGTGGCGGATTTCGACACCACGCTCGTCGACCTGAAAGACGTTCCCGCCGTCGGCGCGGTCGGCCTGCGCGTCCTGGTGCAGGCCGCCATGTCTGCGGACAGGAGCCGCGCCCGCCTCGTCGCGGTCAATGCGCCGGAGACGGCCCGCCGGGTCATGTATACGACCGGTCTCGACGAGATCGTGAACATCGCCGACGACGACGCCACCGGATATCCCGAAGCAGCTTGAGTTATTCAACTGACATTTCTCGCGGTGCACGCGGCGGCCGCCCGGCCGCCGCCGCATTCCCGCCCCCTGCCGGTGGATATCTCCCCGCCCCCGGCCCAACAATCCCAACCTCTTAGCCCTCGCTCCCCGCCTTTCTTGTCCACCTTTCCTCCCCCTCCCGCATCCTGTCCCGCATGACCGATTACGCGAAGGACAGGCTGGAGCAGGCAATTGCGCGCAACCGCGCGACGCTGTCGCGCATGGTCGCGGTGCTGTTCATCAAGGCCGGGCTGGACGAGGGCGGGGCCGAGACCCTGCCGCGCCACATCTGGCGGGCGATCCTCTCGGTGCTGCGCCCGGCCGAATCCGCCGTCCGCCGCCTGGTCGCGGCCGCCGCGGGCGACATCGCCGTCAAGCTGCGCGCCCGCGCCCCCCGGAACAGGAAAAAGACGCGGCGCGCCGGGAATGTTGCAGCCGGCGAAGCGACGCCCAAGGCCGGGGAAAAGAACGTCGTCGCCGAATTCACCCTGCCGGCGGAGCGCCGGCCGCAGCCGAGGACCGGAATCTTCTTCCAGGGCCGGCTGCTGAGGCCCGGCGAGACGCCATGGGCGCCGAAAACCGATACCGCCGCGCCCGCCCGCCAGCCGGCCTTCCCGCTCTTCGATCCGCCGGTCGATTACGGCATGGGTTCGCCACGCCACGCGGCGGCGCCCGTCATCCGCTCGCTGTCCGGCAGTCCGTTCCATGCGCGCGGGCCGGAGCGCCGCGCATTTCCCGAGCCGCCCGCCGGCGGCGAGATCGGCGCGAAGCGTCTCTGCCGGCGGATATTGGCGCTGAAGCGGGCGCTCGACGACCTGCCCGGCCACGCGGTCGGCTTCGCGCGGCGCAACGCGCGGCGCCAACGCGCCCTGGAGGCGCTGTGGTCGGCGCCGGGCGGTTCCGCGGCGCAAAAGCTCCAGGCCGCGAACAGATATCTCGCGCCGCCGCTCAGGCTCGGCCACCCGCCCGGCCGGCGCAAGCGGCGGGTCCACCCCGTCGACGAGGTGCTGCGCGAGTGCCACGACCTCGCCATGCTCGTGCGGCGAAGGCCGGACACGTCCTAGACCGTCACGCGCCGGGCCTGTCGAGATTCGCGTCTGGAGGTGGCGAAAACCGTGCCGTTCGAGAACCGGAGCGCAGCGTACTCAGCTACGTGAGCACCGGAAGCGCAGAAGGGCGCGGTTTGCAGCCCCTCCAGGGGCGAATATCGGCAGGCCCTACAGTTTCAGCGCCTCCTCCTTGGCCTTGTAGTCGGGCTCGACGTGGATGACGACGCGCGCGCCCGGCATTTCGTCGCGCAATCCGTCCTCGATCCGGTCGCAGATCTCGTGCGACTGCTCCACCGTCATCGCGCCGTCGACCACGAGGTGGAACTCGATGAAGGTGAGCGGCCCGGCCGAACGCGTGCGGATGTCGTGCACCTCGATCGCCCCGCCGGCATTGGCGAGGATCGCGCCGCGTATCCGCTCCTCCTCCTCGCCGTCGACGGCCCGGTCCATCAGCCCGTTCAGCGATTCCGAGATGACGTGCCAGCCCTCGCGCACGATGTTGATGGCGACGAGGATCGCCAGCACCGGGTCGAGCCACAGCCAGCCGGTCGCAAGCGCCAGAACGAGGCCGGCGAGCACCCCGGCCGACGTCACCACGTCGGCCATGATGTGCTTGCCGTCGGCGACGAGCGCCGGCGAACGGGCGCTGCGTCCGGTGCGGATCAGGATCGTCGCGAAGACGCCGTTGATGATCGCCGCCAGGAGGTTGAGCCCGAGACCGGCGCCCGGCTCGGCTGATCGCCACCTCGCCGCTCATCAGCGCCGTCGCCGCCTCGCGCAGGATCAGGAGCGCGGCCAGCACGATCAGCACGCCCTCCAGCACGGCCGACATGTATTCCGCCTTGTAATGGCCGAACGGATGGTCCGTGTCGGCCGGCCGCTGCGCGTAGGAGATGGCCGCGAAGGCCGCGACGGCCGCGATCACGTTGACGATCGATTCCAGCGCGTCCGAATAGAGCGCGACCGAGCCGGTCAGCCACCAGGCGCCGAACTTGATCGCCATGACGATCAGCGCGACGGCGATCGACGTCGCCGCGAGGCGCCGCACCAGCGTGGCCTTTTTCCGGTCTGGCATAAGTTCCGTTCCCGTTCCCGCGCGCTTTGGCGTCCCGTCAGGCCGCCGCGTCGCTCTTGCGCCGCGATTTGGTGTCGACCAGATGGGCGACGACATTCTCGATCATCCGCATGCCGGCGTTCTGGCCGAGCGTCATGATCGATTCCGGATGGAACTGCACCGCCGCGACCGGCTCGCTCCGGTGCTCGATCCCCATCACCACGCCGTCCTCGGTTTCCGCGGTGACGACGAAATCGTCCGGCAGGCGCGACGGGTCGGCGAAGATCGAGTGGTAGCGGCCGACGGTGATGTTCTTCGGCAGGCCGGAAAACACCTTGCCGGGATGGTTGATCCGGATGCGCGACGGCTTGCCGTGCATCGGCAGGTTCAATTGCCTGAGATTGCCGCCATAGGCTTCGGTCAGCGCCTGCAGGCCGAGGCACACGCCGAAGATCGGCAGGTCGCGGTCGCGCGCCTTGCGGATCGTCGCCTTGCAGTCGAAATCGGCCGGCATGCCCGGCCCGGGCGACAGCACGACGAGATCCGGCTTGTAGGCGTCGAACACCGCTTCCGGCACCGGCGTGCGGACCGTGCGGACCTCGGCGCCGGTCTGGCGGAAATAGTTCGCCAGCGTGTGCACGAAACTGTCCTCGTGATCGACCAGCAGGATCTTCACGCCGAGACCGACCTTGGCGGTCTCGCGTTCCGTCGAGGCGGCGTTGCCCTTCTTGGCGTCGCGAATGGCCGCCAGCATCGCCGACGCCTTCAGTTCGGTTTCCGCCTCCTCGTCCTCGGGCACGGAATCGAACAGGAGCGTCGCGCCGGCGCGCACCGACGCGATGCCGTCGCGCACATGGATGGTGCGCAGGGTCAGGCCGGTATTCATGTCGCCGTCGAACTTCACCATGCCGATCGCCCCGCCATACCAGGCGCGCGGGCTTTTCTCGTTGTTCTCGATGAACCGCATCGCCCACAATTTCGGCGCGCCGGTGACCGTGACAGCCCAGGCGTGGCTGAGAAACCCGTCGAAGGCGTCCATGCCGTCGCGCAAGCGTCCCTCGACATGGTCGACCGTATGGATCAGCCGCGAATACATCTCGATCTGGCGCCGCCCGATCACCCGCACGGTTCCGGGTTCGCACACCCGGCTCTTGTCGTTGCGGTCGACGTCCGAGCACATCGTCAGTTCGGATTCGTCCTTCTTCGAATTGAGCAGCTTCAGGATCTGCTCGGAATCCGAGATCGCGTCCTCGCCGCGCCGGATCGTTCCCGAGATCGGACAGGTCTCGATGCGCCGTCCGGTCACGCGCACGAACATCTCCGGCGACGCGCCGATCAGGAATTCGTTGCGGGTCAGATTCATGAAGAACGAATACGGCGCCGGATTGGTCTCCTTCAGGCGCCGCGCGATCGCCGATGGGTTCGTTTCGCAGCGCTCGTGGAACACCTGCCCCGGCACGACCTCGAAAAGGTCGCCGCGCGCGAAACTGTCCTTCGCCTTTTCGACGAGGCGGGCATATTCGCCCGGCACATGGTCGCCGCGCGGCGGGATCGTGTCGGTCTTGACGAAAGGCTGCGGCGCGACCGTCCCGTCGAGCCCCTCGGTCGTCACGTCGCCATCGGTGAATTCGTAGCGGTCGATCCAGGCCTTGGCGGCGTGGTTGTCGACGACGAGGATCTCGTCCGGAAAGAACAGCGCCAGGTCGCGCTGGCCGGTATCGCGGGGAAGCTTCTGGTCGACCGGATCGAACTGGAACGCGATGTCGTAGCCGAAGGCGCCATAGAGCGCGAGATCGCTGTCCTCGTCGGAATGGAAATGGTCGACGATCGCGCGAAGCGCGGAGAATACGCTCGCCGCGCGCGTCCGGTCCTCTTCCATCAGAACCGCGGCAGCCTCGGCGATGGTCACCTCGAGCGTGCCGCCGGTGCGCTTCGCGCCGGCGATGTGTTCGGCGCCGTCGAGCGCCTTTTCGATCATCGTCAGAAGCGGCCTGCCGCGTTCCGAAAGCGCCTCGATCGTCATTGTGCGCTGGTGCGAGGAGATCAGCACCGGCGGATTGACGATCGCGGTATCCCAGCGCGTATAGCGGCCCGGATATTCGTAGTTGGAGGACAGGATCACGCCCGGCTGGCTGTCGAGAAGATCCGTATAGTCTGAAATCGCGGTCCGGTAGTCGGCGTCGCGGCGATAACCGCGCACTGTCACGCCGCCGCGCGTCACATAGGTCAGATCGGCCTTCGCGGGCGACGGTCCCTCGCTCTCCGGTTGCTCGATTTTCGCCATTGTCCTTGTCCTTTCATTCGGCGCCGGACAGCAAAAAACCGCCAAGGCGCTGGTGTGCACTTGGCGGTTCCGATTTCTGACATGCAGCCATGGTTCAGCTCCGCCTAGAAGCGGGGCCACCACCAGAGTTTCGTCACTGCGCTGCCATTGGTCATGGCGCGCAAACTAGTCCCGGTCTCTTTTCTGTGCAATCCAAAAATTTGACACCGGTCCATGACAGCATGAGGTTGACCGGACCGGGCGCCGCGATTGCATGACACCTTTGGGAACCGGCACCCGGTTTCCCTCTGACGGACAGGACAATGATGCGCGAATTCCTGATCATTCCGGCGGCCCTCCTCCTGATCGCCGCCGGCCTGCCGGACGATGTCCCCGTTCCCTCCCCCAATCCGCACGACACGCCCGCCTCGTAGGCCCGAAACGCCGCCGACGGTTCCGCCGAAGCCCGCCGAAACCGATCCCCCGCCCCCCGAACCGGACGAGGCGGCGCTTGCCGCTTGCGAAGCGGACCTCAAGGCGCTCGGCGCGGTCTTCGAACGGCGCGATGCCATCGACGGACCCGGAACCTGCGGCCTGGCGGCGACCTATGACGTCACCCGGCTTTCGCCCGGCATCGAAATCCGCCCCGAGACCGAAATAACCTGCCGGACCGCGCTTGCCACGGCACATTGGGTCCGCGATGTCGTCGGCCCTGCCGCGAAAGTCTTCGGCAAGGATGTCCGGCTGACGGGCCTGCGCCAGGCATCGACCTATGCCTGCCGGACGCGCAACAGCCAGCCGGACGCGAAAATCTCCGAGCATGCGCGCGGCACCGCGATCGATATTTCAGCACGTTCGAGTTCGACGGGCATGAGCGCATTGTCCGTGATGCCGGAGCAAAAAAAGGGGTCGCTCGAAGAAGCGTTTCAGAAAGCCGTCCGCGCCGGTGCGTGCCTGCATTTCACCACGGTCCTCGGGCCGGGGTCCGACGCCTTTCACGACAACCATCTGCATCTCGATCTCGCCAAGCGCAATCGCGGCTATCGCCTCTGCCAGTAATGTCCCGCCGCATGGCGGCGACGTCTGAAGGAGGTGATTTGACAGGGGTCAACGCGATCGAATCCCCGTCCTGCTATGAGGCTCGCGCAGCCACGGATCCATAACCAAGGAAGGCAGGCTCCCATGAATACCCAGGACAACAAGGGCAAGACGACATTCACCGAAGAAATCGAGATCCTCGGCGACCAGCTCGTGCAGAAGGTCAAGGACTTGCTCGCGGAAGGCAATGTCCGCCAGGTTCGCATCAAGGCATCCGATGGCGACATCGTGCTTGAAACGCCGCTGACCATCGGTGTCGTGGCAGGCGGCGCCGTCGCGCTTGCCGCGCCCTGGCTCGCCATTCTGGGCGTCATCGCCGCGCTTGTCACCCACGTGACCGTCGAGATCGTTCGCGAAATCGACGAAACATCCGACGACGACAAACCCGCCGGATCGTGATCCCGCCCGGGCGTCATGGAAACGATATCGAAGGCGAGTAACCTTTCGGCCCGACCCCGCGGCCGAAAGGCGGACGCGGCCGGTCGCATTCATATTGCGGAGAACCGGACCGAATGAGCCAGATCAAAACGAGAAGCGCCGGCGAAGCCCCTGGCAACGCATGCGCGCCGGGAAACAACAGGGTCGACACCTGCCGCGCGCTCCTGCGCGAGCGCATGGCCGAGATAGACGCCGACAGCGCCGGGATATTCGCAGAATGGGAACCGGTGATCGAACGCGAAGCGTTCCGCACCGGGGCGGAAAACCTTGCCTATTATCTTGCCGCGCGCCAGCGCGACCTGACGGCGCTTCAAAGCGATCTTTCCGCCCTCGGCCTGTCCTCGCTCGGACGCGCCGAATCCCATCCGCGCCAGTCGATTGCCGCGGTCGCGGCGACCCTCGACGGCCTGTGCGGTCGGCCGGCCAGTTGGCCCGATCCGGCAGAATTGACCGTCGGCCTCGACACGATAACCAGGGATCAGCAACTGTTTTTCGGCGATTTTCCCGGCGCGCGCAAAACCCGGATCATGGTCACCATGCCGGAACTTGGCGCGCATGATCCTGCCTATGTCGACACCCTGATGGAAGCCGGCGCGAGCTGCTTTCGCATCAATTGCGCCCATGACGGCCCGGAAATCTGGACGGCGATGATCGCCAATATCCGCGCGGCGGCGAAGAAGGCCGACCGCACATGCCCGATCGTCATGGATATCGCCGGTCCGAAATGCCGCATCGAGACGATCGATTTCGCCGGACGCAAGCGGCTCTATCGCGGCGATCGCTTCCGGCTGCTGTCAACGCCCGCCGGCAGCCGCGACGGACTGCCGGCGATAACGATCACCTTTCCGCACATCATCGCGAAATTGCAGCCGGGCACCCTGGTGTGGATCGACGACGGCAAGATCGGCGCCCGCGTCGCGGAAGCGGCGGACGACGGCATCGTTTTCGAAGTGACGATAGCGCGCGACAAGGGCGAAAAGCTGAAGCTGGAAAAGGGCATCAACTTTCCGAGCGTCGATCTGGAAATCGAACCGCTGACGCAAAAGGACCGGGCCGATCTCCCCTTTGTCGCCGCGCATGCCGACATCGTCGGCTGTTCCTTCATCCAGCGCACCGAAGATGTGCGCCTGTTGACCAGCGAATTGAAAAAACACCGCGGCGACCGCCCGCCGCAGCCGCTTTTGCTGAAGATCGAGACCGGCCTGGCCGTGCGCAACCTGCCGCGCCTGATCGTTCAGGCCGGGGCCCGCCAGCCGGTCGCGGTCATGATCGCACGCGGCGATCTCGCGATGGAAGTCGGCACCGAGCGCCTGTCGGAGGTCCAGGAAGAAATCCTCTGGCTCTGCGAGGCGGCGCATGTTCCGGTCGTCTGGGCGACGCAGGTTCTGGAGACCTTGCTGAAATCCGGCGCGCCGTCGCGCGCCGAAGTGACGGACGCGGCGATGGGCCAGCGCGCCGAATGCGTGATGCTCAACAAGGGACCCTACATCGTCGAGACGATCCGGTTCCTCGCCGGAATTCTGCGCCGCATGGACCGGCACCAGTTCAAGAAGACGGCCCGTCTTTCGGCGCTGACATCCTGGCGCGGAGCCCAGCCGCTGTAGAAAAAAGGGCGGCTCGCGCCGCCCTCGCTTCTCCTAGAACAGGCCCTCGACATTGAGGTTTTCATTCGAGGCGGATCACCTCCGCCGACGGTTTGCGCGGCAGGCCCGGCATGGTCATGATTTCTCCGCAGATCGCGACGATGAAGCCGGCGCCGGCCGACAGCCGCACCTCGCGCACCGGCACCGAATGCCCCGTCGGCGCGCCGCGCAGGTTCGGATCGGTCGAGAAGGAATACTGCGTCTTCGCCATGCAAACCGGCAGATGGCCGTAGCCCTCCTCTTCCCAGGCATGCAACTGGGCACGCACCGACTTGTCGGCCAGCACCTCGTCGGCGTGGTAGATGCGCTTGGCGACGGTCTCGATCTTCTGGAACAGGCCCATCTCGTCGGGGTAGAGCGGCGAGAAATTGGCCGCATCGCTTTCCGCCAGCGCCACCACCTTGTGCGCCAGATCCTCGATGCCGGCGGAACCCTTGCGCCCAATGCTTGCACAGGATCGCCTCGGCACCCTGCTGCGCCACGATATTCCTTCACCGCCGCGATTTCGGCGTCGGTGTCGGAAACGAAATGGTTGATCGCGACGACCACCGGCACGCCGAACCCCTTGGTGTTGGCGATATGTCGGCCGAGATTGGCGCAGCCCTTCTTCACGGCATCGACGTCCTCCTTGCCGAGATCGTCCTTCTTGACCCCGCCATTCATCTTCATGGCGCGCACGGTCGCCACGATCACGGCGGCGGACGGTTTCAACCCCGCCTTGCGGCACTTGATGTCGAAGAATTTCTCGGCGCCGAGATCGGCCCCGAAACCGGCTTCGGTCACGACATAGTCGGCAAGTTTCAGCGCCGTCGTGGTGGCGACGACCGAGTTGCAGCCATGCGCGATATTGGCGAACGGGCCGCCATGCACGAAGGCCGGATTGTTCTCCAGCGTCTGCACGAGGTTCGGCTGCATCGCGTCCTTGAGAAGCACGGTCATCGCGCCGTCGGCCTTGATGTCGCGGCAATAGACCGGCGTCTTGTCGCGGCGATAGGCGACGACGATGTCGCCGAGGCGCTTTTGCAGATCCTTCAGGTCCTTCGACAGGCAGAGGATCGCCATGACCTCGGAGGCCACGGTGATGTCGAAACCTGTCTGGCGCGGGAAGCCGTTGGAGATGCCGCCGAGCGAGACCACGATATCGCGCAGCGCGCGGTCGTTCATGTCCATGACGCGGCGCCACACCACGCGGCGCTCGTCGATGCCCAGTTCGTTGCCCCAGTAGATGTGGTTGTCGATCATTGCCGACAGCAGGTTGTGCGCCGAGGTGATGGCGTGGAAGTCGCCGGTGAAATGCAGGTTCATCTCTTCCATCGGCACGATCTGCGCGTAACCGCCGCCGGCGGCGCCGCCCTTCATGCCGAAATTCGGCCCGAGCGAGGCTTCGCGGATGCAGATCGCCGCCTTCTTGCCGATGCGGTTCAGCCCGTCGCCGAGGCCGACGGTCGTCGTCGTCTTGCCCTCGCCCGCCGGCGTCGGGTTGATCGCGGTCACCAGGATCAGCTTGCCGTCCGGCCGGTCCTTCACCGAGGCGATGAACTCGGCCGAAACCTTCGCCTTGTCGTGGCCGTAGGGGAGCAGATGCTCTGTCGGGAATGCCGAGCTTCGCGCCGATCTCCTGGATCGGTTTCTTGTCCGCTGCGCGCGCGATCTCGATGTCGGTCTTGAATTCGGCCATGGTGCTCCCCGTAGTGATCCTGCCAACGACGGTTGGTTCACCGCCGATTTGTGCGCGTATAGAGCGCAGGTTCACTACGGGTCGGCAATCTTGATTTGGCCGTTCATTGCGCGGTTTGCGACACCGCGCGATTACCAAAGCAATTCCAGGAAAAGTGGAAACCGGTTTTCCGTCCGGAATTGCGTGAAGACAAACAGCTGGAGACGATCATCGATTCCATGAAGCGATAATCGTCCCTAGCGGGCAAGGATGTCGCGCATCTCCACGAGGTTGGCGCGAACGCGCAGCAGGTAGAAGCCCATCGTCGCCAGATGCGACGGCATGATCCAGCTCGATTCATTGCCGTTGGAGATGATCCAGGGCGTCATGTTGAGCGAAGCGCGAAGCTGGTCTTCTGTCCTGAGCCAGACCTGGTCGAGATTGCGGTTGGTGAAGACATCCTCGAAATCGGCGCGCGCCGCCGTCAGGATACCCTGATAGGCATAGAGCTGGCCGTAGGTGAACCAGAACCGGTCGTCGGCGCGCGGATCGAACCAGCCGGCATTCGATGCCTCCATGCGCTGGCGCAGGATATCCGACGTGGAACCGATATCCGACGTGATCCGGTCGAGGAATTCGAGCAGATTGTCCGGACGGCCGTCGAAATTCGCGGTGCATTTCGCGAGATCGGTATTGAAATCGAGCAGTTTGCGCCGCGCCGTCCGGTAGGACGTCGGCGTCGGCGATTTCGGGCCGAACGGATCGAGCGAAAAATACCAGAGGTCCTCGGTATAGGCGAGGTTCTGGCGCGCGTCCTGCAGGTTCTGGTCGATGCCGGATGTTCCGCGCACGCGGCCGAGCCGGTCGACGAGTTCCACCGACGTGCGGCGCAGCACCTGGTTCACGCCAAGCTGGAACGCCGCCTTGTTGTCCATGAAGGGCGTGTCCTTCCAGTCGATGCCGAAAAAGCCGGCCTTCGACAGCAGCATCGACGGCACCCAGTCGTTCTGGTTGACGTTGAAGTCGATCAGGTCCGCCGCCACCTGCACGATCGCCGATGGCGCGCAGCTTCCGTCGCTGAGCTTGGTTCCCGCCCCGACATTCTTGCTCGCGAAATCATATGTCTCCGCATAGTCGGGATTGTAATTGTTCCAGAACTGGGTCGCGTAGAAGAAGTGGCCGTAGCCCAGCACGAATGCGAGCACGACCAGGATCACCGGCGCCTTGATCATCCAGCCGCGCCGGTTGTACCAGCGGCCGAATGCCAGGAACGGCCACAAGCAGCCATGCGACGAATGTGCCGATCGCCCGGCCGATCATCTCGAAGAGGCGGGTAAAGAAGGCGATGATCGGATCCAGCATGGTCAGTTCCCCGTGGTGGTCTCGAGACCGTAGAGCCGCTTCCGGAACGCGGCCTTGTCGGTCAGATAGGTACTTTTCAGCGTCTCAACAACATGCTGCCGGAACGCTTCGTCGTAACCGGTATAGTCATCATAGAATCCCTGCTTGTTGAAAACATAACGGGAAACGAAGTCGCTCGGGACATATTCGGTGATCAGACGGTTCACCAGCCAGGCATCCTTGTGGTCGGGACGGGCGCGCGCCAGGAGGAACCTGAAATGGTCCGAGATCCGGTTCATCTCGATGCGCCCGGATTGCGCGATCTCGCGCTTCACCCCGTTGAGGAACGGATAGACGCCGTCCTCGGTGATCAGGGCCGCGTTGCGATGCATCCATGTCTGCAGCCACACAGCGTCCATGCGATTGAGGATGGCGCCCGGCTCCGCCTTCCTGAGCAGCGCGCGGATCGCCATTTCGGCGCGGTGCTCCAGAAATCCCGAGCTTTCCAGCCATGACGCGCGTGGCGGATCGATCCGCCCCGTCTCGGCCAGGAAGCGGTAGACCTGCCGCTCGTCGTGAATGGACAGATAGCTGACCTGCCAGGGGCGCGAACGGCGGAACCCCGGCGCGTTCGGATCGCAGATCACGGTCGTCATCTTCTCGTCGACGAACACGTAGCAGCCGCCGAAATGGCTGGTCCAGAACGCATCATGCCGGAACACGACCTTGTCGGGCACCAGCTGGTTCTCGCGGATGTCGCCGGCCACCTTCGCCAGATCGACCATGTGCTCGAGCATGGCATCGTCGCGCCAGGCGTCGGGCTCGTTGGTCAGCCGGTCGACCAGCGTGCGCAATTCGGCCGCCTTGCCGAGCACGTCGTCGGCCGACAGCACCTTGAACTCGACCTGCTGGATCGACAGCAGATCCTCGATGTCGTCCACGATGGCGACATTGTCCTCGATCTCGCCGTAGATCACGTCCTTGATCGTCAGCGCGTTGATCGCTCGCGCGTTCGCCGTAAAGAACTCGTACATCAGCGCTTCGGTGTTCGAGAACTGCGTGTGGACGACCGGCAGCGTCGATTGCGACGGCGTCAGGATGATGAAGCGCCGGTTGACCCCGTTCGGGTCGAGATAGTCCGGGTCGCCCAGTTCGTCGGCGAGCTGCGGCGAGAAGCCGGTCTTGTCGATCTCGAATTCCGTGAATTTCGTCGCCGGCAGGCCGAAGGCGGCGAGCGCCTTGTTGTAGCGCTCGATCAGATGCGGCTGGTTCACCGTCAGCAGCCGCCCATAGATCAGGTCGTTGTCGTAGAGGCGTTTCATGCGCCTCCCACAATCTTCCCGTCCGCGGGAAGATTGTGCCTTTTGTTTTGAAAGGAACGGAGTCGACGGCTACACACCATTCCACAGCCCCTTCGCCTTCAGGTCGGCGATCTCCCTGGCGGCGCGTTCGCGCAGACGCTCGTTGCGGATGATGGTCGCGACGGCGGCCGCGTCCGACTTGTCGGTGTAGCGGAATTCGGAATCTGCGTAGCGGTTGATCTCCTGCATCACCATCGCCATCGTGAACGGCCCGCGCAGTTCCTCGATCATCGCTTTCTTTTCGTCATAGGACTTGTGCATGAACGCCCCCGGCGTCTCGAACCACTCGTCCGGCAGGTCGATGTCCATCGCCCGCATCTTGATCGCGTCGGTGATGTTCTTGATCGCGCGGCCGGTAAAGCGCGGCTCGGCCAACTTGATGCGATGCAGATAATCGCCGACATCCGCCATGGTCTTCGGCTCGCCGCGCTCCTCCATGAACCGCTCGTAGACCGCGAGCAACCCGTCCTCCCGCGGCCGGTCATGGCCCTCATAGGCGGCGGCGACGGCCTGTCTGATCGCCTGCGCCGCGTAAAGATCATGATCGCCGAGCGGAATCGAATGGTTCTTGCCGGCGAGCAGCACGAAGATATCGATATAGTCGTCTTCCGTCTGCGGACCGTCGACCAGCCAGCGCGCCCCGGCCCGCTGGCGCAGCGCGTCGTCGACATTCTCCGGA
This sequence comes from uncultured Alphaproteobacteria bacterium, assembly GCA_963712205.1. Classification (GTDB taxonomy): domain Bacteria; phylum Pseudomonadota; class Alphaproteobacteria; order Rhizobiales; family Rhizobiaceae; genus Oricola. Next base: position 22,303 of record CAVQHF010000006.1, on the reverse strand, counting down.
TAGTTGGAAAACATGCCGAAGGAGCAGTTGCCGCGCACGACCGTCGTCGCGCCGGCGAAACTCTCCATCAGCACGCCCGTCACCTCGTGCTGGCCGGCGGACGCCCGGTCATCGGACCGTTTCGCCGCGACCTGGTCGATATCGTCGATCGTGCCGAAGCCGATCGCCTTCGGATTGACGATCGTGTTGACGAATTCCTTGCAGTTCTGGCCCGACTTGCCCTGGTAGGAGGAAATCTGGTCGACGCCGAAATTCTCGTAGTGGAACGGGTAGCCGGCGACCTCGCAGTAACCGTTGATCAGGCCGGCGATCATCTGGATCAGGATCGTCTTGCCGGTGCCGGGCGCGCCGTCGCCGATGAAGGTGAAGAGAAAACCGCCCAGATCCACGAACGGATTGAGTTGCCGGTCGAAATCATAGGCGACCAGCATCTTGGCGAGCTTCGTCGCCTGGTATTTGGCGATGTGGTTGCCGATGATCTCGTTCGGCTGCTTGAACTGCATCACCAAAGGCTTGCGGCGCTGGCCCGGCGCGACATCGAAACCGTCGAGCGTGAAATCGTCCGCCTCGATACGGATATGGCTGTTCTCGAAGGCGCCGAGCCCGGTGAACCGGCCGCGCCGCCCGAGCAGCCCGTCGACGGACACGCGCGCGAAGGCTTTCGCCCGCTGCAGCATCGTCGTCTCGTCCGCCGCCCCGTCGATGGCGAGGGCCAGTCCCGCGACCATCGACTTCAACGCGTCCTGCGCGGTGTCGAACAAAAATTCCGGCTCGTCCGGATCGTTGACCGGTTCGGTCCCGCCATCGAGCATCTGCAGCAGATACGCCGCCAGCGTGAACGCCGCGACATAGGCCGCCGCGTTGACCAGCGTCTTGAAACGCACCGCGTCGTCGCCCTGCAGCGGCGCCGACAGGTTGCGCGCCTGCAGGCTTTCCAGTTCGGTCTGACGCGCGAAGACGTCGGCGACGGCGAGCGCGACCGCGATGCCGCGCCGCGCGCGGTAAAGCAGATTGTGCTGCACCGGCGTCAGCATCTGGTCGTCGGGACGCACCGCGCCGATCTGCTTCGTCAATTCCACTTCGCGCGTCCGCCGCACGCCGCCGGTCGAGACCGTCGAGACGAAGCGCCGCCCGGTACCGGCCAGCGCCGTGCCGGACTTGCCGCCCGTATCCTCCATGACGATGATCCGCGTCACGAAGCTCTGCGCCGTCGCGCGGTGCCTGGCGATGTCGTCCTCGTCGATGCGGGTCAGGCCGATATCCATGCTCTACTCCTGGTCGCGCCGGGCTTTCGGGGCATCCGGGCTTTTCCTGCGATCGGAAGGCGCATCTTCGGCATTCGATGTCGCCGGAAGTCTCCACCGCCTTCGCCTGGAAACGCCCCTTCTCGAAGACGGGAGCCTCGTGCTCGACCGGTTCGCCATACATCAGAAAGTCGATCAGGCAGCGGTCACACATCGGAAATCACCTCCCCGCCGGAAATGATATGCGTCTGATAGCCTTCGAATATGCTTTGCGTTTCGCCCGCGGCATAGAGCGCCTGATAGGCCTCGTGCGGGATCAGCGCGTGTTTTTCGTAGGCCGAGACACCCATGCGCGCCGCGTCGAGATCGCCGGTCTCGATATGGAATTCCTCGCGCGCCGGCTCCGACGACCACAACCCGTTGCGCGCCGGTTTTTCGGATTTCGAAAAGATGTCCTGGATCGTCCAGGTCAAAAGCCAGGCATTGGCCGGATTGCCGACCTTTTCGAGGATGTGGTTGACGCGCTGATTGTGCTCGGTGATGCCGGCCGAATAGAACGGCCCGAGCACGATCCGGCGCAACTGCTTGGGATGCAGCGTCTCGAAATCATGGTCGAGATTGGTCGCGATCGTCGACGGTGACAGCGAATAGGCGGAATTGCGCTCCACGAAGGCATCGAATTCGCGCGCCAGTTTCGGATTGAGCAATCCGCCGACCGGCAGCGGGATCTCGACGGACGGATCGAGCTTGCCGTCCTTGGTCACCAGCAGTTTGACGAGGTCCGGTGAGGAATCCTCGACCATGACATTGTAGACCAGCGGCAGGTTCGACGCCCCGTCGAATGCGCCCCAGTGGACGAGATAATAGGGCCGCATGGTCTTCGGATTGACCGAGACCTTGACCGTCTCCGGCAGCACCAGCGGCGAGAAGACGTGGCCTTCCTGAACATTTTCCAGGTAGAGCCGCTCGGCCATCGAGCGTTGCAGGTCCTTGGGAAAGGCCTTGTGGCGCAGGATGAAGTCCGCCATCTCCTCGCGCAGCGCGTCCGGCGCCGGGATCTCGCCGAGCCGCGCCTTGGCCGTGCGGCGGTCGTTTTCCAGTTCGAGCACGTTCTGGAACACCGGAAACCCGCTCTCGGCGCGCGAGATGCGGAACGATTTGGCGTAGTCGAGATGATGCCGCCAGCAATTGAACGAAGTCGCCAGCCGGTCGACATATTCGGTCACGATCTGGGCGACGAGACCGTGCTTGTAGAGCGGCGAGGAATCATCGCGCAGGAAGATGTCGAGCCCGTCCAGCGCCGCGCCGATGGAGGCGAAATAACGGTCGACCGGCGATGTCGCGGATGCCTGAGGTGTCACGGCTCACCCGCCCCCTGTCCGCGGCGCCTACTGGCGCACATAATTGGCGGCGTCGTGCTTCTTCATCACCTCGTCGAAGCGGCGTGCGAACGCCTCGTCGGCAAGTTTCTTGCGCCGCTGGATATCCTGCGTCGCGACCATGTTCTTCTCGTGCATTTCGAGGAGGTCGCCGATGTGCTTCTGCGCGGCGGCGCCGATGCCGGCCATCGTCGTCTCGGCGGCGGTGTCGACCTGGCTGCCGAGCGTGTTGATCTTGTGGGCGACGTCCTGTTGGGCGGCGGTCTTCAGCGAGTCTTCCAGTGACTTGTAGAGGACGATGCGCTGCTCGGTGTCGATCGTCAGCTTGTTGATCAGCGTCTGTTGGGCGGCGATCTGATTGTTGAGCGAATCGACGAAGGTCTGGAACATCGAGGTGTAGCGTTCCAGCGTCTGGCTTTCCGCCAGCAGCGTCTGCTCCTTGGCCTGCATTTCGTTGTATTCGGTCGCCAGTTTCGAGCGTTCGCCTTCCAGTTCCGTGCGGTCCTTCTGGTTGGTCGTCGCGGCGATCCTGTTTTCCATGTCCAGCAGCATCGGGTTCAGTTCCTCGATGCGTTTCTGCGTCGTCTCCAATTCGGACATCGTGCTCTTGCGCCGCTCGATCACGGAACGCAGGCTGTCCTCCGACGTCGAGTAGCGCTGGTCGAGAATATCCTTCTGGTTGGTCAGGATGCCGACGATCGTGTCGGACTTGGCCAGGAGTTCCTGCAGATTGCCGGCCAGCGACATGTTGCGCACCCGGTCGGAGCGCATGCGCTGCATGCGTTGCCTGGAAAACAGGCCGATCAGCTTTTCGAAGCCGGAATAGGACTTCATGCTCTCGAATTCCGCGCCGAACACGTTCGTCGCGTCCTCGAGACCGATGATCAGGTCGGCGATATTGCCTTCCATCACCTTCTGCTGGCGCAATACGTCCTGGATGCGGGCGTTTTCGATGTCGAAATCGGCGTCGCCGATGGCCTGGTCGGCCTTGGAGAATTTCTCCAGCACGATCCCCGACTGCTCGATCTTCGAGCGCATGTTGTCGACGACTTGCCGCGTTTTCTCGATCTCGGCGTCAAAGTTCTGCAAGGTCGCCATGTATGCCCTCTCCTTAAGCGCCGCCGTGAATATCCGGCCCGGTCACGTCATAGGATATAGACCGTGGCGGTGACGATTTGAAGTATCAAGCCCGGCAGGTCAGGGTTGGGAGAAGCCGATCAGGTCTTCCGGAGTGACCCGGCCCATTTCTTCCTCCCAGTGCCGGCGGCACAGCGACACATAGGCATCCTTGCCGATCGCCACCTGGTCGCCATCGCGCGCCACCTTTCCGTCGGCACCGATCCGCACGACCATCGTCGCCTTGCGGCCGCAACGGCAGATCGTGCGCACCTCGCGCAATTCATCGGCGAGCGCCAATAGCGCCTGCGAACCGGAAAACAGGTTGCCCTGGAAATCGGTGCGCAGTCCGTAACACATGACCGGGATGCCGAGACGGTCGGCCACCCGGGCAAGCTGCCACACCTGGTCTTCTTCGAGAAACTGCGCCTCGTCGACGAACACGCAATGCGTCGTCTTCGACGCATGATGCTCGCGAATGCGCTCATGGAGGTCGTCACCGTCGCGGAACATCTCGGCGTCCGTTTCCAGCCCGACCCGCGACGAGATATAGCCGAGATCGCTTTCCTTGCGGTAATGGCCAGCGACGAACAGGAGCGTGTGCATGCCGCGTTCGCGGTAGTTGAATGAGGCCTGCAGCAGCATGGTCGACTTGCCGGCATTCATGGTCGCGTAATGAAAATAAAGCTTGGCCATGAGCGCGGTTCCGGCTTGCCTTTCGCTGTCCCGATTTCGATGACATAAACGCTAACGGCGCAAGCGGCCATGCGCCGGACCGAGCAATCAACAGATGAAAGACCGACTGTCATGGACGCCAGCGAAGACAGAGCCGACAAACCCAAGCAGGTCATCCGCGAAACCGACGACGAGGCGATCCGGCAGGCCCGTACGCTCGTCGCCACCGCCCGTCATGGCGCGCTTGCCGTCATCGTGCCGGACGGCGGCGGATTTCCCGGCGCCAGCCGGGTCGCAGTTGCAACCGATTATGACGGCACGCCGGTCATTCTCGTTTCCGCGCTGTCCTGGCATACCCGCGCCATCGTCGAGGAACCGAAATGCTCGCTGCTGGTCGGCGAGGTCGGCAAGGGCGATCCGCTCGCCCATCCGCGCATCTCGCTTTTCCTTACGGCCAAACCAGTCGAGCGCGGCACCGTCGAGCACGACCGCATCCGCCGCCGCTATCTCGCCCGCCATCCGAAGGCCGCGCTCTATGTCGATTTCGGCGACTTCGCCTTCTTCAGGCTCGCCATCTCCCATGCCAGCCTGAACGGCGGTTTCGGCAAGGCCTACGAATTGACCGCCGCCGATTTCGCGCCGAAGGGCGACAATGCCGGCATCGCCGAGATCGAGGAGAGCGCCATCGACCACATGAACGATGACCACAAGGACGCGCTCGATCTCTATGCGCGATGCTTCGCCAGGGCCGGATCGGGCTACTGGCGGCTGGCGGCGCTCGATGCCGAAGGCATGGATCTCGTCGACGGCGACCGGGTGTGCCGCGTTTGGTACCCGGCGCCGCTCGAAACCGCAGCCAACCTGCGCACGGTTCTCGCCGAAATGGCCAGGGCGGCGCGCGAGAAACTTGGAGGTAATTCATGACACCGCTTGCCGCCCGCCACGAGGATTTCCACGCCCTGCACCAGAGCGGCTGCTTCGTCATTCCCAATCCCTGGGACGCGGGCTCCGCGCGCATCATGGCGGCGCTCGGCGCAAAAGCGCTGGCGACGACCAGCGCCGGCTTCGCCTTCACGCTCGGCCGGCCCGACATGGGGCATGTGACCCGCGACGAAGCCCTCGCCCATGCCGAGGCGATCGTTGCCGCCACGCCCCTGCCCGTCTCCGGCGATTTCGAGAACGGCTTCGCGGACGCGCCCGACGATGTCGCCGAAACCGTCCGGCTTGCCGCCGAGGCCGGGCTGTCGGGCTGCTCTGTCGAGGACACGATGATGGTCGACGGCAATCCGGCTTATGAATTCGATCTCGCCGTCGAACGCGTGCGCGCCGCCGCCGCGGCGGCAAAGGCGCTCGGCCGGCCTTTCGTGTTCTGCGCGCGCGCCGACGGCGTCATGAACGGCGTCTATGACACCGACGAGGCGATCCGCCGTATCCAGGCTTTCGAAGCCGCTGGCGCCGACCTGCTCTATGTCCCGCTGCCGCCGGACATGGCGAGCCTGAAGCGGGTCGTCGAAAGCGTCTCGCGCCCGGTCAACGCGCTTGCCGCCGGGCGGTTCGCCAAATTCTCGAAAGACGATTTCGCCGCCGCCGGGGTGCGCCGCATCAGCGTCGGATCGGCCGTCGCCCGCGCCACGCACAAGGTCATCGTCGACGCCACGACAGCCATGCTCGACAATGGCGACTTCTCGCCATTGCTCGCCGTTATGCCGGGAAGCGAGATCGACGCATTGCTGCTCAAGGGCGCAGATGACGCTTCCTGACGACCGCCTGACCCGGATCGACGATCCGCGGGATCCGAGGATCGAGATCTACCGCGACATCCGCGAGCGCGATCTCGTCCGCCGGCAGGGGCATTTCATCGCCGAGGGCAAGACGGTGCTGCAGGTTCTGGTGACACAGGACCGCTTCCCGGTCCACTCGCTGCTGGTGCTCGAAAACCGCCTCGCCGGCATCGCGCCCCTGGTCGAAACCCTGCCCGCTGAAATCCCCGTCTATTGCGCGACACAGGCCGTGATGGACGCGATCGCCGGCTTTCACATGCATCGCGGCATCCTTGCCGCCGCCCGCATTCCCGCCGGGATTTCAGTCCTGCCGGAGCCGCTTCCGCCCGCATGGAAGACCGTGCTGGTGCTGTCGGCGATATCCAATCACGACAATATGGGCGGCATCTTCCGCAATGCCGCCGCCTTCGGTGTCGATGCCGTCCTGATCGATCCCGAATGCTGCGATCCGCTCTACCGCAAGGCGATCCGCGTATCGGTCGGCGGCGTGCTGCGCGTCCCGTTCTACCGGACAGCCTCGATGGACGAAGCGGTGTCGGCCCTGGACGCGAACGGTTTTGCGATCGCCGCCCTCTCGCCCGCAGGCCGTATCGGCATCGGCGACTGGCAGCCAGCCGGGCGCCAGGCGCTCGTGCTTGGCAGCGAAGGTCACGGGCTGGCGGACGAGTGGCTGGAACGGCTGGAAACGCTGTCGATTGCGATGGCGCCGGGCTTCGACAGCCTCAATGTCGCGACCGCCGGCGCGGTCGCGCTGCACCAGCTGCAACTGCGGCGCACCATGAGCTAGGCGGATTCAGGCGCTGTTGCGCTGGGCGTTGGCGCTGCGCTGCAGCGCCTTGATGCGCTCGGCGAGGCTGACGACATCGCCCGACGGCGGCATGGTTTCGTCGGCGAGCAGCGTGTTGATCCGCGACTGCGGCCCTTCGAGCCGCGCCGCCATGGCGACGACCTCTGCGGCCAACTGGTTGAGCTTCTCGCGCAGTTCCGCGTCGCCGGCCCCCGTTCCGCCCGTCGACGCAGAGGCAAGGTCCTGTTTCAGCCTGTCGCGCTCCGCCTTCAGGGTTTTCATGGCGACCGACTGTTGCGCCATCTTGGCCTGCAATTCCTCGAACATCGCCCCCTGCTCCTTTTCGCCGAATGTCGCGGACATCAGCCGGTCGATCCGTGTCGTCATTTCGGCGATCTGCTTTTCCTGCTTCTCCCGGTCCTTCTCGGCAGCCAGTGCCCGCCCTTCCATCGCCTGCAGTTCGTTTTCGCTGATGCCGCCCTGCGCGCGGGCCCGCTTCAGTTCCTTTTCGCGCCGCTCAAGTTTTTCCTCGAGCACGGAAATCTGCGCAATCGACTGTTCCAGCTTGGCTTCCACCTGGGCGAAGCGCTTGCGCTCGGTCTTCAGCATGTCGCCGGTCGCCCGGCCTTCCGTTTGCAACGTATTGATTTCCCGCTGCAATTGCTTGCGGGTTTCCTTCAGGCCCTTGATCGTCGTTTTCAGGGTTTCGACATAGGCGTCGCGCTCCGCGATCTCGGTCTTGTAAACCTCCATCTGCCGCGCCGCAGCCTCCAGTTCCTGGTCCTTTTCCTCGAGAAGCCGGGCCCGTTCGCGCAACTCGCGGTTGGCGGATTTCAACTCGTCGGTACGTATCTCCAGTTCGGTACGCGTCGATTCCAGCAGGATCGCGGTCTCGGAAAGATTGGTCGTCTGTTCGTGGTAGCGGCCGGTCAGCTCGTCGAGTTCGCCTTCCAGGCGGACGCCGTTGGCTGAGCTTTCGGCGAGTTCCTTTTCGACCTTGCGCAGCTTGTCGGCCTGTTCCTCGAACGCGATCTTCTGGCTCGCGCTCTCCTCGCGCATTTTGCGCACCCGCATCTCGACACGCCGGACCGCCATCGCGTGCTCGGCACGCAACTTGTCCTTTTCGGCGTTCAGTTCATTGGCAGTGAGCGGAAGGGCTGCTTCGATGCGCTTGCGCGTCAAATAGACCGCGCGCCTCCAGATGGCCGGGGCGACCATGAGCGCGAGAAGCGCGGCTGCGAGAAAGCCGAGCGTGAATATGAGTATCGACTGGACCAAGATCCGTGTTCCTTGGGCAGAAGGCTAGCATCTGCCATGGATACGGCCAACAATCCAGTCTGCATCATGGTGAATTCGGCGGCGAGCGGAAAAGCCCGCCGCGAATTATTTGCGTGGTTAACGCCTCAGAACGGATTCCAGGTCGGCATCGGCGTGACCTTGAGATAGCCGATCGATACGCCGAGACGGGCCCCGACGCCGGTGCGCACCGGCACCAGCAACACATTGCCGCGCTTCAGCACGTTGAAGCCGACGCCTGCCACCAGATAGGCCGAACCGGCGACGCCGCCATAGCGGCCGTAAAGCCCGTTGATGCTGTCGAGATCATAGACCAGCATCATCGTGCGGTTGCCGTCCGCGCCGAAATCCCATCCGACCGACGGCCCTTGCCAGAACACCGTGTGATCGCCGGCGTTCTTGGTGTAGAGCGTGCCTTCGCCATAGGTGAGGCCGCCAACGAATGCACCGGCGCCCTCCTGGCCGAGAACGTATCCGTTCGGCAGCCCGTAGGTGGAGAATATCTTTTCGATCACCGAGGCGAGACCGCCCGACGTCGCGCCGAAAAATGTGTGGCCGGCATCGACGATTTCCTGGGCGGTGTAGGCTTCGCTGGCCTGCGCGCGCGCCTTCACCGGCATGACCGCGGCCATGATCACGACGGCGAATGCCATCAGGAGCGGAAGAATTCGGGGGTAGCTGGCGACGGAGGCGCTCGACGTCGTCCTGTGTTTATGGGTCATGACGGTTCCTTCCAACGCTGGGCGTTTTGCATTTCGTCATTGCCGTCCTTGTCCTGCGCCTGCCGCTGTATTGTCGAATCTGGTCCGCTTGGCGGACTCTTTGCTGTTTCGTTAGCATTACCGCGCCGGAGTTTACGCACCATTAAGGCCTGATTGCGGTAAAACGCGTCGCCCTGCTTCCACCGGCGGTTTCTCGCTTTCTTGCCTGATCCAAACAGCCGGTGGTACCCAAGTATCGGGACAGGAGAATGATTCGCCGCGACGCGACAAACCGGAGCACACCTCATGCCGTCGATTTTCACCCTGACGCCGTCGGACCTTGCCTCTCTGCTTTGCAGCAAGGTCTGTCACGACATCATTTCGCCGGTCGGCGCCATCAATAACGGACTGGAATTGCTCGACGAGGGTGGAGCCGACGAAGCGGCGATGGATTTGATCAGGGCCAGCGCCCGCAACGCATCGGCGAGGCTGCAATTCGCGCGCATCGCGTTCGGCGCGGCCGGATCCGCCGGTGTTCAGATCGATACCGGCGATGCCCAGTCGGTCGCCACGGAATACATGCGCGGCGAAAAGCCGGAATTTACCTGGACGGGCGAACGCGCCTATCTGCCGAAGAACAAGGTGAAACTGCTGCTCAATCTGATCCTCGTCGGAAATGGCGCCATCCCGCGCGGCGGCACGCTCGACATCGTTCTGGATGATCTTTCGGGATCGGCGAAATTCACCGTCACGGCAGCAGGCAAGATGCTCCGGGTGCCGCCGAAATTCGACGATTTGCACACGGCCGCCAAATACGGCGCACCGCCCGACGAACCGATCGATGCACACTCCGTACAAGCCTACTACACGCTGTTGCTCGCCTCTGAAGGCGATATGACGATTGATATTATCGCCGATGACGAGAAAATCGTGTTCGCGGCCGGCTGAAGCGCGGCGCGAACAGCGTTAACAGTCCCTTAAGCACAACGTTAGAAAGCCGGATACCGGTTTTCGGCTTCTTTCAATTTTTCCGGTTATGGTCTCTTCCATGATGGGGGACGATCCGCGTTTGCGGAACTATAAGAAGGAAGAAACGGATGACACGGTGTTTGATTGTTGACGGATCGAGTGTGGTTCGCAAAGTAGCAAAACGAATTCTGACGACGCCGTCCGATCTTGTCGTAGAGGCGGACAACGCCAATTCGGCGCTTGGCGCCTTTGTTTCGGGCAAACCGGACATCGTCATTGTGGACGGCGACCTTCCGGACATGGAAGTCACCGAATTCATTCAGCAATATCCGCTCGATGCGAAACATGACGCAGCCGACCATCATAGTGATGATGGCGGAAATGAACCTGGCGCTGATGACAAAGGCAAAACGCGCCGGTGCGAACGACTATCTTCTGAAGCCGTTCGATCGCACCCAGTTGACGCGCCGCCTGCACGATTTGAAGCGCGCGGCCTGATCCGGCTGCGGCGGCGCTCGCCATTGATCCACGAAAAAGCCCGGTCGATCGGCCGGGCTTTTTTCATTCATCGAATTTCCAGTGAAAACAGTTTCGATCAGGCGCTTTCCGCCATCGAAACCTGGTCCGGCTCGCGCAGCACATATCCGCGGCCCCAAACAGTCTCGATATAGTTCACCCCGCCGGACGCCGCGTCGAGCTTCTTGCGCAGCTTGCAGATGAAGACGTCGATGATCTTCAGTTCCGGCTCGTCCATCCCGCCATAAAGGTGGTTCAGGAACATTTCCTTGGTCAACGTCGTGCCCTTGCGCAGCGAAAGCAGCTCGAGCATCTGGTATTCCTTGCCCGTCAGATGCACGCGCTGGCCGCCGACCTCGACGGTCTTTGCATCGAGGTTCACGACCAGGTCCCCTGTCGTGATGACCGACTGCGCATGCCCCTTCGAGCGGCGCACGATGGCGTGGATGCGGGCAACCAGTTCGTCCTTGTGGAACGGCTTGGTCATGTAATCGTCGGCGCCGAAACCGAGGCCACGGACCTTGTCTTCAATACCGGCCATGCCGGAAAGGATCAGGATCGGCGTCTTGATCTTCGAAAGGCGCAGGGTGCGAAGCACTTCGTAGCCGGACATGTCGGGCAGATTGAGATCCAGGAGGATGATGTCGTAATCGTACAGCTTGCCGAGATCGACGCCTTCTTCTCCGAGATCGGTGGAATAGACGTTAAAGCTTTCGGATTTCAGCATCAGCTCGATGCTCTGCGCAATCGCGCTGTCATCCTCTATGAGCAATACTCGCATTTCTTTCCCCTTTTCCCGCGCCGGCTATTCCGTCCCCCGTTCAGCCCCGGGGCAGAATCAATAATCCGCGCCTAGGCTGACATGGAATGGTTAACAAAACATATTCCGGTTCGGCAAGACTTCATTCCTTATTAATCCATTCCTTCAGGCGTATGAAATCACGTTGCTTTTTCAACAGCAGATTCGGAATCTCTGCGTGAAGAAATCGCCCTAAGTGATTCAAATGACTCACCAAAATTTCGCCCCGGATAAGCGGTTCGGGTTTACTCTGCCTTAAAGGTTACGGCCTATCATTAACGGAGGACGTAAACGAAGTGTTACCAGAAGCCGGTTTCCGCGGCTTGGTTTGCAATTCGTAAAGCCGCGTCCGCTCAACTCGGGCGGCCGTTTGCGTTTTTGGGTTCTGGGAGTTTTGAGTATGAAGCCAAGGGACAATATGATCCGCCTCCGTCAGTTCAAGGTGGCCGAAAAGCACCGTCAGGTCATGCAACTCGAGACCATGATTGGTGAATTCGAGCGCATGGCCAACGAACTCGACGCCCAGATCGTCGCCGAGGAAAAGAAATCCGGCATCACCGATCAGGCCCATTTCGCCTATCCGACCTTCGCCAAAGCCGCGCGGACCCGCCGCGACAATCTGGCGACATCGATCCGCGACCTCAAACAGCAGAAGGAATCGGCCGAGGCTGAACTGCTCGAGGCGGAAAACGAACTGCAGAAGGCCGAACGGCTGGAGGTTCGCGAAGCGCGCGGTGACGATGGCGCCCACGCCGGAGACCATCACAAGGCCATGATCGGCTGACGGACCGCGACCGGCCCGGCAGCCCGCACTTGCCTTGACGCCCGAGGCAGATTACCTGCGCGCCATGCGCACGCTCACCGCAACACTGCTCGCAATCTCGGCTTTTTGCCTTGCCCTCGGCATTACCCAGCCGCTGCTGCGGTTCGAGCACCTCGTCTTTTTCGACCGGACACCGTCGCTGATCGGGATGGTCGGCGAGTTGTGGACATCGGGTGACGCGTTTCTCGCCTTTCTCGTCGTATCGTTTTCCATCCTGTTTCCGGCCGCGAAAATCCTCGTCGCCCAGGCCATCCTGGCGCGCAGCGACGGCGATCCGGCCGTGCATGAACGCATGCACCGCCTGCTCGGCGCCGTTTCGAAATGGTCGATGATGGACGTCCTTCTGGTCGCGCTGGTGATTGTCGCCGCCAAGACATCGGGGCTCGCCGACGCCTTCACCCAGCCCGGACTGTGGTTCTACGCGACATCGGTGGCGACAGCGGCCCTGGCCACTGTGCTGCTGCGCTAGAAGCCGTCCAAATGCCAAATGGCGCCCTTGCGGACGCCATTTGCGAATTTCATTGAAGCGGACGCAAGACCGCGGACGTCGGGCCGCGAGCCCTCAGTGCCGGTATTGCTGGATGCGCGTCGTGCGCAGTCCCGCGAGGCCGTGCTCGTCGATCGAGGCCTGCCAGGAAAGATATTCTTCAACAGTCAGCGTATAGCGCTGGCATGCTTCTTCCAGGCTCAGCAGTCCACCGCGAACTGCGGCGACGACTTCGGCTTTGCGCCGGATAACCCACCGCCGCGTGGTTGCAGGCGGAAGATCGTTTATCGTCAAAGGGCTGCCATCGGGCCCGATCACATATTTGACGCGTGGTCGGATCTGGTCGGTCATTGCACTCACTACACACTCAAGGACCATTAACGATGCCACATTACGGCCACAGCTTTAAAAAACACCTAAAGGCGCGGTAGGCATTTGGTAAGGCTTGGCGCCCGTAAACCGGTCTTTTTGCCGCCGCCGGGCCGCCATGACTGGAAGATTGACGGCCATGCCGCTATATGCGGCGCGGAAAGCCGAAGACGAAACCCATGAACTCGCTCGATATCCAAAAGCCGCCTGAAGCAACCCGCGTGGTCGTCGCCATGTCGGGCGGGGTGGATTCGTCCGTCGTCGCGGGCATGCTCCACCGCGAGGGCTACGAGGTCATCGGCATTACGCTGCAGCTTTACGATCACGGCGAAGCGGCGCGCAAGACGGGCTCGTGCTGCGCCGGCCAGGACATCGACGATGCGCGCCGCGTCTGCGAGACGCTCGGCATCCCGCATTACGTGCTCGACTACGAGAGCCGGTTCCGCGAGGCGGTGATCGACAATTTCGCCGATTCCTATCTCGCCGGCGAAACGCCGATCCCCTGCGTCGCCTGCAACCAGACGGTCAAGTTCGCCGACCTGCTGAAGACCGCGCGCGAACTCGACGCCGACGTGCTGGCGACCGGTCACTATATCCGCTCGCGCCGGAACGGCGCCCACCGTGCGCTCTACCGGCCGGCCGACGCCGATCGCGACCAGAGCTATTTCCTGTTCGCCACGACGCAGGAGCAGATCGATTTCCTGCGTTTTCCGCTCGGTGATCTGACCAAGGACGAAACCCGCGCGCTCGCCGCCGAGATGGGTCTCGCTGTTGCCGGCAAGCCGGACAGCCAGGACATCTGCTTCGTGCCGAACGGCAACTATGCCGACATCATCACCAAACTGCGCCCGAACGCGGCGCTCGCCGGCGACATCGTCCATATCGACGGCCGCGTGCTCGGGCGCCATGACGGCATCCTTCGTTTCACCGTCGGCCAGCGCAAGGGCCTTGGCGTCGCCACCGGCGAGCCGCTCTATGTGGTCAAGCTCGATGCGCGCGCGCGCCGCGTCATCGTCGGCCCGCGCGAGGCGCTCGACACACGCATCGTGCATCTGCGCGATGTGAACTGGCTTGGCGACAGTGCGCTGGATGCCATCGACACGGACGGGCTGGAAGTGATGGCCCGCGTCCGCTCGACAAGCTCTCCCGCGCCGGCGCGGCTGTTTTCGGATGGCGGCCATGCACGGGTGGAACTGTCCGTCGGCGAAAGCGGCATCGCGCCCGGTCAGGCCTGCGTGCTCTATGACGGCGAAGGCGAAGGCGCCCGCGTCCTCGGCGGCGGCTTCATCGACCGCACCGAACGCGTGCCGGAAGCCGAGCGGATGCTCGCCCGGCTCGAAACGGCGATGGCAGAAGCGGGCTGACCCTATTCGGCTGCGGCCATCCGCTCGGGGCTGGCCATCACGAATGCGCGGATCTCGCCGATCACGCGGTCCTGGTCTTCCTCGGACAGATAGGCATGCATCGGCAGGCACAGGATCGTCTTCGGCTTGGCTTCCGTCACCGGAAGACCGCCCGGCGCGACCGGGAAGCGCTCATAGGCAACCTGCTTGTGCAGCGGCTTGACGTAATAGATCACCGACGGGATGCCCTGCGACTTCAGATGTGCCTGCAATGCGTCGCGTTCCGGCAGTTCGATCGCGTATTGCGCCCAGGCCGACCGCGCGCCGGCCGGATTGGATGCCGCCTTGATCATGTCCGAGAGACCGTTGTGGTAACGCGCAGCAACGCGCTGGCGCGCAACCATCTCGTCTTCGAGGATGGCGAGCTTCTCGATCAGGATCGCCGCCTGGATCGTGTCCAGGCGCGATGTCAGGCCGATGCGCACATTGTCGTACTGGCTCGCGCCCTTGCCGTGAAAGGCGACGGATCGCATGATTTCGGCCAGTTCGTCGTCATCGGTCATCACCGCGCCGCCATCGCCATAGCAGCCGAGCGGCTTGGCCGGGTAGAAGCTGGTCGACGCGACATCGCCGAAGCTGCCGCACCGCTTGTTGTCCGCCTCGCCGCCGATTGCCTGCGCGGCGTCCGAGATCACCAGCAGCCCGTGCTTGGCCGCGATCTTGTTGATGGCGACGTAATTGGCGGCCAGACCGAACAGGTCGACCGGAATGACCGCGCGGGGCTTCAGCCTGCCCTCGGCCTCGATCATCGCGATCGCTTCCTGAAGCGATTTCGGATCCATGTTGTAGGTGTCGGGATCGATATCGACGAACACCGGTTCCGCGCCGGCCAGCGCGACGACCTCCGCCGTGGCGGCGAATGTGAAGCTCGGCACGAACACCGCGTCGCCGGGGCCGATGCCCTTGGCCATCAGCGGGATCAGCAGCGCGTCGGTTCCACTGGCGCAACCGATCACGTGCTTGACGCCGACATAATCGGCAAGCTGGCGTTCGAATTCGCCCACCTGGGGGCCGAGAATGAAGGCGCCGCTCGAAATGACGGCGTGGATTGCGGACTGGATCTTGTCCTCAATGCGAGCGCGCTGTGCGCCGAGATCGATGAATTGCATGGTTACCCCAGATATGGCCGCCTCGGCCATGGCCGAGGCGCAAATGTCCTCTCGCCCAGTTTCGCCGCATAGCCCGAACCGGGCTCAAAGGTAAAGACAAAGGCGAATCAATCCCTGCGCCGTGTTGTAACGTGCGGTGAACGCAAAAACCCTTAACGGCCGGCCTTTTCCAGGATGCGCAGCACCGCGACCCCCTGCCTGCCGTCCGTCTGCGGCGCTTGGCCGCTGCCGATGCAGTCGATGAAATGGGCAAGCTCGTCGGTCAGCGCCATGTTCGGCTCCAGCGCGACATAGTCCGGCTCGCTGAGCGTGAAGTCCCAGTTCGTGCCCTTGGGGTCGATCGAGTGGCGGTAGAGCGCCAGTTTCTGCGGCCAGTCGGCGAGATCGTCCCACACCGCCATGCCCTGCGACCCGATCACCGTGAAACGGCGTTCGCGATACGGGCTGTGCCGCGAGACATGGACATGCGCGCCGATCCCGCCGGCAAAATCAAGATGCACATGGGCAAGATCCGTCGAGCCGATCGAGACGCCGCGATGGATGCCGCGCACCCGCTCCGGCTCGCTGCCGGCCAGTGTCAGGATCAGCGAGAGATCGTGCGGCGCAAGGTCCCATAGCGCGTCGAAGCGGGCATGGAACTTGCCGAAGCCGAGACGATGGCTCTGGACATAGCGGATCTCGCCGAGCTCACCGGCGGCGATACGTTCCGCGAGCGCGACGAAGGCATTGTGGTAACGCAGGATATGACCGGTCATCAGCACGCGGCCCGCCGTCGCCGCTTCCTCGACCACATGCGCGCCGTCGGCGGACGACAAAGCCAGCGGCTTCTCGACGAAGACATGCTTGCCGTCGGCGATGGCGCGCAACGCAAATTCGGCATGGACATGGGCCGGAAGCGCCAGCACCACCGCGTCGATACCGGTATCGGCGAAGACCTCGTCCGGCATGCAGGCTTTCGCGCCGAACGGTTGGGCGAGCATTTCCGCGCGCTCGATATTGACGTCCGAGACGGCATGCAGGACGCCCATCTCGCCCAGTGTGCGAACATGGTTGGCACCCCAATAGCCGCAGCCGATCACCGCGAGTCTGGGGCCTGTGGTCTGGGTCATTGTCCTGTCCGGAAAGCGTTTGGGGGCTGCGGGCGCCTTAAAGCGCGTTTGCGCCGTCAAAACAAGGCACATCACGCCGCATACGCGCTTGACAGTACGAACGCCCGCACCTTATATCCGCGCGACTTGGCAGGCCATGCGCCCTGCCGCCTTGGCGGAGTAGCTCAGTCGGTTAGAGCAGCGGAATCATAATCCGCGTGTCGGGGGTTCAAGTCCCTCCTCCGCTACCAAATTTTCCTTGAAATTGCAGTTGGTTAGGTCTGGCGCTCTCGGGCGCACTCACGCGTGGAGCGCCCGGGGTTGCATTCTGGGTTGCAAAGGCGTGGGCTTGAATGCGATGGAATGGGAGTTTCAACGCCGATCGCGCATTGAGTATGGCGCGGCGGTAGGCCTGCATGGAAGGTAAACCGTGAAAGGAAGAGGCAACTGCCACTACTCGGATTGGCGTTTCCCACTTCTGCGCTTATTTCGACTCGGCTTAGGAAGTGACACTTGGTGGGATTCCGTAGTGGTATCCAATCGAGCGGTGAAGAAATGCCCCACTTGCCAACGCTTGAAGTATTCCGCTCCGTTGGGGTACTGAGACAAAAGTCGCTCAAAGGCGGTCACAAGCGTTTCGTGCATCTCGGGGCGAAACCGAAATAGGTTCATCATTAGATGACTTGTGGCAAACTGCGCTGCTATGGTCACTGGTCTCCGTGACCAAAGGGCAGAAACAACGTCGATGAAAACGTTAAGGTGCGATTTCATCTCGGCTTTTTCACTCCCGATGGCTGTTCCTAAAACGGACAGGTTTTCCCTTTCCGGGGGTTCTGCCGTTGCCAGTACCTGGAAGTTCCCCCGGTTTCGTGGACAGTTACACGCTATCAGATTCTAGCCGTTCAGCCTGCCTCCTTTCGTAGACTATGGGTGACTGGTATCCGAGCGCCGAATGACGCCGGGCGGGATTGTACCATCCCTCGATGAACTCGAAGATCGCCATGCGCGCCTCCGCCTTGGTCTGGAACTTGCGCCGATCGAGCAACTCGCATTCGAGCGTGGCGAAGAAGCTCTCGCACATGGCGTTGTCGTAAGCATCGCCGACCGAACCCATGGACGGCCGAACGCCGGCTTCCTTGCATCTGAGACCGAAGGCCACGGACGTGTATTGCGATCCCTGATCAGAATGGTGGATGACATTCCTTGGCTTGCGCTGCCCGATCGCCATGTTCATCGCATCGATGACCAACTGGGCCTTGAGATTATGTCCCATGGCCCAACCGACGATCCTGCGGCTGAAGGCGTCCAGGACGACCGCCAGATACAGAAAGCCGGCCCAAGTGGGCACATAGGTGATGTCGGCGACCCAGAGCACATTCGGCTCATGGGCATAGAAGTTCCGGTCGACCAGATCGCTGGCCGGCCGCAGTCTTTCGTCACGGATCGTCGTGCGCGTTCCTCGGCGGCGGCTGACGCCCTTCAAGCCTGCGGCTTTCATCAATCGCTCGACACGCTTGCGACCGACACGGACGCCGGCATCAGCCAGTTCAGCGTGAACGCGTGGTGCGCCATAGCTCTGCCTGGAGGCTTGATGGATGGTCTTGATGCGTCCGGTCAGATCATCATCGACCATTGAACGGGCCGATGGTGATCGGCTGTTCCACGCATAGAAGCCGCTGCGTGACACGCCCAGGGTCATTGCCATCGTCTCGATCGGATAAACGGCCTGGTTCGCGGTCATGAATTCGAAGACCGGGACGACGTCACGTCGTTCGCTGCAAACCAGGCCGCGGCCTTTGAGAGGATGTCGCGCTCCGTTCGAAGCTGGCGGTTCTCCTTGCGCAGTCGCCGCAGTTCGTCACGCTCGGCGCTGGTCAGGCCGTCATCACGCAATCCGCCATCGAGCTCGGCCTGCTTGACCCAGCCATGGATCGTGGCGACGCACGGCTCGAACTCGCGCGCAAGGCTTTCAACACTGCGACCGGCCTTGGCCAGCGCGATGATCTGTTCCCTGAATTCCGCAGGGTACGGGTTCCTGGTTCTCGGCATGAAAAACATTCTCCTTCACAAACGAAAAAGTGTCCATCAAACCGGGGGAACTCCAGTTTCGATATTGGCATCGTCGCAGACGATCGCCGGCGATTGGCCGCCCAGTTCAAGCGTCAACCGCTTCAGACGATCGGCAGCTTTGGTGGCGATGTGTTTTCCAGCGGCGGTGCCTCCGGTGAATGCTATCTTTGCCGGAACTGGATGGCTCACAAGGGCCTGCCCAATCTCGTTGCCAATCCAGTGACGAAGTTGATCGTACCTGCAGGATAACCTGCCTCCATCATCAACTTCCCCAGCATAAGGGTCGAGAGTGGAGTATCCTCGGCAGGCTTGGCCACAACCGTACAGCCGGCAATCAGCGCGGCGCCAAGCTTCATTGTCAGAAGAGTGATCGGGTAGTTGAACGGTACAATGGCGACAACGACACCGACAGGTTCATGCAATACAAAGGCATCCGCATCCGGTGCGGGCTTCCATGAAGAAAACAAGCGCTCGCCCTCGGTGGCGTAATAGTCGAGTAGCTCCGCTGAGCGTTCGATTTCTGACACGCTGGCGAACAGGGGACGGCCAACCTCCGCGCTGACCTGTTTGCCAAGCTCATCTTTGTTGTCTCGCATTAGCGCCGCCAGGCATTGTTGCAACCGTGCCCGTTCTGTGATCGGGGTGTTGCGCCATCCGGCGAGGGCGCGTTTTGCCGCAACTATGGCTCGATCCGCATCCTCCTCTCCGCCCCGAGGGACCTCGTCAAGAGCCGCGCCATTCGATGGATCATGAACGACAAATGTCTCTATGCTGTGCGCATCTGTCCATTCTCCGATGATGAGTCTGCATGGTTATCCCCTAAATGGTGTTCTAAATGTTGTCAGCTTGCAGGAGCATTCGGGAAGCGGAGAGCTCTGATTGCGCTAGGTTGATCGCCGTTTCGGTGAAAAGTTGAGGTAAAACATCGGTTTCAAGCCTGTTCATGTAGGCCGTCGGGGTCAACTTGAACCAGTCGCACGCCACAGCCACGCCGGTCACGGTGAACCGCCACAGCTTGTCCGAATCCTTGACTAGGGAAATCGTTGAGGTTGAGTGCCGTCGGCCGAGTGTCATGCCCATCGATGATATCGCAGACCTCCGCGACAAGCGTCTCATCGTAGCCGAGATCCTTGAGCAGCGGGCGTCCGAGGCGCACGCCTTCCTTCTCGTGCAAAATGCGAACATCGCTTTTCATCATGTTCTGGCCGAACGCGGATCTCAGGATCTCGTCATTGTCGATCGAATACCACCCGATGTCATGCAAGATGATTGCAAGGGAAACGACTACCGGGTCCGCGCCCGCGTACGCCGCAAGCAGTCGCTGTGAGAAATCAAATGATATCGGTATGTGTATGTCGTTCTTGCGTGCACGCAAATAATGCTCGGAAGCACGCCAGACAGCTTTGTAACACTGTGGTTTTGTACAGACTCCCATCGATCTCCTCTCATGCCTAATTCAACCATTTGATATCATTTGGGATCCGAAAAAGAAATGGAGATTCCGAAACAAAATTAGGGATGGCGGGCAGAGTTCTGGATAATCCTATGCAATACGGGACTCTTTAATGGAGTAGCTCGGATCCACAGAAGCTTTTGCCTTGACATGCCGATCATCATTGGATCCAATATGGAGTTGGAGCGCGCCAAATTTTATTTGAACCCAATGCGCTCGGAAGTTGCGAGGAGGAGGGTGAAATGTTCGGACGCAAACTAGCAAACGTCTTGACGGTGGCAGTTATAGCTGCGTCGACGGGTCTCCGGCCGTATCGGCGGATTACAAATGGCAAATTCAGTCAGTGGTACCCGAAACAGATGCGGATTGGTATGTTACGCTCAAGAGGATGAAGGAGGTCGTCGAGGGGGCTACCGACGGTGCCGTGGAAATGGAGATATTTCCGGTCGGGGCATTGGTCGATCCGGATTCGGTTGTCGAATCCGTGGGAGTGGCGCTATTGACGGCGGTCACATCATCGCCGGCATGGCGGCGGACCGCGTACCATCTGCCCTCGGCACAGAAATGCCATTCGGGGTGGTGTCATCTGAACAGCACCACGAACTGCATTACAAGGCCGGGTTGATCGGCATCATGCGCGAAGAATACGATGCTGCGGGCATCATGTGGCCGGCATCGGAACGAGCGGTCAGCTCGTGTTCATGAGCAACAAGCCAATCAATGAAGCAGAAGATTTTGGCGGCATGAAGATTTGGACCATTCCGAATGCAACATGGCTGGCGAGTTTTGGTGCCTGGCGCGAACGGAAGTGCCAGGCTTTGACATGTATTCGGCCATGCGGCTGGGCACGATCGACGGCTTTACCTGGACGGTGGGCGAGCTTGAGGCAGGTAACCTGAAAGAGGTCGTGAAGGACGTCCTGAGCTCGTGGCTTCTGACGCCGGGTACACATCTGATTATCAACAAAGATCGCTGGGCCGAACTGCCAGATGATCTCCAAACAAAAATCACAGGCGCTCTCGAAGATGCGCATCTGAAAATTGCCGCTGAGTACGAAAGCGTAGATGCCAAAGCGATCGCGGCTGCGAAAGCATATGGTGTCAAATTCCCGGAGATCAGCGCCGAGGGGCTCACAAAGCTTAAGGAAGCTTCGCAAGCGTTCTGGACTGAAGTCGAAGGGGCGAGCCCAGCTTCCAAGAAAATGGTTGAAACATACCGCGCTTTCCTTGCCGAAGCCCGGCAACTGATCCGTCGGACGTGGGTGCTGGTTTCTCAAAACCATAAATGAGAAACGCGAGCGGGCGGTCTTTATGTCATGAAGTGGCTCATACGCCTGATAGAATTCATCGCCGAGAGTGTCGCCCGTCTCGCTATGTGGTTGTTGGTGCCGATGTTCCTCATCAGCCTTTATGAGGTGGTGTCGCGTTATTTTTTTAACGCGCCTACGACGTGGGCGGCACCAATAATCTCCATTCTTTTCATCGCGGCTGTCGTCCCTCCGGGCGCCGATCTGGCGGCGCGTAACGGGCATGTGCGTATGGATGCCTTCTATAGTCGCTGGCCGGCGGGCATTCAGGCGTTGTCCAACTTACTCGCGGCGCTACTGCTTATCTGTTTTTCCTACGTGCTTGTCTGGAAAGCTGGCGATATGGCTATCAAATCGGTTCTTATCAATGAACGCATTTGGGGCATATTTCGCGCCCCTATTTACCCCAAGAAGATAGCGTTTGCTTCTGGGGCGGCCTTGTTTTTTCTTGAAGCACTTGCACTCTCTTCTGATTTGCCCCGTTTTGGACCTCCGTGAGGCGCGACGTGGGGAGTGAACTCTCCCTTGTAGTCTTCCCTCTCGGTGCCCTACTGTTCGTCGCGCTAGGTGTGCCGATCGCGATGGCGCTCGGTGCGGTGGCGACGATTGCCGCGCTGCTGTTCCTGCCATCATGAAGCTCGCGTTGGTCGCGTCCTCGCTATATGGGAGCCTTCAGGATCTGAACCTTGCGGCGATTTCCCATGTTCACGTTCATGGGTTGGATGCTGCAAAAATCGCACATCGCTGACGACATGTACGCCGGGCTGGAGGTCTTGCTCCGGCGTGTCCCGGGAGGTCTGGCCGTTGGGACGATTATTGTCTCCGCGGTACTGGCGGGCGCTGTCATGGGGGAGCTTGTCGCTGCGCTTGTGACAGTCTCCGCACTGGCGCTGCCTGCCATGCTTTCGCGTGGCTACGATATCAGGCTTACG
>CAVQHF010000005.1:0-74246 GCA_963712205.1 uncultured Alphaproteobacteria bacterium | reverse complement strand
GGCATTTCTTTACGAGCGGGCAGAGGCCGTCTCGCTGTTTCCGCACGGGGCCCGCATCGCTCCGCTGACCCAGCAGCACGTTGCGGACACGCTCGGCCTGTCGCTGGTTCACACCAACAAGACGCTGCGCAAGCTGAATGCGCAAAAGGCGATCGACTGGCTCGACGCCGGCTTCGAGATCAAGGATATCGAGGTGCTGAAACAGATCGCTGATTGGGACGGCTTGCCGGATATCGCCAGGCCCTTCATCTGAACCCCGGAAGAATACGCCCGCCGGACGAACCGGCGGGCGCTGCTTGCCTTGGCGGTTTTGGGGCTCGTGCCGCCAAGGCGCACTTGGCGACTTCCTCACGCGCGGCCTTGTCGAGGGCGGTGTTCTGCCGGCGATAGCGTTCGCATGACTTTCTCCTTCGGCACCTGTTCGTTTGCGTCAGCCGGCCGGCGTGTGGCCGTTCCTGCCCGCGGCGACTTCGGTCGACGGGACGTCGCCGAAGACCTCGTTGTTCGGGCCGACCACGGCGACCTTGAGCCGCTCGCCGCCATCGATCGCCCATTCGAGGGAAATGCTTTTCTCGACCCATTTTTGCGGCACGGCGATGCAGTCGCCCAGCGCGACGGGGTAGGTCTCGGCTTCGTGGAAGGCGAGCGGGAGGATGTCCTCGCATTCGTCCCGCGACGCGTAATATTCCACCGGCGTGGGCACATAGGCGCACTCGTCGAGCGCGTGATCGCAGCCAAGCATGAGAATGGCGAAGACAAGGTTTTCCATCGTCAGTTCCTTTCGAAGGTTAACGACTGAAATCCTTTTGCGTTCCCGGTGATGAACCTTGGCTGAACGGCCGCGTGCGCGCGACACGGCCCGAAAACTCTTTCCGTCTGTTGGGAACCACCGGCCGAACGGTGCGTTTGAAACAGGTCACCCGGTGACCGGTCGTTGGAAGCTCGCGGCCACCGGATGAGCGAGTAGCAACACTCACGAAGAGGAATTTACTATGAAAAAGCGTCTTTTGACCACCAGCGCCGCGATTGCCCTGTTTGTAACGCCGATGGCTTACGCCCAGGATGCGTCGAACGCCGACGCCATGCAGAACTCGCCGGTCTTCTCCAGCGAGACTTACAAGGACATTGCGCCGGTCGACGGTTTCTATGCCGCCGATCCGCACCAGGTACTGGCGACCCGTTTCATCGGCGCCAACATCCATAGTGGCGCGGGCGAGGACGCCGAAACGATCGGCGACGTCAACGACATCATCATGACGCCCGACGGCCGCGCGGTAGCCGTGATCGCCGGCGTTGGCGGTTTCCTCGGCATCGGCGAGAAGGAAGTCGCCGTGTCGATGGACAAGCTGGCGTGGACCACGGGTGCAAACGGCGACATGGTTCTCGTCGTCGACCTGACCAAGCAGCAGCTCGAGGGCGCTCCGGTGTTTGACCGCTCCGCCCTTCATGCCGAAAAGGCCGCCGCGATGGACAGCGCAATGACCGCCAATGACGAAATGGCCAGTGCCGAACCGGCAACCGATGACACCATCACGACGGCTGCGACGCCGCGCATGGAGACCGTGCCGGCTTCCCGGGCGGATCTGAAAGCCGACAAGATCATCGGCATGTCCGTAACAGGCGCCGACAACGAGACGGTCGGCGAGGTCTCCGACATTCTGATCGACAAGGGCGGCAAGGTCGAAGCCTTTGTCATCGACGTCGGCGGTTTCCTCGGCATGAACGAAAAGCCGGTCGCCGTGTCCTTCGACAAGCTCCAGTTGGCCCGTGCCGAAGGCTCGGACAACTGGACGACGATCAAGACCGGCCTGACCAAGGACGCCCTGGAGAACCAGAAGGCCTACACGGAAGGTCAGTATAAGTCCGACAAGGGTTCGGTCATCCTGATCGCTCCGGCCGAATAATGTCGGCTTAGCCGCGCCCCGCCGGGGCGCGGCATTTTCAGGACTTGCCCCGTATGCTCACATTCGACAGCCTTTTGTTCCGTTCGCTCGCCACGCTATCGCTCCTGATCGCGGTCGTTGCGGCGCTGTTTTTCGCCAGGGCTGTCTTTCTTCCGATTACGCTCGGGATCCTGACCGCGCTTGTTTTGCATCTGCCGATCATGGCGCTCCATCGTGCCGGGATGCCGAAAATCCTCGCTGTCGCTTTCATCATTTCGGCGGTCGCGGCGATGCTGATGTTGATTTTCGTGCTGACGGCCGGCCCGGTCAGCGACACCTTCGAATCCTATCCGCGGATCGTCACCGAACTGCGCGTGAAACTGTTTCACCTGCGCCAGACATTCGCCGCCGCCGAACAGGCGAGCGACGCCATCTCCAAGGTCGCCGACGACGTCAAGAACATCGTCAAGGACCCGGAAGTCCAGGAAGTTGTGGTGCGCGAACCGAATTTCCTCACCCGTGCGGCGACTTCGCTCGCCGATATCGTCACCGGCGTTGTCGTCACCCTGACCATTTCGGCGTTCATCCTCGTCATCCGCCGCCCGTTCCTGACGCTGGCGACCATGCCGTTTTCGACCGCCGCGACGAAACTGCGCGCGGCACGTATCTGGAAGGGCGTCGAACGCGAGGTCAGCCACTATTTCATCGTCACCAGCATCATCAATGCCGCGCTCGGAACCGCGGTTGGACTGGCATTGTGGGCGCTGGGCGTTCCGTTGCCGCATGTCTGGGGCATCGCCGTCGCGCTTCTCAATTACATCCTGTTCGTCGGTCCGGCGATCGGCACGATGGCGCTCCTGGCCGCCTCGATCATCAATTTCGACACGCCGTTCCAGATCTTCGCGCCGCCGCTGGCCTATCTGGCGATCAATTTCATCGAGGCTAATGTCGTCACGCCGCACTTCCTCGGCCAGCGCCTCAACTTGGCGCCGCTTGCAATCGTATTGTCGTTGCTGTTCTGGGGCTGGTTATGGGGCTTCGCAGGCCTGATCGTCGCTGTTCCCGCATTGATCGTGCTGAAGGCCGTCGCCGACAAGTCGATCTCGCTGTCTGCCGTTCGGCGCATCCTGGCTCCGCGCCGACCGCCTGGTGAGGCGATGGAACCTATACCGCCCGTCAGCGTTGGCTATCCAGAAAGGAGCCAATCATGACCACGGCAACGAAAACCACACGAAATACCAAGAACGGCAGCCTCGTCAGCGAAACCGAGCTCGCCGCCGAGCTCGAAGGTCTGCGCAAGGATCTCTCCGCGCTGACCGAACGGTTCGCCAATCTCGGCGAGGCCGGCGCCCGCACAGCCGCGGATTATTCGCGCGAAACCAGGGCCGCGGCACGCGAGAAGGGGGAGGCGGTCTATGCCGACATCTCCGCGCGCGCCAGCGAGTTCGAGCAACAAGCCGCCGATTCGATCCGTCGCCATCCCCTACAGGCGCTCGGAATCGCCGCCGGCATCGGCTTTCTCGCTGCGTTCCTCACGCGCCGCTAACGCCATGTTGTCGGGATTCAAAGCCCTGGCGGGCACGCTGCAGGCGGACCTGGCGCGTCTCAAGGCGCGCGCCGCCTCGGCGGTGGTCTGCTATGCGCTCGCCGGATTGGCGTTCGTCGCCGCCTTGTCGCTTGGCGCCGCCGCCGTGATCGTCGTGCTTGTCGATTGGCTCGGCCTTGTCGAAGGCCTGGCGGCCGCGGCCGCGATCCTCGCGGTTCTCGGACTGGCAGTGCTCCTGGTCAACGCGCTGCTGCGCCGGCGTCACGAGCGAATGGCGATCCGCGCCTCCGCGCTGCGCTCGGCAGCAATCGCCGAAGCAACGAAGGCGGGTATCGCCCGCGGCCAGAACGCGACGCCGGCACTGCTGCCTGTCGCCGCGATCATAGCCTATGCCGTCACCGCCGCGTTTGTGAAACCGGCGCGCGGCGACCGATGATCCGGTCGCCGCGCCGAATGAGTCAGTTGATCGACTTGGAAGGGATGGTGAAGACGACGGTCATGCCGCCATCATCGAAGCGGCGTTCGATCTCGCCGCCCAGTTCGCCGCGTACGCTCGCCTCGACGAGCCGCGTGCCGAATCCCTTGGTCTCCGGCGGCGCGGCGACGACGTTGCCCTTTTCCGCCCAGACCAGCTTCAGCATCCGCTTGTCGCGCTTGCCCTCATAGGTCCAGCGTACGGCCAGTTCAGCGTTTTCGTCGGCGACGCCGCTGTATTTGAGCGCGTTTGTCGCCAACTCGTGAAAGACCAGTCCAAGCGCCTGCGTGGCGCGTTCGTTGAGATTGATCTGCGGTCCGTCGACCCGGGATTCTTCCAGCTGGTCACCGAACACCTGGCCGAGTTCCGTCTTCAGGAGATCGCCGAGGTCGGCGCGACCCCAATGCGAGCGCGCCAGCAGGTCCTGCGCGTTCGCCATCGCGTTCATGCGTGATGAAAAAGACGTGTTGAACGCGTCCAGCGTGTCCGACGTCGCCGCCGTCTGCCGCGCGATCGCCATCATCCGAGAAATCGAGTTCTTGATGCGGTGCCGCATCTCCTGGACGAGAAGTTCCTTCTCCGCCAGGCTCCTCCGGCTTGCCTCGTGCAGCGCGATGGCCGACTCGACCGCCTTGTGCTGCCAGCGCGCCCCGGCGGCGAGCGATCCGGCGAGCACGATCAGGACGGCGCACAATGCATAGACCGGCAGGAAATCCGCATAGGCGGCAGGGCTGCCGGTCGAACTCACCTCGAACCGCCATTTGCGGCCCGCGATTTCGGCGTCGATCGTGTCGACCATGGTGTTTGGCGCGCGCAACTGGTCGAAGGCCGGTGATTGGTAGAGAAGCTGCGGCTCAGCATCGGTGACGTCGTAGGTCTTCAGCACGACCGGCAGGATCGGCGGATTTTCCAGCGCCGCGGCATGCAGGTCTCCGGCCCGGAACGGTGCGTAGATGAAACCGTCCGGCATGCCGCCGGTGTTTGCGCCATCGGCGAAGAATGGCTTGTAGACCAGAAAGCCCACCTGTT
Source organism: uncultured Alphaproteobacteria bacterium (assembly GCA_963712205.1). Classification (GTDB taxonomy): domain Bacteria; phylum Pseudomonadota; class Alphaproteobacteria; order Rhizobiales; family Rhizobiaceae; genus Oricola. The sequence continues at coordinate 69,313 of CAVQHF010000005.1, read as the reverse complement.
TGACGGACGTGATCTCCTGGACCAGTTCGACCGGTGGAGAGGCGATCATGAGATCGTTATGCATGGCGAGTTGCATTGTCGCGCGGCGCTGCGCCTCGCTGAACATGTCGAAGCCGAGCGCCCTGTCGTTGCGCGGATCGTGCGGTTCGAGGAACATGATTGGCGTGCGGACTTTCTGGTCCGTCTCCGGCCAGACGGCCCGGTCGAGGCCATATTCACGTTTCAGCATTGCCTCCGCCCGGGCTTCGTCGCCGGTCCGGATCATCTCGGCGTAGCCGATGCCCTGGATACCGTCATACTGTCCCTCGATATCGAGGCCCGAAATGAATTTCTGGAAGGCCGTGCTGCTGACCTGTCCGTCATCGGCGGCGAAGAAGGAGTGGGTCGCCGCCAGCAGAGAAATATGCTGGTCGACGCGCGAGGTGACACGGTCGACGGCTTCATTGGCAAGGGATTCGAACTCTGCTTCGGCGGTGTCACGAATGGCCTGGTATACGATCCAGGTAATGCCGGCTCCGAGGAGGGCGACGACCAGAAACACGGTCGCGGGGAGAAAGCGCTTCATGGCTTGGTTCCGAAAACAGCATTTCGGATATGCCTATTCTGACGCAACGCCAACCGCAAGCCGCGGACTGTGCCCGGTTGGGGAATCCGGACCGACCGGCTGTCGCGACGTGATCGCACCCGGGCGGCGCGTCACTGTGCCAGTCGAGGCCGTTCCCGCACAGCGGCGCGTTCGAGCATGTACTTCTCCGCTTCGATCATGTGCTGGCGCATGATCTCGCGCGCCCGGTCGGCGTCGCCCGCCCTGATCGCACGCATCAGGCGGACCTGGTAATTGAGGCCCGTCTCGCGCAGTTCCGGATTGGGTTCCTGGTAGATCTCGCGGCAGACCGTCATGTCGCGCAGCAGGCTGAGCACGAACACCGCGACGAAACCCAGGAGCCGGTTCGGATTGCTGCGGGCGAGTTCGGCGTGGAAATCGAGTTCGGCCAGACGCTGCCGGTATTCTTCCTCGACCGATTCCGGTTCGGCCTCGTAAAGCCGGATCGTCGCCTGCAATGCCTCGAACGCCTCCGGCGGCAGCGATCCGGCGGCGGCCGTGGCGGCGAGTTCCGGCTCGATCAGCTTGCGGATCGAATAGATGTCGGAAATCGACGGCGGTTCGAACAGGAACAGATTGTCGAGCATCCGGATCGCGTTTTCGGGCGCGATCGACGCCACGAAGACACCGCCGCCCGGACCGGTCTTGCTGGCGGTCAACCCCTGGAACTCCAGCACTTTCAGCGCTTCGCGCAGTGTTCCGCGCGACACTTTCAATGTTTCCGGATCGAGCCAGTCGGCGGGAACGCGGTCACCGGGCGAGAGCCCGGATTCCATGATCCGGTCGCGAATCGCGTCCGCGATGATGTCCGGCCGCTTGCGCCGTTTTCCGAGCCGTGGCGCCACGAACGGCGTCACCGGCCTGTCGGATATGTTTCCCATGTTCGTCTATGTTCCCCCATGCGGATGAAAGCACGCCGCCCGATGCCCGTCTTCGCCCGGCACGGCTTCGAGCGGCGGCGCTTTGGCATTGCACCTGTCGATACGGCGCGGGCAACGGGCATAAAAGGCGCAGCCGGGCGGCGGATCGTAGGGATCGGGCAATTCCGTGTTGGCGTCTTCCGAGACCAGCGACTTGCGCCCCGGCGCGGGCGCCGAATTCAGCAGCAGATGCGTATAGGGATGGCGCGGCGAGCGGAACACCGAGCGGCCCGGTCCGACCTCGACGATCCGGCCGAAATACATCACGGCCACGCGGTCGCTGACGCTCTCCACCACGGAGAGGTCGTGGCTGATGAAGACATAGGTCAGCCCGAAACGGTCCTTCAGACCGTCGAGAATGTTGAGCACCTGCGCCTGCACCGAGACGTCGAGCGCCGAGACCGGTTCGTCGAGAACGATCAGCTTCGGATCGGCGGCGAGCGCGCGGGCGACGCCGATGCGCTGTGCCTGGCCGCCGGAAAACTCGTGCGGATAGCGGTCGAGGAATTCCGGCGCGAGATTGACCGCGTCCATCAACTCGCCGAGACGCTTCTCACGCGCCGTCTTGTCGAGTTTCAGGAGATGGATCAGCGGGGCCTCGAGAATAGCCCGGATCGTCTTTCGCGGATTGAGCGAGGCGACCGGATCCTGGAAGACGTACTGTACCTCGCGCGACAGGCGGCGCAGGTCCTTGCCGGCTTCGGCGACCAGGTCGCGTCCGTCGAAAAGAATGCGCCCGCCGGTCGGCGCGTCGAGCCCGACGATCATGCGCGCAAGCGTCGACTTGCCGCAGCCCGATTCCCCGACGACGCCGAGCGTCTCGCCGCGCTGCACGTCAATCGTCACGTCCTGGACCGCGTGAACCGCCGGCTTCGGCTGGCCAAACAGCGTCCGGCCGCCGCCGAAGACGCGTTCGGCATTCTCGATCTGAAGCAGCGCGCCGTCATGCATCGGCGGTCTCCCCCGTCAGCGGGTGAATGCAGCGCACGGTGCGTCCCTTGCCAAGTTCGGTCACCGGGACCGGCGCTGCACGGCAGTCGTCCTGCGCGCGCGGGCAGCGCTCCGCGAAGGCGCATCCGACCGGCAGCCTGTTGACAACCGGCGGGCGTCCGCCGATCGCGTCGAGGCGCCGTTCCGGCTGGCCGAGCACCGGCACGCAGTCGATCAGCTTGGCGGTGTAGGGATGGGCGGGAGACGACAGGATGTCGTCGGTCGTCCCGGTCTCGACGAACTGGCCGGCATACATCACCGCGACGCGGTCGCAGATCGCCGAGACGACGCCGAAATCATGCGTGATGAACAGGATGCCGGCATTGTGCTCCCTGCGCAGCGTGTCGAGCAGCGACAGCACCTGCGCCTGCACGGTCACGTCGAGCGCCGTGGTCGGCTCGTCGGCGATGATGATCTTCGCGTCGTTGGCCAGCGCCATGGCGATGCAGACCCGCTGGCGCATGCCGCCCGACAATTCGTGCGGATAGGATTTCAGCCGTTCGGCCGGGTTGGGAATGCGCACCACCTTCAGCAAGGAAGCGGCCTTTTCGCGCGCTTGCGCTTTCGTCAGCGGCTGATGCGCCTGGATCGCCTCGATCAGCTGGTCGCCGACCGTGAACAGCGGATGCAGCGTCGACAACGGGTCCTGGAAGACGTGGCTCACCGCCGAGCCCCGCAAATGGCGGATGCGTTCGTCGGTGGCGGCGAACAGGTCCTCGCCCTCAAGTAACGCCACGCCGCCGGTAATCCGGCCGGGCGGCGTCGGCACCAGCCCCATGATCGACATGGCGGAAACGGACTTGCCGGACCCGGATTCGCCGACGATGCCCAGGCATTCGCCCTGGCCGACAGCCATGTCGACGCCCCCGACCGCCTTATAGACCTCGCCGCCGAAGCGGAATTCCGTCTTCAGGCCGCGCACGTCGAGGACAGCGTTGCGATCCGGCTGGACGTCTTCGGGCACGATCTGGCGCATCACGGCGGTGCGTGCGACCGGCCGCGTCAGCGCCCCCGATTTCAGCCGCGGGTCGAGCACGTCGCGCACACCGTCGCCGAGCAGGTTGATGCTCATCACCAGCGCGAAGATCATCAGGCCGGGGATGATCGAGACATGCGGCGCGGTGAACAGGATCTTGCGGCCGTCGCCGAGCATCGAGCCGAGATCGGCTTGCGGCGGCTGCGCGCCGAGGCCGAGGAAGGAAAGCCCCGCCGTCTCGAGGATCATCCAGCCGATCGTCGTCGACATGGTGATGATGATCACCGGCAGCACGTTCGGCAGCACCTCGACGAACAGGATCTGCGCATTCGACTTGCCCGACAACCGCGCCGCGTCGACGAATTCCCGCCGCGACAGGCCGAGCGCGATGCCGCGTATGTTGCGCGCGAAGAACGGGATGTTGACGACGGCGATGGCGTAGAGCGCGTTCAGCAGGCCGGGCCCGAGCACCGCGACGATGGCGAGCGCCAGCAGGATGTAGGGAAACGCCATCACCATGTCGATGCCGCGCATCAAAAGCGTGTCGACCCGGCCGCCGGCATAGCCCGCGACAAGCCCGATCAAAGAGCCGAAGAACGCCGCGATCAGCGTCGCGGATATGCCGACCGCGAGGCTGACGCGCGATCCCCAGATCAGCCGCGAGAGGATGTCGCGGCCGAGCGCGTCGGTGCCGAGAAGATGCCCCTCCGCGAGTGGTCTCAGCAGCCGGTTGGCCGGCGCGGTGGCGTCGGGATCGGGCAGCGGCAGCAGCGGCGCGGCAAGCGCCACCAGCACGATCAGGGCGAAGATCGCCAGCCCCGCCGTCGCCAGGCTGTTGTTCAACAAGAGGTGCAGGCTGTCGGGACGCCCCGACGCTTTTCTTTCGGACTTCGCCGGAGCGGTGGCGGCTTCGGCCATCAGCGCAACCTCGGATCGAGAATGGTTTGCACGACGTCGGCGGCGAGATTGAACAGGACATAGGCCGCCGCCACGACCAGCACGCCACCCTGGACGAGCAGCAGGTCGCGCGTCGAGATTGCCTTGACCAGCATCGAGCCGATGCCCGGCCACTGGAACACGGTCTCGATATAGACCGCGCCGCCGAGAACGAAGCCGGCCTGGATGCCGATGACCGGAATGACGGTGACGAGCGCCGCCTTGAAGGCATGTTTGTAGATTACCGCGTTCTCGGTCACGCCCTTGGCGCGCGCCGTGCGGATATAGTCCTGGCGCAGCACTTCCAGCATCGCGGTACGGGTCAGCCGCGCGATGACGCCGGTGGCGACCACCGCGAGCGTCAGCGCCGGCAGGAACAGGTGGTGCAAAAGATCGGGCAGGTCGCCGCCGCCATAGATGGCGAACATGCCGCTGGCCGGGAACCAGCGCAGGTCGACGGCGAAGACCAGGATCAGCAGCAGGCCGAGCCAGAAGGACGGCACCGAGATGCCGATCAGCACGACGAAGGTTATCGTCTTGTCGACCCAGGAGAACTGCCGTACCGCCGAGACGACGCCGGCGATCAGGCCGAGGACCGAACACAGGACCAGCGATGTCCCCGCGAGGATGAGTGTTGCCGAAAACCGCTCCAGCACCTCGTCGAGCACCGGCCGGTTGAGCGTGTAGGAGCGGCCGAAATCGCCGTGCAGCATGTTTCCGAGCCAGATGAAATATTGCTGGACCAGGGGTCTGTCGAGACCGAGCTGGCGATTCAGGCGCTCGACGTTTTCCGGTGTCGCGTAGGAGCCGAGGATAGCCGTCGCCGGATCGCCCGGGATCATCGCCATGATCAGGAAGACGATGATCGTCAGTCCGAGCAGAACGGGAATCGCCGCCAGAAGGCGCTTGGCGATATAAGTGCCCATTTCCGCTAACCAATCTCCATTTGCTTCAGGATCCGTCTCGGTGCGGTCATTTCAAAACTCTTGCGCAGGTGATGCGCGATCTCTTCCCAATCCGGCGCGCCTTCCTTCGGTCCGGTATCGAGCCTGATCCCGATCCAGCCCTTGTGACCGACATAAGGCGGGCGATAGAAGCGGTCAGGCGCCGCGTCGACAAGCATTTCCTGGGCCCCTTCGGGTGCTTTCATCCAGACCGAAGGACGGCCGTCACCCTGCTTCAGCATTGCGAAAATCTTGTCTCGAATTCGCCAGGTCGGATCCCCCCATGCCTCCTTCTCGGTCGCTTCCGGCAGAGCGAGGCAGATCATGCGAAGGCGTTCGGTCGGATCCATTCGACGCTCCGGACAAGGGACGGGGAAGTTCCCCGTCCCGGGCCAAGGCCTAGTTCGGCTTGGCGACTTTCTGCAGCATCAGGAAGAAGGACGGCTGCAGCTTGAAGTTCTCCACGCTCGCCCTGGTCACGGCGTTCTGTTTCCAGTTGGCGACGAAGACCCAGGGCGCGTCGTCATGCACGATTTCCTGCATTTGCTTGTAGAGTTTGGCGCGCTCCGCCTGGTCGGTGGAGCGGCGTGCCTCCTCGAGCAGTTTGTCCACTTTCGGGTTCGAATAATAGCCCGAGTTGAAGCCGCCCTTGTCAGGCCATGCCCCGGTGCGCAGCGCCAGGAACGGCAGCGTGTCCGGGTCGTTGGTCATCCAGGCCATCTCGGCCATGTCGGCCTTGCCTTCGAGGCCGGGATTCACCTTGCCGAGGAAGGTGTTCCACTCGTAGGTCTCGATATTGACCTTCATGCCGACGGCCTGCAGGTCTGCCTGGATGGCGGTGCCCATGGCGATCGGATCGAGCATGCCGGAGCCGCCTTCGGTGACGTAGAAGGTCACCGGCTCGCCATTGTAGCCCGCCTCCTTCAGCATCGCCTTCGCCTTTTCCGGGTCGTAGGGATAGGGCTGCAGCTTGTCGTCATAGGCCCATGCGAAGGCTGGCGGTGTCGGGCCGGCCGCGACCTCGGCCGTGCCCTGCAGGATGTTGTCGACAAGCGCCTTCTTGTTGATCGCGTAATTGGCGGCCTGGCGGATTTCCTTTTTCGCGAAGGGGCCTTCCTTGGCGTTCAGGATCAGGAACCAGACGTGAGGTCCGGCCTGTTCATGGACGGTGAAGTTCGCGTCGGTGCGGAACTGCTGCAGGCTGTCCGGCGGCACCTCGACCATGATGTCGAGCCCGCCCGACAGCATTTCGGCGATCCGCGTATTGGCGTCGGTGATCGGCCTGTAGATGACCGCTTCGAGCGATGGCGCGCCGTCCCAGTAATCGTCGTTGCGGGTGACGACGACCTTCGAGTTGGCTTCCCATTCGGCGAATTTGTAGGCACCCGTGCCGGACGGATGGCGTCCGAATTCCGAACCGTATTGCTTCACCGCTTCCGGCGAGACGATCAGGCCGGTCGGGTAGGCGAGGTTCGACAGGAACGGCGCATAGGGTTCCTTCAGCTTGAACTCGACGGTCAGGTCGTCGACCGCGGTGACGGTGTCGACCGAGGAGAAGAAGAACGACAGCGGGAACGGGCCGGTATCGTGATAGGGGTGGTTCTCGTCGAGCATGCGGTCGAAGTTGAACTTGACCGCCTCGGCGTTGAACGGCGACCCGTCGTGGAAGGTCACGCCTTCGCGCAGCTTGAACGTGTAGACCGTGCCGTCGTCGGAGATCGTCCAGCTCTTGGCCAGCGCCGGTTCGACTTCCAGCGTGCCGTCCTTGTAGCGCACCAGCCCGTCATAGATGTTCATCAGGATGCGGAAATCGTTGACCGCCGTGACCGCGTGCGGATCGAGCGATTTGGGCTCCGCGATCTGGCCGACGACGAGCACGTTCGGCGGCGTTTGGGCGAGGGAAGGCGAAGCGAATGCGAGCGATGCGGCCGTGATCACCGCAGCCAGAAGTCTCTTCATGGCGGTCTCCATCGTTGCAGATGGGAGTCAATTAATTAGGAAAATTAAAATTCATGCAAGCATTTATTATGATAAATTTTTGTGCATCCTAGAGGTGGTCCCCGTTACAAGACTTGGGAAAAAGCACGTTTCGATCATGGTTCTTCCGACGCCCGCCATTGACATCGACCGTCTCCGCCGCCTGCTCGACGGCGTAAATGCATTTGGATTCAACACCGTAACCGGCGGCTACAACCGCGTCGGCTATTCGGACGACGACATGGCCGTGCGCGACTGGTTTGCCCGGCAAATGGGCAAGGACGGGCTGACGGTGAGCCGCGACCCTGTGAACAATCTCTTCGGGCGCTACGGTCCGGGGGAGGGCGCCTGCGTCATGGCGGGCTCGCATCTGGACACGGTTCCCGAAGGCGGCGCCTTCGACGGCTCGCTTGGCGCCTGCATCGCGCTCGAATGCGTGCGCGCGATGAAAGACGCGGGTATCGAGCCGCAAACCGCCATCGTCGTCGCCGCGACCGCCGAGGAGGAGGGTCGCTTCGGCGGCATGCTGGGATCGCAGACCATTGCCGGCGCGGTGACCCGCGAATGGATCGGGCAGGCCTCCGACAGCGACGGCGTGGCGCTCACCGACGCGATGCGCGCGCAGGGCCTCGATCCGTTCGGGGCGCTCGAGGCGGCCTGGCAGCCCGGCTCGGTCAAGGCCTTCCTCGAACTGCATATCGAGCAGGGCCCCGTCCTCGAACGGGCGTCGATTCCGGTCGGCATCGTCAACGGCATTTCCGGCGTCTGCAATCTGCAGGTGCGGTTCGAGGGCGTCGCCAACCATTCCGGCACCACGCCGATGGACATGCGCGCCGATGCCTTCGCCGGCCTCGCCGAATTCGCCTGCAGCATCCCCTCGACGATCGACCGTTTCGGCACGGACGAGAGCCGGATCACAATCGGCAAGGTCGATATCCATCCGAATTTCGCTCACACGATTCCCGGCGCCGCCGACTTCTCGATCATCATTCGCGACACGTCCGAGCATGTCATGCGCCACATGCGCGCGAGCATCGTGCTCGATATCGAGGCCGCCGCGCGGGCGCACGGCCTGCGCCATGTGATCGAGGAAAAGAGCTGGCTTTCGCCGGTCACGCTCGATTCCGGCATTCATGCCGTTCTCGCCGAGGAGGCGAAAAAACTCGGCATCGACGCGCTGGACATGCCGTCGGGCGCCGGTCACGACGCCCAGACGATGCAGTCCTTCTGCCCGTCGGGCCTGATCTTCATCCCGAGCCGCAACGGCATCAGCCACGCGCCGGAGGAGTGGAGCGACTGGGCCGACATCGAAAAGGGCGCGCAGCTGATGCTGAACGCGCTCGTCCGGCTGACATGCGGCTGACGGCCGTGTTACTTGCTCAGCGCCTCGTCCTTGACGGCCGGTGACAGCTTCTGGGCCGCCTCGTCGGTCGGCTGGCGCGTGAAGCCCTTCACGCCGGAGGTTTCCTTGAAGTCGCGCTTGATCATCACCGGGCTGACCGCATAGGCGGTGATCAGTTCGGCAAGCGAACGCAGTGCGTGCGTGTGGATGCGCTCGTAACCGTGCGAGGCGTCGACGCCGAAGGTGATCAGCGCGGTGCGCACGTCGGCGCCCGCCTCGATCGCGCTCGCCGAGTCCGACCGGTAGTAGCGGAAGATATCCTTCTGGTAGCGGATCTCGTTTTCCTGGCACAGCGTCGCCAGCTTCTTGGCGAGATGGTAGTCGAACGGCCCGGTCTGGTCGGCCATGCCGATCGTCACGCCGAACTCGTCGGAATTCTGGCCCGGCGCCGTCGTTCCGTTGTCGACCGTGATCATCGAGGCGACATTGTGGGTCAGGACCGAGGAGGCGCCGACGCCGACTTCCTCGGCGATCGTGAACAGAAAGTGGATATCGACGGGCGTTTCGACGTCTTCGTCCTGCATCGCCTTGAGCGCCGCCAGCATCACTGCGACGCCGGCCTTGTTGTCGAGATGGCGCGAAACGATAAATCCGTTGTCGAGGAACTCCGTCTGCGGATCGATGGCGATGATGTCGCCGATCTCGATGCCGAGACGCTCGATGTCCTCCTTGTTGCGCGCCAGCGCGTCGACGCGGAACTCGACGTGCTCCCATCCGACCGGCAGCTTGTCGACCTCGTCGTTGAAGGTGTGGCCTGACGCCTTCAGCGGCAGGATCGTGCCGCGATAGCCGCCTTCTTCGGCGAATACCGTCGCCCGGGCGCCTTCCGCGAAACGCGCCGACCAGTGGCCGATCGGAACCACTTCGAGCCGGCCGTTGTCCTTCAGATATTTGACCTGCGCGCCCAGCGTGTCGAGATGCGAAACGATCGCGCGGGCACCGCTTTCCCGCTTGCCGGGGCGGATCGCCCGGATCGCGCCGCGCCGTGTCAGTTCGACACTCAGTCCGAGCCGTTCGAGCTCTGCCGAAACGATGCGGACGATCGGGTCCGTGTAGCCCGTCGGGCTCGGGGTCTGCAGCAGCGTGTCCAGCATGGACAGCAGGTATTCGTGATCGATGGCCAGGCGTGACACTAGCGGTTTCCCTCCCCTTCTTTGCGCAAAGTCTGCCGCACCGCGGCCGGTACGGAAAGCGGAAAAAGCAGATCGACGAACCGCTCCGCCGTCGGTTGCGGTTCGTGATTGGCGAGGCCCGGACGTTCGTTGGCCTCGATGAAGGCATAGTCCCGGCTCCGCGGCGATTTCACCATGAAGTCGATGCCGGTGACGGGGATGTCGATGGCGCGCGCCGCCGAGACCGCGGCGTCGACGAGCGTCGGGTCGACGGTGTCGGTGACGTCATGGATGGTCCCGCCGGTGTGCAGGTTCGCCGTCTTGCGCACCGCCAGCTCGGTTTCCACCGGCAGCACGTCGTCGAAGCCGTAGCCGGCCTCGCGCACGGTGCGTTCCGTTTCATCGTCGAGCGGGATTCGCGATTCGCCGCCTGTCGCCGCCTTGCGGCGCCGGCTCTGCGCGGCGATGAGTTCGCGCACGGTGCGTTCGCCGTCGCCGACGATGACCGGCGGACGCCGGATCGCCGCGGCCACGAGCTTGAAGTTGATGACGACGAGGCGAAGGTCCTGGCCTTCGACATATTCCTCCAGCAGGACCGTGTCGGAAACGGCGCGCGCCGCCTTGATGGCCGCCTCGACCTCGCCCGGATCGGAAAGTCCGACGGCAATGCCGCGCCCCTGTTCGCCGCGCGCCGGCTTGACGACGACCTTGCCGCAACGCTTGACGAATTCGGCGATCTCGTCCGGGCTCGCGCCGTCGGCGAGCTGTTCGGGAACCCGCACGCCGGCCGCGCTCACGATCCGCCGCGTTACCGCCTTGTCATCGCAAATCGACATTGCGACGGCCGATGTCAGCTCCGACAGGCTCTCGCGGCACAGGATCGAGCGGCTGCCATGGGTCAGCCGGAAAAAGCCGGCCTCCGCGTCGACGACCTGGACATGGATGCCGCGCCGCCGCGCCTCCTTGACGATGATCTTGGCGTAGGGATTGAGCGCGTCGTCGGTGTCCGGCCCGGTGAAAAGCGTCTCGTTGATCGGGTTCTTGCGCTTGACGTTGAAGAAGGAAACGCGCTGGAAGCCGAGCTTCTCGTACAGCGCGATCGCCTGCTCGTTGTCGTGCAGCACCGAGAGATCGAGGAAGGCGGCGCCGCGGACCGTGAAATATTCGGCCAGCCGGCGCACCAGCGCTTCGCCGATGCCCGGATGGCGGGCCGCCGGATCGACCGCCAGACACCACAGCGACGAGCCGTGTTCGGGGTCCTTGAAGGCGCGCATGTGGTCGACGCCGGTAACCGTGCCGAGCACTTCGCCGGTCTGGTCGTCCTCGGCGACGAAATAGATGATCGTGCGCGCGTCGCGCTTCGACCAGAAGAATTCCGGCGGAACCGGGATCATCGACCGAGAGGCGTAGATCCGGTTGATCGCCTCGGCGTCCGATTGCGAGGTCAGGCGCCGGATGAAGAAGCCCTTCGGTCCCCGTCGCGATGGCCGGTAGCTCGACAGGTCGAGCCGGTATGTATGCGACGGATCGAGGAAGAGTTCCTGTGGCGCATTGGCCAGCAGCACATGCGGATTGCGCACATAGACGGCGATGTCGCGCCGGTCCGGCTGTTCGCCGCGCAGTGCCGCAATCATGGCGGCGGAATCGTCGTAGGTCTGGGCAAAGACGAGCCGTCCCCAGCCGCAATCGAGCACGGCATGCGGCGTCATGTGTTCGGACACTTCGCCACGCTGCGCGATCGGCGGCTTCAGCCCCTGTTCGCGCATCCGCTTCAGCCGGTGCGCGTAGGCGTCGCTTCCCTGCCGTTCGCGGGCGCCGGCGCCGGATTTCGAACTGTCTCTGCCCTTGGCCATCGGAAATCCTCAGATGCCGTTCGACTGCAGCCACATTTCCAGCAATGCGACCTGCCACAATTCCGATCCGCGCAGCGGCGTGATGTGGCTGGCCGGATCGGCGAACAGCGTATCGAGATAATCCTGCCTGAACAGGCCGCGTTCGCGCGCCGGCTTCGATCCGAGCGCGTCCTTGACCATGTCGAGATACTCGCCCTGGATGTATTTCAGCTGCGGCACCGGGAAATAGCCCTTCTTGCGGTCGATCACCTCGTGCGGAACGACGAGGCGCGCCGCGTCCTTCAGGACGCCCTTGCCGTGGTCGTGCAGCTTGAACTCCGGCGGGATCGTCGCCGCCAGTTCGACCAGTTCGTGGTCGAGGAACGGCACCCGCGCTTCCAGCCCCCAGGCCATCGTCATGTTGTCCACCCGCTTGACCGGGTCGTCGACCAGCATGACATGGGAATCCAGACGAAGCGCCCGGTCGACCGGCGTCGCCGCGCCTCCGCGCAACAGGTGTTCGCCGACGAAGGAGCGGCTGACATCGCTGTCGGCGATCCAGCGGTCGCCGAGCTGTTTCCTGAGCGTCTCGTGCGTGCGGTCGAAGAACACCCTGGCGTAGTCGCTGACGACGTCGTTGGAATTGGCGAGCGGCGGGTACCAGTGATAACCGCCGAACACCTCGTCGGCGCCTTGCCCCGACTGCACCACCTTGATGTGTTTCGAGACTTCGCGGCTGAGCAGGAAGAAGCCGATATTGTCGTAGGAGACCATCGGCTCCGACATCGCCGCGATCGTGTCCGGCAAGTGGCTGATGAGGTGGTCGGACGGCACGAAGATCTTGTGGTGATCCGTCGCGTAGCGCTCCGCGATCAGGTCCGAATAGACGAATTCATCGCCCTTTTCGCCATTGGCCTCCTCGAAGCCGATGGAAAACGTCATCAGGTGCTTCTGGCCCTCCTCGGCGAGCAGGCCGACGATCAGGCTGGAATCGACGCCGCCGGACAGCAGAACGCCGACCGGCACGTCGGCGACCATGCGGCGGCGCACCGAGACCCGGAGCGCTTCCAGCACGCGGTCGCGCCAGTCGTCGCGCGTCAGGCCCGTGTCCTCCGGGCGCCGTTCGTAGGGCGGCGACCAGTAGACCCGGTCGGTGACCGACGCCATCGGCCTCGATGCGCCGCGTCGTCGCCGGCGGCAGTTTGCGCACGCCTTTCAGCATCGTGCGTGGCGGCGGCACGACGGCGTGGAAGGTCATGTAATTGTGCAGCGCCTCGCGGTCGATGTCGGTGTCGACGTCGCCGGCCTTCAGGAGCGCCGGCAGGAACGATGCGAAGCGGACGCGCTTGGCGGTTTCCGAATAATAGAGCGGCTTGATGCCGAACCGGTCGCGCGCCAGCGTCACCGTGCCGGTGTCGCGTTCGTGGATCGCGAAGGCGAACATGCCGTGAAACCGCTCGACGCAGGCCTCGCCCCATTTGTGGAACGCCTTGAGCACCACCTCGGTGTCGCCATGCGAGAAGAAGTCGTAGCCGGCCGCGATCAGCTCTTCGCGCAGTTCCGGATAGTTGTAGATGCAGCCGTTGAAGACGATGGTCAGGCCGAGCGCCGGGTCGATCATCGGCTGGCCGGCCTTTTCCGACAGGTCGATGATCTTCAGCCGCCTGTGCCCGAAGGCGACGCGCCCCTGCGCGACGATGCCGCTGCCGTCGGGGCCGCGCGGCGCAAGCGTTTCTGTCATCCGTGCCACGGCCGACGTATCGGCAAACGCGCCATCGAATCGGATTTCTCCGGCAATTCCACACATATTCGGCTGTTATTCCTTGTTTTCTGGTCCGGGGACTGGCGAGGCACCTGCTCACCGTGAAGTCGCCAATGAGATCGGCCAGAGCCTGTTTTGGGGCATTCCTGCCCGGGTTGCAAATTTGCGCCGGAAATTCCCGGCGGGAAACGCGGAAATGCGATCCGGCGGGCATGCCCGTAACGCAGAGTGAATTCACGGCTGCGGCAAAGGTTCCGGCCTGAAATGGCCGGCCCCGCTATTTTGCGGGCGCCGTCTTCCTGCGCCCCTCGATGGCGGTGACCAGCCGGTCGATATCGCGCAGATGGATGTCGCGCTGCGGAAACGGGATCTCGATCCCGGCCTCGCCCAGCGCGACATAGATTTCGAAGAGCAGATCCGAACGCGCGGTCAGAATGTCGCCGATATCGTTGAGATAGCAACGCAACTCGAAATCGAGCGAACTTTCTCCCAGCCCCATGAACAACACCGCCGGCTCGGGTTCGCCCGCGATTGCCGGATGCGCCTTCGCCTTTTCCAGCAGGATCGATTTCGTTTTCTCCAGATCGCTGCCATAGGCGACACCGACCGGCAGGATCAGGCGCCCGGTCTTGCTGGTCAGCGTCATGTTCTTGACGATTCCCGCGATCAGGTCGGAATTGGGAACGATGACATCGTGGCGGTCGAAGGTCTCGATCCGGGTCGAGCGCACGGAGATCTTGCGCACGAGGCCGGATTGTCCCGACACCTCGATCCAGTCGCCTTCCTTGATCGGCCGTTCGATGAGCAGGATGATCCCGGAGACGAAATTCGACACGATCGTCTGCAGGCCGAAACCGATACCGAGCGAAAGCGCGCCGGCGACGACGGCGAGGCTCGATAGATTCAGCCCCGCGGCGGACACGGCGGCGAGCGCGGCAATCGTCATGCCGACATAGCCGAAACCGGTCACCAGCGCCGTCTTCGCGCCGGGATCGAGCCGGGTTCTCGGCAGCACCGAAATGCGCAGGAGTTGCTGCAGCCAGCGGGTCAGCAGCATGCCGATCGTGAAGACGACGACGAGGGTGATGACGACATCGAGCGAGATGCGCATGTCGCCGATTTCGACGCCCTCTGTCAGCAGGCGCCAGACCTCGCCGATATCCGTCGACCGCGCGCCCCAGGTCAAGGCGAGAAGGGGAGAAAGGGCAAGCGCCAGCATGAACACGACCGCGATGGGCAGAAGCGACAACAGGCCCTCGAATTCGTCGCGCTCGTGGCCGACGATCGCTGCCGCCGCGCCCATGATGAGGTGATAGAGAAACAGCCCGAAACCGAGCAGGCCGACGGTCAGGATCATCGGCACCATCGCCTGACGGGCGAGATTGACATAGCCGAGCAGGATAAGCGCGATCGCGGCAATCGCTGCGATTTTCATCAGCCATGCCAGCAGGTTCAGGAATCCGGTGTCGAGATGTTCCCCGGCGCCGGCGGTCTTCTCCCGAGCCATGTCGGCGCGTTTTTTCTGAAACAGCGCCGCCATGCGCCACAGGAAGAAGCTGGCGGCGAAGATCACGGGTGTGGATATCACCGCGATCGACGCCGGGGTAAGCAGGAAATCCGTCTCGATCGATTCCAGCACCAGTTGGAGCGCGAGGATCAGTCCCAGCCCCTGGCACAGCCGCAGCCCCCAACTGGCTTCGGAAGCCTCGAGGGGCAGCATCCGGAACATCGCGATGTTCGGCTTGAAAAGGATGTATCCCAGCCAGTTCGCGACGATCATGAAGCTCGCGATGGCTGGCGCCTGCATGATCAGGGTCTTGGCCGAAAAGGGTGTAATGCCGGCGGTGTTGACGGCGGCGAGTATTGCCGCGACGCCAAGCACCGGCAGAAACAGGCGTGAGAAACTTTCCAGGATGGCAAGCACGGCCCGGCGGCGGCCGGTTGCCCTGCCGATCGCCTTTTCGAAACGATTGACGGCAAGCGGCTGGACAAGCACCAGCGCGAGGATACCGAAGACCAGCAGAAAGACGATGGCGGACCCCGCATCGCGCAATTGTTGGGCCGTGCCGGGATCCTCCATCGAAGTTGCGACCTGTTGCGAGACCCGCTTGTAATAGGAACCGATTTCACGTCCGGCCGCCAGCCAGTTCGTCGGCAGGAGCGGGGAGGGATAGCGTTTGAGCAGCTTCTCCGCATCGCGGTCGCGGATGATGCGGTCGATCTCCTGGATCAGCACGTCTGCCTGCCGGTTCGCCTCCTGGGCGGCGAGGATCGGCGCGTTCGCTTTCCCTATGTCTTCACTCAGTTGTGCGCGGCGAACGGAGATTTCCGTGGGTTCCGTTTCGCCCTCGGCCGGCGGCGGCCCGAGAGTCTCCAACTGCGCCTGCAGCGTCTTGACCGCGATGCTGCCGCGCTGGACGATTTCGGACGTGGTCCGGCGAACCTCGGCGAGCTCGGCGCGCATCTGCTCCGGATTTGCCGTGGACGCAGTGCCTTCGTCGATGATCGCCTCGATACGTTTGAAAGTGGCATTCCAGGACGCTTCGTCAATTGCTTGCGATTTGCTCTCCTGGGCGTGGGACTGCAGGACGGCGAACCCCGAAAGAAGCATCAGCAGGAAGATCAGCGTAAAATGCGCGCTACGCGCCTTCGCGCGGTGATCTGCGATCATAAAAAACTCCATCGATATCTTCCCGCCGTCGCCGGCAAGCTTTCCTGCGCGCCTTGAGGCCAGACATGCGAACGGCAGAATGCCCTCAGATGCCTGACGTTACGGAAGCTAAGGCAAGTGTCAAATTGCGGTTGCCTGCCTTTTGCTTTTGGTTTGACTTGCGGTGCGCGACGGGCTCGAACCCGGGCCGGTTCGTTGGGGCCGTCGGCAAATGCTGACATGGCGGAGTTGCAGTCGTCTTTCGACAATGTCCAAAGCGCTTCGAATTTGCGCCGCCAGCCGCTGCGGACACGGGATGATACTGCCGAAACTCACTCCGTTCTTACCGGAAATCACGATTTTCCCGAATGCGCCAACCCCCTTTGGTTTCAGGGGATTTCGCCGTGAATGCGTCGACAATGCCAACGCTCCCGCCGGGGCGGGCCATTGGAAAATCCCGCTCGACGGGTGGAACTCGACAGATGTTCGTGTTTAGCTGCGAAATTGTCGCATTCTGACCATCAGAAAATCGCGGCTGGGAGGAGCCTTTTGAGGTCATTTGTCAGAGTACTGACTGTGCTCGATGGGAGAAACAGGACAGCAGAGGATTACCAATATGACGAAGAAATATCACCAGAACTATGTTGGACAAGATTGCCGAGGAGGCCCGACGCGGAAGAATTTCCCGCCGGGACTTCATGCATTACTCGATGGCTGCCGGTGTGACGGCAACAACGGCGACCGGCCTTTGGACGAAGGAGGCTGCCGCGCAGCCCAAGAAAGGCGGCAATTTCCGCTGGGGTCTGCATGACGGCAACACGTCCGACACGCATGATCCGGGCACTTATGTGACCCGCCAGATGATCTTCCTCGCCCATACTCATCGCAGCTATCTCACGATGATCAATGGCGACGGATCGCTCGGCCCGGATCTGGCCGACAGCTGGTCGGCAAGCGACGACGCGTCCGAGTGGACGTTCGAACTGACGCCGAACGCGGTCTTCCACAGCGGCAAGAAGCTGACGGCGGACGACGTGATCGCATCGCTCAACCACCACCGCGGCGACAAGACGACGTCGGCCGCCAAGGCGCTTCTGACCGACGTGACCGACATCAGCAAGGATGGCGACTATACGGTCAAGGTCAAGCTGAAAGGCGGCAATGCCGACTTCCCGTGGCTGATGACCGACTACCACATGGCGATCTGCCCGGCCAATGACGACGGCACGATCGACTGGAAGTCCGGCGACGGCACCGGCCCCTACAAGATCGACAACGGTGAGTTCGGCGTTCAGTGGAAGCTCTCCAGGCATGAAGGCTGGCACCGCGAAGGCGCTTATTTCGACACGGTCGAAATTCTCGTTCTGAACGATCCGAACGCCCGCCAGACCGCGCTGGTGACCGGCGACGTGCACAGCGTGTCGCTCGTCGAACTCAAGACGATGGCGCTGCTGCAGCGTGACAAGAACATCGTCATCGACAACATCCCCTCGGCTGCGGCGATTACCATGCCGATGTTCTGCGACACGGCGCCCTTCGACAATGTCGATGTCCGCAACGCGATGAAACTGGCGATGAACCGCGACGAGATCATCGAAAAGATCACCTTCGGCGCCGCGACCAAGGCCAACGACTTCCATCTGTCGCCGGCGCAGCCCTACTGGCCCGATGATATTCCGCAGCGCGAATACGACCCGGATCAGGCAAAGTCGCTTCTCAAGAAGGCCGGCGCGGAAGGGCTGAAGGTCAATCTGAGCACCGCCGACAGCGTCTATGCCGGCGCGGTCGATATGGCCGTACTCTACGCCGAGCACGCCAAGGCCGCCGGCATCACGGTCAATGTCGTGCGCGAGCCCAATGACGGCTACTATTCGGACGTCTGGCTCGTGAAGCCGTTCACGCTGGTGTCCTGGGGCGCGCGTCCGACGCCGGACGTCATGTTCACCCTGGCCTACAAGGACGATGCGGCCTGGAACGAGTCGCACTGGAGGAACCCGCGCTTCAACGAACTGCTCCTCCAGGCGAAGGGCGAACTCGACGACAAGCTGCGCGCGGAGATGTACCGCGAGATGTGCGTGCTGATGCGCGACGATGGCGGCACCATCATCCCGTTCTTCAACAACTTCGTCTACGCGCACCGCGCAAATGTCGGCGTGCCGGATCAGCTTGCGGCAAGTTGGGAGTGCGACGGCGCACGCGCGGCAAGCCGCTGGTGGTTCAATTCCTGATTTCGCATCAGGCCCGTTCCCGGCGCACAAATTGTGCGCCGGGAACGAAATAATCATGAGCGGTTCCGCAATACCGGAATTGCATGATAGCCTCGGCAACGGTCGCCACCGGTCAGGACTGACTGGTCAGGCCGGCGGCATCCGAAGTACGTTGGCACTTCGGCCGACTCGTCCGCGTCGGCATGAACTACCTGGAGGGACATGATGGGGGATATCCTGAAACTCGTGGCAAGGCGGCTCGGGTTGGGCGTTGTCACACTTTTTGTGGTTTCGATCCTGATCTTTTTCGCGGTCGAGTTGCTGCCGGGAGATATTGCGGAAGCGGTTCTGGGGCAAAGCGCCACACAGGAAACCGTTGCCGCGATGCGAGAGCAACTCGGCCTCGACCGGCCTGCGCCGGTGCGTTACGTCGAATGGCTTAGTGGCGCGATGCAGGGTGATTTCGGCGTTTCGCTGGTTTCCGGCGAGCGCGTCAGCGCAGCGATCGGGCCGCGCTTCAGGAACACGCTGTTCCTTGCTGCCTACGCCGCGGTGATCGCGGTGCCGCTGGCGATTATCCTCGGCATCATCGTGGCGCTGTTGCGCAACACGGTGTTCGACCGGGTCGCCAACGTGCTCACGCTAACATCGATATCATCACCGGAATTCTTCCTGGGTTACATCCTCATATTATATCTTTCGGTGAAATCGAGCATGTTTCCGGCCATCGCGAGTCTGAGCCACGGCATGAGTTTCGGCGACCTGCTTTACCGATCATTCTTGCCTGCATTGACGCTGGTTCTCGTGGTCACGGCGCACATGATGCGCATGACGAGGGCCGCGATCATCAACCTGCTTGCCTCTCCCTATATCGAGATGGCGAGGCTCAAGGGTGTTCCGCCATGGAAGGTGATCGTGCGTCACGCGCTGCCAAATGCCTGGGCGCCGATTATCAACGTCGTGGCGCTGAACCTCGCATACCTCATCACCGGCGTCGTGCTGGTCGAGGTGGTGTTCGTCTATCCGGGCGTCGGTCAGTTGCTCGTCGACGCTGTCAGCAAGCGCGACTTCCCGGTAGTCCAGGCCTGTTGTCTGATATTCGCGGCGACCTTCATCCTGCTCAATCTGGCAGCCGATGTTGGTTCTATTCTGACGAATCCGCGTCTGCGGCATCCGAAGTGAGGGGCAGGTCATGAGCTATTTTGTCGTTGGCTATTACGCCCTTCTCATCGGCCTGTCCTGCCTTGCCGCCTATTACAAGCAGCGCACGCCCTTCCTGTTGCTGTTCTCCCTGACGCTTGCGTCTTTCATCATGGGGATCATCGGCGGCGTGCCGGCGCTTTGGAAGGTTACGCTTGCCGCCGGCGCCCTCGCGCTTGCGGCCGGCACATCCTACGCGTTCCGGGAATTCCTGGTCATCATCGCGCCGAAGGAAACGGCCAAGGAAATCAAGACCGCGCCGCTGACCGCCTCCTTCGGGATGTTCGTCATTTTCACCTATGCGATCGCCGGCATATTCGCGCCGATCATCGCTCCGCACGGCGAGTCCCAGGTGATCGCCTCGGCCTTCGCGCCGCCGGACGAAACCATGCTGCTCGGCGCCGACCAGTTGGGCCGCGACATGTTCAGCCGGATCATCTTCGGCGCGCGCAACTCCGTCGGCCTCGCGCTCGTCGCCACGCTGCTGGCGTTCTTCATGGGGGCGATTGGCGGTCTCTTCGCGGCAACGAAAGGCGGCTGGCTCGACCAGCTCCTGGGGCGCGTTGCCGACGTGATCATGTCGGTGCCTTCGCTGATCTTCGCGCTGCTGATGCTCAGCATCTTCGGCACCAACCTGGGCGTGATCGTGATCGTTGTCGCCATCATCTATTCACCGAGGGTGTTTCGGCTTTCCCGCGCGGTGGCGGGCAACGTGGTCGTGATGGATTATATCGAGGCGGCGAAGCTGCGCGGCGAGGGGACGTGGTACCTGATCCGGCGCGAGATTCTGCCGAACTCGGTCGCTCCGTTGATCGCCGAATTCGGCCTGGAATTCTGCTTCGTGTTCCTGCTCATTGCGGGGCTGTCCTTCCTCGGGCTCGGCATTCAGCCGCCGACGGCCGACTGGGGTTCGATGGTGCGCGAGAACGCCACGCTGATTTCCTTCGGCGACATGACGCCGCTGATCCCGGCAGCCGCGATCGCGTTGCTGACCGTTGCGGTCAACTTCGTGGTCGACTGGATGCTCTATCGTTCCTCCGGATTGAAGGAATAGTCAGATGACGACGACGAAACAGAAGAAAGACATCCTCCTCGAGATCAAGGATCTGCGGATCGAGGGATACTCGGACGAAAAATGGATCGAAATCGTTCACGGTATCGATCTGACTCTGCATCGCGGAGAGGTACTCGGCCTGATCGGCGAATCCGGCGCCGGCAAGTCCACCATCGGGCTTGCCGCGATGGGATTTGCCCGTGACGGCTGCAGGATTTCCGGCGGCTCGATCGAGTTCGACGGCATGGAACTGACGACGACGCCGCAATCGGCTCTGAGGGCGCTTGCGCGGCTCGCGGATCGCTTATGTGGCCCAGTCCGCCGCCGCCTCGTTCAATCCGGCGCACAAGATCATCGACCAGCACACCGAGGCGCCGATCCAGTACCGGATCTCGAAGCGCCTGGACGCGCAGGAAGACGCGATGCAGCTCTATGAGCGATTGCGCCTTCCCAATCCGACCGAAATCGGCTTCCGCTATCCGCACCAGGTGTCCGGCGGCCAGCTGCAGCGCGCCATGACGGCGATGGCGATGGCCTGCCGACCGGATCTCATCATCTTCGACGAGCCGACCACCGCCCTCGACGTGACCACCCAGATCGAGGTTCTCGCGGCGATCCGCGACATCGTCGACCAGTTCAACACGGCGGCGATCTACATCACGCACGATCTGGCGGTCGTCGCGCAGATGGCCGACACGATCAAGGTGCTGTTGAAGGGCAACGAGGTCGAGGAAGCGTCGACGGCGGAGATGCTGGAGAATCCGAAGGAGGATTACACCAAGAGCCTTTGGGCCGTGCGCAGTTTCCAGCGCCCGCAGAAGGCGCGCCCCGGTGGCGATGCCGTACCGGTTGTCTCGGTTCAGAACATCGACGCCGCCTATGGCGACACGAAGGTGCTCGAGGACGTCTCGTTCGACATCTATGAGGGGATGACCGTCGCGGTCGTGGGCGAATCCGGTTCGGGCAAGTCGACCACCGCGCGCTGCATCACGGGACTTCTGCCGCCGACAAAGGGGCAAATCCTGTTCCGGGGTCAGCCCCTGCCGCCGAGCTACAAGAACCGCACCAAGGACCAGTTGCGCCAGGCGCAGATGATCTACCAGATGGCCGACACGGCGCTGAATCCCAAGGTCAAGATCAGCGAGATCATCGGCCGGCCGGCGCGGTTTTACAGCGGATTGCATGGCGCGGCGCTGAAGAACAGGGTCGACGAACTGCTCGACCTGATCGAGCTCGAACCCTCGCAATACTACAACCGCTACCCGCCCGAACTGTCCGGCGGGCAGAAGCAGCGGATCGGCATTGCCCGTGCGCTCGCCGCGGAACCGGCGTTCATCATATGTGACGAGGTAACGAGCGCTCTTGACCAGCTCGTCGCCGAGGGCATCCTGCGGCTTCTCGACCGGCTGCAGAAGGAACTGAACCTGGCCTACATGTTCATTACCCACGACCTGGCAACGGTGCGCTCGATCGCCGACGAGGTTGTGGTCATGCAAAGGGGCAAGGTTGTCGAGCAGGGGCCGAAAGACGAAATGTTCCAGCCTCCGCACCACGCCTATACCGACCTGCTGCTGTCCTCGGTTCCGGAGATGGATCCGAACTGGCTGACCACGCTGCTCGAAGAGCGTGGCGTCGACAATGTCGGAGAGGCGGCCGACGTATAGCGACCACCCTTCGCGCGAGCGCGAAGCGGTATCGTTACAGGATGATACGAGATGCACGGACGCGCCGGCCTGGCGCGTCCAGACCCATCAGGTCATCGACATTGCCGACAGGACCATCGTGCCAACGATGACTGCGTAGACGCCGACCAATGCGGGCCAGGAAGCGCCACGCATGCGGTATTCGCGGATGAGATCGTCGCGGTTCATGGTCGCCTCCTTTTGAACTTTCGACACCTGGTTTAAATCGACGGATCGCGGTCTGTTTCGCGGAGCCCGTCAATTATGCGCCATTCGCACAAATATTGTGCATGTTCAAGACGAAACAAGGCCGCCGCCCATGCGAATTTCACATGGCTGATACCCATTTTTTTCAGGGCTGACAGCGCGAATTCGACCCGCCCCGGATTTGGGGATTCGCGAAAGAAATCTCAGGGTGGCGGGCCGGCAATTTTTTTGAAGTGGATCTCCGCAATCCTTCCCCACCGCTGGTGCCGACAGCACGGGGAATTTGCGGTAATCATGCGGCCCAATGGAGGCGTGGACCCGGCCAAATCCGTCACTTCATGGGTCGCCTCTGCCTCAGGCCGCCTCGATGTCGGCCTGCAGTGCGGTGATATGCGGTTCGGCCGCCGCTGTGGCGGCGCGCTCGATGGCGCGAAACCGGCTGACGACGGCAAGGCCGACCGGCGTCAGTTCGGCACCGCCGCCGCGTTTGCCGCCGTGGCTGGTCGCGACCACCGGCTTTCCGAACACCCGGTTCATGTCCTCGACGAGGCCCCAGGCGTGTTTGTAGGACATCTTCATTTGCCGCGCGCCGGCCGAGATCGAACCGAATGCCGCGATCTGTTCGAGCAGCTCGATCTTGCCGGGGCCGATCCGGCCGTCCGGGTCGAGATTGATGCGAAGGCTCAGCGACGGCATGGCGGCGGGCTCCCGGGTCGTCTTCGTTATAGCCAGTCTACTATAACAATGCGAAAGGCGCCCGCAATGGACGGTAGCGATGCCTGTCAGCGCGAGGTGAGGGCGGCGCTCTTGATCTGGGCGAAGACGTCCGCTCCGTCGGCGAGGTCCAGCATGTCCCATGATCGTTTCGTTACCCGTGCCAGCAATTGCGCGCCGCTGCCGTTCTGTCCCAGTGCCAACACCAGGATCATCTCCCTTTCGCTCGCCGCGCGCGACGAGACGATGCGGGCGGGCAGTATGTTGAGGATCGAGGTGGAGCGCGGCTCCTCGCGCGCAATCGAAACGTCGCCGGCGCCAACGCGAAGCCGCAACCCGGTTCCCGGCGCATGGTCCGATGGCCCGGGAACGAGGAAACGGCCGCCCGCGACTTCGAGCTCCAGCAATCCATAGGTCGCGTCGAACCCCGCCACGACCGCTTCGAGGCTGACGGCTGCCTCGCGCTGCAGCGCCAGCGGCAGGTTGATATCGCTCTGCAACGCGCCGAGCGGGCCAGCGGCGACCGCCTTGCCCGCGCGCAGCAGGACCAGATGGTCCGCCAGCCGTTCCACTTCCGCGATGTCGTGCGTCACATAGAAAACCGGGATGGCCAGCGTCTCGTGCAGTCTTTCCAGAAACGGCAGGATCTCGTCGCGGGTCTGGCGGTCGAGCGCCGACAGTGGCTCGTCCATCAGCAGCAGCTGCGGTTGCGACAGCAGCGCCCGGCCGATCGCCGCGCGCTGGCGCTCGCCGCCCGACAGGTTCTGCGGCGCGCGCTCCATCAGGCGGGAAAGCCCCAGAAGATCGCTCACCTCGTCAAAGCCGATCACGCCGGGGCCGTCGGCGGGTACCTTGCCGTGCGAGGAATAGAGCAGATTGGCGCGCACCGACAAATGCGGGAAAAGGCTTGCCTCCTGGAAGACGTAGCCGACCGGCCGCCGGTGCGGCGGCAGGAAGGTTCGCTCGTCCTGCCATGTGTCGCCGCCGACCCGGCATGTGCCGTCGAGGCGCTGCAGGCCGGCGATGCAGCGCAGCACGCTGGTCTTGCCGCAGCCGGACGGGCCGAACAGCGCGGTGATGCCCCGGCCCGGCGCGGTGAATGTCACGTCCAGATCGAAACCGCCGATGCGGCCCGCGAATGCCACCTCGATGTCGTCCGCGCCCGTCATTGCCCGGCCCGCCGCATGCGTTTCTCGATCAGCGTCATCGCCAGGATGACGGCGAAGGCGAACACGACCATGCCTGCGGCGAGGATATTCGCCTCGCGCCAGCGCAGGCTCTCGACGAAGTCGTAGATCGCGACCGAGAGCACCTTTGTTTCGCCGGGAATATTGCCGCCGATCATCAGCACGACGCCGAACTCGCCGACCGTATGCGCGAAACCGAGTACGGCGCCGGTCAGGAATCCGGGCCGGGCGAGCGGCACCGCGACCGTCCAGAAGGCGCGCGCGGGCGAGGCGCGCAGCGTCGCCGCGACCTCCAGCGGCCGGTCGCCCATCGCCTCGAAGGCATTGCGGATCGGTTGCACCACGAAGGGCAGCGAATAGACGACGGAGCCGATGACCAGGCCCTCGAAGGTGAAGGCGAGCGTGCGCGCGCCCCACAGCCCGGCCAGCGCGCCGCCGGGGCCGCTCGGCCCGAGCACCACCAGCAGGTAGAAGCCGAGCACGGTCGGCGGCAGGACCAGCGGCAGGGCGACGATCGCCGCTGCGCCCTCCTTCCACCAGGCATCGGACCGCGCAAGCCACCACGCGACCGGCGTGCCGACGACAAGCAGGATCGCCGTCGTCAGCGTCGCCAGTTCGATTGTCAGCCGGACCGCGGTCCAGATTTCGGGAGAAAGATCTTGCACGCGCCTCAATTACCAGATTCGACGCCGTATCCGTACTTCTTGATGACGGCGCCCGCCACCGGTCCCTTCAGGAAGTCGAGAAAGGCGGCAGCCGCGGCGTTGTCCGCGCCCTTTTTCAGCAGCACGGCGTCCTGCCGGATCGGCGCATAGAGATCGGAGGGGACTTCCCAGCGCGAGCCGGCGTCGCTGCCCGCGATCTGCGACTTGGCGACGAAGCCGAGTTCCGCGTTACCCGTCTCGACGAACTGGAAAGCCTGGGCGATGTTGTTGCCCTGCACGATCTTGCCTTCGAGCGCATCGTAGACGCCGAGACCCTTCATCGCCTCGACGGCGGCGGCGCCATAGGGCGCGGTCTCCGGATTGGCGATGGCGATCCGGTCGAAGCCGCCGGCATCGAGCGTGTCCGCGCCTTTCACGCGGTCGGCGTCGGTGCTCCACAGCACGATCTTGCCGATCGCGTAGGTGAAGTCCGATCCCTCGACGCCGAAGCCGTCTGCCAGCGCCTTCGCAGGGCGCCTGGTGTCGGCGGCGAGAAACACCTCGAACGGCGCATCCTGCGTGATCTGCGTGTAGAGTTGGCCGGTGGAGCCGAAACTCAGCACCGCCTCGTGACCGGTTTCGGCCTGGAAGGCGGCGGCGATCTCCTTGGCGGCCTGCGTGAAATTCGCCGCCACGGCGACATTGGTCTGGCCTGCCACAGCCGGACCGGACAGCAGGCTCGCGACGACAAATGCCGCTATCGCACCTGTTCTTATCGGCATCGTTCTACTCCGGAGTCTCGCTGATGAGCGCGCGGTCGGCCGTTTATTCAGCCTTGTCGATATGTTCAATCAAACATAACAACGGAAACTGCCACGCCGTCAATAGGCAGGAGAGATGCACAAACTCCGAGTGTCGGTTACGGACTTCTCGGACTGCCGGGTATTTCGTTATGTCCATGTGACTAGCTCGGATGCGTGGGCGTAATCGAGCCGGCCAGCGTCTGCTTCTGCCGGGCGGGCCGATTTGGCGCGACGGGAAAGGACCAGCCGCTAAACGGTTCCGCGCGGTCGAAGCAGGGGCGGCGCTCAGGACGTTCAAGTTTTCGAAAAGAAACTGCCCGGACCGTCCGCTTTTACCCAAATCAGTCGCCGCGGTGGTGCGTTCGATGTCCACAATCGGCGGTCAACTGAAACACTCGACGCACCGGAAAAGTCAGGATGTCCTCGGGTAATCGTGACCGCTAGACGATTCCGCCGCCGGCGCCTGAAACCGCCGGGCGTTTGCCGGCGACCATGGCGCGGTAGCCCGACGCGCGGAATGCGGCCACCGGATCGATCGCCGCGCCCTTGTCGAGACGCGCCATCGCCAGGATTGGCGAGACATCCGTGCGGAAGGCCTTCTTCAGGGCTGTCGTCGCCATCAGGGCGTCGTTTTCCTCCTGATGGGCCTCGAGCGCTTCGCGATCGACGATAAGTGCCTGCGCATAGGCGCGCTGCACCTCCATCGCCGAAACCATCAGGCTCTCGATCGGATCGGTCACATTGTGCGACTGGTCGAGCATATGCGCCGGTTCGAAGCCGGCCGGCTTGCGGTTTTCGGCGTCGACCAGTTCGTTGAAGACCAGGAACAGGCGGTAGGGATCGATCGAGCCCGTATCGAGATCGTCGTCGCCATATTTTGAATCGTTGAAATGGAAGCCGCCGAGCTTTCCGAACTGGATCAGCCGGGCGACGATCATCTCGATGTTCACGTTCGGCGCATGGTGGCCGAGATCGACGAGACAGAACGCCTTCGGACCGAGTTCGGTGGCGATCATGTAATTGGTGCCCCAGTCCTGCACGACGGTCGAATAGAAGGCCGGCTCGTACATCTTGTGTTCGGTGAAGATGCGCCAATCGTCGGGCAGGGCCTCGTAGACCGTGCGCATCGCGTCGAGATAACGCTCGAACTGGCGGGTGAAATTCGTCTGGCCGGGGAAATTCGAGCCGTCGCCGATCCAGACCGTCAGCGCCTTGGAACCGATCGCCTTGCCGATCTCGATGCATTCGATGTTGTGTTCGACGGCCTGTTGCCGCGTTGCCGCGTCCGTGTGCGACAGCGAGCCGAACTTGTATGAATGTTGCTGGCCGGACTGGTCCTGGAAAGTGTTGGAGTTCATCGCATCGAAGGCGAGGCCGGTTTCCTCGGCCTTGGCCTTCAGCGCCGCCGGATCGGCCTTGTCCCAGGGGATGTGCAGCGACACCGCCGGCGTCGCGCCGGTCAGTTGGTGGATGACGCCGCAATCGTCCAGCTTGTCAAAGATGTCGCGCGGCTCTCCGGGGCCAGGAAAACGCGCGAAACGCGTGCCGCCTGTGCCGACGCCCCAGGACGGTACGGCGACGCCATAGCCGGCGACCTTGGCCTTGACGGCTTCGATGTCGATGCCGCGGCGCGCCAGATGCTCGCCGAGCGCGTCGTAATCGGCGCGCAGATTTGCCTCGGCTTTATCGTTCGCCTTCGCGATGACGGATGAATTGATCATGGTTCCTCCCTGCGCATTTCGCATGGCCTTGCAGCCGTGCCGATGCGCAAAATTTCTCTAGCGGGTGAAGGCCTGCACGTTGCCGGCATCGACATTGATGATGTTGCCGGTCGACTTGGCGGAGGCCTCGGAGGCGAAGAAATAGGTCGCCTCGGCGATGTCCTCGGGCAGGACGGAGCGCTTCAGGAGCGAGCGTTGGCGATACATCTCCTCCAGCCCTTCCTTGTCCGTGCCGTAGGTCGAGGCGCGCTGGTCGAGCCATTCTCCGGACCAGATCTTGGAGCCGCGCAACACCGCGTCCGGATTGACGACATTGACCCGGATGCCGTGCGGCGCCCCCTCCAGCGCCAGGCAGCGCGCGAGATGGATTTCCGACGCCTTGGCGGTGCAGTAGGCGGACGCGTTGGGCGAAGCGGCAAGCGCGTTCTTGGAGCCGATGAAGACGATCGAGCCGCCGATATCCTGGCGTTTGAGCATCTTGAAGGCTTCGCGCGCGACCAGGAAATAGCCTGTCGACAGGATCGACATGTTTCTGTTCCAGAGGTCGAGCGAGGTCTCCTCGACCGGCGCGGAAGAGGCGATGCCGGCATTGGAGACGACGATGTCGACACCGCCGAATTCCACGGCCATGTCGGCATAGGCGCCGTCGACCGCGGTCTCGTCGGTGACGTTCATCAGGACGGAACGGACGACATCCTTCGAGAAGCGGGCGGCGAGGTTTTCGCGGGTCTTCTCGAGCGTGTCGCCGTCGATGTCGGCGAGCACGACGCAGGCGCCCTCGGACAACAGCCGTTCGGCCGTCGCCGAGCCGATGCCGCCGGCGCCGCCGGTGACCACGGCGATGCGGCCGGCGAGGCTCTTCGGCTTCGGCATGCGTTGCAGCTTCGCTTCCTCGAGCAGCCAGTATTCGATGTCGAAGGCCTCCTGCTCGGGCAGGCCGCAATATTTCGACACGGTCGAGGCGCCGCGCATCACGTTGATCGCGTTGATGTAGAACTCGCCGGAGATGCGCGCCGTCGCCTTGTCCTTGGCGAAGGTGATCATGCCGACGCCGGGAACGAGATAGACGACGGCATTCGGATCGCGCATGGCGGGGCTGTCGTCATGCTTGCAGCGCTCATAATAGGCCGCGTAGTCCTCGCGGTATTTTGCGACGCTGCCGGCGAGGCTCGCCAAAGTGGCATCGATGTCCGGATTTGCCGGATCGAATTCGACGACCAGCGGGCGGATCTTGGTGCGCAGGAAATGGTCGGGGCAGGTGGTGCCCAGAGCGGCGAGCGCTTCCATGTCGTGCGCGCAGACGAATTGCAGCACCGCGTCGCAATCGTCGAAGTGGCCGACCATGTGGACTCTCGTTCGAGACCATGCCCCGAATGGCGGGCATCAGCGCGGCGGCGACACGGCGGCGTTCGTCCGTACCAAGCGGGGCGTGTTTTTCACCGCCGAAAACGGGCTTGCCTTCCGTCTCGTGTTCGAACCATTCGATCGCGCGATTGATGATGTCGATGGTGGTGTCGTAGCACGCCTCGGCCGTATCGGCCCATGTGAACAGGCCGTGGCTCTCCAGCACGACGCCTTTCGCGTCCGGGTTTTCCTTGCAGAATTTCTCCAGCCACAGGCCCAGTTCGTAGCCCGGGCGTTTCCAGGGCAGCCAGCCGATCTCGTCGCCGAATATGGCCCGCGTCAGTTCCTTCGAGTTTTCGGATGCGGCAATCGCGATGATCGCGTCGGGGTGCATGTGATCGACATGCTTTTGCGGAACATAGGCGTGGAGGGGGGTATCGATGGAGGCGGCGCGCGGATTGAGATTGAATGTGCAGTGCGGCAGGTAGCCGACCATTTCGTCCTCGAAGTCCATCCCGCGATAGAGGCCCTTGAGGGCGTTCAGCTTGTCCATGTAGAGCGTGGAAAAGCCGTCCATTTTGATGGTGCCGACATCGCCGCCCGATCCCTTGACCCAGAGAACCTCGACCATTTCGCCGGTCAGCGGATCTTTCTGCATCACCTTGGCCGAGGTGTTGCCGCCGCCGTAGTTCGTGACGCGTTTGTCGGAGCCGAGCAGGTTGGAACGATAGAGCAGAAGGTCCGGCTCGCTCATGCCGGCGGCGCGCTCCTTGTCCCACAGGTTTTGCAGCCGCGAACCGGCCTGTTTGTTCAGCATGACGTTCCTCCCATACGCACTTCGGCGATCGAAAACTTTTCTTATCGTCGCGCCAGCGCGTCGGAAAGTCAATCATAAACGATCAAAAACGATCATTGTGCGATGCAATATGACATATTTTGATCGTTTATGATTGACAATGCGCGATTTCAGTGGAAATGTTTGGGTGGGAGGAAGTCCATGCACGAAAAAGAACGCCATCGCATCATTCTGTCCGCGGTCCAGGAAAAGCCTGTCGTGACCGTGCAGGAGATGGTCGAATTGACCGATTCCTCGGAAGCGACCATCCGGCGGGATATTGCGACGCTTCATGTGCAGAAGAAGCTGCGCCGCGTGCGCGGCGGCGCCGAATCCATCAATCCCCCACAATTCGTCGGTCTGGCCGGCAGGCCGTTCAGCGTCAACGAGACGATCAATATCGCGCAGAAACGCGCAATCGCCCTGAAGGCGGTCGAACTGTGCGGGGACGGCGACCCGATCATCATCAATGGCGGCACGACGACCTTCCAGATGGTGCATCCGCTGGCGACGAAGCGCTGCCAGGTCTTCACCAACTCGTTCCCGATCGCGGAGCACCTGCTGAAGCATTCCAAGAACACGATCATGCTGTCGGGCGGCGCGATCTATCGCGAGCAGAACATCATTCTCAGCCCCTTCGACAACGACGTGACGCGCAACTTCTACGCCAAGCGCATGTTCATGGGCGCGCAGGGCCTCGGCCATCTCGGCCTGATGGAGGCCGATCCGCTGCTGATCCAGGCGGAACAGAAATTGATCGACCAGGCCGACGAACTCGTCGTGCTGGTCGAATTCATCGAAATTCTCGAAACGTTCGAGCCTGATCCTGTGTCCGCTTGAGCGGATCACGACGGTCATCACGGACAACGGAATTCGCGACGAAGACCGGCAAATGCTGGAGGCAGCGGGCGTCGGGCTCATCGTGGCGGATAAAACTGCAACCGAGCGGTCCTCCTCCGTGGCGTAGTGCCTGGAGCGGATCAATCTCAACGGGAGGAACCCACCATGAAACTGCTTAAGACACTTGCCCTGACGACCGCTGTCGCCGCGGCGCTGTTCACGGCGCCGGCAATGGCGCAGGAGCGTATCGCGCTGGTCGTGAAGAGCCTCGGCAACGGCTTTTTCGACGCCGCGGCCAAGGGAGCCGAGAAGGCTGCTGCCGAGATCGGCGGCGTCGAGGTCATCTATACCGGCCCCACCTCGGCCACGGCCGAGGGCCAGATCGAAATCGTCAACTCGCTGATCGCGCAGAAGGTTGACGCCATCGCCATTTCGGCGAACGACCCCGACGCTCTCGTCCCGGCGCTGAAGAAGGCGATGGACCGCGGCATCAAGGTGCTGTCCTGGGATTCCGGCGTGGCGCCCGAGGGCCGCATGTTGCATCTCAATCCGTCCGACACGAACCTGATCGGCGAAACCATCATCAAGCTTGCCGCCGACTATCTGCCGGATGGCGGCGACGTGGCGATCCTGTCGGCCTCTTCCACGGCGACGAACCAGAATGCCTGGATCGACGCGGCCAAGAAGGCGCTGCCGGAGAAGTTCCCGAACATCAATCTCGTCTCGGTCGTTTATGGCGATGATGACTCGGTGAAGAGCACCAATGAGGCCAAGGGCCTGATCGCGTCCTATCCGGATCTCGACGCGATCATCGCTCCGACGACGGTTGGTGTTGTGGCGGCCGCACAGGTTGTCACGGACGAGGGATTGATCGGCAAGATCAATGTCACCGGCCTGGCATTGCCCTCGGAGTTCAAGCAGTTCATCGACAATGGCGCATCGCAGGCGGTTGCCCTGTGGAACCCGATCGATCTCGGCTACTCGGCGGTCTTCCTCGCCCATCAGCTGATCGGAGGCAAGGAAGCCGCGCCGGGCGCCACGTTCTCGATCGGCTCGGTCGGTGAAGTGACCCTCGACGACACGAACTCGGCGGCCATGGCAGCTCCGTTCACCTTCGACAAGTCGAACATCGAAGAATTCTCCAAGATCTACTAAGATCCTCCAAGGCTGGCCGGTGGCGCTTCTGCGCCGCCGGTCCCGACAAGGGGATGCGGCAGGACGATGCCGGACGCGCGTTGATAATGTCCGCGCCAAAGAAGCCGGCATGCCGCCGAAACCCGGAAACCGACGAAGTATCACGTCCATGACCCTGCCGATGACCAAACCCAAGATCACGCTTTCCGGGATCACGAAGACCTTCCCTGGCGTTCGCGCGCTGCACAAGGTCGGGCTTGAACTCTTCCCGGGCGAGGTGACCGCGCTGATCGGCGAAAACGGCGCCGGCAAGTCGACGCTGGTCAAGACGATGACCGGCATCTACCAGCCGGACGAGGGCGAGATTCGCATCGATGGCACGCCGGTTGACCTGGCTTCGCCGCACGCCGCCTTCAAGCTGGGCATCACGGCGATCCACCAGGAGACGGTGCTTTTCGATGAATTGAGCGTCGCGGAAAACATTTTTCTCGGCCATGCGCCGAAGACCCGGTTCAAGACCGTCGACTGGCGCGCGATGCGCGAGCGCGCCCGGGTTCTGCTTGACGAGATCGGGGCGGGACATATCGCTCCGGAGGCGCGGCTGAAAGAGATGAGCATCGCCAACAAGCACCTCGTGGCGGTGGCGCGGGCGCTGTCGATCGACGCCGACATCGTGATCATGGACGAGCCTACGGCGGCGCTCTCCTACAAGGAGATCGAGGACCTGTTCGAACTGATCCGTCTGCTCAAGAAGAACGGCAAGGCGATCCTGTTCATCTCGCACAAGTTTGACGAAATCTATCAAGATCGCCGACCGCTACACGGTCTTCCGCGACGGCGAGATGATCGGCAAGGGCGCTCATCAAGGACACGAACCAGGACGAGATCGTGCGCATGATGGTGGGCCGGTCGGTCGATCAGGTGTTCCCGAAACAGACGGTCGAACTGGGCGACGAGATCCTGACGGTCTCGGGCTATTGTCATCCGACCGAATTCGCGGATATCGGCTTCACGCTTCGCAAGGGAGAAATCCTCGGATTTTACGGGCTCGTGGGGGCCGGCCGCAGCGAAGTCATGCAGTCGCTTTTCGGTATCACGAAGCCGTCGAAGGGCGCGGTCAGGATCGCCGGGGAGATTTCCGTGATCCGCAGTCCGGCCGAGGCGGTCGCCAGGGGAATTGTCTACGTTCCCGAGGAGCGCGGCAAACAGGGCGTCGTCGTCGACCTGCCGATTTTCCAGAACATTTCCCTGCCGTCTCTCGGCAGGACATCGCGCAACGGTTTCCTGCGACTGGCCGAGGAGTTTGCGCTGGCGCGCGAATACGCCACGCGCCTCGACCTGCGCGCGGCATCGCTCAGCCAGAACGCCGGTACGCTTTCGGGCGGCAACCAGCAGAAGGTGGTGATCGCAAAGTGGCTCGCCACGCAGCCGCGCGTCATCATTCTCGACGAGCCGACCAAGGGCATCGACATCGGCTCCAAGGCCGCCGTGCACGCATTCATGAGCGAACTGGCGGCCAATGGCCTTGCCGTCATCATGGTCTCGTCCGAACTGCCCGAGGTGATGGGCATGAGCGACCGGATCATCGTCATGCGCGAGGGACGCATAGCCACGGTTGTCGACAATACCGAAGATCTGGAAGCGGAAGCCCTCGTGCGCGCCGCGGCCGGCATTGCGGAGGAAGCGGCATGAAGAACCTGACCCGGTCCCGTGAATTCTGGCTTGCCGTCATTATCGCGGCGATGATCGCGGCGACGGATTTCCGCGCGCCCGGATTTGCATCGCCGTCGAGCCTGGCGGGAATCTTCAACGACACGGCGATGCTGATGATCCTCGCACTCGGCCAGATGGCGGTCATCCTGACCCGCTCGATCGACCTGTCGATGGCGTCGAACCTGGCGCTGTCCGGCATGATCGTCGCCCTGGTCAACGCGGCCTGGCCCGGCATTCCGGTGCCGGCGCTGATGGCGCTGGCGACACTGTGCGGGCTGGCGCTCGGCGCGTTCAACGGCATGCTCGTATGGCTGCTCGGCATTCCCGCGATCGTCGTGACGCTCGGGACGCTGACCATCTATCAGCGGCCTGATCTTCCTGATCGCCGGCGGCCAGTGGGTCAATGCCGACCAGTCTCAGCACCGGTTTCGTGCAACTGACCCGCATCGAATTTCTCGGACTGCCGCTCCTGTCCTGGTATGCGATCGTGATCGCCGGCGCCTTCTTCCTTTTGATGACGCGGACATCGCTCGGCCGCGCGATTTTTGCGATCGGCGTCAATCCGACGGCTTCCGTCTACGCCGGTATCGATGTCGGGCGCACCAAGTTCGCCGCCTTCCTGATCTCCGGCATGCTGTCCGGCTTCTGCGGCTATCTCTGGGTATCGCGCTACGTGATCGGTTCGGTGGAAGTCGCCAAGGGCTATGAACTGACCATCGTGGCCGCCTGCGTGATCGGCGGCATTTCGATCGCCGGCGGTGTCGGTTCGGTGACCGGCGCGCTGCTCGGCGCGCTCTTTCTCGGCGTCATCAATAGCGCGCTGCCGGTCATCAACATCTCGCCATTCTGGCAGATGGCCATTTCAGGCGCGGCGATCATTCTCGCGGTGGTCCTCAACGCGCGCGGCGACAAGCGCGGCGGCCGCCTTATCCTTCGGCAAGCGGAGAGCGCGTCATGACCGACATCGCCCACGAAGACAGGCATATTCCCGACCGTCTCGACAGCCCGCTACGCGCCGCCGTCTTTTCCTGGCCGGCGCTGCTGCTGGTGGTCGCAATCGGGCTTTTCGTGCTCAATTCATTCGCCTCGCCCTATTTCCTGTCGCCATGGTCGCTGTCGGATGCGACGTTCAACTTCACCGAAAAGGCGATCATCGCGCTGGCGATGGCGCTGCTGATCATCTCCGGCGAGATCGACCTGTCCGTCGCCTCGATCATCGCACTCGCCTCGACCATGATGGGGCTTGCGCTGCAATTTGGTGTCGGCACGCCGGGCCTCGTCGCGATCGGCATTGCGACGGGCGTTTTGTGCGGGGTCTTCAACGGCGTTCTGGTGACCCGGTTCGGCCTGCCGTCGATCGTGGTCACGATCGGCACAATGAGCTTCTTTCGCGGCATCTCCTTCATCGTGCTCGGTGACCAGGCATTCAAGGGATACCCGGCGAGTTTCGCCTTTTTCGGCCAGGGCTATGTCTGGTGGGTCGTCTCCTTCGAGTTCGTTCTCTTTTTCGTTTGTGCGGCCATCTTCTACGTGTTGCTGCACCGGACGAATTTCGGCCGCCACGTCTTCGTGATCGGCAACAATCCCGTGGCGGCGCGGTTTTCCGGCGTGCGGGTCGAGCGGGTCAAGTTCATCCTGTTCTGCATGACGGGCCTGATGTCCGGCATCGCGGCCGTCCTGCTCACGTCGCGGCTCGCGTCCACGCGTCCGTCGATCGCCGTCGGCTGGGAACTGGAGGTCGTCACGATGGTCGTGCTCGGCGGCGTCTCGATTCTCGGCGGTTCCGGCAGCATCCAGGGCGTCGTGCTGGCGGCCTTCATCATGGGGCTGGTGACCTTCGGCCTCGGCCTGCTCAACGTGCCGGGCATCGTCATGTCGATCTTCATCGGCGCGCTGCTGATCTTCGTCATCGCGCTGCCGATCGTCTTCCGGATGGTCAGGGAGCGGCGGGCATGAGCCACGAAGAGCTTGAGAAACACGCGTTCAGGATGACGCTCAATCCCGGCATGGCGGCGGAGTACGAGCGCCGTCACGACGAGATCTGGCCGGAACTGGTCGATCTGCTGCACGAAGCCGGCGTCAGCGACTACTCGATCTTCCTCGACGAGGAGACCAACACGCTGTTCGGCGTGTTGTGGCGGCGCAAGGATCACGGGATGGACGCGTTGCCGGAGCATCCGGTCATGCAAAAATGGTGGGCGCACATGGCCGACATCATGGCGACCGACGACAAGAACGAACCGCTCGCCGAAGACCTGCGGCTCGTCTTCCACATGGACTGACGGCATGGCGGACAAGCGGCACGTCGCCGTCATCGACATCGGCAAGACCAACGCGAAGCTCGCACTGGTCGATCTCGGCGAATTGAAGGAAATCGACGTCCGCAAGCGTCCGAACGCGGTGCTGGCCGCGCCGCCATACCCGCATTACGATACCGAAGGCCTGTGGGACTTCATTCTTGCCGCGCTGGCGGAGTTTCAGAGCGTGCACGGGATCGACGCGATCACGGTCACGACCCACGGCGCATCGGCTGCATTGCTTGATGGCGACGGAAACCTCGCCGCCCCGGTGCTCGACTACGAGCATGACGGTCCGGACAGGCTGGCAGCCGAATACGATGCCGTGCGGCCCGATTTCGCCGAGAGCGGTTCGCCCCGGCTTCCCCTCGGCCTCAATCTCGGTGCGCAATTGTTTTGGCAGTTCCGGACATTTCCCGAGATCCGGGCCGGGACAAAGACCATCCTGACCTATCCGCAATATTGGACATGGCGGTTGACCGGGCGGGCGGCGAACGAAGTGACGTCACTCGGCTGCCACACCGACCTGTGGTGCCCGCGCGAAAACCGGTT
Source organism: uncultured Alphaproteobacteria bacterium (assembly GCA_963712205.1). Lineage (GTDB taxonomy): Bacteria > Pseudomonadota > Alphaproteobacteria > Rhizobiales > Rhizobiaceae > Oricola. The sequence goes on along the minus strand of CAVQHF010000005.1, from coordinate 33,074 downwards.
CTCGTCGCTGGTCGAAAGGGCAAGGGTGGACGGAGATGATGGCGCCGGTGGCAAGGTCGGCCGATGAACTGGGCCCGGTCCTGCCGGAGATCGCCGACGCAACGGGGATGTCCGCGAACACGCCGGTCTATTGCGGCATTCACGATTCAAACGCCTCGCTTTATGCGCACCTCGTGTCGCGCGATTCGCCCTTTGCGGTCGTATCGACGGGCACTTGGGTGATTTCGATGGCGATCGGCGGTCGCGCCGTCGACCTGGATCCCGCGCGTGACACGCTGACCAACGTCAATGCCTTCGGTGATCCGGTGCCGTCCGCGCGTTTTATGGGCGGACGCGAATTCGACCGGATGACCCGGGGATATGCGCAAAAATTCGAGCCGTCCGACCTCAAGGCGGTAATAGAGCGCGGCGCCATGCTGCTGCCCTCGGTCGAAACGCAGTCCGGTCCGTTCCAGGGGCGGCGACATCGCTGGACTGTCGACGAGACCTCGCTGTCCGCCGGCCAGCGTTTTGTCGCGGTCTCCTGCTATCTGGCGCTGATGACGGCGACCGGTCTCGCGATCACCGGCGCGGAAGGTGTCACACTTGTCGAAGGCCCGTTTGCGGAAAACCCGGTCTATCTGGAGATGCTGGCCGCCGCGACGGGGAGGCCGGTCGGTGCCGTCGCCGGGACTGGCACCAGCATCGGCGCGGCGCTGCTGACGGCGAATCGCGATTTCAGGATGCGGCGCCACGATACACTGTGGACAGGTCGGCCGGGCATGGATGTTTACGCCCGGAGATGGCGCGCCCGTTTGTCCAGCTAGATACGTTCATCGTTTCACGGAATTGATGAACGTCTCCAACTGGTTGTTTTCACGCGTTTCCGGACGGAAAACCGGTTTCCACTTTTCCTGGAATTGTTCAAGGAGCAAACCCGAAGTCGGACGCAATGCGGACAACCAGGAGCGCGTTACCGAACGAGAAAAGCCATCGGCAGAGAGCCATCCAATGTCGGCTCTGGGCGATCCACCGACTGCCCGCTATCGGGCGAAATTTTACAGAAGCTGCCGTTCTGCACACGACCCCATCTCCACCGTAATCGCGCTCTGCGCTCTCGTTGATAAGCAGACGCTGCCCACGGAGCGCGCCGCCGTTCATCGGTCTTTGTTTTTTTGCGTTGCACAATTTTTTCGCATGCGCAAAATGAAGGCATGCCGAGTCAACTCCCCTCCGTACTCGTTGTCGATGACAATCCCGTCCGCGCCGCCATCATCGAGGCGGGTTTGCGGGAGGCCGGGCATGACCGGGTGACGGTCGTCACCGACGTGACCGGTATTGCCGGCAAAATCGCCGCGCTCGAACCCGACGTTATCGTCATCGACCTGGAAAATCCGAACCGCGACATGCTGGAGAACATGTTCCAGCTGTCGCGCGCGGTGAAGCGGCCGATCGCGATGTTCGTCGACCGCTCGGACCGCGATTCGATCGAACGCGCAATCGAGGCGGGCGTCTCGGCCTATGTCGTCGACGGACTGCGCCGCGAGCGGGTCAAGCCGATTCTCGACATGGCGATCAGCCGCTTCAACGCCTATTCGCGCCTCGAGCGCGAACTGGAGGACGCGCGCAACGCCCTGCAATCGCGAAAGATCATCGACCAGGCCAAGGGCCTGTTGATGCGCTCGCGCGGCATGAGCGAGGACGAGGCCTACGCGCTTCTGCGCAAGACCGCGATGAACCAGAACCGCAAGATCAGCGACGTGGCCCAAAGCCTCGTGCTCGCCGCGGACATGCTCGGAGAGGGTGGGAAAAATGGCAACGATTGACGTCACCGCGGCCTTTCTGCCGTTGACGGACAGCGCGATCCTGGTCGCTGCGCGCGAATGCGGCTTCGCGGAGGAAGAAGGCCTCGCCCTGTCGCTGCTGCGTGAGACCTCCTGGGCCAATATCCGCGACCGGATGGCAATCGGCCAGTTCGAGGCGGCGCACATGTTGGCGCCCATGCCGATCGCCTTCGCGCTCGGCCTGACTCCGCTGGCTCTCGATGTCGCCGTGCCCATGGCGATGGGCCTGGGCGGGAATGCAGTCACCGTGAGCGTCGAAATGTTCGAACTCATGAACGAGGCGCAAGCCTTTGTGCCGCCCGATCCTGCCGCAAGCGGCGCCGCCCTGAAGGCCGTGGTCGAGAAGCGCAAGCGCGCGGGCAAAGAACCGCTGCAATTCGGCGTCGTCCATGCCCATTCCGGGCACAATTTTGAACTTCGCTACTGGCTTGCAGCCTCGGGCATCGCGCCCGACCGGGACGTTGAAATCGTCATCATGCCGCCGCCCTTCATGCCGGATGCGCTGGCGTCCGGGCAGATCGACGGTTTCTGTGTCGGCGAGCCGTGGAACTCGGTTGCCGTTTCGTCCGGCGCCGGACGGATTATTACCGTGAAATCCGCTATCTGGAAATCGAGCCCGGAAAAGGTGCTCGGCATACGCGCGGACTGGGCCCGTCAGAACGAGGCCGCCGTCTCCAAGCTGGTGCGCGCACTCTACAGGGCGGCCGAATGGTGCGGGTTTCCCGACAACCATGGCGCTCTTGCGCATATCCTTGCCCGGCCCGAATATATCGGCCAGCCGGCGCCGCTGATTGCCAAGGCTCTCGACAAGTCGATACTGGACGGTGAAGCCGGTGCCGATGGTGCGCGCTTTTTCGAACCTTTCGACAATGCGGCGACCTTCCCGTGGCAAAGCCATGCGCTCTGGTTCTACAGTCAGATGGTGCGTTGGGGGCAGGTGCAGCACACATCGGCCAATGCCGAAACGGCCCGCCGCTGTTACCGCCCAGACCTTTACCGAACCGCGCTTCGGCCGCTCTCCGCCGCCATCCCGGCGGCGAATGCAAAGGTCGAGGGCGCGTTGCGAACCGCCGAGCCCGTCGGCGCGACCAGCGGCACCCTGCGGCTCGGCCCGGACGGCTTCTTCGACGGCCGGATTTTCGATCCGGACCGTCTCGACGCCTATCTGGCGGAAGACGCCGAATAGCCCGTCCTGCCACTGCCGCTCAAATAAAGGGCAAAACATCTGTTTGCCGAATTTTTAGACGACAATTACTTTGCACTGCACAATTAGGCGACAGAACGGTCTCTGCCCGGCGACGCGCTGATATAGATAAGCTTATGAAATAAAATAACATTTTCAAAATATGTAAAACTGGCACGCCCCGTGCTTGGTTCTGTGTAGCCAGCGAAGGCTACAAGTTTCCGCGTCCAAGGAAGGGCGCTCCCAGGCAAAGCTGCCAAACCCAGCGCCCATTCCTCCCGGGCGCGACGGTTTGGCGGCTTTTTTGTTTTCGGGCCCCGCGCAGGCGGCGGCCGCAACAGGAGAGACGATCATGACCTCAACCATCCTTCGCAGACACGCCCTCATCGCACTGGGTGCGGCGGTTCTCGCGAGCACCGCAGCCATGACGACCGTCCGGGCGGAAATGCTCGATGTGGAGAAGGACGAGCTGAAATTCGGATTTATCAAGCTCACCGACATGGCGCCGCTCGCGATCGCCTATGAGAAGGGCTATTTCGAGGACGAGGGCCTGTTCGTCACGCTCGAGCCGCAGGCCAACTGGAAGGTCCTGCTCGACCGCGTCATCACCGGCGAACTCGACGGCGCGCATATGCTGGCCGGCCAACCGCTGGCGGCGACGATCGGGTTCGGCACCGAGGCGCATATCGTCACGCCGTTTTCGATGGACCTGAACGGCAACGGCATCACCGTCTCCAACGAGATCTGGGAGATGATGAAGCCGAACATTCCGGTCGATGCCGACGGCAAGGTGCAGCATCCGATCAGCGCAGCCGCGCTGAAACCGGTCGTCGACAAGTTCAAGGCGGATGGCAAGCCGTTCAACATGGGCATGGTCTTCCCGGTCTCGACGCACAATTACGAACTGCGCTACTGGCTCGCCTCCGGCGGCATCCATCCGGGCTATTATTCGTCAACGGACGTCTCCGGCCAGATCAAGGCGGACGCGCTCCTGTCCGTGACGCCGCCGCCGCAGATGCCGGCGACGCTCGAAGCCGGCACGATCTACGGCTATTGCGTCGGCGAGCCGTGGAACCAGGCCGCCGTCTTCAAGGGCATCGGCGTTCCGGTCATCACCGACTACGAGATCTGGAAGAACAATCCCGAGAAGGTCTTCGGCCTGACCGAGGAGTTCATCGAGAAATACCCGAACACGACGCTGGCGCTGACCAAGGCGCTGATCCGCGCCGCCATCTGGCTTGACGAAAACGACAACGCCAACCGCATGGAAGCCGTCGATATCCTGTCGCGTCCCGAATATGTCGGCGCCGACGCGGAAGTCATCGCCAACTCGATGACCGGCACATTCGAATACGAGAAGGGCGACAAGCGCGACGTCCCGGACTTCAACGTCTTCTTCCGCCACTACGCGACCTATCCCTATTATTCGGACGCCGTCTGGTACCTGACGCAGATGCGCCGCTGGGGCCAGATCCCGGAATACAAGGACGACGCCTGGTATGACGAGACGGCGAAGTCGGTCTACCGCCCGGACATCTACCTCAAGGCCGCGAAGATGCTGGTCGATGAGGGTCTCGCCGACAAATCCGATTTCCCCTGGGACACGGACGGCTATCGCGAGCCGACCCCGGCCGCCGACATCATCGACGGCATCGCCTATGACGGCAAACATCCCAACGCCTATCTCGACTCCCTCGATATCGGCCTGAAGGGCAAGCAGACCGTCGAGGGCAACGAGATCGTCGGCGGCTGACACTTTCGCCCCGGAATGGCCGGCGGTGGCCGGCCTTCCCCCAGAAATTCACGAACCGACCAAGGATTCCGATCATGGCAAATGCCACGGACACATTCGAAACCGCCGGCTTCAACCGCAGGGAGCGTGTCTTTTCCGTCATCAACAGCGCCAGCGGCTGGCTCGACGCGCTGGGCTTTTCCTGGCTCGTCCCGATCCTGAAAATCGCCGCCGGGGACAATCCGCGCGAACAATTGGGCGAACTCAAGCGCGTCCTTCTGGTCCCGTTGATGGGCATCGGCGTCTTCCTGCTCGCATGGGGCGTGCTTGCACCGCAGGTCCAAACGTCGCTCGGCGCGGTGCCCGGGCCGGTGCAGGTCTGGCAGCAGACGGTCAATCTCTGGCAGGACCATGTCCGCGAGCGCGAAAAGGCGGCCGCCTTCTACGAGCGTCAGGACGAGCGCAACGCCAAGCTCGAGGCCGCCGGCAAGACCGACAAGGTCAAATGGCGCACCTATACCGGCAAGCCGACCTATATCGACCAGATCGGCACCTCGCTGGTCACCGTCGGCCTCGGCTTCTTCTTCGCGACGCTTGTCGCCGTACCGCTCGGCATAGCGTCCGGCCTGTCGCGAACGGTGAACGGCGCGATCAATCCTTTGATCCAGATATTCAAGCCGGTTTCGCCGCTCGCCTGGCTGCCGATCGTGACGATGATCATCTCGGCCGTTTATGCAAATCCGGCGGACTGGCTGCCGAAATCGCTGCTGATCTCCGCCGTCACCGTGACGCTCTGCTCGATGTGGCCGACGCTGATCAACACGGCGCTCGGCGTCGCCTCGGTCGACAAGGACCTGATGAATGTCAGCCGCGTGCTGCAACTGCCGACCCGCAAGACGGTCACCCGGATCGTGCTGCCGTCGTCGCTGCCGCTGATCTTCACCGGACTGCGCCTCTCGCTCGGTGTTGGCTGGATGGTTTTGATCGCGGCGGAGATGCTGGCGCAGAACCCGGGTCTCGGGAAATTCGTCTGGGACGAGTTCCAGAACGGTTCCTCGCAGTCGCTCGCCAAGATCATGGTCGCGGTACTGACCATCGGCCTGATCGGCTTCGCGCTCGACCGGCTGATGTATGCGCTGCAGCGCGCCTTCACCTTCTCGGCAAACCGGTGAGGGGGCAGCGATGACCATTCCCGTTCTCGAAATCACCGGCCTGTCGAAGCATTACGGCGAGGGCAAGGACCGCACCGACTGTCCTGAAAGACGTCAATCTCAAGGTCGGCGAAGGCGAGTTCATCGCCATCGTCGGATTCTCCGGCTCGGGCAAGACGACGCTGATCTCCGCTGTCGCCGGGCTGATCAAGCCGGACCAGGGCGGTGTCGTCTATCGGGGCAAGGAGATCGACGGCCCCGGGCCGGAGCGCGGGGTGGTTTTCCAGTCCTATTCGCTGATGCCCTGGCTCTCGGTACAGGGCAATGTCGCGCTCGCCGTCGACAGCGTCTTTGCCGCAAAGCCGAAAGCCGAGCGCAAGGCGATCGCCGACAAGTATATCGACATGGTCGGCCTGGGCCACGCCCGCGACCGCAAACCGGCGGAACTGTCCGGCGGCATGCGCCAGCGCGTCGCCGTCGCCCGTGCGCTCGCCATGCAACCGGAGGTCCTGCTGCTCGACGAGCCGCTGTCGGCGCTCGACGCGCTGACCCGCGCCAAACTGCAGGACGAGTTCGCCGCGATCTGCGAACAGGAAAAAAAGACCATCGTTCTCATCACCAATGATGTCGACGAGGCGATCCTGCTTGCCGACCGCATCATTGCGCTGACACCGGCGCCCAATGCAACGCTTGGCCGGGAATTCACCGTCGACCTGGCGCGCCCGCGCGACCGTGCCGACATGAACCATGACGACCGCTATATCGGGCTGCGCGCCGACATCACGCAATATCTCATGGAGATCGGGGCGGAACGCGGCGCCGACGTCGAAAACGAGATCGTTCTGCCGGACATCGTGCCGATCACCAGGAAGGCGGACAATCCGCCGGACGCCTATGTCCGCGCCGCGCAGACGGCGACCGATGACCGGTTCCTCGAATTCAGCCAGTTGAAGAAAATCTATCCGACGCCGAAAGGCCCGCTCACCGTCGTCGACGGCTTCGACATGAAGATGAAGAAAGGCGAATTCGTCACGCTGATCGGTCATTCGGGATGCGGCAAGTCGACCGTGCTGTCGATGGCGGCCGGACTGAATCCGATTTCCGATGGCGCCATCATCCTCGACGGCAAGCATATCACCCAGGCGGGCCCCGACCGCGCCGTGGTGTTCCAGGCGCCGTCGCTGATGCCCTGGCTGACAGCCTGGGAAAATGTCGCGCTCGGCGTCGACCGGGTTTATCCGGATGCGACAGCGGCGGAGCGTGACGACGTCGTCGAATACTACCTGTCGCGCGTCGGCCTTTCCGACTCGATGCATAAACCGGCGGTCGATCTGTCGAACGGCATGAAGCAGCGCGTCGGCATCGCCCGCGCCTTCGCACTGTCGCCGAAGCTGCTTCTGCTCGACGAGCCCTTCGGCATGCTCGACAGCCTGACGCGCTGGGAACTGCAGGACGTTCTGATGGATGTCTGGAAGCGCACGCGGGTGACCGCGGTCTGCGTCACCCACGACGTCGACGAGGCGATCCTGCTCGCCGACCGGGTGGTGATGATGTCGAACGGGCCGAATGCCCGCATCGGCAATGTCATGGAGGTCGACCTTGAACGGCCGCGCTCGCGCAAGGCGCTGCTCGCCCATCCCGACTACTACGCCTACCGCGAGGAATTGCTGGAATTCCTGGAGGCCTACGAGGGCGGGGCCAATCCCGGCCCCGAACAACTGAAATCCATCGAAGACAAGACAGCGCAGCGCCTTGCCCGCCAGCACCAGGCAGCGCTGGAAGCCGCGGAGTGAACCCCATGACCAGACAGAAGCTCGTCGTCATCGGAAACGGCATGGCCCCCGGCCGCATGCTCGAACATCTCTTCGAGACCGCGCCGGATGCCTATGACGTCACCATTTTCAATGCCGAACCGCGCGTGAACTACGACCGCATCATGCTGTCGCCGGTTTTGTCGGGCGAAAAGACCTTCGATGACATCGTCATCCATGGCGACGGCTGGTACATCGACCATGGCGTGATGCTCTACAAGGGCCACAAGATCGTCGAGATCGACCGCGCGGCAAAGACCGTGCGGTCGGAACACGGCGAGGTCGCCGCCTATGACAAGCTGGTGATCGCCACCGGTTCGGCTCCCTTCATCATTCCCGTGCCGGGCAAGGATCTGCCGGGCGTTCTGACCTATCGCGATCTCGACGATGTCGAAGCGATGCTGTTTGCAGCCCAGTCGCGGGGCAGCGCCGTCGTCATCGGCGGCGGCCTGCTCGGTCTCGAGGCGGCGGCGGGCCTGAAGGAACGCGGCATGGACGTCACCGTGCTGCACCTGATGCCGTCGCTGATGGAGCGCCAGCTCGATCCGGCCGCCGGTTACCTCCTGAAACGCGAACTCGAAAGCCGCGGCATCAAGGTCGTCACCAAGGCGAACACCAGGCAGATCGTCGGCGACGGCAGGGTCGAGGGCGTGGAACTGGAGGACGGCACCGTCATTCCGGCGACCCTCGTCGTCATGGCCGTCGGCATCCGTCCGAACGCTGCGCTGGCGAAGGAAGCCGGCCTCGCGGTCAATCGCGGCATCGTCGTCTCCGACGGCATGCAGACCTCCGACCCTGACATCTACGCGGTCGGCGAATGCGTCGAGGTCGACGGCAAGGTCTACGGCCTTGTCGCGCCGCTCTACCAGATGGCGGACGTCGCAGCCGGACACCTCGCCGGCGATCCCGCGAAACGCTTCGTCGACACATCCACGGCGACGCGGCTGAAGGTGACCGGCATCGACCTCTATTCCGCCGGCGACTTCGCCGAGGGCGACGACCGGGAGGAGATCGTCCTGCGCGACGCCAATGCCGGTGTCTACCGGCGCCTCGTGCTCAGGGACAACCGCATCATCGGTGCGGTTCTGTACGGCGACGCGGCGGACGGGCCGTGGTTCTTCGATCTTCTGAAGAAGGACACCGACGTCTCCGAAATGCGCGACACATTGATCTTCGGCCAGGCGTATCAGGGGGGCGAACCCCTGGACCCTACGGCGGCCGTTGCAGCCTTGCCGGATGATGCGGAAATCTGCGGCTGCAACGGCGTATGCAAGGGCAAGATCGTCAGTGCGATCACCAGCAAGGGCTTGACGTCGCTCGACGACGTGCGCGCCCATACCAAGGCGTCCAATTCCTGCGGCACCTGCACCGGCCTCGTCGAGCAATTGATGACGCTGACGCTCGGCGACAGCTACAACCCGGCTGCCGTTCAGCCGATGTGCGCCTGCACCGATCTCGGCCATGACGACGTGCGCCGGCTGATCAAGGCGAAGGGGCTGAAGTCCATTCCGGCGGTCATGCAGGAACTGGAATGGAAGACCTCCTGCGGCTGCGCGAAATGCCGCCCGGCGCTGAACTACTACCTCGTCTGCGACTGGCCCGATGAATATGCCGACGACTACCAGTCCCGCTTCATCAACGAGCGCGTCCACGCCAATATCCAGAAGGACGGCACCTATTCGGTCGTGCCGCGCATGTGGGGCGGCGTGACGTCGTCCGCCGAACTGCGCGCCATCGCCGATGTGGTCGACAAGTTCGAGATCCCGACCGTCAAGGTCACCGGCGGCCAGCGCATCGACATGCTCGGCATCAGGAAGGAAGACCTGCCCGCAGTCTGGGCCGATCTCGGCAAGGCGGGCTTCGTCTCCGGGCCAGGCCTATGCCAAGGGGCTCAGGACGGTGAAGACCTGCGTCGGTTCCGACTGGTGCCGCTTCGGCACGCAGGATTCGACCGGCCTCGGCATCCGCATCGAGAAATTCATGTGGGGGTCGTGGACGCCGGCCAAGGTGAAGATGGCCGTCTCCGGCTGCCCGCGCAATTGCGCCGAAGCGACCTGCAAGGATGTCGGCATCATCTGCGTCGACTCCGGCTTCGAGATCCATTTCGCCGGCGCGGCCGGTCTCGACATCAAGGGCACGGACGTGCTCGGCATGGTGAAGACCGAGGACGAGGCGCTGGAACACATCGTGGCGCTCGTCCAGATGTATCGCGAGCAGGGCCGCTACCTGGAACGCATCTACAAATGGGCGAAACGCATCGGCCATGACGAGGTGCGCCGCCAGATCATGGACGACGCCGACAAGCGCAGGGCCTATTACGACCGCTTCGTTTTCTCCCAGAAATTCGCCCAGGTCGACCCGTGGTCGGAACGCGTCTCCGGCAAGGACAAGCACGAGTTCAATCCGATGGCGACACTTTCCCTGGAGGCTGCGGAATGAACGTGATGATGCAGAACTGGGTCGCAATCGGCTCGCTGAACGACATTCCGCGCCGCGGCGCGCGCTGCGTGAAGAACGGCGGGATGACCATCGCCGTCTTTCGCACCGCGGACGACAAGGTCTATGCGCTGGAGGACAAGTGCCCCCACAGGAACGGGCCGCTCAGCCAGGGCATCGTCCATGACGGCTGCGTCACCTGTCCGCTGCACAATTGGGTGATTTCGCTCGAAACCGGCAAAGCCCAGGGCGCCGACGAGGGCGAGACGGCATCGTTTCCCGTCCGGCTCGACGGCGACACGATCATGCTCGCGATCGGGCTGAAGTGATGACCGCCGGGGTGCGCACGACCTGTCCCTATTGCGGCGTCGGCTGCGGCATCGTCGCGACGCGAGAGGCCGACGGCTCCGCGACCGTGAACGGCGACAAGGAGCATCCGGCCAATTTCGGACGGCTCTGCTCCAAGGGGTCGGCGCTTGGCGAGACCGTCGGTCTCGAAGGCCGCCTGCTGCGTCCGGAGATCGGAGGGCGGCGGGCCGATTGGGACGAGGCGCTCGATCTCGTAGCCGAGCGTTTCACGGAAGCGATCCGCGAACACGGGCCGGACAGCGTCGCTTTTTACGTCTCCGGGCAACTGCTGACCGAGGACTATTACGTCGCCAACAAGCTGATGAAGGGCTTTATCGGCTCGGCCAATATCGACACCAATTCGCGGCTGTGCATGGCGTCTTCGGTCGCCGGCCACCGCCGCGCCTTCGGGACCGATACGGTTCCCGGTACCTACGAGGACCTGGAACTGGCGGACCTGGTCGTCCTGGTCGGGACCAATCTTGCCTGGTGCCACCCGGTGCTGTTCCAGCGCATCGCCGCGGCGAAGGCGAGGCGGCCCGGCATGAAAGTCGTGCTGATCGATCCGCGCCGCACCATGACCGCCGATATCGCCGATATGCATCTGGCGATCGCGCCCGACGGCGACATCGCGCTATTCGCCGGGCTGCTGGCTCATCTGGCGCAGAGCGGCGGCGCCGATATCGACTATCTCGCCAAGCACACCGCCGGTTACGCCGAGGCGCTCGAAAAGGCAGGCGCGCCGACGCTTTGCGACATAGCCCGGCTGACCGGTCTCGCGACGGACGAATTGCGGCAGTTCTACGATTTGTTCGCGCAGACGGAGAAGGCCGTCACGGTCTACAGCCAGGGTGTCAACCAGTCCTCCATCGGCACCGACAAGGTCAACGCGATCATCAATTGCCACCTGGCGACCGGGCGCATCGGCCGACCGGGAATGGGGCCATTCTCGGTTACCGGCCAGCCGAACGCCATGGGCGGACGCGAAGTTGGCGGGCTCGCCAACATGCTCGCTGCCCACCTCGACATCGAAAATCCTGACCATCGCGCCATCGCGCAACGCTTCTGGCGGTCGCCGGCTATGCCGACCAAGCCGGGATTGAAGGCGGTCGATCTGTTCAAGGCCGTCGCCGACGGGCAAATCAAGGCGCTCTGGATCATGGCGACCAACCCGGTGGATTCCCTGCCGGACGCCGATGCCGCGCGCGCAGCGCTCGAGGCCTGTCCCTTTGTCGTCGTATCCGATGTCGCCGCCGAGACCGACACCATGTGCCATGCCCATGTGAAACTGCCGTCGGCCGCCTGGGGCGAGAAGGACGGCACGGTGACAAATTCCGAACGGCGGATTTCGCGCCAGCGCGCCTTTCTCCCGGTCCCCGGCGCCGCAAAACCGGACTGGTGGCAGATGGCCGAGATCGGCAGGCGCATGGGTTTTGCAGATGCTTTCGATTGGTCGGGGCCCGACGAAATCTTCGCCGAATACGCGGCGATGACGGGTTTCGAAAACGGCGGCAGCCGCGATCTCGACATCGGAGCGCATGCGGGCATCGCGGCGGACGATTACGACCGGCTGGGACCATTCCAGTGGCCGCAGCCCGACGGCGTCACCCCGATCTCGACGCGGTTCTTCGCCAATGGCGGCTTCTTCACGCCCGACCGCAAGGCGCGCCTGGTCGCCGTCGAGGTCGCCGTGCCGGAACGCGTCAACGCGGATTACCCGCTGGTACTCAATACCGGCCGGGTGCGCGACCACTGGCACACCATGACGCGCACCGGAAAGAGCCAGCGGCTCTCCGCCCATATCGGCGAACCCTATGCCGAATTCCATCCGGCCGACGCCACGGCGCTCGGGATCGCCGAAGCCGAGATCGCTGAAATCGAAAGCCCGCACGGGCGTGTACTGGTGCGGGCGCTGGTGACAGCGCGCCAGCGCGAAGGCTCCGTATTCGTGCCGATGCACTGGAACGACAGAAACGCATCCAACGCCCGGATCGACACCGTCGTCGCGCCGGTCACCGATCCGCATTCCGGCCAGCCCGCCTCCAAGCATGTCGCCGTGATGGCACGGCGTTTCGCGGCGGAGGTCTACGGTTTCGCGGTCAGCGCCGAAAAGCCCGAAGCATCGGCCTGCGACTACTGGGCGCTCGCGAAAACCGGTGGCGGCTGGAAGGTCGAATTTGCCCATGGCCAGGCGATCGGGGACGCAGAGGCTTTCGCGCGGAGCCTGTTCGGGATCGAGACCGCACACGACACCGACCTGCTCGCCTATGGCGACAGCGCTTCCGGCGCGCGCCGCGTCGCTGTCTTTGACGGACATCGCTTCGTCGGCGCGCTCTTTTTGGCGCCCGGTCCGGTCGCCGTTTCGCGCAGCTGGGCCGCCGGCCTGCTTGCCGCCGACCACGGCGACCGCGCGTCCCGCTGGCGGCTCGTCGCCGGACGGCCAGGCGCCGACATGCCCGACAAGGGCGCGATCGTCTGCTCCTGCTTTGGCGTAGGAGCGAAGGAAATCGCGGTGGCGGTTCGCTCCGGCTGCGGAAGCGTCGAGGCCGTCGGCAAGGTCACTTGCGCCGGCACCAATTGCGGGTCCTGCAAATCCGAGATCAGGGAGATCGTCGATGAGCATCGTATCGTTGCCGCGGAATGAGGAGCGCCGCCCCAAGCGCATGGACGACCTCGCCACGCTGCCGGTTTTCTTCAAGCTGGCAGGCAAGCGCGCTGTCGTCGCCGGCGGATCGGATGCCGCCGCCTGGAAGGCGGAATTGCTCGCAGCAGCCGGAGCGGATGTGCATGTCTGCAAGGCCGGCTGGACGCCCGATATTCTCGCAGATGCGGCCATCGCAATCTGCGACGCCGAGACAGAGGAAGAGGCGCAGGCTTTCTTCGACGCGGCGCATGAAGCGGGTGTGCCGGTCAATGTTATCGACAAGCCGGCCTGGTGCGATTTCCAGTTCGGCTCCATCGTCAACCGGTCGCCGGCTGTCATCGCGATCTCGACAGACGGCGCCGCGCCGGTACTCGGCCAGGCGATCCGCCGCCGCATAGAGACGCTGATCCCGCCGGCGCTTGCCGACTGGGCGGCGATTGCCCGCGACATCCGCGAGACGGTGACCGACAGGCTTGCCGCAGGCGCACAACGCCGCGCCTTCTGGGAGCGCTTCGTCGACCGTGCCTTCGGACCGGCGCCATCGGCCGATGCCGGTGAGGGCCTCGTTTCCGAGGCCGTCTCCATCGCCGCCGGGCTGGATGCGCAAGGAGGACGCGTCACGCTGGTCGGCGCCGGGCCCGGCGATGCCGAATTGCTCACCCTGAAGGCCGTGCGGGCGTTGCAGGCCGCCGACGTCATCCTGTTCGACGACCTCGTATCCGATGACGTGCTCGAACTGGCGCGCCGCGAGGCCAAGCGAATGCTCGTCGGAAAACGCGGCGGGCGCGAAAGCTGCCGTCAGGAGGACATCAACGACATGATGGTGGCGCTGGCGAAGGCCGGCAAGCATGTCGTCCGCCTCAAGGGCGGTGACCCGATGGTCTTCGGGAGGGCCGGAGAGGAGATCGCGCGCCTGGAGGAGGAGGGGATCCCGGTCACGGTTGTGCCCGGCATCACCTCGGCGCTTGCGATGGCCTCGTCGCTTGGCGTCTCGCTGACCCACCGCGATTGCGCCCAGTCGGTGCGCTTCGTCACCGGCCACAGTCGCAAGGGCGAACTGCCGCGCAACATCGACTGGCAGGCGATCGCCGATCCGAAGACGACGACGATCTTCTACATGGGCGGGAAGACCGCTGGCGAGATTGCCGCAACGCTTATCGGGCGCGGATTGCCTGCCGATACGCCGGCGGTCGTCGCGAAGGCCGTTTCGCGCTCCGGCCAGAGGCATTGGCGTGGTGTGCTCGCGGACCTTCCGGCTGCCATGCCCGATATCGGTTACGACGAACCTGTGCTGATCGGAGTTGGCCAGGTCTTCGCCGTTCGGATGGCGCTGTCTTCCGCGACACCGCGCGAGGCGCTCGCAGCCGCAATTTAGGCTCCGCGGAACGTAGTGCCTTTAGGTTGGAATAAACCGTGGTGTCGTCAGATGAACCTGGTTTGGGACGGGCAGGGCGCCGGATCGCGTCCGCACGTGATGAAACCCAGTCCCGCCAAGTCCTTCAAGACCGGTCCCGAAATCATCCGCCACGCGAGCCTGCCCGCATCTCGAGTTGAAGGACATGCTCGCCGCCATCGAGCGGCAACCGGATCGGGCCGGTTCGCGCCGCGTCGGGAATGCCATCGATAACGGCATGGATTTCAGTGTTCTTGCGCTCGCGAGAGGCCGCGACGGAAATATCCCATGATGTTCCTTGCACCTCGACCCGGGCATTGAAACCGGGCCACTGGCGGGGAATGCAGGGCTCGACGACAAGGACGTCGCCCTCGCGGCGAATGCCGAGAATGCCCTCGACGCCGGCGCGGTGCATCCAGCCCGCCGACCCCGTATACCAGGTCCATCCGCCGCGACCGGCATGCGGCGCAACCGAGTAGACATCGGCGGCGACCACGTAGGGCTCGACCTTGTAGCCTCGGTGGCTTCGGAGTTCAGGGCATGGTTGATCGGGTTGATCAGGGCGAACAGGGCATGCGCTTTATCCGTCTGATCCAGTTCGGCGAAGGCCAGAATGGCCCACATCGCCGCATGGCTGTATTGCCCGCCATTTTCCCTCAGACCGGGAGGATAGCCCTTGATATAGCCGGGATCGCGCGGCGTGGTGTCGAAGGGAGGGGTGAACAGGAGGGCGAGACCGTTCTCCTCGTCGATCAGACGCCGGTCCAGCGACGTCATCGCCGTTGTGGCGCGAGCCGGGTCCGCAGCGCCGGACAGGACCGCCCATGACTGGGCGATGGAGTCGATCTCGCATTCACCGAGGTCTGCCGAGCCGAGCCATGAACCGTCGTCATAGGTCGCGCGGCGGTACCATTCGCCATCCCACGCGGCGGCTTCCAGCGCCGCCGTGACCGAGGCCGCGTGCGCGCGCCAGCGTTTCGCGCGAACCGGATCCCGCGTCTCGGCGAACGGTGCGAACAACGCGATCGTGCGCACCAGCAGCCAGCCGAGCCATACGCTTTCGCCTTTTCCGCCCTCGCCGACCCTGTTCATGCCGTCATTCCAGTCGCCGGTGCCGATCAGCGGCAGGCCGTTGGCTCCGGTCAGTTCCAGGCATTGGTCGAGGCCGCGCGCGCAATGTTCGAACAGCGAGGCGGCATCTTCGGAAACCATCGGTTCGAAAAAGGCATCGTGCGCGCCTTCAGCGAGCATCGGCCCTTCGAGGAATGGCACTTTTTCGTCGAGGATCGCCGGATCGCTTGCGGCGCCGATATAGGTGGCGGTGGCGAAGGCCAGCCAGACCCGGTCGTCGGAGATGCGTGTGCGCACGCCCTGGCCGGAATGCGGCAGCCACCAATGCTGGACATCGCCTTCGACGAATTGCCGGGCCGCGGCGCGCAGGATGTGCTGGCGCGTCTCGTGCGGCCGCGCAAATGTCAGCGCCATGCCGTCCTGAACTGATCGCGGAATCCGTAGGCGCCGCTGGCCTGGTAGAACCCGGACCGTGCCCAGATGCGGCAGGCGAGCGTCTGATAGAGCAGCCAGCCATTGAGCATGATGTCCATCGCCCGATCGGGCGTCTTGACCTGAACGGCGCCGAGCAAGGCGGACCAGTGACCGGTGACCTCGGCCAGCACCGCATCAAGATCGGCTGCGCGATAGCGGGCGATGAGGGCTCGCGGCGTCATCGCCTGTTGCGCATTGGCCGAGGAACGCGACGATCTCGATCGCTCTCGTCCGGCCGCAAGTTCGACCTGGCACTGCAACGCCGCGCAGGGGTCGAAACCGGCCCCGGTCGCGCCGGACAGGGGCCTGTCGCCAAACAGAGCGGCATGGCCGGTCGATGGCTTCCGATTGCGTCCGATGAATTCCGTCCGATCCGCAGTCCAGGCCGTCTGCCGGCCGCCAAGATCGGCGAAGGCGACACGGTCGGGAAACGCGGTGTTCCAGGGATTGCGCGCAAACAGTGCGCCGGTTCCGGTGTCGCGCTCGGTCGCGATGAAGGGCCCGTTGGCGCCGCGGGCGGTCCCGAAAACCCATTCCGCATAGGTCGTGATAGAAAGGTGCCGCATGCGGTCGGTCTGGTTCGTCAGCGTCAGCCGCGAAATCTTGATCGGATCTTTCAGCGGCACGTATTGCAGCAGGTCTAGCCGCGATGCCGTTGGCCGTGTGTTCGAACCGGCTGTAGCCGAAGCCGTGGCGGGCGACATAGGTGCCTTCGTCGCGGATCGGCTGGGCGGTGGGGCTCCAGACCGCGCCGTTGTCCTCGTCCCTGATATAGATGGCTTCGCCGGACGGATCGGCGACGGGATCGTTGGACCAGGGGGTCAGCTGGTTTTCGCGGCTGTTTTCGCGCCCAGGTGTAACCGCTGCCGCTCGCGGAGACCTGAAAGCCGAATTCGGGATTGGCGATGACGTTGATCCAGGGCGCGGGCGTCTCGTCGCCGGATTGCAGAATGGTGACATATTCGGTGCCGTTCTTGTCGAAGCCGCCGAGCCCGTTGAAAAATTCGAGTCCGGTCGGCGCCGGCGATGGCGGCGCGAACGTTCGCGGCTTCTGGTCCCGGATGGGCGCGTATGCAGGATCGGCGGACGGCAGGCGCGCCAACTGGTCGGCAATCGAGCCGTGATGGGCGACCAGCGTCACGCGGGCGACCGACATGAGCAGGGCGCTCGACTTCGCGGCTGATCAGATCGGCGCGCAAGACATGAACGATGCCCTTGGGCCAGCTCGTCGTCTGTAGTGCGGCCGCGCCTGGCTCGAGCGCACCGCCGCTTCGATCGCCGTCTTGGAGATCCTGCACATAGGAACTCGATGCGCTCGTTGAGGATCGACCAGATCGATGTCGAGCCGCTTCATGCGCCAGTATTCGTGCGCGCGCAGCAACTGGCGGACCTGCGGAATATCTTCGAGGTCCGAAATGCGCAGCAGAACGATAGGCCGGTCGCCTGAGATGGCCAGCGGCCAGAGCGCGGACTGCCGGCCGGCGCCGGCCGCATGACCGCGGACGGCGGCCGGAATCGGGGGTCGGCATAGAGGATCGGCGCGGCAAGCCGCTGGAAATCGGCGGCCTCGTCGGAGGTCGATATCGAGGTGGCGCAATTGCACCTGCGCCTGGGTCCAGGCCAGGGTCTTGGCGCGATCGTAGGCGTTGCGGTCGTGGTGCTTGTCGAGCAGGTCGATCAGTTCGGCGCGCGAGGAGGCGAGAAGAGTCCAGAAGGCGATACGGGCCACCTCTCCCGGCGCGATCAGCGACGCGCTGGCGCAGCGAAAATACCGGATCGAGAACCGTGCCGACCGAGTTCGACAGCGGCTGGTCTCCGACAATAGCGGCGGCGCAGTCAATCGCGTCGGCCGCGTCCGAGGAATTTCAGCCGGTCGGTTTCATATTGCGGTGTCGGCGGTGATTTCGCCTTCGACGATCGGCGAAATGGCCGCCCAGATTTCGCGGCTCGGCCGGCGACGCGCCTGCGCCGTGTGGCGACGAGCGCCCCGAGTTCGGGCAGATACTCGGTCTCGACGAACATCTTGGCAAAGGCAGGGTGCGCCGCGTCGGTGGCCGGCGTCGTCAGGACCAGTTCGGCGATAGGACGTCACCTCGATCTCGCGCGGCTTGCGTCCGGCATTGGTGAGCGATGATCCGGCGCACTTCGCTGTCGTCCTCGCCAGAAACCAGCACATCCATGCTGGTTGTCAGCGTACCGTCCGTGGCGGATGAATTCGGCGCGGTCTTCGGCGAAAATGCACGTCCTGGTGCTGTGTCGCCGTGTCCGCGGAGTATGCGCCGGCGGCGACCAGACGGCTCCGCTGTGCATGTCCTTGAGGAAAACGAACGGAACCGGAATCGTCGCGCGTGGCATCCTCGTGCCAGCGGGTGACCGCGATGTCGCCCCATCGGCTGTATCCGCCGCCCGTTGCAGTCAGCATCACCGAGTAGTGGCCGTTCGACAAGAGATGGGTAACCGGCGGACCGGCCCAGATGGCGCCTGCAAGCGCCTCGACGATCTGCGCCTTGCGCCGCGTCTCGCTGGCCGAGGCCTTGACTTCCTCGGCGCGCGGATGATCGATCGCGACGTGGCGCGGCGTGCGTTCCTGCAAGAGCAGTTCGCTGGCCATGATCAGCGGATCGCTGTGGAAACGCTCGCGCATGCAGCCGTTCAGAAGCGTGTTGGCGATGGCGACCACGGTCATGCCCTGATGATGCGCCATGACATTGCGCACCACGGCAACATCCTGCCCTTCAGGCAGCCGCGACGCGGGTGAAATCGAGCGCTTCGTAAAAGCCGTAGGGACCGCGGCCACCCATGCGCGGCGATGCGGGCGTAGTTCTTCGAGCGCACCAGCGGATCGATCATCGCGGCAAGGCCGGTGGCATAGGGCGCGATCACCCTGTTCTCCGAAAGGCCGCGCTTCAGACCCAAGCCCGGGACGCCGAAATTGGAATACTGATAGGTGAATTCGATGTCGCGGGCATTGTAGGCCGATTCCGAAATGCCCCACGGAATGCCGAGGCGGTCGGCATATTCCTGCTGCCGCGTGACGACCAGCGGGTTGGTCTCGTTGAGCAGGCTGCCGGCGGGCGCGCGCATGACCAGCGCCGGCATCAGGTATTCGAACATCGAACCGGACCAGGAAATCAGCGCCGAGCCGTTGCCCGAGCGGCGTTGCCGTCCGGCCAAGCCGGAACCAGTGGCGGGTCGGCACGTCGCCCTTGGCGATGGCGAAACAGGCTCGCAAGACGCGCCTCGGACGCCAGCAGATCGTAGCAGTTCTTGTCGAGGCTGTTGTCGGCGCGCGAATAGCCGATCGAGAGCAATCTTGCGCTCCGGATCGAACAGAAAGGCGAAATCCATCGCCAGCGCCATGGTGCGCGCCTCGCTCGGCGAGTGCGTGCAGTCGTGCTGCGAATTTCGCCTTCTGCATTTTCCGCCGACAGGTCCGGTCGCGTTCGAACGCGCGGATCGCGCCGGCCAGCGCTTCGGTCCAGAACACCAGTTCGGGCACTGCGCCGCTTTCGGATGCGGGCGCCATTTCCCTTGCGGCAGGCTCGCTGCCTTGTCGGCGACCAGGCAAGCGCGGCGGAGATCGCCGGTAGCGTCCTGGACGCCGGTCAGCAAGGATTGCGATGTCATCGAGCAGGATGCGCCGAGACTGTCTGACGCCTTGGCGACGAAATCTGTATGGCGTCGAGCGCTTGGCGCGCCAGATGCAGATTGTCGAGCATGCCCGACCGGGCATCTGTCCGCGAAAGGTGCGTCGATCCACTCCCGGCAGGCAGCGGAAAGCGCGATCAGGTGACCGGCAAGATTGCCGCTGTCGACCGAAGACACATAGGCCGGATCGAGTACGCGCAGATCCTCGGTGTCGTACCAGTTGAAGAAATGGCCCTTGAACCGCTTGAGCGGCGCAGACTGTCGAAACTCGCTTCCAGCCGTTCGACCGTCTCGATCCTGCCCGCCCAGCCGAAATCACGGGCCGCGACGGCGGACAGCAGATAAAGCCCGATATTGGTCGGCGACGTGCGGTGGGCGATGACCGGATTCGGATCCTCCTGGAAATTGTCGGGAGGCAGCATGTTGTCGGCCGGCGTGACGAAGGTTTCGAAAAACCGCCATGTCCGCCGCGCGATCAGGCGCAGTCTTCGGCTCGTCGTCCGGAGCGAGCGCCAGCATGTCTGCGGCTGTCGGCGCGCGGCTGGTCCAGAGCGCGATGGCCGGGGCGGCGCACCACAGCAGGGCAAATGGCGAGGACGAGCGGACAGGGAGGCCGGTGCGAAAATCGCGGCGCCGAGGCCGCGCCAAGGCCGAGCCCGTGCCGCCTGCCATCTGCCGGTAGAAGCCCCTGGCGTCGCAGCGCGCCGGCCGCCTGCCGATTGCGCGGCCGTCGTCCATTGCAGCAGGTGCCTGTGCGTGAAGAAGCGGCGCACCAGGGTCCGCAGGATGGCATCGCCCATGCGCCAGGCCTGATCGGGCAGAAATACGAGGGACAGAGCGGTCTGGATCGCCGCCAGCTTCATCTCGGCGCCGAGCGCGTCGGAAATGGCTGTCGAGCCGGATGCCGGCGCGGCGCGGGAAAATGGAGAAGAACGGCACGAAAAACGCCGGCAATGCCAGTCCGACGAGGACGAACAACCGTGCCGACAAGCGCCGAGGGCATGGGCAGCAGCCAGGTCAGTCCAAGCGTCGAGAAGCAGCGCCGGCGCGAACAGCGACCGCCTCAGATTGTCGAGGATCTTGCCGAGCCCGACGGCGCCGTAACGGCGTGCTTGTCGGTTCGCCAGCCGAAATACCCAGGGCAGCAATTGCCAGTCGCCGCGCGTCCAGCGGTGCTGGCGCTTGGCGGCGACGTCGTAACGGGACGGGAATTCGTCGACCACCTCGATATCGGAGGCAAGACCGGCGCGCGCGAAGATGCCTTCGAAGAGGTCGTGGCTCAACAGCGTGTTCTCCGGGATGCGGCCGGCCAGGGACGCTTCGAAGGCGTCGACATCATAGATGCCCTTGCCGGTATACGAACCTTCGCCGAACAGGTCCTGATAGACGTCGGAGACCGCGGCCGCATAGGGATCGATGCCCGCCCGGCGCGAGAAAACGCGCTGATAGAGCGAGCCTTCGCGGCCCGACCGGCAGCGACGGCGTCACCCGCGGTTGCAGAATGCCGTAGCCGCCGACGACGCGCTGCAGGTCGGCACTGAATCTGGGCCGGTTGAGCGCATGGGCCATTTTGCCGACGAGCTTGAGCGCGGTGTCGCGCGGCAGCCGCGTGTCGGCGTCGAGGGTGATGACGTAGCGAACATCGGCCGGCACGTCGGGCGCCTGGCCATCGACGGAAACGAAGCTGGTGTCGGTTGCGCCCCTCAGCAGCCGGTTGAATTCGTGCAGCTTGCCGCGCTTGCGTTCCCAGCCCATCCATTTGTTTTCGGCGGCATTGAACAAGCGTTCGCCGATGGAGCAGCAGGAAGCGATTGCCTGCCGGCCCGGACCGTGCAGTTGCGGTTCAGCCGTTCGACGGCCTGTCGCCTCGGCGATGAGCAGCTTCTTCGCCCGTCGACTGTTTCCGCATCGGCATCGACGCCATCGAGCAGCAGCGCGAAGGTGAGATCGCCGGCCGCGCCGGAAAGGTAATGAACCTCGAGTTGCTCGATCTGTCGAGCAGGTCGGCTTCGCTGGCGAGCAGGCTCGGGACGACCACCAGGGTGCGCAGGGACGAGGGAACGCCGGCCTTGAGTTCGAGACCGGGCAGCCTTGCTGCGCCGAAAATCCAGGTGACGGCGCGATTGACGAATGCGGTTGCCACTTCGGTGGCGGGAATGAAGGCGGCGAGAAACAGCAGGAGCGTCAAGCCCATGTGGGGATTTCCAGTGTCCAGAAGGCCAGGCTGAGCAAGCGCCACTGCGATGAGCACGATGACGCCGACATAGCCGGCAATGCCGAGGCGCATATTGAACCGGCGGATCAGCAGACGTGCGGGCGCCCGAATTCGATCTGGCGCTCAAGAAGGCGACGGCCTTCGGCAATCAGGTAATATCCCGGATCGGCAAGCCGCTCGGCTTCGGCCGGGTCGGAAGCTTCGGTTGTCGCGGTCCGCGCACAACGCAGCGCCTCTTCGGCAATGTCGATTTCGGACAGCGCGGACCCGCGCGCCAGTTCCTCGATCGCGCCGCGATAGAGATCGCGCGTCGGGAAATCCATCGCGGCAAAGCCGCTCGCTGCGCGAAGGCGCGCATCGACCAGGCTCACGCTTTCGAAGATATCGGCCCAATCGATATCGGAAATGAGGCGCAGACTGGTGACGATGTTGCGCACGGTGACGTTCGAGGCGCCGAGGCGCTGCTGGGCGTGGAGCACGACATCGTCGATCGAGGAATGCTGGCCGGCCAGACGTTCTTTCGAGCCAGCCGAATGTCGGGGTATGTCGGGATCGTGGTCGCGCAGGCGCTTGGCGAACTGCGCGGCGAACAATTCCGGCAAGGGCGCCCGGGAGGCCATGCGGGCGATGGCCGATGTCAGGCGAAAGGCCCGCAACCAGAACATCGTCCGCCAGCGCGTCGGCTTCTGCGCGCGACAGCCGCCCGGCGGTAATCTGGTCGGCCAGCCGGCGCAAATTTTCGATGAGAACGATGCGCAGCGTGATGGGGATGGCCCAGAGTTCGCCGATCGTCAGCGGCTGGACACGCTGGTAGGCGGAAACGAACCGGCACAGGATTTCGGGGTCGAAATGGCTGTCGGTGTGGGCGACGAATGCCCAGGCCATTTCGAAGACGCGCGGATATCCGGCAAACGGTCCTCCGGCCAGTTTCGGCAATTGCCGGTAGTAGCCGGGAGCGAGATCGTCGCGGATTTCGCGGATATGTTCCTCGACGAGATGGTAGTTGTCGAGAAGCCATTCGGCGGCCGGGACAATCGTGCGCCCGTTTTCCAGTTCCTGGCGCTGGCGCGATAGGCGGCCAGCAGAACCGTGGAATTTTCGTTGAGGCGGGCTTGCAGCGATTGTACTTTCGGGGGTGCGCTTGTCACCGGCTGCGCCGCCGCAAGCGTTTCCGCATGCAGTTCGAGCCGCTCGACGCCGAACAATTCTTCGCGGACAGGTGAGGTGCTATCCCAAGGGAATGTGGGCGCGCGTGCGAAAAGGGGGAGGGGTTTCATGATCGAGTTTCCGGCCATTGCGTCGTGACCGATGGCCGTGTCGACGCGGGTCTATCGAATGGATCTCTCGATCCGTTGTTCCGCATGGCGGCAATGATTTGGTCCGAAGGACAGGCGCTGCCGGAAGACCCGGGAAACTGAAAAGAGCCCTCAGTGGCGCCAATTGCGCTCGGACGGAAGGTCGCCGGTGACGACGACGTGGGCGACGTTGGGCTCACGCATATGCTTTTCGGGAAACGTCAGATTGAACATGCGTCCATCGTCGCTCAGCAACTGAACGCCGGACCTGCCGAAGCATGATTTAAGCGCCTCCGGCGCAAGCGTGATCTCGCCCGAACCCGTCAGGCCGCCAGTTTTCCGCGAATAGCTCTCGAAGTCATAGGATGCGCTGGCGATGTCGACGCCTTCGCACTTCAGTGTTCCGTTTCCGGAAATCTCGCAAATATATCGCATCGATGTACTCCTAATTATCTGCTCGCGTTCGAACGCTTCGCCGGATGGCAGGTCGATACATCGAGGGTTTTCGCTGCTGGCTGCCGGGGCGGCGCCAGGCAGGAAATTTTTTGCGGAGAAAGGCCGATCCATTGTGGTCGGCAAGGTGCGCCGGTACTTGCGGCGGCAGTTTCGCACTTCCGTTTTGCAAGCCCGACGAAACGGCTTCATCGCTCGACCACGGCCCTTTCGGGAACGGTCTTTGTTGTCTTGTCAGTTTGCCGGGTCGGACAACGCGGATGCACGCCGGGATTTGAGGGAATGCCACAGCCGTCGGTTTAATACGACGGCTGTGACGCCGATTTTTTAGCTTTCGTCGGAAAGGCTGTCTGCCGACATCTTGCCGCTCTTGCGGTCGGCGACGAGTTCGTAACCGACCTTCTGGCCTTCACGCAAATCGCTCATTCCGGCGCGTTCGACGGCGCTGATGTGCACGAATGCGTCATTGCCGCCGTCATCCGGCGCGATGAATCCAAAACCCTTTTGAAGATTGAAGAATTTAACTGTTCCTGTGGTCATGATAGACCCTTTCATAAGTATATAGCTCATCTGCACGTATGCAGACTGTCGAAATCGCATTTTTCGGGTTTGAATTAATTGGCCACTACGAATCAAAATACGCTGGCCACGGAAATCTTGCCGTCTATCGACAACCGTATATGGCGCTTGCCACCGTTTTTTACAAGGAACAGCCCGGCTTTTGTTTATTGAGGGTATCCCGGGAATCGGGCGGACGAGAGTTGCATTTTGCCGTCGTACTAAAAAAACGGGGAACCGGGGATTGCCCCTTTTCGGAACCTACCGCAGCCGGCGCATCGTCCGGAAAATCCGGTCCCAAAAAAGCGACGTGACGCCGAAATTGTTGGCCTCGTCGGTGTGATGCATCGCGTGGTTGCGTTTGATGGAATAGAGGTAGCCGCTATGTGCGGGATGCCAGTGATGCGCCATGTGATGCACGCTCACATACCAGAGATAGCCGGACATGAAACCCGATGTGGCGACACTCGCCGTTGCGAAATCGGCGAGCCAAAAGACCGGAAGAAACACGAAACACACAATCAATGTGACCGAGATCCAGATCGGCGTTCCCACCAACGCACGGACTTCCCGATGGTGCTGTTCATGCATCTCCCTGATCCACGGCAGGTGATGCAACACGAAGCGATGCAGAATGTATTCGAGCAGCGTCCATAGTGCCAGGCTGCCCAGGAAGATCGCGATATAGGTGACGGCTTCTTTCGCGCCCGCATGCGTGACGCCCTCCGCACCCAAAACCGCGATCAGCACTGGGTAGACGAAGAAATCACTGTAGTAGCCAATCCGCGTCAGTAGCATTCCCTGCGCTCCTATTGCCTGGCCTGCCAACAGATGCGGTGCCGGGCCCTGGATCGCCTTTTCGTCGCGAAAAGCGGCGCAATGATGTAATGCATTGCTTCACCTTCGGCCTGGTTCAAGAAGAGCAGTTCGGGGTTCGTGGTCGTTCTGACGTTATCCCTACGTTGCGGCATTTCGGGCTCGCTCGTTGCAATCAACACAGGCTCCCACACCCGCATATGCCATAAAGCCGGTATCGGACCGGAATATCCACAGTCCGTCAATTCGTGACGATCAGATGAATTGCGCTCGGGCAGGGATGAACAATTATCCAACTCGACGCCGGTTATGGGAGTCAAGTCCATGTCGTTCGGAACGATCCTGGTCATAATTCTCATCATCTTCCTGCTCGGCGGCTTCAGCGGGCGCTTCAGAGATTATGGCTACGGATTCGGCCATACCGGAATCGGAGTTCTCGGTGTCATTCTGATCATCGTCGTCGTGCTGCTGCCCGCAGGCCGGCTCTGAACCTGACCTGATGCCTTTCGCCGTGTTCTGTTGTCCGGGGCCCGCATCAAGGCCAGTTCCGGAGCTGACGCGCTATGGCCGGCGTTCGGGTCGACGCCGTAGCCGGGCGCGATTGGCCCGAACCCTGATGAAGGGGGCGGATGATCGGCCTTTTTTGCGCGAAGCCCGACCGATATTTATTTCAAATGAGGTAAATATTGATACAATAAGGAAATAGGACTTATCGAATCAGATTTTCATTCTGGCCTAGTTTTCTCTTAAAGATATTAGAAATCACATAATACAAGATAATAAATAGCATTCATCAATTCGTGAAGGAGCGGCGAATGCAAATCCAGAATCAATACGGATGACGCCACGAGCGGTGGAGACGCGCTTACCGAGCTCGTCGAGGCGGAGATCAACACGCATATTGGGCGGTTCGGCAAGCATATTACACGGATCGAAGTGCACCTCAGCGATTTGAACGCGGGCAAGGCAGGCAATTCGGACAAGCGCTGCGTTATCGAAGCGCGGCTGGAAGGGCGGAAACCGGAAGTGGTGACCGATCAGGCTTCAACTCTTGAACGCGCATACAAGGGCGCCACGACGAAACTGAAACATTCCCTGGAAAGCACGCTTGGCCGGATCAATGACAGTAAGTCTCGCGAGACCATACGCGCCGGCGATCACTGAGGTGAACCGGTCTGCGAGTATTCAACGGCGGCAAATTCATGGAGAAATCAAGTGATCAGAATTGAACCTCGTCCCGAACTTCCAAAAAAACCCGACACGGCCAAGAAAGCGGTCGCCGTGGATCGACCCGGCTTCGATATTGACGGTTCCACCGGCGAGACGACGGCCGGAACCGGCCTGGGTCTGGGCGAAGACGCATCGGAGGATCCGCGGGACCGCAGCCTGCCGGGCCGCCGATCCGGCGATGTTCAGGATGCTCAAGCGGACAGCGAGCCGGATACAACGAAACCGTCGTAATCCACCAGGAAGCCCGGTACAGTGTAGGTACCGGGACTGAACATGTATCTGCTCGACATAGGTTGCGAAGCTGCGTGTGTTGATGGGGCCGTCGAAGACGCAGGGCGCGGTGAGGCGATCGCGACATCGCAAGGCCGCAGCCTAAAGGGTGCGAGCGTTCGCCGACGCTGTATTCGATTATTGGCCGGCGAAATCCTGCAGCACGCGGATGTAGTTCGCCCGTTCGTAGGCTTCGGGGTTGGCGATGTTGCGGTGGCTCATTCTGCCGCGAATGTCGGCGGGCGAGGAAAGCTTGCGTGATGCGAGCCAGTCGCCGAGCCCGTCGACCAGCGTTCGCATGTGATCGACGCCGTGGCGCAGCAGCGCCGATGTGGTCATGACCACATCGGCCCCGGCAAGCAGGTATTTCACCACGTCCTCGGCGCTCTCCACCCCGGTCGTCGCCGCCAGCGACGCCTTGGTCTGTCCGGAAAGCACGCCGATCCACAACAGCGGCAGCCGCATCTCGTAGGCGCTCGACAGTTCGATGCTGGGTGTGACCGTCAGCGTCGCCGGGTCGATGTCCGGCTCGTAGAACCGGTTGAACAGCACCAGGCCTTTCGCGCCGGCCTTGACCAGTTCACCGGCCATGTGGCCGGGCGACGAGAAATACGGCCCGATCTTGACCGCCACCGGGATCTCAACCGCCGAACTGACCGAATGGACGACGTCCACATAGCGCGCCTCGACATCGCGGCCGCTCAGCGCAAGATCGGAAGGCACGAAGAAGACGTTGAGTTCGATCGCCTTCGCGCCGGCTTCCTCGATGTCGCGGGCATAGTCGACCCAGCCGCTGTCGGTGACGCCGTTGAGGCTGGCGATCACCGGCACGCCCAGGGCTTGCGTCGCCTCCTCGATCAAGGCGAGATGGGCGGATGTGTCGAAGGCGAAGGCCGTCTGAGCGGGAAAATAGCTCAGTGCCTCGCCGAAGCTCTCCGCGCCCCTGTCGATCAGCGCGTCGAGGATCTCCTGCTCGTGCTCGATCTGCTCCTCGAAGACCGAAGGCAGAACGACGGCGCCTGCGCCACACTCCTCGAGGCGCTTCAGATTGTCGATGTGACGGTTGAGCGGGCTGGCGCTCGCCACGATGGGGCTCGTCAGATCGAGGCCGAGATAGCTGGTGGTCAGGTCCATGTCCGGCTCCTCACAACTTGCGCGCCGCGCCCATGATTTCCGAAGGGGTCGGGCCCGTTTCCATCTGCGCGAATTCCTCGTAGGAGCGGTACTTGTCGCGGATCGCCTCCTGCGCTTGCGCCAGCAGCATCGCGGCATCGTCTGGCCGGCTCGCGGCCAAGGCGCTGTAGCGCAGTTCGTTGTAGGCGTAGTCCTTGAACGGCAGCGTCGGCCGAGGCGAATCGAGCCGGAACGGCGCCTCGCCGATGTCGCGCATCGCCGGATCGTAGCGCAGCAGCGGCCAGTAGCCGCTCGCCACCGCCTTGTCCTGTTGCGACAGACCTTTGCGCAGGTCGTAGCCATGCGCGATGCAATGGCTGTAGGCGAGGATCAGCGACGGCCCCTCCCAGGCTTCCGCCTCGCGGAACGCCTGCAGGGTCTGCTGCGGATTGGCGCCCATCGCCACCTGCGCGACATAGACATTGCCGTAGGCGATGGCCTGCAGCGCGAGGTCCTTGCGCGCGGTGCGCTTGCCCGCGGCGGCGAACTTGGCGATGGCGCCGAGCGGCGTCGCCTTGGACGCCTGGCCGCCGGTGTTGGAATAGACCTCGGTGTCCATCACCAGGATGTTGACGTTGCGGCCCGGTGGCGAGCACGTGGTCGAGCCCGCCATAGCCGATATCGTAGGCCCAGCCGTCGCCGCCGACGATCCAGATCGAGCGCCGGACCAGATGATCGACGACCGACAGCAGGTGGCCGGCCGCCGCGTTGCCCTTCAGCGCCAGCAGCTTCGTCTTCAGCGCGGCGACGCGCTCGCGCTGCACGCGGATTTCCGATTCCCTGATCTGCGGCGCGTCGAGAATGGCGGCCGCCAGGTCCTCGCCGATCTCCGTCGCCAACTGACGCAGCAGGTCGCGGGCGAGCTCCAGATGCTTGTCGGCCGCGAGCCGGAAGCCGAGCCCGAACTCGGCATTGTCCTCGAACAGCGAATTCGACCATGCCGGCCCGCGCCCCTCGGCGTTTTTCGTCCACGGCGTCACCGGCAGGTTGCCGCCATAGATCGATGAGCAGCCGGTGGCGTTGGCGACCATCAGCCGGTCGCCGAAGAGCTGCGACAGCAGCTTGACGTAAGGCGTCTCGCCGCAGCCGGCGCAGGCGCCGGAGAACTCGAACAGCGGCTCCAGGAATTGCACGCCGCGCACATTTGCGAAATCGACGCGGGAGCGGTCGTTGATCG
This sequence comes from uncultured Alphaproteobacteria bacterium, assembly GCA_963712205.1. Taxonomy (GTDB): domain Bacteria; phylum Pseudomonadota; class Alphaproteobacteria; order Rhizobiales; family Rhizobiaceae; genus Oricola. The sequence goes on along the minus strand of CAVQHF010000005.1, from coordinate 4,173 downwards.
GCAGGCCCTCGAAGAAGGCGATGCTCTCGCGTTCCGCGTCGACCAGCCCGGCCTTTTCGGTCATGTTGATCGCCTTGATCCCCGGCTCGACCGGGCTTAGCGCCGGGCAGGTCTCGACGCACAGGCCGCAGCCTGTGCAATCCTCGACATAGAACTGCAGCGAGAACCGCGCGTCCGGATAGCCGCGCGCATTGACCGGCGCCGACTTGAACCCTTCCGGCGCGCCATCCAGCCGCGCCTCGTCGTAATATTTCGCGCGGATCACGCCGTGCGGGCAGACGAAGCCGCACTGGCCGCACTGGATGCACAGATCCTGGCGCCAGACCGGCACCTCCTCGGCGACGTTGCGCTTTTCCCACGCCGCCGTGCCGGACGGGAACGTGCCGTCGACCGGCATCGCCGATACCGCAATCTCGTCGCCCAGCCCCTCCATCATCCGCGCCGTCACCCGTCGCACGAAATCCGGCGCGCTGTCGGGAACGATCGGCGGCCGCTCGAAGTGCTCGTCACCGCTCGCCGGCACCGCGACCTCGTGCAGGCGCGCCAGCGCGCCGTCGACGGCGGCCCAGTTCTGTTCGACGACCCGCTTGCCCTTGCGGCCGTAGCTCTTGGCGATCGATTGCTTGATCGCGTCGATCGCCTCGTCATGCGGCAGGACGCCGGAAAGCGCGAAGAAGCAGGTTTGCAGGATCGTGTTGGTGCGGTTCTTCAGCCCCACCTCGCGCGCCGCCGTCGTCGCGTCGATGACATGGAATTTCAGCTTCCGCGAAATGATCTCCTGCTGCACGCTGCGCGGCAGATGGTCCCAGACCTCGTCCGGCCCGTAGGGACTGTTCAGCAGGAAGGTCGCGCCTGGCGCGGCCAGCCGCAGCACGTCGATCTTCTCCAGGAAGTGGAACTGGTGGCAGGCGACGAAATTGGCCGAGCGGATCAGGTAGGGCGAGCGGATCGGGTTCGGCCCGAACCGCAGATGCGAGACCGTCTGCGCGCCCGACTTGTGGGAATCGTAGACGAAATAGCCCTGCGCGTAGCGCCCGGCATCCTCGGCGATGATCTTGACGCTGTTCTTGTTGGCGCCGACCGTGCCGTCCGCGCCGAGGCCGTAGAAGACGGCGCGCACGACGTTGTCCGGCTCGGTCGCGTAGGTCGGGTCGACCTCGAGGCTGGTGAAGGTGACGTCGTCGTTGATGCCGACGGTGAAGCCGTTGCGCGGTTCCGCCTTCTTCAGTTCGTCGAACACCGCCTTGGCCTGCGCCGGATCGAAATCCTTCGACGACAGGCCGTATCGCCCGCCGATGATCCTCGGCATGGCCGCCCGCGTACCGCGCGCGACGGCGTCGGCCAGTACCGAGACCACTTCGAGATAGAGCGGCTCGCCGGTCGCGCCCGGTTCCTTGGTGCGGTCGAGCACGGCGACGGCCTTGCAGCTGGCCGGCAGCGCCGCGAGCAGGTGCTCGGCGGAAAACGGCCGGAACAACCGGACGGCGACGAGGCCGACCTTCTCGCCATGTGCGTTGAGATCCGCCACCGTCTGGCGCACGACCTCGACGCCGGATCCCATGGCGACGACGACGCGCTCGGCGTCGGCAGCGCCGAAATAGTCGAACAGCCGGTATTGGCGTCCGGTGAGACCCGCGAATTTCTCCATCGCCTCGGCGACGATGCCGGGCGTCGCCGCGTGGAAGCGGTTGGCGGCTTCGCGACCCTGGAAGAACACGTCCGGGTTCTGCGCCGTGCCGCGCACGAACGGGTGCTCGGGATTGAGCGCCCGGCCGCGATGCGCGATGACGCAGTCGTCGTCGATCATGGCGCGGATCGCCGCGTCGGGCACCAGCGTCACCGTGTTGACCTCGTGCGAGGTGCGGAACCCGTCGAAGAAATGCACGAAGGGCACGCGCGCCTTCAGCGTCGCCGCCTGCGCGATCAGCGCCATGTCGTGGGCTTCCTGCACCGAGTTCGACGCCAGCATGGCGAAGCCGGTCGGCCGGATCGCCATGACGTCGGAATGATCGCCGAAGATCGACAGCGCCTGCGTCGCGATCGAGCGCGCCGCGACGTGGAAGACCGCCGGCGTCAGTTCGCCGGCGATCTTGAACATGTTCGGCAGCATCAGCAGCAGCCCCTGCGACGCCGTGAAGGTCGTCGTCAGCGCGCCGGCCTGCAGCGAGCCGTGCAGCGCGCCCGCCGCGCCGCCCTCGCTCTGCATCTCCTGGATGACCGGGATGTTGCCCCAGATGTTGGTGATGCCCTTCGACGTCCATTCGTCGGCGAGTTCGGCCATCGGCGAGGACGGCGTGATCGGGTAGATCGCGCAGACCTCGTTCACCCGGTAGGCGATGTGGGCAACGGCCGAGTTGCCGTCCATCGTCGCCTGCACGGCAGCGGCGTCAGCCATTGGTCGGAACCCTCCGGGATCATCTCGATGGCGTGGCACGGGCACTGCTCGAAGCAGGTCGCGCAGCCGGTGCATTTTTCGTAGTCGTATTCGTAGCGCTTGCCGGGCCCGAGCTTGATGATCGCGCCTTCGGGGCACGCGGCGTAGCAATTGTCGCATTCGTAGCAGTCGCCGCAGGAATAGCAGCGCTGCGCCTCGTATCGCGCTTCCGTCTCGCTGAAGCCCGGCGACGATCTCGTCGAAACCGTCGAGCCGGCCGTCGGCGTCGAGCTTCTTCTGCTTGCGCGGGTCGGCGTCGGAATAGACCGGCAGATGCAGCATGTCGAAGGAGACCAGATCGGCGGCCTCCGGCTCGGCGTATCTCGCGCCGCTCAGCCAGGCGTCGATATGGCGCGCCGCGCGCTTGCCGTGGCCGGTTGAGATCGTCACCGACTGCTGGCTCGGCACCATGTCGCCGCCGGCGAAGATGCCGTCCGCGCCGGTCATCAGGTCGGGTCCGATCTCGACCGCGCCGTCCGGCGTGAAGCGGATTCCCGGCACCTTGGCGAGGAACCGGCTGTCGGTCTGCTGGCCGAGCGCCAGGACGACCGCGTCGGCGCTCAGCGTCTCGAACTCGCCGGTCGGCTGCGGCCGGCCGTTCTCGTCGAGTTCCATGCGCTCGACGGTGAGATCGGATCCGGAGATCTCCTTGATCGTGGTCAGCCACTTGATCTTGATGCCTTCCTCGATCGCCTCGTCGGCCTCGAAGGCATGCGCCGGCATGTGCTCGCGGTCGCGCCGGTAGACGATCAGCGTTTCCGTCGCTCCCAGCCGCTTGGCGGTCCGGGCGGCGTCCATCGCCGTGTTGCCGCCGCCATAGACGATGACCCGGCGTCCGAGCAGTGGCGGATTGCCCGCGCTCGTCTCGTGCAGCACGTCGACCGCGTCGAGCACCCTCGTGGCATCACGCGCCGGAATGTCGACATGTTTGCCCAGGCCCGCGCCGATCGCGAGGAACACCGCGTCGAATCCGCCCTCGCGCTTTTCGGACAGAAGATCGGTCACCTTGTGGTTGGTGACGATCTTCACGCCGAGCGCCTCGATACGGGCGACCTCGTGCGCCAGTTCGGCGCGGGGCAGCCGATAGGCGGGAATACCGAAATGCATCATGCCGCCAGCGACCGGACCCGCCTCGCGGATTTCGACCGAATGGCCGAGCCGGGCCAGATGATAGGCCGCCGACAGGCCGGCCGGACCGGCGCCGACGACCAGCACCTTCTTGCCGCTCGGCGGGCGGACGGGCTTGAACGCCCAGCCCTGCGCGGTCGCCATGTCGCCGAGGAAGCGCTCGACGGCATGGATCGACACCGGCGCGTCGACTTCGCCGCGGTTGCAGCCGCTTTCGCAGGGGTGATAGCAGACCCGGCCGTGCACGGCCGGCATCGGGTTTTCCGCGGTGAGGATCTCCCACGCCTCCCGGTAACGGCCGGCCTGCGCTACGGCCAGCCATCCCCTGATGTCCTCGCCGGCCGGGCAGGCATTGCTGCACGGCGGCGTCAGCGTCACGTATTGCGGTTTCCGATGGCGCACAGGACCCGCCCCGCGCGTGACGGTCAGATCGACTGATGGCGTGAAATCCGGTAGCCTGGTGTTCACGTTTCCTCGCGCCTCTCTTCCGTCATGTCCGATCCAGTTTCGCTCGCGTCGCTTCGGTTATGCTTTGATCGGCGTCAAGACTGACACGAATATATGACGGAAAGACGCGGGCGATCCAACGCGTGGCGGCCGGCAATGGCCGT
>CAVQHF010000004.1:0-142086 GCA_963712205.1 uncultured Alphaproteobacteria bacterium | reverse complement strand
GGCGTAACGGTTCAGCGCTGCCAGGCGAGCTGCCGCATGGCCTCGCCCGCCACCATCGCCACCGACAAAGCGAGATTGATCGAGCGCGCGCCTGCCGCCATCGGGATGGTCAGGCGCACATCGGCCGCATCATGCACCGCATCCGGCACGCCGGCGCTTTCGCGGCCGAAGAGCAGGACATCGTCACGGCCGAATTCATGCGCGGTGTAGGGCTTCACGGCCTTTGTCGTCAGCAGGACAAGGCGCTTGCTTTCGTCGCTCCGCCACGATTCGAACGCCGCCCAGTTGAGGTGCCGGCGCAACGCCGCGGTCTCCAGATAATCCATGCCGGCGCGTTTCAATGCGCGGTCGGAGAGATCGAAGCCTGACGGTTCGATGACATGCACGCGCGCACCGAGGCAGGCGGCGAGGCGAAGTATCGTGCCTGTATTTCCGGGAATATCGGGCTGGTATAGGGCTATTTCGATTGCTTGATTACCTGTCATGGGACGTCAGTTTCTGGCAGGAGTTACGGTTTGTTACCGTTGCGCGCTTGCCGTGGTGCGCCGGTCGGTATATGAAGCGCTCGTCAACCGCAATCCAAGGAGGCGACAATGGATATCATCTGCATTCCCATGCGCGTCGCGCTCCCGACAGGCGATTTGCTGCTCCCATGGGCGCACGATTTCGCCTTCGCCTGACAAACCAGCGGTTCGAACACAGCCAACACATTCCTTCGTGACCGCCGGTTTTGGTTTCACCAAAACGGATTACGGTCATGTCCCATTGCCTTGAGTTGATTGTTGTCGCGTCCGCGTTTCCGGACTCGCCGGAGCCGGATTCACCACGCTGTCCTGCGCTTTCGCGCGCTTGTTTTTTCGTTCGCCGATCCACGATCGGACACCATATTGACCGCCAAGAGGTTCGCCATGCTTTCGTGGTTTGAAAAACGTATCGATCCCTTTCCCGCCGAGCGGCCCGAGCAGCCGCCTGCGACCCTGCTCGCCTTTTGCTGGCACTACACGAAGGGCATCTGGCCCTGGCTGGCGGTCACGTCGGTCCTGATCGCGCTGATCTCGGGCCTGCAGGTGGCGCTGTTCGGATTTCTCGGACACGTCGTCGACTGGTTGTCGGGCGCCAATCGCGAAACGTTCCTCGCGGACGAGGGCTGGAAGCTGTTCGGCATGGGATTCGTCATTCTCATCCTGCTGCCGGGTCTGGGCCTGCTGCACACGATGGTCATGCACCAGACGGTTTTCGGCAACTATCCGATGCTGATCCGCTGGAAGGCGCACCGGTATCTGCTCGGCCAGAGCTTTTCGTTCTACCAGGACGAGTTCGCCGGCCGGGTCGCGACGAAAATGATGCAGACGGCGCTCGGCGTGCGCGAAAGCGTGGTCAAGATCCTCGACGTCTTCATCTATGTCGCGGTCTATTTCGCGGGCACGCTCGTCCTCGTCGGGAGCCTCGATCTGTGGCTGATGGTTCCGTTCCTGGTCTGGCTGGTCTTCTATGCCGGATTGCTGCGCTACTATCTGCCGAAGATGCGCGCGATATCGGAAGCGCAGTCGAATGCGCGTTCCAGCATGACCGGGCGTATCGTCGACAGCTACACCAACATCATGACCGTCAAGCTTTTCGCCCATTCCGGGCGCGAAGAGGCCTATGCACGCGAGGCGATGGACGACTTCCTGCAGACCGTGCATCCGCAAATGCGCTACACGACGATGCTGAACACCGGTCTCGACGTTTCGAACAGCGTGCTGCTGTTCGCGGTCGGCACCATCGGCATCTGGTCGTGGATGGCGGGCTCCGCCAGCGTCGGCGCGATGGCGGTATCCATCGGTCTGGTGCTGCGGCTGGAAGGCATGGCGCACTGGGTGATGTGGGAGCTCGCCGGCCTGTTCGAGAATATCGGCATGGCCGAGGACGGCATGGGCACGATCGCCCGGCCGCGCTCGGTCAAGGACAAGCCCGACGCCAGGACCCTCGAGGTGAAGCAGGGCAGGATCGCCTTCGAGCATATCCGCTTCCATTACGGCAAGGAAAACGGCGTCATCGAGGATCTCAACCTCACGGTCGCGCCGGGCGAGAAGGTCGGGCTCGTCGGCCGGTCCGGCGCGGGCAAGTCGACGCTGATGAACGTGCTGCTGCGGCTCTACGATCTCGAGGGCGGCCGCATCCTGATCGACGGGCAGGACATTGCCGGCGTGACGCAGGATTCGCTGCGCTCGCAGATCGGCGTCGTCACGCAGGACACGTCGCTGTTGCACAGGTCGGTGCGCGACAACATCGCCTATGGCAAGCCGGACGCGACGGACGAGGAGATCATTGCCGCGGCGAAGCGCGCCAATGCCCATGACTACATCCTCGATCTCGTCGACCTGGAGGGCCGCAAGGGCTATGACGCCCATGTGGGCGAGCGCGGCGTGAAGCTGTCCGGCGGCCAGCGCCAGCGGATCGCGATCGCGCGCGTCTTCCTGAAAAACGCCCCGATCCTGGTTCTGGATGAGGCAACGTCGGCGCTCGATTCCGAAGTCGAGTCGGCGATCCAGGAAAACCTCTACGACCTGATGGAGGGAAAGACCGTGATCGCGATCGCGCACCGCCTGTCGACGATCTCCAGCCTCGACCGGCTGGTCGTGCTCGACAAGGGCGCAATCGTCGAGGAAGGAACGCATGAAGAGCTTGCCAAGTCGGACGGTCTCTATGCCCAGTTGTGGGCGCGCCAGTCCGGCGGGTTCATCGACGCAGGGGAGGCTGTTGCCGCGGAATGAGTAATCGCTTCAGGCCGGGGCAGGAACCCGAATCGCGCTATCGCGACATGGACCACCCGGTGTGGAACCGGGTGGAACGGTTCATCGAGCCGTTTTCCGACACGGAGCGCGAAATCCTGCCGCAGACGGCCTGGGGCTTCATTCTCTATTTCGCCAAGCAGGCGCGCTGGCCCTTCATCCTGCTGCTGATCGTCGGCGGCCTCGTCGGCGGCGTCGATGCCACGCTCTACTGGTCGGTCGGCTGGCTGATCGACATACTCGACAACGCGTCTCCGGCCACGCTGCTGCAGGACCACTGGCACCAGTTGCTCGGGCTGGCCCTGCTGCTTCTCGTCGTGCGGGCCGTGGTCATGGTCGGCTCGGCGATCATCGAACAGCAGGTGATCGTGCCGCGGTTCTACACGATGGTGCGCTGGCAATCGTTCCGGCGCGTCATCGAGCAGCCCTACACGTTCTACCAGAACGATTTCGCCGGCCGGATCGCCACCAAGATCATGCAGGCCGGCGAATCGACCGGCGATTTCATCGTCACCTCGCTGCAGGCGATGTGGTCGTTCATGACATTCGTCGTCCTGACGACGACGATCCTGACGACGCTGGACTGGCGGATGGGCGTGGTCGTCGCGGTGTGGGGTTTCGGCTATGTGTCGATCATCCGCTTCCTGCTGCCGCGGCTGCGCCGGGCGGGCAAGGAAAACGCCAATGAGCGCGCCGTGCTCAACGGGCGCATGGTGGACATCTTCACCAACATCATGTCGGTGAAGCTGTTCGACAGCCGGCAGCGCGAGCATGGCGGCATCCGGCAGGCGCTGACCAACTACCTGAGTGCGGTGACCCGCCTGACGCGCATGATCACGACGGTGCGCGCGTCGGTGGCGCTGCTCAACGGCTTCATGATGACCGCGGTCGGCACGCTGGCGGTGATGTCGTGGATGAGCGGGGCGATCTCGACCGGCGCCATCGCGGCGACAATGGGGCTCGTCTTCCGCCTCAACCAGATGTCGGGCTGGATGATGTTCAACATCAACGGGCTGATCCGCGCCTATTCGACGGTTCAGGACGCGACCGAGACGATTTCCGTCGAACCGGCGATCCGCGACAAGCCGGGCGCGATCGAGATGCCGCGATCGTCCGGCCACATCCGTTTCGACCAGGTCGTGTTTCACTACGGGAAGAAACACGGCGAGCTTTTCAACGCTCTGGCTGTGGATATCCGCCCGGGCGAGAAGGTCGGCCTCGTCGGGCCGTCGGGCGCCGGCAAATCGACCTTCGTCAACCTGCTGCTGCGGCTGTTCGACGTCGAGGGCGGGCGCATCCTCCTCGACGGCCATGACATTCGCGACGTGACGCAGGCATCGCTGCGCGAGCAGTTCGGCGTGGTCAGCCAGGAGCCGTCGCTGATGCACCGCTCGCTGCGCGACAACATCGCCTATGGGCGGCCGGGCGCGAGCGAGGCCGAGATCGTCGAGGCGGCGAAGAAGGCGCATGCGCATGACTTCATCATCGATGTCGAGGACCAGAAGGGCCGGCGGGGCTACGACGCGCATGTCGGCGAGCGCGGAATCAAGCTGTCGGGCGGCCAGCGCCAGCGCGTCGCCATCGCCCGCGTCATGCTCAAGGACGCGCCGGTCCTCATTCTCGACGAGGCGACGTCGGCGCTCGATTCCGACATCGAGGCGGCAATCCAGGAAAACCTGCAGGCGCTGATGACGGGGAAAACCGTGGTCGCGATCGCGCACCGGTTGTCGACCATCGCGGCGATGGACCGGCTGATCGTCATGGACAAGGGCGAAATCGTCGAGACGGGCACGCATGGCGAGCTCATCAAGCGGCCGAACGGCCTTTACGCGCGGCTCTGGGCGCGGCAATCGGGCGGTTTCCTGGCGCTCGGCGAGGCGGCGGAATAGACCCTTCATAGCGTCGCGGAACGGCGCGACATGTTGCCATCATTCCTTGGTCGAGGCTGGACAAGAGCCTGCATCCGAAATATGGGATCGCGGGGACGCGGCTTCGGGCGCGGGCGAGTCACATCCTTGTCCGGACCGTTGGCCGCCACAGTGACTGTACCTGAAAGGAATGCTCCGGTGAGCGAAGAAACAATGACCTCTGATGAGTCGACGCGTCGTGATTTCATCTACGTCGCGACCGGCATGCTTGGTGTCGTAGGCGTTGCCGGTTTGGCTTGGCCGTTCATCGACCAGATGCGCCCTGACGCGGCCGTTCGCGCCGCCGGCCAGCCTGTCGACAATCGACGTGTCTTCGATCGAGCCCGGAAGCGCGATCATCGTGACCTGGCGCGGCAAGCCCTATTTCGTTCGCCGCCTCACCGGTGAGGAAATCACCGCCGCCAGCGGCGTGACCGTGGACGAGATGAAGGATCCGCAGCCGGTGGACCAGCGCATCGGCGGTCCCGCCGACGAAGCGAAAAAGGACTGGGTCGTCGTGGCGGCAAACTGCACGCATCTCGGCTGCATTCCGAAGGTCGTGGATAGCGGCGCGGACGGCTGGCATTGTCCCTGCCATGGCTCGGTGTTCGATTTCACCGGCCGCATCCTGCACGGGCCTGCGCCGATCAACCTGCCGCAGCCGCCGCATGTGTTCGCCAGCGACACCAATCTGATCATCGGTACCGATACTGCAGGAGCCTGAGCTAATGAGCAGCCTTGAACACCACGGCACCTACACGCCGACTTCCGGCATCGGTAAATGGATCGATGCCCGCATGCCGCTGCCGCGGCTGATGTATGACTCCTTCGTCGCCTATCCGGTGCCGCGCAACCTGAACTACGCCTACACGTTCGGCGGCATCCTGTCCCTGATGCTGGTGGCGCAGATCCTGACCGGCGTCGTGCTGGCCATGCACTACACGTCGGACACCGGCCTCGCCTTCACCAGCGTCGAAAACATCATGCGCGACGTGAACCATGGCTGGCTGCTGCGTTACATGCATTCCAACGGCGCATCGTTCTTCTTCTTCGCCGTCTATCTGCACATTTTCCGCGGCATGTATTACGGCTCCTACAAGGCGCCGCGCGAGCTGCTTGTGGATCCTCGGCTGCATCATCTATCTGCTGATGATGGCGACCGGCTTCATGGGCTACGTGCTGCCCTGGGGCCAGATGTCGTTCTGGGGCGCGACGGTGATCACCGGTTTCTTCACCGCGTTTCCGGTCATCGGCGAGCCGATCCAGCAGTTCCTGCTCGGCGGCTACGCGGTCGACAACGCGACGCTCAACCGGTTCTTCTCGCTGCACTACCTGCTGCCCTTCATGATCGCCGGCGTCGTCATCCTGCATGTCTGGGCGCTGCACGTGACCGGCCAGACGAACCCGACGGGCATCGAGGTCAAGTCGAAGACGGACACGGTGGCGTTCACGCCCTATGCGACGGTCAAGGACTCGTTCGCGATGATGGTGTTCTTCGCGATCTTCGCCTACTTCATCTTCTACCTGCCGAACTATCTCGGCCACCCGGACAACTACACCGAGGCCAACGCGCTGGTGACGCCGGCGCATATCGTGCCCGAATGGTACTTCCTGCCGTTCTACGCGATCCTGCGCGGCATCACCTTCAACATCGGCCCGATCGACTCCAAGCTTGGCGGCGTGCTTGCCATGTTCGGCTCGATCGCGGTGCTGTTCGTGCTGCCCTGGCTCGACACCTCGAAGGTCCGCTCGGCGGTCTACCGGCCCTGGTACAAGCTGTTCTTCTGGATCTTCGTCGCCGACGCCGTCTTCCTCGGCTGGCTCGGCTCGAAGCCGGCCGAAGGCATCTACACCTCGCTGGCCCAGATCGCGACGGCCTACTACTTCATCTTCTTCCTGATCATCCTGCCGGTTCTCGGCCTGATCGAGAAACCGCGCCGGTTGCCGAACTCGATCACCGAGGCGGTGCTGGAGCGCAACCGCGCTTCCGGCGCACAGCAGGTCACCGGAAACGCCGCGGCGTCGCCGGAAAACAGGGGTTGAGGCTTAACGCCCAAACACACGGGAAAAGAACAATGAAAAACATCATTGCCATGATCGGTGCTGCGGCCGTTGCCCTGACCCTTTCGGTGCCCGGCGCTTTCGCGGCTGAGGAAATGGCTGCCCAGCCGACACATTTTCCGATGGAGGAGCCGGTCGAGCAGGACTGGAGCTTCGCCGGTCCGTTCGGGAAATACGACAAGGGTCAGCTGCAGCGCGGCCTCAAGGTCTACACCGAAGTGTGTTCGGCGTGCCATTCGCTGAAGCGCGTGGCGTTCCGCAATCTCGAGGAACTCGGCTATTCGGAAGAGCAGGTGAAGTCCTTCGCCGCCCAGTACGATATCGAGGATGGCCCGAACGCGGACGGCGACATGTTCACCCGCCCCGGCTTGCCGGCGGACCATTTCCCCGGCCCTTACGCGAATGAGGAACAGGCGAAAGCCGCGAACAACGGCGCCGTGCCGCCGGACTTCTCGCTGATCGCCAAGGCGCGCGGCGTCGAGCGCGGGTTCCCGCAGTTCATCTTCGACATCTTCACGCAGTATCAGCAGGGCGGCCCGGACTACATCCATGCGCTGCTGACCGGTTTCGGCCAGGAGCCGCCGGCGCATCTCGCGGTGCCGGAGGGCTTGCACTACAACCCGTATTTCGGCGCCGGCGTGGCGCTGGCCATGGCGCAGCCGCTCTATGGCGAGGACGTCACCTATGACGACGGAACGCCGTCCACCCTCGACCAGGAGGCACGCGACGTCGCCGCCTTCCTGATGTGGGCGGCCGAACCGAACCTGACCGAGCGCAAGGAAATGGGGTTCCGGGTGATGATCTTCCTGGTCCTGTTCTCGATCTTCCTCTACATCGCGAAAAAGCAGGTCTGGTCGCGCGTCGAGCACTGACCGGCTATCTCGATACACCTATAGAAGGGCGCTCCAGCGCCCTTTTCTTTTGCTCTGCTTGAAGACATGATCCGCTCCGTTCGGGCATGGAATCGGGTATGGAAAGGGAAGTGACAGATGAGTTTGAGCGAGAACCTCGTCGCGGCGATCCGCACCATTCCGGACTATCCGAAGCCGGGGGTCATGTTCCGGGACATCACGACGCTTCTCGGCGACGCGCGCGCTTTCCGCAGATCGATCGACGAACTCGTCCATCCCTATGCCGGCACCAAGATCGACAAGATCGCCGGCGTCGAGGCGCGCGGCTTCATTCTCGGCGGCGCGATGTCGCACCAGCTTTCGGCCGGCTTCGTGCCGATCCGCAAGAAAGGCAAGCTGCCGCACGAGACGGTGCGGATCGCCTACAGCCTCGAATACGGCGTCGACGAGATGGAGATGCACAAGGACGCGGTGAAGATCGGGGAGCGCGTCATCCTCGTCGATGACCTGATCGCCACGGGCGGAACCGCCGAGGGCGCGGTCAAGCTGCTGCAGCAGATGGGCGCCGAGGTCGTCGCGGCCTGTTTCGTGATCGACCTGCCGGATCTCGGCGGCCGCAAGAAGATCGAGGCGCTCGGCGTGCCGGTGCGCACGCTGGTCGAGTTCGAGGGCGGCTGAGGCGGGGCGCTCCGGGCGGAGGGGAATACGATGAACGCATTGCTTTCCATCAGCACCCCGGCCGACCTGTCCGCGCTGGCCGTCTTCCTGTGCGCATGGCTGGCTTTCGAGGCGGTCGTCGATCACTCGCCGTGGCGGCACAATTGTCTTTCCGGGCTGATGGCGCAGAGACGCCGCGAGTGGATGCTGACGCTGGCCGAGCGCGACCTGCGCATGATCGACACGGCGATCGTCTCCGGATTGCAGCAGGGCTCGGCCTATTTCGGATCGGTGACGATCCTCGCGATCGGCGGCTGCCTGGCATTGCTCGGATCGACGGACGCCGTGTTGCAGATCTATCGCGACCTTCCCTTCACCACGGAAGCGCCACGCGGGATCTTCGAACTCAAGGTGTTCGGCCTGACGACGATCTGCGTCTACGGCTTCTTCAAGTTCGGATGGGCCTACCGGCTGTTCAACTACTGCTCGATCCTGATCGGCGGCGTGCGGCATACCCAGGATGCGCCGCCGGAAGAGCGCAAGGCGGCGGCCTTGCGGGCGGGCGAGATGAACATCATCGCCAGCCGGCATTTCACCGCCGGCATGCGCGCGATCTTCTTCTCGCTCGCCTATCTCGGCTGGTTCCTCGGTCCCCAGGCGCTGGTCGCCTCGACCGTGTTCGTTGTTTTCGTGCTGGCGCGGCGGCAATATTTTTCAAATGCGCGGCGGATCCTGATCGACGAGCCGCGGTAGCCGGGGAAGGGACGCCTATGACATCCTGGATTGCCGGTACGCCCTATGCCGCCGTTCTCGACACGACGTCGCGCGCGGCGCTCGACGCGCTGAAGCCGCAACTGATCAAGACGGGGACCGTCCTGTTCCGCCCCGGCGACGAGGCCTTCGGGTTCGTGCTGACGATCTCGGGCCGGATCAATGTCTATCTCAACAGCCGGACCGGACGCGAATTGCTGCTCTACTCGATCGATCCCGGACAGACCTGCGTCCAGACGACCCTCGGCATGCTCGGCTCGCAGCCCTATAGCGGCGAGGCGATCGCCGAATCGGATGTTGTCGCGACCATTGTCCCGCCAGAGTTGTTCGAGCGGCTGGTGACGACATCCGGCGCGTTCCGGCGCTTCGTGTTCAGGGCCTTCGCCGACCGGCTGGGCGAAATTACCCATTTGCTGGAGATGGTCGCTTTCGTGAAGGTCGAACGCCGGCTGGCGCAATGGCTTCTCGGGCAGTCTGACAGCGAGAGCGTCGTCCATGCCACGCATAACGAGATCGCCTCGGCGATCGGTTCGGCGCGCGAGGTCGTGTCACGCCGGCTGGAATCGCTCGCCGGGCGGGGTATCGTCTCGCTGGAGCGCGGGGCGATCCGGATCGTGTCGCGGGCCGAATTGCAGCAGATCGCCGGCGACCGGGGCGAGTGAGCTTTGTCACCGTTTCGGTGACATGGTCACTGAAACCGGCTCCGCAATCTGCTTTACTGCCTCCACTGGAAAATCCATCGAGAGGACAAGGAAATGTTCAAGAACAATATGGGCGGTATCGATCGCGCCATCCGCGCCATCGTCGGAATCATCCTGCTCGCGCTCTACTTCATGGGCACGGTGGCCGGTGTGTGGGGCTGGTTGGCTCTGATCGTCGGCGTCGTGCTGCTGGCGACCGCCATACTGGGCTGGTGCCCGCCCTATTCGCTGCTCGGTATCAACACCGGCGGCAAGAAGGCCTGACGGTCTTCACAATCCAGGGCCGGGGCCTATCAATCTGGCCGCAGCCAATGGCAGCATCGCGGGCGAAGTGAGCTTTCGCTACACTTGCACCAATGTCGGCTTTGGGGACAACAAGGAGTCGTTTGTTGAGCCGAATTCTGTGTCGGCCTACAACAATGCAGTAGTCTCGTTTGAAAGATCAAACGTCCGGAAAGAAACACGAAGCATGATCGCCTATGTCACAGTCGGTGCGGATGACATCGAGCGCGCGAAACGGTTTTATTCCGCGTTCCTGCCAGCCCTCGGTTACGAGCTGGAGGATGGTCCTGAGGGCCTAAGCTACACGCTGCCCGAACAAACGGGTCAGTCTGCTGCTCTGCCGGATTTCTACGTAAAACCACCCTTCGATGGACGTGCGGCCTCGGCTGGCAACGGTTCTATGGTCGCATTCGAGGCGCGCAATCAAAAGCAGGTTCGTGACCTTCACGCCGCCGCGCTTTTCGCAGGCGGTTCCGACGAGGGCCAGCCGGGCTTCCGTGCCTCGTATGGACCTCACTTCTATGTTGGCTACCTTCGCGACCCTCAAGGCTACAAGATCGCACTTTTTTCCAGCGATCCGAACGAACCAGGGCGAGACGGGTAACGCGGGTTACACGGGCGGCAGAAGCCATTCGCCGCATCGCGGAAGATCGGAATAATGGGCTCCAAGCGGTCACTCCGTTGCAACGAGATCCAGAGCCGTCCATCGTTTCACGGAATCGACGACCGTCTCCATCTATCTGTTTCACGCAATTCCGGACGGGAAACCGGTTTCCACTTTTCCTGGAATTGCTCTAGAGGCTGGCGGCGACGAAGAGGTCGGCCGCGGCGGGGCTGCAGGCGATCGGGATGTCGTGCTTGATCGCCAGCCGCATCAGCGCCAGCAGGTCGAAATCGAGCGAGGCCGGCCCGTCGGGGTCGGCGAAGAAGACGACCGCGTCCAGTTCGCCGGTCGCAACAAGCGCGCCGAGCTGCTGGTCGCCGCCATGCGATCCGCGCTGAAGCCGGCGGATCGACAGGGACGGCTCGGCCTTGCCGAGCAAGGTTCCCGTTCCTCCCGTGCAGACAATGGCATGGCGGGAAAGCGTTTCCCGGTGGCGGCGCACCCAGGCGAGCAGCTGGGATTTGCGGTTGTTGTGGGCGACCAGGGCGATCTTGCGCGGCGCGGACGAGCGCTGGCGGGCGCGGCCGGTCATGGCGAGGATCGCCTGCACCTGCGCCACAAGCCCTTCGCCGATGGCCGGAAACGCGCCCTTGAAAGCCGCGGTGCCGACCGTGAAAGCCGCCGCGCCGGCTTCCGACACGGCGACGATGCGCTCTTCGGTGTCGATCGAGCCGGCGACGATCACCGGTTTTTCCGTCGCCGCGCAGACCGCCTTCATGAGTTCCGGCACGTCGCCGTCGAAGCGGTAGGCGAGGAGGTCGAGGCCGTGCACGGTCTCGAGGTCGGCGAGCCGCCGGGCGCTGTCGGCGATCGTTTCCACGGTTCCCTTCAGGATGCTCGGATGTCCGACGATCTCGCCCGGAAAGGGATAGTAGCGGACCGGATGGGCGCGCAACATCGGCGCGACCGTCGCCGCGCGGGTGCCGCCGAGCAGGCAGTCGACCTCGAGGTCGATCGCCGCGCGCGCCGAGCGCAATTCGCTCTCCTCGTCGAGACTGACGACCTCCAGATAGGCGCGGCCGCCAGCGGCGCGGATATCGGCGGCAAGGCCCTTCAGGTCCTCGAATGGCAGCCCGACATCCTTGAAGCCGATATGGCGGGCGCCGCCGGCCAGCACGTCCTCAAGCCGCGCGCGGGCGTCCGGGATCGTGCGATCCTCGGCCGTCAGCATGAAGATGAAATCGAACGCCATGGCGGTGATCGTAGCACCGATATGTCGGCGCGCCAGACTCATTCACCCCGGCTTCCACTTCGCCCGGAAACGCTCCGGGCTCAGACGTTGAACTTGAACAGCATCACGTCGCCGTCCTGGACGACATATTCCTTGCCCTCGTCGCGGGCCTTGCCGGCTTCCTTGGCCGCGGTCTCGCCGCCCAGCGTGACAAAGTCGTCATAGGCGATGGTCTGGGCGCGGATGAAGCCCTTCTCGAAATCGGTATGGATTTCTCCCGCCGCCTGCGGCGCCTTCGAGCCCTTGCGCACCGTCCAGGCGCGGGTTTCCTTCGGCCCGGCGGTAAAGAAGGTGATCAGGTTCAAGAGGCTGTAGCCCTCGCGGATGAGGCGGTCGAGACCGGGCTCCTCGAGGCCCATCGCATCGAGATATTCCCTGGCCTCGGCGGCGTCGAGCTGTGCGATCTCGGATTCGATCGCCGCCGAAATGACGACGGTGCCGGCGCCCTGTGCGGCCGCCATCTCCTCGACCGCGCGCGATTGCGCGTTGCCGGTCGCGGCGTCGCCCTCGGCGACGTTGCAGACATAGAGGACGGGTTTCGAGGTCAGCAGGTTGAGGCTCTTCAGGATGGCGAGGTCCTCGGCGGCGATGCCGTCGAGCATCAGGCGGACGGGTTTCGACTCCAGCAGCAGGGCGAGGGCCTGCTCCATCACGGGAAGGATGGTCTGGGCTTCCTTGTCCTTGCCGGTGGCGCGCTTGCGGATCTGCACGATGCGGCGCTCCAGGCTGTCGAGATCCGCCAGCATGAGTTCGGTTTCGACCGTGTCGGCGTCCGAGACGGGATCGATCCGGCCCTCGACATGGGTGATGTCGTCATCCTCGAAACAGCGCAGCACATGCACGATGGCGTCGACCTCGCGGATATTGGCGAGGAACTGGTTGCCGAGGCCTTCGCCCTTCGACGCGCCACGCACGAGGCCGGCGATATCGACGAAGTTGATGCGGGTCGGAATGATTTCCTTCGACCCCGCGGCCCTGGCGATCCCGGCGAGCCGCGGATCCGGAACCGCGACCTCGCCGGTGTTCGGCTCGATCGTGCAGAAGGGATAGTTTGCCGCCTGCGCGGCAGCGGTCTTGGTCAGCGCGTTGAAGAGCGTCGACTTGCCGACATTCGGCAGGCCGACAATGCCGCATTTGAAACCCATAAGGTCAGTCCTTCTTTCGGAATAGTTTTTTCAGCATGTCGGCCATCGGGCCGGTTGGCTGGACCTGCGGTCCGGCCTGGCGCGCCTGGCGGACATGGCTCTGTTTCCTGGCCGCGGCGTTGTCTGACGCCGCTTTTTTCTTCTGCGCCGCCATGGCGGTGTCTCCCATTGCGAGGGCGATCTTGTTCATGAAGCCGGACTCGTCGCCGTCGGCCAGCATCGCCGCATGATCGGCGATCGTGTCGAGCAGCGGGTCGAGCCAGTCGCGATCGGCCTTGGCGAAATCGCCGAGCACGTGGGAATGGACCCGCTCCTTGACGCCGGGATGGCCGATGCCGAGGCGCACGCGGCGGTAGTCCTTGCCGCAATGGGCGTCGATGGACTTGATGCCGTTGTGGCCGCCGGAACCGCCGCCGGTCTTGACGCGCACCTTGCCGGGCGCAAGGTCGAGCTCGTCGTAGAAGACGATCAGCGAGGACGGATCCAGCTTGTAGAACCGCAGGGCCTCGCCGATGGCCTGGCCGGACAGGTTCATGAAGGTCTGCGGCTTGATCAGCAGGACCTTTTCGCCGCCGAGACGCCCCTCGCTGACGTCCGCGGAAAACTTCTTTTGCCAGGGCCCGAATGAATCATGGCGGCGGACGATCGCGTCCACCGCCATGAAACCGATATTGTGTCTGTTGGCGGCGTATTTCGCTCCGGGATTGCCAAGGCCTGCGATGACAAGCATGGATCAACCGTCTCCAAATACGCCGGGAGGCGGGTGTTATTCCTCCCCGCCTTCCTCTTTTTCTTCGCCGATGACTTCGACTTCAGCCGGTGCTGCCTCTGCCTCGGCTTCTTCCTCTTCTTCGCTCTTCAGGCCGGCAGGCGCGGCGATCGTGGCGATGGTGAAGTCGCGGTCGGTAATCGTCGGATGGACGTTGTCCGGCAGCGCGATGGAAGAAATCTTGATGGCGTCACCGAGGCCGAGGCCTTCGAGATCGGCCGTGAAGTACTCGGGAATGTCGCCGGCCGGGCAGTGTACTTCCACGTCGTGGCGGACGATGTTGAGGACGCCGCCCTTCCTGATGCCCGGGCATTTGTCTTCATTCGCGAAGTGGACCGGGATGTGCACGGTGACTTCGGTCTTTGCCGACACGCGCAGGAAATCGACATGCATGACGAAGTCCTTGACCGGATCGAGGTCATAGGATTTCGGCAGGACGCGGTGCTTCTTGCCGTCGAGTTCGATCTGCGCAACGGTGGTCATGAAACCGCCGGCGTGGATCTTCAACGTCACGTCCTTGGCCGGAAGCGTGATGGAGAGTGGGGGCTGGTTGTCACCATAGATGACAGCCGGAATATTGCCGTTGCGCCGAATAGCCCGGGCGGACCCCTTACCGACCCGTTCGCGCGCCTCGGCCGTGAGCACGTAAGCTTCGCTCATGGCGTTTCCTTTCGAGGACGTAATATGGAGTGTTTGTCTGTTTCCAGAAAAACCAAAGCCGGTCGCCCGGCCTTGCCCGCGCTGCCTCCAAGGGTGTCTGCACGGGTGCGCGTGCCTATAGCGCAACATGCCGGGACGCGCAACCGCCGATCATCCTGCCGGCAAAGGACGCGGCATTCGCAGGGAGCCGGAAAATCGCATATTGACCTGCGCGCTTCGGATTCCAGCGGCGGCGACGCTTGCCGGCCTCGGCGCAGGCTTTGCCTTGATCAGTCGAACAGGCTCGAAACGGACTGTTCGTGCGACGTGCGGGCGATGGCTTCGCCGATCAGGTCGGTGACCGACAGCACGCGGATGTTCGGCGCGGAATCGACGGAGGCGGTCGGCTGGATGGAATCCGTGATGACGAGTTCCGTCAGCTTGGAATCCATGATCCTGTTGACCGCACCGCCGGACAACACGCCGTGGGTGATGTAGGCGGTGACGCTTTTCGCGCCCTTGTCGAGCAGCGCCTCGGCGGCGTTGCACAGCGTGCCGCCGGAATCGATGATGTCGTCGATCAGGAAGCAGTCCTTGTCGCGGATGTCGCCGATGATGTTCATAACCTCGGATTCGCCGGGGCTGTTCGCGGCGCTTGTCGACGATGGCGAGCAGGGTGTCGTCGAGACGCTTGGCCAGCGAGCGGGCGCGCACCACGCCGCCGACGTCGGGCGAGACGACCATGACGTTCGACAGGTTCTTGTGGCTGGGCGCGGATATCGCGCGCCATGACCGGCACGGCGAAGAGGTTGTCGGTCGGGATGTCGAAGAAACCCTGGATCTGGCCGGCATGCAGGTCGAGCGTCAGGACGCGGTCGGCGCCGGCGCGGGTGATCAGGTTGGCGACCAGCTTGGCCGAGATCGGCGTGCGGCCGGACATGCGCCGGTCCTGGCGGGCATAGCCGAAATAGGGCAGGACGGCGGTGATGCGGCGGGCCGAGGAGCGGCGGAACGCATCGATCATGATGAGCAGTTCCATCAGGTGATCGTTGGCCGGATAGGATGTGGATTGCAGGATGAAAACATCCTCGCCGCGCACGTTTTCCTGGATCTCGACGAAGATCTCCTCGTCGGCGAAACGGCGCACGCTGGCCCGCCCGACGCTCACTCCCAGATATTTGGCAACGGTTTCAGCGAGTTGGCGGTTGGAGTTGCCAGCAAAAAGTTTCATTGCGCCCTACCGGTGCGGAATTTGGAGAACTTGGCGCGGGTTTTACAGTCATCGCCCCCTAATGCAAGGCGTGTGGCTGCTTTCGCACCGTAAAACTTTCGGACAATCACCACCTTAGGCGCCGCTCTTGAGCCAGGCGGCGTAGGCGGCGATCACCTTGTCGGCGATCGCCTCCATCGTTGCCGGCGTTACCGAAGCCCATGGATCGGCGGTGACGCCGGGAACCGTTTCCTGGCCCTGAATGCGATGGACGCGCTGTCCGCTCGGCGTGATGACGTCCCAGACATGGATCACCATCGTCGATCCGTTCTCGGAAAACGCGGAGAAATAGCCCTTGATCTCGTGTGTGTAACCGGCCGCGTCCTCCGAGACGAGCCTGACGCCCTGCGCGCTTCCGGCGGCGACCAGGCGCTTGGAAAGGGCCTCCACCTTGTCGACCGGAGCGCCGACGATCGGCGCGAAATGAACGCGGGCGATTTCCGGCACGGCGGTTGTCGAGGATGGCGCGGTGACGGCGCCGGGCGGGGTCGCTTCCGACGGTATGCTCGGGAATTGCGCCGACGCGGCGGCCTGGTCCTGTCCGGATTCCAGGTCGAGCACCTTTTCCGAGCCGGTGCATGCGGTGACGAGGATGAGAAGGCAGGCCATGGCGGCGAGCCGAGCAAGAAATCCCGTCATGCACCCACTTCCTGTTATTCTTGTTCGTGCCGAGGCAAAGCGCAGTAACCCTTTATCCTAACCCACGATCAAATCAAGGTTATGGCGGGAGAGGCACTGCGGCGCCTCGTCCGTGGTGAGGTAGGTCTGGCCGAGCGTCATCGCGGTTCCGGTTTCGGAATCGGCGATGATCATGTGGGCGAACAGGGTCATGTTCGGCTCGACCGGGACCGGATTGCCGGCATAGAACATCGGCCTGTCCATCCAGCACGGGGCGAAATGGGCGCCGAGCGAATAGCCGCAGGCGTTGAGCCGGTGGCGGGTCAGGTCCGCATCGGCCATGGCCTGCGCATGGGCGTCGAAGACGTCGCCGAATGTGTGGCCGGGCGTCATCACCGCCTCGCAGGCGATCAGCGCGGCCTTTGCGGCATTGTACAGTTCGAGGTGACGGTCGGTCGGCTTGCCGGTCACCACCGTGCGCATCATGGCGGCGTGATAGCGCCGGTAGGCACCGGCCCATTCGAGCGTCATCTGGTCGTTCTTCTCGAGCTTGCGGCGCCCCGACTTGTAGCGGCAGAGCAGGGCGTCCTCGCCGGACCCGATGATGAACTCGTTGCCGGCATAGTCGCCGCCGCCCTCGAAAATCGCGCACTGCATGGCGGCAAGGATGGCGCTTTCATCGGTGCCGGCCTTGATCAGCGGGATTGCGGCGTCGAACGCGTTGTCGGCCAGGGCCGCCGCCTTCTTCGTGTATTCGATCTCCGCCGCGGACTTGACCGCCCTGAGGCCGGGGATGAGCCTGGAGGAGTCCTCGAGCGTGGCGAAGGTGTTGAGCGCCTCGTCCACCCGGCGGCCATTGAACGCGGTCAGGCCCTGCGTGTCGTATTCGACGCCGATGCGCTTGCCGAGCAGGTCGCGGTCGGAGAGAAGCTCCTTCAGTTCGCGGGCGGGATTCGCATTGGCGCGGTCTTCCCAGACGACGATGGTTTCGACGTTCGAGGTGTGGCGGGCCTGGCGCAGGTCGGCGGAACGCGTCAAAAGCGCGATATCGCCGCTCGCCTCGACGATCATGCACTGGAAGAAGCAGAAGCCGAACGTGTCGTAGCCGGTCAGCCAGTACATGCTCTCCTGCGCGAAGAGCAGCATGGCGTCCAGCTTCTCGGCCTTCATCCGGGCAAGAAGGCGCTCCTTTCGGGCGTCGAATTCCTGGGCGTCAAAATGCAGGGCCATGGCGGTTCTCCTCGTCCAAGGGGAATAAAATCAAGTCAGTCACTCAACACAATTGCGGAAATCTGGCGTCCGTAGTCCGGTTCGCGCCGGTGCGTCGTCCGCCGGTAGGAAAAGAAACGCTCTTCGTCGTCATAGGTGCAATGGCCCGTATGCGCGCCGTCGATACCGGCCGCCGACAGCCGCGCCAGGATATAGGCCGGCAGATCGAACAGGAAGCGGCCTTCGCGGTCCGAAGGTTTGAAGTAGCGGCGGTTTGCGGGATCGGCGTCGACGAAACGGGCCTCGAATTCCGGGCCGACCTCGTAATTCGTCCGGCCGATCGACGGTCCGAGCACGGCGCGAATCGCGTCGCGGCGCGCGCCGGCGGCCACCATGGCGTCGACCGTGTTCCCGATGACGCCGGAAAGGGCGCCCTTCCAGCCGGCATGCGCGGCGGCGACGACGCCACCGTCCTCGTCGGCAAACAGGATCGGGCCGCAATCGGCCGTCAGCACGCCGACGATCACGCCGGGCGTCGCCGTCACGATGGCATCGGCCTTCGGGCGGGCCGTCTCTTCCAGCGGCCTGTCGATGGTGAGAACGTCGGGCGAGTGAACCTGGTGCGGGGTCGAGAGAATGGCGTCGGGCCGGCCAAGCCATGCGGCGACGCGGTTTCGGTTTTCGCGGATCCGGCGCGGATCGTCATCGGAGCCAAGGCCGACATTGAGGCCGGCGTAGATGCCGGACGACACACCGCCCTCGCGGGTGAAAAAACCGTGCCGGACATTCGGGATGCCGGAGAGAATATCGGATCGGATCGGGCGCAGGGTATCCCGTGTGTCGGTGGTCATCTGGAATGCATGCTCCGCTGGCATCGCACCCTGTTGCAGCGCCCTGACCATGTCAACACGGCGAAACTGGCCATCACGCGAAGGGCGGCAGCGCAAGCGGCCGGCCCGTGAGGCACAGGACCTTGAACAATTCGCCCATCCGGCCTTCGCCGCTTCCGGCCAGGCGTTCGGCGGCTTTGCGGATCGCGTCCTGCGTCAATTCGTCCTTGCCGCCGCCGAGCGCCCCGGCGCGTTCCGCAAGCCCGAGCGCGAGCAGGAAGGCTCCCTGGGTGATCGGTTTCATGGCCGTGGCGCCGGCAGCCGACGCGGCGCTTGCGAGCGCCTCGAAATCGACATGGCTCGTCAGGTCGGCGGCGCCCGGTTCCTCGAAGACGGACACGAACCGGTGATCGCGCATCGCCTGCAAGGTGTCCGCGAAGCCCGAATGCAGGTGCCCGTAATCGATCAGCAGCGCAGCGCCGCCGTCTTGCGCCAGGCGCAGACCCAAATCCGAGGCGATCGCCTCGCGGGCGGGCGCATATTCGAAAACCGCGCCCTCGGGCTGTCTGGAAGCGCCTTGCGGCAGGATCGAAGGGTCGCCAAGCGGCGGCCCGGGCAGGAAACGCAACGCGCCCTCGGGATCGATGCCGACCCGGCGTTCGCACCAGCCTTGCGCCGTCTTCTCGATCTGGCGGACCGGCACGGCATCGAACAATTCGTTGGCGACGAACAGCAGCGGCAGGGCGGGAAGGGCGGCGATATCGTCGCACCAGACGCAGTCAGCCGCCGCGCCGGCGAGCGTCGTCCGCTGGATGTCGCGCAGTCTTGCGCTGGTCTCGACGAGATGGACGCGCGCCGCGGCGAGGAAAGCCGGGTCGAGCCGCGCGGTGCGCAGGATGTCGCGCATCAGCGTGCCGCGTCCCGGGCCCATTTCCGCCAGAACGAACGGATCGGGCCGGCCGAGTTCGTGCCATGCATGGACAAGCCAGGCGCCGATGATCTCGCCGAACATCTGGCTGATCTCGGGAGCGGTGATGAAATCGCCGCTGCGCCCCGAAGGGTTCGCGCGTCGTGTAGTAGCCGAATTCCGGATCGAACAGGCACAGCGCCATGTAGTCGGAGACGGGCAGCGGCCCCGCCGCCTCGATCAGGCGCCGGATCTTCGTTTCGAGCGTTACGCTCATTCGCTGACCGGCGCGGTGTCGGCGGGCGCCGGTTTTGCCGTCAGGAACAGGACAACGCCGAGAAGGATCATCGGCAGCGACAGGACCATGCCCATGGTCAGCCAGCCGCCGAAGAGATAACCGATTTGCGGATCGGGCTCGCGGACGAATTCGACCAGCGTGCGCGCGGTGCCGTAGCCGGCGATGAAGACGCCGGTGACGAAGCGCGGCGCGCGCAGCTTCAGGAAGCGGTGGGTGCAGAGGCGCAGGACAAGGAAAAGAACGATGCCCTCGAGCGCGGCCTCGTAGATCTGGCTCGGGTGGCGCGGCAGACCGGGGCCGCCCTCCGGGAAAGACGACCGCCCAGGGCACGTCGGTCGGCTTGCCCCAGAGTTCGGCATTGATGAAGTTGGCGATGCGGCCGAAGAAGAGACCGATCGGCACCACCGCCGAGACGATGTCGATGAGGCTCCAGACCGGAAGCTTGCGCCGCCAGGCGAAGGCGAACATCGCGATCGTGGTTCCGATCAGTCCGCCGTGAAAGGACATGCCGCCGCGCCAGGTGGCGAAGATCGCCGCCGGGTCCTGCATGTAAAGCGGCAGGTCGTAGAACAGGACGTAGCCGAGGCGGCCGCCGACGACGATGCCGATCGTCGCCCAGAGCAGGAAATCGTCGAGTTCGGCGACGGAGACCGGCGCCTGGCGGCCCCACAGGCGTTCGTCGCGCACGATGCGGCGGGCATAGAGCCAGCCGAGAACGATGCCGACGATATAGGCCAGCGAATACCAGCGGATCGCGACCGGTCCGAGCTGGACAATGATCGGATCGATGTTCGGAAAGGCGATGGCCAGTTCGGGAAGGCTGAATGGAAACATGTTCATCCTGCGTGCATCGTAAACCGGTTGCGCCGGTTCGGTGGGCGCCGTCTTGCATTGCGCCGGACGCGGCAATACCTATGTCTTGAACACAGGAGCAGCCGCCATGACAACTGGGCCCAACAAGTTTCTCGACGATTTTGCCCGCCTGATGACCGACATGGCCGGAACGGCGCAAAGCATGCGCGGCGAGGTTGAAACGGCTTTCCGGCATCAGGCGGAAAAATTCCTGTCCGGGATGGACCTTGTCCAGCGCGAGGAGTTCGATGCCGTGCGCGAAATGGCGGTCAAGGCGCGCGAGGAAAACGACGCACTTGCGAAGCGCATCGACGAGCTGGAAGCGAAACTGGCCGCGAAAACGTCGAAATAGGCCCTCCGGCAGCCATCAAGAAAAATTCACAACGATTTTTTTCGTTACTCGAAACGCTCAAAAAATCGAGGTTTCAGAGTCGCTTACTGAATTGCCGATTCGGCGGGCGCAGCCTATCCACATATGATTTGGGGGCGGGGGGCTTCCCCGCGACTCTCGGATCAATAGACTGAAATTATTGAGTGATTCGTACCAGCGAATGAAAGTACCGCGCAGCCGCGTCAGTCCGTTGCAGCACTCGTTCGCCTTCATCGTAACCGTGTCGGTATGTTTGAACCCGGTTTTGAAAGCGCTGCCCCCAGGGGCTGAAAAACGGAATAGGAATGGCAATGAGCCTGATTGAGCTGGATTATTACCGTGCCGCACATCCTGTCGATGTGATCGAGCAGGTTGCTCACATCAACGACTGGAACTTCGAACGTACAGGCGACGACGAAATTGCCGTCGCGGTCGAGGGGCACTGGACCAACTACCATATCTCTTATGCATGGATGGAGGATTTCGAGTCGCTCCATTTCGCCTGCGGTTTCGACGTCAAGGTTCACGACAGCCGCTATGCCGAATTGATGCGTCTGCTGTCGATGATCAACGAGCAGTTGCTGATGGGTCATTTCGACCTGTGGGAGCAGGAAGGCGCGGTGATGTTCCGGCATTCGCTGCTGCTGGCCGGCGGCGCGGAGCCGACGGAAGCCCAGGTCGAGGTGATGCTGTCGAGCGCGATCGAGACCTGCGAATCCTACTACCAGGCATTCCAGTTCGTGCTGTGGTCGGGCGTCACCGCGAAGGAAGCGCTCGAAAGCACCATGTTCGAGACCATGGGCGAAGCCTAGGGAGACAGTCATGGCATCGGATCCGGAGGCGCTCGCGCCTCAGATATCCTTTGACGACTATCTGCGGGTCGATATCCGCACCGGCACCATCGTGGAGGCGGAGCCGTTTCCGGAAGCGCGCAAGCCCGCCATCAAGATGGTCATCGATTTCGGGCCCGAAATCGGCCTGAAGAAATCCTCGGCGCAGATTACCGTCCATTACACGCCGGAGGAGCTCGTCGGCCGGCAGGTGATGGCGGTGGTGAACTTTCCGCCGCGCCAGATCGGGCCGATCCGCTCCGAGGTGCTGACGCTTGGATTTCATGACGAGAACGGCGCGGTATCGTTGGCCGGCCGCGGCCGACAAGCCGGTGCCGAACGGCCGGCGGCTGCTTTAGAAACATTTACACCGGCAGGCGCATTTCCGCGCGCAGGCCGCCGATCGGGCTGTCGTCCAGCACGATGTCGCCGCCATGGCTGCGGGCGATGTCGCGGGCGATCGACAGGCCGAGGCCGGTTCCGGTTTCGTTGAGATTGCGCGCTTCGTCGAGGCGATAGAACGGCCGGAAGACGTCTTCGCGGAGTTCCTCGGGAATGCCGGGCCCGTCATCGTCGACGGTCAGGGTCAGCCAGCCCTTGGCGTTGCGCGCGACGATCTCGACGCGGTTGGCATGGCGGAACGCGTTCGAGGTGAGGTTGGTGACGAGCCGCCGGAAGGCGCCGGGCCGCACGACGATGTCGGGACGCCCGATCAGGCTCGTCTTCACCTTCTTGCCCGCCAGGCGGCCGTCGGTGCGGATCTGTTCGAGGATCGCGTTCAGGTCCAGCTCGCCGGTTTCCTCCTTGGCGTCGCCGCGCGCAAACGACAGGTAGCCCTCGAGCATGGACTGCATGTCGCCGACGTCCTTTTCGAGCGCGTCGGTGAGATCCTTGTCCCTGGACAGCGCCAGCTGCAGCTTGAAGCGGGTGAGAATGGTGCGCAGGTCGTGGCTGACGCCGCTCAGCATGGTGGTGCGCTGTTCGATCTGCTTTTCGATGCGTTCGCGCATCTGGATGAAGGCGAGACCGGCGCGGCGGACCTCGATGGCGCCGCGCGGCCGGAAGTCCGGCGGCAGCGGGCGGCCCTTGCCGAAGCTTTCGGCGGCCTCGGCGAGTTTCTGGATCGGGCGGATCTGGTTGCGCAGGAAGAGGATGGCGATGAACAGCAGCACCAGCGAGGTGCCGACCATCCACAACAGGAAGATGTGAGTGTTGGAGGCATAGGCCTGGCTGCGCCGGGCGAGAACGCGCAGCACCTTGCCGTCGAGCTGGATGCGGATTTCGACGAGGTTGGAATTGCCGACGGTGTCGATCCAGAAGGGCCGGCCGATCTGCTTGGTGATCTCCTCCGAAAGGATGCGGTCGAGGATCGAGAAGAACGGTTTGGGCGCCGGGGCGGGCAGGGGGTCGGGCGGCAGGATGGCGACGTTCAGCGCCAGCCGGTCGCGCGCGATGCGGATGACCTGCTCGTATTCGGCGTTGTGCGGATAGGTTTCGATCATGTCGATGATCGCGGCGATGTCGCGGGTGACGGCGGTCGAGAGCCGCTGCGTGACCGTCTGCCAGTGCCGTTCCATGAAGACGAAGGCGATGACCGACTGCAGCAGAACCATCGGCGCGATGATGATGATCAGCGACCGGGCATAGAGGCCGCGCGGCATCGATTGCGTGAAACGCCCGAAGAAACGCCGCAGCGCCAGATTGCTGGTGCGCAGAAAAGCGCGCACGCGACGCCAGAGCGTACGCTTGCGCGGTCGTTTAACCCGGTTTTCGCCGAGACCTGCCGTGGCCATTCTGCCCGTCTGCCGCCCGCATTGGGGCGTCGATTTGCGCCCGTTCGTTATTCAATCGACAAACGGTAGCCTATTCCCCGCACCGTTTGAAGATAACGCGGGTTTGCCGGATCGGATTCGATCTTGCGGCGCAGGCGGTTGATCTGGACGTCGATCGTGCGTTCGCCGATCCCGGCGCTTTCGGCGAACATCTCGTGACGCGGGATGGTGTCGCCGGCATTTTCGGCGAAGCGCACCATGATCTCCTGCTCGCGGTCGGTCAGGTGGATCAGTTCGCCGTTGCGCTTGAGTTCGCGCCGGGCAATCACGAATGTGAAGGGGCCGAAAACGATCTGCTCGATCTTCGGCTGGTTCGGACCGGCGCCGCGCTTGACGATGTTGCTGACGCGCAGAAGCAGTTCGCGCGGATCGAAGGGCTTGGGCAGGTAATCGTCGGCGCCGGCTTCCAGGCCCTCGATGCGGTGCTCGGTTTCGGAGCGCGCCGTCAGCATCAGGATCGGCACCTGCCGGTCTTCGCCGCGCAGGCTGCGCGCCAGCGATACGCCGTTTTCGCCGGGCATCATGACGTCGAGGACGAGAAGGTCGAATTCCAGCCCGTCGATCTTGCGCCGTGCTTCCTCGGCGGTTGCCGCGCTGTTCACGCGGAACCCGTTCTTGCACAGATATTCGGTGAGAAGCGTGCGGATGCGGGTGTCGTCGTCGACGATCAGGATGTGGGGCGCGTCGTCGGCAATCGTGGTGTCGGTGATTTCGTTCATCAATCCTCGCTCGGCGGCGGTTCCGCGGAGCCATCGCGGCCGCCAGCGTTCAGCATGGAAATCTGATGCTTCGCGTTGTCGGTCACCATGGCAAAAAGAAACCTTGCGATATCCTCCTCCGCGCAGCCCGATTGCTCCAATGCCGCCACTATGCGGCGAGACTGTGGCTCGCGCAGGCTGCGTATCAGCGTTTGCCCGGTGGAGGTGAGGTAGAGTTCGCGCTGACGGCGGTCGACCGGGCCGGGCCGCTGTTCGACATATCCGCCGTCGACCAGCTGTTTCAGGACGCGGGCGAGGCTCTGCTTGGTGATCTTCAGGAGGTCGAGGAGTTCGGCAACCGTAAGTCCCGGCTTGCGGTCGACGAAGTGCAGGACGCGGTGATGGGCGCGCCCGAAACCGATCTCGCCGAGGATCGTGTCCGGGTCCGAGATGAAATCGCGGTAGGCGAAAAACAGAAGCTCGATCAACCCGGAGGCGGGGAGGGTCTCGGTTTTGGTGGTCATCGGCGCGGTGCGTTCGTGTCTCTGTTCGGGATCGGGTATAGCGATTTTATGTCAGTTATGTTGACATAATTTGCCGTTTTGGGTAATTTCTTTCAAGGGTAAGGCACGTGCCACGCAGCATTCGTAAAGATCCGCGATCCGGAATTTCGTGGTTGTTGCGCCGCAAAGGCCGCATAATGTCCCTCACATAATACAACGACAAAGAAAAGATCACGGCGGAAGAACGGAGTTTCCCATGGCTGGAGTCCCATTTGATCAGCTAGACGGCCATATCTGGATGAACGGCGAATTCGTGCCGTGGAAGGACGCCAAGATTCACGTCCTGACGCACGGTCTTCACTATGCGAGCGCCGTGTTCGAGGGCGAACGCGCCTATGGCGGCGAGATTTTCAAGCTGACCGAACATACCGAACGGCTGCATGAATCGGGCCGCATCCTCGGTTTCGAGATCCCCTATTCGGTGAAAGAGATCGACGACGCCTGCATCGAGCTTCTGCGCATGCAGGGTTTCACGGACGCCTATGTGCGTCCGATCGCCTGGCGCGGCTCGGAAATGATGGGCGTTTCGGCGCAGAAGAACCGCATCAATGTCGCGGTCGCGATCTGGCAATGGCCGAGCTATTTCGACCCGGAACAGAAGATGAAGGGCATCCGTCTCGATCTCGCCGAATACCGGCGGCCCGATCCGCGCACCGCGCCGTCGAAATCCAAGGCGGCGGGCCTCTACATGATCTGCACGCTCTCCAAGCACGCCGCGGAAGCCAAGGGCTATGCCGATGCGCTGATGCTCGACTGGCGCGGCCGGGTTGCCGAGGCGACCGGCGCGAACGTGTTCTTCGTCAAGGACGGCGTCATCCACACGCCGACGCCGGACTGCTTCCTCGACGGCATCACCCGGCGCACGGTGATCGGGCTTGCGAAGGCGCGCGGCTATGAAATCGTCGAGCGCGTGATCATGCCGGAGGAGATGGAAGGGCTTCGAGCAGTGCTTCCTGACCGGCACGGCCGCCGAGGTGACGCCGGTCTCCGAGATCGGGCCGTACCGCTTCGAGGTCGGCGAGATCACGCGGACGCTGATGAACGACTATACGGCCGCGGTGCATGCCGGCACATGCCGCTGCGGCCGAATAGGCCGCCGATTCCGGCAATCGCCGATACCTGATCCATAAAAGGCGGTCTCCTGCGGGCCGCCTTTTTCCATCGCCCTTGCGGGGACGGTGGATTAGCTGGCAGGAAGCTGCCACAAACCACAGCACTCAAGGGGAACCCCATGGCCGCGACGCTGAACGCGCTGATCATCCCGGTGACCGCATTCCAGCAGAATTGCACCGTCCTGTTCGACGCCGAGACGAAGCACGGCGTCGTCGTCGATCCCGGCGGCGATGTCGCGCATATCCGCGAGGCGCTGGACAAGAACGGCATCACGGTCGACGCGATCTGGCTGACGCATGGCCATATCGACCACGCGGGCGGGGCGATGGAGCTGAAGGACGCGCTCGGCGTCGAGATCATCGGGCCGCACAAGGACGACAAGATGCTGCTCGACAAGCTCGAGGACCAGGCGCGGATGTTCGGCGTCGCGGCGAATGTGCGCAACGTGACGCCGGACCGGTGGCTGGAGGAGGGCGACACGGTTTCGTTTTCGGGCCACGAGTTCGAGGTGCTGCACTGCCCGGGCCACGCGCCGGGCCATGTCGTGTTCTACAACCGGGCGGCGGGCTTCGCCCATGTCGGCGACGTCCTGTTCCACGGATCGATCGGCCGGACCGACCTGCCGGGCGGCGACCATGCCGCGCTGATCGCGTCGATCAAGACCAAGCTGTTTCCGCTCGGCGACGAGACCGGCTTCATCTGCGGGCACGGGCCGGGCGGACGGTTCGGCGAGGAGCGGCGCACCAATCCCTTCCTGACCTGAAACGGCAAAGGCCCGGACGGCGAACCGTCCGGGCCTTTTCGGTTCATCGGCGCAAAATCATCTCGGCACGCAGAAATGGTCGCGCCCGTCATAGCCGCGGAAGGTGCCGGTCTGCCCGTTGAACGAGCGGTAGTGGCGGTCGCACCAGTCGTACCATTCCGGCGTCCACGGCTCGAGCGTGCTGTCATAGGTGATGACGTTCGGGCCGGAACGCGCCGGCGCCGGCGGATAGCGGTCCGGCTCGATCCGGTAGGTGCGCGGCGCGGGCGCGCGGTTCGCCTGCGACAGGGCGCCGGCGATGATCGCCACGCCGGCAAGCCCGATGATCGCCGCGGCGGCCGCGTCGCCGTCATGGTGGTGCGGCGCGGGCGGTGATAATAGTTCCGGGAGCTCGTAGTAGCCGCGCAACTTGCGGTCGTTGCCGAGATTGCATCCCGGCCGGTCGCCGCGATAGGTGCAGTCATCGCTGTATCTCTGGTACTTGCCGGGTCGATTCCGGACGGCCCCAGCCGTCGGCGGCGGCGGGCGCGGTGACGATCGGCGACAGCGCCGTGGCCGAAACCGCGCAGGCGGTGACGAGGCTTCTGAGCGCCGCTCTGGAGAAAATCTGTTTCATCATCGTGTACTCCGTTCGCGTGTTGCCGTTCTTCCGGCGGGCCATGGATGCGGCCCGAACGCGTGACCCGAAACTAGCGGCGCCAAGCTGAACGCAGGCTGAACGGCCGGTCACGTTGTCTTGCGCCCTGTCTTGCACGTTGTCCCGGGCCTTGCCCTGCACCTTGTCGCGCGGCGTTTCGCTTCGCCCTGTTTACCGAAACGCGAAAGGCGCGGACCGGGTTCCCGGTCCACGCCTCGAATTCTTGCAGCAAAAGACGGCGGCATTGCGCCGCCGGGCGCTGCGTCAGTCTTCAACCTGGAGGTTGACGGCCTTCGGGCCCTTGCCGCGACGGTCCGGCTCGGTCTCGTAGGAAACCTTCTGGTTTTCCATCAGTGAGGCGAGGCCGGAAGCCTGCAGGGCGGAGATGTGGACGAAGATGTCCGCGCCGCCATCGTCCGGCTTGATGAAGCCGAAGCCCTTCTCGGTGTTGAAGAATTTTACTATACCAGTCTGCGACATGTATCCGGATCCTTTTCCGTTTTCTATGCGCGGCTGCCCCCATTCCGCCACGCGTTTAACCCGCACGCACTATGCGAACGGACAGGGCAGGCAGTTCTCGAATGCAGGGAAAGGAACCAGTTCTCGCGCCTGTCTCGCGACAGACGCCCGGCTTATGATTTGCGTGCCGGTGCGCGGTATTTCCGACTTCCGTTTGTTCGCAAATTGCCCGAACGACCAAAGCGTTGCTTCATTCCGGGGCGGATGTAAAGCAAAAGTTTCGTGACGCGGTGTCCAAATTTTGAGCAGTAAAGGCCAAAACGCCGCGGCCCGGCCGATGACATGACGGGCGAAGCAGCCTAGAATCGCGGCCGGAAAAAGGAGACCTCGATGGGCGAACCGGGACGGAGACTGGCGGCGGCGGCGGCCGCGATCGCGGCGATGGCGCTGGCGCTTTCGGCCTGCACCAGCGAGCGCATGCAGGAGCCGCCGCAACCGCAGCAATTCTGCCCGCAGGTCTACCAGCCGGTCTGCGCGCGCACCCCGGACGGCCAGCAGCGCAGCTATCCGAACGCCTGCACGGCTGAGGCCGCCGGCTTGCGCGCCTATTCGCCGGGCGCGTGCCAGACGGCGAAGCCGGACCGCATCTGCCCGCAGATCTCCATGCCGGTCTGCGCCGTCGCCGCCGGCCAGGCCGCGACCTATCCGAACGACTGCGTCGCCGGCGGCGCCGGCGCGCGGGTGGTCCATCCGGGGCCGTGCTGAGGACATCGAAGGGGGAAAGCCATGTCCAGACTGACGATCGCCATCCTGCTTGCCGCCGCAACCGCTTTCGCCACGCCCGCCGCGGCGCAAAGCTGCTGGGATCTCTGGTATGCGCGCAACCACATCTACGCCATCAACGGCTACTGCTTCTCGACCGATCTCGGCCAGCGCACCTTCGCCGACTTTGACTGCTGGACGAAGAACCCGCAGCTGACGCGCGACGAACAGGCGCGCGTCAACGCCATCCGCGCCGAGGAAAAGCGCCGCGGCTGCAAGGTGAACTGATCTGTCCCGCCCTTAAGCTTCGCTTCGCTTGCTGGCGGGCCCCCGTGAACGGGGGAAGGACAGGCGAGACAATCCGGCCGGCTATTCAGGGCGTGTCGTGGACGGCGTGGCGGATCTGCCAGGCCATCCAGGCGAGCGCGGCGCCCTCGGTGACCAGCTGGATGCCGACCAGGAGGCCGAGCAGCCAGGCGGCCGACACCGGCATCTGCGCGAACAGGATGACGCCGAGGGCAAGGCCGACGATGCCGCTGCCGAGAACCCAGCCCCAGTTGGGGAAGGGGCGGATGGTCAGCGCGAAGACGACCTTCGCCATGCCGCCGACGATGAAGAAGACGATCAGCAGCAGCGTCAGCGCCACCAGCCCCTCGCCGGGGCTGGTCAGGAACAGGAAGCCGACGATCACCGACAGCGCGACCGAGATCAGCTGCAGCCAGAAATGCGGCACGTTGGACGCGCCGATCAGGCTGATCGCCTGCAGGATGCCGGAAAAGATCAAGAGCCAGCCGAGCGCCAGGATGACGGCGACGGAGGAAAACACCGGAAACAGCAGCGCGACGATCCCGGCCAGCACCATCAGCGCCCTTGCGCCAGATACCAGAAAGAATGCCGCCGGATCGCGTCGCGCATCGCCGCGCGCATGATCCGCGCGGCCTGGTCGACGGTAATGATCTCGCTCATGGGAGTGCCTCCATCGTGGGGACGGGCGGATGATAGGCGCGGGGAGGGAGGGGTAAAGGTGGGGGGTGAACCTGATCGCCATGATTAGACTTGGTACCCTTCACACGCCTCCATCCCGCTCTATTCTTTTCCAAAATCCAGCCCATTTTTACGTGTATCGAGGCCGGCATGCCGGATGCGCCCGTCAAACCGAAAACCACGACGAAGCCGAAGCTCGCGCGGCCGCGGCTGCACAAGGTCATCCTGATCAATGACGACTACACGCCGCGCGACTTCGTCGTCATGGTGCTCAAGGCCGAGTTCGGCATGGGCGAGGAGCGCGCCTACAAGGTGATGATCACCGCGCACCGGCGCGGCGTCTGCGTCATCGCCGTCTATCCGCGCGACGTCGCCGAGACCAAGGCGACGCGGGCCAGCGACTACGGCAAGAAATTCGGCTTCCCGCTGATGTTCACCACCGAGCCTGAGGAGTAGCCCCCTTCCTTCTCCCCTCGTGGGAGAAGGTGGCCTGAAGGGCCGGATGAGGGGGTCGCCGGCACCGAGTTTTCACCCTCATCCGACGCGCTGCGCGCGCCACCTTCTCCCCTCAAGGGAGAAGGGAGGAGCGTGTTACTTCTCTATCTTTTTGCAGGCGCAGGCCCAGTGGATGATCGTGACGCCGTCATGTTCGACGCGGCCGTGCTCGACCAGCCTGCACTCGTAGCCCTCGTCGCAGCCGAGCGTGAAGCAGTCGATGCGCTGGCGGCCGCGCGCGTCGGTCTCGATATAGATGTTGCAGGTGCGCGCGCCGTCGTCGCAGCCGCACCATTCGGTCTTGGTGCCGTGATGGTCGGTCTCCGAGCGGATCTTGCAGTCGCCGGTGTCGCAGTCGCCGTGGCATTCCAGCGTGTAGGTGACGCGGCCGGCCTCGCGGCGCTCGACCACGAGGCCGTGGCACGGGGTTTTCTTCTTCGGGTTGGCCATGCGGGTTCCTCCCGTCATCGAACCATCCCATTCCCCAAGGGAACCATAGCACGGATGGCGGGCGGGGCGGAATTGGGGGAGAAGGGAGAGGCGCCTACCCGTCCTTCCTCTTCCGGTCGTCCTCCTCGATCAGTTTCCTGATGCTTTCCGGCATCTCCCGACAGGCGCAGTTGGCGGCGTGGGCGCGGTGCCAGGCGACGCGCTCGGCTGTCGTCGGGTTCTTCGGCATCGGATGCGCCTTGTGCCATTCGGCGTTGGTTTTTCCCATGGGGAGTCCTTTCCTTGTCCCGGAGACAATAACGGTCACCGCCGGTTCGCCTTGACGGAGATCAACGAAGGCGGCTCAGTTCACCAGTTCCAGGATCAGCCGCTGGATCGGGCCGCCATTGGCCATTTCGGATTGCTCGAAGGCGGCGTTGCGGGCCTTGTAGCGGTCGAAGGCGGCCTTGATCGGGGCGACGACGGCCTTGCGGATCGCCTTGCAGCCGGGATCGTTTTGCTGCCGGAAGCCGACGGTGG
The DNA here is from genome assembly GCA_963712205.1 of uncultured Alphaproteobacteria bacterium. Classification (GTDB taxonomy): domain Bacteria; phylum Pseudomonadota; class Alphaproteobacteria; order Rhizobiales; family Rhizobiaceae; genus Oricola. The sequence goes on along the minus strand of CAVQHF010000004.1, from coordinate 111,175 downwards.
CGTCGTAAATCTCCTGCGCCATCTCCGCGATATAGCCGCCATGCACGGCCTCGTGGGCGCGGATGCCGGCGATGAAGGTTGTCCAGCGCGCGGCGGTGTCCGGCGGCAGTTTTTGCGCCGGCTTCGGCAGGGTGGTGGTGATGGTGAGGAAGGGCTTCGCGGCGGCGAGGACGCAATCCTTGCCGTCGGCGCGGTAATCGCGGTGCCATTTCAGGTCGAATTCGGTCTTGGCGACGGCGCTCGCCGCGCCGCCGCGCAGGCGCGGGCCGCGCTCGCCGATCGACTCGTAAAGCGCCCGGCCGGTCGTGCCCGAAATCGCGTAGGTTTTCTCGACATGGCCGGCGCGGATGTCGGCGCGCGCGGGGAGGGCGGCGAGGAGGAGGGCGGCGGCGATGCAGGCGGGCGTCTTCAAGCGGCGCCGTCTCCTTGCGGTTCGACAGGCGCGGCGGGGGTTTTCGGCCCGGTCTTGCGGAATACCACCACGGCGGCGGCGATGGCGCAGACGACCGCGACGATGGGCGCGAAGCCGAAGGCGACGCCCATGGCGATGCCGCCGTCCATGTCGTGATAGCCCATCACTTGCGTGAAGAACGGATAGAGGATGGCGAAGCCCGCGACATAGCCGGCGACGAGGCCGGCGATGGCGGCCAGAAAGGTGTATAATCCGCGCATGTCCGGCCTCCCTGCCGCTGTCCGGCGCGAGACTAGCGGTTTTGCGCGACGGGCGGAAGCGGGGCTATTTGACGGCCATGAGCCAGACCAGCACCGCGCCGAGGCAGAGCGCGAAACCGACGGCCGCGCCGATCGACCCGCCGAGGACGCGGCGGGTGCGCCAGCGCCATGCGCCGATGGCGCCGCCGAGGACGAGCCCCGGCGACCCGGCGATCAGCGCCATCGCGAAGAGGTCGAGGGGGGTGAAGATGACGCCGATGTCGGAGATGATGGGTGTCCTGTGTTTTGGCGGGGCGGATCTTCTGTCCCCCCTTAAGCTTCGCTTCGCTCGCTGGCGGGCCCCTTACCGCCCCGGCCGGCCGGATTTCTTCGGGCGGCGGGCGGCGGCGCGCTGGTCGGCGGGATCCTCGTAGGAGCCGACGCCGATCTTGCCGCGCTTGAGCGGTTTGGCGGCGTTGTCTTCTCCCGCCCTTAAGCTCCTCGCCTCCGGCTCGTCGCTGGCGGGAGCGGGGACGGAGCCGGGCTTCCTGGGGAGCTTGCCGGTGCCGAGGGGTTTCTCGGTGCGGCCGACCGTCATCTCGTCGAGCGTGTTCTTGCGGAACAGCGGTTTGCCGAGCGGTTTGGCCATGTCGGTGCCCGGGCCCATGTCGTCCAGGGACGGCTTCTTGAACCCGGATTTGACGGGTTTCCCCGTTGCCTTCGCCTTGCGCGACGCCTTGGTGTTCTCGACGCCGGTGTCCCGCGCCAGCGCGTCGTCCATCACCGCCAGTTCGGTCTCGCGCAGGCGCTTGATCTCGTCGCGCAGGCGGGCGGCGGTCTCGAAATCGAGGTCGGCGGCGGCGTCGCGCATCTGCGTTTCCAGCGCCTTGAGATGGGCCTCCAGATTGTCGCCGATCAGCGCGCCCTCGTCGGCCGCCAGCCCCTTTGCGCCGGCGATGTCGGCGCGGACGTGGTCGCGCTCGTAGACCGAGTCGAGAATGTCGGCGATGTTGGCCTTGACCGATTGCGGCGTGATGCCGTGTTCCTCGTTGTAGGCGAGCTGCTTCTCGCGGCGGCGCCCGGTCTCTTCCATGGCGCGCTGCATCGAGCCGGTGATGTGGTCGGCATAGAGGATGACCTTGCCGTCGACGTTGCGCGCGGCGCGGCCGATGGTCTGGATCAGCGAGGTCTCGGAGCGCAGGAAGCCCTCCTTGTCGGCGTCGAGAATGGCGACGAAGCCGCATTCGGGAATGTCGAGGCCCTCGCGCAGCAGGTTGATGCCGACCAGCACGTCGAAGGCGCCGAGGCGCAGATCGCGGATGATCTCGATGCGCTCCAGCGTGTCGATGTCGGAGTGCATGTAGCGGACCCGGACGCCCTGCTCGTGCAGATATTCGGTCAGGTCCTCGGCCATGCGCTTGGTCAGCACGGTGACGAGCGTGCGGTAGCCGGCGCGCGACACCTGGCGGATCTCGTCGAGCACGTCGTCGACCTGGGTCTTGGCCGGGCGGATCTCGACCGGCGGGTCGATCAGGCCGGTCGGGCGGATGACCTGCTCGGCGAAGACGCCGCCGGACGCCTCCAGTTCCCAGTTGCCGGGCGTCGCCGAGACCGCGATGGTCTGCGGCCGCATGGCGTCCCATTCCTCGAAGCGCAGCGGCCGGTTGTCCATGCAGGAGGGCAGGCGGAAACCGTATTCGGCCAGCGTCGCCTTGCGGCGGAAGTCGCCGCGATACATGCCGCCGATCTGCGGGATGGTGACGTGGCTCTCGTCGATGAAGACGATGGCGTCGTCGGGGACATATTCGAACAGGGTCGGCGGCGGCTCGCCGGGATTGCGGCCGGTCAGGTAGCGCGAATAGTTCTCGATGCCCTGGCAGGAGCCGGTCGCCTCGAGCATCTCGAGGTCGTAGCGGGTGCGCTGCTCGAGCCGCTGCGCCTCCAGCAAGCGGCCGGCCTTTTCAAGCTCTTCGAGGCGGTGCTTCAGTTCGTCCTTGATGGACTTGACAGCCTGGTTCAGCGTCGGGCGCGGCGTCACGTAGTGCGAGTTGGCGTAGATCTTGACCGATTTGAGCTGGTCGGTCTTCTGGCCGGTCAGCGGGTCGAACTCGTCGATGGCGTCGATCTCGTCGCCGAACAGCGAGATGCGCCAGGCGCGGTCGTCGAGGTGGGCCGGGAACAGTCTCGATCGTGTCGCCGCGCACCCGGAACGAGCCGCGCTGGAAATCCATCTCGCGGCGCTTGTATTGCTGGGCGACGAGGTCGGCGAGAAGCTGGCGCTGGTCGATGCGGTCGCCGACCGACATCTGGAAGGTCATGGCGGTGTAGGTCTCGACCGAGCCGATACCGTAGATGCAGGACACCGAGGCGACGATGATGACGTCGTCGCGCTCCAGCAGCGAGCGCGTCGCCGAGTGGCGCATGCGGTCGATCTGCTCGTTGATCGAGGATTCCTTCTCGATATAGGTGTCGGTGCGCGGGACGTAGGCCTCCGGCTGGTAGTAGTCGTAATAGGAGACGAAATACTCGACCGCGTTGTCCGGGAAGAAGTTCTTGAACTCGCCATAGAGCTGGGCGGCGAGCGTCTTGTTGGGGGCGAGGATCAGCGCCGGGCGCTGCGTCTCCTCGATCACCTTGGCCATGGTGAAGGTCTTGCCCGAGCCGGTGACGCCGAGCAGCGTCTGGGTGCGGTCGTCGTCGGCGAGGCCGGAGACGAGGTCGCGGATCGCGGTCGGCTGGTCGCCGGCCGGCTCGTAGTCCGACTGCATGCGGATGGTGATGCCGCCCTCGGATTTTTCCGGCCGGGCCGGGCGGTGCGGCACCCAGAGCTCGCCGTCCTTGAACAGCGGATTGCCGGAATCGATCAGCGCCTTGAGGGCTTCGACGGTGGCGGTGACGCCGGCGGTGGATGCGAGCTGTCCGGCCTCTTCGAGGCTGACGTCGAGGCCGGCGACCGGCATCAGCCCCGCCGCGGCGCGCTCGCGCGGATCGTTGGTGCCGCCGATGGAGACGCCGCCGCCGGTGCGCTTGTCGCCGACCGTGTAGGTACGGTCGGGTTTCTTCGTCCCGCCCTTAAGCTTCTCGCTGCGCTCGGCGCTGGCGGGCCCCTGGGCCTTCTTTTCGGCTTTCCTGCGATGCTTTCCCGCCTTGGAGCGGATTTCGCGCGTTTCCTGCGCGCGGGCGTCGCGCTCGGCCTCGGATTCGAGCTGCTTGACCCAGTCCTCGACGCTGCCGCTGAGCGGCGCGCCTTCGAACTCTGCCTGCGGAGCTTCCTCAAACCCGGAGGGCTTGCCGGTCTTTTTCGGTGGGGATTTGGCCATGCGGCCAATATGGGAAATGGCGGACGCGAAGGGAAGGGGAAACCGGGAACATTGCGGGGAGATGCTGACAGCGCGGTGTCAGGAGGCGAGATCCCCCGGCCGGATGAAATCGGTCAGCGCTGCATCGTTGGCCGCTATCGTTGTTACATCGAAGCGGGCCAGCGCGGCGGTGGGGAATTTTTCGGTCATGCGGGCGAGCGCCTGCTGATCGGATTCAGGGCCGGCGAGCAGCGCGGCGCTTTGCTCGAGGCCGGGATTGTGGCCGACCAGGATGACCGAGGAGGCCGCGTCCGGCAGCGCGCGCAAAAGCGCCAGGATGTCGTCCGGCGCGGCCATGTAGATCGCCGGCTCGAAGCGCGTCTCGACGGGGGCGGGGAGTTCGGCGGAGACCAGCCGCCAGGTTTCGCGGGCGCGCGCGGCCGGCGAGACGAGGGCGAGGTCCGGCAGCCAGCCGCGTTTCGCCATCAGGCGGCCGATCAGCGGCGCGGCCTTCAGCCCGCGCTCCGCCAGCGGCCGGTCGAAATCGTCGAGGGCGGCATCGTCCCAGGACGACTTGGCGTGGCGGAGGAGACAGAGTGTTTTCATGCCGCCAGTATGGGCGACGGCGCGCCCGGAGGAAAGCGAACGATGTCGGCAGCGAGTTCGGCAGCGGTTCGTCTCCGTCCTGTCGCGTTTCCGGACGGCGAACCGGTTTCCGCTTCGCCTGGAAACGCTCTATCGCAGCACCCTGATCCAGCGGGCGAGATCGAGCAGGCTGGCGAGCGCGCCGGCGACATAGGTGAGGGCGGCGGCGCGCAGGACGCCGTGGGCGCCCGACAGGTCGCGCTCCGACAGGTAGTTTCCCGCGCGCAGGATCGGCAGCGCCTTGCCGAAACTGGCGTCGAACTCGACGGGCAGGGTGACGAGGTGGACGAGGACGCGGACCGCCAGAAGCGCGATCCCGACGCCGGCCATGGCGAGCAGCGCCAGCGGCGAACGGGCGATGACGGTCAGGACGGGGGCGGCGAGGAAGAACACCGAGGCGACGGTGTCGGTCGCCGCCGCGACCGAGACCAGCGACTGGCGCAGTTTCAGCCCCTTCTCCTCGCGTGCGTGCTGCAATGCGTGACCGACCTCGTGCGCGGCGACCGCGACGGCGGTCAGGCTGCGCCCGTCGCGGGTTTCCGGGCTCAGGCGGACCGTGCGCGTTCGCGGATCGTAGTGATCGCCCTCACCGGTGGTTTCGACCCGCACGCCGTCGAGGCCGTGTTTGGCGATCAGGTGCTCGGCGAGTTCGCCGCCCGTGCCCGGAAAATCCGGCCGCTCCGCGCCGTGACGCCGCATGACGTGGCCGACCCAGACCTGCGGGCCGAAGATTGCCGCGAGCAGCAGCGCGATCAGGACAAGGCCGAGAATGTGCATGTCGGGTCTCCGTAGACAGGACAGGCGCAGGCGCCATGCGCGCAGTGTTGCACGAATCCCGCATAGGTTGCAATCCGGTTGAATTGCAACCGGCGCGACCGGCAAGCGGCCGGCATGGTGCCCGGCGCTACCAGCGCGCCCGCCGCGGCAGCCGGACGCCGGAGATCATCAGCACGGCGAGGGTCGCCAGGACGAGGCCGGCGATCTGGACCGGGCCGAGGGTCTCGCCGAACATGAACCAGGCGATGACCGAGGTGACCGCCGGGACGAGATAGAACAGGCCGGACACGCTGGCGACCGCGTTCTGGCGGATCAGCAGCATCAGAAGCGAGATCGCGCCGATCGACAGAACGAGGACCAGCCAGGCGAGCGCGACGATGAATTTCGGCGTCCAGTCGATGACGCGGGTCTCGAACGCAAGCGAGAAGGCGCCGACGAGCAGGAGCGCCCCGGCATATTGCCAGACGGTGCCGGCGAGCAGATCGGTGCCGGTGGCGAACCGCTTCTGGTAGATCGTGCCGGCGGTGATGCCGGCGAGCGCGATCACGGCGGCGACGATGGTCGGGACGGTGATCCCGCTGCCCGATTGCAGCACGTGTTCCAGTCCCGGCGCGAGGATCAGCACCGCGCCGGCGAGGCCGAGGGCCAGCCCGAGCCAGTGCCGCGCCGCCAGTTTCTCGCCGAGCAGCGGGGCCGACAGCACGGATGTCAGGATCGGCTGCAGCGAGACGATCAGCGCCGCGACGCCGGCCGGCATGCCGTGGCGGATGGCCCAGAAGACGCCGCCGAGATAGAGCCCGTGGATGAGCATGCCGACGACCATCGCGTGGCCGCGCTCGCGCCCGCCGCGCGCCCGCCGCCCGGTGACGAGCATGACCGGGGCCAGCAGCGCCAGGACGATCAGAAACCGCAAGGCCAGAAAGGTGAACGGCTCGGCGTCCGATGCGCCGAGCTTCGAGCCGATGAAGCCCGTCGACCACAGCAACACGAAAACGATGGGCGCGGCGCGCATGAGCATGGATGACGATCCCGGAATCTGATGTGGGCCGGGATACCGGCGCGTGTGGCGGCTGTCTTGGCAGGCGGCGGGAGGGGCGTCAATCGAGTTGTGTTGAATGCAGTGCAAGAATTTGATGGCCATAGCCGGCAGGATGGCGTGAAGAGGCAATCGAACCTTTAAACGACATTTGTCCGGTGCCAACCCATGTATCCGCATGCGGCTGGAGGTTGGGATCGGAGGGCACTCGAGCTTTCAGGTCCTTATTGAGGAGATGCGAAACCATCATGATTCTAAGTGGCGAGAACGCAGGATCGAGAAATCATCGGATAGTGAAAGGATGGCCCTCGGTCAAACATCCAATGCACCGTACCCGATAGCCGCAATGCCATTGCGCGCCCAGTCATTGAGCCGCTGCTTTCCACGGGCCGAATACGGGCCGCTTCTACCTCCGGCCGTCCTTCCACTTAATCAGGCGAAGGCCCGTGAACGCACAGGTACGGCCATATGCAATCTCGAACATGCTCGTTTAAACTTCGTGTCGCGCCATTTCCGCCTCGCAAGTTGTTCTAATATCGGGCAGTCGTCAGGTTCGCCGATCAACTCCGGTCGGGGCGTTCTCGAAATTGTAATTCGGATATGGCTCGTTCTCGTTCCGTCTTTGATCATCGACTCGGTCCGGCCATTCGTCTGGCTCGGAAAGACCAGCTTGCACGATTGCCGCAAATTCCGATTCTTCGAGGCTCCGGACCGCTTGGACTTTGTAGCCGTTGTTGATTAGTGCCGTCCGGTTGGACGAGGCGTTTCTCGAAGCCGCCGTCTTCCTTGTACTCAACCGGTCTGTCAAAATCGATGTAGCCCGCCAATTCGGCGAGCAGTGTTTGTCTAGTTCTGGATCCGGTCGGACATGTTCTAACTTTTGCGATCCCTGTGTAGTAACGGCCTCGCGTCCCCTTCTGTGGGCCGTAGTAGACCCGATCCAGATCCCCAACCACAGGCTCTACTCGGCTCAGGTAGATGTGCGGAAAGTGATAACGCAGCCCCGTTACATCGCTATAGCGACTGTCTGATTTGTGATAGAAAACGGCTTTCATGTCAGCGGTTCCATCAGAAATCGATCACTCATTTCAAACCAAATGCGTAAACCATCCACGGCGCGAGGCTTCTTGAAAGCGCTCGATCATCTCCGATGATGTGCATATCGGCGTGCCCTCGTCTGTCGGGACGAATTCGATGAATTCGTGAAGCCAGTGATCATCCTCGTTTATGGGTAGATCAAGCAAGTGTGGAAGTCCAACCGCTGTTGGCACGAACCATTCTCTATCGAAAAGAAAATTTTTCAAATTTGCTTCAATAAGCTTTCCCTCCACGATGAAGTCTCCGTAAAACTTATAGTTAGAGGCATCTCGGTAGAGGTATTCGACTCTGGTTTTGGGTAACATGGGCCGCTCTCCGTTGTTGCGCGAAGCTTCTGCTTGAGATCAACTTATAGTTGTATTTCCGGCCGATTTCTAGGAGTTAACCCTTGCTCCAGGTCCTTCCTTGTCCCTAACGTGAACGGCTCCATTCAGCGAAGAACGCTCTCATGCCCCCATCCCTCCCCGGCCCCACCCGCCCCCTTTCCTGGTCGCACGGCTCGGCCGAGGTCCGGGCGTTGTCGGGCGCCATTCATCATCTGGAATTCTGGCTCCCTGACGGGTCGGCGGTCGCTCCCCTGGCGGAGGCGCCGTGGCATGATGACGACGCGACGACGCGGGACGGGGCGATCCCGGCGCATTTGCGGTTTCTCGGCGGGGAATGGCCCTGCGTGCCGTTCGGCAGGACGGAAGCCGATCCGGTCGTGCACGGGTTCGGCACCGACAATCTCTGGCGCTTCGAGGAGGGCGGCGAGGGCGTGGCGCTTTCCATCGACTACCCCGAGGATCACCCGATCGCGCGTCTGCGCCGGACGGTGCGCGGCGTGCCGGGCGAGGCGCGGGTGGAATTCACGCTTGCGGTGACGGCGCGGCGCGATTGCGTTCTGCCGGTCGGGCTGCATCCGATCCTCGCCCTTGGCACGCCGGGCGAGGCGGTGCGCGTCGAGGGGGCGTTTTCGCATGGCGAGACCTTTCCGGTCGTGTTCGAGCCGGGCGTCTCGCGGCTCAGGCCGGCGGCGCGGTTCGAGACCCCGGATCTTTTGCCGCTGGCGGAGGGCGGGACGGTCTCGTTCGGTGACCTGCTGAAGGCGACGACGGAGGAGGCGTTCCAGCTGTACGGCGCCGACGGGACATTGCGCATCGTCTATCCGCAATCCGGCCATGCGGTCCGGCTCGACTGGAACGCGGAGCGACTATCCGGCCTGCCTGTTCTGGGTCTCGACCGGCGGGCGGACGGCGAAGCCGTGGAACGGGCGGTTTCGCGGGTTCGGGGTCGAGCCGCTCAATGCGCATTTCGTCGAGAAGGACGGGCAGGGCGCAATCGCCGGCGGCCGCGCAATTTTCGCGCTGGCGAGACCTGGACGACGCGCTATTTCCTCGGCGTCGAGCGTTCATAAAGGCCGTCGCTTTCCGTTTTCCCTTCGTTAAGCCTGTTTTCGACAAGTGCCCGATATCCCGACGGCAAGATCTTGGCATTAACCGGATCGCAAGCGTCCCGATCGATAGTTCTTGCGCATTAACCGGGGTGGGTAATGAATACCTTCGCTATTTTCTCGGCCTTTCTGCAGGGGCTCGGCATTGTTGCCATTTCGATGCGGCTGTATGAAATGGCCGTCGCACAATGTGCATCGAAGCGCTGCGAGAGGACCGCGGCCTCGCTGACCTTCATGGCCGGCGTCATCGTCTCGATGGGCTTTCCGCTGAATTTCGCGCCGGGCGTCGTGTTCGACCTGCGCCACGTCTTCCTCGTCATGGCCGCCTCCTATGGCGGCATCCCGGCGGCGCTTTTGACCGCGGCCGCCGCGAGCGGTTTCCGGCTGATGGATGGCGGGATCGGCCTCGTGTCCGGGCTCGTCGGGATCGGCATCTCGACCACGATCGGCCTCGGACTGGCGAGCCTGCACAAGCAGCGCGAATTGTCGCTCCTCCGGCTGGGCCTGCTCGGTCTCGCCGCGTCGCTGTCGCTGATCAGCGTGTTCCTGCTGCCCTGGTCGGCGGCGACGGACATCTTCCAGAATATCGCGGCGCCGTTCATCGCCATCAACCTGTTCGGGGTGATCATCGCCGGCGAGACGCTGAACAAGTTCCGCAAGCAGGTCGTGCGCGAAAAGGCGCTGGTCAAGGACACGGCGACCGACCCGCTGACCGGGCTCGCCAACCGGCGCGCCTTCGATGTCAACGGGCCGGAAATGGCGCGGGCCGAGGTGGAGAAGGGCAACCGCTACGCCATCATGATCGTCGATGTCGACAATTTCAAAAGCATCAACGACACGTTCGGCCATGCCAATGGCGACCGGGTGCTGCGCCAGATCTGCGACATCATTTCGGCCAATGCGCGCGGCGCCGACCTGGTCGCGCGCTATGGCGGCGAGGAAATCGTGCTGGTGCTGCCGGGCTGCGACGATGCCGGCACCGGCAGTGTCGCCGACCGCATCCGCAGCGGCGTCGAAACCGGGGTTTTCGAACTTCAGGGCATCCGGCTGAAGGTCACGGTCAGTATCGGCTATATCGTCAATGCCGATCCCAGGCTGAGTTTCCAGGGAGCCTTCGACGAGGCCGATGCGGCGCTCTACCGGGCCAAGAACGCCGGGCGCAACCGGATCGAAAAGGCGCTCGCCGCCTGATTTCCGTCAGGCCGAACCGGCCTTGCCGCCGAGCATGAGCGGCACCAGAAAAATCGCCAGAAACGCCAGATTGACGACCAGGTTGAGCGGTGCGCCGGCGGCCAGCGAGGCGGCGCTGTCGGTGACGAACCAGACCGCGAGACCGGCGAGGACGAGCAGGCGCGCGGTTTGCGGGTCCCTGTCGTAGAGCCGGTCGGCGACCAGCCAGATCATCACGCCCCATCCGGCCATGACGCCGCCGCAGACGCCGTAGACCAGCCGCGTCTCCGGGGCGGCGAGCGACTGCGCGCCGTCGGGCGGCCAGAAGGTCAGGTCGGCGAGCAGGGTCACCGGCCATGCGGTCGCCGGATGGGCGCCGAAGGCGATGACGATGCCGGCGAGGACAACGAAGGCGGCTGCGAGCTTGAGCCGTTTTGCGGTCGGGTTGGCGGTCACGAAAAACCTCCTGTTTCAGGACAACGGGCGCGGGCGTTCGGCGCCGCGACACAATAACATGGCCAAAACGGCCGCGGACGGCTTGGTGACAGGCGCGGCCTTGTGTCAGGAAGGGCCGCACGGGATTTCGCAGGGAGGAGCAGCAATGACCGACAAACCGGGATTCGTCTTCGTTCATGGCGCCTGGCACAATCACAACACCTGGGACGCGGTCGCCGAGCGGCTGCAGGCGAAGGGTTTCGTGACGCGCGCCTTCGACCTGCCGGGCGCCGGCGCCAATGCGAAGCTGCCGCAATCCTGGCTGAAACGCCCGTTCGACGCGCAGGCCTTCGCGAGCGAACCGTCGCCGAACGCGGACGTCACCCAGGCGGAACGTACCGAGGCGGTCATCAACGAGGTGCGCGAGACCGCGTCGCGGGCAAACGGCCGCGTCGGTGCTGGTCGGCCACTCGCTCGGCGGCGCGACGGTGTCGCATGTCGCAGAGGCGGTACCGGACCTGCTGTGGGCCGCCGTCTATGTCTCGGCCTTCCTGCTGCCGCCCGGCATGCCGCCGGTCGAGATGATCATGGACCCGTCGATGGCGGACGCGCTGGTGCCGTCGCTGTTTGCCGCCGACCCGCCGTCGATCGGGGCGATGCGGGTCGATTTCCGCAGCGCCGATCCGGACTATCGCGAGCGCATCCGGCAGGCCTATTGCGGCGATATCGACGGCGAGGCGTTCGAGGCGGCGCTGGCGCATCTGCATTGCGACGAGCCGGCGCAGGTGACCACCGTGCCGAGCCCGGTGACGCGCGCGCGTTTCGGCCGGGTGCCGCGCCACTATATCCATTGCACGCAGGACCGGGCGGTGACGCCCGCCGGGCAGAAGAAGATGATCGCGATGATGGACGAGGCGATGGGCAACGCGACCGCCGTGCACACGCTCGCCGCGAGCCATTCGCCGTTCGATTCCCAGCCGGGGCCGCTGGCCGACATCCTGGCGGAGATCGCGTCCGGCGGATGAGCCGGGCGAAGACGTCCGCCGCCCTGTGACCGAATGCACATCCGGTCCGCGCCGCCGGCCGTAATGTCACGGTCAAGGAGGCGGTGACAGGACGATCACCGGCACGGCAAATGACCAACACATTCGCAATTCGCACCAGCCACGACATTCAGGGTTTTCGCGCCGGGCGCGCCGCAGAGTCCCGCGGCCTGCGCCACGTACTGGTGCTGACGATCCTCGCCGCCACGGTCTTTGCCGGTCTGGCGCTGGTCGCGGCGCAGCAGCCGCGCGCCATGCAGCTGAACGCCACCGCGGGCGAGGCCGATATCGCGCTCGCCTATGCCGAGCCGATGCCGGAACGTTTCGGCGGCGCGCTGGACGGCGTCTTCTCGCATGACGAGGAGCATGAACTCAACGACGCCTGGATGGGCATGACCGCGGTTTCGTCCGACGGCGTCGTTCTCGGCTACGTCACCGACGCCTTCATCAACGAGGACGGCTCGGTCGACGAAATCGTGATCGCGCCGGCCGGCGACGGCGGGGCGCTTTCGACGGCGGTCTATGTGCCGGCATCCTTCGCGGAACTCGGCGGCGAGACCGTGAATGTCGCGCTCGACGCCCGCGCCGTCGCCCGGCTGGAACCGGCGACCGATCTCGCCATGGCCGGCGAATGAGAGGCCGTTAACCGCGCGTTAACGGTGTTTTCCAACGGCGCGTTTACCCTGACCGCCTAGCATCCCGTCCGGGGACGAGACCGGATGGATGTAAAATGACACGCAAGCCGCTTGCGGCGATCGCCGCGCTTTTCGTCTGCACGACCCTTGTCGCGTCCTGCACGGTGATCGACCTTGCGCCGATCCCCAATGCCGATGTCGGCTCGGCGATCCCCGTTACCAATGTCGAGACGGTGTCCGCCGCGCCGGCACCGGGCGCCGATGATGGCGCCGGACGCACCCGCTGCGCCTGTCGAGATGGCGTCGGCGGCAGCATCGCCAGTCCTCGCGCCGGCACCCATGACATCACTTACGCCAACGCCTGCGCCAGCCCCTGCGCCAACACCGTCGCCAGGCGCGCAGATGACCGCGGCGCCGCCGGTCACGCTGGGTTTCCCGAGGGTCTCGCTGCCGCGCTTCGGGTCGCAGGACGGCGGCATGCCGGCGGAAGAGGTGCAGTGCCGCAAGCGGCTGAAGCGGCTGGGCGTGCGGTTCCGCGACATTCCCGCGATCCGCGATTCCGCCAGCTGCGGCATCGACTACCCGGTCGAGGTCTCCTCGCTCGGGCGCACGATCGCGCTCAAGCCGGCGGCGAAGCTGAATTGCGCCATGGCCGAGGAGGCGGCGCGCTGGGTGCAGAGCGATCTCGCACCGGCGGCGCGGGTGCGCTATTTCTCCGGCGTCGCCGAGATCCGGCAGATCTCGTCCTATTCGTGCCGCCGCATCGCCGGCTCGCGCACCATGTCGGAGCATTCGAAGGGCAATGCGCTGGATATCGGCGCGATCAAGCTGAAGAACGGCCGCGTCATCGACGTGCACAAGCCCGGCCTGTTCGCCTTCCGCGAGCGCTCGTTCCTGCGCCGGGTGCGCGGCGAGGCCTGCGATCATTTCGGCACGGTGCTGGGCCCGGGCTACAATCGCGACCACAGGGACCATTTCCACATCGACCTGAAGCAACGCAGCCGGACGGCGTGTCACTGACCGCCAACGCCGTCTCCTACAGCAGGTGGCGGATGGCGTTGGCGTAATAGGCGACGAGGATTTCCTCGCCCGGCGCGATGCGCAGCAGGCCGTCGTTATCGTCGCGCGTGACGATGCGGCGCAGCGTCAGCATGCGCAGGCCCGCCGTCACCTCGTAGTCGCGGTCGGCATGGGCGACATGGACATGGGCGCCGCGTTCGGCGAGCCGGTCGATCAGCGCGCCGACGCGCGCCTTCAGCGCCAGCAGGTCGAGTTTGCCGCCCGGTTCGTCGAGCAGCGCCACGGCGACCAATGACACCGGCAAGGCCGGAATGACCCTGCCGACTTCGGCCATCAGCATCGCGCCGATTTCCTCGGTCAGCGCCGGGCGCTCGGCTTCGGCGAGGTCGGTCCAGTGGGTTACGCCGTGCTCCGACAGCACCGCGTTCAGCGAGACGGGTTTGCCGAAGGAGACGCAGGCATAGCCGAAGCGGTGCCATTTCCCGGCCAGGCGCAGGCGCAGGTTCTTGAACAGGAAGGCGAGGGTGGTTTCGGTCTTTTGCAGGGTCGAGACCGGCGCGGCATGGCCGGTGGCGTCGGCGACGAGCGAGCGGTCTTCCAGCACGCGGTCGTAGTTCACGCCGACCGGGATGAAGACCGTGTCGCGGTCGCCGTGTTCGTGCGCCGACAGGATGTAGGACAACAGGCCGAGGCGGACCGGACGCAGCTTGCCGTCGCGCGACAGGCCGCCCTCGGGAAAGATCGCCTGGGTGACGCCGGCATCCGTCGCCATGCGGACATAGGCGGCAAGTACGCGGCGATAGAGCACGATCGCGCGTATCGCGGCGGATGAAATAGGCGCCCATGGCGCGGATCAGCGTCTGCAGGACCGGGATGCGCGCCCATTCGCCGACCGCGTAGGAGAGCGTCGTCGAGGCCGAGGCGAGATAGGTGACGAGGACATAGTCCATGTTGGAGCGGTGGTTCATCACGAAGACCACGGTGGAATCCGGATCGACGCTCGAAAGCGCCTCGGTGTCCGTGTAGCCGAGGCGCACGCGATAGAGTGCCGTCGACAGTATCCGCGCGATGCGGATGCCGATGCGGAAATAGGCATAGGCGTTGAAGGCGGGGACGATCTCGCGGGCGTAGCGCTCGGCCTGGTCCATCGCGACCGCGACCGGCATGTTCTGCTCGCGGGCATGTTCCTCGGCGGCGATCATCACGTCGGGATCATGCGCGACGCGGTCGATCAGCACCTGGCGGCGGGTCAGGCCGAAGGGCTTGATCTTCAGTTGCAGGCGGGTGTTGAGCTCCTCGATGGCGCGGTTGACGCGACGCCGGAAGAACCAGCGCACGGCCGGTGTCAGCAGCCGGTCGACGAAGGCGACCGCCGCCAGGGCGCCGGCAAGCGCCACCAACCAGACCGGCAGTTCGATCGTCGCCGACATGTGTCTCCCCTCCCTTTTTCGCAAGGTTAGCGCGGGCGGGCGGCGAAGTCGATCTGCCGCAAAAACGGCGGCAACAAAACGGTATCGGACAGCAAGCGGACCAACGGGAAGCCGTGGCAGGAATCAAAAGACGGCTCATGTCTGGGGCGCAAACACTGCCGTCTTCCAATTTCGGCACCCTGTGGAGGGAAACCGACCGTGCCCACACACCTAGCAGGTCCCGATACATCCGGCCACATAATAAGCGGAACAAGCGGACTGCCATATTATAAGCGGACTGCCGAGAAAGCGCGTGGACGTGGTCCACGAAGCCAGCCACAGGAGCCGTCCTGCAAATGCCGCGAGAAATCCGCCGGGGGTGCCGCTGCGGCACGTTGCCAGGGAGGCGGAATCGCCTCACACTCGCGGGGCTTCGAGGCGTGACCCAACCCGGGACGCCGGACAAACCCAAGAAAGGATCATCGACATGAAGCGCCTCTCCCTTGCCTCCATCTTCCTGCTCGCCGCCGCGGCACCGGCCTTCGCGCATCTCAATCCGGCCGAGCACGGCTCGTTTCCGGCCGGGTTCTCGCATCCGCTGTTCGGGGCGGACCATATCCTCGTGATGGTCGCGGTCGGCCTGTGGGCCTATCTGAACGGCGGCAAGGCGATCTGGATCGTGCCGTCGCCTTCGTCGGCACGATGCTTGCCGGCTTCATGCTGGCGCTTGCCGGCGTGCATCTGCCCTTCGTCGAACCGGCGATCCTTGCCTCCGTGGTGGCGCTCGGGCTGCTGGTCGCCATGGCGGTGAAGCTGCCGGTCGTGCCGGCGGCGGTGATCGTCGGCGTCTTCGCGCTGTTCCACGGCCACGCGCATGGCGGCGAGATCGGAACAGCGGGCGAATTCTCCTACGCGGCCGGTTTCGCGCTGGCGACGGCTGGCCTGCATGTCGCGGGTATCGGCCTCGGCTTCGGCCTGACCCGCCTGCTCGGACAGGGCGGCCGTGCCGAAACGGTGGCCCGCGTGCTTGGCGGCGCGACGGTGGCGAGCGGGCTTTTCCTGCTCGCCGGCTGATCCGCGCCGGACGGCTGTTCCTGACGCGACGCCGGCGGTTTCCGCCGGCGTTCTTCGTGTCTGCGATGCGGGAAAGGCTCCGGGGGTGGCGTCCGGCGCCGGTTCGATGCATTCTGTCAGACCGGATTGAATTCCACGCCAAAAGGGAGGTTGGCCAATGCGTTGCTTCACTGTCCTTGGACCGTCGCAGACCGGGAAGTCCACGCTGGTGGACAAGCTCGGTTCACTGGAAGGCGCGGCAAAGAAATCGGTCACTCCCTACGGTCTGGGCGTGGCCGAATTCAGTTTCATGGGGGAGAACTGGTGCGCGCTGGACGCGTCCGGATCGATCGAGGCGCTTGCGCATACACAGGACGCGCTGCTGGCGAGCGACGCCTGCATCCTGTGCGTTTCGCCCAATCCGGACGAAGCCGTGCTGGCCGCGCCCTATCTCCGGGTGATCGAGGCGTCGGGCACGCCGTGCATCATCTTCATCAACAGGATCGACGAGCCGAAGGGCCGGGTCCGCGACATCATCGCCGCGCTGCAGGACTATTGCGGCCATCCGCTGGTGATGCGGCAGGTGCCGATCCGCGAGGGCGACGAGATCGTCGGCGTGATCGACCTGATCTCGGAGCGCGCATGGCGCTACCGCGAGGGGCAGACATCGACGCTGGTCAAGATCCCCGAGGAACTGATCGAGCGCGAGCACGAGGCGCGCGCGGAACTGCTGGAGCATCTGTCCGAATTCGACGACTGGCTGCTGGAGGAGCTGATCGAGGATCACGAGCCGGCCAATGACGCGGTCTTTTCGATCTCGACGCGGGTGCTGCGCGAGAACAAGGTCATGCCGGTGATGGTCGGCGCGGCGAGCCACAATAACGGCGTGATGCGGCTGATGAAGGCGCTCAGGCACGAGGCGCCGCCGGTCGCCGCGCTGCGCAAGCGCCTTGCCGAGGCGAGCGGAGCGAAGGAGACCGCGCTTCTGGCGGTCGGCTTCCACGCCTATCACCGCCAGAATGTCGGCAAGACGGTGCTGCTCAGGGCGCTTGACGGCGGGTTGAAGCAGGGCGCGCAACTGGGGGGCTCCGGCCTCGGCGCGTTGCAGGAACCCGGCTCGGGCAAGGCGGCGGGATCAGCCGACCAGGAGCCGGGACAGGTGTTCGCGGCGGTGAAATCCGACCATCTGACCGCGCCGTCGGTGCTTGCCGCCGACAAGGCCGTCGCCACGCCGGACTGGACGGCGGCGCCGACGCCGATGGTCGAGCGGGTGCTGGCGCCCGACAACGAGCGCGACGAGACCAAGCTTTCCGGCACGCTGGCGAAGATCGCCGAGACCGACCAGGGGCTGACGGTCACGCAAGAGGAAGGCACCGGCGCACAGCTTGTCGCCGTGCAGGGGCCGGTGCATCTGCGCGACCTGATCCGCACGCTTTCCGAGGTGTTCAAGATCGCCGTTTCCGAGCGGCCGCCGAGCGCCGCCTATCGCGAGACGATCACCAAAAAGGCCGACGTGCATTACCGCCACCGCAAGCAGACCGGCGGCGCCGGGCAGTTCGCCGACGTGAAGATGAGCATCCATCCGAACGGGCGCGGCGACGGCTTTTCCTTCGCCGAGACGGTGAAGGGCGGGGCGGTGCCGCGCAATTTCATTCCCGGCCGTCGAGGCCGGCGCGCAGGAGGCGCTCGGCAAGGGGCCGCTCGGTTTCCAGGTGGTCGATGTCGGCGTGACGCTGACCGACGGCCAGCATCATTCTGTCGAATTCCAACGAGTTCGCGTTCCGCGCGGCGGGACGGATGGGCGTGCACCAGGCGCTGGGCGATGCCGCGCCGGTGCTGATGCAGCCGATCTACCGTATCGAGTTCCACATCCCGTCGGTGTTCTCGGGCAGCCTGGTGCCGATCGTGTCGTCGTTCAAGGGACAGGTGCTCGGTTTCGACCGCGACGACAGCGCCAAGGGCTGGGACGTGTTCCGGGCGCTGATCCCCGGCCATGCGCTCGACGAACTGTCGCATTCGCTGCGTTCGGCGACGCAGGGGATCGGCTGGTTCTCGCGCGAATTCGACCATTTCGAGGAGCTGTACGGCAAGGAGGCCGACGCGATCGTGCGGGCGCACGGAAACGGGGCGGAATAGCGCGCTCCGGCTAAACCGTCCGGCGTCTATTTCAGGCCGGAGGCCTTGCGCAAAGTCTTGTTGATGCGGTCCTGCCAGCCGGGACCCTCGTCCTGGAACCAGGCCAGCACGTCGCTGTCGATGCGCAGCGTCACGCTTTCCTTGCCGGTGGGGATCGTCGGTCTTTGCGGCTTTTCCGACGGTTCGGCCGGCTTGGTGGTGGCGGATTTGAACAGCGCTTCCGCCTTGTCTCGAGCGCTCGAGGTCCGGCGCGGTGGGTATGCCATGGTCGATATCCTAGAGAATCATGTCGACGAGTATCGCACGAGATTATGCCGATAATCCTTACGGTTTGGCGTTTTCCTCACAGAAGACGCGCCGTCAACCGGATTTTTCGGTCTCGGCGCGATCCCAGAAGGCCTGCAACAGTTTCGCCGTGCGCTGCGGCTCGGCGCGATGCGGCGGGTCGAAATGGTGGCGGTCCTCGAAGAGCTCAACCGAGAAATCGGGGAACACGGCCGCGGCGCGTTCCTGTACTGCGAAAGTAGATCGCGGGGTTGGAAAGCCCGCCGCGGATGAACAGCACCGGCCGGTCGAATTTCCGCAACGCGTCGAGGTCGAGGTATTGATCCCGGAACGCGGGGCCAATCGCACGGATGGCCGCGGGGCGGTGCCGCATCCAGGGCGGCGGACCGCCCGGCGGAGGAGGCGGCACCTGTGCGCCTTCGGCGATGTTCAGCCGGGCGAATGCGGAGATCGCCGCTCCGCCGGTAATTTCGTGGTCGCTTCGATGGCATCGCGTACATTCCGCTCTTCTTCGCTCTGGCCCTCATTGCCGAACCATGCGGGCTCCATCAGGGTGAGGCTCGCCAGCCGGTCGGGATGGCGCGCGGCAAACGCGGCGGCGATCGCGCCGCCGGCCGAATAACCGCCGAGATGGAACCGTTCGAGACCGGCGGCATCCGCGGTCTTCAGGACGGCGGTCATCTCGGTTTCGAGGCTGTAATCCGTCGGCGGCGCACCGCCGTCATAGATGGCGAGTTCGCGCAGCACTACCGTGCCGGACATTCCAGCAGGCGGTGAAGATCGCCATAGGCCAGTTCGGCCGGCGTGACGATCCCGGCAGGAGTATGGCTGCTTGGCGCATGGCGGACCCTGCCGTCGATGATAACGCGGACCGGCGACCGGCGCAAAAGCGGCGCCAACGACACAGCGGAACGAGAACTCTCAGGCGCGCAGGGCCTTTGCCGCCCATGCACGTGCCGTCAGGTCGACCGGGCCGCCGGCGCCGACACGCGACTTCAGCTCACGCTGCAATCCCGCTTGCCCCGCCTCGTCGAGCTTTGCCACGTAGCCGGGCGCGGGGCCGGCGCCGAGCGTGAAGGGCAGCCAGAAGTCCTCGAAGGTCGGGAAGGTCGTCGGTATCTCGACCGGTTCGACGACAGCGTTCCCGATGCCGGCGGATTTGCAGAGTTCCGCCAATCCGTCCCTGGTGCAGAACGGGAAACGCCCCGCCTCGTCAAGCGCTTCGGCCGAAGCGTCCAGGGCGGCCGCGGCCTTCCAGAAAAGGTCGATAAAGCCCATGCCGCCGCCCGGATAGTCCCAGACATAGAACGCCACGAGGCCGCCCGGGCGCACGACCCGCTGCATTTCCCTCAACGCGGCGACCCGGTCCGGGACGAAATTGAGGACGAGCGCGGATGCCGCCACATCGACGCTCGCATCGCCGAGGGGAAGCGCTTCGGCGCCCGCGACCTCGAATCTCGCGCGGTCATCCCGGGTCGTGCGACGAATGTGGCCGACGAAACCCTCCGATGGATCGACGCCGAGGAGTGAACTGGGCCGGCAACGCTCCAGCACCGATTGCGAGAGGGCGCCGGTGCCGCAGCCGATGTCGAGCCAGTCGGCACCGGCGGGGGCATCCAGCCAATCGAGGAAGGCGGCGGCGATCTTCCGGCTCCAGCGACCCATGTAGATTTCGTAGCTGTCTCCCGCGCTCCATGCGTCATGCAGGTTCTTGTCACCCATTTTCCGCTCCGATGACGATCTGCGGCCGGATGGCCGAAAAACGGCAATTGTGCGCCTCAACGGCGCGAAAGGACAGTCAATTGTCGATGGTGCGGCGCAGCCTAGCGCGGGATCGGCGTCGGCTTGCCGGCGGTGTCGAGCGCGACCATGACGAAGCTGGCGTCGGTGACCTTTTCCATCACGTGGGAGAGATAGCGCTGCGCCCAGGCCTCGATGCGCATGACCATCGAGGTGCGGCCGATGCGCTCGATCTCGGTATAGACGCAGAGCGTGTCGCCGACCTTGACCGGCATGGCAAACGACATCTCGTTGACCGCGGCGGTGACGACGCGTCCGCCCGCGACCTCGGCGCCGCGAATGCCCGACGCCAGGTCCATCTGCGCCATCACCCAGCCGCCGAAAATGTCGCCCGCCGCATTTGTATCACCCGGCATGGCGAGGGTGCGAAGCGTCAATTCACCCTTGGGGGCGTCGGTGTCGGTCTTCTCGGTCATATCCTGCTCGTCTGGTCGCCAGTGAATCGCTCTCCCTTTTGAACGGCAAATGACGCCGGGACGCAACAGATACCGGATGCGTTCTCCGTTCGGCTGAACCGATGAACGTGTCCAAGTCCCTGTTCGGCCGCGGTTCCGCACGGCGAACCGGTTTCCACTTCGCCTGGAAACGCTCTAGACGGCGGTATCGCGAAACAGGCCGAAGTCGGGCGTGATGCCGAGTTTGTCCATGAGTTCCTGCGGGTTGAAGCCGGTGCGTTCGTAATAGGCCGCGGCGTTGGCGCGGGCGTTCTGCACCGCTCCCTGGTCGCGCCATTCGACGATCGTCATCATGCGCACGACGCCGTTTTCGGCGGCGGTTTCCGCGATCCGGTTGAAGAGGCAGCCGGACTGGGATTGCAGGAAATCCCTGATGACGACGAGACGGTCCAGAAATTCGTCGCGGGCCGCGACGGGGACCGTGAAACTGTCCACCCGGTAGATGCTGCGCTGCCGCTCGACGGGCTTTTCCGTGATGTTCATGCATTGCTCCTTCGTTTGCTTTTCGGAATCGATTTGGCGGCACGCTACGACCTCAACTAATGTTTAGGTCAAGCGCCGAGCATCACAAAGCCGACAGGACATGTCGCCGCGCCCGCTACCGGGTACGCAAAGGTGGACATAGCGTTCGAGCCTGAGTTCAACCGGGGCGCATGCCATGTCCGAGACGATCCGCGCGGCGGTCTGCCGCGAATTCGACAAGCCGCTGACCATCGAGACCGTGACGCTCGCCGATCCCGGGCCCGGCGAGGTCAAGGTCGCGGTGAAGGCCTGCGCGATCTGCCATTCCGACATCATCTATGCCGAGGGCGGCTGGGGCGGCGACGCTGCCGATGGTGCTCGGCCACGAGGCGGCGGGCGTCGTCGAACAGGTCGGCGAGGGCGTCACCGGCGTCGAACCGGGCGACCATGTGGTGGTGACGCTGATCCGCTCGTGCGGAACCTGCCACTACTGCTCCGGCGGGCACCAGGTGCTGTGCGAGGAAGTGTTCCCGCTCGACCGGCAGTCGCCGATGACGGGCGAGGGCGGCGAGGCGCTGGTGGCACGGGCTGCGCACCGGCGCCTTCGCCGAGAAGGTCGTGGTCGACAAGAGCCAGGTCGCGATGATCCCGAAGGAGATCGCCTTCGACGCGGCGTCGCTGCTCGCCTGCGGCGTGATCACCGGCTTCGGCGCGGTGACGAACACGGCGCAGATCCATCCGGGCAGCCATGTCGCGGTGATCGGCTGCGGCGGCGTCGGGCTCAACGCCGTGCAGGGCGCGCTCGCCTCCGGCGCGCAGACGATCATCGCGATCGATCTTTCCAATGACAAGCTGGAGGCGGCGAAGCGCTTCGGCGCGACGCACGGGATCAACCCGGCCGCACCCGACCACCGCGAAGCAGCTGATGGCGCTGACGGGCGGGCGCGGCGTCGATTTCGTCTTCGTCTCGGTCGGCGCCAAGCCGGCGATCGACAGCGCGTCGCAATACATCACCAAGAACGGCACCATCGTCATCGTCGGCATGCCGCCGTCGGGCGTCATGGGCGAATACGATCCGGGCACGCTGGCCGGCTGGAGCCAGAGGATCATCGGCTCGAAGATGGGCTCGGCGCAGGTGGCGCGCGACATCCCGTATCTGGTGACGCTCTACCAGGAGGGCCGGCTGAAGCTGGACGAGCTGGTGACGGGCCGGTTTGCGCTGAGACGATATCAACGAGGCCATCGCCTCGACCAAGCGCGGCGAGGCGTTGCGCAATGTGGTCGTATTTGAGTGAGTAGTAGGTAGTGAGTAGTAGGTAGTGGTAGTCAGTAGTCAGTAGGGTGGCCGGTATTCTCGCTACCGACTACCGACTACCGACTACCGACCAACGACTACCGACAGGGGTGGCCATGCACATCAAGGACATCGAAACCTTCATCGTGGGCACGCCGGACGGCGCGCCGGGCGGGCGGTATTTCCTGTTCGTCAAGCTGACGACGGATGGCGGCGTGACCGGCTGGGGCGAGGCCTATGGCGCGAGTTTCGGGCCGACCGTCATGGCGGCGGCGATCGAGGACGTCGCGGCGCGGCATCTCGTCGGGCACGATCCGCACGACATCGAGGCGTTCTTCCGGCGCTGCTATTCGTCGGGCTTCACGCAGCGGCCGGACCTGTCGATGATGGGCTGCTATTCGGCGCTGGAGATGGCCTGCTGGGACATCATCGGCAAGGAGGCGGGCAAGCCGGTGCACGCGCTGATCGGCGGACGGGTGCACGAGGCGCTTGCGCTCCTACACCTATCTCTATCCGGCGGAAGGCTCGATCTATCCCGAGGAGACGAGCGGGCGCACGGTCTATAACGATCCCGACCTGGCCGCCGAGAATGCGCGTCCACTGGGTGGAGCAGGGCTTCACGGCGGTGAAGTTCGACCCGGCCGGGCCCTACACGATCCATGATCCGCACCAGCCGCTTCTGACCGACATCGAGCGGTCGGCGGCGATGATGAAGGCGGTGCGCGAGGCCGTCGGCACGCGCGCCGACATCCTGTTCGGCACGCACGGCCAGTTCACGCCGTCGGGCGCGGCGCGGATGGCGAAGGCGATCGAACCCTACGATCCCTTATGGTTCGAGGAGCCGGTGCCGCCGGACATGCCGGAGGCGATGGCGGAGTTCGCGCAGAAAGACCTCGATCCCGGTGGCGACCGGCGAGCGGCTGACGACGAAATACGAGTTCGCGCGGCTGCTGGCGCTCGGCGCGGCGCAGATCGTCCAGCCGGATCTCGGCCGCTCGGGCGGCATCCTCGAAGGCAAGAAGATCGCGGCGATCGCCGAAGTGCATCACGCGCTGGTCGCGCCGCATTGCTATTGCGGGCCGGTGGTCGCGGCGGCGAATATCCAGCTTGCCGCGTCATGTCCGAATTTCCTGATCCTGGAAGCGATCAAGGACTGGGGCGGGTTCCACGCGGAGCTGCTGAAGACGCCCCTGAAGCTCGAGAACGGCTACACGGTCATTCCGGAAACGCCGGGCCTCGGCGTCGAGATCGACGAGGCGGTGGCGCGCGCGCAATCCCTATGACGGGGCGCATCTGCATCTGAACATGGCGGAGAAGCCGGTTTTGCCCTGAAGGAAAGCTCCATGCCCAAGCCCATCAATCTTGCCGAAAAGCTCGCGATGTTTTCCGAGCACTGGTCGCCGAAGATCGTCGGCGGCTTCAACGGCCACGATCTTCTGGTGGTGAAGGTGAAAGGCGAATTCGTCTGGCATTCGCATCCCGACACCGACGATTTCTTCCACGTGCTGAAGGGCAGGCTGAGAATCGAGATGCGCGACGGCGACGTGGAACTCGGGCCGGGCGAGATCTATGTCGTGCCGAAGGGCGTGGAACACCGGCCGGTGGCGGAAGAGGAAGTCGAACTGCTGCTGATCGAGCCGGCGGGAACCCCGAATACCGGCGATCCGGAAACGGCGGCAAAAAAGACGGCGATCTGACTGGAAAACGGCCGGACCTGGGGTCCGGCCGCGGGCATGCGAAGCGCTGGCGCTTATTCGGCGATCATGACTTCCGTGATCTCGCCGGACGCGTCGTCGGTGATGATGTTGACGGTGTCGCCGGGCGCGATCGAGGAGATGTCGACGCCTTCGGCGACGGGCATCGTGCTGCCGTCATCCAGCGTGACGGTGCGGTTTTCGGCGTCCACTTCGGCGACGACGCCCTGAAGTTCGGCGGCGAATACGGACAGGGTTGCAACGAGGCTCGCCGCGAAGGCGATGAGAAGCTTTCTCATTTTTTCGGTTTTTCCATGAAATACACCCGGGCTCAGGAGGCTCGTCGTTTCCGGGAGCGCTGCCGGGCGCATCTCCTCTAGCACGAAGAAATCCGATTTCAACTGGATTCTTTGTTTAAAAACAGTAGCTTGAAAAAGACACGAAAGTGCCGCGAATCCGCCACGATCGGCACCCGGACACGAAAAAGGGATGACGGCCCCGGAGCCGGGCGCCGCCATCCCCTCGATGCGTGGCGTGAAGCCTACATCGCTTCTTTTTCGACCGCGGTCACGTTGGTCGTGCCGTCGTCATAGGTGACCTGGATCTTGTCGCCGGCGGCGATTGCGTCCAGGTCGACGCTGTCGGCGGCAACCCAGTTGGACCCGTCTTCGAGCGTGATGGTGCGCGTTTCCGTGTCGACGCTTGCGACGACGCCCTGGGCAACGGCCGCGAGCGAGGCGACGATGGAACCGGCGAGCATTGCACCGGCGAGCGTGGCGGTAACGAGTTTCTTCATGGTCTGGGTCCTTTCCCGTTTTTCGTGGTTCGCTGCCAGCGACGCTTCCGGCTGGTAGGGAGCGGGGTGTGGAACACGCCGCCGGCAACGGGGCGAATAAGGCCGTGACGGTGACGGAATTCAAATCACGTTGCGTGAAGAAAACGAAATGAAAACAAAGACATAATCCTGCCATCCCGCCCAGTTTCGGACACAGTTTTGACATTGCCGGCGTTGCGCCTGCCAAAACGGGCGATCGCGCGCCGGTAAATGTGGCGGGGCGGGGGCGGGCGGGCTCGCGGCGGCGCCCGGAGCGATCACGTCAATGTCGATGTCGGCGCGATTTGATCGCTGAAACAAACGGTGAGAGGCGCGCTCAGGCCGGTTCGGACACCCGCGAGGGGATGTCGTTGCGCGGCGGTGCGACTCAGGCCACCCGCTTCGCCGTGCGCATCATCGGCACGAGCTCGACGGCGAGCATGGCGCAGAAGATCAGGGCGCAACCGGCAAGGCCGGTCGCGCCGATGCGGTCGCCGAGAAGAAGCGCGCCGAAAAAGGCGGCGAACAGCGCCTCCGACGACATGAAGATGGCCGCCTGGGGCGCGGTGGTATGGCGCTGCGCGATGGCCTGGATGGTGAAGGCGACGCCGCCGGAAAACACGCCGGCAAACAGGATTTCGCCGGCCGCGCCGGTGACCATGTCCCAGCCGACGGGCTCGACGAGCGGCGCGAGCGACAGGCCGACGAGGCCGCAGACGAGGAATTGCGAGAACGCCAGTTGCAGCGGACGGGCGGGGGCAATTTTCTGCCTGGTCGCGTTTCCGGACGGCGAACCGGTTTCCACTTCGCCTGGAAACGCTGCGACGAAACGGCCGAGGAACTGGACGTGACAGGCCCAGATCATGGCGCACAGGATCGTCCACAGGTCGCCGGCGGACAGGCCGGTCAGCGTGCCGCCGGACAGGAGGAAGATGCCGGCGAGCGACAAGCAGGGCGGCCGGCCAGATCACCGGATGCGGCCAGACGCGCCAAAGCACGATGCCGACGACCGGGGTGAAGACGACGTAAAGGCCGGTCAGGAAGCCGGAATTGGTGACGCTGGTCGTCTGAAGGCCGATCTGCTGGGTCGCCAGGGATGCGAAGAGAAGCGATCCGAGCAGGGCGAAGCGCTTCCATTGCGCCGGCGTCGGCGCGAGCGGAGCGCCGGCGTTTCGGGCCTCCCGCAGGGCAAAGGGCAGGACGGCAAGCGCCGCCGCCAGAAAGCGCAGGCCGGTGAAGAATACCGGGCCGATCGCCGCCATGGCTGTCGCCTGGGCGACGAATCCGCCGCCCCAGATGGCGCCGGTTGTCAGCAGCAGCAGATTGGCGGTGGCGCGGTTCATCGGGCGGTTTCCGGGACGGTTCTGGCGAGTTTCGGCCGGCCATCGATCGCGGATGGCAGATCTTCCAAGCCGGTGTTTATCGGTTGGTAAGCCAAAAACTGCTACCCAATCGGGAATGTTGACGCAATCGGCAACGCGAATATCGGCAGGATTGGTGATCGGCGTGCTCACGCTGCTCATCGCGGCCGCGTTCGTTCTGGCGGCCGCGACGGCGTATCGGGAGATCGTCACCGCCTTCAACCGCCAGACGGTGGTCAGTCTGGCGCAAAGCGCGCTGACGCGGGCCGAGATCGCGACCGACTATGCCGTCATCCGGCTCGGCGAACTCGGGGAAGCCGGCGATACCGGCTGCGATGTCAAGGGGGCCCTGGTGGCGATCAACAATGCCGTTTTCCAGTCGGGCTCGATCAAGGACATCCTGACGGCGCATGACGGCAATTCACCTGTTCGGTGGCGATGAACAACGAGGCGCTGAGACGCAACCATGACAATCCGATCGACGGCGTGACGGCGCGCAATCCGGAGATCGTCCTCAACCCGGTGAAGATGCTGAATTCACCCGCCGTCGCGGTGACCTGGAATTTCGACGCGACAACGCTGGCGACCGCGCTGGTCAACACGGAATTGCTTGTCTTCGACATCCTGCCGGCGGAGTTCCGCGACAGCGGCGCGATCAAGCTCTCGCTGACCAACGGACGGACGATCGGCAGTTTCGAAGGCCCGGACTGGGAAATCGGCGGCGATACCGAGATGTTCGAAGTCAAGTCGGACGCGCTATCCGCTTGTCGTGCGGATTCACGTTCCGGCGCGGCTGATGCACGAGTTGAACATGGAGCGCAATCCCGTCACCGATGCCAGCGTCGTGGCGCTGGCGCTGCTTCTGGCCTATCTCGTGGCGCGCGGCCTCGTTCCCCGGCCGAATTCGGCGAGCCACATCCGGCAGGCGCTGAGGCGCGGCGAAATCGTTCCGTATTTCCAGCCTGCCTATGACGTCGCGAGCGGCGAAATGACCGGCTTCGAGGTGCTGGCGCGCTGGCCCGGCAGGGACGGCATGAGAATGTCGCCGGCAGCCTTCGTGCCACTGATCGAAGCGAACGGTTGGTCGGCGACCTGCTTGAGCTGATGATCGCCAAGACGGCCAGTCGATGCGCAGCGTCACCGAGACCGCGCCGCATATGAAATTCGCTTTCAACGCGTCTCCGACGCAGTTCGCCGAACCCGGATTTCGCGGCCTGGCTCGACGGCGTGCTGAAACGCGCGGACCTCGATCCCGGCCGGGTGGTGATCGAGATCACCGAGCGCGAGGAAATCGGCGACGTGGAAAAGGCGCGCCATTCGATCGAGGCGTTGCGCGCGATCGGGAATCGAGGTCGCCATCGACGACGCCGGAACCGGGCATAACGGGCTCGCCTCGATCCAGCGGCTCGGCGCCGCGATCCTCAAGATTGACAAGCTTTTCGTCGACGGGATCGCGCAGGACCCGCGCGCGCAGCGCGCTGGTCCAGATGCTGGTCGACGTGGCGCGCGAATTCGGCATGAAAACCGTGGCGGAAGGCGTCGAAAGCGAGGAAGAACTGGCGGCGCTGCACCGGCTCGGAGTCGACGAGGTGCAGGGCTTCTTCCTGTGCAAGCCGCTCGACGCCGACAAGCGCGATCCTCGAACTGGTTCGCATCACCAGGCGGTTCATTGCGCGCGGGACGCATGCGCGAGGCCGATGCGGCGACGCATCCGCCGACAGCCGAGTACGCGGCGGCGAAATTGCGCATAGACACAGGGGCTGTTTTGGCTTCCTTGGCCGGCCGGGCCTGCTATAGGTTCACCGCAACGGATCAACAGGGAATGAAAACGCCGATGCGATGTCTTCAGCGGGGAAACATGCGGTTCGGCCTGATGCGAGCCGCGGCGGTCCTCTTGCTGATCGCGGGCCTTCTTCCGGCCACGGGGGCGGAAGCGCGGCAGTTCAAGCGCATTCGCGATGTCAGCGTCGACTGCTCGGATGCGCTGATCTGCGACGTGTCCACCTACAACGCCCAGTCGGAGCTCTACACGGTGATCTTCCGGCGCCGGTCGAGCCGCGACGCGCCGCTCGAGCTGGTGCTCGGCGTGCGCGAGACGCTTGCCGCCGGATCCGAGGTGGTGATGCAGGTCGACGGACGGGAAATCCTGCGCCTGCCGGTGTCGGAGCTGTCCTACCGGGCCGCGGTCTACGAGTATACCTGTTCAAGGGCGAGGCCGAGATCGCGGCGCTGGTCGATGCGGCCCGGAGCGGGCAGGAATTGCGGGTCTCGTTTCGCGCGCGCGGCGCCGATACGGTGTCGACCTTCTCGCTGGCGGGTTTTGTCGCCGGGCTAACCTTCATGGACGAGCAGCAAGGGCGCGTCGGCCGCGAGGACGCGCTGCAGGCGAACGGTGAAGCGCTGCCGGCCGGTGGCGCGACGGTGCGGGAAATCACGTCGTTTGCGGCGATCCCGTTCCAGATCCGCAACGAATTCGCCGACAGGCCATCGGCGGCCTGCGGCGGCCTTGCGGAAGAGCGGTTCGCCGGTCTCGGCGGGTTCGAGGCCAATACGGGCAACGAGACATTCCTGATCGGACTGCCCTGCGGGGCGGGCGACGCCGACAACCAGCCCTATGCGTTCTGGGAACGGAAGGGATCGCGATTCCGCAGCGTGGCGCTGCCGGTGATGACCGGAGACGGTCCGTCGACGGCGGAAGAGGCGTGGAACATCGGCTGGGACCAGGACAGCGCTGCAGCTTACCGGCTATTTCAAGGGGCGCGGGAACGGCGATTGCGGCGAATACAACCGCTGGGCCTGGCGCGAGGTCTCCGGGCGGTATGCCTTCGTGCTGGTCGAGGCGCGGGTCAATAGCGAATGCGACGGGGACGCCGCCGGCGGGCCGGACAACTGGCCGCTCGTCTGGCCGCCGGACGGCCAGCCCTACCTAGCCGCCGGCAAGCGCGGCGGTAATCTTCTCCAGCCGGGCGCGGTTGACGCCCATGTCGCCGCGGCCGATCTGCGCGCGGGCATAGGCGACGAGACCGGTGCGCCCGTCGGGCATCGGCACGGCCTCGAAGGAATTCGTGTCGGGAAAGCGCATCAGCGGCGTCCGCGTTACGTAACGTGCCTTTGCGGGATCCGATCCGTCGTCGACGCGGCGGTAGATTTCCCCGGAACTGCGCATGGCATCGTCGATCGCGCGCGATCAGCTCCGCCGGCGTCGCATCGTATTCCGGCAGGGCGGCGTCCACTTTCGCCGTCCCGCACAGGCCGGGCGTGCACAGGAGCGCATCGTTCGGGGACGGCGAGCGGACGGGATTCGGCCCGATCGAACTGGCCGAGATCGGGATTGCCGAAGAACAACGCCCAGGTTTCGGCGCGGCCATAGGCGACAAAGACCAGAACCGCGGCCAGAAGTGCCGCGGCGACGGCGAGCGTAATCGTCAGCATGAGTTTTGCCACGTCAGTTGCGGGTGATGCGCACGATCGAACCGGGGTCGTCGTCGGTGAGCAGGTAAACAGAGCCGTCGGCGGCGACGGAGACGTCGCGGATGCGGCCGAATTTGCCTTTCAGCATGCGTTCCTCCGCGACGATCGCGCCGGCTCTCGTCGCGCTCGAGGCGGGCGAGCAGCTGGTATTTCAGCGCGCCGACGAGGAGATCACCGTCCCATTCGGGAAACATCGCGCCGCGATAGACGGCGAGACCGGACGGGGCGATCGACGGATCCCAGTAATATTCCGGCTGCTCGTAACCGGGCGCGCGGGTGCCGGACCCGATCTGCGCGCCGGAATAATGGCGGCCATAGGAGATTTCCGGCCAGCCATAGTTGAGGCCGGCCCGCGGGCGGTTGATCTCGTCGCCGCCGCGCGCGCCGTGCTCGACAGTCCACAGGTCGCCGGTTTGCCGGTCGATATCGGCGCCCTGGATGTTGCGATGGCCCTTCGACCAGATTTCCGGCGCGGCTTTCTCATCGCCGGCAAAGGGATTGTCGGCGGGGACGGAGCCGTCGCGGTTGATACGGATCACCGAACCGGCGTGATCGCCGAAATCCTGGGCGCGGGCGGACTCGCCGCGGTCGCCGGTGGTGACGAAGACGGTGCCGTCGGGCGCGAAGACGATGCGCGAGCCGAAATGGTGGGTCGTGTCCGACTTGCGGTTCATCGAAAAGATCGTCTCGACTTCGGCGAGGCGCGGCTCTGGCCGTGTCCCAGTCCCGGAGGACCGCTTTCGCCAGCGCGGTACCCGCGCCGCCGGGGCCGGGCTCGGAGAAGGTGAAGAAGATTTCGCCGGTCTTGCCGAAATCGGGCGCGAGCGCGACGTCGAGCAGGCCGCCCTGTCCGGCGACGGCGATCTCGGGAAGTCCGGAAACCGGTTCCGACAGGACGCCGCCGCGCAGAATGCGCATCGCGCCTTCGCGCTCGGTGACGAGGATCGAGCCGCCGGGCAGGAAATCCATGCCCCACGGATGGGCGAGGCCGGTGGCGACGACCGCGGCGGCGATATCGGCTTCCGCGGTCATTTCGGTGACGGTTTCGGCGGCGGCCGGGAAAGCGGCCGACACCAGGACAAAGGCGAGCGGGAGGGCGAAGCGTTTCATGACGTCCGGTAATCTAGTCGGGATCGCCGCCGCGCCAAGGTTTGCGTTTCCGGTATTCGCTTTCAGAGGCGCGCGCGCTTGCGCTCGGCCTCGGAAATCTCGCGGGCCAGCGTGCGGAACATGTGAATGCTGACGCCGGCCATGGTGGCGAGCGCGACGGTCATCAGCGCGATCAGCAGGAGGCGGCTGTCGCCGGTCGCCGCCGAGCGGGCCGTCGTGCGGACCTGCGCGAACTCATGCGCCGGAGTTCTCGCCGAAGCCGCCGGTTCGAGGAAATGGCGCTCGACCGGGGCGATTGTCACCGTCTGTGCCGGTTTGGGGTGCGGTCCGGATATTTCCGGCAGCGCGGGCGCCTGCTTTTCCCATGTCATCGGTGCGTATTGCAGCGCGTCGGGGAAACCTTCCGCGCGCGCGCTCGAGCCGAGGCCGACGATCGCCGCGGCGTTGGCGAGGATCAGCACGGCGATGATGAGCGCCGTCGCCTTGCTGTTGTGGCTGGTCCGTTCGTTTCGGATGCGTCTTGAAGCCGTGAACATTTTTTCCCACTCCGGTCTTTGCCGGCCTCTTCAATCCGGTATTCGGGCACGAATCTGTGCGCATGCTCACAGTCGGTTGCGAATTCGACCTGTTCGCGGAGACAAAGCGGCGGGCAGCGGGAGATTTTGTGGCAATTTGAAGAAGTTTGTTACCGAAACGTTTACGAATTCGCTTGCGCTTCCGGGACAAATGACAACGGCACGTGGCCGGGTTCGGCGGCGATTCGTTCCAGCCAGGCATTGATCGCCGGGAAGCGGGCCATCTCGAAACCGCCCTTGGCGCCGGCGCTGTGGGTGTAGCCGTAAAGCGAGATGTCGGCGACGGTCAGCCGGTCGCCGGTCAGATACGGCGTCTTTTCGAGCCGGGCTTCCATGACGCCGAGCGCGCGGTGGCCGCTTTCGAGCAGCGGATCGAGGCGATCGGGCGTGCGCAGATGGGCGCGCTGCGGATAGGTCAGGATCGCGGCGCGCACGGCGACCGAGGTTTCGTGGGCGTTCTGTTCGAAGAACATCCACTGGTGGCACAGCGCCTGTTCGTAGGGATCGTCCGGCAGGAAACGCGTGCCACGCGCGAGATAGAGCAGGATGGCGTTGGATTCCGACAGAAGGCGGCCGTCTTCGAGGACCAGAAGCGGCACCTTGCCGGCCGGGTTCAGGGCGCGGAATTCGGGTGTTTCCGTCAGCCCGCTGCCGTATTCGGCGTCGACATGGCGATAGGGGACGCCCAGAAACGCGAGCAGCAGGCGTACCTTGTAGGAGTTGCCGGAACTCGGCATCGAATAGAGCGTGATCATTCGGGAAACCTTCAGCGCGACCGCTTGGCCACACGGATGGCCGGCTCCTCGGGAAGAGGCCGGTACTGCGCGATCCAGGCGGCGAGATCCGGTCCGGCGAGCCGCGGCGCGGCAAGCACGAAGCCCTGGACCATCTCCGCGCCGGTCGTTTCGGCGACGCCGACTTCCCACAGCACCTCGAGGCCTTCGAGGATGCAGACGATGCCGTCCTTGCGGAAGCGGGAGATCAGCATCCGCAGCGAAGCGACGCCGGCCTCGGTCGCCATCAGGCGCTTCACCAGCGCGCCGTCGAACTTGACGATGTCCGGCGCCAGCGCGGCGACACGCTGCAGGCGCGAGGCCTTCGCGCCGAAGTCGTCGACGGCGACCTGGTAGCCGCGGGCGCGCAGTTCATAGGCGAAATGCGTCAGCGCCTCGCTGCTGCGGGTTTCGGCCTCGGTGATCTCGCAGACGATGTCGGCGGGCGCGATGCCGGCATCGCGCAATTCGTCGCCGAGAACACGCAGCTGCGTCTCGAAGCCGGCCGGGTCGTCCAGCACGCCGGGATCGAAATTCAGAAACAGGCGGCGCGTGTCGGCCGGCAGGTGGCAGGCATTGCGGATGTGCAGACGGCGCAGTTCCGGTTCAAGGGCGCGGAAGGTGGCCGAATCGAGCATCGCGAAAAAGGCGTCGGTCAAAACCGGGACGTCGTTGCGCGTCACGCGCAGCAGCGCCTCGCAGGCGACGGGAACGATGCGGCCCTTCTCGAAGCGGAAAATCGGCTGGAAGGCGGTCTGCAGGACGAAATCGCCGTGCCGGGCGATAAATGTCCCGTTGTCGCGCCTGCCGATTTCGAGAGGGGGCATGTCGGACAAAGCTGGTGTCTCCTTCGTCTGCCGTGCCCAAAATGTGCCCGAAGCGATGAATTTATGGTTAATGAAGCGTTAGCGCGTTTGCAGCGGGCCCGCAACGCTTGCGCATTCAACGGTAATGGAGCAGATAGCACCCGCCTTCCGGACAAGGGGGGCAGCAACATTTTCAGGAGACATGACATGGCCTTCCTCGCCGACATTCTTTCCCGCGTGAAACCCTCCGCCACCATCGCCGTGGCGCAGAAGGCACGGGAACTGAAAGCCGCTGGCCGCGATGTGATCAGCCTTGGCGCCGGCGAGCCGGATTTCGACACGCCGGACAACATCAAGAAGGCCGCGATCGAGGCGATCAATCGCGGCGAAACGAAATACACGCCGGTCTCCGGCATCCCGGAATTGCGCAAGGCGATCGCCGCCAAATTCAAGCGCGAGAACGATCTCGACTACGACTGGACGCAGACGATTGTCGCGACCGGCGGCAAGCAGATCCTGTTCAACGCGCTGATGGCGACGCTGAATCCGGGCGACGAGGTCGTCATCCCGGCGCCGTTCTGGGTGTCCTACCCGGAAATGGTGCTGCTGTGCGGCGGCAACCCGGTGCCGGCGAAGACGACGCAGGAAAACGCGTTCAAGCTGACGCCGGACGCGCTGGAAGCGGCGATCACGCCGAAGACCAAGTGGTTCATCTTCAACTCGCCGTCGAACCCGTCGGGCGCGGCCTACTCGCATGCCGAGCTGAAGGCGCTGACCGACGTGCTGATGCGCCACCCGCATGTCTGGGTGCTGACCGACGACATGTACGAGCATCTCGTCTACGGCGATTTCGAGTTCGTCACGCCGGTGCAGGTCGAGCCCGGCCTGAAGGACCGCACGCTGACGATGAACGGCGTCTCGAAAGCCTATGCGATGACCGGCTGGCGCATCGGCTATGCGGCCGGCCCGATGGAGCTGATCAAGGCGATGGACATGATCCAGAGCCAGCAGACCTCGGGCGCCTGCTCGATCGCGCAATGGGCCTCTGTGGAGGCGCTGAACGGGCCGCAGGACTTCATCGGGCGCAACAAGGAAATCTTCCAGCGGCGGCGCGACCTCGTCGTCTCGATGCTGAACCAGGCACAAGGCATCGAATGCCCGACGCCGGAGGGTGCGTTCTATGTCTACCCGTCCTGCGCGGGGCTGATGGGCAAGACGGCCCCGTCCGGCAACGTGATGGAAAACGACAAGGATTTCGTCACCGAGCTGCTGGAAGCGGAAGGCGTCGCCGTGGTGCATGGCGAGCCGTTCGGGCTCGGCCCGAATTTCCGGATCTCGTATGCGACGTCGGAGGAATTGCTGGAGGAATCCTGCAACCGCATCCAGCGTTTCTGCGGCAACTGCCGCTGACCGGCCAAAGCGATCCGGCGCCCTTCGTGGCGCCGGAGCAACAATTTTTACGCGCAATCCCCTTGCGTAAGTACACGAGTGTGGCGCAATTGCACTGGAAGTGACCGTTTCTCGCGGGCTATAAGCGCAGCGGGGCGGAACGGAAACACGAGGGATGCGTCGCAGCATGAAACGGATCAACCGATTCCGTCATCTGTCATGGCACGCGTTTGCCGCCGTTCCGGCTGTGGCCTTGCTGCTGCCGGCGATACCGGCGCTGGCCGACTCCATCAGCTACCACAATGCCTTCGAACACCGGGTGAGCGATACAGGCGACCGCGCTTCGCTGGACAATTTCGTCGTCGAGGCGGCGCGGCGGGGGCAATACGACCAGGCCCTGTCGACGCTGGAGGAGATCATCTTCCGCACGCCGAACGATCTCGGCGCGCGGCTGGCATTGGCGCGCATCTACTACCAGATCGCCGATTACGACACCGCCGCCGCGCATCTCGAACAGGCGCTGCTGACGCCCGGCTGGGAGGATTTCGCGAAGGAAATCGAGGAGCTGAAGGCGCGCGTCGAACGCGGCCAGCGCGGCCTCGAGATCCGCATGGCGGTCACCGCCGGCGGCGCTTATGAGAACACGACGCAGAACGTCGGACTGTCCGGGCCCAACGACAGCGAGGAACTGACCTCGCCCTACGGCGAGATCGAGGGCGTCATCATCCGCGACCTGCAAACCGCGACGCGCGACGAAATCCGCTTCGGCGGTGCGCTGTTCTACGGGCGCAGTCTCGGCGACCCGGATTTCCTCGGCAGCCTGAGCGCGATAGACGCCCATGCCGGGCACTTCGACGTCACCTATTCGAAAGGGCTGCCGGACATCATCGACACGCTGCGGCTCGATGTCACCGGTTACGGCCGGTTCCAGACCTATGGCGGCGGACGGGATCTGCAGGAATATGGCGCGGAAACGGTGGTCTCCGTCCAGCCGACCGTGGAAAGCCAGATCAAGGCGCATCTCGGCTATGGCTGGCTCGGCAATTCGCATGGCCTCTACAGCGACCGCCGGATGCGCGCGGCATTGACGGGAGACCTTCGGATCGCGCCCGGCGTCGCGGTCGGCGCGCATGTCTCCGGCTATTACGACTGGGGCACGACGCCGCTCGCCTTCACCGACGGCTCCTTCGACTTCAATGCGCATGGCGTCGAGGTCGGCGCATCGGTTTCGCAC
Organism: uncultured Alphaproteobacteria bacterium; assembly: GCA_963712205.1. Lineage (GTDB taxonomy): Bacteria > Pseudomonadota > Alphaproteobacteria > Rhizobiales > Rhizobiaceae > Oricola. Next base: position 75,813 of record CAVQHF010000004.1, on the reverse strand, counting down.
CTGCTGCATGTCTTTGCCGACGGGCGCAGCTGGGTGCACGAGGCGGGCGTGCGCTATTCGCGCGAACGCATCCTCGACTACGCTTCGGTGACGAGCCTCGGATCGCCCAACGCGGATCTGGCCGACCGCGAAGCCTGGGAGATTTTCTGGAACCACACTGTGCAAATCGCCACACATGTCGAACTCGGTTTCGGCGTATCCTACGGTGAGGAAAAGCTGACCGACACGGTCTTTCCCTCGGTCGACCGAAGCGGCGAGACCTGGGGCGCCAAGGCCGGCCTGACCTACAGGTTCAACTGAGGATGTGACGATGCACGCAGCAACGACAATCAGGGGGTTCGCGATGGCCGCGCTGGTGACGGCAGCCGCCGTCCTGCCGCAGGCCGCGCAGGCCGAGGGCGTCGGAACGCTGACGGCCGAGAAGGCGATGATCTCGCGCGGCGGTTCGCGGATGGCGGCGGGCAGCGCGGTTTCGCTCGGCGACCGGCTGGCGAGCAATGCCAGCGGCTCCGGCGTGATCGTCTTCGACGACGAATCGAGCGCGCGCATGGGCCCGAACGCGGTGCTGACCATCGACGAATTCGTCTACGATCCGGCGCGCCGCAACGGCAAGATCCGTCTGCGCCAGACCAGCGGCCTCGCGCGCATCTATGGCGGCCAGATCTCGAAACGCGGATCGTCGGAAGTGCGCACGCCGCATATCGTGCTCGGCGTGCGCGGCGGCATCGTCGATCTCGCCGTCATCGGCAACCAGTCGATCGCGACGCTGCGCGGCGGGCTGATGGTGTGCAAGGTCGGCAACAAGAAGAAGACCGTGACCAAGCCCGGCATGTCGTGCATCTCCGACGGGCAGACGCTGGAGATCCGGCATATCGCCAATAATGGCCGCCAGATGGTGACGCCGGCCAACCAGGGCCAGGGCGCGCCCGGAGGCGGCGGCAATTACGGCGGCGCCCATTGCGCCAGCGCGGCCGCGACGGCAATGTGCAACTCGCGCGACGGCGGTTTGCCGCGGCCGGGAACCCACACCGGCAACGGAACAGACATGGGCAATCCGTCGGGTGGTCACGACGTCTACGGCAAACGCTAGAAGCTTCGGCCTGCGGGGCCTGATCGTCCCGTTCGCCGTCCTCGCACTGCTGCTGCCGGGCGCCCATGTCGTGTTCGACCGCATGTTTGCGGGCCTGCGCGAAAAGACCTACGACACCTATCAGTCCGTCTCCCCGATAAAGCTCGATCTCGATCAGGTGGCGATCGTCACGATCGACGAGGAAAGCCTGGCGCGTTTCGGGCGCTGGCCATGGCCGCGCGCCGAGATCGGAAAGCTCGTCGACGCGGTCGCAAAGAGCGGCGCGGCGGCGGTCGGGCTGGACCTGTTCTTCGCGGAACCGGACTCCGGCGCGGACGGGGCGGCAAGTGACGCCGCCTTCGCACGGGCGCTTGCCCGCGCGCCGTCGGTGCTCGCCATGTCGCTCGACCCTTCGGCGGGGCCGATCAGGATCGGCGAGAAGGCCGGCTGGACGGTCGTCGGGCTCGATCCGGCGGCGGCCGAAGCGGTGCCCGGCGGGATCGCGCCACTGCCGGAACTGGCCGAGGCCGCCAGCGGGCTCGGGATCGTGCGCACGCTGCCGGACGCCGACGGCGTGATCCGCAAGGTGCCGCTGGTGTGGGCGGAAACGCCGGGCGGCGAGACGCGGCTGTGGCCGGCGCTGTCGCTGGAACTGTTGCGGGTGGCGCAGGGCGCGCCGAGCTATACGCTGAGGCTGGAGGGCCTGCCGAGCGACGCGGTGCGGGTCGGCGAGGCGACGGTGCCGCTCGGCGGCGACGGGCGCATCCGCATCATCGACACGACCGTACCGGTGCCGCATGTCTCGGCGACGGGGCTTCTGGACACGGGCAGGGCGGACGGGCTCGACGGCCGGATCGCGATCATCGCGGTCGATGCGGCGGGGATCGACCAGTACCACCTGACGGCGCGTGGCGGGCACCGGCTCGGCGCCGACATCCACGCCATTCTCGCGACCCAGATGCTCCAAGGCCGCTACCTGTTCGAGGCGCCGCATGCGCGCGCGATCGAGCGCGGGCTATTCCTCGGCGGCAGCCTGTTTCTCTTCCTGATCCTGACCGGCTTTGCGCGCCGGCCGCTCTTGGCGGTACTGGCCTCGGCACCGGTGATCGCCGCGCCGCTTGCTGTCGGCGCTTATGCCTATTTCTCGCGCGACCTGCTGCTCGACGGGGTGCAGCCGGCGGCGGGACTGCTGGTGATGGGGGCGGCGGGCGGCTACGCGCTGTACCGCGAGGCGGAACGGCGCCGCGGCGTGCTGCAGAAACAGTTCTCGCAATTCCTGTCGCCGGAGGTGGTGCGCCACCTCGCCGAGACCGACACGGCCGCCGCGCTGCAGGTGGAGGACCGCGAAATCACCGCGATGCTGGTCGACGTGCGCGGTTTCACGGCGATGAGCGGCGCGCTCGGCGCGGACAAGACGGTTGCGGTGGTCAACCACTTCCTCGAGATCGCCAATCGCGAGATCTTCGCGCGCGGCGGCACGATCGACAAATATATGGGTGACGCGGTGCTGGCGTTCTGGAACGCGCCGCTGGAGACGCTCGACCATGCCGACCGCGCCATCGATTGCGCGCGGGCGATCATCGCGGCGCTGAAGGCCGCCAATCCGCAATTGCAGGCGCGGGGCCTGCCGGCGATAGAGGTCGTCGCGGCGATCGAAAGCGGCGTCTGCTCGGTCGGCAACATGGGCACCGAGCGGCGCATCGATTACACGGCGATCGGCCCGGCGATCAACATGACGTCGCGGCTGGAGGCCGAGACCAAGAAGATGGGCGAGGTGATGCTGGTCGGACCGGGCGCGGCAGCGCGCACGCGCTTCGCGATGGAGCCGCTCGGCGAGGTGCATCTGCGCGGAATGGAGAAGCCGTGCGCGGTGTTCCGTCCGGCCTGAGCCATAGCCACCGGTCCGGCGTTCCGATAGGCGAGAGCTTTTCAGGGACAGATAGAAGCATTCTGCCGGCGCAAGTTTGTCCCGAGATCGAGGGATCTGGCGCAGGCCGTGCCGGGGGCACGGTCAAGCCGGAGCCCGAAGGCATCGGGACAAACATGCCCGGCCCTTCGGGTTTCCGTCCGGCGGGTGCCCGCTTTGTCGGCGCGCTTGCCCGTAGCCCCGCTACGCGCTGCGCGCGCCTTCGCGCGGACCGCCGCACCGGACGAGAAACAGAATGTTTCTATCTGTCCCTGAAAAGCTCTAGGCTATCGGCAGGAGCCGGGGGGACGAAGATGAACACGGAAAACGGAAGCTGTCTGTGCGGGGCGATCAGCTACGCAGTTACCGAATCGCCGATGCGGGTGACGTTCTGCCATTGCCGGTTCTGCCAAAGAGGCACCGGCGGCGCCTATCTCGTCGAACCGATCTTCGAGAAGGGCGCTTTCGCGGTGACCGCCGGAACCCCCAGGATCTATGACCACCGCTCCGAGGGCAGCGGAAAAATCATCCATGTCCATTTCTGCGAGACATGCGGCACGAAGCTCTTCATGACGTTTGAGCGGTTTCCCGACATCGTCGGCGTTTTCGCCGGAACGTTCGACAATCCGAACTGGTTCGAACGCTCGCCGGCCGTCTCAAAGCACATCTTTCTCGACATGGCGCAGACCGGCACGGTCATTCCGGCGGGCTTCAACACGTTCCGGGAGCATGCAACGACCGCAGACGGCGCGCCGATCGAACCGACCTCCTATGAATGCCATCATGTGATCGGCGAAACCTGAACGCGGCCCCTACCGCAGATACATCGACGTTCCCTGGACCTTCGAGATTTTCGGCCGGTAGTTCTGCGTGTCGTACATGCCGGCGACGTTGACCCGGTGTTCGCCCTGGGTCGAGATGTTGGCCGGCTTGGTGGTGTAGTGGCCGTCGGTCACCGAGACCATCAGGCCCGTCTTGCCTTCCTCGATCAGCTGCACGGTCATGGCGCCGAAATTCTTGGCGACGATCAGGTCGACGGCGTCCGGCGGGCCGGAGCGCAGCAGATAGCCGAGATTCTGGATCATCATGTTGGTGCCGGTGAGGTTCTTCAGCCCGACGCCGATGCGCTCGCCGATGCCGCCGAGCTTCTTGTGGCCGTAGGCGTCGGCCTCGCCCTTTTCTATGATGTGTTCGCCGGAAACCATCGCGCCCTCCGAGACGACGCAGACGGCGTAGTTGGAGGGATTGGCGGCGCGGTCCCTCGTCATCAGGTCTGCGAGGCGTTCCATCTCGAAAGGAACCTCGGCGATCAGGGAGCGGTCGGCGTCGGAGAGATAGCCGGCCGAGAGAGCGGTCATGCCGCAGTTGCGGCCGAACATCTCGACGATCAGGAAGCGCTCGTGCGAACCGGCGGCCGTGCGAAGGCGGTGGATCATCTCCACCGAGCGGGTGACGCAGGTGGAAAAGCCGATGCAGTAATCGGTGCCGAAGACGTCGTTGTCCATCGTCTTGGGGATGCACATGGTCGGCGCGCCGCGTTCGTGCAGTTCGGCGGCATAGGACAGCGTGTCGTCGCCGCCGATGGCGATCAGCACGTCGATCTTCATCGCCTCGATCACGGCGAGCACGTGGTCGGTCGCGTCGACATAACCGGCGTCGGCGTGCGGCGTCTTCTTCTTCACATGGGCCGGCAGGCCGTCGGCCTTGATGCGCGACGGGCGCGTGCGCGAGGAATGCAGAATCGTGCCGCCGGAGCGGTCGATCGTGCGCACGAAGTCCGGCGTCAGCACCTTGCGGTGGGCGGCGGTCGCCTCGAGATCGAGCGGATCGGTCTCGACCGGCCCGGCCCAGCCGCGCCGGAACCCGGTGACGGTCCAGCCCCTGAGATGGGCTTCGTTGACGACGGCCTTGATGGCGGAGTTCAGGCCGGGAACGTCGCCGCCGCCGGTCAGGATACCCAGATGCATGTCTGCCTCCTCGTTTCGCGCAGGCAATGTTAGAGCAAGTTCCGCCGGGTTTAAATCGATTTGTTTATCCGTTTTCGCGCGGGTCTTGCAAATGCGCCCAAAATCGGGGCACGATGCATTTTTGTGCAGTGCGGTAGCGGGAATTTGCGGAACGGATGATTGCGGTCAATTCGCAGTTGCGGGCGAAACTGATGAGCCTCGTCAAGGAAATCTATCCCGACGAGGATGCGGCACATCTCTCGCGGCGGGTCATCGAGGCGTTCTGGCCGGACGGCAAAAACCCGCGCCAGCGCGCCCGCCAGCCCGGCAACACGCTGTGGTCGGAAAAGGATTCCGTCGTCATCACCTACGGCAATTCGGTGATGGACGGCCAGCACAAGCCGCTCGACCTGTTGAGCGATTTCCTGCGGCGCTATCTCGCCGACGCGATCACCGGCGTGCACATCCTGCCGTTCTTCCCGTTCACCTCCGATGACGGCTTCGCGGTGACCGATTACGAGCAGGTCAATTCGACGCTCGGCGACTGGGCCGACATCAACCGCATCGGCGACCATTTCCGGCTGATGTCGGACCTGGTGCTGAACCACATGTCGGCGCAGTCGAAGTGGTTCAACGAATACCTGCAGGGGCACGAGCCCTACGACAGATATTTCTTCGAGGCCTCGCCCGACGACGATCTTTCCGCGGTGGTGCGGCCGCGCGCGCATGCGCTGTTGCGCGAGGTGGAGACCGCCAACGGCCCGCGCCACGTCTGGTGCACCTTCTCCTACGACCAGGTCGATCTCAACTTCGCCAATCCGGACGTGCTGGTCGACCTGCTGCGGATCATGCGGCTGCACATCGCCAACGGGGTCCGGATCATCCGGCTCGACGCGGTCGCCTTCATCTGGAAGGAGATCGGCACGAGCTGCATCCACCTGCCGCAGACGCATGCGATCGTGCGGCTGATGCGGCTGCTCGTCGGACTATTGCGAGGAGCGGGTGGTGCTGCTGACCGAGACCAACGTGCCGAACGCGGAGAACCTGTCCTATTTCGGCAACCGCAACGAGGCGCATGCGATCTACAATTTCTCGCTGCCGCCCCTGATGCTGCACGCGCTGATGAACGGCACGGCGCGCTATCTCAACGCCTGGCAGATGGCGATGCCGCCGGCGCAGCTCGGCTGCGCCTATCTGAATTTCACCGCCTCGCATGACGGGATCGGCATGCGCCCGGCGGAAGGGCTGCTCGACGAGGAGGAGCTCGGCCGGGTGATCGACACGGTGCAGCGCTTCGGCGGGCTGGTGAGCATGCGCTCCATGCCGGACGGGACGCAGAAACCGTACGAACTCAACATCGCCTTCTACGAGGCGATGAAGGGGACGGTCGACGGCGAGGACGAATGGCAGTTCGAGCGCTTCATCGCCAGCCAGACGATCATGATGGGGCTGGAGGGCATTCCGGCCTTCTACATCCACTCGCTGCTCGGCACCGGCAACGACCATGCCGGGGTCGAGAAGACCGGCCACAACCGGGCGATCAACCGCAAGCGCTGGGACTATCCGGAGCTGCGCTGGTATCTCGACGATCCGGAAAACGAGCATGCGCGGGTGCTGGCGGCGATGAAGGAGCGCATCCGCATCCGGGCGCGCCAGCCGGGGTTCCACCCGAACGCGACGCAGTTCACGCTGCATTTCGGCGAGCAGCTGTTCGGCTTCTGGCGCCAGAGCCTCGACCGCGACCAGTCGATCTTCGCCATTCACAACGTGACGAAGGAAGAGGTCTCGATCCCGGTCATGGCGGTCAACCTGATCACCGGGATGGAGTGGAAGGACCTGCTGTCGGGCGAGGCGATCGACCCGTCGCGCGGCGAAATCACCTTCGCGCCGTATCAGTGCCGGTGGATTTCCAACCGCGGCTGATGCCCGTCAGCGCCCGAACGCCTTCAGCAGTTTTTCCAGCGGAAGCGTGTTGAGCACGTCCTTCGCCTCCAGCCAGCCGCGCCCGGCCTGGGCGATGCCGAAGCGCATCATCTCCAGCCCGTCGGTCGAGTGGGCATCGGTGGAGATCGGCACTTTCAGTCCGAGGTCCCTCGCCATCTTGCAGTGGATGTCGTCGATGTCGAGACGGCTCGGCTGGGCGTTGAGTTCGAGATAGCAACCGCGTTCGCGGGCCGCGTCCATGACCGCCTCGAGGTCGATATCGTAAGGCGGGCGCTGGTTGATCAGACGGCCGGTGGAATGGCCGAGAATGGTGAAATGCGGGTTGTCCATGGCGCGCAGAACCCGTTCGGTCTGCTTCTCGCGCGACAGGTTGAACGCGCCGTGGATCGAGCAGACGGTGTAGTCGAGCCGGGAAAGCAGCTTGTCGGGAAAATCGAGCTTGCCGTCGGGCAGGATATCGACCTCGCAGGATTTCAGGACGCGGATGCCGTCGAGCTCCTCGTTCAGCGCGTCGATCTCGTCGATCTGGGCGGCAAGCTCGTCCTCGCTCATGCCGCCGGCGACGGTCTGGCTCTTCGAATGGTCGGTGATGCCGAGATAGGCATAGCCCCTGTTTTTCGCCGCCTCGGCCATCTCGCGGATCGAGTATTTGCCGTCGCTTGCCGTGGTGTGGCAATGCAGGTCGCCGCGAATATCCTCCAGCGAGACCAGATCGGGCAGGGCGCCTTTTTCGGCGGCTTCGATCTCGCCGCGGTTCTCGCGCAATTGCGGCACGATGAAAGGGAGGGCGAGTTTTTCGTAGATTTCCTCCTCGGTCTTGCCGGCGATGCGGTCGTCACCATCGAAAAGGCCGTATTCGTTGAGCTTCCAGCCGCGTCTGATCGCCCGCTTGCGGAGCTCGATATTGTGCGCCTTGGAGCCGGTGAAATAGAACAGCGCCGCGCCGTAGGAGACTTCCGGCACGACGCGCAGGTCGACCTGGAAGCGCGATTTCAGCATGACGGTGGAGCGCGTCGTGCCTTTCGAGACGATGTCGCCGACCTCGTCATAGGCGACGAAGCGGGTAATGACCGCGGCACCGTCCTTCGCGGTGACGAGGATGTCGAGATCGCCGACGGTCTCCTTCTGGCGGCGGTAACTGCCGGCGATGACGGCCTGTTTGACGCCGTCGATGCCGCGGATATAGGCAACGAGCGGCTCGGCGATGTGTTCGGCATCGATCAGGCGCAGCCGCTTTTCGACGCCTTCGAAGCGGGCGAGCTGATCGAGAATGTTCTTTTCGGTCCTGGCGCCGAAGCCGGAAAGCGTGCGCAGCCGGCCATCGCGGGCGGCGCGTTCGAGCGCCTCGACCGTATCGATGCCGAGCGCGTCGTGGATCGCCTTGACGCGTTTCGGGCCGAGGCCCGGAACGCGGGCCATGTCGGAAAGGCCGGGTGGAACCCGGGTCTCGATCTCTTCGAGCAGGTGAAGCGAGCCGGTCTCGACCATTTCGGCGATCTTGGCGGCGAGGTCGTCGCCGATGCCGGGAAGCTCCGACAGGTCGGCGCCGTCGGCGATCATCCCGGCGGCGTCGCGCGGCAGGCCGCCGACGGTGGCGGCGGCATTGCGGTAGGCACGTACCCGGAACGGATTTTCGTCCTCGATTTCCAGCAGGTCGGCGAGACGCCGGAAGGCGGCGGCTATATCGGCATTGTGGACCGGCATCGCTGTTTCCCGTTGGACGTTGCGGGAGAGTAGCTCGCCGCTACCACTAACGCAACGCAGGGCCGGTGCCGCCAGTTCCAGTTCGGGTTTTCGAAAGATCCGGCTCAGGCGAGGACCGCGAAAGCCTCCCACGGCGCGAGCCGCATCGTGCCGGAGACCGTGTCGCGCGGCGCGTGGTTGAAGACCAGGCAATCGCCGGCGATCTCCAGTTCGGCCGGCGTCTCGAAGGCGGCCGGTTCGCCGCTGAAATTGGCGACGACGACAAGCCGCGTGCCGCCGAGATTGCGCGTGAAGACGAAGAGCTGCGGGTCGTCTTCCAGGACAGGGCGGTAATCGCCGTCGACGATGACCGGATGCGTCTTCCTGAGCGCGATCAGTTTCCGGTAATGGGCGAGGACGGAGGCTTCGTCGCCGATCTGGGCCTCGGCGTTGATCGAGACATGGTTGGCGTTGACGCCGATCCACGGCGTGCCGGTGGTGAAGCCGGCATTCGGTCCGGCCGTCCATTGCACCGGCGTGCGGGCATTGTCGCGGCCATTGGCGGCCGCGCCGCGCAGGAAGTCCGTTTCATTGTCGCCCGCCGCCATGCGCTCGGCGTAAAGGCCGAGCGTCTCGACGTCGCGGTACTGGCCGATATCGGTGAAGCCGGCATTGGTCATGCCGATCTCCTCGCCCTGATAGACATAGGGCGTGCCGCGCATGAGGTGGTTGACGGTCGCCAGCGCCGTCGCGGACTCGCGCCAGAAACGCGTGTCGTCGCCATATTTCGAGACGGCGCGCGGCAGGTCGTGATTGGAGAGGAAGAGCGAGTTCCAGCCGTCCGACGCGAGCGCGCGCTGCCAGTCGTTCAGGGCGCGCTTGAAGGTGACGAGATCGAAGGGTTTCGGGTCCCATTTGCCGGCCTCGCCCCAGAAGCTCGTGACGTGCTGGAACTGGAACACCATCGAGAGTTCATGGCGGTCGCGGCCCGAAAACAGCAGGCCCATTTCCGGCGTCGCCTCCCAGGTCTCGCCGACGGTGAGCACGTTGCGCCCGGCCAGCGTCTCGCGGTGCATCTCCCGGATATAGTCGTGCAGGCGCGGGCCGTTGTTGAGGATCTCGCGGTCCGGGTCCTTGCCGATCAGGTCGATCACGTCCATGCGGAAGCCGGCGATGCCGCGGTCGAGCCACCAGTTCATCATCGCGTGGATCTCGGCGCGCAGAGCCGGGTTCTGCCAGTTCAGGTCCGGCTGGCCGGGGGCGAAGAGATGCAGGTAATACTGGCCCGTCGCCTCGTCGAGTTTCCAGGCCGGGCCGCCGAAATAGGAGCGCAACCCGTTGGGCGGGCCGCCATCCGGGGCGGGGTCGCGCCAGACGTAATAGTCGCGCTTCGGATCGTCGCGCGACGAGCGGGCGGCCTCGAACCATTGCATGCCGGTCGGAAGTGTGGTTGACGACGAGGTCCATGACGATGCCGATGCCGCGTTTTTCGGCTTCGGCGATCAGGCGGTCGATATCGGCGAGCGTGCCGAATTCCGGCGCGATGTCGCGATAGTCGGAGATGTCGTAGCCATTGTCCTCCATCGGCGAGGCATAGACCGGCGACAGCCAGATCACGCCGATGCCGAGATCTGCGAGATAGTCGAGTTTCGAGACGATGCCCGGAATGTCGCCGACGCCGTCGCCGTCGCAATCGCGGAAGCTGCGCGGATAGATTTGATAGACGGTGGTGTCCTTCCACCAGTCCGGATCGTCGCGGTAGGGGCGGGGCATCGAATATCCTTGCGGGCAGGAGACGCGTATCGGCCCTTTGCACCAGCGGCGCGCGATCATGTCAACGGGTGGCGGATGTCAGGGCGTCAGGATCTGCCGCAGGGCGCGGCTCGCGGCCATTTCCTCGAGCGCCGTGTTGACCTCCGCGAGCGGCATGCGCGCGGTGATCAGACGGTCGACGGGGAAGTGCCCGCGCCGGTAGAGATCGACGAATTTGGGGATGTCGACCAGCGGATTGCAGCTTCCCATGTAGCTGCCGGTGACCGATTTGGCGCTCGTCACATGGGCGGCGACATCGAGCGAGAACGGCGTTTTCGGGCTGACGAGGCCGACCGTGACGACGCGACCGCCGCGCCGGGCGGCGCCATAGGCGGTCTCGAAGGCTTCGAGCTGGCCGGCGGTTTCCAGCGCGCAATCGACGCCGCCATGGGTCAGGTCGAGGATCTGCGCCGCCGCGTCCGGGCCGGCCGGCACGGCATCCGTCGCGCCGAGCGACAGGGCGATTTCGCGTTTTTTCGGGTCGGGATCGACGGCGACGATGCGGCGCGCGCCGGCGAGCCGCGCGCCGAGGATGGCGCTGGCGCCGACGCCGCCGATACCGGCGATGGCGACGGTTTCACCCGGCCTGACATGGCCGGTGTTGATGACGCTGCCGGCGCCGCACAGCACGGCGCAGCCGAAGAGCGCGGCGATCTGCGGATCGAGGTCGCGGTCGACCCTGACCAGCGAATGTTCCGACACGACGGCCATTTCGGCGAAGGCGGACAAGCCCATGTGGTGATGCAGGCGCTCGCCCTTCCAGGACAGGCGGACGCCGCCGCCCAGCAATTCGCCGGCGCGGTTGGAGGCGAGACCCGGTTCGCAAAGCCAGGCATCGCCCGCGATGCAGCAGGGGCAGGCTCCGCATTGCGGCTGGTAGACGAGGACGACGCGGTCGCCGGGCGCGAGCCGGGTGACGTCCGATCCGGTCTCGACAACGGTGCCGCTCGCCTCGTGGCCGGGCACGATCGGCATCGGCCATGCGCGCACGCCGGTGATGACGGAAAGGTCCGAGCGGCAGAGGCTGGCGGCGTCGATCCTGACCAGCACTTCGTGGCTTTCCGGCGCGCCGACGGAAACGGTCTCCAGCTTCAATGGCTTGCTTTCGGTGAAGGGGCGGTCGGTCGTGCAGGCGTCGAGAACCGCCGCCTTGAATGTAATATCCGTCATTCCCTGCCCCTCCGTGGCTGGAGACTATCGCGCCGGATGAAGCATCCGCAACGGGCGAAAGCTGCCTTTATTTCGGCAAGTTGGAGGCGAAAACCGGGATTTTTGTTTCATTGCGGGACAGGTCGCACGGAACAGCAGGAAACGGTTGCCAACCGTTAAGCATCCTTACCGGCTCGAAGGCGCGAAATCGCAAATGCCATCTGGTGGAATTTCGCGTCGCGTGAGACCAATGCGTTACGCGAACGCGGCAGCGGCGAAACGGGGTAACGGCATCCCCTCGCCAAGCGAACGCGGATTGCAGAAACGGCCCGGCGACTGGACACTCCGGGCCATGAGCGAACCGGCATCGCTGCGGATCGTTCAACTGCTTGAAATACGGCGTCGGCAAACTGACCTGCCGTCGCCGGTCCCCTGGCAAACCGCCCCCCAATCCCGGTTTGCCATTCTTGCGACCCCGTGATCACCCCCCTCGGTCACGGGGTCGACATTTCTCAGCCATATTCCGCGTCGTCGGCCTCCACCGCTTCGAGCAGATCGCGCATCAGGTCCGGGTCGGCGGCCTGGACGCGGCTCCAGTTCGGAATGAAGGGCGTTTCCATCGGATTGTCGATGAAGGTCTGGCCGGCCTCGACGATGTTGGAGGCGAAGAGCTCGACGGCGCGCTCCTCCTCGTGGCGGTCGACATGCAGGCCGTTCATGCGGGCGTCGTTGTAGTAGGCCTCGATCAGGTCGAGCGCCTCGCGGTAATAGGTCGCCTTGATGGTGCGGAAGGTCTCCTGGCTGAAGACCAGGCCGTCGGTGGCGAGCTTGCGGTAAAGCGCCTTGCAGATGTCGATCGACATGCGCGACAGGCCGTCCTGCGGATTTTCCTCGGACAGCGGCTGATGCTTGTGGTCATAGGCGTCGGCGATCTCGACCTGGCAGACGAGGCGGGTCGACAGGTTGCGCCAGACCTCCGACAGGACGCCGATCTCGAGGCCCCAGTCGGAGGGAATGCGGATATCGGGCAGGATGGCCGTGCGCATGGCGAATTCGCCGGCGAGCGGATAGCGGAAGGCGGCCAGATAGGTGAGGTAATCGCGGTGGCCGACGGTTTTCGTCAGCGCCAGCAAAAGCGGGGTGACCAGCAGGCGGCTGACGCGCCCGTTCATCCGTCCGTCGGCATAGCGGGCGTAGAAGCCCTTGCAGAAGAGATAGGAAAAGGCCGGGTTGGCGACCGGATAGATCAGCCGCGCCAGCATCTCGCGCGAATAGGTGACGATGTCGCAATCGTGCAGGGCGACCACGTCGCTGTCGCGCCGCGCCAGCGTGTAGCCGATGCAGAACCAGACATTGCGGCCCTTGCCGGGCTCTTCCGGCGACAGGCCGGATTCCTTCAGCCGCGCGTCGATCGCCTGCAGGCGCGGTCCGTCGTTCCACAGGATGGAATGGTTCTGCGGCAGGACGGAGAAGAACTTGCGGGCGTGGCGGTACTCGTCCTCATTGGCGCGGTCGAGGCCGATGATGATGTGGTCGATGAAGCGTGCGCCGGCGAGTTCCTGGACGATGTTGGCGAGCGCCGGACCCTGCAGCTCCGAATAGAGCGAGGGCAGGATCAGCGTGATCTTGCGGTGGGCGGACAGAACCTCGAGTTCGCGCTCCAGCATGCCGGGCTTGCCGGCGCGCAGGTTGTGCAGCGTGGCCACGTGACCGTTCTGGTGAAAATCCGCCATGCGCCGCTGTCTCCCGTGAACGTCCTACAGTTCTTCAATTATCCGCAGAACAGATTCGTTCCAACCTTGCGGGCCGGGTTTTTCGGTTCGAATGATGTGGCCAATGCTCTCACCATCGAGTTCGGGCAGCGGCGCGGCGTGCGGATTGGCGACGATCACGCCCATGTCCGCCGTTTCCAGCATCTCGACATCGTTGGGCGCGTCGCCGAGCGCGACCATGTATGGCGTGTCGCCGCCGCCGGCATAGCGCGCCGCGATTTCGCGCATGCGGTCCGCCTTGGTTGTCCCGAAGGAGAGCGTCAGGTAGCGCCCGCCCTGGCGCGCGGTGACGCCTTTTCCGGCGAGCCGCGCCTCGAAATCGACCCGGTCCTCGCCGGTTCCGGACCAGAGGCCGGGCTCGGAAAAGCACCTTCGCGCCGCCTTTGCCGCGGCTTCGCGGGACAGTCCGGTGCGGGAAGCAACCTTGTTGACGGTCCAGTCGGAAAAGCCGGAGAAATTTTCGCGCAGCCGCAGCGGCATCTCGTCGAGCACGGCGATCAGCTTCGCATGGACCACGGCGTCGTTCGCCACCGCATCGCCGCCGGGCTCGAGGATGCCGGCGCCGTTCTCGACGATGGCGGGGCAGTCGGAGAAGCTCATCTCGGCGCGCAGGTCGGCGATCTCCGCCGCCGTCTTGGAACTGGCGAGGATGAGCGGGATGCCGCGCTCCTTCATCAGCGCAAGCGCCGGTCTCGCCGCATCCCAGGAGTAGGTGTCGTGGTCGAGCAGCGTGCCGTCGAGATCGGAAAAGACGATGGCCTTCGGTGCGTTCGGCATCGGTTCTATCCCGCCAGTCCGGGCAACATGCCCTTGAGCCCCTCGGCGAGCAGACCCATGGCGATGGCGGCGAGCACGAGGCCCATGACGCGGGTGACGACGCCGATCCCGGATTCGCCGAGGCGTTTGGCAATCGGCGCGGCGAAACTCATGAGCAGGCCGGTGAAGGCCGAAAGGGCGAGGATGACCGCGGAAATCTCGCCCTTGCCGAGAATGGAGGAATGTTGCTGTGCGGCGACGAGCACGACCGCCATGGTGCCGGGGCCGGCGATGATGGGGATTGCGAGCGGCACCACGGCGATGGAATCGCGGTCCTTCGCCTCTTCGGCTTCCTGCGGCGTCTGGGTGTGGTCGGTGTTGTTGAACAGCATGCGCAGGCCGATCAGGAGGACGATCACGCCGCCCGCCGCGCGCAGGGAATCGATGCTGATGCCGAAGAATTCGAGGAGCAGGCCGCCGCTCCATGTGACGATGAGAAGCGTGACCGCGACGGCGGCGGCGCAGGTCCATGCGATCCGGCGCGCTTCGGCCTCGGAACGGTCGGCGGTCATGCCGGCGAAGATACCGAGATTGCCGATCGGGTTCATCATCGAGAAGATCCCGGCGACAAGGGTGCTCAACGCGGCTTCGGTCAGCATGGGCACCTCACTCCGGTCACCGCGACACCGTCAATGCGCCGGCGCCGGCGGGGCCGCGGGCGAATGCCGTGCCGATGCCGCCGGCCGCGCCTGGTCTCAGCGCGGTCTTGCCTGTGAGATCAAACAGCGCAAGAGATGGTTTTTCACGGGACGGGGACATGGCAACCTTGTTACCCTGACGCAGCGGCACGGAAAAGCGGTAAAGCGAAATTCGATCTGCGACCGGGAACGGATCCCCAAGCGGAGCCTTGATCCATGCCCCGCCTCGCGGCGGCGGGACAATGCACATCATCCAGGCACATCATCCAGGGAGCGTCCGACGTGAGAATTCATAGCTGTCCCACCTGCGCCGGGTCGCTTGCCTTCGAGAGCCTGTCCTGTTCATGCGGGGCACAGGTTGCCTATGACGTCGAGGGCGACCGGTTCACGCCGCTTCAATGGGCCTGCGCCAACCGGCTCGAAATCGGCTGCAACTGGGCGGCGGATTCGCAAGGATGGCTTTGCCGGTCTTGCGTCATGACGAAGGTCATTCCCGACACGTTCCATGGCGAGAACCGCGGTTTGTGGGCCGAGAGCGAACGGGCGAAACGCCGTGTGCTGGCGAATCTCGCCCGGTGGGGGTGGCTGACCTCGGCCGATCCGGGCCCGCGCCCGGTTTTTCACCTCCTGGCGGAAGCGACCGGAACGGGGGCGGCGCCCGTGACAATGGGACATGCCGGCGGCGTCGTGACGATCAACGTCACCGAGGCCGATGACGCGCAGCGGGTTCAGCGGCGCGAAGCCCTCGGCGAACGGTTTCGAACGATGATCGGCCATTTCCGCCACGAGCTTGGCCATTTCTTCATGCTGGAGCGGCTGGCCCCGCAATTCGGCTTCGGCGATCGCTTCCGGCTGCTGTTCGGCGACGAGCGCGCGGATTACGGCGAGGCGCTGCAAAGGCATTACCGCGACGGGCCGCCTGCCGACTGGAACGTGCGGCACGTCACGCCTTATGCGTCGAGCCATCCGCACGAGGACTGGGCCGAAACCTTCGCGCATCTGCTGCATCTGACCGACATCACCGACAGTTTCGCCGCGACGGGGCTTTCCGCGCCGGATCTGCCCGGCGCGGATTACGATGCCTATGGCGAACAGGATGCGGAACGGCTGGTGACGATCGGGGCAGGGCTCGGCATCGCGCTGAACCATGTCAACCGCTCGATGGGGCTCGAGGACATCTATCCCTTCGTGCTGACGCCGGTCATCCGCGAGAAACTGGGTTTCGCCCATCGCTGGATGCGATCGGGACCGCCGACATGATGCGTCTGTGTCAAATTTGATAGACGGCTGCGAGGATTAGCGCCAGTCGGCCGGGCGCCGCTGGGCGCAGGGGATGTCCTGTTGGCTGCCGCCACCGGACAGGATGAAACGCCCGAATTGCCAGCACCCGCCTGAAGGATACGGTCCGAGCACCGGCCCGGACCGCGCGCGGCGTAAACCTCTATTTCTCCTGGATACGGTAGAGGTAGTAGACCAGAGACGAAACCCGGCCGAGCGTGTTGATCTCGTTTTCGACCGGGTCGGACGAGCCGCTGTCCGCCATGAAGCGATCGCCCCAGACCGGCATGGATATTCCGTGCGCGCCGATCTGACGTTCGGAGTTGCGGCCGTCGATCATTTCCATCAGATCCTGGAACGGAAACGTTCCGCCGTTCCGGGCGGTAATCTTCGTCAGGTTTGGAACCTTGACGCTCAGATAGGTCGAAACCGGGCCGTCGCCCTTGCCGGAGGCGCCATGACAGGACGCGCAGGCCTGGCCGTACTCGATTTCGCCCGCGGTCATCTGGGCGGACGCGACACCTGGAACGGCGATCGCCGCCGCGGCGACGCACGCAAAAAACACGTTGAATTTCATGAATTTCCTCCTCAAGGCGGTTCGTTGACGCGGCAATCCCGATCCGGAGGCTTCTGCAGGCAAACGGTTACGGCATTACCTGAGGTCAAGTGTACGCAGAGTACCGGATGGCAGGCGTTGACGGCGATCAATGAAGCGGGCGGCGCGCGCAAATCGGGGGGTGTTTCTTAACCGGAGATTCAGCGAATACGGGCCGGGCGACGTCGGGGAGATTGTCGCGGAGAGGCAAGCGCGAAGCGCATCATTACGAGCGCTGGCGGCCGAACGGATCGCTGATCGAGGTGCGGGCGCGCCGCTGGCCGGCGGCGGTTCTCGCGCCAGGGCGACACGGTCGCGCGGATCGGCGGCGAAGAATGCCAAGGACGCGCAGCAGGCAGACGACGGTAAATGGCTGAAACGCGCCTGACCCTAAATGGCGCCGATTCTGACCATCTTTTCCATTCGTTCCCCGTCCTTTTGAATCAACCTGCACAGATTCTTGACGTGGCTGTCATTGTCGCAGGAGTCGGCAAGATAATCGGTCAGGAAGACTATTCTTTTAAGCAGCGTGTTGAATTCCGTCAGTTCCTTTTGAACAATCCGGTTGAAGAGGTCGACAACGCGCCGGTCGAGGGCCTTGATCTCAGTCTCTTCCAGTTCGTGCGCGCTTTCGACAGCAGCTTTCAGCCGTTTTAATGTTCTTCTGAATTCCAAGATCGCCGGTTCGACTTCATCCATATGAATTGTGTCCTCCCCTGGAAATTCTTGGGATATTGTGACCCAAACCGCTCCGTAAGCGGATTCCGTTGCGTAAACCAGAGAAGATTTCCTGCCAAGGGCACTCCGATCACACTTTGGAGGTAGGCGATCGAGGTTGTTGCCTTGCAGGACAAAGTCATTCGCACCGTATAGTCGTCTCGGCGCGGTAGTTTCCGGAGCTGAAGCTTCCCGCCAGCTTGGTCGCAGTCAGGTTGATGGCGAGCGCGGTTGTTCCGCGCTTGATGCGTATCGGGATCTGATCGGGGATCTCCAGGAAATCCGTGGCGCCGCGGCCGGAAACGGTCGCGTCGAAGATCGTGTTGGCGGCGCCGTCGGGCGGGGCGATCGTGAAGCCGAAAGGGGTCTCCACGACAACCGAATAGCTGCTGTTGGTCGCGGTGATCGTCGCTTCGGCCGGGCGTCCGCCGAATCCATTCGAGCTCAATGCCGTCAGATCGACGGACGGCTTCAGGAGACCTTCGTCGCCCAGGATGATCGTGCAGGCCTGCTTGTCGGCTGCGCTGGCCGAAGACGCCACGCCGGCAGTCGCCACGAGCATTGCGAACGCGCAGGCCAATCGCAATCTGATCATGTGGATCGCCATCGGATGATCACCTTACTTCCGGCCGTCCTGCGTCCAGGCGTCGTCGGAGAAGTCGTCGTTGCCCGCGGTACGCATTTCCACGGAATTGCCGCCGCCGCCGCCCATGCCCATTTTCATGAGCCGCAATTCGGTGCGAAGCCGTTCGACCTCGAGGGCATAGAGCTGGGTGCAATCGAGCCGGGAGCGGCGCGCGCCGAGCGGAATGACGATGCGCCCGTATGCCGACTGCTGGCGGTCGCCCATCGGATTGCCGATCACGCCGACATCCACATAGGCGCCCGACCCGGACACGGCCGAACGGCATGTCGTGCCGTCGGCGGCGCGAACTTCGTCATGACCGGAGGGCAAGGAGACCCCCGGCAACTGAAACGCGTTGGTGTTCTGGTTGTTGATGTTGGTTTCCTGTGCCGATGCGGCAGACGGCAGGAATGCCGTCTGCGCGACAGCGAGGAAAATCAACGACGCTGAGCGATGAATTTTCCGCATATCTGTGCCTTGATGTTGTTCTGACCGAATTGCGCCCAAGGCGTGCTTTCGGTGCAGATACGGACGCGTTTCTGACGATCGGGACCGAACGGCACCATCACCGTCACCTGGCGCGAGCTGTTTCCCGCCAGAAGAAGGATGCTGGGCGATATCACCGCCGGAACGGGCCGGAAGTCGGCGTCGTACACCTTCACCTCGACCTTGATGCGGTGGTTGTAGGGGTTCGCCGGGAACACCTTGACCGCAAACATGTCCGTGAAACTGGTCACCTTGCCGCGCATCGGCGACATCGACTGGGCATATGCCCCGACCGGCAGCAGAAACGCTGCCGCGACGAGGGTGGTCAGCGCCCGAGTTGCGGGCGCTTTCCGTTTGAGAGAGGTCTTCATGACGTCTATTCGCAGGTCAGAACGACGGTGGCCTTGTAGTCGCCCTTGTCGAACACGGCGTTCGTCAGGGTCGCCGTCAGATCGACGTTCACGTCTGTCTGGCCCTTCGGCACCTTGACCGGAGCCGGGCTGTTGCCGTTTCCGGATTTACCGGTGCTCAAGGCGAATTCCGCAAGAAAGTCCGGCACGCCCGAAAAGGCGCCAGGCTTCGTGTCGAAGCCGGTCGGGTTCGCGACCGACACGCCAAAGGAACCGTCATTCGTGAAGACCTGTGCGGTGCCAGCCGAGCCGCCTCCGTTTTTGGAGCCGAGAACCGTCCCGTCGGTGCTTGCGGCAAGCGTACCGTTCGATCCGACGATGACCGTGCAAGAGGAGTTGACCGTGCCACTGAAAGGAACGGCTCCGGACACCGCCTGAGCGTGCGCCGCGTGGGCCGACAAGAAAACAGCCATCAGGCCGCAAGCGATCATTCTATTTTTCATTACCCTGTACTCCTGTACGTTGTCATAACGCTTTCGAGCGTGATTCAGGGCTGACCTGTTCCGCGCAATGCGGAACAAATCCTCAGGCTGCTGCAATCATTACAGCGAGACGTCGGAAACCATCCCCGAACCGGTCACGGACGTTGGCCGCGAAAGCCTTCCGTGGGGTTAATTCGAGGGCGGACAGGCCTTGGAAGGCATGTCTGAACCGTCCAAAACTTACTTCGTAGTTAACAGAGTCCTGCCAACATTTTGGGGGTCAAATGTTGCTATGGGGGAATATCCGTCCCTGTCTTTTCCAGCGGCTTGGCCTTGGTTGAGCCCGCCCATTGGCGCACACTTCCTGACCTAACCTTACGGAAGAACTGCGCCCATGATCGCCAGACCGAGGATCACCATCGCGTGCCTGTCCGGCATTCTCTGTCAGCTTGCCGCCGGCGCCGTCGTACCGGCCGAAGCGGGGGAAGCATCCATGCCCTCCTTTCGCTGCAGCGGAACCGACGCGGTCATCCGTCTCGAGGCGCCTGCCAACACGGACTGGATCTGCCAGGGCGCGGCCGCCGCGATCGATTTCCTCGGCGCGATCGGTGTGCCGCAACGCGCAACGGTCGAGATCAACATCGTGGAAACGCTGCCGTCCGGCCTGCGCGATGCCGTCGGCTGCTACGACGTGCTCCATGACAGCATCCATGTCCTCGGGAGCGACCGGTGCATCCGCGATACCGAAGCGCCGCAGGCCTTCAGGGTTCCGAACGACGCCGGCATCTACAGGAGTTACGTGGCGCACGAGGTCGCGCATGCGCTGGCGGCGGGGAGTTTCGGTTTTGCGCATCCATCCGCCGCCGCCCAGGAATATATTGCCGGCGTGGTGCAGCTTTCGGTCATGGAACCGGGCCAGCGATCCGAGATCCTGAGCCGGTTTCCCGGCGACGGCTACGACAGCGCGGTGGAAATCAACCTCCTGAATTATCAGCTCGATCCCGGACGCTTCGCCGTCGAGGCATACCGGCATTTCATGAAGCAGGAGGATGGCGGCGCGTTTGTCGAGCGGCTTCTTTCCGGCGACATCAGGCTGAAGGACGAGCCGACCTATTGAGGGGCGGGCGTTGTCCGAGACAGGCGGTCAGAATTTCTCCACCCAGGGCCGCAGCGTCAGTTCCTCCGACCAGGCGGAACGATCCTGCCTGACCAGGGCGAGGTAGCTTTCGGCGATGGCGTCCGGATCGAGCATCGAGGCCGGCCGGTCCGGCGGCTCGACGCGGCCGGGAATGCGGATCGCGCCGTCGATATTGATCCAGGCCACATGGATGCCCTGCGGATGCAGTTCGCGCGACATCGACTGCGCGAGGCCGCGCTGGGCGAACTTGCCCATGGCGAAGGGCGCCGATTGCGGAAATCCCTTCGCGCCCGCCGACGCGCCGGTGAACAGGATCGTGCCCCGAACGCCGTTTTCCGGATCCTGCGCCAGCATCTTGCGGGCCGCCGCCTGGCCGACCAGGAAGGCGCCGAATGCCGTGACCTGGATGGCATGGTTGACCGCAACCGGATCGAGCTCGACCAGCGGGCCGCGCTGGCGCGCCGAGGGGTTGTAGATCGCGACGCGAAGCGGGGCGCCGATGGCGGCAAACAGCCTGTCGACGTCGGCGGGTTTCGAGGCGTCGCAAGCGATCCGCTCGGCGCCGGTTTCGTCGGCGAGCGCGCCGATCTTGCCGATGTCGCGCGCGGCGAGGACGAGGGCGTAGCCTTCCTTGTGGAGGCGGCGGGCCAGCGAGGCGGACAGGCCGTCTCCGACGCCGACAACGAGAGCGATGGGCCTGGTCATTGCGTGATCTCCTCGCGAGCAGGGTTGGCCGGGGAAGGGGAGATAAAACGCCAAATGCGCCGCGCGCGCAAATAACGGGCGGATAGCCGGGTCCTCCCGGTCAACACGTGGCCATCGCCTGCCCCGGAGGGCGCTGGCCAGACTCTTGATGCCGGAGTGTTACGCGCTTTCGCATGTGAAGGCGCACTTCCTCCAGAAAGGTGTCGGCGAATTTTTCCAGCTTGGATGCGCCGACGCCGTGGAGTTCGGCGAAATCGGCGTGGTTTGCCGGCTGGCGTTTCGCCATGTCGATCAGCGTCTTGTCGGAGAAGATGACATAGGCGGGCACCGAGCGTTCGCGCGCCAGGACGGTACGCCGCGCCTTGAGGCGTTCGAGGAGCGCTTGCGGGACGTCGGCGTCCAGCTCGATCGTGGCGCTCGAGCGCGGCTTCCTGCCGGCTGGCCGGATCATGTCGGCCCGGTAGCGGAACTCGCATTTGCGTTCGAGCAGGTCGTGGCCCTTCGGCGACATGGAGATGCCGCCATAGCCGGCGACGTCGATCACCAGATAGCCGCCGCCGACGAGCTGGCGGACCAGCGACTGCCAGACATTGCGGGGCTGGTCGCGGCCGGCCGCGAAGACCGGCAGCCGGTCATGGCCGAGCGATTGCGCCTTCGGGTTGGCCTTGCCGAGCAGCAGGTCGACCAGATGCGTCGCGCCGAAACGCTCCCCGGTCATCTGCGCGGCGAGCAGGATCTTGCGGGCGTCTTCGCCGCCGTCGACCGTCTCCGCCGGATTGATGCAGACATCGCAATTGCCGCAGGGCCCGGTCGTCTCGCCGAAATAGGACAAAAGGCTCTGGCGGCGGCATTCGGGCGCCTCGCAATAGGCGACCAGCGAGTCGAGGCGCTTGTGTTCGCGGCGGCGGCGCTCCTCGTCGCCATTCTCGCCGTCGATGAAGCGGCGGCGCATCGAGATGTCCTGCAGGCCGAAGACCATATGGGCGTCGGCGGGCTGGCCGTCGCGCCCGGCGCGGCCGATTTCCTGGTAATAGGCGTCGAGCGAGCCGGGCAGGTCGGCGTGGAAAACGAAGCGCACATCCGGCTTGTCGATGCCCATGCCGAAGGCGATGGTGGCGCAGACGATGACGCCGGTTTCGGTCATGAAGAGGTTTTGCGCGTCGGATCTCTGCTCCGGCGACAGCCCGGCGTGATAGGGGACGGCGCGGTAGCCGTTGTCCGACAGGAAGGCGGCCAGTTCCTCGCTGCTCTTGCGGGACAGGGCATAGACGATGCCGCTTTGCGACGGGCGGCCCTCGAGGAAGGCGAGCAGCTGCTTTTTCGTGTTGGCCTTGGGCTCGACGGTCAGGCTGATATTGGGGCGGTCGAAGCCGGCGACATATTGCTCGGCGTCGCCGGCGAAGAGTTTCTCGACGATGTCGCGGCGCGTCGCCTCGTCGGCGGTGGCGGTGACCGCGCCGATCGGCACGCCGGGAAAGGCAGTCTTCAACTCCTGCAGCATGTCGTATTCCGGCCGGAAGGACGCGCCCCATTGCGAGATGCAATGCGCCTCGTCGATGGCGATCAGGCTGACGCCGATCTTCTGCAGCGCGGCGATCATGCGTGCGGTCATCAGCCGTTCGGGCGCCATGTAGAGGATGCGCACCTGTCCGGAAGCGACGCGCCGCCAGATGGCGACATTTTCCTCGCGGCCGGCCGCCGAGTTGATGGTCTCGGCGGCGACGCCGGCGAGCTTGAGGGCGGCGACCTGGTCCTGCATCAGCGCGACCAGCGGCGAGACGACCACGGTCAGGCCGCCCTTGACCAGCGCGGGAACCTGGTAGGTGAGCGACTTGCCGGCGCCGGTCGGCATGACGGCAAGCACGTTGCGGTCCGCCAGCAGGATATCGACGATGCGCTCCTGTCCGGGCCTGAAATCGTCGAAACCGAAAACGTCTTTCAGAACGGCGTGTTTGCTGGACATCGGGGCTCGACTGCCGGGCGAGGGCGCGTTGCGGGGGAATCACGGGTGAACGCGTCCAGCATTAGGCAAGCCGGCCGGGCGGCGCAATCGCGGCGGGGCAAATAGGCGTGGACGGCTGCGGAAGCGCCAGTCGGGATTGCCGAGGAGGCCGACACCCTGCCAACGCGGTCCCGGACCGGCATTTGAATCCGCCTGGGCTTTTCGGCGCCTTCTCGCCCCGGTTCGTGCGTGCCGGATTTCCATCTTGATAGGCATCAATGAAGGCCGGAACGCCAATAACCATAATGAATTGCCCGTTCGTTTTGGGCGCGATGAAGGAGGAGACTATGACAGCACGAGTTGGAAAACATCTGCTAGCGGCATTGGTCGGCGGCGTGGGGGTGATCGGGCTTGCGGTTTCAGGCGCCGCAGCCGACGACATGTCGGTCGGGAAACAGCTTTTCACCGAGGCATGCGCCGTCTGCCACGGGGTCGACGGGAGGGGGCACGGCGAATTCGCCGCCGAACTGAAGGTGCCTCCGGCCGACCTGACAAAGCTGCTCAAGGACAATGGCGACGTATACCCCTTTGTGAAAGTCTACCACGTCATCGACGGGCGTTCCGGCACCCGCGGTCATGGCGACAGCAAAATGCCGATCTGGGGGGATGTCTTCTCGCGCGAAGCTGCCGGCGGCACGCAGCCGTTCAGCGCGGAACTGCTCGTGCGGGCGCGCATGGTCGCACTGGTCGATTACATCGAATCCATCCAGGAAAAATGAATGCAAACCACATCAGGGCGTTTCGACGCCCTGATGCGGGTGCCTCTTCAAGCCCAATTCGGCAGGCCGCAACAATCCCTTTCCGGATACGGAAGCGGGTCGATCGAAGCTGAATGTGTCGGGATTTTGAATGGTGCTGCCGGAGAGATTCGAACTCTCGGCCTCTCCCTTACCAAGGGAGTGCTCTACCCCTGAGCTACGGCAGCGTCGTCCGGGAAAAACGTGAGCGGCTTCTGCCACATGCAAATTGCGAGCGCAAGGCGTAATCAGCGGCAATTCCGCGGCGTCTTTGCACGGGCGCCGAAATGCGCCATATCCATGGTCATGGCAACGAAATCGCCCGAAGACCGCCGCAAGGAGCGCCTGGCGCAGCAGTTGCGCGCCAATCTGGCGCGCCGCAAGGCGCAGGCGCGCGCCAAGCGGGCGGGCGAGGCCGACGAGCGGCCGGAAGGGCTCGGAGCGGCCGGGCGGGACGCATCCGACCCGGCCGAGAATGATGACAGCTAGGGCCGCGGCCTTGCCGGCCTGGAAACTTGCCGGCATGGAAACTTCCGACCTAGAATACGGCCAGGTATTTCAGCAGCGACAGGATGCCGATGATGATGACGACGATCTGCACGATCTGGCGGGTTTTCGCATCGAGCGGCAGGCGCTGGACGAGATAGAGCACCAGCACGATGACGAGAAAAGTGATCAGGATTCCGATGATTAGGGACATGGCGCTTTCTTCCTGCCGGCGCGATTGTCCGGCGTGGTTCGGGTGGAACGGTCGAGAGGTATAATGGTTGAGGCGGACAGGGGTTCCCTCCTTCTCCCGCTCCGGTCAGCCGGCTTGCCTTGAACAGAACATAACCATGCGCTAAACGCTCGCGACCGCAATTTCGGCCGCCGCGACAATTTCGCGGATGAAGAAAGGCCCGCCCGAGGGGCCGGGGACAGCACATATGGACCAGATCAGGATCACGGGCGGGAATGCGCTCAACGGCGTCATTCCGATTTCCGGCGCGAAGAATGCCAGCCTGCCGCTGATGATCGCCTCGCTTCTCACGGACGACACGCTGACGCTGGAAAACGTGCCGCACCTGGCCGACGTGGAATCGCTGATCCGCATCCTGTCGAACCACGGCGTCGACTATTCGGTGACCGGGCGGCGGCAGGCCGAGGATTCCAACTATGCGCGCACGGTGCATTTCACCGCGCGCAACATCGTCGACATCACCGCGCCCTATGAACTGGTCTCCAAGATGCGGGCGAGCTTCTGGGTGATCGGCCCGCTTCTGGCGCGCATGGGCGAGGCGCGGGTGTCGCTGCCGGGCGGCTGCGCCATCGGCACGCGGCCGGTCGACCTGTTCATCGATTCGCTGGAAGCGCTCGGCGCCGATATCGAGATCGAGAGCGGCTATGTGCACGCGACGGCGAAAGACGGCCTGATCGGCGCGCATTACCGCTTCCCGAAGGTTTCCGTCGGCGCGACGCATGTGATGCTGATGGCCGCCGCGCTCGCCAAGGGCGACACGATCATCGAGAACCCGGCGCGCGAGCCGGAAGTGGTCAATCTGGCCGACTGCCTGAACGCCATGGGCGCCAGGATCGAGGGCGCGGGCACGCAACGAGATCCGCATCACCGGCGTCACCTCGCTGTCGGGCGCGCGGCACCGGGTGATCCCGGACCGTATCGAGACCGGCACCTATGCGATGGCCGTCGGCATGACCGGCGGCGACGTGGTGCTGAAGGGCGCGCGCGCCGACCTGCTGGAAAGCGCGCTCGACGTGCTGCGCGAGGCGGGCATCGAGATCACGGATGTCGAGGACGGCATCCGCGTCTATCGCAACGGCAACGGGCTGATGCCGGTCGATGTGCGCACCGACCCCTATCCCGGTTTTCCGACCGACCTGCAGGCGCAGCTGATGGGGCTGATGACCAGGGCCAACGGCACCTCGCACATCACCGAGACGATCTTCGAGAACCGCTTCATGCATGTGCAGGAACTGGCCCGCCTCGGCGCCGACATCTCGCTCAACGGCCAGACGGCGACGGTCTACGGCGTTCCGGTGCTGAAGGGCGCGCCCGTCATGGCGACGGATCTGCGCGCCTCGGTTTCGCTGGTGATCGCCGGTCTCGTCGCCGAAGGCGAGACGACCGTGAACCGCGTCTATCACCTCGACCGCGGCTTCGAACGGCTGGAAGCCAAGCTGCAGGCATGCGGCGCGCAGATCGAGCGCATTTCCAGCTAAGCACCGGTTCAGGCATAAAACTGCCTCCCGGTCCGGTTGCGTTGCAGCATGGAAAGCCGTATCAGCAACGCTGAACGGCGGCTTCGCCCGCCCGCGAAACCCAGGTACCGAGGACGATGGACCGGCTGAAACTGATGGCCCTGGACGCCGAAGACCTCGCCGTGATCTCGGCGCAGGTGCAGGATGCCGTGACAAGGCCGGACGCGATCGACTACCGGCCGCGCGAAAAACGCTTCACGCTCGTCATCAACCGTTTTGCCTGGGATGCCGCGGGCAGGAAATCGCGCGGCGGCAACAGCTATGAACGCCGCCAGGCGGTTCTTTCGTTCGCGCGGGTCAACAAGGTGCGCACCAGCGGCGTGCGCCGCGGCGATTCCGACCAGGTGCTGTCGCTTCTGGCGGTGCGCTTCGCCGAAACCGATGCGCCGGCCGGCACGATCGAGCTGGTTTTCGCCGACGGGCCGCTGATCCATCTCGACGTCGAATGCGTGGAAGCGCAGCTGGAAGATCTCGGCGGCGCGTGGGAAACCCGCTTCAAGCCGCGCCATCCCGTCAACTGATCCGGGTGGAGACCTGATTTGCCGCTTTTTCTCAATGCCAGCGATGCCGATTTCGAAACCCGTTTCCGGGCCTTCCTGCTGACCAAGCGGGAAGCGTCGGCCGATGTCGACGCGACCGTGCGCGCGATCCTCGACGACGTGCGCAGGCGCGGCGACGCGGCGCTTGCCGAGTACACGCTGAAATTCGACCGGCTCGACCTGAATACGGTTCCGGTGCGCATCGGCGCGGACGAGGTCGAAAAGGCGGTCGAGGGGGCCGATCCGTCGGTGGTCGAGGCTCTGCAGGCTGGCGCGCGAGCGCATCCGTTCGCACCACGCGCGGCAGATGCCGAAGGACGACATCTATGTCGACCCGATCGGCGTGACGCTCGGATCGCGCTGGACGGCGGTGGAGGCCGTCGGTCTCTACGTGCCGGGCGGCACGGCATCCTATCCGAGCTCGGTGCTGATGAACGCGGTGCCGGCGATCGTCGCCGGCGTCGAGCGTGTCGTCATGGTGGTGCCGTCGCCGGACGGCAAGCTCAATCCGCTGGTGCTGGTCGCGGCGCATCTGGCCGGCGTGACCGAGATCTACCGGATCGGCGGGGCGCAGGCGGTCGCCGCGCTCGCCTATGGCACGGAAACGATAGAGCCCGTCGCCAAGATCGTCGGGCCGGGCAACGCCTATGTCGCGGCGGCCAAGCGGCAGGTTTTCGGCACGGTCGGCATCGACATGATCGCCGGCCCGTCGGAGGTGCTGGTGATGGCCGATGGCGAGAACGATCCCGACTGGATCGCCGCCGACCTTTTGGCGCAGGCCGAGCACGACACGGGCGCGCAGTCGATCCTGATCACCGACGATGCGGGTTTCGGCCGGCGGGTGGCGGAGGCCGTCGACACCCAGGTGAAGACGCTGCCGCGCGCGCAAACGGCGTCGGCGAGCTGGCGCGACTTCGGCGCCGTCATCGAGGTGCCGGACCTGGCCGGCGACACGGCGATCGCGATCGCCAACCGGATTGCCGCGGAACATCTGGAACTGGCGTGCGAGGGCGCGGAGGCGCTGGCGGGCAGGATCCGCAATGCGGGCGCGATCTTCATCGGGCGCTACACGCCGGAAGTGATCGGCGACTATGTCGGCGGTTCCAACCACGTGCTGCCGACGGCGCGCTCGGCGCGGTTTTCCTCGGGCCTGTCGGTGATGGATTTCGTCAAGCGCACCTCGCTGCTACAGTTGGGGCCGGAGCAGTTGCGCGCGCTGGGGCCCGCCGCGATCGCCCTTGCGGAAGCGGAGGGACTGGACGCGCATGGCCGTTCGGTCTCAATCCGGCTCAATCTTTGAGGCTGAAGTCCCGGCGATGGCGAGCGGCGATAATTTCGGACCCAATGCGCGACTGATCGACGTCGTTCTCGACGAGTCCATCGGCCGTTCGACGCCGGATGTCGAGCATGAGCGCGCGGTCGCGATCTTCGACCTGCTGGAAGAAAACAAGTTCCAGGTCGTCGGCGACGAGAAGAGCGGTCCCTACAATTTGTCGCTGTCGATCGTGGAAGGACGGCTGGTCTTCGACGTGACGCGCGAGAACGGCGACAAGGTCGCCACCCATATCCTTGCGCTCGGGCCGTTCCGGCGGATCATCAAGGATTACTACATGATCTGCGACAGCTATTACGAGGCGATCAAGATGTCGACGCCGGGCCAGATCGAGACGATCGACATGGCCAGGCGCGGCGTTCACAATGACGGGTCGCAGACGCTGATGGACCGGCTGAGCGGCAAGCTCGACATGGATTTCGACACGGCGCGGCGGCTGTTCACGCTGGTCTGCGTGCTGCATTGGCGGGGATAGCGCCGCAACCGGCGCGTTTGCAATTCATTAAACTATTGTCGGCCAAGGGCCGACGCGTTATGAGATGGCCGAATAACAGGCTGCGTCCGAAGGGCAGCCTTTTTTGCATTGGACAGAAAAGAGACCGAATGGCGAAAGAAGAAGTCCTCGAGTTTCCGGGCGTGGTGACGGAATTGCTGCCGAACGCCACCTTCCGGGTGAAACTGGAAAACGAACACGAAATCATTGCCCATACCGCCGGCAAGATGCGCAAGAACCGCATCCGCGTGCTGGCGGGCGACAAGGTGCTTGTCGAGATGACGCCCTACGACCTGACCAAGGGCCGTATTACCTATCGCTTCAAATAACCGCCTCGCGGGCGAAGGCGCCCGCGGCGCAAAGGCGGCGGATGCGTTGACCAGAGTTTCCCGGACCAGAGTTTCCCGATGAGCGCGTTTCAGAAACTTGTGCTGGCATCCGGTTCGCCCAGGCGGGTCGAATTGCTGGCCCAGGCCGGCATCGAGCCGGACCGGCTGCTGCCGGCCAATATCGACGAGACGCCGCTCAAATCCGAACATCCGCGCTCGCTGGCGCGCCGGCTGAGCCGCGAGAAGGCGGAAAAGGCCTGGGCGCATCTGCGCGACGAGGACAAGCCGGAGGACGCCTTCCTGCTCGCCGCCGACACGGTCGTCGCCGTCGGCCGCCAGGTCATGCCGAAGGCGGAACTGCTCGACGAGGCGTCGCAATGCCTGCGGATGCTGTCGGGACGCAATCACAAGGTCTATACCGGGCTTTGCCTGATCACGCCGAAGGGCAAGATGCGCCAGAAGCTCTGCGAGACGCGGGTGCGGTTCAAGCGGATCACCTCGGAAGAAATGGAAAGCTATCTCGCCTCGGGCGAATGGCGCGGCAAGGCGGGCGGCTACGCCATCCAGGGACTGGCCGGCACTTTCGTCGTGCGCCTCGTCGGGTCCTACACCAATGTCGTCGGCCTGCCGCTCTACGAGACCGTCTCGCTCTTGACCGGCGAGGGTTACAAGGTCCATTTCAACTGGCTGCAGGGCGTCTGACAAGCGATGGTGGCCAAGGTCGAACCGCTGCGCCCGAAGCGCAAATGCCCGGAATGCGGCAAGGAAAGCAAACGCGACACCTATCCGTTCTGCTCGCAGCGCTGCAAGGACATCGACCTCAACCGCTGGCTGTCCGGCTCCTACGCGATCCCGGTGACGGAAGCCGAAGAAAACCTCGACGAGGAATGACCGGCCGTCGGCGATGACGGCGGCCGCATTGCGCGCCGCCAAATCCGCCTTCTACGCCAGAGGCGCGGCTTCGGCGTTCAGCAGCGACGCCTCGAGCATGCCGGCCAGCCAATCCGCATAATCCGCCTGGGCGATGCCTTCGGTGCGCGTGACGAGGAGGAAAGCTCCGGGCTCGCCAGCCGCCAGACCGTGGCCACCGCGCTGTCGCGGATCGAGGCCGTCGCGCAACGCCCCGTGGCCGGCCAGTGCCGCAACCAGCTTCTCCAGATTGTCGCGGCGTCCGCGATGCAGCCTGGCATAGAGTTCGGCGATTTCCGGACTTGCGCGCGCGGCCGAACGCACGACGTCGACCAGCGGCGCGATGCGGGCCAAAACCGCCGCGATGTCGGTCGCGAACAGGCGAATCTGGCGCCTTTGGTCGGCTTCGGCGAGGACGGCCTGCCGTTCCGGCTGATCGATGAGCGGCGTCTGCTCATCGGCACCACGCAGCACGGCGGCAATCAGCTGTTCCAGGATCGCCTGCTTGTTGCCGAACACCGCATAGACCGTTTCGTTCGAGACGGAAGCCTCGCGCGCTATCGCGCCGACCGGCGTCTCCCATCCCTTTTCGGCGAAGAGCTTGCGCGCGGCCTCGAGGATCGCGTCGCGGGTGTCGTGCGCCTGGGCGGCGCGCAGGGCGGACCGGTAGCGGCGCTTATTCGGCTTGACAGGTTCAATCATTTCGATACATATATACTGTATTCAATAAAGTTCCAGTTTATCAAAATCAAGCTTCCACGGGAACACGCGACTGTCGCGCCGTACCGGCCGGGAAAGGATATCGCCATGCTTTCCGCAGTCACCACACTTGTCCAGATACTCGCCATCCTGCTGATTTCCCTGGTCGCCGGAAGCACCTTCGGCATCTGGCAGGGATACAATCCGCATTCCTATTCGCCCGCGACCTTCGTGGAGGTCCATCAGGGCGCGGTTCGCGGCCTCAACGTCCTGCTTCCGGCGATCGCGATGGCCGGCCTTGCGCTGACGGTCGTGCTCGCCTTCACAAGCCGGGGACGGCCGGCCACGCTGTCGCTTTACGTGATCGCCATCGCCGGATTCATTGCCGGCGGCATGATCACGCGTTTCGCGAACCAGCCGATCAACGCCCAGGTCATGACGTGGACGACGGACGCCCTGCCGTCGGACTGGACCGCCCTGCGCGACACGTGGTGGCACTGGCATGTTGTCAGGACCGTCGTGTCGATACTGACGGAATTGGCCCTGATCGCAGCCATCTTCAGCCAGAGAAGCGCCTGAACCGGCGCCGGCGAGCGACGCGGCCATGGCGCAAACGGATGGCGGAGGCGCGGCCGTTTGCGCTAGATTTGCGGCGGGAGGACCGTTATGACCTCGGACCGTGACCATCAAAGCCCCGCATCCTATGCCTCGCCGCCCTGCATGGCGCATGAACTCGCCGAAGGGTTCGACGGCGCATTCGTGGCGGTGGACGAGGAACAGCGCCGCGACGTCGCGCGCTGGCGCAAGGCCGAGCGGCAACGCCTGATCGCGGCGCGGCTGGCGTTCTCCGCCGAGGAACGGAAACAATGGTCGCAGGCGATCGCAGACGGCGTGATCGCGCAGGCGGGCGGTTTCAAAGACCGTATCGTCAGTTTCTACTGGCCGTTCCGGGGCGAACCGGATCTCAGGCCGCTGATCGACCATGTGCTGGCGCGAAGGCGGGACCGCGGCGCTGCCGGTGGTCGTCGAAAAGGGCCGGCCGCTCGTCTTCCGGTCCTGGCGGCCCGGCGAGGCGCTGGAACCCGGCATCTGGAATATCCCTGTTCCCAAGGACGGGCGCGTGGTGACGCCCGACACCGTTCTGGCGCCGGTGGTCGGCTTCGACGGAGACTGTTTCCGGCTCGGCTACGGCGGCGGCTTCTTCGACCGGACGCTGGCCGGCATGTCCGCAAAACCGCAGATGATCGGTGTCGGCTACGATTGCCAGAGGATCGCGACGATCTTCGCGCAGCCGCACGATGTTCCCATGGATGTCGTCGTGACGGAGAGCGGCACCGTGCGGCGGAGCGCTCCGCAGGGCGGAAAGTGACGTGACGTCGCTGCTGCCGAAAAGCCGCAAGTTGCCGGAATCGGGCGCAAAAAGCCCGGAATGCAAGGCTTTTTGCACTGCGCCTTAATGAAGTCTTTGCTCTTTTCGACAAGGATCGCGGCGAACCGACTTCGCGGGCGGCATGAAGCCGCCGGCGCCTGACATGGATGGCATGCACCGCCGATGACCGGCTGCCTGCCCGGTCCACAGCACGCCCTTTCAAACACGCGCGAGAGTTATCCGGTGCCCGTCCATCGCCCGACGCCAGAACTTAACAATTCCGCACAAGTCGTCAGCTACCTGGAAGGTTTCCGCAAGGAGCGCCGGCTGCTGGTCGGGCTGTTCTTCATCGCCGCGCTCGCGCCGGCCTATTTCGCCGCCGATTTCTCCGATCTGATGCCATCCACGCTGTTGCGGCTGGTTCCGGTCATCGGCGTGGCGCTGGCCGTGGCGTCGGTTATCGCCGTGATCGAACTCTACCGGTCGATGGCGCGCAAGCTGATCAAGCTTCACGGCACCTATTCGATGATCGACAGGCAGAACCGTATCGATCCGTTGACCGGGGCATTGTCGCGGAGCTGTTTCCTCGATGCCTACGAGGAGACGCTCGCCAGGCACCGCAAGCGCGGTTCCGTCGCGCTGGTCGTCATCGACATCGATCATTTCAAGCAGCTCAATGACGGATTCGGCCATCCGGCCGGCGACCAGGTGCTCGAATTCTGCGCGCGGGCCGCCAAGGATGCCTTCCACCAGGCGACGGTGGGCCGTCTCGGCGGCGACGAATTCGCGGTCTTCTTCTCGCATGAGGAGGAGATTTCGGAGGCCTATATCGAACAGGCCTGCGAGACGCTGCTCGCCACCTTGCGCGAGGGGGTCTATCTGAACAGCCGGCGCCAGCCGCTCTCGGCTTCGATGGGCATCGCCGTCTCGCCGCGCGACGACACAAACATGCGCGTGCTGATGTCCCATGCCGACATGGCGCTTTACCAGACCAAGCGCAACGGGCGGGCCGGATGGTCGTTCTTCCGCAAGGACATTCTCGGCGACATGCGCCACGAGCGTTTCGTCGAACGCGAATTGCGCGCGGCGATCCTGATGCAGCAGCTGTCCGTGGTCTATCAGCCGATCGTCGACAGCGACGGAGAGCTGAACTCGCTGGAGGCGCTGGTGCGCTGGGACAATCCGGTGCGCGGCACGATCAGCCCGGCGGAGTTCATTCCGGTCGCGGAAAAATCGAACATGATCCACGATCTCGGGGTTTTCGTGCTCAACCGGGTATGCCGAGACCTGCCGGAATTGCCCGATGTACCGGTCAATGTGAACGTTTCGGCGCGGCAGTTGCGGCTGAGCGAATTCAAGCGCGACTATCTCGAGGTTCTCGAAACGCATGGCGTCGAGGCCCGGAACATCATCCTGGAGATCACCGAGAGTTCGCTGCTCGAGACATCGGAGAAATTCGTCAAGCGGATCGAGGATCTGCGCGCGGCGGGCTTCAGGATCGCGCTCGACGATTTCGGGCTCGGCTACAGCGAGTTCAACCAGCTGCGCGCGCTGCCCTTCGATATCATCAAGATCGACAAGTCGTTCATCCAGAATATCGGCCTCGATCGCGTCACCGACGTGTTCGTCAGCGCGGTGGTGCAGATCGCCGACCATCTCGACCGGTCGGTGGTCGCCGAGGGGATCGAAAGCGAGGCGGACGGCGTGCGCGCATCCGTTGCCGGATGCCGGCTGTTTCAGGGCTATCACTACAACCGGCCCGTCAGCCGCGAGGAACTGGCGCTGACATATGGCCGCCGTCACCGTCCGCGCGGTCGCCTGAGCGCGTCGACGGGCAACCGGGAAATTCCGGCGTTTGCATTGTCCGGCGCGGCGGACTACATGCATCCGACCAGCCGGCCGGACGGCCGCGCCCTCCATATGCCGAAAGGCGGCGGGCGAGGAAAGTCCGGGCTCCATGGGAACACGGTGCCGGATAACGTCCGGCGGGGGCGACCCTAGGGAAAGTGCCACAGAAAGCAAACCGCCCCGCCTGCCTTTTTCGCCGTAAACGGGCGCAAACACAGGCGGGGCAAGGGTGAAAGGGTGGGGTAAGAGCCCACCGCATGGCTGGCAACAGGCATGGCATGGCAAACCCCACCGGGAGCAAGACCGAATAGGGATGGCACAGGGCTTCGGCCCGGTTCTGTTTCCGGAATGCCATCCGGGTAGGTTGCTTGAGGCGGGCAGCAATGTCCGTCCCAGAGGAATGGCCGTCACGCCGGGGCTTGCCCCGGCCGTACAGAACCCGGCTTACAGGCCGGCTGGTATTTTCCGCTCAACAAGGCGTGATTATCGCGCGCCGAGATGTGATCCCGAGTGAACGCGGCGCGATGTATAGCTGAGGCAATTGCAATCCCGCCTTGAGGAGGCTTTGTTGCCTGTCTACCGCTATCCCGTTCCGCCGGCGTCCGAAATCACGCCGAAATCCGTCTTTCTGAACCGCCGCGCCTTCATGGCCGGGGCCGCGGGCCTCGCGATGGCGGGGGCCAGCGGGACTGTCCGCGCCGAAGAAGAGCGCCAGAAGCTCGAAACGGTATCGAGCCCGCTTTCGACCGACGAGATGCCGAACAGCTACGAAGACGTCACGACCTACAACAATTTCTACGAATTCGGGACCGGCAAGGGCGATCCGGCGAAATATGCCGGACAAGCTGACGACGCGGCCGTGGACGATCGAGGTCGGCGGGCTGGTCAACAATCCGGGCACGATCGACATCGAGGACCTGCTGACCAAATACACGCTGGAGGACCGCATCTACCGGCTGCGCTGCGTCGAGGCATGGTCGATGGTGATCCCGTGGGTCGGCATTCCGCTTGCCAGCATCATCGACAAGTTCGACGTGCAGGGCAGCGCGAAATACGTCGCCTTCGAAACGCTGGTGCGGCCCGAGGAAATGCCCGGCCAGCGCTCGACCTTCCCGGTCCTGCCATGGCCCTATGTCGAAGGGCTGCGGATGGACGAGGCGATGCATCCGCTGACCATCCTCGCCGTCGGGCTCTACGGCGAGACGCTGCCGAACCAGAGCGGCGCGCCGGTGCGGCTGGTCGTGCCGTGGAAATACGGCTTCAAGAGCATCAAGTCGATCGTCAAGATCAGCTTCACCGAGGAACAGCCGCCGGCGACCTGGAACATGGAGAACCCGCGCGAATACGGCTTCTATTCCAACGTCAATCCGAATGTGGACCATCCGCGCTGGAGCCAGGCGACGGAGCGGCGCATCGGCGGCGGGCTGTTCGCGAAGCCGTATCGACACGCAGATGTTCAACGGCTACGGCGATCAGGTCGCCTCTCTCTACGAGGGCATGGACCTGAAGAAGTTCTTCTGACGTCATGGCACAATCCAAACTCTGGACCGCGCTGCCCGACTGGGTGATTTATCCCGTCGGGCTGATCCCGGCGGTCGATCTCCTCTGGCGGGGTATCGAGAACAGGCTCGGCGCCGACCCGATGAAGGTGCTGGAGCACGGGCTCGGCGAATGGGCCCTGCGCTTCCTGATCCTCGGTCTCGCGATCACGCCGCTGATGCGGTTCGCGCGCATCAACCTGGTGAAATACCGGCGCGCGGTCGGGCTGACGGCGTTCCTCTATGTCGTGCTGCATCTGGCGGTCTATCTGGTGCTCGACCAGCAATTCGACTGGCTGGCGATCGGCAAGGACATCGTCAAGCGGCCCTATATCACCATCGGCATGGCGGCTTTCGTCATGCTCATTCCGCTGGCGATCACCTCGAACAATGCGTCGATCCGCAAGCTCGGCGCGGCCGGGTGGCGCAAGCTGCACAAGCTGGTCTATCCGGCGGCGCTGTTCGGCGCGGTGCATTACCTGCTGCTGGTGAAAGCCTGGCCGCCGAAGCCGATCATCTATCTGGCGATCATTGCCGGGCTGCTGGCGATCCGGCTGGTCAAGCCGGCGCGGCGCAGGGCGCGGACGGCGCAGGCGAGGACCGGCTAATCAACCGTTGTCCGATGGCCGCCGCGCCGACTTTGCCGATTGTCACCGGTTCCGGTCATCCGGGAAGTCCGTGCGGCGACCGGCCTGTCATGTCGCCGCCGCTTCTCCATCGATCAATACGCTGATCCCCTCCGGGAACATGAAGCACCTCCAGCACGGTCGTTCCGTCGTCCTCCTCGATAAAGCGCAGATCAACGCCGTGATCGCCAATCCGCAGATCGGTGACCGTCAACTGCGAGACGGCGCCGGGAAGAACCGGCTTGCGGACATGAACGGTACTGTTCAGGGCGTCGACGGTCAGTCCGAGGCATGAAGCGAGGCATAGAAACGGTGCTCCGGCCGCCCAGGCCTGGGGTGCGCATGCGGATGGATACGCGACCGGCCGGCCATGCTCTCTTCGATCGAAGCCGCACCACAATTCCGGCAGGCGGTGATGGTCGAATTCGCATGCCGAATCGAAGAGCGTCGTCGTTATCCGGCTGGCGTCCCGGGTGTATCCGTAGCGTGCAAGGCCCGCGGCGATCAGGCTGTTGTCATGCGGCCAGATGCTGCCGGTATGGTATCCCATCGGATTGTAGCGCGCTGCGCCCGCGGCGATGGTCCTCAGCCCCCAGCCGGTCAGCAGGGCGGGCGCTCTGAGCGTTTCGGCAAGCTGGCGTGCCCGGTCATCGGCGACCGCGCCGGCAAAAAGCATATGCCCGGCATTCGAACTGACGACCCGGATTCTTTCCTTGTTTCCGTCTAGCCCGATGCAGAAGCTCTTCAGATCGTCGTCCCAGAATTTTTCGTCGATTTTCGCGGACAGGTTCTCGGCATCAAGCCGCATGTGGGCCGCTTCATCGGCGGACCCGAGCGCCGCCAGAAGCTCCGCACCGTCGCGCAGGGCCGCGACATGATAGGCCTGTATCTCGATCAGCGCGATCGGACCGTCGCACAAAGTGCCGTCGGCATGGAAGATGGCGTCTTCGGAGTCCTTCCATCCCTGATTTCGCAGCCCCGTCTCCGAGGCGCGGGAATATTCGATCAGGCCGTCACCGTCCTTGTCGCCGTAATCGCGCGCCCAGGCGAGCGCGGCGCGGATCGACGGCTCCAGGCGGCGTATGTGTTCCAGATCGGCGGTGCGCCGGTAGTAAGCGCCGGCCAGCATCACGAAGAGCAGCGTCTGGTCGGCGCCGCCATAGTAGAGTTTGAAGGGCACCTCGCCGGCCCGGGCCATTTCGCCGTCGCGCGTTTCATGCATGATCTTTCCCGGTTCGGCGTCGCGAATTTCAGACGTTTCCGTGGCCTGGTTCGCTGCGAGGAAGTCCAAAACGCCCGCCGCCAGCCCGGGATCAAGCCAGAGGCCCTGCAACGCGGTGACGATGCCGTCGCGCCCGAACGGCACGGAAAACCAGGGGGTGCCTGCATGGGGATATGGTCCTGTCGGCAATTCCGCCGTCAGCATGGCCAGATCGGAAGACGACCGAAGCAGCCAGGCGTCGAATTCGGGGCGATCCGTCGTAATCCGCCGGGTCCGTTCGATGCGCGCGCGTACCCTGTTGCGCACGGTGGCAAGCGCCTTGGCGCGATCGGGAACCATCTGATCGAAATCGCCGCCAGAGGCCCCGTGTCCGCTCCGGCCCTTGCGCGACTCCGGACGCTGTTGCGACACGCGGACGGCAAAACGGATCGAGGCCGATTTGCCGGCGGGAATTTCCAGCTTGAGATGAACCCGGCTCCCGCGAACAACGACGGGCGTATCGAACACGATCTCGGTCGACAAAACGATTTCGTCGAAGGTCAGGTATGAGAAGATCACGCCATTGTCGGTCGAGCGCGGCGCGAGATGCCGGCCGCGTATGTGCCTTTCGGCGCCGCGCACCTCGAAAATATCGCGATAGTCGGCATAGCAGTCGAAAACGACATCCAGCGCGGCGTTGTGAAGGCCGAAATTCGTCAGTTCGACAGCTTCATGGACAAAGCTGATTCCGAGGAAACGTTCGCGGCTTATGTGGATCTGGTAGGATTCGAAAATATGTCCGTCGGAATCGATCAGGCGCGTGTTGGCCGCGTCGCAGCGAAATACGACCGCGTCGTCGTCGACCTCGGCTTCCATCGGAATGGGCTGTGTCTGGTTCAGCGTGAGCACCAGCCTGGAAAGCATTCGCGTATCGCGCAGGA
This sequence comes from uncultured Alphaproteobacteria bacterium, assembly GCA_963712205.1. Taxonomy (GTDB): domain Bacteria; phylum Pseudomonadota; class Alphaproteobacteria; order Rhizobiales; family Rhizobiaceae; genus Oricola. The sequence goes on along the minus strand of CAVQHF010000004.1, from coordinate 37,882 downwards.
ACAGACCGTCCTTGGATTGTGCCTCTCCGGCAATTCCCTGCGGTCCATTCATGTCGCCGTTCGACGCAAAGACGGCAAACAGATCGCCGTCCTTGAGGACGTAAAATTCGCCGCGAGTATCGGGGCCAAACTCGTTCGGTGCCAATCCGCCGGGATGTTCGGCCTCCCCGGCGAGCGGTTCGGAAGGAATTTCGCTAGCCTCGGCCAATGTTGCTCCTTCCTGGTCGATCTGTTTTCCCGGACGGCATTGCCGGGATCCCGTGCGCCCGGCCGTCGGATATTTTCCTGCGTGAAGCGGAACCGCCTGCTCCGTCAGGCGACGTGCTTGCCCGACTGGACCGTGCAATCTTCATTCAGGCGACGATAGACGTCCACATAGCTGGCGACCATCGCGGTATCGGAAAAACGCGCTTCGAAATGCGCGCGAATACGCGCGCGGTCCAGCTGCAGCGTGTCCTCCAGGGCGTTGGCGGCTTCCTCGACATCGCATACGATCGTGCCGGTTATGCCCTCGTCGATCACTTCCGGCACGGAGCCGCAGCCGAAAGCCAGGACCGGGGTTCCGCAGGCCATGGCCTCGATCATCGTCAGCCCGAACGGTTCCGGCCAGGCGATGGGGAAGAGAAGCGCATCCGCCATGCTCAGGAATTCCGATTTCTGGTCTTCCCCGATTTCGCCGACATATTCGATGCGATGTCCGTCAATCAACGGCAGTATCTCGTTTCGCCAGTAGTGTTGCTCCAAGTCATTGATGCGGGCCGCGATCTTCAGGCGGCGGCCGGTGCGCTTGGGCAATGCTGATCGCCTGGCGAATGCCCTTGTCCGGATCAACTCGGCCGAGAAACGCAAGATAACCCTCTTCGCCGGCCTGTTCCGTGCGGGGTATCATCCGGTACTGATCGAGCGGATAGCCATGGGGAATGGTCGCCTGCCAGTTGAGGTCCGGCAGCGGCCGGCGTTGGTTGTCAGACGCGGAGACGACCGGGAAATGGCGATAGGGCGCGAAGAACTCCCTCAGGCCGACCAGATCCAGCCGGCCGTGAAATGTCGTCAGCGTCTTGAACGCGATATCGTCAAAGAGCGGAAACTGCAGCAGATCGGTGTGAAAATGAATGATGTCGAACTCGTCGGCCCATTCGCGGACCCGGCGCAGCATCGTCAACTGATCGGCGACCTCGGATGACGGCCGCGGATCTGTCATGATCGGGCGGTCACGGCAGGGGATCAGGTGCGCATCGATGCGGCTGTCGGCAGTGGCGAACACCGATACATCATGGCCGGCCCAGGTCAGCCCGTTCGCGAGCGCCGCAACAACCCTCTCGGTGCCGCCATAGGTTTTTGGCGGAACCGCGAGAAGGAGCGGCGTGACCAGTGCGATACGCAACCAACACTCTCCGGCGTTTTCCTGAGGGCTTGACGCTTGTCCCCCGGCGAACCGGCAAGACGTTCACGGCAGCCCGTGAATTTCGTCCTGACGGTCATCATATGTACCAAAATAGGACAATTGCTCGACGCGCATGTTGATATTCATCAATCGAAATCTACAATCCTGAAACTTCCGGATGTCCGAATTCCCTCCCGCATGCGGGAACTTCGCCATGCGCGCAGGTCGAGCCGGCGAAAGCCGCCTCCCGGATCGAAGAGACGTTCAAGCCATTTTTCGATACGGATCGACGGCACGAACCCGCCAGACATATGCGGGATCGCAGCGACGACTGTCCGGTTCCGGCCGGACGCGCTCAAAGGCGGGGACTGCAGCGAACGGCAGCTTGTTGCCGATGCGGCTCCGACAGCCGGCCTGATGGTTGAGTCCTGAAACTGATCCTTCGAGGCGGTCCAGTTCGTTCGCGCCCGGAAAAAACCCTGCCCCGCAGCCTTCAACGGTTCCTTAAGGTTAACAGCCCATAAAAGATGAGATCCGCATGGAGCGGGGAGGGCTGTTTTTCGGATTGTGTCACGTGATCCCATTGATTCCCATATTCACCCATGATATCCCATAAGCACAAGATTCAAGCCGGGCAGAACTGCCTCATTCATCAGGGATTGCACGTTGCCCGCGAGGGGCGGGCGCAGCGTGACCTTGCGTCGCGTGACGTGCCTTTTGCGCTTTACACGCAGCTTCTTGATGGACGGCGCGAGGTGAAACCACCTTGTGCGGCACGATGAACGGAAAGTCTTCGGCGATGGCTTCGGGACGGGCCTTCAGCGGGACGGAAACGGCGGGTGTTTGGCGTGGACCGTTTTCTCTCGAACGCGGTGAACAGAATAGACTCCAAGGGACGGGTCTCGGTGCCCGCCCTGTTTCGCGGCGTGCTGCAGAAACGGGGCCTGGGAGAGCTCTATGCGCTGCAGGCGATCGACATGGATGCGATCGACGCGGGCGGCATGGACCTTCTGGAGCGCTACGAGGCGCGGCTGGCGCAGGACGATCCTTTCCTTCGCTCCTCCGACGACATGTCCTTCTTCTGTCACGGGGATGGCGCGTTCCTGAAACTGGACAAGGACGGACGCATCACGGTGACGGATTTCATTCGCGAGCACACGGGGATTACCGACGAGATCGCTTTCGTCGGGCGCGGCCACTTCTTCCAGATGTGGGAGCCGGGCCGCTTCCACGCCTATCGCGAGGCGGTGCGTCAACGCCTGCGCGCGGCGCGCGAGGCCTCGGCTTGAACGCGGGCGCCCCATATCCCGGTGATGCTCGACGAGGTCGTGGCGGCGCTCGCGCCTGAACCCGGCGACCATGTCGTCGACGGCACGTTCGGCGCCGGCGGCTATGCGCGCGCGATCCTGGGCAAGGGCGCGCAGGTGACCGGTTTCGACCGCGATCCGGACGTCATCCGCGATGCGGCTGCGATGCTGAAGGAATTCGAAGGCAGGCTCGATCTCGTCCACGCGCCGTTCTCGCGGATGGGCGAGCATTTCGCAGCGGCGAGCGTCGACGGCGTCGTGCTCGATATCGGCGTATCCTCGATGCAGATCGACCAGGCGGAGCGCGGCTTCTCGTTCAGCAAGGACGGGCCGCTCGACATGCGCATGGCGCAGTCGGGGCTGAGCGCCGCAGACGTGGTCAATTCCTTCGCGGTTTCCGACCTGACGCGGATCGTCGGCATTCTCGGCGAGGAGCGCCATGCCGGCCGCGTGGCGCGCGCGATCGAGAGGGAGCGGGCGGGCGGGCGCATCGAGACGACCGGGCATCTGGCGCGGATCGTCGAAAAGGCGGTCGGGCGCGGCCCGAAGGACAGCATCCATCCGGCGACGCGGACCTTCCAGGGGCTGCGCATCTTCGTCAATGACGAACTCGGCGAACTCGCCCGCGCGCTGTTTGCCGCCGAGCGCATTCTGAAGAGCGGCGGCCGGCTCGCCGTGGTGACCTTCCATTCGCTGGAGGACCGCATCGTCAAGCGCTTCTTCCATGACCGGATGGGCGGCAGCGGCGGCTCGCGCCACATGCCGGAAGTCGCGGAAAAGCCGGCGACCTTCGCCGCCGAGGGCAAGGCGATGATCAAGGCATCCGAGGCCGAGGCGGAGCGCAATCCGCGCGCCCGCTCGGCGAAACTGCGCGCCGGCACGCGCACGGACGCGCCGGCACGGCCGGCCGACATGGGGCTGTTCGGCCTGCCCGACCTTCCCTGGCCGAAAATGACAGACGGGAGACGGCAGCCATGATGCGCATCATCAACATCGCGCTCGTCGTCCTGATGCTGGGCGCGGCGACCTGGACCTACAACGTCAAGCATGACGCCGAGCACAATCTCAAGCAGATCGCCGAGCTGCAGCGGCGCATCAAGCTCGAAAAGGACACGATCAATCTCCTGCATGCCGACTGGGCCTATCTCAGCCAGCCGTCGCGGCTGCAGCAGCTTTCCGATCTCTATGCGGATCAGCTGCATTTGCGCCCGACCGAACCGGAACAGATCGTCCACCCGAACGAGTTGCCGGCGCCGCCGGCCGTCCCCGCCGGGGACGGCATCGCCGACATCATCGCCGGCGAGATGCCGGATTCGGTGACGACCGGAAGCGTGAAGGGCAACTGAGATGGCGCGTTCGTTCCCGTTCCGGAAAGCCGGCAAGACGGTGTCGGAGAGCCCGTCGGCGCAGATGCGCTCGCGCACGGTGATCGCCATCGGCTGTTTCGTGCTGGTCTACGCGGCCATCGGCGCGCGGCTGGTGCAGTACGGGATGACCAAGGTGGACGACGCCAGCCACTATATCGCAAACGACCGGACGCTTGCGGCGCGGCCCGATATCGTCGACCGCAATGGCGACGTGATGGCGACCGACATCCGCGTCGCCTCGCTTTACGGCGAGCCGCGCCGGATCGTCGACGCCGACGAGGCCGTCGAGGCGCTGTCCTCGGTGTTGCCGGACGTCGACTACAAGGAATGGCACCGCAAGCTGTCCTCGGGCGCCGGTTTCGTCTGGCTGCGCCGCGAACTGACGCCGCGCCAGCAGGCCGACGTCTTGGCGCTCGGCATTCCGGGCCTCGGATTCCGCACCGAAACGCGCCGTTTCTATCCCGGCGGACCGGTCGCCTCGCATATCATCGGCCTCGTCAATATCGACAATGCCGGCATTGCGGGTCTCGAAAAATATATCGACGACCAGGGCCTGGGCACGATGCAGGATCTCGGGCTCGACGTTGGCGCTGACCTCGCGCCGGTGAAGGTTTCGATCGACCAGCGCGTGCAATATGTGATGCGCGACGAACTTTCCCACGCGATCGAGCGCTACCAGGCGATCGCGGCCGGCGGCGTGGTCCTGAACGTGCATACGGGCGAAGTGATCGGCATGGTGTCGTTGCCCGACTACGACCCGAACAATCCCTACAACGCGCTCGACAAGGACCGGCTGAACCGCATGTCGGCCGGCGTCTACGAGATGGGCTCGACCTTCAAGAGCTTCACCACGGCGATGGCGCTCGATTCGGGCAAGGTGAAGATCACCGACAAGTTCGACACCAGCCCGTTCCGGGTCGGCGGCTACACGATCAAGGAATTCCACTCCAAGCACCGGCCGCTCAGCGTGCCGGAGATTTTCGAATATTCCTCGAATGTCGGGTCCGCGCGCGAGGCCGACCTGATCGGCGTCGAGGGCCACAGGGCCTTCCTGACCAGGATGGGACTGCTCAGCCGCCTGCATACCGAGCTGCCGGAGGTCGCCATGCCGACCCAGCCGAAGGAGTGGAAGAAGATCAACTCGATGACGGCCGCCTTCGGCCACGGCATCGCGACGACGCCGCTGCAACACGGCCGTTGCCGCCGCGGCGCTGATGAATGGCGGCTACCTGATCCCGCCGACCTTCCTGCCGCGCACGCAGGAAGAGGCGATGCAGCTGGCGAAACGCGTGGTGAAGCAGAAGACCAGCGACGAGATGCGCTTCATGTACGAGTTGAACGGCAAAAAGGGGTCCGGGCGGCAGGCGCTGGTGGAGGGCTATCACGTCGGCGGCAAGACCGGCACGGCCGAAAAGGTCGTCAACGGCCGCTATGTCGGCAACAAGCGCTTCAACGCCTATCTCGCCTCGTTCCCGATCGACCACCCGGATTATGTCGTGCTGGTGGTGGTCGACGAACCGAAACCCGTGCCCGGCTCCGGACAGGGCGCGACGGCGGCCTCCAACGCGGCGCCGACCGCCGGCGCCATCATCCGCCGGGCCGCACCTCTCCTCGGCGTGATGCCCGAGTTCGGCAACGGCGATGATGCCTTGCTCGTGTCGTATTGACGGTTAAACAGGCGTAGGAAACAGAATCACGGATACCGGGCTCGCAATGCGTTTGCAGGATTTCGACGGACAAGTATTTGCAGACGCCGCAGCGGCAGCGAGCGAGGTGGAGTTTTCCGGCGTAACCGCGGATTCGCGCAAGGTCGCGCCCGGCGACCTGTTCGTGGCGCTGGCCGGCGTCAAGGCCGACGGCGCGGCCTTCGCCAGGGCGGCGGCGGAGGCGGGCGCGGCGGCCGTGCTGTGCGCGACCGACGCCAATGTCGGCGAGCTTGCCGTTCCCGTCATCCGCAGCGACGACCCGCGCCGCGCGCTGGCGCGGATCGCGGCGACGCTCTACGCGCCGCAGCCCGAAACCGTGGTCGCCGTCACCGGAACGGCCGGCAAGACATCGGTCGCCTCGTTCACCCGCCAGATCTACGCGCATGCCGGGTTCAATGCCGCGAGCATCGGGACGACCGGCGTGGTGTCGCCGAACCTGACCATCGAGGGCTCGCTGACGACACCCGATCCGGTCGTCCTGCACACGGTGCTGCGCGATCTCGCCAAAGCCGGCACGACGCATGTGGCGATGGAAGCGTCCAGCCACGGGCTCGACCAGCGCCGGCTCGACGGCGTGAGGCTTGCCGCCGGCGCCTTCACCAATCTCGGCCGCGACCACATGGATTACCACCCGACCGTCGAGCATTATCTCGCCGCCAAGATGCGGCTGTTCGACACGCTGCTCGCCAAGGGCAGCCCGGCGGTGATCTTTGCCGACGACCCCTATTCGCAGGCCGCCGAAGAGGCGGCGGCCAAGGCCGGTCTCGAGGTGCTGACGGTCGGCCGCAGGGGCGACTTCATCGACCTGAAACGCGTCGAGCACGAGCGCTATCGCCAGGAGGTCGAGGTGACCCATGGCGGCGCGACCTATCTGTTCAAGCTGCCGCTGGCGGGCGAGTTCCAGGTCTCGAACGCGCTGGTTTCGGCGGGGCTGGCGATCGCGACCGGCGTCAAGCCGGCGGACGCCTTCGCGGCGCTGGAAAGGATCGAGGGCGCGCCTGGGCGGCTCGATCTCGTCGCGCATCTGCCGAACGGGGCGCTGGTCTATGTCGATTACGCCCACAAGCCGGAAGCGCTGGAACAGGTGCTCTTGTCGGTGCGGCCGTTCACCAGCGGCGAGATCGTCGTGGTCTTCGGCGCCGGCGGCGACCGCGATCCCGGCAAGCGGCCGATCATGGGCGAGATCGCCAGCCGGCTCGCCGACCGGGTCTATGTCACCGACGACAATCCGCGTTCCGAGGAGCCGGCCGCCATCCGCGCGGCGATCATGGAAGCGGCGACCGGCGCGACCGAGATCGGCGACCGGCGCGAGGCGATCCGCACGGCAATCGCGTCGCTGAAGCAGGGCGACACGCTGATCATCGCGGGCAAGGGCCACGAGACCGGCCAGACGGCGAAAGGCGTGACAGTGCATTTCTCCGACCACGAAGAAGCGCGGGCGGCAATCGGCGAGGTCGCGGCGTGAACGAGGAAGCAGCCGACACAATCGCCATCGAACCGTTGTGGACAGGCCAGGACATGGCCGACGCCATGGGCGCCCGCCCGATGCACGGGCTGCCGAACGCGGTGACCGGCATTTCCATCGACAGCCGGACGCTGCAGCCCGGCGACGCGTTCTTCGCGATCAAGGGCGAGAATTTCGACGGCCACAATTTCGCGACGGCGGCCGCCGCGGCGGGCGCGTCGGTGCTGGTCATCTCGGAAAACAAGCTGCCGGCGCTCGGCCGGCTGAACCTGCCGATGATGGTCGTCTCCGACGTGCTCGACGCGCTCGGACGGCTGGGCGCGGCGGCGCGGGCGCGCTCGAAGGCCAAGATCATCGCGGTGACGGGATCGGTGGGCAAGACGACCACCAAGGAAGCGCTGCGCCACGTGCTGGAGACGTCCGGCAAGGTGCATGCCTCGGCGGCGTCGTTCAACAATCACTGGGGCGTGCCGCTGACGCTGGCGCGGATGCCGGCCGACACCCGGTTCGGCGTGTTCGAGATCGGCATGAACCATCCCGGCGAGATCACGCCGCTGGTCAAGCTGGTCAGGCCGCATATCGCGATCGTGACGCTGATCGCCGCCGCGCATCTCGGCCATTTCAAGGACCTGAACGAGATCGCGCACGCCAAGGCCGAAATCTTCGGCGGGATCGCGTCCGGCGGCGCGGCGCTGATCAATCGCGACGACGGCAAGTTCAACCTGCTGCAGAAACTGGCCAAGGCCGCGGGCGTCGACAAGATCTACGGTTTCGGCGCGCATGACCGCGCGAAGGTGCGGCTGCTCAACGCGAAATATCTCGACGACTGCACCACGGTGACGGCGCGCGTCTTCGACGAGGAGGTCGCCGTCAAGATCGGCGTGCCCGGCCGGCACATGGTGCAGAACGTGCTCGCCGTGCTCGGCGCGGCGAAGCTGGCCGGCGCCGACATGACGAAGGTCTGCCACGCGCTGTCGACGCTGGAACCGGAAATGGGGCGCGGCAAGCGCCACAAGCTGCAGGCGGGCAACGGCGCCTTCACGCTGATCGACGAGAGCTACAACGCCAATCCGGCCTCGATGGAGGCGGCGCTGGATCTGCTCGCCGCCGCACCGGTGGAGAGACGCGGACGGCGCATCGCGGTTCTCGGCGACATGCTGGAACTGGGCCGTCACTCGCGCGATCTGCACGAGCGGCTCGCCGATCCGATCGTGTCTGCCGGCGTCGACCGGCTCTACCTGGCGGGGCCGGAGATGAAGGCGCTCGCCGACAAGGTGCCGAACGACATTTATTGCGAGTACGAAAAATCGGCCGACGATCTGGTCGGATCCCTGATGGCGACGCCGCAGGCGGGGGACGTCTTCATGGTCAAGTCATCGAACGGGATCGGGTTTTCGCGTATCGTGAAGGCGTTTCTCGACAAGTATCCCCGCGCGGGCGGGTGAGGGAAAAACTCCGCAGGATCGGCCTGGCGCCGGAGAGGGATTGACGACATGTTCTACTGGCTGACGGATTTTTCCGAGCAATTTCAGCTTTTCAACCTGTTCCGATACATCACGTTTCGCACCGGCGCCGCGCTGATCACCTCCGCCTTCATCGTCTTCCTGTTCGGGCCGCAGATCATTTCCGCGTTGCGCATCCGCCAGGGCAAGGGCCAGCCGATCCGCGCCGACGGGCCGCAGACGCATTTCAAGAAGGCGGGCACGCCGACCATGGGCGGGCTGATGATGCTCTGCGGCATCGTCGGCTCGATCCTCCTGTGGGGAAATCTCACCAGCATCTATGTCTGGATCGTGTTGCTGGTGACGCTCGGTTTCGGGCTGATCGGGCTTCTACGACGACTATCTGAAGGTGACGAAGCAGAGCGACAAGGGCTTTTCCGGCAAGGCGCGGCTCGGCATCGAATTCGTGATCGCCGGCATGGCGACCTACGTCATCATGCGCGCCGGCAACCCGCCATTCTCCTCGAGCCTGACCTTTCCGTTCTTCAAGGACTGGATCCTCAATCTCGGCTGGTTCTTCATTCCGTTCGGCGCCTTCGTCGTGGTCGGCGCCGGCAATGCGGTCAACCTGACCGACGGGCTCGACGGGCTGGCGATCGTGCCGATCATGATCGCGGCATCCTCCTTCGGGGTGATCGCCTATCTGTCGGGTAACGCGATCTTCGCCGAATATCTGCAGATCCATTTCGTGCCCGGCACCGGCGAACTCTCCGTCGTGCTCGGCGCCGTGATCGGCGCCGGCCTCGGCTTCCTGTGGTTCAACGCGCCGCCGGCCGCCATCTTCATGGGCGACACCGGATCGCTGGCGCTCGGCGGGCTGATCGGGACGGTCGCGGTGGCGACGAAACACGAGATCGTCATGGCGATCATCGGCGGGCTGTTCGTCGTCGAGGCGCTGTCGGTGATCATCCAGGTCGGCTATTTCAAGGCGACGGGGCGGCGGGTGTTCCTGATGGCGCCGATCCACCACCACTACGAGAAGAAGGGCTGGACCGAGAGCCAGATCGTCATCCGGTTCTGGATCATCGCGGTCATTCTCGCGCTGGTCGGCCTGTCGACGCTGAAGCTCAGATGATCCCCGTCGCGACAGCCAGGGGAAAACGCGTCGCGCTGTTCGGGCTGGGCGGCTCGGGCATCGTCACGGCGCGCGCGCTGATCGCCGGCGGAGCGGAGCTCACCTGCTGGGACGACAATCCGGAGAGCGTGGACAAGGCAAAGGCGGAAGGTATTCCCGTCGGGGACCTGCGCGGTTTCGACTGGGGGTCCGCCGCCAGCCTCGTGCTCGCGCCGGGCGTGCCGCTGACCCATCCGAAGCCGCACTGGTCGGTCGATCTCGCCCATGCGGCCGGCGTCGAGGTCATCGGCGACGTGGAACTGTTCTGCCGCGAGCGCCGGGTCACGGCGCCGGATGCGCCCTTCGTGGCGATCACCGGCACCAACGGCAAGTCGACGACGACGGCGCTGATCGCCCATATCCTGCGCGAGGCGGGCCGCGACGTGCAGCTCGGCGGCAATATCGGCACGCCGATCCTGGCGCTGGAGCCGCCCGCGCCGCATCGCTACCACGTCGTCGAATGCTCCTCCTACCAGATCGATCTCGCGCCATCGCTCGATCCGAGCATCGGCGTGCTGCTCAACCTGTCGCCGGATCATCTCGACCGGCACGGAACGATGGAACACTACGCGGCGATCAAGGCGCGGCTGCTGCAGGGCGCGGATTATGCCGTATGCGGCATCGACGACGACTACTCGCGCCGCATCGCCATCGGGCTCGAAAACGACGCGGCGCGCATCGAGACGATCTCGGTGACCGGCGGCGGACGGGGCCTCGACCTGTCGAACGCGCCGTCGCTGCGCGGCGACCACAACCTGCAGAACGCGCTGGCGGCCGCTGCCGCATGCCGGGCTTTCGGGCTGACGGAGGGCGAGATCGCTGCCGGGCTGAACAGTTTTCCGGGCCTTGCCCACCGCATGCAGATCGTGGCGCGGCGCGGACGCGTCGCCTTCGTCAACGATTCCAAGGCGACGAACGCGGATGCGGCGGAAAAGTCCCTGTCGAGCTTCGACGCGATCCACTGGATTGCCGGCGGACTGCCGAAGGAAGGCGGGATCGAGGCGCTCCGGCCGCTGTTTTCCCGCATCGAGAAGGCCTATCTGATCGGCGAGGCCGCACCCGCCTTCGCGGCGACGCTGGGCGAGGCAGTCGCTCTACGAAATCTCCGGCACGCTCGACAAGGCGGTCGCCCATGCGGCGGCCGATGCCGCGGCCTCCGGCGCGGCGGAACCGGTGGTGCTGCTGGCGCCGGCGGCGGCCAGTTTCGACCAGTTCAGGAACTTCGAGAAACGTGGTGAAGCCTTTGTTAATGCCGTCATGGCATTGAATGGAATCGAGGCTTCGACAACAGGGGAACCGGGGAGCGACGCATAATGTACAACCGCAGTGACCGCAGCGCAGTCGCCGAATGGTGGTGGACGATCGACCGCTGGTTGCTTGCGGCGTTCATCGTGCTGATCGGTTTCGGCGTCGTGCTGTCATTTGCCGCCAGCCCCTCGGTCGCCGACCGCATCGGGCTCGACACCTATCACTTCGTCGAGCGGCACGCGCTGTTCCTGATACCGGCGCTGGCCGTGATGATCGGGGTGTCCTTCCTCGATCCGCGGCAGATCCGGCGGCTGGCGCTGATCGTGCTTGTCGTGTCGGTGGTGCTGATGATCATGGCGCTGTTCTTCGGCGTCGAGGTCAAGGGTTCGCGGCGCTGGGTGCGGCTTCTCGGCCTTTCGCTGCAACCGTCGGAGTTCATGAAGCCGGCCTTCGTCATCCTGTGCGCATGGCTGTTTGCCGAGTCGAAGCGGCGGCCGGAAATCCCCGGCAGCCTGATCGCGATGATCATGTTCGGCGCGATGGCCGCGCTGCTGGTCGCCCAGCCCGACCTCGGCCAGACCGTGCTGCTGGCGGGAACCTGGGGCGCGATGTTCTTCATCGCCGGCCTGTCGTGGCTGTGGATCGTGGTTCTGGGCGGGATCGCCGCCACGGGCATGCTGGGCGCCTATTTCGTCTTCCCGCACGTCGCCGGGCGCATCAACCGGTTCCTGACCGGGGAGGGCGACACCTACCAGGTCGACACCGGCCGCGAGGCGATCATCGGCGGTGGCTGGCTCGGAAAGGGGCCGGGCGAGGGGACCGTGAAACGGATCCTGCCCGACAGCCATACCGATTTCGTCTTTTCCGTCCTCGCCGAGGAATACGGCATCATCCTGTGCAGCGTGCTGGTCTCGGTGTTCGCCTTCATCGTCCTGCGCGGCCTGCTCAAGGCGATGCGCGACCAGGACCCGTTCCAGCGTTTCGCGATCAGCGGGCTGGTGATCCTGATCGGGCTGCAGTCGACCATCAACATCGCGGTGAACCTGCAGCTGATGCCGGCCAAGGGCATGACGCTGCCGTTCGTCTCCTATGGCGGGTCTTCGATGATCGCGGTGGCGCTGACGGCCGGGATGCTGCTGGCGCTGACCCGGCGCAGGCCGGAAAGCCGGGCCGGACGGGTGCAGTTCCACGCCGCATCGCGGTTCCAGCCCGCATCATAGGCACGCGCATGACGGAGACGAAGGGCACGATCCTCATTTCCGCCGGCGGCACCGGCGGCCATCTGTTTCCGGCCGAGGCGCTGGCGCATGAGCTGAAGGCGCGCGGCTGGGATGTGCCGCTTGCGACCGACGAGCGGGCCGCGCGCTATGCCGAGCGTTTTCCCGAGGACCGGTGGCACGTCATCCAGTCGGCGACGCCGTCGGGCAAGAACCCGCTGAAGCTGATTTCCGCCGCGTGGACGCTGTTCAAGGGGTTTCGCCAGTCGAGCGCGCTGCTGCGCATCCTGAAGCCGAAGGCCGTGGTCGGCTTTGGCGGCTATCCGACCGTGCCGCCGCTGGTCTCGGCGTCCGGCGCGTTTCCGACCGTCATCCACGAGCAGAACGCGGTGATGGGCCGCGCCAACAAGATGCTGTCCGGCCGGGTGACCGCGATCGCCGGCGGTTTCCTGAAAGCCGAAGGCCCGCTGGCCGACAGAGATAGTCGAGACCGGCAATCCGGTCCGTCCGGCGGTGATCGAGGCGGCGAAGATGGCCTATGAAAAACCGCTGCGCGACGGCCTGTTGCGGCTTGCCGTGTTCGGCGGCAGCCAGGGCGCGCGGTTCTTTTCCGACTGCGTCCCGGAGGCGATCGCGAAACTGCCCGTGCCGATGCGCGCGCGGCTGCGGATCACGCAGCAGGCGCGGCCGGAAGACGAGGGCCGGGTCAAGGTGCAATATGCGGAACTGGGGGTCTCCGCGGAGGTCGCCCCGTTCTTCGACGACCTGCCGGAGCGTATCGCCATCGCCCATCTCGTGATGTCGCGGTCGGGGGCGTCCACGGTCTCCGAGATCGCGGCGATCGGCCGGCCGGCGATCCTCGTTCCCTATCCGCATGCGCTCGACCACGACCAGGCGGCGAATGCCGCCGCGCTGGAGGCGGCGGGCGGCGCGCTGGTGCGCCGCCAGGCCGATCTCGACGCGGGCGCGCTGAGCGCGCTTCTTCTCGAACTTCTCGAAAATCCGGACCGGCTCGAACAGATGGCCGGAGCCGCGCGCCGGGTGGGCAAGCCCAATGCCACCGCCTTGCTTGCCGATCTGGTAGAGGCTATTGCCTCGGGCCGGACCGTTGCCGCCTTCAAGGCCGGCTGAAAAAACTCATACAGGACGCAAATCCCATGAAAATGCCGCAGAATATCGGCCTTGTGCATTTTGTCGGAATCGGCGGTATCGGCATGAGCGGCATCGCCGAGGTGCTGCACAATCTGGGCCACAAGGTGCAGGGATCCGACCAGGCCGACAACGCCAATGTGCAGCGCCTGCGCGCCAAGGGCATCGAGGTCTTCGTCGGTCATTCCGCCGACAATCTCGGCGACGCGGAAGTCGTCGTCGTGTCGACTGCGATCAAGCGCGACAATCCGGAGCTCGTCGCGGCGCGCGAGAAGTTCCTGCCGATCGTGCGGCGCGCCGAAATGCTGGCCGAGATCATGCGCTTCCGCAACGCGGTCGCAATCGGCGGCACGCATGGCAAGACGACGACGACATCGATGGTCGCGACGCTGCTTGACGCCGGCGGGCTCGATCCGACGGTGATCAATGGCGGCATCATCAACGCCTACGGCACGAACGCGCGCATGGGCGAGGGCGAGTGGATGGTGGTCGAGGCCGACGAGAGCGACGGCACCTTCCTGAAGCTGCCGGCCGATGTCGCGGTGGTGACCAATATCGACCCCGAGCATCTCGACCATTACGGCTCGTTCGACAAGGTGCGCGAGGCGTTCGCGCAGTTCGTCGAGAACGTGCCGTTCTACGGCTTCGGCGTGATGTGCATCGACCATCCGGAAGTGCAGGCGCTGGTGTCGCGCATCCATGACAGGCGGATCGTCACCTATGGCGAGAACCCGCAGGCGGATGTGCGCTTCTCCAATCACCGCATGGACGGCGCGACGTCGGTGTTCGACGTGACCATCCGCGACCGCAAGAGCGACGCGGTGACGGAAATCACGGACCTGCGGCTGCCGATGCCGGGCCGCCACAATGTCGCCAACGCGACGGCGGCGATCGCGGTTGCGCACGAATTCGGCATGGACGGCGAAAGCATCAAGCGCGGCCTGTTGTCGTTCGGCGGAGTGAAGCGGCGCTTCACGCTGACCGGGACCTGGAACGGGGTGCGGATCTTCGACGACTACGGCCACCATCCGGTCGAGATCAAGGCGGTGCTGCACGCGGCGCGCGATGCCGCGGGCGAGGGACGCGTGATCGCGGTCATGCAGCCGCATCGCTACTCGCGCCTGCACGACCTGTTCGACGATTTCGCCGCCTGCTTCAACGAGGCGGAGACGGTGCTGGTGGCGCCGGTCTATCCGGCCGGCGAGCAGCCGATCGAGGGTGTCGGCGCGGCCGAACTGGTATCGCGGATGAAGGCCGGCGGACACCGCGACGCGCGGCTGATCGACGGGCCGGACGGCGATCGCGCCGATCATCCGCGAGATCGCGAAGCCGGGCGATTTCGTCATCTTTCTCGGCGCCGGCAACATCACGCAATGGGCCTATGCGCTGCCGAAGGAACTCGGAGGCGAAACGGCGCCATGACGGCAATCGACGGAGAGGCACTGCTGGCGCGTCTGTCCGGCAAGCTCGACGGCATAAGCGGGCGGCTGACGCCGAACGCGCCGATGGACCAGATCACGTGGTTCCGCACCGGCGGCCCGGCGGAACTGCTGTTCCAGCCCGCCGACGAGGACGATCTCGCGGCATTTCTCAAGGTCCTGCCCGAAGATGTTCCGGTCACGGTGGTCGGCGTCGGCTCGAACCTGCTGGTGCGCGACGGCGGCATTCCGGGCGTCGTCATCCGGCTGTCGGCGAAGGGCTTCGGCCAGGCCGAGGCGGTCTCCGGAGACGCAAATCCGCGCCGGCGCGGCGATCCCCGACAAGCGGCTGGCGGCGGTGGCGCTGGAGGCGGGCATCGGCGGCTTCCACTTCTATCACGGCATTCCCGGCGGCATCGGCGGGGCGCTGCGCATGAATGCCGGCGCCAACGGCGTCGAGACGCGCGAACGCGTCGTCGAGGTTTATGCCGTCGACCGCCAGGGCAACAAGCGCACGCTGTCGAACGAGGAGATGGGCTACGGCTACCGGCATTCGTCGGCGCCGAAGGACCTGATCTTCACCGGCGGCGCTGTTCGAGGGCTATCCGGAGGACCGCGAGACGATCCAGGCCGAGATGGACGCCGTGCAGCATCACCGCGAGACGGTGCAGCCGATCAGGGAAAAGACCGGCGGATCGACCTTCAAGAACCCGGAAGGGTCCTCGGCCTGGAAGGAGGTCGACCGGGCCGGTTGCCGCGGGCTGCAGATCGGCGGCGCGCAGATGAGCCCGATGCACTGCAATTTCATGATCAACATGGGCGCGGCGACCAGCCACGACCTGGAAACGCTCGGCGAAATCGTGCGCGCCCGCGTGCTGGAGAATTCCGGCATCCGTCTCGAATGGGAGATCAAGCGCATCGGCCTGTTCAGGCCGGGCCACGAGGTCCAGGAATTCATGGGGCGGATGCTCTTCAATCCGACCGTGAAGCCTGGCGCCGCGTTTTCCGGGGCCCAAAACGAAAGAAGGCGGTGACCTCGGTCGCCGCCTCCCTGCATCTGATCGGGTTTTCCAGCTTTTGTCGTCCACCCGAAAGCTTCCGACATCCACCGTCGTCCCGATCGATGTTGACCCTTCGGATTCTAACGAACCTTCGGGGTGCGCTGCCCTGGAACCCGAGGGTCCCTTCGCCGCGCTGGCGTTACGGTACAAACCGCCGTTCGCCACTTTACCGGCCGCACCAGCCGGTCATGTCCCGTTTCCGGTCCAAGTCGTTACCGGTGCGTCCCATGTTGGCCGATCCGCCCGAACATTTCCCCGCAGGGAGCCGCCAGGTTTTTCGCATGGGCTGCAGCTTGTTCCGGCTCGGGCGTCTTCTGCTGGCAGTGTCTGCCGTTCCCGGGCTGCAGTAGGTTCAGTGTCGGTTCGGCGACGCGGATTGTCCAGCGACATGGCGAAGTTGTCCCCGGTGTCCCCGATGTTCACAGGCCCGATTCGCGGTTTCCATCGCGCGACGCCGCTTTCGGCACAGGTTCTGACGGTTTCGGAAATCGACATTTTCCGATTTCCGGAGCGAAATTCCCTCCATTCGCGCGGGGACAATGCCGATGGATGCGGTCAGGCCATTTACCAGTTCCAACCGGAAGATCGATCCGTCGCGCCGGCGCGCGACGCAGTTCCTCAAGCCGGACGGTTCGCCCGACAATCCGGACCGCATCGAGATCGGGCCGACGGAGCTTGCCTTTCGCGAATGGGCCGAGCTTGGCATCGCGGCGCCGAACCTGGAGCGCATGCGCCAGACGCGGCTGGAGCGGACCGCCGCAGAACTGCGCAAGCGCGATCTCGGCGGCGTGCTGCTGTTCGATCCGCTCAACATCCGCTACGCCTGCGACTCCTCCAACATGCATCTGTGGATCGCGCACAATCCGTCGCGCGCCGTCTTCGTCAGCGCCGACGGCTACATGGTGCTGTGGGACTACAAGCGCTGCGAACACCTGTCGGCGCATCTGCCGCTGATCCGGGAGATCCGGTCCGGCGCGGCGATGTTCTACTTCGTCGCCGGCGACAAGGAAGACGAGATCGCGGCGGCCTTCGCGGCGGAGGTCGACGACCTGATGCGCGTGCATGCCGGGCGCAACCGGCGCATCGCCATCGACAAGATGGAACTGCACGGGGCCTTCGCGCTGCAAAGGCTGGGGCTGGAGATAGTCAGCGGCCAGGAGGTGATGGAGCACGCGCGGCTGATCAAGAGCGGCGACGAGATCAACGCGATGCGCTGCGCGATCGCGACCTGCGAGATCGCCATGGCGGAAATGGAAAAGGAATGCCGCCCCGGCATCGCCGAAACCGAATTGTGGGCGATCCTGCATGCGGAAAACATCAAGCGCGGCGGCGAATGGATCGAGACGCGCATCCTGTCGTCGGGGCCGCGCACCAATCCGTGGTTCCAGGAGGCCGGCCCGCGCAAGCTGGAAGCGGGCGACCTGCTCGCCTTCGACACCGACCTGATCGGGCCGTACGGCATGTGTTGCGACATGTCGCGGACATGGTTCGTCGGCGACGGCGAACCGAGCGCCGAACAGAAGCGCATCTACCGCGATGCCCATGACCATATCATGTCGAACATGCAGCTTGCTGAAGCCGGGCGTCACCTTCTCGGAGCTGACGCATCTGGGCAAGCCGCTGCCGGAGGAATACCGGGCGCAGCGCTACGGCGTGATGGCGCATGGCGTCGGGCTGTGCGACGAGTTCCCGTCGATCTACTATCCGGAGGATTTCATCGAGGGCGCCTACGACTACGAACTCGGGCCGGGAATGGCGCTGTGCGTGGAGGCCTATTGCGGCGTCGTCGGCGGCCGCGACGGGGTCAAGCTCGAGGACCAGGTTCTGGTCACGGAAACCGGCTTCGAGAACCTGTCGTCCTATCCCTTCGACGCGAAACTGCTGGGATAGGCGCGATCACGCGTCGCTGGCGATACGGTTGCGGCCGGCGTTCTTGGCTTCGTAGAGCCTCGTGTCGGCGCGCATGAGCAGGGTTTCGGAATCGTCGCTGTCGCGCAACTGCGCGATGCCGAAGGATGCGGTCAGCCTGCCGATCGGCGTCTTGCCCTGCGACAGGACGAGATTTGTCGCCTTCAACTGGTCCATGATCTGCTGCACCAGCTGCTGCGCGTTGCCGACGGCGGTGGCCGGCAGGATGAGCGCGAATTCTTCGCCGCCATAGCGCGCGGCGAGATCCCGTCCCTTGACGTTTTCCGCCAACAACGCCGCGAAGAACCGCAACACGTCGTCACCGACCGGGTGGCCGAACGTGTCGTTGATGACCTTGAAATGGTCGATGTCGACGAGCGCCAGGCACATCGGCGTGCCGTTGCGGCGGGATTCGGCGATTTCACGCGGCATTTGCAGCTCGAAATATCGGCGATTGGCCAGGTTCGTCATCGGATCGCGCATTTCCTTTTCGCGCGATCTTTCCAGGCTGGTGCGCAGCTTGCGGACCTGGGCGCGGGACTCGGCGAGCGCGCTGCCGAGCTTGGCCGTCTGCGAGCGCATTTTGGCGTTTTCGGACAAAAGGATCTCGATGGCGGAACGCACCTGCGCCGGCGTCGCGCTTGCCGACAGCGAAGCGCCGGTGTGTTTCAGTGATCCGGAATAGCTGTCGCTCGATGCGATATGCGCCTGAACGAGTTTCGCGATCTCGTCCATTTCCCGGTCGAGATGAAAGTTGAGCGCATCCTGCCGCTTGCGCTCGCGTTCGGAGAGCGCAAGATATTCGAGGTGGATCTGGTCGAGATCGTAGGTGCCGAGCGAGCCGTTCTTTTCGATGATCGCGTTGATCTTGCCGGCGACCTCCTCGGGCACCCCGGCCGCATAGGAGTACCAGACTTCGTAGGTCTTGGGCACGGGCGGCGTCTGATAGGTGTCGGCGAGCAGGAGCGCCTTGCAGGCCAATGCCTCGGCGGCCTTGTACTCCGCGCCGGGTTGCGGCGCGCCGGAAGGTTCAGGCGCCTTCTTTTGTGCGGCTCTCGCGAGTTCAAGCATGTGTCCGGCCCGCCTTCCTATCCGTTCGCTCGTTTTCCGGTGGCCCGATCAGGCGGCCGGTCTCTTTTCATCGGCGATCGCCGCCTCGACGGAATTGACCGCCCAGGTGCTGATCTTTTCCTGCAACTCGGTGTTCTTCTGGCGCAGTTGCTCGATCTCCGAGCCGATCTTTTCGTCCTCGGCCTTGCGGATCTCGTCGAGCTGCGCCTTGAGCGCCTCGTTTTCCGTCTTCAGCGCTTCGTATTCCGCGCCGAGATGGCTGTCGACGCGGGTTTCGACCGAAGCGATACGCTGTTCGAGAAGGTCCTTGAGTTCGCCGACGGAGTGTTCGGCTGCGGCAAATTTCTCGGCATGGATTTTCGCGTTGGCGAAAGCGGTGACCGAGACGGCAAGGATGAGCAGGACCAGCATCGGAACGACGGCGACCTCGAGGCTATGCGTCAGGTCGATGAAGCCGAGATCGTGCATGCCGGCGACCATCACGGCCACGGCGATGGTTCCCGCGCCGAAGCCCGCGATCTGCAGGATCGACATCATGGCGGAACCCTGGCCGGCTCCGGCCTTCGTTTTTCCCGCAGCCTTGTCGGCCGGTTTCTTCGACATCTTTCAATCATCCCCGTGTTTTCGTGCCGCTTGCGGACAGGTGCGCCATGCTTCGCGCCGCCGGAGCAGCGCGGACAGATTCAGCCAATGACAGGAAACATCCCGGTTCGAGGACCGGACAGCCGGGCAGCGTCATGCTGCATGGAGGCGCACATTTGTCGGTCCATGCTTACGCTCCGGGATTTAAGAAAGCTCGAAACCATATGGTTAATCGCGCGCCAATGTTCGCGGACGGCGCGAAATGCATGGAACCGAAACCCAAAACAGGGCATAGCGCGCGCATGGCGCATGGTGTCGACATCAATGCCGCAGGCAGGAAGTCGCGCGGCAGCGGGCGGACCGGCCGCGATGGGCTGGGCCGGCCATCTGCGCGCGACCCTGGCGCTTGGCGTGCCGCTTGTCGGGTCGCAAATCGGCCTGATGCTGATCAACGCGACCGACACGATCATGCTCGGCTGGTATTCCGTCGAGGCGCTGGCGGCGGCCGTTCTGGCGACGCCGCTGTTCTTCACGGTGATGATTTTCGGGTCCGGCTTCAGTCAGGCCGTCCTGCCGATCGCGGCGCAGGCGGAGGGTACGGGCGACACGCGCGGCGTGCGGCGCGCGGTGCGGATGGGGCTGTGGGTGGCGATCGGCTATTCGGCGCTGGTCATGGCGCCGCTGTGGCATACCGAGAGGCTCCTGCTGGCGCTCGGGCAGGACCGGGACGTCGCGGCGCTGGCGGGCGAATACATGCACGTGGCGCAATGGGCGATGTTCCCGACCCTCGTCGCGCAAGGGCTGCGCGCCTTCCTGTCGTCGATCGAGCGGCCGAGGATCATCCTCTGGTCGACGGTCGCGGGCGCGCTGTTGAACGCGTTCCTGAACTGGATCCTGATCTTCGGCAACTGGGGCGCGCCCGAGATGGGCGTGCGCGGCGCGGCGCTGGCATCGCTCGGGACGACGGCGCTGACGCTCGTCATTCTCGTGGCGCATGTGATGCTGGAGAAGAAGGCGGGCGAATACACGATTTTCGCCCGGTTCTGGCGCGCCGACTGGCCCGATTTGCGCGAGGTCCTGCGTCTCGGCCTGCCGATCTCGATCACCATCCTCGCCGAGACCGGCATGTTCGTGTTTTCGTCGGTGATGATGGGCTGGCTCGGTGTCGTGGCGCTCGCCGCGCACGGGATCGCGATGCAAATAACCTCGATCGCCTTCATGGTGCCGCTCGGCCTGTCGCAGGCGGCGACGGTGCGGATCGGGCGCGCGTTCGGCCGCGGCGACGCCGTCGGGCTCAACCGGGCGGCCGCTACGGTCATGGCGGTCTGCCTGTTGTTCGCGCTGGTCAGCGCGGCCATGTTCTGGCTGTTGCCGGCGCCGCTGATCTCGCTGTTTCTCGACAATTCCAAGCCGGACGCGCCGGCCGTCGTGCTCTATGCGGTGCCGTTGCTGATGACCGCGGCCGTGTTCTCGATTTTCGACACCAGCCAGGTCGTCGGGGCAGGCATGCTGCGCGGCCTGCGGGATACGCGCGTGCCGATGTGGCTCGCCATCTTCAGCTATTGGGTCGTCGGGTTTCCGATGGCCTACGGGCTCGGTTTCCTGGCCGGGCTGGAAGGCGTCGGCGTCTGGAGCGGTCTGGCCGCCGGTCTGTTCTTCGCGGCAGCGTCGATGAATTCGCGCTTTCTGATGCTTCGCCCCCGGGCAGGCCAGTCCGTCACGCACCGTCGCTAATCGTTTTCCGTTTTTTCCGGCATGCACTTGCCAGCGAATCAAAGCTCTGATTCTTATGGTGGTGTTCCATGTCTTGCCGATTCGGGCGCCGTATGCGCCCACAGTGTTCGCGTATCCGGAGTACGCGGCAGGACGTCGAGTTTTGTGAGGCGCCGGGGGGCGGTGCGAGGAAGGGGAAGCGATGGATCATCGCGCGCGCAAGCATGTCGCAGTTCTCATGGGCGGATTTTCTTCGGAGCGGCCGGTCAGCCTGATGTCCGGTGTTGCCTGCGCCGACGAACTGGAACGCTGCGGCTACAAGGTGACGCGGATCGATGTCGACCGCGACGTCGCGCTCCGGCTGGCCGAGATCAAGCCCGACGTCGCCTTCAATGCCCTGCACGGCCCGTTCGGAGAGGACGGCACGATCCAGGGCATCCTCGAATACATGCAAATTCCCTACACCCATTCCGGCGTGCTCGCGGCGGCGGTGACGATGGACAAGGAAATGGCCAAGCGCGTCGCGCGGACGCATGGCATCCCGGTCGCCGAATCGAAGGCGATGAACCGGCACGACTTTACCTCGAGCCATCCGATGAAGCCGCCCTATGTGGTCAAGCCGATCTCCGAAGGCTCCAGTTTCGGCGTCGTGATCGTCAAGGAGGACCAGCCGCATCCGCCGCAGATCATTACCTCGCCGGACTGGAAGTACGGCGACCGGGTGATGGTCGAGCGTTTCGTTCACGGACGCGAGCTGACCTGCGCGGTGATGGGCGACGTGGCGCTCGGCGTGACCGAAATCATCCCCCAGGGGCACCAGTTCTACGACTATGAATCGAAATACGTCGCAGGCGGATCAAATCATGTGTGTCCGGCGGAAATTTCACCAAATATTTACCAAACAATAACGAAACTGGCGCTCAAAGCACATCAGGCCTTCGGGTGCCGGGGAGTGACCCGTTCCGATTTCCGCTACGACGATCGTTTCTCCGAAAATGGCGAGGTGATCTGGCTGGAAATCAACACCCAGCCCGGGATGACTGCGACGTCGCTGGTGCCGGAATTGGCCTTTCATGCCGGGCATCCTTTCGGCGAGCTTTTGAGTTGGATGGTGGAGGACGCATCTTGTTTGCGTTGAGTGGGAAATTGTCGGGAAAGACCCGCATCGCGTCCGACGGGCGCGACTGCGAGGGCGGTCGCGTGCTGCCGCGGATCCTGCGCCGGCCGGCCCGCTTCTTCGCCAAGGTCTTCGACGGCGAGATCGTCATCCCGCGTTTCACCGAAGCCGCCGGCCTGGTCGGCATTTTCGCGGCGACCGCAATCTACGGTTCCGTCGTCAGCGGACAGTTTACCGGCGCGGTGGAACGCGCCACGTCGGCGCTCGGCCTCGCGGTCAGCGAGGTCGAGATCACCGGCCACGCCAACACGTCGGAAGTCGCGGTATTCGAGGCGCTCGGCCTTGACGGCTTCACGTCGCTTGCCTCGCTCGACGCGGGCGAGGCGCGGGCCCGGCTGCTGAAGCTGCCGTGGGTCGAAACGGCCGCCGTGCGCAAGGTCTATCCCGGCAAGCTCGAAATCCATATCGGCGAGCGCAAGCCCTTCGCGATCTGGCAGACCGGCGCGACGCTGGCGCTGATCGAACGCGACGGCCATGTCATCGACGCCTATGGCGGCTCCGGTTTCAACAATCTGCCGCTCGTCGTCGGACCCGGCGCCGCGACGGCCGCCGCTCCGTTCATGGACCTGTTGTCGGCCTACCCGTCCTTCGCCAGCCAGGTGAAGGCGCTGATCCATGTCGGCGAACGGCGCTGGGACGTCCGGCTCGCCAACGGCGTGACCGTGAAGCTTCCCGCCGAACAGCCGGAAAAGGCCGTCGAGCGGCTGCTGGCGATGGACGCGCAAAACCAGATCCTGTCGCGCGACATCGCGTCCGTCGATCTGCGCCTGGGGGACCGCACGGTCGTGGCGCTGACGGAAAACGCGATGCTGCGCCGCGAAGCCGCACTCAAAGCGCGCGAGAAGGCCATCAAGGCAGCCGCCAAACGGAGCAGCATCTGATGGCGTCGAAAACCCGCGCTCCCGAACAGAAGAAATCGCGCCGCACCGCGGTCGTGACCGTCCTCGATATCGGTTCGACGAAGACGGTGTGCATCATCGCCCGCATGGTGCCGAACGATGGCGGACATTACCTGCACGGACGCACGCATGCGCCCGAGGTGATCGGCATCGGCCATACCAAGTCGCATGGCGTGAAGTCCGGCCTGATCAACGATCTCGATGCCGCCGAGCAGTCGATCCGCCACGCGGTGGACTCGGCCGAGCGCATGGCCGGGCTGACCGTCGAATCGATGATCGTCAATGTCAGCGCCGGCCGGATCGGCAGCCACATGTCGAGCGCCTCGATCGAACTCAACGAGGACCGTCCGATCTCCAAGTCGGATATCCAGAAGGTGCTGAAGGCGGCCACCGCGCGCGCATCGAATGTCGACCGCACCGTGCTGCACATGCTGCCCGTGGACCACGTGCTCGACGGAGAACGCGGGATCGTCGATCCGCGCGGCATGATCGGACGCGAGCTGACCCTGAACATGCATGTGCTGACGGCGGATTCCGCGCCGTTGCGCAATATCGAGCTTTGCGTCAACCGGGCGCATCTGAGCGTCGAGGCGATGGTGGCGACACCTTATGCAAGCGGGCTGGCGGCACTGGTCGACGACGAACTGGATCTCGGTTGCGCCTGTGTCGACATGGGCGGCGGAACGACGTCGGTCGCGATCTTCGCCGACCGCGCCTTCATCCATGCCGACAGCATTCCGGTCGGCGGGCATCACGTGACGATGGATATCGCGCGCGGCTTTTCGTGCCGGCTGGAGGATGCCGAGCGGATGAAGGTCATGCAGGGATCGGCGCTGGCCTCGCCCGCCGACGAACGCGACGTCATCCATGTTCCGGCGATCGGCGACGATGACGACGCCAATGCGACGCAAGTCCCGCGCAGCCTGCTCAACCGTATTATCGCGGCCCGCGTCGAGGAGACGCTGGAGATGCTGCGCGACCGTATCAACAAGTCCGGGTATTCGAGCGTTGTCGGAAAGCGTGTCGTCCTGACCGGCGGCGCTGCGCAACTGACGGGCCTGCCGGAAGTGGCGCGCCGGATTCTCGGGCGCAACGTGCGCATCGGCCGCCCGCTCGGCGTCAGCGGCCTGCCGGCCTCGGCCAAGGGCCCCGCCTTCGCGGCGGCGGCCGGATTGATGATTTACCCGCAGGTCGCGGACAACGACCAGAGCAGCATGAAGTTCGGCAGTCCATTCCGGGTGGCGGGAACCGGAACGGACGGACCGCTGGGTCGCATGACCCAGTGGCTGAAAGAAAGTTTTTAGCAAATCGCGGGGGGAGCCCCGCGTACGGATGTGGCGGCGCATCCGGCATCAGAAAGGATGAAAACCATGTCGATCAATCTTCAAAAGCCGGATATCACTGAACTGAAGCCGCGCATCACCGTGTTTGGCGTCGGCGGTGGCGGCGGCAACGCGGTCAACAACATGATCAATGCGGGCCTCGAGGGCGTCGACTTCGTCGTCGCCAATACCGATGCCCAGGCGCTGTCGATGAACAAGGCGGAACGCATCATCCAGCTCGGGCTCGGTGTCACCGAGGGGCTGGGCGCCGGATCGCAGCCGGATATCGGCCGTTCGGCGGCCGAGGAATGCATCGACGAGATCAACGATCACCTGAGCGGCACGCATATGTGCTTCGTGACCGCCGGCATGGGTGGCGGCACCGGCACCGGCGCGGCCCCGGTCGTCGCCGGCGCGGCGCGCGCCAAGGGCATCCTGACCGTCGGCGTCGTCACCAAGCCGTTCCATTTCGAAGGCCAGCGCCGGATGCGCACGGCCGATGCGGGCATCGAGGAACTGCAGCGCAACGTCGATACGCTGATCGTCATTCCGAACCAGAACCTGTTCCGCATCGCCAATGACAAGACGACATTCGCGGACGCCTTCGGCATGGCCGACCAGGTTCTCTATTCGGGCGTCGCCTGCATCACCGACCTGATGGTCAAGGAAGGCCTGATCAATCTCGACTTCGCCGATGTGCGCTCCGTGATGCGCGAAATGGGCAAGGCGATGATGGGCACCGGCGAAGCGTCGGGCGAGGGCCGCGCGATGACTGCCGCCGAAGCGGCGATCGCCAATCCGCTGCTCGACGAAACCTCGATGCGCGGCGCGCAGGGCCTGCTGATCTCGATCACCGGCGGCCGCGACATGACGCTGTTCGAGGTCGACGAGGCGGCAACCCGCATTCGCGAGGAAGTCGATCAGGACGCCAACATCATCCTCGGCGCCACCTTCGACGAATCGCTCGAGGGCATCATCCGCGTGTCGGTCGTCGCGACCGGCATCGAGGCGCAGGTCGAGGCCGGCACGCGTCCGGAAACCGAATTGCGCGCGCAGCCGCGTCCGGCGGTCGCCGCTCCGGTTTCCCGTCCGGCGCCCGCACAGGCCCCGGCACCCGCCGCCCAGGCGGCCGCTCCGGCTCCCAAACCCGCGGCTTCCAGCGATCCGGTGAGCGAAGTCATTCGCGAAACCGAGCGCGACATGGCTGCCTTCGAGGAGAAGACCGCCGCGGCGCCTGCCGCCGCGCCGGAATTCCGTCCGCAAAGCCGCCTGTTCACCTCGGCGCAGCAGCCGATGCGGGCAACGCCGGCAACGCCGCCGATCGCCGCGGAGCCGCAGCAGCGGCCGGTGCGGAGCGAACCGGAAACGCCGCGCATGCCGCGCGTCGAGGATTTTCCGCCGATGGTGAAGGCCGAAGTGGAATCGCATGGCGCGCGTGCGCATGGCGAGGAAGAGGACGAGCGCGGCCCGCTCGGGCTTCTGAAGCGGCTCACCCATGGCCTGAGCCGCGAGGAAAAGGCGGCACCGGCGCAGAAGCTGCGTCCGAGCGAAGGCGGGATCGATCAGCGGCCGGCCGAACCGCGCCGTCAGCTCTCCCAGGACGCCCAGCTCTACGCGCCGCGCAAGGGCCAGCTGGACGACCACGGAAGGGCCGCCCCGCAGGGTTCGTCTTCCGCTGAGGAAGATCAATTGGAGATTCCCGCGTTTTTGCGCCGGCAGGCGAATTGACGCTGGCGAATTGTAACAGGATGAAACAAAAGGCTGCGTCAAGCGGCCTTTTGTTTTTTGTTAACCAGTTGAATTCACATATAATTTACGGACATCACGCAATGCACTGGCTGGTAACAATTGGTAAAAAAGCGTGATTTGGTCGGAGAGCCGACTCGCGGATATTGTCCACGCCATGAGGGGAGTGCTGTCCGGGCCGTATGGCTCGGGCTCGGTTGCGGATACTAGCCAACCAAACTGCGTTTTGTAACGTGGCGTAAGTGGGAAGGCCGATGGGGACAAAATTGTTAGGATATCAAGCGACGCTTTGTGAAAAAGCGGAACTATCGGGCGTAGCGGTTCACAGCGGCGAACAAGTCTCTATCACCCTCCTCCCTGCAGCCCCCAATACCGGGGTGAAATTCAGGCGAATTTTCGACGATGGAACGGCGGCGGAAATCATGGCCGTTGCCGGTCAGGTCGGCGCGACCGACCTGTGCACCATGCTTGGCGATCCGGCCGGCATCCATGTCGCCACCGTCGAGCACCTGATGGCGGCCTTCTGGGCGACCGGTCTGGACAACGTGATCGTCGAGATCGACGGCAACGAAGTCCCGGTGATGGACGGCTCCAGCCGTGTCTTTATCGATGCGATCGACGAAGCCGGGATGACGCACCATGCCGTCAAGCGCCGCTATGTGCGCGTCAAAAAGACCGTGCGCGTCGAGATCGGCGGATCGTGGGCGGAATTCCGCCCTTACCAGGGAACGCGATTC
Organism: uncultured Alphaproteobacteria bacterium; assembly: GCA_963712205.1. Lineage (GTDB taxonomy): Bacteria > Pseudomonadota > Alphaproteobacteria > Rhizobiales > Rhizobiaceae > Oricola. The sequence goes on along the minus strand of CAVQHF010000004.1, from coordinate 10,789 downwards.
GAAGTCGTTATCGATTTCGACAGCCCGCTCATCGGCCGCCAGGAGTTCAAGTCCGACATCAATGGCGACGTTTTCTGCGAAGAACTGGCCGATGCGCGCACCTTCGGCTTCATGAAGGATGTGGAACGGCTGTGGGCTTCGGGCCATGCGCTCGGCTCCTCGCTGGAGAATTCGGTGGTGATCAGCGACGATCACACGATCATCAATCCGGAAGGCCTGCGGTTCCGCGACGAATTCGTGCGTCACAAGACGCTCGACGCCGTCGGCGATCTGGCGCTGGCCGGCGCGCAGTTCATCGGCTGCTATGCGTCCTATCGCGGCGGGCACCGTCTGAATGCGGCCGCCCTGAAGGCGCTTCTGACCGATCGCACCGCCTATGAAGTCGTCGAAACGCCCGAAAAGCGCGAGCGCGTCTTCTCCGGCGATTTCGTCACCGTCGCCGCCGCTCCGGCGCATGCTCCGTGGATTCTCTGACGCCGTTTCGCGCCTGAAACCGGAAATCGGCGAGGCCGCCCCTGCGCAGCGGGGGATGCGAAAACGCGGCGATTGACGGAATGCCACAAAATCGCGACATTCTGGCTCCACGGCGTTGCCGGGGCGATGCCGTCGCGGTAATGGACGGCACGCCAGCGCGGTCATGGAGCCGCGGCGAACACAGGAAATCAAACATGGCGACCTTGTCACACGGGAATGCAACGCGAAATGGCCGGATGATCGTCCGGATGGCCGTGGTTGCTGCCTGCGCGGGGCTTCTGGGCGCCTGCACCACCAAGGACGACAAGCTCGACATACAGTCCTACGTGGACACGATCGAACCGGCCGACGCGCTCTACAACCAGGGGCTGGCGAATTTGAACGCCGGCAATTTGCGTGAAGCGGCGAAGAAGTTCGAGGCGGTCGACCGCCAGCACCCCTATTCGGAATTCGCCCGCAAGGCCAATGTCATGGCGGCCTGGACGTCCTACAAGCTCGGCAAGTTCGACGACGCGATCCAGGCGGCGCGGCGGTTCGTGAACCTGTATCCGACCGACGAGGACGCGGCATACGCGCAGTACATCATCGGCCTGTCCTATTTCAGCCAGATGCCGGAAGTGACGCGTGACCAGCGCGAGACCAAGCTCGCCGTCCAGAACTTCAACGAACTTCTGGAGCGCTATCCGGGATCCATCTACGAGCAGGACGCGCAGGCGAAGATCCGCGCCGCGCGCGACCAGCTCGCCGGCAAGGAAATGCAGATCGGCCGCTACTATCTCGAGCGGCGCGAATATCCCGGCGCGATCAACCGCTTCCGCAACGTGGTCGAGGAATATTCCAACACCCGCCAGGTCGAGGAGGCGCTGGCGCGTCTCGTCGAGACCTATTACGCGATGGGGCTCGTCTCCGAGGCGCAGACGGCGGCCGCCGTGCTCGGCCACAACTTCCCGGACAGCCAGTGGTATGCGGATTCCTATGCGCTGCTGAAGTCGGGCGGCGTCGAGCCGCGCGAGAACACCGGTTCGTGGATTTCGCGCGCCGGCAAGCGCGTCTTCGGAAGCTGAGGCCATCCGGACCGCGAGGAACTGAGCCGTCATGCTGTCGCAGCTCTCGATCCGCGATATCGTCCTGATCGAGGCGCTGGACATCGACTTCGACAAGGGCCTGTCCGTCCTGACCGGTGAGACCGGCGCCGGCAAATCAATTCTCCTGGACGCGCTTTCGATGGCGCTCGGCGCGCGCGGCGATGCCTCGCTGGTGCGGCACGGCGCGAGCCACGGTCAGGTGACGGCGCTTTTCGACCTGGCGCGCGGCCATCCGGTGCGCGCCCTGCTCGAGGAAAGCGGCATCGATGCCGACCCCGGCGAACCGGTAATCCTGCGGCGCGTCCAGTCCGACGACGGGCGCACGCGCGGCTTCGTCAACGACCAGCCGGCAAGCGCCGGGCTGTTGAAGACGATCGGGCGCAGCCTGGTCGAGATCCACGGCCAGCACGACGACCGGGCGCTGGTCGACACCTCCACCCACCGCACGCTGCTCGACGCTTTCGGCGGACTGAAGGCGGAGGTCGGCCATGCCGGCGCGCTCTATCGCGCGTGGCGGGCGGCCGAGCGCATGCTCGCCGAGCATCGCAAACGCGTCGAGGAGACGTCGCGCGAGGCGGATTACCTGCATTCGTCGCATGAGGAACTCGCCGCGCTGGCGCCGGAACCCGGCGAGGAAGAGGTGCTTGCCGAAAAGCGCGCGCAGATGATGCGCGCCGAAAAGATCGCCGGCGATCTCAACGAGGCGCATGACGTGCTGTCCGGACAGGCGTCGCCGGTGCCGCATATCGCCAGCCTGCTGCGGCGTCTGGAGCGCAAGGCCGCCGAGGCGCCGGGCCTGCTCGAAGAGGTCAATGCCGCGCTCGGCCAGGCGCTCGATCATCTTGCCGATGCGCAGAGCCGCATCGAGGTCGCGGTCAATACCAGCGAATTCGATCCGCGCGAACTGGAAACGATCGAGGAGCGGCTGTTCGCGCTGCAGGGCCGCGTCGCGCAAATACAATGTCGCCGTCGACGATCTGCCGGCGCTGGCGGTGCAGTTCGCCGACCAGCTGGCCGAGCTCGACGCCGGCGAAGCGCGGCTTGCCGAACTGGAGAACGCCGCCGCCGAAGCGCGCGCGCTGTACGACCGCGCGGCCGAAGCGCTGTCGGATAGCCCGGCAGACGGCGCGGGCCGACCTCGTCGGCGCGGTGATGGCGGAGCTGCCGGACCTGAAACTCGAACGCGCCGAGTTCATCGTCGAGATGGAGACCGATCCGGAGAAACGGTCGGAAGAGGGCATCGACCAGATCGAGTTCTGGGTGCGCACCAATCCCGGCACGCGCGCCGGGCCGATGATGAAGGTCGCTTCGGGCGGCGAGCTTTCGCGTTTCCTGCTGGCCCTGAAGGTGGCGCTTGCCGACCGCGGATCGGCGCCGACGCTCGTCTTCGACGAGATCGATACCGGCGTCGGCGGCGCGGTGGCCGACGCCATCGGCGCGCGGCTGCGGCGGCTGTCCGAAACCGTGCAGGTGCTCTCCGTCACCCATGCGCCGCAGGTCGCCGCGCGGGCGGCGACGCACTACCTGATCGCCAAGGCGCCGTCGCATGGCGAGCAGGTCGTCACCTCGGTCGCCTGCATGGGCGCCGACGAGCGGCGCGAGGAAATCGCGCGCATGCTGGCCGGCGCGACGATCACCGACGAGGCGCGGGCCGCGGCGGCGCAACTTCTGAAAGCCGGCTGACTAGCAGTCTTCGTGGATCGCGCGGAAATCGGTTTGCCTGCCGAGGGTTCGCCGCTAAATTCCGCTTGAACGAAGAGTCGGATAGGCGGCATGGCGGACAAAGAGCTTGTACCTGTTGAGAAACTGAATCAGGAGGAAGCCGCCGCCGAACTCGAGCGGCTGGCCGCCGAGATCGCCGAGCATGACGCGCGCTATCACCGCGAGGACGCGCCGACCATCTCGGACGCCGAATACGACGCGCTGAAGCTGCGCAATTTCGCCATCGAGCAACGATTTCCCGATCTGAAACGCGCCGACTCGCCGAGCGAGAAAGTGGGCGCGGCGGTCTCCGAGAAATTCGAGAAGATCCGCCACCGCGTGCCGATGCTGTCGCTCGACAACGCGTTTTCCGACGAGGACGTGCGCGATTTCGCGGCCCGCGTGCGCCGGTTCCTGAAGCTCGGCGAGGACGCGCCGCTTCGCCTGACCGCCGAACCGAAGATCGACGGACTGTCGCTGTCGCTGCGCTACGAGGACGGCGAACTCGTCTATGCGGCGACGCGCGGCGACGGCACGACCGGCGAGAACGTCACCGCGAATGCGCGGACGATCGACGACATCCCGAACAGGCTGAAGGGCAAGCCGCCGGCCGTGATGGAGGTGCGCGGCGAGGTCTACATGACCAAGGCGGATTTCGCGGCGCTGAACGAACGCCAGGAAGCCGCGGGCAAGCCGACCTATGTCAATCCGCGCAACACGGCGGCCGGCTCGCTGCGCCAGCTCGACGCGTCGGTGACGGCGGAGCGGCCGCTGAAATTCTTCGCCTATGCCTGGGGCGAGGTCTCCGAGATGCCGGCCGACACCCAGATGGGCATGGTCGCGGCGTTCAGGGACTATGGCTTCGTCACCAACCCGCTGATGGATGTGTTCGACAGCGTCGAGACGCTGATCGAGCACTATCACCGCATCGAGATGGAGCGCGGCGAACTCGCCTACGACATCGACGGCGTCGTCTACAAGGTCGACGACCTGACGCTGCAGGAGCGGCTGGGCTTCGTCTCGCGTAGCCCTCGCTGGGCGATCGCGCACAAGTTTCCGGCCGAAAAGGCGATGACGACGCTCAACGCCATCGACATCCAGGTCGGGCGCACCGGCGCGATCACGCCGGTGGCGCGGCTGGAGCCGGTGACGGTCGGCGGCGTCGTGGTCGAGAACGCGACGCTGCACAATGCCGAGGAGATCGAGCGGCTCGGCGTGATGATCGGCGACACGGTGATCGTGCAGCGCGCCGGCGACGTGATCCCGCAGATCCTCGGCTATGTCGAGGAGAAGCGGCCGAAGGACGCCGAGCCGTTCGCATTCCCGACGGTCTGCCCGTGTTCGCTGAAGACGCCGATCGTGCGCGAGACCAATGCGAGCGGCGAGGAGAGCGTGGTGCGGCGCTGTTCGGGCGAGTTCGCCTGTCCGTTCCAGCGCAAGGAACATCTGAAGCATTTCGTCTCGCGGCGCGCCTTCGACATCGAGGGGCTCGGCGAAAAGCAGATCGAGTATTTCTTCGACGACGAAGACGGCGCTCGCGATCAGCACGCCGGCCGACATCTTCACGCTGGCCGAGCGCGACGAGACCGCGCTGACCAAGCTGAAGAACCGCGACGGCTATGGCGAGGTCTCGGCGCAGAAGCTGTTCGACGCCATCGAGGAGCGGCGCACGATCCCGCTCGAACGGCTGATCTACGGCCTCGGCATCCGCCATGTCGGCGAATCCACCGCCCGCACGCTGGCGCGGGCCTATCTCGACTGGCCGTCCTTCGAGGAGGCGGCGCTGAAGATCGCCGATGGCGACGAGGCCGCGCGCGAGGAGATGGATGCGCTCGACGATGTCGGCGACGCGGTGATCGATTCCATCGCGCGCTATTTCTCCGAGCCGCACAACCGCGACATGGTCGAAAAGCTGATCGGCGAACTGACCGTCGAGGAGGCCGAAAGGCCGGCGACCGACACGGCGCTGTCCGGCAAGACCATCGTCTTCACCGGGGCGCTGGAACGGATGTCGCGCGACGAGGCGAAGGCGATGGCCGAACGCTTCGGCGCCAAGGCGGCGGGCTCGGTGTCGAAGAAGACCGACCTCGTCGTCGCCGGGCCGGGCGCCGGGTCGAAGCTCGCCAAGGCGCAGGAATTCGGCGTCGAGGTGATCGACGAGGACGAGTGGTTCCGACGGGTGGAGGCGCTGTGAGGGGTAGGGGAGCGAGTCGTTGTGGCCGGTTTGGGGGCGGAAGGGGACATCGCGGGGAGGATGGAGAAGAGTCCGTTTCGTGCCACAAGGCGACATAAAAGAATTGCTAGGGCTTGGGCGCTTCGACGCTGAGGAGCGCGCGCATCAAGGAGGGCTGGCTGTTTACTCCCACCCGTTCGAACATGCGCCTTACATGAGTACGCACAGTGTTGGGCTGGACGCCCAAGAGTGTGGCCGTCCGGTTCAGGTCATTCCCGCGTGCAATCGCGCCGGCGACACGCATCTGCGCAGCGCTCAAGCCGTAGACCTCGCCAGCCTTGGCGATTGTTTGGGCCACCAAATCGTCGTCGTTTAGCAGGACAACGATCATCATATCCGCAATAGAAATCCAGCAGAGCGCAATCGAAAGATTGTCGCCATCATGCAGGACTAACGGAACCGGGCTCCGCCCTTTGCGCCGGGTGATGCGTTCGTCGGCCTCAATCAGCGCCGCCCTTAGCTTCTGGTTATCTGCTCCTCTACGTCCTACAAGCCGTGGTCCCACGACTTGCAATGCTTTATTGTCGCGGAGTGCTTCCGCGGCACCTGCACCCCATTCGATGATCGTGGCGTCGCGATCCACCCGGACCCAAGGGCAGGTGTAATATCCGATACGGTTCGGTATGTGGAAGATTGCGGCGATCTTCCAAATCCCATTGACCTTTTCCAATACCCGCATCTGATGATGCCGGCCTGGTGCGGAATTTGACGGGGCATCAAGCGGGATGACTTGGTCGAATGTTACCCAAGCCATGTCGGCTCCGATTGAAATCCGCCAGTTCTCAAGGCGAATATCCTCCGGTCGAACACGGCTGTCCGGAAGCCGTTCCATCAGGGCTGCGAAATAGCCCTTGATCTCGTTGAAACCCACTAGCCGCCGCGCACCGACTGAAGGACGAGCGTTGACATGCTGTGCGCGCTCGTTCTGTTGCCAACAATTCGCCCACTGTTCGAGGTCGCGGCGGAGCCAGCCAGCAATCTCTTCCTCGACCAACGACATGATCTCAGCGCGATCCTGATCCTCTGCCAAACTCCTTTGAACTGACGCAGATGTCTCATTCATCTAATGTGCCCACAAATCCCGCCGAGGCGATCTCCATGACGAGTTTGCGCAAGATCGCGCTGCTGAAACCTTCACTTGGATCGACCTCGATCGCGAAGGCTCCTGGTCCGCCGATCACTTCGTTCCGGTAGTAGTCGATCAGCGGCCCGTCATACTCCGTAATGATTGTACTGTATGGAGCATTCTGACCAGAAGCCGAATCTGACAAAACCAGCCCGTTCACCGTTGCGCCAATGGCGAAAAGGGCTTCAAGTGCCAAGGCGAGATCTGTCCCTTGGCTGTTCCTGCCGTTACTCGAAATATCGACGACCTTCCGCTTTGAAGCAAATCCGCTTTCTTGAAATAGCTGCCGCGCAAACACCATCGCGCCTGAGATCGAGGTCTCGCTCCCATTGCCCTGAGTTGGCCCTGATTGGAGCGACTTGGCGAATCGCGCCATGTCTTCCGGCGTTGCAAGAACTGTCCAGGGCACGATCAGCCGCTGATCACCATTCCCTGCCCATTCAAAATAGCTCACGGCGATTCGCCCGAGCGGGCCAGACATGATTGCCTGCTGCAACGACCGATCAAGAAATGCCACGACGAAGCCTAGCCTCTGCGCATCCTTTAACGAAGCGCTCATTGATCCCGAAATGTCGGCGGCGAGGACCAACTGCACATCGACTTCAACGGCTTCGCTGCCAAGTCTGCCGGCGCTGGAAGGTGGCGGGACGAAGGCAAGGGCCGTCCCAATGAGAAACGCTAAAAGCTGGTTCATTAATCCAGTTCCTTGTAAGAGGCGCTGGAACAAAACAGACGATATTTTGGAATTCGTCTGTCCCCCGTATGGGGGACTAATTGGAGCTATTTTTTGATCTGCCTAAAATGGCTTAATTGGATGAGGATATTGTTCTGGCTATCCATGTTGCGCAGCGGCTGTCTGCTCAGGGTCAGAAGCGGTCGGCTTGCTACTAAACTGCGACGTCTGTATTCGGCTGTAAAACGGACATGGCCGATTGCATGCGTAATGTCTGAAGCGTGCCAGGAGTGAATAATATTAGAGCGGCAATTTCATATGGATTACGCGCTCATCGTCACCTCTAAACGCATTCGGATCAATGTACCGTTCGAACCCCAGAACTCTCGTAGAGGGGGAGGGCCTCAACATGACGGTGAAGAGCGTCGAGCCAGATCGTGCCAAATCCGATGTTGCGAGCTTCTTCCACCAGCGCCTCACCGAGCTTCCTTCCAAGGCCGAGGCCGCGGGCGCTTTCGCGCACATACATTCGGTTCATTTCTCCGTCATTCTCACCGTAGGGTTTTAGCATCACGGTGCCTGCAGGCGCCCCGTCGTGCAGGGCAAGAAAACATTCCCCGTTCGGTGGCAAGAAGAAATTGCCGAAGTTTTTCAGTTCCCCTGCAACATTCTGGTGTTCTACATACGCGTTTATATCCTCAAGCATGTCTGGGTAGCGCCCACGCAGGAAATCGAAAAACTCCCAAACCAATGCTCGGACAGCGTCGATTTCGTCAGAACTTCTAACCCTGATAACGGTGCCAGACATTCAGCTCTCCTGTGGCGAATGAAGAAAATCAGCAAAAAATCACGGATCGAGTAAGGTTCGCTTTGAGTTAGAAAGCGGACGTTTCGTTCTTGGCGGAAGAACATACGCTACGCGCCCTTTTCGTGCTTTCGCCATTTCCTAACAAAGCCAAATGGGAACACCGAAGGAAAGGCCGGCGCGTTGGCAGCGCCGGTCGTGGTCCCTTGGCAACTCATGCGTTTCGCTTGGCCTGTGGCTACTTCCAGGCTTTCAACCCGCCGAGCTGGATCAGGTAGCGGTCTGACGTAGCGTCGAATCGCACTGTGTAGGACGTTGGATAATAGCCCGGTTCGCTATATTTGGCGGGGGTCTTCACCGGCATGGTCGCATCCGGTTTCGTTTCCAGGAATGCCTGGGTGACCATCGGCTCAAGGAAGATGAGCTTGCCCTTGTCGTAGCCATAAATGAAGGTCTCCGTGAATGGCTTTCCGTGCAGTTCAGGCGCGGTCATGTCCAAGGCATGCACGCCCATCATGGGTACCGCCGTATCAGGAATGACTTGATAGTCGGGTGGCAGCAATTCCTTGTCGGATACCTGAACCGCGGGATCGTCGGGCCCGGTGAAGTTGATGCCCTCGATCTCCTCAGGCGCGATGGCATAGAAGTGGAAGTCGAAGTGTGGCACGGTGTAAACATGCTCGGGCGGATGACCCTTGGGGTTCCAGTCGATCATGACTTCACTGTAGCCCGACTTCACGCCCTCAGGCATGGCAAGGGCGTATTCGTATCCACCTTCCGGCGAGTTCTTGTTCAACTCGGTCGGTACCCCCGTGATCGCCCCTTCCGTCATGGAAATGGCAATCGAGGTCGGCGCACCGCCTGAATCCGTCTCAACGATCACCTGGGCGGTGCCCTTGCCGACTGTGGTGGGCTTGCCGGTCAGGGTAGCCGCACCCGCCGGGACAGCAAGCAGCGCGATAGCCGCGAGCCCAGTGCCAAGTACGACGGTGCCGCGCATTGCATATGTACCCAAATTTCCCATTTTTTCCTCCATGGTAGATGAGATGTCAGTTCTTTTCGAACGTCTCCCGCCCTTCCGTGGCGCGAGGAGACCGGCAGTTGTCCGATGTCGCCTCAGATCCCAAACGGCAGCAGCAGAACGCGCACGGCCATGTAGATGATGATCAGCGAACCGGGTGTCCAAAGCGTGGCGCGGATGTCGTGAATCTGAGCGGTGAAATAGGCGGCGAAGTGCAAAAGCCGGGTAATCACGTAGCCGTAAAACAGCGCCTGAGCGAGCCAGAGCGGCGGCGCCGTCAGGACGTAGAGTAGGCCGGCGGCGAGGAAGAACGGTATGTTTTCGAGGTCATTGTGCTGGATGCGGCGGATGCGCTCGACCCGGTCATTGATTTCGAGCTGGCTCGGATCGGGATGCGGGTTGAGCGGCGTCTTCTTCAAATCCTCGGGCGAGCGCAGCCCGGCATTCTCGCCCATCATGCGCACGACCGTCAGCCAAGACATGGCGACGACCTTGAGCACCATCAGCGACGCAGCGATCGCATAAGCTGCGAAAACGGGGTTGGCGAAAGTCAGTTCGGTCATTGGATCCTCCAGTGGCGCAGTGGGGCGCACTCTACCCGTTTCAAACACTGTTCAATTATTAGACCAATGGTCGAATTGTCAACCCATGGTCGACAACACGTGTGATTTGGGGTAGAGTTTTGTGGAAGAAACCAAGGCGGCAGGAACAATGACGAGCCAGAATTCTACACCAGATCCAGACGCAGAAGCCCGGCGGCAGGCGCGTTTTTCCAATCGGCGGGACCGGTCGCGCGGGGAGATTCTGGACGCGGCACGCGAGGTGGTGCTCGAAAAGGGCGTTGCGGGCACGACGCTTGCGGCGGTGGCGCGCGCGGCGGGGATGTCGAAGACGGCGCTTTACTATTATTTCCCGTCCAAGGATGCGCTGTTGTTCGAGCTGACGTTCCAGATTCATCAGGCGCGGGCACAGGAAGTGCACGACGCGGTCGCGGAGACCGGGTCTGCGCCGGAGGCGCTTGGCGCGTTGATCGACACACTGGTCAAGGGCTACGCGGCCCGGCTCGACGATTTCCGGCTCGCCTTCCTCTATAACCAGACGGCGACCTCGGGACAGGCGTCAGTGACCCCGGAGCAATTTGCACGGTTCCGGCCGCTCAACGACCTGGCGCTGGCCGGCACGGCCGAGCGACTCGGGCAGGTAGGCGAAACGCGGGCCGGTGTGAAACCGCGCCTTCTCGCCTTCCTCGCCCAAATGGCAGCCGTCGGCATGTTGACGTTCAAAAGCAATGTCGAGGCCATCGAAGATCCGCTACTCTACTCTGACGACGAAATAGTCGCCGCACTGATCAGGATTTTCAGCGCTGCGGCCGAGCCGGTTTCGAAGACGAAGTGATAACGGCCTTGTTCACCTCCTCGACACCCAATTGCGCCAGTTCGGAGCGTCAGTTGCGTGGCTCCTGTAATTCAGTAAGTCACGATCAGTCTCGCTGCCCGACCAAATGGCGCCGCCGTAGGTGACAGATGAGGAATCACCGCGTGCAATCTCTGTGCGCGCAAGCACTACGCAACAGACAGCGACACCAGCAACGTCGTCCTCCTCTCAGCCAAGGTTTGCTTTGGGTCATAAGCGGACGTCTCGAGGTCGGCGTTAAAGCGTCTGCTTCGGGCC
>CAVQHF010000003.1:0-72400 GCA_963712205.1 uncultured Alphaproteobacteria bacterium | reverse complement strand
GGCAACCCGGACGGGAGAAAAGGCGACGGTCAGACCGAACCACACGGTGCCTGAGGCGGGTCCGCCCCGCCTCAGGCATCCTTGACCGCGGCGTCAATTCGGTGATCGTTGCGGTCGGCGTCTTGCCCGCGACAAATCGACCGCTCGATTTCGTTGCGGTCGGGACCATTTGAAAGGACGCGGCCTGCCTGCGGGCCGCAAACATCATCCACCCGGATCCGGGCAGACCCATGAGCATCACAGAAACGGAGGAGCACGACAGCGCGTCCGAGCGCCTGCGCAGGCTCCGCCGGCCGGTTCACGGCCGCCTGAACGCGGCATCCGCGCTCTCTGTCGTCTCGGCGTTGCTGTGGATCCCCCAGGCCGCCTGCGCCGCGCAGATTCTGGCCATGCTGGTAATCGCAGGAACCGGGTTTCCTCGGCGTTTGGAGCGCGGTTGGACTGTTCCTGGTCATCGGCATCGCCCGCGCCGCCGTCACGAGTTACGCCGAGGGCCTCGCCTTCGCCGCCGCCGACGAGGCGATTGCCGAAGCGCGCGAAGCGCTTGTTGCAGCCGAAAGCCGCAAGTCGGCGGTCGTCGCCGGCGCGTTTTCTTCCGCCGAGATCGCCAGCCTCGCCGCCGACAAGTTGTTGGCCGTCACGCCCTGGCTTACGCGCTATGCGCCTGCCATGGCGCGCACGCGGGCCGTGCCACTCGTCCTGCTGATCGTCGCCTTTTCCATTTCCTGGGCGGTCGGGCTGGTCCTGCTCGTCTCGGGGCCGCTCATCCCGGTGTTCATGGCGCTTGTCGGCCTCGCCGCCCGCGACGCCAGCGAGCGCCAGATGCAGGAAATCGGCGGCATGAATGCGCTGTCTGCTGGAACGCATTCGCGCGCTCCTCGATCTCCGCCTGCTCGACGCGACGCGCAGGGCCGTTGCCGATTTCGACCAGGCGGCCGACCGCCTGCGCCGCCAGACGATGGAGGTGCTGCGCATCGCCTTCCTGTCCTCCGCCGTCCTCGAACTGTTCTCCGCCATCGGCGTCGCGCTCGTCGCGGTCTATGTCGGCTTCGCGCTGATCGGCGAATTTTCCTTCGGCGCCTGTGCGACGCCGCTGACGGTATCGCAGGGGATATTCCTGCTCCTGCTCGCGCCGGACTTCTTCCAGCCGCTGCGCGACCTCGCTGCCGCCTGGCATGACAAGGCCGCGGCGCTCGCCGTCGCCGGCGAAATCGCGGCTCTCGAACGCGAGCATGCCCTCGACATCGTCGGCGATGGAAAACCCGCAACGCCGCTCGCCGGCCCCGCAACCGTCGATGTTCGCGCGCTCAGTTGGCAAACCCCTTCGGGCAGAACCATCACGCTTTCCCGATTTTCACGTCGCGGCCGGATCGGCGGTCGCGATCACCGGACAAAGCGGCAGCGGCAAGACGACCCTGCTGTCGCTCCTCGCCGGCCTCGCCCCGGCCGCCGGGGGCCGCATCGATGTCGCCGGCCAAACGCTCGACGAAACCTCCGCCGACGCCTGGCGCGCGCGCCTCACCTGGATCGGACAGATGCCGCATTTCGTCAATGCGAGCCTGCGCGCCAATCTGCTGCTTGCCGGGCCGGACCGCGACGACGCGCGGCTTGAAAGGGCGCTGGCCGGAGCATCCGCGACGGCGATCGTTCGCGCATTGCCGCGCGGCCTCGATACCCGCATCGGCGAAACCGGATATGGCGTTTCCGGCGGCGAGGCGCGGCGGCTCACCGTGGCGCGCGCATTATATTCCGGCGCCGATATCGTCCTTGCAGACGAGCCCACCGCCGATCTTGACGACGAGACGGCCGATGCCGTCATCGACGGACTGCTCGCCATTGCCGCCCGCGGCGCGACGCTCATCGTTGCGACCCATGACATGCGCCTCGCGCGGCGCATGGATCGAGACAATTGCCCTTGAGGCGACGTCATGATTGCGCTGCTGCAGATAGCGCGGCGCATCTGGTCGCTCGAATGGTGGTCTCTCCTGCGCGGCATGGCGCTTTCGGCGACCGTTCTTCTCGCCGGCATCGGTCTTCTCGGCCTGTCCGGCTGGTTCATCACCGCTGCCGGTATTGCCGGCCTCGCGGGCGCAGGCATTCTTTTCGACGTCTTCCGGCCGAGCGCCGGCGTCCGGTTTCTCGCGCTCGGGCGCACGGCCGCGCGCTACGGCGAGCGCATGCTGACGCATGACGCGACGCTGCGAAGCCTCGCCCGGCTGCGCGTCCAGCTGCTTGCCGCGCTGGCCCGGCTCCCCGCCCCGCGTCAATCCGCCTTGCGCGCCTCCGAGCAACTCAACCGGCTGACCCTCGATGTCGATGCCCTCGACGGGATCGCCCTGCGGCTTTTCATCCCGGTTGTCGCCGGAACGCTGGCGATCGCGATCGCCTTCGCCGTGCTTTGGTATCTCGTCGACCCGGCGATCGTCGTCTGGCTGTCGGCGAGTTTCCTGCCCGGCGCGGGCATCGCGCTGGCGCTGGTCCTCGCCAGGGCACGCCGCCCTTCGCGAACCGGACAACTCGCATTGAACGCCTTCCGCATGCGCCTCGTCGACCTGCTGCGCGCGCGAAGCGAACTCGCCGTCTTCGGCAGGCTCGCCGCCCAGCGGGAGCATGTTCACGCCGCCGAGGAACGCATGCGCGCCGCGATGCGCCGCAACGACCGGATCGAACGCACCGGCGGTTTCGTCCTGTCGCTTGCCGAGACGCTCGCCGCCGCCGGTGCGCTTGTCGTCGCCGTCTGGCTCACCCGGTCCGGACGCACCGACCCGGCGCTTGCCGCGCTCGGCTTTTTTGCGACTCTCGCCCTTGCGGAAACGATCGTGCCGCTGCGCCGCGGCCTGTCGGAATACGGCAAGATGGCAGACGCCGCGCGCCGCATCGAGCGCATGCTGCAAACGCCGGAATTGCCTTCGCGCGCCGGCGCCACAAGCGCGCGGCGACAAACCGATCCGAAAACCGTCCTCTCGTTGCGCGGTATCGACTTCCGTCACGAAGGCGCGGCATCGCCGGTCGTAAGCGATTTCAGCCTCGATCTTCGGCAAGGCGAGATCTGCGCCCTTGCCGGCTCCAGCGGAAGCGGCAAATCCACAATCCTGCACATCGCCGCCGGCGTTTTGATTCCCGAAAGCGGCTCGGCCGAACTCGGCGGGCTGCCGATCGGCCAATGGGGCGAAAAGGAACTGCGTGAAACGGTTACGCTATTGCCGCAAAGAAGCGCCTTGTTGAGCGGAACAATTCGCGGCGCGCTTCAACTGGCGAACCCCGACCTCACGGATGCCGAAGCCTGGGAAGCACTCGCCGCCGCCGGTCTCGATACAGTGATTTCGCAACGCGGCGGCCTCGAAAGCCGGCTCGGCGAATCCGGGTCCGGACTGTCCGGCGGAGAAAGCCGCCGCCTTGCCCTTGCCCGCGTTCTCCTGCGCCGGCCGCGCCTTCTCCTGCTCGACGAGCCGACTGAGGGACTCGATCGCTCGACCGCCGAAACCGTGCTCGCCGGGGTCCGCCGCTTTCTGCCTGATTCCGCCATATTGATCGCGTCTCATCGCGCGGTCGAACAGGCATTCGCCAACCGCACGGTCAGCTTGCGCCGATAAGATGCAACTGGAATACACCTTTTTGATTTGTATCAATGCCGGCTTTGGTTCCGGCATGCGAACACTCGCCCCGCGACATGCGGCCGGATGCATGTCCGCAAACGAGAAAGGAACCCGCAATGGAGTTCGGTGTCGTTGAGCTGTCCCGCCTGCAATTCGCGATGACGGCCATGTATCATTTCCTTTTTGTCCCGCTCACGCTCGGGCTGTCGGTGATCGTCGCGATCATGGAAACGGTCTATGTGATGACGAACCGGCCGATCTGGCGGCAGATGACCAAGTTCTGGGGCACCCTTTTCGGTATCAATTTCGTTCTCGGCGTCGCCACCGGGATCACGATGGAATTCCAGTTCGGCATGAACTGGAGCTATTACAGCCACTATGTCGGCGACATCTTCGGCGCACCGCTCGCGATCGAGGGGCTGATGGCCTTCTTCCTCGAGGCGACCTTCGTCGGCCTGTTCTTCTTCGGCTGGGACAAGCTGTCGAAAGTCCAGCACCTGATCGTCGCATGGCTCGTCGCCATCGGTTCGAATTTCTCCGCGCTCTGGATCCTGATCGCCAATGGCTGGATGCAGAATCCGGTCGGCGCCAAGTTCAATCCGATGACCATGCGCATGGAGATGACCTCGTTCTACGACGTGCTGCTCAACGAGGTCGCGCAGGCCAAGTTCGTCCACACCGTTTCCGCCGGCTATGTGACGGCCGCGGTCTTCGTTCTCGGCGTCTCGGCCTGGTACATGCTCAAGGGACGCCATTGCGAACTGGCCCGCCGTTCGATCGCCGTGGCGGCAAGCTTCGGCCTGGCATCGGCTCTTTCCGTCGTCGTTCTGGGTGACGAGTCCGGTTATGACACCTCGCTGAACCAGAAGATGAAGCTCGCGGCCATCGAGGCGATGTGGGAGACGGAACCGGCGCCGGCTCCGTTCACCCTGTTCGGCATACCGGATCAGCAGGCGCGTGAAACCAGATACGCCATCCAGATTCCATGGGCCATGGGCCTGATCGGAACGCGCTCGCTCGACACGGTCATTCCGGGCATCGAGGAGCTCGTCAAACGGTCTGAGGAACGCATCCGCTCCGGCCTGATCGCCTATGACGCGCTGATGGCCATCCGCGCCGATCGCGGCGAGGTCGCCCGGGACGTCCGTGACAGGTTCGAGGAACACAGCGCCGATCTCGGATATGCGTTGCTTTTGAAGCGCTATGTCGAGGATCCGCGCACGGCGACCGAAGATCAGATATTGCAGGCCGCCAACGACACTGTTCCGACCGTATGGCCGCTGTTCTGGGCCTTCCGTTTCATGGTGGCGCTCGGCTTCTCCTTCATCGCGGTGATGGCCTATTTCTTCTACCTCGCATCTTTCAGGAAGATGCAATTCCCGCGCTGGGCGCTCTATTTCGGGGTCGCGATCATCCCGACGCCATGGATTGCCGCCGAACTCGGCTGGTTCGTCTCCGAATTCGGGCGCCAGCCATGGACGGTCGACGGCGTCCTGCCGACCGCCTTGTCGGTCTCGCATCTGGGCATCGGCGACCTGGTGATCACGCTCGCCGGCTTCGTCGCCTTCTATACCGTTCTGTTCATCATCGAGATGGGGCTGATGGTCAAATACATCCGCAAGGGCCCGTATATGGACGTCGCGGAGACGAAGGCCTGGATGGCGCGCCACGAACATCGCCTGAAGACCCATGACGGCAACGTCCCGGTCACCATGCCAGCGGAGTAACAGAGATGATCCTTTACGAACTCGTCAGTTTTGAACTTCTGCGCGTCATCTGGTGGCTGCTTCTCGGCGTACTGCTGATCGGCTTCGCGCTCACCGACGGCTTCGACATGGGTGTCGGCGCGCTGTTGCCCTTCGTCGCAAGGACCGATCTCGAACGCCGCGTCGTGATCAACACGGTCGGCCCCGTATGGGAAGGCAACCAGGTGTGGTTCATCCTCGGCGGCGGCGCGATCTTCGCCGCCTGGCCGCCGCTCTACGCGGTGTCCTTCTCCGGTTTCTATCTCGCGATGTTCACCGTCCTGGCGGCGCTGATCCTGCGGCCGGTCGGCTTCAAGTACCGGTCCAAGCGCGACGGCGCCGCCTGGCGCGGCGGCTGGGACTGGGCGCTCTTCGTCGGCGGCGCGGTTCCGGCGCTGATCTTCGGCGTCGCGGTCGGAAACGTCCTGCAGGGCGTGCCGTTCCATCTGACGGAAGATCTGCTGCCGATGTATGACGGCACGTTCTACGCCAAGTTTCTTGGTCTTTTGAATCCGTTCGCCATTCTCGCTGGCCTCGTCTCCTTCGGCATGCTGCTGATGCATGGCGCGGCCTGGCTGACGGTCAAGACCGAGGGCGCGATCGCCGCACGCGCCCGCTCCATCGGCACCATCATGGGGCTCATCGCCTTCTTGGGGTTCGCGCTGGCCGGCATCTGGCTATACCTGGGCATCGACGGCTACGCGATCGTCGGCCCGGTTGTCGCCGACGGCCCCTCCAACCCGCTGTATTCGGATGTGGCCAAGGGCGGGAGCTGGCTCGCCGCCTACGGGGTGCGCCCGTGGATCGCCATTGCGCCGGTCCTCGGCTTCCTCGGCATGGCAATGGCCATACGCGGCCTGCGCGGCCACGGCGAAGTCTCGACGCTGCTGTGGTCGAAGCTCGGCATCTTCGGCGTCATCTCGACGGTCGGGCTGACTATGTTTCCGTTCATCCTGCCGTCTTCCATAGATCCGAAATCGTCGCTGACCGTGTGGGACGCCTCGTCGTCGCACCTGACGCTGTTCGTCATGCTGGTCGTGACGGTTATCTTCATGCCGATCATCCTCCTCTACACCGCCTGGGTCTACAAGGTGCTGTGGGGCAAGGTGACCGAGGCCTCCGTCACCGAAAACAGCGACAGCGTTTACTGAAGAAGGAAGACAACGATGTGGTATTTCACCTGGCTCCTCGGTCTTCCGGTCGCAGCGCTTTTCGCGGTCGTGAACGCCATGTGGCTCGAACTGCAGGAAGACCGCAAGCTGACCGAGGACGACGCCCCGATCGAACGGTAAACCGCGCCGGCAGGAATGCGGCGTCACGCCCGCTGCCGGCGTGCGCCGCGGTCCGGGACGCTTCGCCGTCCCTGCTATATATGGCGAAGGAGCCGGCGCCGGGCCGCGTGCGACAGGAGTGCAAAATGCAAAAACCGAACTTCTCCGATGACCGGCTCGAGAACTTCCCGGTGACCTTCTTCGCGATCGTCATGGGCATGCTCGGCCTGACGCTCGCCACCCACGCCGCCGAGACGGCGCTCGGCGCGAAGGCGACGGCCTCGCTCATCGTCCTGGCAATGTCCGCCACGATCATGCTCGCAATCTCGGTAATCTACGTTTCGAAACTGCTGATCCACCGCAAGGCGGTGATCGAGGAGTGGAACCATCCGGTCAAGATCGCCTTCTTCCCGACGATCTCGATTTCGGTTCTGCTGCTCTCCGTCGCCATCCTGCCGCATCATCGCGACATCGCGGCCGTTCTGTGGTGGGCGGGCATGCTGGCCCAGGGCGCGCTCACGCTGACCGTCGTCGCCAACTGGATCGGCCACCGCGCCTTCCAGCCGGCACATCTGAGCCCGGCCTGGTTCATCCCCGCGGTCGGCAACGTGATCGTTCCGGTCGCCGGCGCGGCGCTCGGCTACACCGAGATTTCGTGGCTGTTCTTTTCGGCCGGGCTCGTCTTCTGGATCGTACTCCTGACGCTGGTGATGAACCGGCTGATCTTCCACGATCCGCTGCCCGCGCGCCTCGTTCCGACCCTCGTCATCCTGATCGCCCCGCCGGCGGTGGCCTTCGTCGCCTATTTCCGCCTGACCGGCGAGATCGACGCCTTCGCCCGCATCCTGTTGAATGTCGGCTTCGTCTTTGCCGGAGTCGTGGCTGACGCAGTTCCGCAAATTCGCGCAGATCCCCTTCGCACTGTCCTGGTGGGCGCTGTCCTTCCCGGTCGCCGCGCTGACGATCGCGTCCTTCCTCTATGGCGAGCACACCGCTTCCGAAGGCCATCAGTTCGTTGCCGGGTTCCTCTATGCCGGCCTGGTCGTCATCGTCGCCGGCCTCCTGATCCGCACGGCCCGCGCGATCAGGCAGCGCAATATCTGCGTCCCGGAATAAGGTGCCGTCAGGCTTCCTCGGCCTCGTCCCTGCGGATCAGTCCCAGGTCATGCAGGATGGCGAAGACCGCCGGCGTGACGAACAGCGCCAGCAGCGTCGCACCGGTGAGCCCGAAGGCAAGGCTCGCCACGATCGGCCGCAGGAACTGCGCCTGCGTGCTTTGCTCGAACAACAGCGGCCCGAGCCCGACCACCGTCGTCAGCGATGTCAGGAAGATCGCTCGAAACCGGTCGCGCACGGCGTTCTGCGCCGCCTCGATCATGTCGTCGCCATCGTTGAAGCGCTCCTTGATGAAGGCGATCAGCAGGATCGAGTCGTTCACCACCACGCCGGCCAGCGTCGCCAGCCCGACCAGGCTCGGCAGCGACAGCTGCATTCCGAGCGCCATGTGCCCCCAGACGACGCCGATGATCCCGAGCGGGATCGCCACGAACACCGCCAGCGGCTGGATGAAACTGCGGAACTGGAACGACAGGATCAGGAACACGCCGATCAGCCCGATCAGCAGGTTGCGGCTGAGCGATGATCCGGTCGTCGCCGTGTCCTTGGCCTCGCCGACGATCGTGACCTTCACGTCCGGCCGCTTGTCGGTCAGCTTCGGCAGGAAATCCTTCTTCAGCGCCGCCATCAGTTCGCGGGCATTGGCGACGGCGGGATTGATCGATCCCTGCACGGAGACCGTGCGCTGGCCGTCGATGCGGTGGATGCTCGCATAGCCGCGGCTTTCGGTGATATCGGCCACCGCCGAGAGCGGCACCAGCGCGCCGTCCGGCCCGGCGACGCGGATTTCGGCGAGATCGGCGACGGTGTTGCGGTCGCCGGGATCGAGCCGCGCGGTGATGTCGAGGCTTCCCAGCGCGTCGCGCACCACCAGCCCGGTATCGCCGCGGAAAGCGGCGCGCAATTGCGTGGCGATGCCCTGCGCGGTCACGCCGAGCGCGCTCGCCGCCGTCGGCCGCACCGTGATGATGAATTCGGGCTTGCCCGGCTGCAGGTCGTAGGTCACGTCACGCACGCCGGCGAAACCGAGGAAGAACTTGCGCATCTCGCGCGCTGTCGCCTGCAGCGCAGAGAGATCAGGCCCCTGCAGGCGTATGTCGATCGGCTTGCCGCCGACGCCGCGTTCCTTGTCGGTGAAACGCATCGCCGCCATGTCCGGCATCGGTCCGGTCAGCTTCTTCCACTGGTCGACGATGTCGGTGACTTCTGTGGTGCGGACGCCGGCCGGCAGCAGGCTGGCGCTGACCGTCGCCATATGCGGCCCGGTTTCCGGCGCATCCGCATTGACCCCGTAGGAGATCGTGTAGCTCTGCACCAGCGGCATGCCGTTCGGCTGTTGCGGCGTCAGTTCCTCGTCGAGCTTCGTCAGCGCCGA
Organism: uncultured Alphaproteobacteria bacterium; assembly: GCA_963712205.1. Taxonomy (GTDB): domain Bacteria; phylum Pseudomonadota; class Alphaproteobacteria; order Rhizobiales; family Rhizobiaceae; genus Oricola. Next base: position 63,297 of record CAVQHF010000003.1, on the reverse strand, counting down.
CACGACCTTGCCCACCCGCTGCTCCGTGCGGGCCAGCGGCGAACCCTGGACCAGCAGCAGGCGCGCCTCCACCGTGTCGCTTTCCAGCGTCGGGAAACTCTGGAACTTGATGAACCCGCCGGCAAACGGCGCGAACGATAACAGCAGCAGGAACCCGGCCATGCCGAGCGTCAGGTAGCGGAACCGCAGCGTGACGCCCGAAAACGGCACGATCACGCTGTCGCGAATTCGGTCGAAGGCACCGTTCACAGCCCGACTGACGCGGCCCGGCGACAGGTCGCCTTTCAGCGTGTGATGCATGTGGTTCGGCAGGATCAGGAAGGCCTCGACCAGACTGATGATCAGGGTCATCACCAGAACCATCGGGATGTATTTCAGCACCGCCCCGATATTGCCCGACATATAGCTGAGCGGACCGACGATCATCACCGTCGTCAGGAAGGACGCGAACACGCCCGGCATTACCTGCCCCGCGCCGTTGATCGCGGCCTTGATGGCGGTCTCGCCCGCCTGCCGCCGCCGGATGATGTTCTCAGAGATCACGATGGCGTCGTCCATCAGCAGCCCGATGGCGACCAGAAGCGCCACCATGGTCATCATGTTGATCGTCAGCCCGAAGACCTGCATCGCGAAGATTGTGCCGAGGAACGACACCGGCAGGCCCATCGCCACCCAGAACGAGAACCGGAATCCGAAGAACAGCCACATCACGACCAGCACGAGAACGAGGCCCTGGATGCCGTTCGAGGTGATGATCTGCAGCCTGTCGCGGATATTGGAGGTGGAATCCTGCGAGATCGCCAGCTCGATATTGCCCGGCGCCTCGGCCTGCGCCGCCGCCATCACCCGCTGCAAGGCCGCCATGACCTTCAGCGCGTCCTGCGTCTCCGTCTTGCTGACGGTGACGATCGCCGCGCGCTTGCCGTTGTAATAGGACGCCTGCGAGGGATCGGAAAACCCGGTGGTGATCTTCGCCACGTCGCCGAGCAGCACCTCGCCGCCCGCCGACGATCCGGTGAGCGGAATGGTCGCCAGTTCGGCCGGATTGCGCCGCTCGCCGATGAAACGGATCGACGCGTCGCCCTGCTCGCCCTCCATCGTGCCCGCCGGCATGTCGAGGCTGTTGCGGGTCAGCGCGCTTGCAACATCGGCGATCGTCAGCCCGTAGCGCTGCAACTCGTTCGCCTCGATCTCGACGGAAATCTCGCGGTCGGAAAATCCGGACACGGTCGCCTGCGAAATCCCCGGATCGGCCTTCAGCCTTTCCGCCAGTTGATCGGCATAGGCGAGCAGGACCTTCGGGTCGTCAGGCCCGGTCACCGCGATCGAGGCCACGGTCGCCACGCGCTCGACGATCCGCGTAACAGGATCGTCCGACTTGTCGGGCAGGCTGCTGACGCCGGCCACCGCCGCCTTCACGTCGTCATGGAAGCGGCCCATGTCCGCGCCTTCGACCATCTCGGCGGTGACGATCGCCAGATTGTCGCGCGCGAGGCAGGAGAGTTCGGCAAGGTTTTCGACCGCACGGATCGGATCCTCGACGGCCTGGCAGATGCCCGTCTCGACTTCGGCCGGCGATGCGCCGGGATAGGAAATGCGAACCTCGACGTCGGATGGCGGGATCAGCGGAAACGTGTCGCGCTGCAATGTCGGCAGCGCGAACAGCCCCAGCCCCAGAAAGGCCAGCATCAGGATGTTGGCGGCCGTCGGATGAGCGGCGAAAAGCCTGATCATTCCGCCGTCTCCCGGCCCATCGCGATTTTGCCGATCTCGGCTTTCAGCGCCTTGTCCTCGACCGGCTTGACCTTCATGCCGGGCACCGCGATGGCGGGATCGGTGACCACCAGCTTGTCGCCCGCCTTCAGCCCGCCGGTGACGACGGAAACGGAATCGATGCTGTAATCCACCGTGACCGGACGCTTTTCGAGCGTGCCCTCTTCGGTCACCACCAGTGCCTCTCCGCCGCGCACCGCGTCGCGCGGCGCGACCAGCGCCTTGCGCGGCGGCGCGCTCAGTTCCACCTCGACGAACATGTTGCGCCTGAGCGGCGGCCGCTGTCCGGCCTGCACATTCGCCATCGGCTGGTCCACCCGCACGACGATGGCGGCGCTTTGCGTGCGTGCGTCGATCGCCTCGCCGACCCGCGCGACCGTCGCGTCCCAGGTAACCGTGTGCCCCGGAGCGGGAAGGCGAACGCGCGCATCGAGCGCCATCACCGTCGCGCCCGCGCCGAGCGACCGCACCAGCGGTCCGATCCGGCCGATCGAGAACTGCGCGGCGATTTCCACTGCGTCGATCCCCTCGGCGGTAAACAGCGTCTGGCCGCGCGTCACGACCTGGCCTTCCTCGGCCTCGACGCTGCCGATGCGCACGTCATAAGGCGCGGTAACGGTGGTGAATTCCAGGCTGCGCGCGGCGGTGGCGCGCTGCGCCTTGAGAACCTCGCGCTCGGCGGCGTTGAGCGCCAGCTGGTTCTCGATGTCGGTGACCTTGGCGCGGGCGGCGAGTTCCTGGCGCCGGATCTGGTCGAGCGCGGCCTGCGTCGCGATGCCCTGCGTATTCAGGTCCTCCTGGCGCTTCAGATCGCTCCGGCTCAGTTCGAGATCGGACTTGTTGATCTCCAGGCTTGCCGAAAGCGTTTCGTCCTTCACGTCCAGCGCCGCCAGCTGCGCATCGGTCTGGGCGAGCGACAGGCGAAGATCGGTATCGTCGATGCGAAGCAGTTCCGTGCCGGCTTCGGCGATCTCGCCATTGGCCAGCAGGTCCGAGGTCTGCACCACTTCGCCTTCCACGCGGGCGACAGCGCGCCATTCGCGCGCCGGGGCGACCGTTCCATAACCTGTGACGCGCGGAACCAGATCCATCGGCTGCAGCGTGATGACCCGCACCGGCGTCGGCTGCGGCGAACGCTCCTTGCCGGCCGGCTCCTGCTTGATCACGTCGGAATAGGCGATGGTCAGCGCGCCGGCCGCAAGCGGAACCGCCACGGCCGCCGCACGCGAGAAAATTGTCAACCAGCTTGTCATCAGGGGCTCCCCTCCGCATTTGCGGGAGGAGACTAAGCACGGCCTTACGGCTTGCAAAGTGCCGAAAGGCGGTTTCCCGCAACAGGATAACCGCCGTTACGACTTGCCGGTTTTGCGCCGGTAACCGTTCCACATCAGGAAATCCGGGCTCTCCGACGGCATATTATGCGAACGGGACGCGCAGGCAGTCCTCGCGCGGAGCTTCCCCTGCGTCGATTTGTCTGCCGCGTCTGGGCACGAGCAAACCGCGCGCCCGGCCTACGCGCCCCAAATCCGCAGATAGCGTTCGACGATCTCGTCGAGGCGCTTCCTGCCGAAGCTCGGGTCGTGCCCCCCGTGGACGACGGACACGTCCAGCGCCTGCAGCTTCAGCATAGTCTTCACGTAGTCCTCGACGCTCATGCCCGGACCGTCATGGATCAGCGGTCCGTCATAGATGGCATCGCCGGCAAACAGGATCCCGGTCTCTTCCTCGAAGAGCGCGATGCTGCCCGGCGAGTGACCGGGAACGTGGAGGACGGCAAATTGCCGATCGCCGAGATCGACCGTATCGCCTTCCTCCAGCAGGCCGGTCGCGGGCGCGCCCTGCAGCGAATATGCTCTTCGGATCGTAGCCTTCGAAGGGCAAGGCATCGATCAGCAGCGCGTCGAGCGGCGGATAGCCGGCCTTCTCGAAAAGCGCGATCATCCCGGGATCGAGTTCGTCGCGGAGGATCGCGTTCATGCCGGACGGGGATGCCAGTTCTTCGGCCTCTACCGGATGGACGAGGCGGATATCGAATTCGTGCGCCCCGCCGATGTGATCGATATGGGTGTGGGTCGAGACGCAGACGATGTCGGAAAACGGCTTGTCGGTCAGTGGCTCGACATAGGGGCGGATCGGCACGATGCCCATGCCCGTGTCGATCATCATGTCCCGCTCGCTGCCGCGAACGAAATGCATGTTGGCCTGGAACAGCACATCGACATGCGGTTCCAGCAACAGGTCCGTGGTGTCATCGATCCTGGTCACCGAAAACCAGTTTCCGGCAACCGGATATCCCTGAAGATCCATCATGACCGCCGGTTAGCGCCGGCGTTTGACCAGCCCGCTCAGCGGGCGCAAAAGCCGCTTCGGACCGAAAACGGCCAGTGCGATGGAAGCCGCGACGATGCCCATATGGAACGGCGACGTCAGCATGTGCTGGACGATACCGCCCGGGACCGCGTCATGCGCCCCGGCATGGGCAAAGGCGGTGGCCGGGCTGGCGGCGATCGCGGCGGCAACGGCGATCCGGGATGCAAACTTTTTCATCTGTCTTGTCCTTTCACTTTTCCGGACGGTTTTTGAGGATTTCGGTCAGGTCGATATCGGCGCGCTCAGTCAGCGAGACATAGGTGAATGTCATCGTTTCGCGCTCGGTCACCATCTCGCCCGGATAGGGCAGATAGACCAGTTCGCGCGAGCCGAAGGCGGGCGACGCGGTGCCGAGCTGCCATTTGGATTCGATGCGACGTCTCGACGAGATGCATGGCGAGCCCGTCGCTGCCCTGCCGTTTGAACGGCACGCCGGCGACGCGCAGAAACGACGTCTTGTCGTCGGCCTTGCGGTAGCCGTCGAGAAAGGCCGTCGCCAGCACGCGCAATTCCTCGGCGCGCTCCTTCGCCGCGTCGCCATGGACATGGGAGTGCAGATGATCGCCATGGTCATGCGCGTGATTGTGACCGGGCCCGTGTGGATGGTGATGATCATGGTCATGATGGTGATCGTGGCCATGGTGATGAGTCGTGATCGTCATGCATCGTTCGTCCCCCATCCCTGGCCGTCGACATCCGGGCCGGCCGGGATCGTCACCGGCTTGTCGATGATCGACTTGTGCGCGCCCATCTTGCCATGGCTGACCAGCGTGCCGAGCACGTCGACGATCACGCGGGTCGCCAGCAGCGCCGTGATGTCGGACGTGTCGTAGGGCGGCGAGACCTCGACGACCTCGAGGCCGCAAATGCCTTCCGCCGCCACCAGCGAAACAAGCTCCAGCGCCTCGCGCGGCAGGAAGCCGCCGGGCTCCGGCCAGCCGGTGCCGGGCACGAAGCCGCAATCGACCGAGTCGATGTCGAACGAGATATAGACCGCGTCGGCATCCTTCCAGGCGAGTTCCAGCGCGCGGGCCGCCGTCTCGGCCAGACCCAGTTCCTCGACATCGCGCATGGTGAAGATGTTGGTGTTGCGCTTGCGCGCTTCCTGCACGCCTTCGCGCGGCACCTGCCAGCCACCGATGCCGACCTGCACCAGGTTTACGGCCGGCACGTTGGCGAGGTCGGTCGCGTGGAACCACGGCGTCGTGTGCATGCGCTCGTCGAGATCCTTTTCCTGGATGTCGATGTGGCGGTCGAAATGCACGATGCCGATGCGCTTCGAGGTGCATTGCGCGATGCCGCGCACGCAGGGAAAGCCGATCGAGTGGTCGCCGCCGATCATGATCGGCAACGCGCCCGACGATGCGACATGGCTGACGGCGCGGGTGATCTGGTCGAAGGTCTTTTCGATATTCGCCGGAATAGTAAAGACGTCGCCGACGTCGCACAGCGTCATCTGCTCGCGCAGGTCGATGCCCATCTCGTAATTGTACGGCGTGTAGAGCGCCGAGATCTTGCGCACGCCCTGCGGGCCGAAGCGGGTGCCGGGCCGGTAGGTCGTGCCGCCGTCGAACGGGATGCCGACGATCGCCGCGTCATAATGGCCGACCTTGGTCACGTCCTCGATATAGGGCGCCTTCAGGAAGGTGTTGATGCCGGCGTAATGCGGCAGTTCCCCGCGAGAAAAGGTCGGGATCGTCTTGTCGGTAAGCGAGTCCGAACCGGTCAGTCCCATGCGCAGGGCCCAGGCGCGCTCCTTGCTGCCAGGCGGCGGAGGGAAGCGTCCCCTCCTTTTCGGCGGCCCTCCAGCCGCGCATGTTCAGCTTGTCGAAATCGGGATGGTGCATCCGGGACGGCTCCGCCCGGTTCGTCACGTCCGCCCTGACGGCCCCCCGGCCCGGTTTGCGAATTGAAAATGTCACGCATGGAGCGTTTCTCCTTTTGTTATGCCATGCGCCGGGAACAGGTCCCCCGGAACGGGGACGGTTTCGCGGCCGTTGCGGTTGAGTTCGAGGTCGTAGGTGATGGTCGCGCCGTAGCGGTCGGGCGCATCCGGGTCGTGGCGAACCTTGTCGAAGACAAGGACGCGGGTGCCGAGCTTGAACGCCTCGTCGATGTCGTGCGTGACCATGAAGACGGTCATGCCGAGTTCCTTCCACAGGTCGGTCAGGAGAGTCTGCATGTCGGCGCGGATACCCGGATCGAGCGCGCCGAACGGTTCGTCGAGCAGCAGGATCTTCGGTCGCTTGAGCAGCGCCTGCGCGATCGCGAGGCGCTGCTGCATGCCGCCGGACAGCTGCGCCGGATAGCGCTTGCGCGCCGCCGCAAGGCCGATCTTTTCGAGCGTCTCCTCGACTGCCGTCGCAGGCGGCGGCGCGCGCGCGCCGAAGAGCCGCCCGGTCAATGGCGCCTTTTCGAACTCCGCCGACAGGAACAGGTTTTCCTCGACAGTCAGATGCGGAAACACCGAGTAACGCTGGAAGACGATGCCGCGGTCGGGCGTCGGCTCGGGCGGCAGCGGTTCGCCGTCGATGAAGATCCCGCCGCGCGACGGCAATTCCTCCGACAACAGCATGCGCAGGAAGGTCGACTTGCCGCAGCCGGACGCCCCGACGATGGTGCAGAAACTGCTCGCCTTGATATCGAGGTCGAGCCGTTCGAGCACGATCGTGTCGCCATAGGTCTTGGCGACGCTGCGCACGGAGACTTTCGGCCGGCCGCTCACAGGCTTTCCCCATGCAGGTGGTGCCACGGAAAGGCCCGCCGCGAAACGACCAGCAGGACGCGGTCGATCAGGAAGGCGAGCAGCGTGATCCACGCGACATAGGGCAGGATCAGGTCCATCGCGAGATAGCGGCGCACCAGGAAAATCCGGTAGCCGAGCCCCTCGGTCGAGGCGATCGCCTCCGCCGAAATCAGGAAGATCCACGCCGGGATCAGCCCGATCCTCAGCGCGGACACCACCACCGGCAGGATGTTCGGCAGGATCACCCTGCATGGCGATCTGCCATGTCGACGCCCCCAGCGTCTCCGCCTTCATCACCATCTCGCGCGGGATGTCGAGCGCGGATTGCGCGATCGCACGGATCATCGCCGGCGCCGTGCCGACGACGATCAGGCCGATCTTGGCGGCCTCTCCGAGCCCCAGCGTGATGAACAGGATCGGCAGGACCGTGATTGGCGGGATCAGCGAGAACGCGGCCGTGAAAGGGGCGAAGAACGCCCGCGCATAGGGAACGACGCCCATCGCCATTCCGACGGTCAGCGCCAGCGCGGTCGAGATGGCGAGGCCATAGCCCAGACGCCAGAGGCTCGCCGCCGTATCGGTCCACAACAGCAGGTCGCCATTGCGCTTGTCCGGCTCGAAGGCCATCCGGTGCATGGTCGAAACCATGGTTTCGACCGCCGGAAGCAGCTTGTCGGAGGGATTTTCGGCCAGCCGAATCTGGCTTGCGATCAGATAGGCGAGCACCAGGGCCACGAATGGCACGAGGCCGAGGAAAATGGCGAACGGCCGGCCGGGTTTGCGATTGATCAGTCTCACGAAACCAATGCCTCGCTGAGTAGCGACGCGCCGTCGGCGTCCGAGATTTGCGCGCAAGCGGGTTCGATACGATTACCCCTCGATCCACGGATGCGTCGACAGCGTCGCGATCCAGTCGTCCCCGCGCCGTTCGCACAGCGTGATTTCGAGCGAAGCGCGCCAAACCAGGTCCGCGCGGCCAAGTTGATCTAGCGGCACGTAAAGGTCGGCGGCCGACGGCGCCGGCGCGCGCGGCGCGACCCGGATGCGCCAGTCGCCGGAGGTGAGCAGCAGCCGGCCGGCCTCGTCGCGCTGCAATGCGGCCGCTCCGCCGATCGGCACTGAGTTTTCGCGCCGGCTCCAGTGCTCCAGATAGTCCTCCGCGATACCGCGCTCGAAAAGCAGGCCGGCGTCGCGGAATTCCATCCGGCCGATATCGAGCGCCGTTCCCGGGCGCAGGTCGAACAGCCGCAGCCATGTACAGACGACGCCGTCGACCCTGGTGATGCCGAAGAAGGCTTCCTGCCCCGCGATGAAGGCAAGCTGTTCGTCGCTGCAGGCGTCGAGGCTCTCCACGCCGGCAAAGTCCGGCCGGTCCAGCGGAATGCGCAGATCCGCATGCCAGAGCGGGCTCTGCATCCAGAACACCTGCGCCGGGCGGTCGCTTGTCAGCGTCCCCTCCGAATAGCGCTCCAGAAGCGTCCGCTCCCACAATCCGCAATAGCCGTCCGGAACGCGTGCCAGGAGATCAGCCATTCTGGGTTTCCGTATGGCGGGCATATTGGCCGAATGAGGAAAGCGACTTGGCGTTTTCCGGGAGCACGATGTCGCCGCGTCGCAGCCGGTCGCGCAGATAGACGAAACTCTGCACGGTCTGCGCAAACAGGTGATCGCCGGCGCGCAGCGGCTCGTATTTCGCCACCTCGCCCGCACCGACCAGCTCCGGCAGCGGCGCGACGGTCGTGTGATAGTCGCAGGCAAAGAACAGCGGGAACGAGTAGCGCTCCTCCTTCACCTTGCGCACCCTGTGCGACGTCGCGACGAAGGCGCCGTTGGTCCAGATTTCCATCATGTCGCCGATATTGACCACATAGGCGTCCTCGAGCATCGGCACGTCGATCCACTCGCCGTCGCCATTCATCACTTCCAGCCCCGGCGCGGTCGGCAGCAGAAGCGTGAAGCACTCGTAGTCAGTGTGCGAGCCGATGCCCTGCGCGTCGACGGCGTCCGCGTCGAAAGGATAGTGCAGGAGCCGCAACTGGCTCGGCGGGCGGGTGACGAACCGGTCGAAGAAGGTCTCTTCCTTGCCGAGCGCCAGGCGAAGCCGCGCAGCAGGTGCCGGCCGAGATCGAAGACCGCCTCGTAATAGGCGCTGACGTCCGCGCGAAATCCGGGAGGTCCGGCCACTGGTTCGGCCCGACCATCGGCGTGCCGGCCAGCACCAGCGGATCGTCGGCGGCAAGCTCGAGGCCGAGATCGAGCGCTTCCTTGCGGTCGCGCTTTCCGCCGACCATGACTTCCTCGCCCTCGGGAACATAGCCGCGATGGTTGCCGGATTTGCCGATATAGATGTCCATCTTGCGGTCTTCCGGCTGGGCGAAGAACCGCTTGGCCTGGTCAAGCAGCCGCTGGCGCAACTCCTTGCCGACGTGATGCCCGGTGACATAGAGGAAACCCACTTCGCGCGCCGCCTTGCCGAGCCCATCGGCGACTTTCGCGCGGTCCGCCGGGTCGTGCGAATACAGTCCGGAGACATCGACGACCGGCAGTTCGGTGAATGCGGTCTGGTTGGATGTCATCTTGCACCTTCCGGGGAATTGCGCGTTGACGGTCGGCTTCGCCCCGGTCGGGGCGAAGCCTGATCCTGGAGCTTAGAGTTGGCCCTTCGCCGCCATGTCGACATAGCTGTTGTCGAAACGCAGCTTGACGTTGTTCGCGTCGCCATAGATCGAGCCATCGGGGAATTCGACGCCGACGAATTCGGGGCTCGGCGCGCCCTCGCCGAGAATGCCGTGATCGAACAGGAACTCGGCGACGAACTTGGTCGTCTTCGGCAACTGGTCGCTCGACGTGAAAGCGAGCAGGTCTTCCGGCGTGTAGAACAGCGCCGTCGCCGCGAGCTGCGCCTTGTAGCCCTCGAGATCGGTGCCGGATGCGGCGGCCATGGATTCGAGCGCCGCTTCGCCTTCCGGCGTGCCGGATTTCATCAATGCGAGCGTCTCGAACCATGCGCCGACCAGCGCCTTGCCGAGCGCCGGGTTGTCCTTCAGTGTCTCGGTGTTGACCATCATGATGTCGATGATCTCGCCCGGGATCTTGGAGGAATCGAAGACCAGCTTGCCGGGCTGCGACGCGAGGATTTCCGACAGCATCGGATTCCAGGTAGCGACCGCCGTGACTTCCGGCGTGCCGTAAACCGCGACCATGTCGGCGTCGGAAGTGTTGACGACGGTGATATCCTTTTCCGTCAGGTCGACCGTCTCCAGCGCGCGCACCAGGAAGTAGTGCGACACCGACAGCTCCACGAGATTGACGTTCTGGCCCTTGATGGAAGCGAGGTCCGAACCGTCCTTCAGGATCAGCCCGTCATTGCCGTTCGAATAGTCGCCGGCGATCAGAGCCGTCGTATCGACACCGCCGGCGGCCGGAATGGACAGGGCGTCCATGTTGGTCATGGCGCAGCCGTCATATTCGCCGGCCGTGTACTGGTTGATCGACTCGATGTAGTCGTTGAGCTGAACGATCTCGACATTGATGTCATACTTGTCGGCCCATTTCTTCATGATGCCGGAATCGGCGAGATAGCCCCACGGCATCCATCCGGCATAAATCGACCAGCAGAGTTTGAAATCCGTTTTCTCTTCCGCACCGGCATTGGACGCCGACAACGGCATCGCCAGCGTCGCGGCCAGGCCCAGGGTGGTGATGAATCTTGCAATCATGCTCCTGCCTCTCAGGTTTCATGCGGTCATTGCCGCTTTTTCTGGAGGTTCGAGCGCACAACCGGGAGGAGGCCTGCGCGCGCAAACCTGTGCAGTTGTCTCCCGGGATTTTGCCCCGCCGTGTCACCGCCATTCATGCGACGGCTTGCACCTCTTGGACCAGACATCCCTTGCCGGAACCGGAACCCTAGGCGCGCTGCACACCAGTCTTCGAAGCAAGGGCCATGCCAGACCGGATTTGGAGGTATTCGAGCGCTATCGGGCGGTTTTTTTGCGCCGAATCCGCGAATTCTCCGCAGAGGAAGCGATGAAAGAATATGCAATGCGTCGCGCATGATTAAACATTAGGCAAATCGGACGCCGCCTTAAAAGGGCGCCCGGATGCACTCATTCGCTTGCTGGAGTTTTTGCCGGGACCCGGCAGACGGTCAGGCCGGCGACGCCGAAAGCAAGGCCGCGATGTCCTCGCGCAGATACCGGTCGACCGTTTCGTTCTTCAGTCCATCGATCGAGATGAACTGGGTGAAACGGGCATTCTGCAGATGGAACAGGCTTTCGCCGAGGATGTCGATATCGGAATTGGTCCTGAGATGGCCGCGCTCGCGAAGCTTGTCGAGGATCAGGGAGAGTTGCCGGGCAAGCTCTCGGTCGAGCCGCGCATAGGCGCGGCCGAAATTCGAGTTGCCCTCGATGATGCTCGCCGCGATCACCTGCCGCCACAGCGGCTTGGTCAGGAACGACAGCGCGTGATCGCGGATCACCTCGGAAAAGGCGGCGAACGCCTCGACGATGTCGTCCGGCGGATCGGCAAGAACGGCGCCGATCCGCTCCATCAGCAACGTGTCGCTCTCGGCAACCAGCGCAAGCAGCAGATGGGTTTTGGTTCCGTAGTAATTGTAGACGGTCACGCTCGAGACCTCGGCCTTTTCGGCGATCATCTCGATTGTCGTGGCATCGAATCCGTTGCTGGAAAAAAGCCCGCGCGCCGCCTGCAGGATGTTGCGGCGGCGATTGCTCTTCTGGCGCTCTCTCAGGCTCGACATGAATCAGGTCCATTCGGTTGCATTTTCTTGTGCCACAATAAAAACTTTTACTCCACTAAAAATTTTATTGATATTCATTTTTTTGTATGCCTAGATTGGGCACGTCTCGTCACCTGGAGTATGCTCAATGCTGAACAAATTCCTCTCTCTCGTGGGCGCCGCCGCCATGGCGACCGCCCTGTCCATGCCTTCCGCGCAAGCGAAGAAAACGATCAATGTCGGAATCTGCGTTTCGTGGCCGGGCTACGCCATGCTCGAAGTCGCACGGCAGAAGAACCTCATCCCCGACTACGACCTGAACCTGACCATCTTCGAGGATCCGCTCGGCGGCCATGCCGCGCTCGCCGCCGGCCAGATCGATGTCTACGGCTGCACGGCCGACTACATGCCGCTGACCGTCGACAGCGGCACCGACGTCGTCAACGTCGCCTTCATGAACCCCTCCTACGGCGTCGACCACATCATCCTGGCGCCGGAGTCCAGCCGGCGGATCTGCAGGGCAAGAAGGTTTCCGCTCCGCAGGCCTATATCGGCCACCTGCTGATGGGCCTTTGGCTCGACAGCCAGGGCATCGCGCCGGACAGGTCGAATGGGTCAACCTCAACGCCGACGAGGCCGTCGGTCCGATGCTTTCGGGCGACCTGTCCGCCGCCTACATGTACGAACCCTGGATCACCAAGGTCCTCGAGGCGATGCCGGGCGCCGCAGCGTCGTCAACACCGCCGACCCGGCCATGCTCAAGACCGGCATCTTCATGGACTCCATGTTCATGAACAAGAGCTTCATCGAAAAGAACCGCAAGGCCGCCCTCGCCGTGCTGAAGGCGCGCTGGGATGGTCTCGGCTACTGGCACGACCACATCGAGGAAACCAACAAGCTGATCGCCGACTACCTGCAGTGGCCGGCCGAAGACGTGGATTCGGTGATCGGCACCAACGGCAAGAGCTTCGAAGGCGGCATCTACATGTTCGACTTCGACGAGTCCGCGCGCATCTGCGGCGTGCTCGACGGCGAGCCCCCGTTCGGCCTCGCCAACGGCTCGATGGCCGATGTGGTTTCGCTGACCAACGATTGGTGGATCAAGCTCGGCTTGATGAAGAACAAGATCGATGCCGCGAAGGGCATCGACTGCAGCCTGATGGGAGATCTGGTGCCAGCGGCTACCGGCAGTCCTTCACGGCCAACTGATTAGCGTGTGATTGCGGCCCGCGGGTTTCGGCTCGCGCACCGCACTTTTCCTCGCAACCGCCCCGAAAGCCAGTGAGGCTCCCATGTCGGAATTTGTCAGCGCGCCTCCCAGGCGCCGCCACTTCCTCGAAGTCAGAAAGCCTGTCTCGACCGCAGGCCATTCTTTCCGCCCTCGGCATCTGGGTGGTCTTCTTCGGGATCTGGGCCGCGGCTTCCGCAAGCGGCATGGTCAACGAGCTTCTCGTGCCGGCGCCGCAGAAAGTGCTCTTCACGATCTACGACCTGTTCGCCGACCGCGGTTTGCCGCCGACGTCCTGATCAGCATCACGCGCGTGCTGACCGCCTTTCCGCTGGCCTCGGTCGTCGCCGTTCCGCTCGGCGTCCTGATGGGGTCCTTCCCGGCGGTCGAGGCGATCTTCAATCCCTTCGTCTCGGCCTGGCGCTATCTGCCCGCACCGTCCTTCATCCCGATCCTGCTGATGTGGTTCGGCACCGGCGAAGCGCCGAAACTGGCCCTGCTCTTTATCGGCGTGGTCTTCTTCCTGATCACGCTGATCATGGACCACACCAAGAATGTCCGCCACGAACTGATCGAAACCGCGCTGACGCTCGGCGCCAACCGCTACGTCACGGTCCGCCAGGTCATTTTGCCCGCGGTCCTGCCCGACATCGTCGTCGCCATGCGCCAGATGCTCGCCGTCACCTGGACCTACCTGGTTATCGCCGAGATCGTCGCCTCGACCACGGGCATCGGCGCCATGATGATGCGCGCCCGCCGCTTCCTGCACACCGACGAGATCATGGCCGGCATCATCGTGATCGGCGCGCTGGGGCTGATCTTCGACCTCCTCTTCGTGCGCCTGCACCGCCAGCTCTTCCCCTATATCCAGGAGAAACGGCGATGAGCCCCGCCAGGGAAACAGCGGCCGAACAGACGCCGATCCTGACGCTGGACGGCATCTCCAAATCGTTCGATCTCGGCAAGGGCAAGACGCTCGAAGCCATCACCGGCGTCTCCTTCGACGTCAGCCGCAACGAGATCTGCGTCCTCCTCGGTCCGTCGGGCTGCGGCAAGTCCACCGTGCTGCGCATGATCGCCGGCCTCGAGACGCCGACAGCCGGCGATCTCATGCTGGAGGGCCGCCACATCGACGGGCCCGGCCGCGACCGCGGCATGGTCTTCCAGGCCTACACCTCGTTCGACTGGATGAGCGTGCGCAGGAACGTCGAGTTCGGCATGAAGATCAACGGCGTGCCCGCCAGCGAGCGGCGCGACCGCGCCGACCACTACATCAGGCTCGTCGGGCTGACGAAGTTCGCCGACGCCTATCCGACCCAGCTTTCCGGCGGCATGCGCCAGCGCGTGGCGATCGCCCGCACGCTCGCCAACGGTCCCGAACTCCTGCTCATGGACGAGCCCTTCGGCGCGCTCGACGCCGAGACCCGCTGGCACATGCAGGAACTGCTCGTCGAGATCGCCGAGAGCACCAAGACCACCATCGTGATGGTGACCCACGACATCGAGGAAGCGATCTTCCTCGCCGACAAGATCGTCTTCATGTCGCGCCATCCCGGCCGCGTGAAATGCGAGATCGTCCCCGAATTCAAGAACGGGAAGCGGATCACCGAAAAGGAAAAGGTCATCGATCTCGATGGCTACAGCGAGATCGAACGCCAGATCATGCGCCTGATGCGCGAAGAAGGCGCCAAGGACTAAGCGAAGGAGTACCCATGACCTCGTCGGTGATGATGTCGGAAATGACATGGCCGGAATACGCAGCCGCGCTGGAACGCAATCCCGTCGTGTTCCTGCCAACCGGTGCGCTCGAACAGCACGGCCCCCATCTGCCGATGTCGGTCGACTACCTGCTGCCCTCGGCGATCGCCCGCGAAGTCGCGACCGAGGTCGGCGGCGTCGTGGCCGCTCCGGTGACCTATGGCTACAAGTCGATGACGCGTTCGGCCGGCGGCCCGTTCTTTCCGGGCTCGACCGGCCTTGACGGCGCTACGCTGTCCGCCGTGGTGCGTGACGTCATCCGCGAACTGGTACGCCATGGCGCGCGCCGCATCTGCGTTCTCGACGGCAACTACGAGAACCTCTGGTTCCTCAACGAGGGCATCGACCTTGCCATGCGCGAAGTCGCCGACAAGGGCGTGCGCGTGATGTGCCTGCAGCACTGGGAATTCCTCACCGAGGAAACGCTTGCCGCGGTCTTCCCCGACGGCTACCCCGGTATCGAACTGGAACACGCCGCCGTGCTCGAAACCTCTCTGATGATGAATTTCCACCCGGAACTGGTCAGGTTCGACAAGGTGCCCGACAACGAAGCGGCGGATGCGCCGTGCTATGATGTCTGGCCGCCGCGCCGCGAATGGGTGGCGCCGGAAGGCTCGCTGATTTCCGCCAGGGGCGCGAGCCCGGAAAAGGGCGCCATCATCGCCGCCCAGTACCGCCGCGACATCACGGCGGCGGTGAAGCGCGAATTCTACGAACTGGGCTGAGGCGACAATGCGCGCGGCATTCGATTTTTCCGGAAAGACCGTGCTGGTGACGGGCGCGAGCCGCGGAATCGGCTACGGCATCGCCGAGGCCTTCGCCGCCTCCGGCGCCGACCTGGCGATCCTCGCCGAAAACGATCTCGTCCACGAGGCCGCGCGAAAACTCTCGGACCTGGGGCAACGCCCGGTTCGGGGCATCGCCTGCGACATCACCGACCGCAAGGCGGTTGCGGACGCTCTCGGCGGTTTCGACTGCGTCGACGTCCTGGTCAACAATGCCGGGCTCGAACGCCCGACACCGCTGCAGGATGCCGATCCGGCGATAGACGACACCTTTGCGCGGGTCATGGCGGTGAATGTCACCGGTACCCACAACGTCACCCGTGCGGCGATTGCGAAGATCCCCGATGGCGGCCGGATCGTCATCACTTCGTCGATCTGGGGCAAGACGGCCGTGCCCGACTTCTCCGCCTATATCGCCTCCAAGCACGCCCTGATCGGAATGACGCGCACATGGGCCAAGGAACTCGGCCCCCGTGCGATCACCGTCAACGCGGTCTGCCCCGGCTGGGTCAGGACAGAAGCCGCGATGCGCTCGCTGAATTCCATGGCCGTAAAAACCGGCGCCGAACCGGACGCCCTGCTCGACGAAATCGTCGCCGCGCAGGCGATCGACGGTCTCATGCAGCCGGCCGATGTCGCCGGCCTCTATCTCTTCCTCGCCTCCGACGCGGCCGCCAACATCACCGGCCAGGCGATCAATGTCGATCGCGGCGAGGTCATGGCATGAGCGGTTCGCTTGCCGGACGCACGGCGCTGGTCACCGGCGGATCGCGCGGCATCGGCCGCGCCATCGCGCTCGCCTTTGCCAATCAGGGCGCCCGCGTCGCCATCTGCCACAACGGCGATCCGCGCGCCGGCGAGACGCTTTCCGAACTCAGGCAAACAGGCGCCGAGGCGCTTGCCCTGGAGGCCGACGTGTCGACCGAGACGGACGTTGTCGCCCTGTTCGCGAAGATCGCCGAGAATTTCGGTACGCTCGACATCGCCGTCGCCAATGCCGGCATCCTGCGCGAGGCGCCGCTGCTGGAGACGAGCGCGGCGGAGTTCGACGCGGTCATTGCCGTCAATTTGCGCGGCGCGTTCCTGACCGCCCGCGAGGCGGCGCGAATGATGTTCGCGCGGCCCGACAGCGCGCCCACCGGCCGGATCATCACCATGTCCTCCGATCTCGCCTTTCTCGGCCGCGA
Source organism: uncultured Alphaproteobacteria bacterium (assembly GCA_963712205.1). Taxonomy (GTDB): domain Bacteria; phylum Pseudomonadota; class Alphaproteobacteria; order Rhizobiales; family Rhizobiaceae; genus Oricola. Next base: position 46,709 of record CAVQHF010000003.1, on the reverse strand, counting down.
GGAGATGAGCGCCTATTGCGCCTCCAAGGGCGGCATCGTCTCGCTGACCCGGTCGCTGGCGCGCGAACTCGCGCCGAGCATCCTGGTCAATGCGATCGCGCCCGGCCCGGTCGAAACCGACATGACCAGCCCGCAGTCGATGAGCCCGGAAGCGCTTGCCAAGGATCTCGCGACCCCGCTGGCGCGCTTCGCCGAACCGGCCGAGATCGCGGCGCTGGCGTTGTTTCTAGCCGGTGATGGCGCGAGTTTCGTGACCGGCCAGTGCTACGGCGCCAATGGCGGCAGCGCGATGTATTGATTTCCCGATTTATCCGGAGACTGACGATGAGCGACACTTTCTTCCAGCCCGTTTCGGGCTTCGACCTGCCCCGCTTCGCGGGCGTCCCGACCTTCATGCGCCTGCCCCATGTCGGCCCCGACGACCCGAGGATCTCCGACGTGCAGATCGGCATCATCGGCGCGCCATGGGACAGCGGCACGACCAACCGCCCCGGGCCCCGCCACGGCCCCCGCCAGTTGCGCGATCTCTCGACCATGATCCGCGCCGAAAACGGCGCCACCGGCGTGCGGCCGTTCGAGCTCGTCAACTGCGCCGATATCGGCGACGTCGCGCCCAACCCCGCCGACGTGCAGGACAGCCTCGACCGCTTCACCCGCTTCTACAAACGCGTCAAGGAGGCGGGCATCGTGCCGCTGACGGCGGGCGGCGACCATCTCTGCTCGCTGCCGATCCTGCGCGGTCTCGCCTCCGACAAGCCGGTCGGCATGATCCATTTCGACAGCCACACCGACCTGTTCCACTCCTATTTCAACGGCTGCATGTATACCCACGGCACGCCGTTCCGCCGCGCCGTCGAGGAGGGCCTGCTCGACCCGAAGCGCGTGGTCCAGATCGGCATCCGCGGCACCACCTATGACCGCGAGGATCGCGACTTCGCCGATTCCGTCGGCATCCGCGTCATCCCCATCGAGGAGTTCTTCAAACGCGGCATCGAGGACGTGATGGCCGAGGCGCGCGAGATCGTCGGCGCCGGACCCGACCTATGTCTCCTACGACATCGATTTCGTCGATCCGGCCTTCGCGCCCGGAACCGGGACGCCGGAAATCGGCGGACCGAACTCCTATCAGGCGATCCAGGTCGTGCGCGAATTCGCAGGCGTCAACATCATCGGCGCCGATCTCGTCGAGGTCTCGCCGCCCTTCGACAATGCCGGCGGCACGGCATGGCTCGGAGCCTCGCTGATGTTCGAGATGCTCTGCGTCATGGCGCAGGCCGTCGACGCGAAAAAAGCCTGACCCGGCAAGGCTCAGGCGGGCACGAGTTCACCCGTCGACGCCGCGTTCAGGACGGCCTCGGCGAAATCCGCCGGCGCGGCCGTCAGCAGCCCGACATTGGCGTTTGTGAAGAAATCCTCGGTCGCCTGCGCCACGTCGGCCACGGCGACGCCGCGCAACGCCGCCTCCAGATTGTAGATCGTCTTCGGCGGCGTGACGAAGAAATCGCCGGTGATCAGCACCTCGCGGATGCGGTCCTGGTTCGCGCCTTCGAGGCGCAGATAGGCGGTGATCGTGCCGCCCTGCCCGGTATGGCTGCCGGTCAGCACGCCCGGCGAATTCTTCTGGTCGTCGATCTCGTAGACGAAATCGTCCTGGCCGATCTCGCCGTCGAAGAGCGACTTCGCCGCATCCTCCTCGGCCGGCGTGATTGCGCCCCATTCGGGTGAAATGCCGAGCCTCTCGGCAAAGCCTTCCAGCATCGCCTGCTGCACCTCGCCGACCGGCGGCGGAGCGCCGTCGAACAGTTCCTTCAGCGTCACGACGCGCTGCGCGCCGCTCGACTGGCCGCGCTTGGCCAGCTTGGCGGCCGGGATATTGAGCAGCGAGGCCATCTTGGCGCCGTCCATCTCCACCAGCGTCGTGCCCTGGTAGAAGATCGTGTCGCCGTCGAAGAACCCGCCGGTGCCGCCGATCTTGCGTCCGTCGACCTCGAGGTCGTTGCGCGGCCGGTAGCGGACGTCGACGCCGAGTTTCGACAGGCCGGCCGCCGCCGCCTCGCAGATCTCGCGCGCCAGGTCGCCGAGGTTTGTGATGCCGAGCGTGTTCTTGTGGAAGACCAGCTCCCAGCCGAACTGTCCCTCGTCGAGATAGAGCGCGCCGCCGCCGGTGATCCGCCGGCCGATGCCGACGCCGGCCGCCCGGCAGGCATCGAGATTGAGTTCGTGCGAGATCGCCTGGTGCCGGCCGACAAGGACGGAGGGCGGAAACTGCAGGAACCGCACCGTGTCGGGGATCTGGCCCGCCTTGTGCGTCTCGATCAGCGCCTGGTCGAACGCGATCTGCTCGCGGCAATGGCGCACGCCGGTGTCGATCACCCGGAATGTCTTGGTCATGTCATCCTCCCTCGGCCGCGGCGCGGCGTCCGCGTGTCAGTCGTCGAACTCTTCGCCCGGTTCGTAGCTTTCGCCCGGCCGGTCCATCTGCAACTGGCTCCTGACCTTGCGGATATCGACATCCTCGAGCGGGAACGGATAGCTCGCGATATTGCTCGGCGGGCTGTCGCCATAGGGCCGGTCGCAGGCCGAGATGTCGTCGGCGAACTTGCCGGGGCAGCCGGACGTGCGAAAAGCGATGCCCGCGTCGACGATTGCGTCGAGTTCCGACTTCGGCAGGCCGAAATCGGCGATCCGGCCCTCCTCGTCGAAGGACATGTGCTCGATGCGCACGTCGCAATAATCGACGAGGTAACGCGCCAGCTGGACGCGGCGCCACTGGTCGCGCGGCGTCGCCGGCAGGTGATCCATCAGCGACCCCTTCTCGGGGAAGAAGCAGAACATGTGGCTGTGACCGCCGAGGTCGACCAGTTCCTGCACCACCTTCATCACGTCATGCTCGGTCTCGCCCATGCCGACGATGATATGCGCGCCGAACTTCTTCGGCCCGAAGATGTCGCGCGCCTCGAGCATGATTTCCCAGTATTTCTTCCAGGTATGCGGCGACTGCACGCCCTTGCCGCGGGTCCGGTCGAACAGTTCCGGCGTGGCGGCGTCGAGCGCGACGGTGAAGATGTCCGAGCCCATGTCGCGCAGCGTCTGGACGTCGTTGCGCGTCATCGTCGTCGGGTTCGACAGGATCGAGATCGGAATCGCGTCGGGGTCGATCCGGTCGACCCATTTCTTCAGCACCGTCACCGTGTCCTCGTCCGAATTCGGATGGGTGATCATCGAGATGCACATGCGGTGGAAGGGCGAGCCCTCGACATCGGCGGCGACGCGATCGACGATCTCGTCCATCGACACCGCCGGCCAGTCGACCCGGATGAAATTGCGGTCGGCATAATTGCGCTCCGCCTCGCGGTGGCGGGCCAGGCCGCAATAGGCGCAGTTGGCGCGGCAGCCCTCCGGATAGGTCAGCAGCAGGTTCAGGCAGCGCGTGCAGGCGCAGCGGTGCATCTGGCCCTCGACCAGCCCCAGCGTGATCGCGGCCGCCGTCGACATCTGCACATACTCCGGCGAGCGCATATGCGGCGTCATCACCCGGTAGTCGGGGCGATAGAGCCCCTCCGGCGTCAGGTTGGCTTCCTTCACCGGCTTGCCGTTCTTCATGCTCGGCGGGCACGCGGCTCCGGCGCGCGCGGTTCCATCAAGGCGAAGGGATTGAAATCCGAGCCACCGGCGCCCTTGGCGCCCGGCATCGCGTTTTCCGGCTTGAGACAGGTCATGGCGCTTGCGTGGCCTCCAGGGTTTGTCCGGTCTGCGGCAAGGCCATGCCCGCCGCGTCCTTCTTCCAGTATTGCGGGAAGGCGATCCATGCCTTGCGCATGTCGCCCTTGTCCGGCAGGCCGCCCTGCCGGTAGGTGTCGAGGATCTCGCGGCGGCGGCTGAGCGCCAGCGCCAGCGATGGCCCGAAAATGTCGTCCAGTTCCTCGGCGTAGTCGCCGGGCGCGTCCGCATCGCCGGCAACGAAACCGGCGGCGGCCGCCCCGGCGCTTTTGCCGGACATGACGGCAGAGGGAATGCCGGCGCCGGTGACCGGATTGGTCAGCCCCGCCGCATCGCCGGCCAGAAGCACCGCCGTTTCGCCGAGCATGCCCGCCGGACCGACCAGCCCGCCGACCGGGATCAGCCCGCCGGTGTGGCGAATGATCGTCTCGCCGACGCGGCCTTCCGCGACCAGTTGCGCATGCAGCGCATCGAGCAGCGGCTTCAGCCGCGCCTTGTGCTCGGCCGTCACGCCGAGGCCGAGATTGCAGACGTTTCCGCGCGGGAACAGCCAGGCATAGCCGCCGACGATCTCGGCATTGAGGAAAATGTCCGTCGCGGCGTGCGGATCGGTGAGGTCGAGCGTGATCTGCCGCGTTTCGACCAGTTCCGAATTCACCGCGCCGATCGCCTCGCCGACGCGCGAGCGCGGGCCGTCGGCGCCGATGACGACCTTCGCCTTGACCGTCTCGCCGTCGCCGATCGTCGCTGTGCCGTCGGGACCGAGGCCGCGCAGCGGCGTGGCGAAGCGGCATTGCGCGCCGGCCTTTTGCGCCTGTGCGATCAGATACTGGTCGAAGCGGGCGCGATCGACCATGTAGCCGCGGAAATCCGGCGTCACGACAGCCTCTTCGCCGCCGACGAAGGTCTGCATTTCGCTGATCGCCTGGACGCGGCTGTCGCCCATCTCGGGAAGCTGCATGCCGATCATCATCGGCACGAATTCCGCGCATTGCACCGGCAGGCCCGGTTCGGCATTGCGTTCGATGGCGAGGACGCTCAGGCCCTTCTCCGCCGCTTCGGCGGCCGCCGATGCGCCCGCCGGGCCGAGCCCGACGACAAGCACATCGACATCGAAACCTGCGTCACTGGTCATGCGCGCCTCACGCCGCGCACGGAGAGACGGCGCGGCTCCCGCCTATCTTGGCGCCGATCTTGATCGAGCAACAGGCGTGTTCCTGGTTGAATTCGCGCCCGATCGCCCGCGAAACCGCGACCGCGCCTTCCGCCGGAAAGGCGATGCCGTCGAGGCCGGCCATGACCGCATAGGCGTCGGTGACGCGCTTGTGCATGCCGGGAGGCCGGGCGCAGCCGAGCAGCACCTGCTTGTCGGCGAGACGCTGCCGCGCTTCCAGGAAGATGCGGCCGACATCGCCGGTACTCGGCGTCTTGAAGGTGCCGGGCTTGGCGTAAAACGGCATGATGACGACCAGCACCAGTGCGTTGACGTTATGCCGCGCGACCATGTCGAGCGCGTTCGCCTCGCCGAGGATCTCGCCGTAATGCAGGCCGACGACGATATGCGGCGAGATCTCCATGTTCGTCGCCGACAGCGCCGCGAGCGTCTTCTCGAAATCCTCCACCGGCCGGTCGAGGTGGTAGACCTGCTCGATCGTCTCCTGCGCGCCGATCACGTCCATCATGGCGGTGTCGACGCCGGCCGATTCCATGCGCTTCGCGCCGACCTCGTCGGTCAGCGCGGTGTGGATCGCGACCTTCAGATGCGGAAAATCGCGCTTCAGCCCCTCGATGACGGGATAGAAGCGTTCGTAGTTGATCTCGTTCTTGCGGTTGGAGCCGCCCGACAGCAGGAAGCCCTGCAGGTCCTGCAACTGGATCAGGGCGCGCACCTTGCGGTCGAGCATGTCCGGCTTGGTCGCCGGGATCATCGGCTCGAGGATCTTCGCCTGGCAATGGTCGCAGTCGAGCGCGCAGGCGCCGGCCGTGATCGAGAAGGCGGGAAACGAATTCTTGCCGCAGCCCTTGATCTCGGAATTGTCGTATTCCTTGAAGGTCGGCGTGGAAAACCGGATCGGACCCGGCGCGCGTTCGGCGACGGCGCGCTCCATTTCGGCGACGAGGCCGGCGTCGAATTCGGCATCCTCCAGGTCCTCGATCGCCTGGATACGGTCAAGCCAACCGCTCATCACAACGCCTCCCACGTCATATTCCGAAAAAGTAATATAACGTCCATTTCCCCGCGAGCCGCAACACGCTTTATGCCGGCCCGCCACAATAAACCGATCAGAAAACTAGGGCGCCAATACGGCCTTGGCGATTTCGCCGAATTCCGGGCGCACCGGACCGTCATTGCGCGGATCGACGAGCGTCGTCGTCCACCAGGGCTGCATGTCGTCCTCGTCGTCGACGAGATCGCATTCGAGGCTTTCGAGATAGGCGACCGATTCCGGCGGCAGTTTTTCCGGCATTTCCTTGCCGGCGATGCGGCCCCAGAGCCCCGTCCAGCAGCGCGCGACCGTCCACGGATTGTAGCCGCCGCCGCCGAGAACCACGCGAGGCCGGAGCCGTTTCCGTCAGCGCCATCACCGCGTCCCACAGGCAGGAATTCGACAGTTCCAGCGACGACAGCGGATCGCCCATCAGCGGATCGGCGCCGCAAGTGACGACCAGCGCCTGCGGCTCGAACCGGCGCGCCAGCGGCAGCACGGCTTCGCGCATCAGGAAATCCATTTCGCTGTCGTTCATCTTCTTCGGCACCGGCAGGTTGCGCGCATTGCCGCCGGCGCGGTCGTCGAGCGTGCCGGTGAACGGCCAGCGCTTCTCCTCATGCACCGAGATCAGGAACACCCGCTCGTCGCCGGCGAATGCCGCCTCGACGCCGTCGCCGTGATGGGCGTCGAGATCGACATAGAGCACGCGCTCCATGCCCTGTTCGAGAAAGGTCAGGACCGAGAACACCGGATCGTTGAAGAAGCAGAACCCCGCGGCATGGTCCCTGAAGCCGTGATGCGTGCCGCCCGACGGATGGTAGACGATACGCCCCTCGGCCGCGCGCCGCGCGGCATGGATCGAGCCGCCGACCGAGGTCGCAGCGCGGTTGAAGAGCCCCTTGAAGATCGGGTTTTCGAGCGTTCCGAGCGCGTATTTTTCCCGTTCTTCCGGCGTCGCGCCGCCGCGCGCGTCCGCCGCCTGCAGGGCGGCGACATAGTCGGCGGTGTGGAATTTCAGCAAGTCCTCCAGCGTCGCCACCGGGCTTTGCACATAGGCATCCGGCCCCGACTTCGCGAGCCAGCCGAGTTGCTCGCACAAGGTCAGCACGGAGCCTATACGCTGGATGGCGAGCGGATGGTTTCCGGAATAGCCGGTCTGCCGGTAGATCTCGCTGGATATGAATTCGGGTCGCAACACATCGTCCTCCCGGTGAAAGCGTCCGTCCGGAGCGAACGCCCGGCCGCGCTACCGGGCGCCGTAAAAGGACGAGACCGCGTGCCGCGCTTCCGCGAAGAACAGCCAGCGCTCCGCCAGCATGCCGCCGAGGTGAATGAGAACGGCAATCACCAGCAGCGCCGCAAACGACCCGGTTACCAGCGCGAGAAGCACCAGAAGCACGGGAAGAAGCGCGCCCGCGAGCACGGCCACCCGCCGCAACGCCCGCGCCCGGTTGCGCCCGACCTGGAACACCATTTCGCGCATCAGATAGTTGGGCGACGTATGCGGCAATTCGAACGGGCGCACGGTGCCGATCCGGCCGAGACCGGTCGCCTGGCCGATCCCCGAGCCCGCGGCGTCGAGCGTGGTGCGCGCCGCGCGCTGCCACCACAGCGCCTTGACCGCCCATGCCACGACGAGGGCGGCGAGGGCGAACTGGGCGGCTTGACGCGCGCCGGGCTCCCCGAACACCGCGAGCAGCGCGGCCAGCAGCAACAGCGAACCGGCGGCGGCAAAACACAGGAAGGCCGCCGAGGTCAGCCATGTCGCCCAGTGCGGAACCGTGCGCAATTGCGCATAGATCATCGATGTCGAATAGACGGTCGCCAGCGCAAGCACGGCGGCGGCGATGCCGAGTGCGGCGACGCGCATGTCCATGAACAGGAATGCCAGCGAATACAGCCCGAAGACGCCAAGCGTCAGCAACCGACAGCACGCCTTCGCGCGACAGCCAGGACGACCGCCACTGCGAGAAGGAGAATATCGCCCGTGACGGACTTTTCAGATGCAGGACCGACGACAACAGCCCGATGACCGTGAACGCGAATGCCAGCACGACCGCTGTCCAGCGGAAGGCCAGATCGTGTGCGCCGAGGCCGATGCCGAGCAGCGTCATCAGGCCGAAACCGACGCCGGAAAGGGTGGTGAAAACGATGACGGAGAGAGCCGGATGCATCAGTCAATCACCGCCAATGCGCGATCGAGCCAGCCGAGCAATCCGCCCGGCTGTTGCGTCGCTGTTGCCGGTTTGCCGCAGCCGCCGGCCGCATGCGTGGCGTCGGTCTTGGGGCGCGGCGGCAGATATTTGTTGACCGGGCGCGTCTTCTGGTCGGGCATCAGGTCGAAGCCGCCGCGTTCGGCGGTCATCCGCGAAACCGCGCTGTCCGGATCGGCGAAATCGCCGAAATGGCGCGCATTGGCGGGGCAAGTGCGTACACAGGAAGGCACCCGGTCCTCCTCCGGAATGTTGTCGTTGTAGATGCGGTCGACACACAGCGTGCACTTCTTCATCACGCCCGCGTCCATGTCCATTTCGCGCGCGCCATAGGGGCACGCCCAGGCGCACAGCCCGCAGCCCATGCAGTGATCCTCGTTGACCAGAACGATGCCGTCCTCGGCGCGCTTGTAGCTTGCGCCGGTCGGGCACACGGTCACGCAGGGCGCGTCCTCGCAATGCAGGCAGGAGCGCGGAAAATGGATGATCTGCGCCGGGCCTTCCTTCGGCTTGACCTCGTAGGAGTGGACGCGGTTGAGCCAGGTTCCGGACGGTTCGGCACCGTAGGCGTCCTGGTCGGACAGCGGCGCGCCATAGGCGCCGGTGTTCCACTCCTTGCACGCGACTGCGCAGGCGTGGCAGCCGACGCAGATGTCGAGGTCGATGACGAGACCGAGTTTCTTGGCCGTCGATTGGGGCAGCGTCGTCATTTCCAGGCCTTTCCGAACGCCACGGTGGCAGGACCGGTTCCGACCGGCGATTTCTGCGACCCGGTATCCGGCGAGAGGCTTTCCTCGCCTTCGGCCGCCTTTTCGATGCGCACCCGCAGGTCGAACCAGGCGGCCTGGCCGGTGACCGGGTCGGAGTTCGTCCAGCGCATGCCATCGCCCTTCGGCGGCAGCAATTCGTGGATCAGATGGTTGAGCAGGAAGCCGCGCTCCGTTTCCGGCGCGCCCTTGCCGAGCGCCCAGGCGCCCTTGCGCTTGCCGATGGCGTTCCATGTCCACAAGGTCTTCTCGTTGGAAGCGGCGGTGACCTGCACCGGCACCCGGATGCGCCCGTGATGCGAGGTTACCCAGGCCCAGTCGCCATTCTCGAGACCGACCTCTTTGGCGATCTTCTCCGGAACGTAGAGCGGGTTCTCGCCGTGGATCTGTCGCAGCCAGGCATTTTGCGAGCCCCAGGAGTGATACATCGCCGCCGGCCGCTGGGTCAGCGCGTGATAGGGGAACTCGCCCTTGTCGATCAGTTCGCCCTCGAAAGGCGGATACCAGACCGGAAGCGGATCGAAAGCCTGTTTGATGCGGTCGCGCATATTGTCGGGCGGCTGCCTCTCGCCATGGCCTTCGGCGGCAAGCTGGAACTTGCGCAGCGGTTCCGAATAGACACTGAACACGTAGGGCTGGGGCTTGTCGTACAGGCCCACCGACACCGCCCAGTCCTGATAGGCCTTGTTCCAGGGTTTGAAGAACTGGGCTTCCTCGGGAATGTGGGCGGTGAAGAACCCGCCATTGTCGATGTATCTTTTGAGCTGGTCCGGATTGGGCGCGCCGCGCCCCGCCTCCTCGCCATTGCCGCGCCAGCCGGCCAGCGGGCCGACGCCGGGCCGCCGCTCATGCCGGACGATGTAGTCGGCATAATCCTTGTAGCGCGGCGCGCCGTCGTCCTCGACAAAGCCCGGCAGGCCGAGCCGCGCGCCGAGATCGAGCAGGGCGGTCTGGAAGCCGCGCACGTCGCGGTCCGGCTCGACCACCGGCCAGCGGATGGCGTCGGCGGCGGCGTCCGGCTCCGAGATCGGCCGGTCGAGCAGCGAGATGCAGTCGTGGCGTTCGAGATAGGTCGTGTCCGGCAGGATGAGATCTGCAAAGGCGACCATCTCCGACGAATAGGCGTCCGAATAGATGATCTTCGGGATCACGTACTCGCCGTTCTCGTCGGTGCGGGTCAGCATCTCCATGGTGCCGGCCGTGTTCATCGACGAGTTCCAGGCCATGTTGGCCATGTAAAGGAACAGCACGTCGACGCCGTAGGGATCCTTCTCCGCCGCGTTGGCGATGACCATGTGCATCAGCCCGTGCGCGGAAAGCGGCGCTTCCCAGGAAAACGCCTTGTCGATCCGTCTCGGGCTGCCGTCCTCGTTGATCTGCAGATCGTCCGGGCTCAGCGGATAGCCGAGATGCGGCCCGTCGAGCGGGGTATTCGGCTTGTAGCCCGTGTGCGGCTTGGGGTGCCCCTCGACCGGCTTGGGATAGGGCGGCTTGAAGCGGAAACCGCCGGGCGTCTCCACCGAACCGAGCAGGATCTGCAGAAGGTGCAGGGCGCGCGCGGTCTGGAAGCCGTTGGAATGGGCCGAGATGCCGCGCATGGCGTGGAAACTGACCGGGCGGCCGATCATCTTGTCGTGCTTGCGGCCGCGCCAGTCGGTCCAGGGCCGGTCGAGAACGATCTCTTCCTCGAAAGCGGCATGCGCCAGTTCGCCGGCCAGCCTCGCGATGGTTCCGGCGTCGATCCCGCACTGTTCGGCAGCCGCTGCGGGCGCATAAGAGTCGTCGAGATATTTCCGGGCCATGATCTCGAAGGCCGGCCGCGCCTTGCGTCCGTCGGCAAGCGTCGCCTCGCCCTTGAGATCGGGTTTTGCGTCATTGTCTTCCGCCGAGACCGGCTTGCCGGTGCGCCGGTCGATGACCAGCGGATTGCCGTCCTTGTCACGCGCGAAAAGACCGTGGTCCGGCGCGCCGGGATCTTCGATCACCAGCCACGGCGCGTTGGTATAGCGCACCAGATAGGAGACATCGACCTTGCCGTTGCGCAGCAATTCGTGGATCAGGGCGAGAATGAACAGCCCGTCGGTGCCGGGCGTGATGCCCGACCCATTCGTCGGCGATGGCATTGTAGCCGGTGCGCACGGGATTGACCCCGACGATCTTGGCGCCGTTCTTCTTCAGCTTCGACAGCCCGATCTTGATCGGATTGGAATCGTGATCCTCGGCGACGCCGAAGATCATGAACATCTTCGTGCGATCCCAGTCGGCGGTGCCGAATTCCCAGAACGCCCCGCCCATCGTGTAGATGCCGCCGGCGGCCATGTTGACCGAGCAGAAGCCGCCATGGGCGGCATAGTTGGGCGTGCCGAAAGCCTGCGCCCACCACGAGGTGAAGGATTGCGACTGGTCGCGGCCGGTGAAAAAGGCGAGCTTTTTCGGATCGGTCTCGCGGATCGGCTTCAGCCAGTCGGTGGCCAGCGTCAGCGCCTCGTCCCAGGAGATCTCCTCGAACTCGCCGGAACCGCGCGGGCCCTTGCGCTTCAGCGGCTTGCGCAGGCGGGCCGGCGAATAATGCTGCATGATCCCCGAGGATCCCTTTGCGCACAGAACGCCCCGGTTGGTCGGGTGATCGCGGTTGCCCTCGATGTAACTGACGATCTTGCGCCCGTCCGGCCCGTTTTTGAGATGCACATTGATGCCGCACCGGCATGCGCACATGTAGCAGGTCGTCCTGCGGATCTCGTCGGACACAAGCGGCGAGAGATCGAGATCAGGTTGCGCGTTCATGCGGTTCGGCAAGCCTCCCTTGCACTCCGCGGCCGCCGCCTCCCCTCCGGCTTGCGGTCACGAAATTAATATGCCGAATATGGCATACGTCGAAAACGCACGATAGGTCAATTTCGCCCCCGCATGTTTTCCGAAAATTCCGGCCGGCCGGACGGCATTGCGCAGGGACAAACGACCGGCGGAAGGAGCCCGAACGCGCAAAATAAAAGACACGCCGCGTTTCCGCAGCGTGTCCGGTTCGTGTCGGCAGGGAAAGCGCGCCTTGCCTTTTCTCTTCGCTTAGAACGCGTTGCCGGCCTTGGCGCCGAGCTTCCTGAAGATCATCGCCGCGGGGCAGAACCCGGTGAACGCCGACTGCAGGAGGTTCAGGCCGATGAACACGGTGAACCACAGGAAGTAGGGCGACACATACACGGTAAGAACGACAGAGAGCAGCGTCATGACGCCGGCGAATGCGAGTACCATTTTATCGAGAGACATTAGTCCGTTTCCATATGTTTTTTTGCATATATCGTACCGCATTGCGCCTGGTTCAAGAACGCCCGGCTGCGTTACTCTGCCGCGTCGATATTGACCGCCTTCAGCTTCTGGATGCCCATCACCTGCATGGCGAGACGCTCATAGGCGGGCTCGGATTTGCCCGACTTGATCTTGTGCAGGAAGTACTTCTCGAAGCCCACCTTGGCGAGGTGGACCCACTTGCCCGACGACGACCAGTTGACGTTGCGCGGCGGGATCTGCGGCTGCGCCACGAAGGCGATGCCCGAGTCGCCGAAATCGGCGAGACAGACGGCGTTCCACGTGCCGCGCGCATCCGGCTTCTCGCCGCGCACCATCCGGCCGATATTGTGCGCGGTCGCCGTCACCATGGATTCGATCATGAAGCCGGTCTTCGGCACGCCGACCGGAACCGGCGTCTTGCCGACCGGCGGGATGGCGACGCAAACGCCGACCGCGAAGATTTCGGGATATTTCGGATTGCTCTGGTGGTCGTCGACGATGATGAAGCCGCGCGGATTGGTCAGCCCTTCAAGGCCGCGCACCGCCTCGACGCCGCGGAAGGCCGGCAGCATCATCGAGAAGACCTGCGGCAATTCGTGCGTTGCCTTGACGGAGCCGTCCTCGTTGACCTCCGTCACATGCATCTTGCCTTCTTCGACCTTGTCGACCTTGGCATTGGTGATCCACTTGATGTGGTGGTCGCGCATTTCGCTTTCGAGAAGGCCCTTCGTGTCGCCGACGCCGTCGAGGCCGAGATGGCCGACATAGGGCTCGGAGGTGACGAAGGTCATCGGCACGCGGTCGCGCACCTTGGCGTCGCGCAGCGCCTTGTCGAGAATGAACGCGAACTCGTAGGCCGGGCCGAAGCAGGACGCGCCCTGCACGGCGCCGATGACGACCGGGCCGGGATTGGCCACCAGCTTGTCGAAAGCCGTCTTTGCCTGCACCGCGTGATCGACATGGCAGACCGACTGCGAATGCCCTTCCGGCCCGAGGCCCTCGATTTCGTCGAAGGCGAGTTCCGGTCCGGTGGCGATCACCAGATAGTCGTAATTGACCGACGTTCCGTCATTGAGCTCGATCCGCTTTTCGTCGGGATGCAATCTCTTGGCGCCCTGCGGATGCAGGTCGATCTTGCGCCGCTTCATCACCGAGGTCAGGTCGACCTCGATCGCTTCCTTTTCGCGCCAGCCGACGGCGACCCAGGGATTGGACGGCACGAAGGAATAGCTGCTTCCGTTCGTGACGACTGAAACCTTGTGCTCTTTCGCGAGTTCCTCGCGGACCTCGTAGGCCATGATGGTGCCGCCAAGCCCGGCACCCAGAACGACGACATGCGCCATGACACTCCTCCACATTAGTTCAAGAAACTGATTTCTTATTCCAATTATGGCATATTAATCGAAATCCGCTCATTGATCGACATCAAACGCAAAAACCCGCCCGCCGGAACTCCGGCAGACGGGCGCGACAGGCATTGCGCCGCTGAATTGATACGGGATTTCTAACCGAAGGACCGTTCGATACGATCCAGCGTCTCCATGGCCGGCAGCACCTGGGCAACGCTGCCGTTCGGCTCGCGGCCTTCCCTGATCGCCGAGCAGAACTCGCGGTCGATCAGTTCGATGCCGTTGTTCGACACCGCCACGCCCGACAGGTCGATCGGCTTGTCGTAGCCGTCGAAAAGGTCGTCATAGCGCGCCAGATAGGTGCCGTTGTCGCAGATATAGCGGAAGAAGGTGCCGAACGGCCCTTCATTGTTGAAGGAGAGCGACAGGGTGCAGATCGCCCCCGACGGCGTCTTCATGCCGATCGCCATGTCCATGGCGATGTCCAGATCCGGATGGATCGGACCCTGCAGGCCGAAAGCCTGCGAACAGGTCTCGCCGGTCTGGTACTGGAACAGGTCCACCGTGTGGCAGGCATGGTGCCAGAGCAGGTGGTCGGTCCAGCTGCGCGGCTCGCCCTTGGCGTTCATGTTGGAGCGGCGGAAGAAGTAGGTCTGGACGTCCATCTGCTGGATCTTCAGTTCGCCCGCCATGATCTTGTTGTGGATCCACTGGTGCGACGGATTGAACCGGCGCACCTGCCCCGCCATCGCGATCAGGCCGGTTTCCTTCTGCTTGGCCACCACCGCCTGGCTGTCGGCGAGGCTGTCGGCCATCGGGATTTCGACCAGCACGTGCTTGCCCGCTTCCATGCACTGGATCGCCTGGCTCGCATGCATTTGGGTCGGCGTGGAAAGGATCACCGCGTCGACATCGTCGCGGGCAAGACATTCGGCGAGATCGGTGGCGGCATGGCCGATGCCGCGCTCGGCGGCCAATGCGTCGATCTTCTCTTGCGTCGGCCCCATGACCGAGGTGACTTCGACGTCCTCGATGTTCGACAGCGCGTCCAGATGTTTCAATCCGAAAGCGCCATAGGCGCCGGCAACACATAGCTTCATGTCTGATCCTCCAGCTCACGATTACAGGCCGCGCGACCGGGCGAGGCCGCCGGTCCCGCTGACCGAATTTGCCGCTTGCTTACCATCTCCTTGATTGGATTGGGTATTCAATCTCTTCGGCCGTCATTCATTTATTCAATAGCGGTGTTTGCCGCCCGCATCGACCCCGTCACCTCCCGCAGATAGCCGAGAAACTGCTGCTGCGTCTTGGTCGGGCGCCAGTCGCGCCGGTAGGTCAGCCCGATCGCGCGGGCGCTGTCCGCCAGTTCGATCGGCAGCGGTACCAGGATGCCCTGCTCGTGTTCGTGGCGGATCTGGCTCAGCGAGATGATCGTGATGTAGTCGCCGGTCATCAACAGGCCGCGCAGGAGCACCAGCGAACTGGAAACGACGCGCACCGGCGTCTCCGGCAGGTCCTGGATCTTCAGCGTGTTGTACAGATAACTTCCCGCCGGAGTCGTCTTCGGCGGCGCGACCCACGGAAAGCGCAGAACATCGTCGATCGTCACCGCTTGCCGGCCGGCAAGCGGATGATTCCGGCCGGTAACGAGCGCCAGCGGGTCGTCGAACAGCCGCTCCTGGATGATGTCGTCCACCGGTGGCGGATCGCGCAGCGCCCCGATCAGGAAATCGATGTCGCCCTGGCGCACGCCCCGCAGCAATTCGTCATAGCGCCCGTCGACGGCGCGGATCTGAACCCGCTCCGAATGGCGCACCATGAGATCGATCGCGGTCGGCAGGATGAAGGTGCGCACCAGCGGCAGCGCCCCGACGACGATATGGGTGGAATCCTGGCCGAGAAAATCGTCGACCTCGTCGAAACCCTGCTGCAGTTCGGACAGCGCCAGCTTGGTGCGCTGCGCAAGGACATGCGCCGCCGGCGTCAGCGAGATGCCCTCATGCGCGCTTTCGAACAGCTTGATGCCCGACAACCGCTCCAGATTGCGCGCCGCCCGATGGATCGACGGTTGCGAGATACCGAGATTGCGCGCCGCCATGGAGAAATTCTTCGCCTCCGACACGGCGATCAGCGCCCTGAGCTGCGCCGCGGTCAGCAACCGGTCGAAATCGGCGAAGCCGCGTGCCTTCTGCCGCAGGCCGAGACGCGATGCCTCGCGCGCGCCGGCTTGCAGATGATCGAGCGCCCGTTCCACGCGCTCGAGGAACCGCGTCCCGATCTCGGTGGCGAACATGCCGTCCCTGCGCCGCTCGAACAGCGGAACCCCGAGTTCCTCCTCAAGCTTCGCCACCGCCTGGGTGACGGCCGGCTGCGAAAGGGCCGCCCTTTCGGCCGCCATGCTGACGCTGTGGCAATGGGCGACTTCGCGAAACACCCGCAGGTGACGAACATTGGGAACGGTCAGCCTCATCGCGGCCAAAAATCTCCTTTAAAACCTGCTATAGCAATATTTTATATCCGGCGAACTATTTGAAATGGGAAAATGTCAGCAATTGGCGCATTTTCTCGACCAATCCGCCGGCAAGGCGCAATAATGAATTTGCGGTCGATCAATGCGCCGCAGGACAAAACGGACGAAACGGGACCCATGGACGCTGATTACCTGCCTTTCCACCCCAGCCCTTCGAAACCGGCTTTCGTGCCGCCTGCCGGCGCCGTGGACGCGCATTGCCATGTCTTCGGCCCCGCCGACAAATTCCCCTATGCGCCGGAACGCAAATACACGCCCTGCGACGCGCCGAAGGAGAAACTGTTCGAACTGCGCGATTACCTCGGCTTCGAGCGCAACGTCATCGTCCAGGCGACCTGCCATGGCCGCGACAACCGCGCCCTCGTCGACGCGCTGGTCGCCGCCGGCGACAAGGCCCGCGGCGTCGCCTCGCGTCGGCCCCGACATTTCCATGGACGATCTGAACGCGATGAACGAGGCCGGCGTGCGCGGCGTGCGCTTCAATTTCGTCAAGCGCCTGGTCGACAACACCCCGAGGGAGGTCTTCCTCTCCATCGCCGAGAAGATCGCCACGCTCGGCTGGCATATCGTCGTCTATTTCGAGGCCCAGGATCTCGAAGGGCTGGTCCCGTTCCTGAAACAGCTTCCGACGACCATCGTCGTCGATCACATGGGCCGGCCGGATGTGACCAAGGGAGTCGACCATCCGGATTTCCGGCGTTTCGTCGATCTGATGGCGGATGTCGACACGATCTGGACCAAGGTCACCTGCCCCGAGCGATTGACTGTCGACGGTCCGCCCTATGACGATGTCGTTCCCTTCGGGCGCAAACTCGTCGAGACATTTCCCGACCGCGTCATCTGGGGCACCGACTGGCCCCACCCGAACATGAAGTCCCACATGCCCGACGACGGCAAGCTGGTCGATTTCATTCCGCGGATCGCACCGTCCGCCGCCGAACAGCAGAAGCTGCTCGTCGACAATCCAATGCGGCTATACTGGGACTGAGCATAGGGACGCCTCCGGCGCCGCCAAGGCATTGTACCGAGCTCGAACTGGCCCGGATGCACCGGGCATCCCGGCTTCTCGTTATTCAATCCCCGATATCGTCCAGCGGCCAAGGACGAAAAACAGGTATAAGTTTTATGCACTTCCCATTCATTCCTTCACCCACGCGGGGCGGCTTGATCTAGGTCAAATCTGCCATTCGCCGCGCCCATGTATACATTGACGGAAGGACAGGAGGAGACAACATGGACCAACCAGGTTTCGACTATCATATCGACATTCCCGGTACGACCATCTTCGATGGCAAACAGGCCATGAAGGGCTATGCCCTGAACAAGATGTGCTACTCGTTCAACAAGGCCGAGAACCGCGATGCGTTCGTCGCCGACGAAGAGGCCTACATGGAAAAATACGGCCTCAACGATCAGCAGAAAAAGGCGGTCCGCGCCCGCGACATTCTCGGGCTGATCGACGCCGGCGGCAACATCTATTACCTCGCCAAGTTCGCCGGCATCTTCAAGCTGTCGGTGCAGGATGTCGGCGGCCTGCAAACCGGCCGCACCACCGAGGAATTCAAGGAATTCCTGCAAAGTCAGGCGTAAGGAGGACAGACCATGGCCAAGATTCTCGGCGGCATCACCACCTCCCACATTCCCGCGGTGGGCAACGCGATCCAGAAGGAACTCTATGACGATCCTTACTGGAAACCCTTCTTCGAAGGCTATCCGAAGGTTCATGCGTGGATCAAGGAGCACAAGCCCGACTATGTGATCAACATCTACAACGATCACGGCCTCGGCTTCTTCCTCGACCAGATGCCCACCTTCGCGATCGGCGCCGCGCACGAATACCGCAACGAGGACGAAGGCTGGGGCCTGCCGTCGCTCGATCCGTTCCCGGGCGCGCCGGAACTCTCCTGGCACATCATCGAGTTGATGGTCGCCGACGAGTTCGACATCACATCCTGCCAGGAGCTTCCGGTCGACCACGGTTTCGTCGTGCCGATGCAGCTCTTCTGGCCGGGCGCGCCGCACCATCCGGACATGCCGCGCGCCGTGCCGATATCGGCCAACACCGTGCAGCACCCGATCCCGACCCTGCACCGGGCCCTGAATTTCGGCAAGGCGCTGGGCAAGGCGCTGCGGTCCTTCCCGGAAGACGCGAAGATCGTCATCCTCGGCACCGGCGGCCTGTCGCATCAGCTCGACGGACAGCGGGCGGGCTTCATCAACAAGGAGTTCGACCAGTACTGCCTGGAGAACATCGTCCACAATCCCGAGGAACTGACCAAGATCACCCGCATGGAACTGGTCGAGAAGGCCGGCGCCCAGGGCACCGAGTTCCTGATGTGGATGATGATGCGCGGCGCGCTCGGCGACGACGTCAACGAGATCACCCGCAACTACCACATCCCGATTTCCAACACCGCCGCCGGCACGCTGCTGCTGGAATGCGCGGCG
The DNA here is from genome assembly GCA_963712205.1 of uncultured Alphaproteobacteria bacterium. GTDB lineage: Bacteria > Pseudomonadota > Alphaproteobacteria > Rhizobiales > Rhizobiaceae > Oricola. Next base: position 28,187 of record CAVQHF010000003.1, on the reverse strand, counting down.
TGAACGGTAAGCAATGGCTGACAGAACGCCCGGGCATCTCGCCCGGGCGTTTTTCATGGATCTCGCGGCTGATGATCACCGGCGACGGCAAGCGGGCGTCACTGCGGTCCGAGCGCCCGCACGGCTTCCTCGACAGAGCGGAAAACATGATCCGGCCCGAGTGACTCGATCAACCCTGTGTGTCTCGCCGCCCCTATCGCCCTGACCAATTCAAGCCGCGCCAGGGCGACCGTTATCCCGCTCCCGCGCAGCATCTCGATCCGCTCCCGCAACAGTTCGGCCCCGGTGAAATCGATGTCGACCACGCTGTTGCCTTCCAGAACCACAAGCTTGCAGGGGTCCGGCATCCCCTCGATCGCCCGGGTCAATTGCCCGAGAATGAACTTCGTGCTCAAGAAATTGAGCGGCGCCCCCAGCGAGAAAGCGAGCACGCCCGGCACGCGCTCGCCGCGAGCGTCCGGCATGTCGGCCCACCAGATTGTCGTACCCTCGACACGGAACAACTCACGACAGTTCGGACGGGCGATCGTGTAAAGGCTGTGCATCAGGGACAGGACGATTCCAAGCCCGACCCCGACCCCGATCGGCAGGAACACGACGAGAGCCGCGCTTCCGAACACCAGTCCGGCCTCGACGGGGCTTTGACGCCATATCCGGCGGATCGTCGCGACGCGGATGATCCGGATGGCGACGAACAGCAACACGCCGCTCAAGGCGGCTTGCGGGACGTATGAAAAGGCGGTGCTGCCGAACGCGACCACCAGACCGCAAACGAGGATCGCCAGCAATCCGCTCAGTTGGGTCAATCCCCCCGCCTCCGCGACGATTCCGGTCCGCGGAGGGCTGGAATTGACGGGAAAGGCGCCGATCAGCCCGGCTAGGAGATTACCGGCGCCAATCGCGGCAAAGTCGCGCGATACGGTCTCGGGGTCCGCATCATGGCCGCCGAAGGCCTGAATCACGCTCGACGTCTGGATCATGCACAAAAGCGAGACGACAAGCGCCAGCGGCAACAGCGTGGCGAAGTCGGACAGGTTCGGAATCGCCAGCGAAAACGATGGCGGCGATATGGTAAGATCGCCGAGCGTATCGAGCCCGCCGGCCTTCAGCCCGAACCACCAGACCGCTACGCCGCTCGCCGTCAGGCCGATGAGTGGTCCGGGAATCTGCCTGTCCGTCGCGTGCACCAGCAACGTTATGGCCAGCACGCAGCCGGCGATCAGCAGCGGGACAATCTGCGTTTCGCCGAGTTGCCCGGCAATGGCGGCCGCTGTTGCGGGAAGGGAGCCCGGAGACATCTGCAGACCGAGAACTGTCGGAACCTGGCCCACGACGATGTGACAGGCGACGCCGGCGAGCAGCCCCGTCGTGACCGGGATGGAAAGCAGGTCGGCGACCCATCCGAGGTGAAATCTGTGCGACGACATCAAAATAACGCCGACCAGCACCCCCAACACTGCGGCGAAGCTCGCATATTGCGCCGATCCGGCGACCGCGAGGGCAGACAGGGTACCCGCGATGATGGGCGCGATGGTGGAGTCCGCGCCGACCGACATCAGGCGGTGCCGGCCGAACGCCGCGAAGGCCAGCGTCCCGGCGGCGAATGCCAACAGCCCGGCGACAGGCGGCAATCCCGCCAGCCGCGCCGTCGCGAATTGTTCGGGCAGGGCAATCGCCGCAAGCAACAGGCCCGCTTTCGCATCGCTTGCGAGCCATGACGCCCGGTAGCCCGCAAGCGACGAGAAGAAGGGACCTATGCGGCGCGTATCGCCGGTCACTCGTCTTTCGTCCTCTCGCCGTCGGGCTGCTTCGCATTATCGCTGCAACGCCTTGTTGCCGGCATGATGGAAGTCGCGGCGGATCGCGTCAAGATCGACGCGGACCGCCAACCGTCATGCCTTGATGATCATCTCCTCGGGCCCGTAGGGGAAGTTGGTGATGTTCTCCGCCCCGTCTTCGGTGATGATGAAGATGTCGTGTTCGCGGTAGCCGCCCGCGCCGGGCTTTCCTTCCGGAATCATGATCATCGGCTCCATCGACACGACCATCCCCGGCTCCAGCACGGTGTCGACATCCTCGCGCAGTTCGACGCCCGCCTCGCGGCCGTAATAATGCGACAGCACGCCGAAGGAATGGCCGTAGCCGAACGAGCGGTACCGCAGCAGGTCCCATGAGCGATACATCTCGTTGAGCGCCAGCGCGATCTCCGAGCATTTCCGCCCCGGCGCGATCATCTCCGAGCCCGCCTTCATCACGGCGCAGTTCTTCTCCCACAGGTCGAGATGCGCGTCGGACGCTTCCTCGCAGAACAGCGTCCGCTCGATCGCGGTGTAATAGCCGAAGATCATCGGGAAGCAGTTCAGTGACAGGATGTCGCCGCGCGCGACGCGCTTGTTGGTCACCGGGTTGTGCGCCCCGTCGGTCATGATGCCCGACTGGAACCACGTCCATGTGTCCATCAGCTCGACGAAGGGAAAGCTCTTGCCGATCTCGCGCACCATCGCGTTGGTCGAGGCGAGCGCCACCTCGTATTCCGGCACGCCCTCCGCGATCGCGCCCATCACGGCCCGCGCGCCGACATTGCAGATCCGCGTGCCTTCGCGGATCAGCGCCTGCTCCTCGCCCGACTTGACCGTGCGCATCCACATCGAGGCTTCGGAGACATCGACGAATTCCGCATCCGGGAACGCGTCGCCCAGCTGGCGGCGATAATCGAGCGAGACATGGTCGAACTCGATGCCGATCCGCTTCGCGCCGGCCGGGATCAGCGATCTTCAGCGCCGTGAAGAAATTGTCCCGCCGCCAGTCGGAATAGATGATGTTTTCGCCATGGGTACGCCGCCACGGCTGGCCGCCGTCGATGCCGGCGCTGACCGTCGTCGCGCTGCCCTGTGTCAGCACGAAGCCGAACTTGCGGCCGAAATGGCAGTACAGGAAACCGGAATAGTAGCAGATGCCCTGGTAGGAGGTGAAAACCGCCGCGTCGATGTCCTGCGCGGCGAGATGGGCTCGCATGGCGTTTTGCCGCCGGTCCATTTCCGCATCCGAAAACGGCGACCATTCCTTGTCGCCATTCTTCCACTGGAAGACATGCAGCATGTCTTCGGTGCTGGTCTTGATTGTCATGTTGGAGGTTCGCTTCGTTGGGCCTGATGGCCCGCGGCGCTATTGCCGCGAACGTTGGCCGGGCCGGGAAGTGAAACCGGCGCGGGAATATTATGACGGCGCGTTCAAAACGCCATATCCGGCGATGACATCGGTTTGCCTGATTGCGACGGGCGTCAGCTCGGCGACATGCCGCGCAGCCGTTCCGAGCGCCGCCGCAACAGTTCGAGGACCGTCAGCAGCACCACCGAGATCACGACCAGGATCGTCGCGACGGCAAGGATCGTCGGCGAGATCTGCTCGCGCAGCCCGGTGAACATCTGCCAGGGCAGCGTCTTCTGTGAGGCCGAGCCGAGGAACAGCACCACCACGACCTCGTCGAAGGAGGTGATGAAGGCGAACAGCGCGCCGGAGATCACGCCGGGCAGGATCAGCGGCATCTGCACCTTGAAGAAGGTGCGCACCGGATCGGCGCCCATCGAAGCCGCCGCGCGCGTCAAAGATCGATCGAAACCGACCAGCGTCGCCGTCACCGTGATGATGACGAACGGCGTGCCAAGCGCGGCATGCGCCAGGACGACGCCCAAATAGGTGCCCTGCAGCCCGATGCGCGAATAGAAGAAATACATTCCCGCCGCCGAGATGATCAGCGGCACGATCATCGGCGAGATCAGGATCGCCATGATCACCGACTTGAACGGCACATGGCTCTGGCTGAGGCCGATCGCGGCAAGCGTGCCGAAAGAGGTCGCCAGAAGCGTTGCCACCGGCGCGATCCGGACCGAGTTCCACAATGCCTGCTGCCAGTCCGGATTGGTGAAGAAGTCCTGGTAGTGCTTCAGCGAATAGCCCGCCGGATCGAGCGCCAGCATCTTCGGCGTGAAGGTGAAGAAGTCCTCCGCGTTGAACGACAGCGGCATGATCACGATGATCGGAAAGATCAGGAAGAAGAAGATCAGCGCGCAGATGACGCGGAAACCGTAATACCAGGAGATCTGCGCCGTCGAGGAATAGGGCGGAAGTGCGGACATCGTGGTTCTCCTAGCCCAGCTTCACGTTATCGATGCCGACGATCTTGTCGTAGACGTAGAAGAGCAGCATCACCAGCGCCAGCAGGATCGTGCCGAGCGCGGCCGCCAGCCCCCAGTTGAGCGATGTCGAGATATGGTAGGCGATCCGGTTCGAGATGAAGATGCCGCTCGTGCCGCCGACCAGTTCCGGCGTGATGTAATAGCCGATCGACAGGATGAAGACGAGGATCGCGCCCGCCCCGATGCCCGGCACCGATTGCGGGAAATAGACCCGCCAGAATGCCGTCCAGTCGTTTGCGCCGAGGCTTTTCGCCGCCCGCACATAGGACGGCGAGATCGTCTTCATCACCGAGAACAGCGGCAGGATCATGAACGGCAGCAGGATATGCGTCATCGCGATGATCGTGCCGGTCTGGTTGTTGATCATGATCAGGCGGTTGGCGTCGTCGATGACGCCGATCCAGACCAGGAAATCGTTGATCACGCCTTGCTGCTGCAGCAGCACCTTCCATGCCGAGGTACGCACCAGCAGCGACGTCCAGAACGGCAGCAGCACCAGGATCATCAGCATGTTCGATGTCCGGAGCGGAAGATTGGCGAGCAGATACGCGATCGGATAGCCGAGCAGCAGGCATGACATGGTAATCACGATGGACAGGATCATCGTTCGCTTGAACAGGAACAGATAGATCCGTTCCTTCTCGGGCAGCATCTCGATGCCCTTGGACGTCCTCTTGGCGTCCAAAGCGCTCAGGAAATAGCCGTCGGTCAGCACCGGGCTGGCGCGCTTGATCACCGCCCATGTTTCGACCTTGCCCCAGTCCTTGTCCACCTTGATGAAGGCATCCTTGTAGGGCGGCTCCATCTTCGCCACCTTGCGCCCGGTCTTGCGGAACAGGCCGGACATGCCGGGCTCATCGTAGTTCAGCCGCAATCCGAGGCGCGTATGGGACTTGTCCTTGTAGGCCTTGACGAAATCCTCGTGGAACGCGGCGAACACCTCTTCGCCTGGCGCTTCCCCGGACGCCGGATCCCATGTCTTCAGAAGCGCGACCGTCTGCGGGATCGTTTCCTTCACGATCCCGTTCTCGACCGACCGGAACAGCATGTCCGCGATCGGCATGAGGAAGCTCAGGATGATGAACGCCAGCAGCGGCAGGATGAGCAGGAAGCTTCTCAGCTTCTCGCGCCGCAGCGCCCGCGCCAGCGATTTCTTCAGGGGCGTTCCATCAGCAGCACGCATGATCCCGTCGGAAGGGGCGTCCATATGGTCGGTGGAAGTGCTGCTCATCGAATGACCCTGAGGTTTGCGGTTCGCGGTGCGGCGGAGATCCGCCGCACCGCATGTTCATGATGACTTACTTCGCCAGCCAGGCCTGGAACTTGGCGTCGACGTCGTCGGAATAGTCGGCCCACCAGTCGATGTTGTTGACCAGGATGTTCTTCATGTTGGCCGGATCGGTCGGCATGTGCGGCGCCATCTCGATGCCGAGTTCGGCATGCTTGCCGACCAGCGGAGCCGACGATGCGCGTGCCGGGCCGTAGGAGATGTACTTCGCCTGGTCGGCGAGGCGCTGCGTGTCGGTCGCGAAACGCAGGTAATGCTTCACGCGGTTCAGACGGTCCTCCGGCAAGCCGGCCGGAATGATCCAGCCGTCGAAATCGAAGACCTGGTAGTCCCACAGCATCGCGACCGGCTGGTGCTGCTCCTCGATCACCGAGAAGAGGCGGCCGTTATAGGTCGAACCCATGACGATCTCGCCATCGGCGAGAAGCTGCGGCGTGTCGGCGCCGGCCGACCACCAGATCACGTCGTCCTTGATCGTGTCGAGCTTGGCGAGTGCGCGGTCGATGCCCTCGTCGGTTGCCATCACGTCATAGAGATCCGCCTTCGGCAACACCGTCGCAGAGCAGCGCCCACTCGATGTTCTTCTTCGGGCGCTTCTCAAGCGAACGCTTGCCCGGGAATTTCTCGGTGTCGAACACATCGCAGACCGAAGTCGGCACCGCTCCGTTCCATGCGGCGACGTCGGTACGGTAACCGAAGGTCGTCGAGAACACGATCTGCGGGATGAAGCAATCGGAGATCAGCGAATCGCCGAAGTCTTCCGAGGCGGGCGTGCCGTCCGGAGCCGGAGCGAGCAGCTCGTCCGCATTGATCGGCATCGCCAGGCCTTCGTCGCAAAGGCGCACGGCGTCCGGGCCTTCCACGTCGACGAGATCCCAGGTGATGTTGTTGGCCTCGTTCATGGCGCGCAGCTTGGCGACGGCCTCGTTCGACGATTCGTCGTTGACGATCGTGATGCCCGTCAGCGCCTGGTAGGGCTCGTGATAGGCCTTGAGCTGCGATTTCGAGTAGGCGCCGCCCCAGGACACGATGGTCATGGAATCAGCGCAATTGTCGCAGGGCGGCAGCTCTTCCGTAACCGCCGGCGCTGCAAATGCGACGCCAGCGACGGTCGCAAGTAGCATGAGTTTCAGTTTCATCAGTTTCTCCCTTTCGATGAAGGTCGGACGGCATGACTGACCGCCACAACCATTTTGCCGGACGCGGATGCGATCCCGGCAAATTCAGGTTCATGCAACGGCGTCGAGCGCCTTGCAGTCGGATGCCGCCCAGCCGATCTTGACCGTATCGCCTTCGGCGATCTGCCGCCGCTCCCCGCGGTTGCGCACCTTGACGACGAATTCGCTGTTTCCGGCGACATTCATCCGAACGCGGATGTGATCGCCGAGATAGATCAGTTCCTCGACCTTCCCGTCGATCATGTTGTCCATCTCATTTTCCGGCGCCAGTTCGACGCGTTCCGGCCTGAGCGACAGCGTCGTCTTCGAGCCGACGCCGGAAATGTTCACGGCGTCGGCCTTCAGGCTGATCCCGCCGGGGACCTCGACGACGCATTCGCTGCCGTCGACGGCGGTAACGCGGCCGTTCAGCTTGTTGTTCTCGCCGATGAACTGCGCGACGAAGGAATTCTGCGGGCTTTCGTAAAGCGCGTCCGGCGAGGAAAGCTGCTGGATCACGCCATCGTTGAACACCGCGACGCGGTCCGACATCGTCAGCGCTTCCGTCTGGTCATGCGTCACATAGACGATCGTCACGCCGAGATTGTCGTGGATGTGCTTGATTTCGTACTGCATCTGCTCGCGCAACTGCTTGTCGAGCGCGCCCAGCGGCTCGTCCATCAGCACCAGTTCGGGATCGAACACCAAGGCGCGCGCGACGGCGACGCGCTGCTGCTGGCCACCGGATAGCTGCGCCGGCCTGCGCGAGCCGAACGCGCCAAGCTCGACCATCTCCAGCGCGCGTTTGACCTTCGCCTGCTGCTCCGACTTGTCCATGCCGCGCACTTGCAGCGGGAAGGCGAGATTTTCCGCCACGCTCATATGCGGAAACAGCGCATAGTTCTGGAAGACCATGCCGATGCCGCGCTTGTGCGGCGGCACGTTGTTGATCGGACGATCGTTGAGGAAGATTTCGCCATGGGTGGCGGGCTCGAAGCCGGCCAGCATCATCAGGCAGGTGGTTTTTCCGGAGCCGGAAGGCCCGAGCATGGTCAGAAACTCGCCCCGGGCAATGTCTAGGTTAAGGTCTTTGACGACTAAGTTTTCACCATCGTAACTCTTCTGCACGCTCTCGTAGCGGACAGCCGCACCCCGGTTTTCGCTCATTTTGTCTCCCTGCCGGCCATCCCGCGCAACAACGGCCCAAACCCATTCGATCCATACCTGCGGCAAACATGAAAACGAAACTGTCCGCCGCTTGTAAAGAGATAGCTGCGTTTTTTTTCGTCATGTGCCTGATTCCGCCATTAAATTACGCAGTTCGTCGCATTCGCGAAATTACTGCACGCGGTGATTGGCGATCAGGCTTGCCGAATTCGCGTCAAAGATGAGCACGCGGCTGGCGCCGTCCCCGGCCTTGCCGAAGAACAGGATGCGATTGTCCGAGACGGCGGTGTCCGTAACGGTGAACCCGTCCGGCAGATCGATCACCGCCTCCATCGTCCCCTGCGGCACCCCGCTGCCGGCGGACTTGTAGACAACCGCGCCCAGCACGGCCATAAGGCCGACCAGCATGATGCCGATCGATACTGCCATGAGCCGGGCGAGCTTGCGCCGCACCTTCTCCATCGCCGGATCGAGTGGCTTGTCGTCGTCGAAATCGTCTGCTGGATCAGCCATTGTGTCGGAGCCCGGATACCGGCCCGCCGGCCGGATAAAATGATGAAGTGACCATGGGAACCGGCCTTAACGAACGCGAGGGCGAATTGGAAGCCTTCACCGCCGACGAAGCCGCAACGGGCGCCCGCCTCGACCAGTGGCTGGCCGGAGCCTGTGCCGGAACCCTGTCGCGCAACCGCATCAAGCATCTGATCGAGCAGGGCCAGGTCCGCCTCAACGGCGAAACCGTGACCGAACCGAAACGCAAGCTGCGCGCCGGCGACAAGATCGAACTCGCCTTGCCCGAACCGGAAGATCCCGAGCCCGCGCCGGAGGCGATCCCGCTCACGGTCCTGTACGAGGACGCCGACGTGATCGTCATCGACAAGCCCGCGGGGCTGGTGGTTCATCCCGGGCCCGGCAATCCGTCCGGAACGCTGGTCAACGCGCTCCTCGCCCATTGCGGCGATACCCTGTCCGGGATCGGCGGGGTGAAACGTCCGGGCATCGTCCACCGCCTCGACAAGGACACCAGCGGCGTCATGGTCGTCGCCAAGAACGATCGCGCCCACCAGGCCCTGAGCGCGCAATTCGCCGATCACGGCCGCACCACCGGCATGCGCCGCGCCTACCTTGCGCTTGTCTGGGGCGCGCCGGACCGGATGACCGGCACGATCGAGACCTTTCTCGGCCGCTCGTCGCGCGACCGGATGAAACAGGCGGTCGTCGGCGAGACACAGCCCGACGCGCGCCATGCCGTGACCCATTTCAGGGTTCGGGAACGCTACGGCGATCCGACCGGCGCCGCCCCCGTCGCAAGCCTCGTCGAATGCCGCCTCGAGACCGGCCGGACCCACCAGATCCGGGTCCACATGGCGCATATCGGCCACCCGCTTGTCGGCGACCAGGATTACGGCAAGGGGTTTTCGACCAAGGCCAACACGCTGCCCTCGCCGCTGCGCGGGGCCGTGTCGGGCTTCACCCGTCAGGCGCTGCATGCGGCGAGCCTTGCCTTCGAGCACCCGGCAACCGGCGAGCTGATGACCTTCGAATCCCCGCTTCCCGCCGACATGGCCAAGCTTGCGTCGGGCTTTCGCGAAGCCTTCGGCAAGTCTTGAAACTGCCTTGATCAGTGCTTACTTGGCAAATGTGGGAGTGTGAGCAGACTTGCGCTCCCATGCGATATGCGTCCGGTCGAAACGACGGGCGCGCCCGGTGTTTGCCGCAATTTCGCGGGAACCTCGCAAAATGAAAGGGTGCTTTACGAATGGCCCAATCAAGTCTCCCCAGCCTTTACGGCGGTGAAGGCGGCCTGACCCGTTATCTTGAGGAAATCCGGCGTTTCCCGATGCTGCAGCCGCAGGAAGAGTACATGCTCGCCAAGCGGTATCACGAGCATGACGATCCCGACGCGGCCCACAAGCTCGTCACCAGCCACCTGCGTCTCGTCGCCAAGATCGCGATGGGATATCGTGGCTACGGCCTGCCGATCGGCGAAGTGATCTCGGAAGGCAATGTCGGCCTCATGCAGGCGGTCAAGCGCTTCGAACCCGAACGCGGCTTCCGCCTTGCGACCTATGCCATGTGGTGGATCAAGGCTTCGATCCAGGAATACATCCTGCGGTCCTGGAGCCTCGTGAAAATGGGCACGACCGCCAACCAGAAACGCCTGTTCTTCAACCTGCGCAAGGCGAAGAACAAGATCCGCGCGCTCGGCGACGCCGACCTCAATCCCGAGCAGGTCAAGCAGATCGCGACCGAACTGCACGTCTCGGAAGAGGAAGTGCTGTCGATGAACCAGCGCATGGCCGGCGACGCCTCGCTCAATGCGCCGATCAAGGCCACCGACGGCGAGAACGGCCAGTGGCAGGACTGGCTCGTCGACGACAGCGACAGCCAGGAAGAGATGCTGATCGAGGAAGACGAGCGCGAGCAGCGCTCCGCCCTGCTGCACGAGGCGATGAACGTCCTCAACGACCGCGAGCGCCGCATCTTCCAGATGCGCCGTCTCGCCGAGGATCCGCTGACGCTCGAGGAACTGTCCGGCGAGTTCGACATCTCGCGCGAACGCGTGCGCCAGATCGAGGTCCGCGCCTTCGAGAAGGTTCAGGACGCGGTCAAGGCCGCCGCCGCCGAGCAGGCCAAGGCGCTTCGCCCGGTCGCCTGAGCGCAACGACGGATCGAAACGGAAAAGGCCGGGCAAAAACCCGGCCTTTTTGTTTGCGGACCTGCCGCTTTCTCAGTTTTGCGTGGCCGCCGTATCGCCCTTCTCTTTCCAGTCGGCCAACACCTCGTTGAAGACCTGATCGCCCGGAATGCCTTTCTCGAGCGTGATCAAGGCGCGCCGGCCGCTGACATATTGCATCGGAATGTCGATCCACTCCTCGCGCTGCATCAGGTTGAGATTGGTCTCGATCGCCGTCTGCGCGTCGGTCAGCGCGATCAGGAAGATGTTCGTGTCGAGCGGCGCCGCGACACCGATCAGCGCGTTGCCGGGATCCTGTTCGGTGCCCTTGAAGGTGATGCGCTGGACATCGGCGATGCCCCTGCCCTCGAATGTGTCCGGCATCCGGAACAGCAATTCGATCACGTGGCTGGCCGGGAAGGTTTCGTCGGCATTGCGCCGGATCGTCATCTCCATCGTCAGGCCGAGTTCCGGGATGCTCGCCTCGGCGCGGATCGCCGGTTCGGGCGGCAGGTCGCCGCCCGGCGATTCCTGCACGACGGACCAGACCGTGGCGCCGGCTTCCGCCGTGCCGGCCTGCGAGCCGGTGCGTTCCTGGTAGAAGATCGCGCGCTGTCCGACCGGCAGCGTGCCCTCGTCGCCACTGCCTGTCGTGTCTGCCGCCGGTGCGCCGGCGGTCGCACTGTCGCCGCTCGCCATCTGGTCGCCGGCATTGCCGGTCTGGCCGGCAACCGACGTGCCCTCGCTTTCCGTTCCCGGCGCCTGCGCCGGGCCGGTGTCGACTTCCTGTCCGTCCGATGTCAGGCGCTGGGTGAATTTTTCCGGCGCGTCGGTCTCGTCCGCCGGCGCGGCATCGGCCGGCTGTGCCGTATCCGCGCCCTGCGTGGTGTCTTCGGGCGTCACGACCGTGCTCGGCACTTCGCGAACCGGTACGCCGCCCGCCGTCTGCGTCTCGCCCGACGATCCGAACATCGCCATGATCGTGTCGCGGCCCGCATAGGCGGCAACGCCCGCGATCAGCAACACGGCGACCGCCGCGCCGATCCATATCAGCGGACCGCGTCCCGCCTTCGCCGACGGCGCCGCCGCAGGCTTGCGCGCGGGCTCCTCGCGCCGGATTTCCGCGCGCGGTTCCTCGCCGACGTCGGGTTCCGCGGACAGGTCCGCATGGGCGGCGGCTTCCTGCTCGGCGAGAAACTCCGCCAGCGGATCCTTTTCTTCCTCGGCCTTTGGCTCCTGCCGGCTCTCGGCCATTTCCGGCTCCGGCTCCGGCCGGCTCTCGAACTGCGGCTCCTGGTAGCTCTCGGTCACCGGCTCGAGCTCCGGCTCGCGGGGCGCAACGGCAGGTGCCGCGACCTCGTCCTCGAACAGGTGATCGAGGTCGGAGCCCTCCTCCGGCTCGACGGTCGCCTCCGGCACGGCGTATTGCGCCTCGATGCCGGCGATCGCCGCCTCGAGCTTTTCATATTGCCGCTGGATGGCCTGCTCGGACGGCCGCTTATCCATCGCCTCGATCTGCCTGTTGATCGTCGCGCGGGCGCGGTCATAGACCTTCGCACGTACTTCCGGTGCGGGATCGGTCATTCCATCGAGCGTTTTTCTGAGGACGGCCTCAAAATCTGCCATGTATTCAATCCGTTGTGCGGTTTCTTCTTATTTCCCGTAACCTAGTCTTGAAATGGGTCGGTCACAAGTATCGTGTCGTCGCGCTCGGGGCTGGTCGAGAGCAGCGCCACCGGCGCGCCGATCAGTTCCTCGATGTGGCGAACATATTTCACCGCCTGGGCGGGCAGGTCGTTCCATGTCCGCGCACCCGCGGTCGTCGCCTTCCAGCCTTCCACGGTCTCGTAGATCGGCTCGACGCGCGCCTGCGCGCCCTGGCTGGCCGGAAGATAATCGATCTCCTCGCCGTCGAGCATGTAGCCGACGCAGATCTTGATCTCGTCCAGCCCGTCGAGCACGTCGAGCTTGGTCAGCGCGATGCCGGTGATCCCGTTGATCGCCACGGCCTGGCGCACCAGCACCGCGTCGAACCAGCCGCAGCGCCTCTGCCGTCCGGTCACCGTGCCGAATTCGTGGCCGCGCTCGCCGAGAAACTGGCCGACCTCGTTGTTCTGCTCGGTCGGGAAGGGTCCTTCGCCGACGCGCGTCGTGTAGGCCTTGGTGATGCCGAGCACATAGCCGACGCTGCCCGGCCCCATGCCGGAGCCCGTCGCGGCCTGGCCGGCGGTGGTGTTCGACGACGTCACGAACGGATAGGTGCCGTGATCGATGTCGAGCAGCGTGCCCTGCGCGCCTTCGAACAGGATCCGCGCGCCGCGGCGGCGATAATCGTCGAGGATTTTCCAGACGCGATCGATATAGGGCAGGATCGCGCCGGCGACGGAGCGCAATTCCTCCATAAGCGTCTCGTGCGCCACCTCGTCATAGCCGAGCCCGCGGCGAAGCGCGTTGTGATGCGTCAGCAGCCGGTCGACCTTGGCCGGCAGCGTGTCCATGTTCTTGAGGTCCATGACCCGGATGGCGCGCCGCCCGACCTTGTCTTCATAGGCGGGGCCGATACCGCGCCGCGTCGTGCCGATCTTGGTGCCCGAATTCGACGCCGCGTCCTCGCGGATGCCGTCGAGCTCGCGGTGAACCGACAGGATCAGCGCGGTGTTCTCGGCAATGCGCAGCCGGTCCGGCCCGACGGTGACGCCCTGATCGGCCAGCCTTCCGAGTTCGGCCACGAAGGCATGCGGATCGAACACGACGCCATTGCCGATGACGGAAAACTTGCCCTCGCGCACGACGCCGGAGGGAAGCAATGACAATTTGTAGCTGATGCCGTCGATGACCAGCGTGTGACCGGCATTGTGGCCGCCCTGGAAGCGAACGACCACGTCGGCGCGCTCGGAGAGCCAGTCGACAATCTTGCCCTTGCCCTCGTCGCCCCACTGGCTACCGATCACCACCACATTGGTCATTTCGCTTCAATCCCGAATTATTGTGTCAAACCCGCGGCGTTTTAGACGTTGACCCGCGAAAGCGCGATAGGCAATTCGCCCAAAACCTCTATCCGCATAAAAAACATTGAAATTCGGCTCCGGCGCCCTTGTTTACCTCATCTGCTCTTTCGTTTAGCACACGCCTGCCCTTCCCTTCACGGATACCCCCGCATGGTCGCCCCTTCCCCAAGCCGCCGCGCTTATCTCCTTCTGGCGGCCACGGCCCTGTTCTGGGGCGGCAATGCCGTCGCCGGCAAGCTCGCGGTCGGCCACATCCCGCCGATGACGCTGACCGCCGTACGCTGGACAATGGCCTTTGTCGTCATCCTGGCGATCGGCTTCCGGCATCTGAAAAAGGAATGGCCGCAGGCGCGCAAAAGCCTGCCGGTCATGCTGGCGCTCGGCGCGGCGGGCTTTTCGCTGTTCAACCTCGCCCTCTATTCGGCCTTGCAGCACACCTCCGCAATCAATGTCACGATCGAGCAGTCCGGCATGCCGATGATGATCTTCATCGCCAATTTCGCTCTATTCGGCATGCGTGTCGGGCCGGTGCAGGTGTTCGGATTTCTGCTGTCTCTCGTTGGCGTCGCGATCACCGCTTCGGGCGGCGACCTCGCGCGCCTTGCCGCCCTCGACATCAACCGTGGCGACGCGATCATGCTGATCGCCATCCTCGCCTATGGCGGCTATACCGTGGCGCTGCGCTACAAGCCGGCGGTCAAATGGCAGACGCTGATGATCGTGATGTCATTCTCGGGCATGGTCACGTCCTGGCCGTTTGCCTTGTGGGAACAGCAGTCGGCGACGGCTTTCCTGCCTGACATGACCGGCTTCGCAGTCGCCGCCTACACGGCGATCTTCCCGTCGATCCTGGCCCAGGTCTTCTACATGCGCGGCCTGGAACTGATCGGATCCAACCGCGCCGGCCTGTTCATCAATCTGGTGCCGGTATTCGGAACCCTGCTCGCGATTCTGATCCTCGGCGAGCAGTTCCACCCCTATCACGCCCTGGCGCTGTCGCTGGTCATCGGCGGGATATGGCTTTCCGAAAGAAGTGCGGGGCGGACAAGCAAATCCGGTCGCTGACGTCAGACCGCGCGAAGGGTCAAACTTTTTGTCCTGTTGTGGCGCGTCCGGGCAGCAACCGGATTGACGCCCACAGATTAGCATAAAAAATGCCGCCCGTCGAAGCCGGCGGCGATCACTTTTGAACCATCCCCGCCATGGCGCGGCATGGCGGCCGGCCTCCTGACGGAAGGGTGTCAGGAGATCGCTGTTACGATCCGGCGTAAATCTCCGCACAAAGGATCGTCGCAATGAATTTCGTCTCGATACGCATCATCACCGATGACATCAAACGCCTGGTCGGATTCTACGAACAGGTGACCGGCCTCCCGGCGGCATGGTTCACCGACGATTTCGCCGAAATCGCGACCCCTTCCTGCACCCTGGCGATCGGCAGCACGCGCACCCTGCAGCTGTTTGACGGCGGTGCCGATATCCGGTCCGCCGACAATCGCAGCGCGATCGTCGAGTTCCTCGTCGATGACGTGGACCGGGAATTCGAGCGGCTGAAGCCGGTCTCGGAGATGTCGTCCAGGAGCCGAAGACCATGCCTTGGGGAAACCGCTCTCTGCTCTTTCGCGATCCCGACGGCACGCTGGTCAATCTCTTCACGCCCGTCAGCGCGGATGCGATCAGGAAATTCGGGAAATAAACGCCAAGTGGCCCTGAACCGGTCGGATTCAGGGCCACCAAAGGCAACGTGTCGTTCGCTTGAGCCTAGCCTATGTCGAAGACCAGCGGTTTGGCCGACAGGATTTCCGGGAAGGCGCGCACCTCGTCCAGCACCGCCTCGCTGACCGGCTCGTCGACATAGAGCAGCGCGATGGCGTCGCCGCCCGGCCGGTTGCGGCCGAGCTGGAAGTTGGCGATGTTGACGCCGTGCTTGCCGAAGGTCGTGCCGAGAAGGCCGATGATGCCCGGCGCGTCGTTGTTGGTCGTATAGACCATGTGCTGGCCGATCTCGGCGTCGAGATTGATGCCCTTGATCTGGATGAAGCGCGGCTTGCCGTCGGAGAACACCGTGCCGGCGACCGAGCGCGTCTGGTTCGCCGTCTTCACCGTCAGCTTGATGTAGCCGTCGAACACGCCGGTCTTGTCGCGCTTGACCTCGGAAAAGATGATGCCGCGTTCCTTCACCATCACCGGCGCCGAGACCATGTTGACGTCGGCGACCTGCGGCCGGATCAGGCCGGCCAGCGCCGCGCTGGTCAGCGCCTTGGTGTTCATCTCGGCGGTCGAGCCGTCATAAAGGATTTCGACCTCCGTCATCGCGCTCTCGGTCACCTGGCCGACGAAGGCGCCCAGCACCTCGGCAAGCTTGACGAAGGGCTTCAGCCGCGGCGCTTCCTCGGCCGAGATCGACGGCATGTTGATCGCGTTGGCGACCGCGCCCTTCAGCAGGTAATCCGACATCTGCTCGGCGATGTGCAGCGCGACATTCTCCTGCGCTTCCATCGTCGAGGCGCCCAGATGCGGCGTGCAGACGACGTTCGGCAGGTGGAACAGTTCGTTCTTGGTGGCCGGTTCCACCTCGAACACGTCGATGCCGGCGCCCGCCACCTTGCCGCTCTTCAGCGCGGCGACGAGGTCTTCTTCCTTGATCAGGCCGCCGCGCGCGCAGTTGATGATGCGCACGCCGTCCTTCATCTTGGCGATTGCCTTGGCGTCGATGATGTTGCGGGTCTTGTCGGTCAGCGGCGTGTGCAGCGTGATGAAATCGGCGCGGGCGAAAAGATCGTCCAGCTCCACTTTTTCCACACCCAGTTCCTGCGCCCGTTCCGGCGACAGGAACGGATCGTAGGCGACGACATGCATTTTCAGGCCGATGGCGCGCTGCGCGACGATCGAGCCGATATTGCCGCAACCGATGAGACCCAGCGTCTTGCCGGTGATCTCGACGCCCATGAATTTCGACTTTTCCCACTTGCCGGCCCGCGTCGAGGTGTCGGCTTCGGGAAGCTGGCGGGCGACGGCGAAGAGCATCGCGATCGCGTGCTCGGCGGTCGTGATCGAATTGCCGAAGGGCGTGTTCATCACGATGATGCCGCGCCGCGAGGCGGCCGGGATATCGACATTGTCGACGCCGATGCCGGCGCGGCCGATGACCTTGAGATTGGTCGCGGCTTCGATCAGCTTTTCGGTCGCCTTGGTCGCCGAGCGGATCGCCAGGCCGTCATAATTGCCGATGATTTCGAGCAGCTTTTCCTTGTCCTTGCCGACATCGGGCTGGAAATCGACGTCGATGCCGCGGTCGCGGAAAATCTGGACGGCGGTTTCGGAAAGCTTGTCGGATACGAGTACGCGCGGTGCCATGAAGGCCTCCATCGTTGAATGATCTGTGCGGGAAAGGCGGGCGGCCGATGGCCGCCCGGACAGGGGTCAGGTCAGGCGGCCGCCTGGAGCGCGGCCTTCTGGGATGCGAAAGCCCAGTCGAGCCAGGGCATCAGCGCCGCCAGATCGGCGGTTTCCACCGTCGCCCCGGCCCAGATGCGCAATCCGGGCGGCGCGTCGCGATAGGCGCCGAGATCGAAGGCGACGCCCTGCTTGTCGAGAGCCGAGACCATGCCCTTGGCGAACGCCGCCTGGTCTTCGTCCGACAGCGCCGTGACGGCGGGATCGACGATTTTCAGACACACCGAGGTGTTGGAGCGGGTCGCGGGATCGATCGCCAGGTTTTCCAGCCACGCGCTCTGATCGGCGTGGTCCTGGATCGTCTTGAAATTCGCGTCCGCCCGCGCCATCAGCGCGTTGAGCCCGCCGAGCGATTTCGCCCAGTTGAGCGCGTCGAGATAATCCTCGACGCACAGCATCGACGGCGTGTTGATCGTCTCGCCCTTGAAGATGCCCTCGATCAGCTTGCCGCCCTTGGTCATGCGGAAGATCTTCGGCAGCGGCCAGGCCGGCGTGTAGCTTTCGAGCCGTTCGACGGCGCGCGGCGACAGGATGAGGACGCCGTGGCCGCCCTCGCCGCCGAGCACTTTCTGCCAGGAGAAGGTGGTCACGTCGAGCTTGTCGAAATCGAGCGCCTGGGCGAATGCCGCCGAAGTCGCGTCGCAGATCGTCAGGCCCTCGCGGTCGGCCGGGATGAAGTCCGCGTTCGGCACGCGCACACCCGAGGTCGTGCCGTTCCAGGTGAAGACCACGTCGCGGGAAAAATCGATGGTGGAGAGATCGGGCAGTTCGCCGTAGCCCGCCTCGATGCGCCGCACGTCGTCGAGCTTCAGCTGCTTGACGACGTCGGTGACCCAGCCGGAACCGAAGGATTCCCAGGCCACCATGTCGACGCCGCGCGCGCCGAGCATCGACCACAGCGCCATCTCGACGGCGCCGGTGTCGGAAGCGGGCACGATGCCGATCCGGTGCGACGCCGGCACGCCGAGGATTTCGCGTGTCAGCTCGATCGCTTCGGCGAGCTTCGCCTTGCCTGGCTTGGAGCGGTGGGAGCGGCCGAGCGCCGACGTGTCGAGATTTTCGGGCGCCCAACCGGGACGCTTCGCGCACGGACCAGAAGAAAAACGGGGATTTGCCGGACGCATGTCCGGCGTGGATGTAGTCGCTATCATGGTTCTATCCTTCCAGATAGTAGCCTCTCGTTGGGGAGAGGTGTCCCACATGCGGCGTTATCCCCTTGATGTGTCGCGGTCAAGACGATTTCTTGTCGATGCGCGTCAAATTTGATCGGCACAAACGAAAAAGGCCGCCGAAGCAGCCTCTCCCGTTCCCACCGTGGAGCGGTTGTTACCAGATCGCGTAGCGCAGACCGAGATTGACCTGATGCGTACCGTAACCGCTGGAGGCCAGGCCGGAGCCGGTTGAGCCGTTCTGCGACAACAGAGTCGCACCGAAGTTCATGTAGCGATAGGCCATTTCGAGGGTCAGGTTCTCGTTGATGTTGTAGCCGAGACCCGCGGTGAAGGCGATGCCCAACCGGTAATCGACACCCTCGCTGACCGTGCCCGGCTGCGTATAGGGAGTGTTGGCCGCCGGCTGGTCGCCGACGCCGTAGGCGCGGCAGCCCTCGACGCGCACATCCGCAGAGCTCGGGGTACATTCGATCGAATTGATCTCTTCGCGCCAGGCCAGCCGCCCGATGCCGACGCCGGCGCCGACGAACGGGACGAAGCCGTAGAATTTGGGCAGGTCGGCATAGACATTGGCCATGATATAGGTCGTGTCGTATTCGACCTTGTCCTTGTCGACGCAGTTGCTGATGAAATCGTCACCGGTGTAAGTCGTGCCCGTGGGAACGTCGATGAACGTGCCCCAGCCGTTACAGGGATTGGGTTCGCCGGGCTGCACCGCCAGCGGATCGGCCACATTGGCGCTGGCCGGATCCTCGTACATCAGCTGCGAGCTCGAGTAGTCCGTTCCCGCGAGCCGGCCGATGCCGGCGTCCACGCGCAGATAGTTGCTGAAGCGATAACCGACGCCGGCGTCGAAATGGATCTTGTCGGTGTAGTTGTTGTTCTGGTACAGGCCGGCCGCCGGATTGCCGTTGATGCTGACATCCTGCACGCCATTGAAGTTCAGGCCGATATCGCCGCGGATATACCAGCCCGAGCCCAGTTCGGCGGGTCTGGCGAAGTTCGCGTCGTCGGTGAAGACCACGCCATCCAGGTCAGAGGCGCTTGCCTGCGATACCAGCAGGCACAGCGAGACAAACCCAAGCGCCCAAATCCTTTTCATCATTCTCGTCATGGCTCAACTCTCTCGCGTTGACCGGGATCGGGCGGATTCGCGCCCGCTCGCTGCCGTCTTCACGCACTATTAAGGATAAGGGTTAAGCCGTGGTTAAGCATGTTTCTTAACCTCGGATTTTACGCGCAAACAAAAAGCCCGGCTGCTTTCGCAGCCGGGCTCTGAAGTCGGATTTGTCTGGTTTTTACTTGTAAACCGGCAGCGGCTCCGGCTGATAGACAACCTGGGTCGGTTGCGGGCATCCGCCGAACTTGTAGCGCAGGCCGGCCTTGACCTGATGGCTCGAAATGCCGCCGTCATGTCCGTAACCGGTGTTGCCGACAATGCCGAACATTTCGCCGCTCGTGATGCGCTGGTACTTGTAGCCGAAATCGGCGGCCACGTTGCAGGTCACGTCAACCGAGACGCCGGCCATGACCGCATAGGCGAAGCGCCAGTCATAGGCACCGCCATGAGTGACTTCGGGATCGCAGTTTGCCGGGTTGCCGGTTTCGCAGGCGGTGTTGTGCAACGATCCCCAATGGACATAGGATCCGCCGATGCCGCCGCCGACATACGGCGTGAAGCGGCCATAGGTGCCGAAGTCCACATAGGCGTTCGCCATCAGCGTCAGCGCGGTGAATTTCGCGATGTCGGTCGATGTACAAGCCGCTGCGACACCGCAGGATCCGACCGTGTAGCCGGTGAACTCGCCGTTACCCCAGTAGTCGAGCGTCAGGTCGCCGCGCAGATAATGATTGACCTGGTATCCGACGCCGCCGCCGATCGTGTAGGAGCCGCGAAAGCTGGTCTCGGAAATCGAATTGGTGAGAAGCACCGGACCGGCTGCGGCAATTCCGTATTCGCCGGTCTTGAACTTGTGCCAGGCATAGCCGACATCGCCGCGCAGATACCAACCGGAGACTGCGGCGGGCATGACTTCGGGCGCCTGATAGACCGGCGACTCGATCACCGGCGGCTCCATGATATCGGCCGCCATGGCCGGCGCGGCGCCCGTCATCGCAAGCGCCATGCCGCTAAGCAGATATTTCGCTGCAGTCTTCATTGGTTTGATCCTTCCAACAGCCCAAAAACTCAATACAGGGCCCTCAAAACCCTCGGTCGGGATATTGGATAGGAAAGGTTAAAACGCACTTAACCCTGTTCTTTTACCGTGTTTATTAGCCTTAATGCATACAGTTTTAACAAAAAACGGCGCCTCGCGGCGCCGCTATCCGTTTGCTTGTCCGGATGGCTTCAGGCGGCGGTCCTGAGGTCCGCTATCGCACTGACGATATCGTCGACGACCTTTTCGACCAGGAAGCGGTCGTCGCCCTCGGCCATGACCCGGATCACCGGTTCGGTTCCCGACGGACGGATGACCAGCCGGCCCGATTCGCCCAGCCGGTTGCGGCCCTCGTCGATGGCCGATTTGACGTGCTCGTCCTCCAGCGGCTTGCCGCTGCCGAAGCGGACGTTTTTCAGGACCTGCGGAACCGGCTCGAACTTGCGGCATACCTCGCTCGCCGGCTTGTCGGCGGCCCGGATGCAGGCAAGCACCTGCAGCGCCGAGATCAGCCCGTCGCCGGTGGTCGAATAATCCGACAGGACGATATGGCCGGACTGCTCGCCGCCGACATTGTAGCCGTTCTCGCGCATGCATTCGACGACGTAACGGTCGCCGACCTTCGTGCGCGCCAGGTCCAGCCCCTTGGAATTCAGGAACCGTTCGAAGCCGAGATTGGACATCACGGTCGCCACCACGCCGCCGCCGGTCAGCCGGCCGTCGGCATGCCAGTCCTCGGCGATCATCGCCATCAGCTGGTCGCCGTCGACGATCTTGCCTTTCTCGTCGACGATCAGCACGCGATCGGCGTCGCCGTCCAGCGCGATGCCGAGATCGGCGCGCACCTCGTGAACCTTCTTCGACAGGCCGACCGGATTGGTCGATCCGCACTCGAAATTGATGTTCAGGCCGTTCGGCTCGTTGTTGATCGTGACGACTTCCGCACCCAGCTCCCACAACGCCGCCGGCGCCGCCTTGTATGCCGCGCCGTTGGCGCAATCGACGACGATGCGCACGCCCGAAAGCGTCATTTCCTTCGGGAAGGTCCGTTTCGCGAACTCGATATAGCGGTAGAGATCGCCATCGACGCGCTTCGCACGCCCGACCTTGTCGGCCTTGGCGAGCGAATGGGAAAGATCGGCCGTCAGCAGGCGCTCGATTTCCAGCTCGATCTTGTCGGAAAGCTTGTAGCCGTCCGGACCGAACAGCTTGATCCCGTTGTCCTCGAACGGGTTATGCGATGCGGAAATCATCACGCCGATATCGGCGCGCAGCGACCGCGTCAGCATCGCGACGGCGGGCGTCGGAACGGGACCGAGCAGGAAGACATCCATGCCGGCCGCGGTGAAACCGGCGACCATCGCATTTTCCAGCATGTAGCCCGAAAGCCGCGTGTCCTTGCCGATCACCACCCGGTGGCGATGACCGCCGCGCTGAAACGCGACGCCGACCGCCATGCCCACTTTCATCGCCACTTCCGGCGTCATCGGGTGGATGTTGGCCGTGCCGCGAATGCCGTCAGTGCCGAAATATTTCCGCGTCATTCAAGTTCCGATCGATCTGCTTGCTGTGGTTTTTGTAGCCGGCCCGCTCTGGCAGCCTGATATACACCACGCAAAACCATGAAAAAAGGCCGCCAGGGCGGCCTTTCACACAAGTCTGGTTTTCAGGGTTAACCCTGCGGCTGCGGTTCCATGCCGCCGGTACCGGGCTCGTCGCCGGGCTTCTTGTCGGCCTTTTCCTTCGATCCGGCCTTCGGCACGGCCGAGCCGCGCGACGGCGGCGTGTCGTCGCCAAGATCGCGCGACGGCTTTTCGCCGGCAAGCAATGACTTGATCTCGTCGCCCGACAAGCGTCTCGTATTCGAGCAGGCCTTCGGCGAGCGTGATCCAGTCCTTCTTCTTCGTCGTCAGGATCTTGCGCGCGGCCTCGTAGGCCTCGTCGATCAGCCGGCGGACTTCCATGTCGATGATCTGGGCGGTGTCCTCGGAGATGTTCTTCTGCTGCGCCACCGAATGGCCGAGGAAGACCTCCTGCTGGTTCTCGCCATAGGCGACCTGTCCGAGCTTGTCGGAGAAGCCCCATTGCGTGACCATCGCCCGCGCCAGCTTGGTCGCCTGTTCGATGTCGGAGGCCGCGCCCGAGGTGATGTTGTCCTTGCCGAACTTCATTTCCTCGGCGATGCGCCCGCCCATCATGATCGCCAGCCGCGAGATCATGTATTTGTAGCTCATCGAGTAGCGGTCGCCTTCCGGCAGCTGCATCACCATGCCGAGCGCGCGGCCGCGCGGAATGATCGTCGCCTTGTGGACCGGGTCCGTCGACGGCACGTTGAGCGCCACGATGGCGTGGCCCGCCTCGTGATAGGCGGTCAGTTGCTTTTCTTCCTCGGTCATGGCGTTGGAGCGGCGCTCCGCGCCCATCATCACCTTGTCCTTGGCGTCCTCGAATTCGGCCATGGTGACGAGACGCTTGTTGCGCCGCGCCGCCATCAGGGCCGCTTCGTTGACGAGGTTCATCAGGTCGGCGCCGGAGAAGCCCGGCGTGCCGCGCGCGATGACCTTGAGGTCGACATTCGGCGCCAGCGGCACGTTGCGCACATGCACCTTGAGGATTTTCTCGCGGCCGATGATGTCCGGATTGGGCACGACGACCTGGCGGTCGAAGCGGCCGGGACGCATCAGCGCCGGATCGAGAACGTCGGGACGGTTGGTCGCCGCGATCAGGATGATCGATTCATTCGCCTCGAAGCCGTCCATCTCGACCAGCAGCTGGTTCAGCGTCTGCTCGCGCTCGTCATTGCCGCCGCCGAGACCGGCGCCGCGATGACGGCCGACGGCGTCGATCTCGTCGATGAAGATGATGCAGGGCGAATTCTTCTTCGCCTGCTCGAACATGTCGCGCACGCGGCTCGCGCCGACGCCGACGAACATCTCGACGAAATCCGAACCCGAAATCGTGAAGAACGGCACGTTGGCTTCACCGGCGACCGAGCGCGCCAGCAGCGTCTTGCCGGTGCCGGGCGGGCCGACGAGCAGCACGCCGCGCGGAATCTTGCCGCCGAGCCGCTGGAACTTCTGCGGATCGCGCAGGAATTCGACGATCTCTTCCAGGTCCTGCTTGGCCTCGTCCACGCCGGCGACGTCGGCGAAGGTCACGCGGCCGTGCGCCTCGGTCAGAAGCTTGGCGCGCGACTTGCCGAATCCCATGGCGCGCGAACCGCCGCCCTGCATCTGGCGCATGAAGAATATCCACACGCCGAGGATGATGATCATCGGCAGCCAGGTGAACAGGTAGGAGATGAAGGAATTCGAACCATCCGTCTCGGGCCGTGCGCGAATCTCCACGCCCTGCCCTTCGAGGCGCTGGACGAGATTGGCGTCGCCCGGCGAATAGGTCTGGAAGCTTGCACCGGAGTCGCTGTAGGTGCCGGTGATCTGTTCGCCCATGATCGTGACCGACTTCACCCGGCCGGTCGAAACGTCCTGCAGAAACTGCGAGTAGGACACGTCGCGGCTCGCCGTCGTTTGCGGCTTGTTGTCGAACATGTTGAACAGCGCGATAAGCATCAGAGCGATGATCGCCCACAGCGCGAAATTTCGATAATTCGGATTCATGTCTTTCTCGTAGCTGTGCCGCACCTGAAATTGCGGCAACTCTTACGTCCAAACATAGGTATGAAGATGGGCGTTGCCAAGGCGACAGCGCCCCTATGCGGCGATTGTGTTCAAACAGGGTAACCGGAAATCGGTGGATTGGGATAGGTTGGCGCCCCGGAGCGCTCCGCCAGCGCCTGCGCGACATCGAAATCGGGGCTCGGCAGCAGGTGATCGAAGCCGTATCCCGACTTACGCCGGTTGCGCGCTTCGCGGCTGATCAGCACCGATTCTCCCGCCTTCGCCAGCAGGCATCCCGACGCCGTCATCCGCTTGCCCGGCGCCGCATCGGCGGCAAACGTCGCGGCCTTGTCGAGAATGCCTTGCGAAGCGAGGTTGGCGCATTGCCCCGTCCAGCTCATCACCGTGCCGAGCGCCAGCGCGAAGCCGTCCCGCCCGGCGGCCGCACCGGGGAAAAACTCGGCCGTCCGGCCCGTCGCGTCGAAACGCCAGGCCGCCGCGTCGCGCAGCAGGGTGGCGGCACCGGCCGCCTCGGCCTGCCGCGCGGCGAAAGCGGCGCGGATCCCGGAATCGTCCGCAGCCTGTTCCGGCGCGTCCTGGCGCACCCGGACCCGTTCGAACCGCCGGTCGCGATTGGACGGATCCTCGATCCAGCCCTGCCCGGCCGTTTCCAGCCAGTCGCGCAATTCCTGCCTGCGCCGGGCAATCAGCGGACGGACGAACCATGTCCGGCGCGCGAAAAGCGTCGCCGGCGCGATACCCGAAAGTCCGCGTCCGGGCCCGCGCGCCGAACGCATCGCCACCGTCTCGCGCTGATCGTCGAGCGTGTGCCCGGTCAGCACGATCGCGCTTCCCGCATCTGTCGCCGCCTCGGCCAGCAGCCGGTAGCGCGCCTCGCGGGCCGCGGCCTGCAGGCCGGTCGCGGGTTTCGGTCCGTCCCAGCGCCGGATGTCATGGGCGATACCGAGCGCGGAGCACATTGCGCCGACCCGGCGCGCCTCGTCGGCCGATTCCGCGCGCAGGCCATGGTCGACCGTGACCGCCAGCAAACGGTCCGTTTCGCCGCGATCGGAAAACAGCGCATGCGCAAGCATCAGCAGGGCTGTGGAATCGCTGCCGCCCGACAGGGCGATGACGACCTTGCCGGTCTCTGGAAACTGAATGGAAGAAAGGGTGCGCCGTGTGAGCGCGGCGACGCGATCCGGCGTCAGCACTTCGCTTTCGCGCGTTCTTCGCGGATACGGGAGCGAACGGAGTCCGACATGTTCGGATAGGAGTTCTCGGCGTCGGCAAAGGTGACGCAGGCGACATCGCGGTCGCCGAGCTCGGCCATGATCTGGCCGATCTTGAGCAGGGTTTCGGGTGCCTTCTGGGACTTCGGATATTCCTTGCGCACGGCGATGAAGATTTTCGCCGCCTCTTCCAGCCGTCCCTGCGCACGAACGCTTTCGGCCAGCCAGAAGCGCGCATCCGCAGTCAGCGGGTCCTGCGGATAGGTTTCGACGAAGGAGCGGAAGATGCCCTCGGCGATATTGTAGTCGCCGTCCAGCACATGCGTGTAACCTTCGCGGTAGAGCGTTTCGGGCTTTTCCGTCGCCGGAACGCTGGCCACCGCCTCGCCGTCGATGGCGGAATCGATCTTCTGCTCGGAGAAATCGATCGAGCCGTCGACCACCTTGCCGGACCCGTCGATCGTCAGCGTGCCGAGCGCACGCGGCGGCGTGCCGCGCACTTTCGCGCCACCCGCCTCGGCCGATCTGACCGGTGCGGCGGCCGGCGGGTTCGCCGGCGCCGCCGCGGCCGTGTCGGATTTCGCGGGCGGCATCTCGGCCTGGCCGGAATCCATCGGTTCGCTCGTCGCTGGCGGGGTCCCGCCATCCTCCAGCTGCTGGAAGCGGAATTCGTTGTCTTCCTGCGTCTTGCGGATCTGCTCCTGCAACTGCAACAGCTGGAACGTCAGTTCCTCGACCTTGCCGTTGAGCTGGCGCACCTGATCCTCGAGCGCGTAGACGCGCGGATCGGCGACCTGCGCCACCTGATAGCTCCCCTCGGGCAAGGCCCGTTTTTCTCCGGCCTGCGCGGCCCCGCCGGCAAGCACGGCAAGTGCCAGCGTCGCGCCCAACCATTTTGGCAATGAAACCATTTCGTCTGAAAACTCCAAAAATCCGTAACCCGGCCCATCCAGCCGTTTACCATTAAGCCGTCAAGTTCGACAAAACTTTGTCTGACGGCCGGTTCCGCAGGTCTCCACGGGCCTGCGCAATAAAAAAGCGGCCGAAGCCGCTTTTTCAAACCGGGTGATGGCGCCGGTCAGCTCCCCTGACCGCCCAGCACGGTGACCGCGCGGCGGTTCTGCGACCAGCAGGAAATGTCGTCGCAGGTCGCGACCGGCCGTTCCTTGCCGTAGGAGATCGTCTTGATCCGGCCCTGGTTCACGCCGCGCGACACGAGGAAGTCGCGGGTGCCGCCGCGCGCCGTGCGCCGAGCGCGATGTTGTATTCGCGCGTGCCGCGCTCGTCGGCATGGCCCTCGATGGTGATCGCATATTGCGGATACTGGTTGAGCCACTGCGCCTGGCGCGCCAGCGTCTGCTGCGCGTCCTGACGGATCGCCGAGGAGTCCGTGTCGAAGAAGATGCGGTCGCCGACATTGACCGTGAAGTCCTGCGACGTGCCGGGAACCGCGCCATTGGCGCCCAGGCCGAGATCGCCGGCATCGTTCGGCAGGCCCTTCCTGCTGGCGCAACCGGTCACGGCCAGTCCGGCCACGAGACAGATCGCGATGACTTTGATGATATTGACTGGAATGCGGCGCATGGCCGTGTCTCCTGGAATTTGAAATATTTCGTTGAACCTTTGGTAACCCTGTTGCAGTTAACCGCCGTTCAAGGAAGACGGTTAACCGCCCGTTAATCGCGACGCTGGTCCCGCCGCCGCGGTAAGGCAAAATTGCGGCGGCTTCCGGGCATCTACTCGAGACGCGGCGACCATGCCGGGTCGGACGCGAAGTCCGGCGTCGGGATCTGCTGCTCGTTTCGGCCGGTCAGGTCGATGGAAAAAAGCCGCGGCCCGTCCTCGCCGGCCGGATGGCGGAAAAACATCAGAACCCGCCCGTTCGGCGCCCAGGTCGGCCCCTCGGCGTGGAAGCCCGTAGTCAGGATGCGCTCGCCCGAACCGTCGGGCTTCATCACGCCGATAGAGAACTGCCCGCCCGACTGCTTGGTGAAGGCGATCATCGCCCGCGGCGACCAGACCGGGGTGGAATAGGTGCCCTCGCCGAAGGAAATGCGCTGCGGGCCCGCCGCCATTGGCGCCCATGATGTAGATCTGCTGGCGTGCCGCCGCGGTCGGATTCGAAGGCGATCCGCGAGCCGTCCGGCGAATAGGAGGGCGGGTGTCGATGGCGGCCGAACTGGTCAGCTGCACCGTCGGCGGGTGCGCAGATCATAGAGTAGATGTTGGCGTTGCCGCCCTGTTCGACAGGTAAGACGACGCGCGGCCGTCGGGCGAGAAGCGCGGCGGAACGTCATGTCCGGAAAGTGCCGAGCAGCTGCGTGCCCGGTCCCAGGTTCAGCAGATAGACCTGCGGCTCGCCGCCGGCGAAATTCATATAGGTGACTTCCTGGGTCGGCGAAAAGCGCGGCGTCAGGGCGAGTATCGTCGCCGCGCGTCAGGTACTGGACATTGGCCCCGTCCTGATCCATGATCGCCAGCCGCTTGACGCGGTTGGCCTTCGGCCCGCTCTCGCGACATAGACGATGCGGGTGTCGAAATAGCCCTTCGCCGGTCAGCCGCTCATAGATCGCGTCCGAGACGATATGGGCGATGCGCCGCCAGTTGTCGCGGCTGGTGAAGAACTGCTCGCCCGCCATCTGCTCGCCGGCAAACGTGTCCCACAGGCGGAATTCGGCGCGCAGCCGCCCGCCCGTCTCTTCCACGACGCGACCGATGACGACCGCCTGCGCGTTGATGACGCGCCAGTCCTCGAAGCGCGGCGCGACATCGGGATTGCTCACCTTCTCGATGAAGGCGCCCTTGTCGACCGGCGCGAACAGGCCGGAGCGCTTCAGGTCGGCGGCGATCACGCCGGAAATGTCAGCGCCGATCCCGTCGCTGGAGATGAAATCGGTGATCGCGATCGGCAGCGGTTCGACATTGCCCTGGTTGATGTCGATCTCGACCAGCGCGCGCGCCGGCTGTCCGCCGAACGCAAGCGCGGCGGCCACCATCGTCACGAAGGCAAAAAATCTCAGCATCAGAAATCTCATCGGGTCTTCCTTTTCAGTCCCCT
>CAVQHF010000002.1:0-70929 GCA_963712205.1 uncultured Alphaproteobacteria bacterium | reverse complement strand
CTCCCCAGCGCATCCCATGGCAGACAGCTCGTGCAGTTCCGACGGGCCTACAAGACACCACGGTCAGGCATCGATGCGGAAGGATTGAAGCGCTACCGGGCCAGCAAGAAGGATTGCGACGTCTGTCCACTCAAATCCCGGTGCTGCCCGAAAGAACCTGCCCGGAAAATCCTGCGCTCCATTCATGAACATGCCCGCGACCGGGCACGCGATATCACCAAGACCGATGCCTATGTGACGGCCAGCTACGCCCGAAAGAAGGTCGAGATGCTGTTCGCGCATCTCAAACGCATCCTCAAGCTCGACCGTTTGCGTCTCCGAGGACCGAACGGAGCAAAAGACGAATTCCTGATGGCCGCAACCGCCCAAAACCTGCGCAGGCTGGCGAAGTTGATACCCAGCCCGGCGTGAGAAGGAACACAGGACAAGGTCGATCCTTGCCGGCAAGCAGTCAATCCGGCGAGTTTTTCAACGGTATCGGGCACTAAGCGGCCATTAGGTGAAGAACAGTGCGATGTCGAGTTATGGGCCGGCAGCGGACTGTCCGCAATCAGGACGAGACTTTTGGACAGCGGCCATCTCGTTGACGAAGCGATAAGGTCATGGATCTCAGAGTGACTCGCGAATGCAATGGGTCGAAATCTTCAAGGCCTGAAATCCCTCAATGAAATCGGGCGCGCCTAAAATCGAGCAGAAAAGTGACCGGGATGCGCGGTACTACAAGAACGCGCGTTGGCAATCCCTTCGTGTACCGCGCGATGACAGAATTGGCCCTGGCACATGCCCATCCCGGTGCGTGACAGAAGCTTCGCTGCGTCGGTTGAACGGATCGTGGGATTGTTTCGAAGCAAGGCCCGCAGTTCCGCTGTGCGTACACTCTCACAGCGGCAGATCGACGTTTCGTCGTCCCGCAGGGCACCGATCGTGCTCCCTCGATTTGTCCAATGACCAAGTTGAAACAAAGCGCTGTGTGAACTTCAGTGGGGGTGATTGTTCGGCGCCGATTCACATCTTTGCGGCCCGACTGAAACCGGTCCGAAAGGTCGCATGACGCCCGGACCAGTTTCAGGGGGCAACACAAAAGTGATGGCCATGCCGAAATGGCCGTCACAGATGCGGGAGTTGATTACATCTTGCCCCAGATCTTGGCGTAGGCGTCGCGATAGCCGCTGTCCGGATCGAACTGGTTGCTGTCGCCCATCTTTTCGAGACCTTCCTTGGTCACGACAGCGGGTGCCGTGATATAGCCCGAACAGGCTTCGCCGGAGACGGCACGGTTCAGTTCGTCGACCAGCTGCCAGCCCTGCAGATTGAGCGGTTCGGCAACTGTGATGGACTGGTACTGACCGGTACGAATGCGCTGGAAGGCGGATTCCGAACCGTCACCGGCGGCAACGGCTTTCGGCGAACCGTCACCCGGAATGCCGGCCGCGGCCAGCGCAGGGCCCATGAAATCGAAATATATGTCGTTGATCGCAAGCGCGTGTGTCCACGAGTCGCCGTATTTCTGCAGCAGGCTGGTGGTCAGCGGGCCCATGCGGTTCGACGTGTCGGCGATCGGCGTGTCGACATATTCGAGGACCGTGCCGCCCATCTTCTCGATGGTTTCCTTGATGCGGTCGGCCTTGTCGATCGCGATCTGGTAGGTGGAATCGGTAAAGATCACCGCGCCGGGCTTGCCGCCGGCGTCCTCCACCGCCCACTTGGCCGCCGCTTCGGAGACCTGCATCGGATCGGTCGAAACGTTGGCGAAAATGCCACCGGGCGCGTCGCAGCCGATCTTCGGGCCCGAGTGCCACGAGACCATCGGGATTTTGGCAGCCGTGACGGTTTCCAGCGCGGCCTGCTGCTCGACGGCGTCGAAACCATTGATGATGATGCCGTCCGGCTGGAGGGCCATCGCCTGGCCGAAGGCGCCCGTGCGGCCCTGAACCGAGCCAGCGCCATCCAGCACGCGGACCGTCCAGCCGATCTTGGCCGCGGCTTCCTCGACGCCATTGGTGACACCGAGAATGCCGCCGTTCTTGAGATCGGCGGCGAGAACTACAATGGTCTTGCCCTCAGCCGCCTTGGGGCCGGTCGTCGGACCATCCCAGGCCGTTTCGGCCTGTGCCGCCGACAGGCCGAGGCCTGCCATGACGGTCCCTGCGAGTAGGGTCTTCACGAATGCACGTTTCAGCATGGTTTCCTCCGTAAGTGCTGATTGTCGATCACTTCTTCGCCGCGCCCTTGCGCCGCTGCGCATAGCCCGCGATGCCGATGGCAACGAGCAATGTGACGCCGTTGAACATCGGCTCGACCCAGAATGAGCCGCCGAATTGCTGAATTCCCGATATGCCGATCGCCAGGATGGCGACACCGACGATGGTGCCCCAGACATTGACGCGGCCGGGCTTGATGGTCGTCGAACCGAGGAATGCGCCGACCAGCGCCGGCAGCAGGAATTCGAGGCCGACGCTTGCCTGGCCGATCCGCAATTTTGACGCCAGCAGCACGCCGGCCAACGCCGTCATCAGGCCGGAGGTCACGAAGGCGCCGACAACGAATTTGCGTGTCGGGATGCCGTTCAGCGCGGCGGCCTTGGGGTTGGCGCCGATCGCGTACAGATAACGGCCCATCGGCGTGTATTCGAGTATGAGCCAGAGCGCGATGGTAATCGCCAGCACATAGAAGCCGGTGATCGGCAGCCCGAAAACGAAAGTTCCGTTCAGGGCGTAGAACCCGTCGGGCAAGACGCCCACGACCTGACGGCCGCCGGTGTGCCAGAGCGCCAGCGCGTAGAGAACCGTGCCGGTGCCTAGCGTCGCGATAAAGGCGTCGATCTTTGCGATTTCGACGAGAATGCCGTTCAGAAATCCGGTGAAGGCGCCGAGCAGCAGAACAACCAACACGGCGACCGGCCATGGAAACCCGAACCAGGTCTGCAGCGAAATCGCCAGAATGTGCCAAAGCACGATGCCATAGCCGACCGTAAGGTCGATCCGACCAGCAACCATCGGGATCATCGCGGCGAGCGAAAGCAGCGCGATGATCGACTTGTCGGAAATGATCGCGCGAAGGTTCAGGACGGTCGGGAATGTTCGCGGCAGCAGGATCGAGAACAGGATCATCAGCCCGAACATCAGGATCACCAGCCCATAGACCGGCGCGAGGCGGATCAAGCGGGTGCCAAGGCCGAGACCATGCAATTCATCCTTTGTCGGTTCCAACGCGTTGGATTCGATTGAGTTCATTATCGTGCCTCGCTCAAGCTGCTTCTCCGGCAGAAGCTGCCTGGATCAGGGATTCGGTCGAAAGCTGAACGCCGGTCAGTTCAGCAACCATCGTGCCACGGCTGAAGACGATCGCACGGTGGCAGATATTTGCGATCTCCTCGAAATCGGTGGAGACGACGAGAACCCCCATGCCTGATGCCATCGCTTCGTAGAGCAAATGATAGATTTCGGCCTTGGCGCCGACATCGACTCCGGCGGTCGGATCTTCGGCGATCAGAAACCGCCGGCCGGTATCCAGCCAGCGTCCGACGACGATCTTCTGCTGGTTGCCGCCCGACAGCGCCTCGATGGCAAGGGTCGGATCGTTTGGCGACAGGCCAATGCGTTTTCCGATATCGCGGGTCAACTTCTCCTCGGTCGACGTCTTCATGAAGGAAAACAGGCCGCGCCCGGTTGCTTCTGGATTGATAAAAGTGTTTTCGCGAATGGTCAGCGCGGGCGCGATGGACTCCACGACCCGGTCGCCGGCAATGAAGCCGATACCCGATCGCATGGCGCCGCGCGGCGTGGCGAGATCGGGACGTTTACCTTCCAGCAATATGTCGCCGTCCGCGTCGAGAAGGCCATAGAGGCTGCGGCCGATTTCCTCGTGACCGGCGCCGCGCAAACCGACCAGCCCGAGCATCTCGCCACGCTGGACGACAAAATCAACTGGGCCCGCATTTTCGGTTCGCAGTCCGTGCACTGTCAGGACCTCGGCGCCTTCCTCGGCGTCGGGGCGCGCGATTTCGCGCGCCTTGCGCCCGACGATCAGGCTGACGAGGTCTTCCGGATTGGTGTGGGCGATGTCGCGCATGCCGACCATCTTCCCGTCACGCAAAACCGCGACGCGGTCGGCGATGCGGAAAATCTCGTCGAGGCGGTGTGAAACA
Organism: uncultured Alphaproteobacteria bacterium; assembly: GCA_963712205.1. Taxonomy (GTDB): domain Bacteria; phylum Pseudomonadota; class Alphaproteobacteria; order Rhizobiales; family Rhizobiaceae; genus Oricola. Next base: position 66,782 of record CAVQHF010000002.1, on the reverse strand, counting down.
TAGATCATGCCGACGCCTTTTTCGCGAAGCGGACGCAGCGCCGCAAAGAGGCGCTCGACCTCGTCGGCGGGAAGGCTGGCGGTCGGCTCGTCGAGGACCAGGAAGTCGCATTCCACGATCAGCGCCCTGGCGATCGCGACGAGTGATTTTTCGGTTCGTGTCAGGTTGGAAACGCGGGTAGTCGGCGCGAAATCAGCATCGACGAGCTTCAGCGCCTTGCGGGCGACTTCCTCGGATCTGGCCCAGTCGATGCGGCCATTGGTGCTGACATATCCGACCGCAAGCGCGATATTTTCCGCAACGCTCATCCATTCGATCAGGCCGAGATCCTGGTGAATGAAGGCGACCGCCTGCCGTTCGTTCACCTTGCCGGCGACATGCCGGTAGGCAACGCCATCCACGCTGACCTGGCCGCTGTCCGGTGTGTGAATGCCGCCGAGAACCTTGATGAGGGTCGACTTGCCGGCGCCGTTTTCACCGAGCAGGGCGACGATCTCGCCGCGGCCGACCTTCAGCGATACGCCACCCAATGCCTGGGTGCCGCCAAAATTCTTGACGATGCGATCGAAAAACAGGCCGTGGGCCGGTGGCATGCGGTTTCCTCCCTTTGCAACCGGGTTCGCATGAGTTACCGGTAACGTAGTGGATCATTGTTCAATTACCGAAGCGAGTCAAGCGAGAAGTTATCGATAACATTCGTGCGTGCCGTGCCTGGCGAATGTGGTAGGATGGGAATCGATGAAGCGAAGCAATAAAGCGGGGCTGGAGAATATCGCCCGGGCCGCGGGCGTCTCCAAGATGACGGTGAGCCGGGTCTTGCGCGGCTCTTCCGGTTTTTCCGAGGAAACCCGCGCCCGCGTGATGGCGGAAGTCGAACGGCAGGGGTATTTCCCCGACCGCATAGCCGCGACCTTCGGTTCAGGCAGTGCATCGACGCTTGTCGGCGTCTGCGTTCCGCGCTTTACCTCCTCGCTGTTCGCTGCGACGCTGGAATCGATCAACGCGGCGCTGATGCGGCTGGGATATCAGACGATGATCGGCAGTTCCGACCAGCTTCCGGGAGAGGAGGAAGACTGGCTGCGCGGGCTTGCATCATGGCGCCCGGCCGGCGTGATCCTGGCGGGCCGCCGCCATACCGCCGGGACGTTGTCCCTGCTGCGGGACTTGACCGTGCCGGTGGTTGAGATGTGGGACATAAACACGCAGCCGATCGATGTATCCGTCGGATTTTCCCATTATGACAACGGATATGCGATGGGAAAATATCTGCTGTCGCGCGGACGCCGGCGGATCGGGTATGTCGGTGCGCTGGCGAACCGGACAACGACGGGGCGCAACCGGCTGGATGGCTTCTCGGCGGCGCTACGCGACGCCGGCGCGGGCCTTGCCGAAACGGAAATTCTGCAGGATCACCCTGGGTTTTATGCGGGTTACTACGGGACCGAGACCATCCTCAGTCGCCGGGCCGCGCTTGATGCGATCTACTATCACGACGACGAGATGGCGATTGGCGGGCTTGCCTGGCTTGCCGCATCCGGCGTTCGCGTGCCCGACGATATCGGCGTTGCCGGCTGGGGCGGCATGGAGGCGGCATCGGTCCTGCCGAAGCGACTGACGACGACCGCAGTGCCGACGACCCGTATCGGCAAGATGTCGGCGGAACTGCTCGTCAGCCGGCTTCGCGGCGATCCGGTCGAGGACGTGACGGTGATCCCGACGCGGCTGGTGCCCGGCGAGACGGTGTAGGCGCTATTCCTGACCCGCCCAGGGGCCGTGCTGGCCGGTTGCGCCGCTGTCGAGTCTCGCGAAACCGTGCAGGCCGAAGAAATCGCGCTGGCCCTGGATCATGTTCGCGGTGCCGCGCGCCGTGCGCATCGTGTCGAACCAGGAGAGGCCGGCCGAAAGGGCAGGGGTCGGCAGGCCGGCGCGCGCCGCCTCCGAAACAACAGCCCGCAAATCGGCTTGTGTCGTCTTGACCCGCTCGGTGAAGGCCGGAGCGAAGATGAGGCTGCGGCCGGGATCCTCGGAAAGCGCGATAGCCATGTCGTTCAGCATCGCCGAACGGATGATGCACCCGGCGCGCCACACCCGCGCGATGTCGGGCAGCGGCAGCGCCCAGCCGAATTGTACAGCTGCCGCCGCGATCATCGTGAAGCCCTGCGCGTAGCACATGATCTTTCCGGCGATCAGGGCATTCTCCAGCATGCCGAAGCTGACGGCTTGCGCGGCAAGCCGTGTCGGCGCGGCGCCGAACAGCGCCTCGCCGGCGGCCCGCTCGTCGCGGCGCGCCGACATGTTGCGCGCCGCGACCGCGGCTTCGATGGTGGTGATCGGCGCGCCCAGGTGCTGCGCCTCGATTGCGGTCCAGCGGCCGGTGCCCTTCTGCCCGGCGGCGTCGACGATGACATCGAGCAGCGGCCCGGCGGTCGCCGCGTCGACCGTGCCGGCGACCTTGCCGGAAATCTCGATCAGGTAGGATTGCAGCGGACCCTCGTTCCACCGGTCGAACATCGCGCCGATGTCGCGCGCGCTCATGCCCATGCCGTCGCGCATGATGCCGTAGACCTCGGCGATCATCTGCATGTCGGCATATTCGATGCCGTTGTGCACGGCCTTGACGAAATGGCCGGCGCCGGCCTCGCCCATCCATGTGGCGCAGGGCGCACCCTCGTATTTGGCGGAAATCGCCTCGAGGATGTGGGCGACGCGGTTCCAGTCCGCGCGGGCGCCGCCGCCCATGATCGACGGACCGTGGCGTGCGCCTTCCTCGCCACCCGAAACGCCGATGCCCATGAAGGGGCCGGCCTTTTCAGCCGACCGGCGGTTTGTGTCGTGGAAATTCGCGTTGCCCGCGTCGATGATCAGGTCGTCCGGTCCGAGCAATCGCCTGAGCGCCGCGATTTGGTCGTCGACCACCGGGCCGGCCGGAACCATGATGATGATCGCGCGGGGCGGGCGGATGGCGTCGACCAGCGCCTGAAGACTTTCCGTCGGCGTAATCCTGGCGGCGAGGTCGCCGGCATCGCCGAAGAAGTCGCGTGTCCGAGCCTCGGTCCGGTTCCAGACCGCGATGTCAAAGCCTTTTTCGGCAATATTGAGCGCCAGAGCGCTGCCCATGGTCCCGAGGCCGATAAGGCCGATTTCCGCCTTGCTCATGGAAATTGTACGCCCTTGCGGTTCAAGGTGATCATGTAGACACTGGTCGTCGCCGTGATGAAGAGCTGGTGTTTTGCGCGGCCGCCGAAACACACGTTCGACACCAGTTCAGGCACCAGGATGCGGCCCAGCCGTTCGCCTTCAGGCGAGATGCAGTGAACCCCATCGGCCGCAGATGACCAGAGATTGCCTTCACTGTCGAGCCGGAAGCCATCGGCGCAGCCCGGCTCGATCTTGTGAAACAGGCGGCCGTTTGAAAGCGTTCCGTCGGTGGCGCAGTCATAGACGCGGATATGTTGCGCGTCGCCGGAGTACATGCGGCCGGTGTCTGCGACATACAGCTTCGTTTCGTCCGGTGAAAAGGCAAGTCCGTTGGGGCAGTTCATGTCTTCGACCATGACGTCGATCGCGCCCGTCCCTGGCGTCACCCGGTAGACGACGCAGGGGCTTTCCTGCTCGGCCTTGTACCCTTCATAATCGGACATGATCCCGTAATGCGGATCGCTGAACCAGATGCTGCCGTCCGATTTCACGACGACATCATTTGGCGAGTTCAGTTTCTTGCCGGCGAAACCGTCGGCGATAACCGTGATCGATCCGTCATGCTCGGTGCGCGTCACGCGGCGCGCGCCGTGTTCGCAACTGATCAGCCGTCCCTCGCGGTCGCGCGTGTGGCCGTTGGCGTAGTTGGAGGGTTGGCGAAAGGTCGAGATCCCGATGCCTGGAGTCCAGCGCATGATCCGGTTGTTCGGAATATCGGAAAACAGCAGGCATCCGGCATCGCCAAACCAGACCGGCCCTTCAACCCAGTCGAACCCTGTCGCGATCTGCTTGACAGGTGCATTGCCGAGAACGAAGCGGCCGAATTGCGGGGCTTCGACTGAATAAAACGACATGGTCCTGCTCCCTATCGTCGCACGATCTTGCATGCGAAATTGTTATCGTTAACAATAGAAATCGTCAATGCGTGAGGTAACGATGAGCTACTTGAGACAGGTCCGGAACCTGACTGACGAAGCAGTGCAGGCAATGCTCGACGCGGCAATCGAGGCTGCGCTGGACGCAGGGCAGCCGCAATGCATCGTGATCGTCGATGCGAGCGCGGTCGTGCTGGCGGAATTCCGCATGGTCGGCGCAAAAGTGCTTTCGATGCGTTCGGCGCGGGCCAAGGCGCAAACGGCGGCGTCGACACGGGGGTCCAGCGACACGGTTCCCGAAGCGGTGCGGCTGTTGATCGCGGCCGCCACCGAGGGCGCGATGACCGGCCTTCCCGGCGGCCTGCCGATCCGCTTTGGCGGAGAATGCGTCGGCGGCATCGGCGTCGGTTCGGGAACCGGCGAGCAGGATATCGCCGTTGCGGCCGCGGCGCTGGCGGCGATCGGCGCCGATCCCGCCTGACTGTCCCACGCCTGTATCAGCCAAAGGCGATTTGCGCCTTCATCGCCTGCGATCGGTCGCTGGCGACCTCGAACGCCGCGACCGCCTCGTCGATCCCCATCGTGTGGGTTATCAGCGGCTTCACGTCGATCAGGCCTTTGCGCATATACTCGACGCCGATGAAGAATTCCTCGTGGAAACGGAACGAGCCGCGCAATTGCAATTCCTTTGCGGTGATCGTCTGCACCGGAATCTGCATGTCCCCGCCGAGGCCGAGCTGCACGATCACGCCGCCGGGGCGCAGCGCCGCGATGCCACTGGTGAGCGCGGACACCGCGCCGGTGCACTCGTAAAGCACGTCGAAGGTGCCCTTGTTTGCCTCGTAGGATTTCAGGCCCTCCGGCTCGCTTGCCATGTTGATGGTACGGTCAGCGCCATTGGCGCGGGCCATTTTCAGCGTGAAGTCTGAAAGGTCGGTGGCCACGATCTCGGACGCGCCGGCGCGCCGCGCAGCGAGTATGGAGAGCAGACCGATCGGCCCGCAGCCAGTGACCAGAACGCGCTTTCCAAGCATTTCGCCGGCCCGCCGGGTGGCATGGAGACAGACCGCGAGCGGTTCGGCCATCGCCGCTTCGCCAGCCGTCAAACCGTCGGCCGGCGCGCATTGGCGCTGATCGGCGACGAGGACCTGGCGGAACGCGCCCTGTATATGCGGGAATGGCATCGCCGAGCCGTAGAACCGCATGTTCAGGCACTGGTTGTGCCTGCCTTCCTCGCAATACCGGCAGGCGAAACAGGGCCGCGACGGTGAAATGGCGACCAACTGGCCGACGCTCAGCCCCGACACGTCAGAGCCAAGCCTGGTGATGTGTCCCGCGACCTCGTGTCCGAGAATCATCGGCTCCTTCAGGCGCACCGCGCCGAAGCCGCCATGATTGTAGTAGTGCAAGTCGGATCCGCAGATCCCCCCGGTCGCGATCGCGATCTCGACTTCGCCGGGGCCCGGTTCGGACACCGGACGGTCCTCGATCCGCAGATCCTTTGCAGCATGAATGACGATAGATTTCATTGGATTCCTCACAGGACCGGGGTTGGCAGCGGTTCGCCGGCGAAATGGGCTGTCAGGTTGTCGCGGACCAGCTTGCCCATCGCCTTGCGGGTTTCGAACGTTCCCGAGGCGTGATGCGGCTGCAGGAGCACGTTATCGAGTTTCAGGAACCGCGGATTCAAGGCCGGTTCGCCCTCGAAGACATCCAGCGCGGCAGAACCCAGTTTCCCGGATTCCAGTGCGTCCAGCAGCGCTTCCTCGTCGATGTTTGAGGCGCGGCTGATATTGATGATCATGCCGCGCGGACCGACGGCCTCGATCACGTCCCGCGAAACGATGTGCCGGGTGACCGCCGACGCCGCGAGAGTGACGAAGAAAAAATCTGCGTGGCGGGCCAGCTCGACCGGATCCTTGATGAAAGTCCAACCCTTGGCGTAGTCCTTTGCAGTCACATCGGAATAGGCGATGTCGAGATCGAAGCCCGACAGGCGCTTGGCAACCTCGTAGCCGATACGGCCGAGACCGAGCACGCCCGCCTTTTTGCCCCAGATGCGGTTCTTCAGCGGATAAAGCCCATTTTCCGCCCATGACCCGTCTCGGACCCAGGCTTCAGCGCCGATCATGCCCCGCGACTGGACGAGCATCATGGCGACGCCGAGATCGGCCACGTCATTTGTCAGTACATCGGGCGTGTTGGTGACGCGGATACCCTTTTCGCGGCAGACCTCCAGATCGACCGCGTCGTAACCCACCCCGTAGACCGAGACGACTTCGAGATTTGGGCAGGCCTCGATCATCGCACGGTTGGCTCCGAGTTCTCCCCGTGTGGCTATCCCGCGGATGCCGGCGCCGACTTTTTCCAGGAAGACCGCCTTGTCGCCGGCCTCGAAATAGCGATGCATGGTAAACGCGGCATCCAGCGGACCCTGGTCCCATTCCGGGTAAGGGCCGATCTGCAGGATATCTGGTCTGCTCATTTGAAATTCCGTCCTTGACAACAATTGTTATCGATAACATAAACACAATGGGAATTGGATGTCGATACGAAAAGGGACGGTTTTGAGCACGGAACTATTCAATCTGGCCGGCAAGCGCGCTTTGATCACGGGATCGTCGCAGGGGATCGGTCTGGCGCTTGCGCGAGGGCTTATGGCGGCGGGCGCGGAGATTGTACTCAACGGCCGCGACAACGCCAAGCTGGATGTGGCGGCGGAATCCCTACGCGCCGAGGGCGGCCTGGTTCATACACTCGCCTTCGACGTGACCGACCACGCAGCGGCCCGCGATGCCGTGGATGGCTTCGAGGCGACAACCGGCCAAATCGACGTCCTCGTCAACAATGCCGGCATGCAGTTCCGCACACCTCTGGAAGATTTCCCGGCTGAAAAATTCGAGATGCTGATGCAGACGAACGTCGCCAGCGTCTTTCATGTCGGCCAGGCCGTGGCTCGCCACATGATTGCGCGCGGCGCCGGCAAGATCGTCAATATCTGTTCCGTCCAGACCGCGCTGGCGCGTCCCGGTATCGCGCCCTACACGATGACAAAGGGCGCGGTCGCAAACCTGACCAAGGGAATGGCGACCGACTGGGCGAAATACGGCCTGCAATGCAACGGCCTTGCACCCGGCTATTTCGATACGCCGCTGAATGCGGCTCTCGTCGCCAATCCGGAATTCAGCACCTGGTTGGAAAAGCGCACGCCTGCGGGGCGATGGGGGAAGGTCGAGGAACTGGTCGGCGCATGCATCTTCCTGTCCTCTGAGGCGTCGTCCTTCGTCAACGGCACGATCGTGTATGTGGACGGCGGGATAACGGCGTCGCTGTGATGCCGCGATATGTCGTCATGGGCGTGTCGGGTTGCGGCAAATCCTCGATCGGGATGGTTTTCGCGCAAAGCATCGGCGCGAGCTTCATCGACGGCGATGATCTGCACCCGCCGAAAAACATTGCGAAAATGGCCCGCGGTGATGCTCTCGATGACAATGACAGGCGGCCCTGGCTCGCGGACGTGGCGCGAAAGCTGCGAACCATCGAAGGGCCGGTCGTGATCAGTTGCTCGGCTTTGAAGCGCCGCTATCGCGACTGGATCAGGGAGGGGGCGGCAGCGCCGGTGACGTTCCTGTATCTTTCCGGTTCGCGCGACCTGATCGCGCGGCGCATGGCGGAGCGAAAGGATCATTTCATGCCGCTTTCACTGCTCGATAGCCAGTTCGCCGCGCTTGAACCGCCGGGCGCGGACGAGGACGCCATAACCGTGGATATCGGCCAGGCGCCCGATCGTGTTGTGGCGGCGCTTCTGGCGGCGACGAAGAAGGACAGGATATGAGTGAAAGCGTTGCATTGATAGGCGCCGGCGCCATGGGTGGCGCCATCGGCAGCAGACTGGCCGATACCGGAAACGCGCTGACCGTTTTCGACCTCGACAAGGACAAGGTCGCCCAACTTGTGGCCAGGGGCGCGCATGCCGCCGACTCCGCGGCCGATGCGGCGTCCGTCTCCGACTACGTGATCACCAGTCTGAATTCCCCGCGGATCGTCGAGATCGCCGTCTTCGGCCCGCACGGCGTGGCCGAAGGCGCCAAGCCAGGGACATTGATCATCGACATGTCGTCGATCGATCCGGATGCGACGAAGGCGCTCGCGGCCAGGGCTGCCGAGAAAGGATTGCGCTGGGTCGACAGTCCGTTGTCCGGCGGGGCGCCAAAGGCGCTGATCGGGGAACTGACCCTGATGGCGGGCGGCACGGACGAAGATGTCGCCGATGCGCACAACGTCCTGAAACACGTCGCCTCGAACTATACCCACATGGGTCCATCCGGCGCGGGACAGACGACCAAGCTGATCAACCAGGTTCTGTGCGGTCTGAATTTCCTCGCCGTGGCCGAGGCTACGCAGCTTGCGCTCGATGCGGGCGTCGACGCCGGAAAAGTTCCCCAGGCGCTCAAGGGCGGCCGCGCCGACAGCGCGATCCTGCAGGAATACATGCCGCGCTTCGCCGCGAAGGATTACCGCCGCACGGGCCGCATCGACAACATGGTCAAGGACCTCAACGGCGCCCAGGACCTGGCGCGGCGCACGCACACGGCAATGCCGTTGACTGCGCTCTGCGCCGAGATCCACCGGATGCTGACGGCGGCGGGCCTCGGCGGCGAGGATCAGGCCGCGCTGATGGAATTTTTCAAGGGACCGAACAAGGAGCAGTTCAGATGATCACGCGCTTCGCCTTTTTCGAAGGACGAGTGGGAGAAGGGCAGATCGAGGCGTTTCGCGCCGCGGTGCTCGATGAAATTCTGCCGAAATGGAAGGCTTTTCCCGGCGCGCTCTCGGTGCGCGTGTGCTTCGCCAATGAGCGCGATGACGGCGCGCCGGAGTTCCCGCTGATCCTTGCGATCAGCTATCCCGATCGCGCCGCTGTGGATGCCGCGCTGGCAAGTCCCGCCCGCGCCGAGGGCAAGGCGGCGACGGAAGCGGTCCTCGCCCGGTTCTTCGATGGACGAATCCACCATCACATTACCGAAGCCCATGACCACGATCTCTAGTCGCCTGCGATGCACGCGGAAGCGGTCCGCGCACGGGCGTCCGACCGTCTTCGCCTTCGTGCCGCAGTTGCGTTATGCGCGGTCGCACTTGCATATCGCGCCATTACGCGAAAAGTTGCGGTATCGATAACATCGAGCGACGAGTCATGGCACGAAACCCGACAATGAAAGACGTAGCCACGGCGGCGGGCGTATCGGTGATGACGGTGTCGCGGGCCTTCAAGCGGCATTCGTCCGTCAGCGAGGAAACGCGTGCGCGCATCCTGTCGACGGCCGAAAGCATGGGTTATGTGTTTGACAGCATGGCGGCCAATCTTCGTTCGCAGCGCAGCGGCTTTGTCGCCGTGACGATCCCGTCGCTCAACAATGCGAATTTCGCGGATACGGTTCGCGGCCTGTCGGACGGATTGCAGGAAGCGGGGCTGGAGGTTCTTCTCGGTTATTCCAACTACGATATTCTGGAAGAAGAGCGCCTGATCGAGCAATTGCTTCGCCGCCGTCCCGAGGCAATTGTGGTGACCGGCGGACGGCACACCGGCAAGGCGCGCCTGCTGCTGCAGAATTCAGGCGTTCCGGTCATCGAGACGTGGGATCTCCCGAGCAACCCGATCGATCACGTCGTTGGATTTTCGAATTCCGCGACGATGGAGGTGATGATCGAACATCTCGTTGAACGCGGATTGGAGCGGATCGCGTTTATCGGCGGTGACACCGATGGCGACACCCGCGGCGCCGACCGGCGGCGGGGTTTCGTCAAGGCGCTCGAGGATCGCGGCATGGACCCATCCCGGCTGATCGGCGCCGGCCGGCCGCCGATCTCGATGCGCGAGGGGGCTGACGCCATGGGCCGGCTTCTGGACGAATATCCGGATACCCAGGCGGTTATCTGCGTTTCGGATTTGTCGGCATTCGGCGCATTGACCGAATGTCAGCGCTGCGGCGTCCGTGTTCCCGAGGATATTGCAATCGCCGGCTTTGGCGCGTTCGAGATTTCGGCAATCTGCGTGCCGACAATCACAACGATCGATCCGCATGCCGCGGAAATCGGTCGCCGCACGGCCGAACTTATCAGACGGGTCCTGAGCGGAGAGCAAAATGAAAGTGACCCGATCCGTGTCCGGATCGAGCCGCAGATCAGCATTCGTCAATCGACGGGCTGAACGACCAATTCGGCCGAGGCGGCGAGGGTCGCCTTGATCAGACTGCCCGCCGGAGTGAACGCGTCTCGCCGTTGATCTTCAAGAACATCTCGTCGAGATGCAATCGGCGGCACGCAATGGATGCCTATGCGTCAATAAGCGCTCAACGGAACCCGCAGGCCATTAGACGTGTAATTCCGGCATCAGTTGATCCCTGCCCGCAGCAAGACAGAAACCGCATTGTCAAAATGCTCGGAAATCGCAGCCTCGGCACGCAGTGTATCCTGATCGACGATTGCCTTGGCAATACGGTCATGACATCGGATATTCTCAAGGCGATTTTCGTAATTCCCGCGCGCCCGCCACCCGATATGCCAGGTCTGCCGGATGATCGCGCTGAAGCTTTCGACGAGGATCGAATAAAGCGGGTTTCCGGCCGCGGCCGCGATGAATTCGTGGAAGCGGATATCCAGTTCCATGACTTGGTCGGGATCGCTTTCAAGCGCCGCAAACATCCCGGCAACAACCGCTTGAAGGTCCTGCGCCTGCGCATCGCTGCGGCGCATCGCGGCAAGACCCGTGGTGCGCAATTCCAGCGTCCGCCGCACGTCCAGGACCTGCTGGATCGACACCTGCCTGGTCAGCACCGTGTGGTCCAGGATCATGCTCAGCGCATCGGCATTGGCCGAGGCAACCCGCGCTCGCCGGCCATTGCCGATATCGAGAATCCGCAGCGCCGCCAACCCGCGCAGCGCCTCGCGTGCCACATTGCGCGAAACGCCCAACTGTTCCGCCAGCGCGGTTTCCGTCGGCAAGACGTTGCCAGGCATCAGCCGGTTGTCTCGAATAAGGCGGCGGATATCGAGCATCGTCCTGTCAACCAGGCCGCCCGTCTCCGCCAAATTTTCAAATTGTAGGACAGGTTTTGACATATTGCAGCACAATAAGCCATTTTTGCAATTGCGATAACCCCCATTTTCGACCTATCAGTTTGGGATTAACAATTCCGGACAAAACGGCGGAACGGCGGCGCAACGATGAAAATCACCAGAATCAGGACCTTTCGGGCCGAAGAATTCGCGAATGTCCTCTGGGTGCATGTGGAAACCGATGCTGGCATTACCGGGCTTGGCGAGACCTTCTACGGCGCAGGCGCAGTGGAAGCGCATATTCACGATACGCTGGCGAGCCGCCTGTTAGGCCAGAAGCCGCTCAACATCGAAGCGCTCCACAAGGAGATGCTCAACCTGCCGAATTCGCAGAGTTCAACAGGCACCGAATACCGTGCATGTTCGGCGATCGACATCGCGTTGTGGGATCTGTTCGGCAAGGTCTGCGGGCAGCCGGTACACCAGATGCTTGGCGGCCTGTGCTTCGACAGGATCCGCGTCTACAACACCTGCGCCGGGACGCGTTATGTCCGCACCAACAAGATCAAGCCGGTCGACACCTGGAATTTGGGCGAAGCAACCGGACCGTATGAAGACCTGGACGGCGTTCATGCACCGCGCCGGAGAGCTTGCCGAGGATCTTCTGTCGAACGGCATCGCCGCGATGAAGATCTGGCCGTTCGATCCGGCGGCAATGGAAAACAAGGGGCTCCATATCACGCCGGAGCAGTTGAAGAAGGCGATCCGCCCCTTCGAACTCATCCGCGATGCGGTCGGCGACAGGATGGAGATCATGGTGGAATTCCACAGTCTCTGGAACCTGCCGATGGCAAAGAAGATCGCGCGCGCGCTCGAACCGTTCGAGCCGACCTGGTACGAGGACCCGATCCGGATGAACTCGCCGCAGGCACTGGCGGAGTACGCGGCGTCGACCGATGTCTGGGTCTGTGCCTCCGAGACGCTGGGGTCGCGCTATGCCTACAAGGACTATCTCGACCGCGACGCGATCGGCGTGGTGATGGCCGATCTGTGCTGGACCGGCGGGCTGACCGAAGGCCGCAAGATCGCCGCCATGGCCGAGACCTATCACCGGCCCTTCGCGCCGCATGACTGCATCGGTCCCGTCGGATTTGCCGCCGCAATCCACATGTCGTTCAGCCAGCCGAACACGTTGATCCAGGAAAGCGTCCGCGCCTTCTACAAGGGCTGGTACAAGGAACTCGTCACGGAGGTGCCCCGCATCGAGGGCGGTTACGTCTATCCGATGGAGGGGGCTGGGCTCGGCACGGAACTCATCCCCTCCTTCTTCGAGCGCTCCGACCTGACCACCCGCGTATCGGAACTCGTCCAATGAGCCTTCAACTCTTCGATCTCAGCGGGAAGACCGCTCTCGTCACGGGGTCTTCCCGCGGGCTTGGCCGCGCCTTTGCCGAAGGACTAGCGGCCTGCGGCGCCCGGGTCATTTTGAACGGGATCAACAAGGACCGGCTCGAAGCAGCCGCCGACGAAATGCGCGCGCAGGATCATGCGGTCCTGACCAGCGCATTCGATGTCGGCGACGAGGCGGCCATCAAGGCGGCCTTCGAGGCATTCGATTCCGACGGCGTCGAGGTCGACATTCTCGTCAACAACGCGGGCATCCAGTTCCGCAAGCCGATGCTGGAACTCGAAACAATCGATTGGCAGCGTGTCATCGACATCAACCTGACCTCGGCTTTCGTGATCGGCCGGGAAGCCGCCAGGCGCATGGCCGCGCGGGGGCGCGGCAAGATCATCAATATCGGCTCGCTGACATCGGAACTGGCCCGCGCAACGGTCGCGCCCTACACGGTGGCGAAGGGCGGCATCAAGATGTTGACCAAGGCCATGGCCGCCGAATGGGGCGAAAAGGGCATCCAGGCCAACGCCATCGGGCCCGGCTACATGGTGACCGACATGAACGAGGCGTTGATCAACAACCCGGATTTTGACGCATGGGTCAAAGGCCGCACACCGATGCGGCGCTGGGGTCTGCCCGAGGAACTGGCCGGCACCGCGATTTTCCTTGCCTCCGACGCGTCCAACTATGTCTGCGGCCAGATCATCTATGTCGATGGCGGCATGATCTCTGTGTTGTGAGACGGATGGCGGCTACGGTTTCAACCTGCGGAATAACCGCCAGCCCGTCGTCGATCGAGCCCTGAAACAGGACCCAAAAATTGAAGATCGTATTTCACGGCAACAATGCATCCACATTCCGAGGCGGATTTGAGCGCTATCTTGACGCGGGGCATGACATCGCCGTCCTGTCAGACGCGCTGGACCAACCGGGCGAGGCCTCGACCTATGGCGCTGCGGAGGTGATTGTCGGGGTCGTTCGCCATGCGGGGCAACCGCAGGTGACCGCCCGGCTGTTTCAGGTTCCAGGTGCGGGGTATGACAAAGTCGACATTGACGCGCTGCCTCATGCAACCGCCCTGTGCAACTGTTTCGGGCATGAGGGCGCCATCGCGGAATATGTCTTCGCCGCACTTCTGGCCCGGCACGTACCGCTGACCGAGGCCAACATGCAGTTGCGGGCCGGCAACTGGCATTACTGGGCTGGCGGCCCGGACGGGCTGCGTACCGAGCTTTCCAGCCAGTCGATCGGGATCGTCGGCTTTGGTCATATCGGCGGTGAAATAGCCAAACGGGCGCGGGTTTTCGGAATGCGGGTTCACATCGCCAACCGCTCGGCGGTTGAAGCCGAAGGGATGACCGTCTGGCCGCTGGATCAATTGCCGGACATGATGGCCGAGGTCGATATCCTGCTCAACGCCTTGCCGCTGACGGACAGCACCAAAGGCCTGATCGACGCGGCAGCGCTCGCGGCGCTGCGTCCGCATGCGGTCGTGGTCAATGTCGGGCGCGGCCCCGTGATCGACGAGGATGCGCTGTTCGACGCCCTTTCGAAACATCGGATCGGCGGGGCAATTCTCGACACGTGGTATGTATATCCGACCGCCGATAATCCCGACCCCTTGCCGTCGCACAGGCCGTTTCACCAACTGGCCAATGTCGTGATGACCCCGCATATGTCTGGCTGGACCCACGGCACCATAGCGCGCCGTCAGGAGGCGATGGCCGGCAATATCAATCGGCTTTGCAAAGGTGAAGCCTTGCAGAACCGTATACGGTAGGACCCGGTCAGCGTCGCCGGCTGGCGCATCGCGATTGACATCAATCTGACGGGATCATTCATCGCGACCCGCGCGGCTCTTTATATGGCCGGGCTGCCGGACTGGGTGAATGTGCTTTTCATGACGGTAATGGCAACCAACATACCCCATATTGGGCGGGATTAGGCCCGGCGTTTCAAATTGCGTTCGCGGTGCCAGATGTAGATGCCCGCGGCGATGATGATCAGCCCTCCGGCCAGCGTCCAGACCGTGGGCCATGTGTCAAAGACCAATATCCCCGACAAGGCTGCCAGCAGCAGTTGAATATAGATCACCGGCGCCAGAATCGAGGCATCGGCAAGCCGGTGGGCGAAGGTCGCGAAAACATGCGCGATGGCGCCAAATGCGCCGATCAATACGAACACGCCGATATCAACCGGTCCTTGCGGCCAAACCCATACCGGCGCGGCCAGCGGCGCAAGACAAACCATTGCCAGGCCTGATGACCACAACTGGCTGGTGGCGTTGCTTTCTGTGCCAGCCAGCAACCGTGTCATCACAAAGTACAGCGACGCGACAATCAATGCCCCAAGGGACAGAAACATCGCCGGATGATACTCGGCGCCCCAGGGTTGCATTACAACAAGGACGCCGGAAAATCCGGCCAGTACCGCAAGAAACCGGCGCAGGCCGACCTTTTCGCCCAGGATCGGGATGGCAAGGAGCGTGACGGCAATCGGACCCGCAAACATGATCGTCGTCGTCACGGTGATCGGCAGGTATTTCAGGGCCGTAAAATTCAGGATCGTGCTGCCAAACAGGAACAGCGAACGCAGAATCTGTCGCCCTGGAGAATTTGAGCGGAAGGCGGAAAATCCCTCGCGCGGCAAGAAAATCAGCGCGGACACCAGAAAATGTCCGGCATAGCGCACGAATACAACCTGAATGGCCGACAATCCGGCCAGGATAAGCCATTTGGCCGATGTGTCGATCAGGGTGAAAAACACCGCGGCCAGCGCCATGGTGCCGAGCCCCAAGGCCGTGCGGTCCTCGCGAGGAGCAACTGGCATGGCGGCCTCCTCAGCCCGCCGCCCAGCCCCCGTCGATGATATGGGCTTGCCCCGTGGTAAAGGCGCTTTCGTCCGAACCCAGATAGACCGCCAGCTGTGCGATCTCGAGCGGGTTGCCGATGCGGCCCATTGGCTGGCGGGCGATGAAGGCGGCCATCGCCGCCTCGTAGTCACCAGTTGCCCGCAGGCGGTCATGCAACGACGGGCTGTCCACGGTGCCGGGGCAGATGCAATTGCAACGCACGCCTTTGGCTACATAATCGACAGCGACCGATTTGGTCATGCCGATGATAGTGGCCTTCGAGGCGCCATAGATAAAGCGGTTGGGGGCGCCGATGATCGAGGACGCGACCGAAGCGATGTTGACGATGGAACCGCTGCCACGTTCGACCATGCCGGGCAAGGCTGCCTGCATCGCGTGAAATTGCGAACGCACGTTCAGGTTGATCGCGAAGTCAAATTCGGCATCCGTTGCCTCGGCAATTGTTCCCGCATGCACAAAGCCGGCGCAGTTGACCAAAATATCCGGTGCGGCCTCGATCACCGCCTTTTGCAGCGCCGCCTTGTCGGTAACGTCCAGCGCAAAGGCCCTTGTCGTGCCGATATCCGCCAGCGGTGCGCCGTTCAGATCGGTCGCCGTTACCTCGGCCCCCTCGGCCTGAAACCGTGTTGCGATGGCGCGGCCGATCCCCTGGCCGGCTGCCGTTACAAAGGCTTTCTTGCCCTTCAGCCGCATGGTTCAGTCCTTTAGATGCGCGGCAAGATAGTCGACTATTTGCGGCACCATCTTGTCCGAGAAATCATTGTCGCGGGCTTCGGTCAAGGTCTGGAACGCGGCGCCCGACATACGCGAGGTCGCCCCCAAATCCTCGGTCATGCGGCGGTAATAGGTCACGTCCTTGGTCGCATTCGCGACTGTGAAGGCAAGGTCAATCTGACCCTTGGTCGCGTAGTTGGCGATGAAATCCATCATGCCGGAATGCAACGGCCCGGCCGACATCGCGCTGTAGAGATTCTCGCGCGGCACGCCTGCCAGATCGGCCATGGCCAGCGCTTCGGACATCGCGCAGGCGGTGGTCATGGCGAAGAAGTTGTTGATCAGCTTGATCGTATGGCCGGCCCCCGAGGGGCCGAGGTGAAAGACATTCTCCCCCAGATCGTCAAGAACCGGGCGGACCCGATCGAAACCCGCCTTGTCGCCCGCGCACATGATGTTCAAAAGACCTTTCCTGGCATGTGCCGGCGTGCGGCCAAGCGGTGCGTCAAGATAGATCGCATCCTTTGCCGCCATCGCGGCGGCGATTTTTTGGGTGGAGGCAGGCAGCGAGGTGCCGAAGTCGATCACGATATGGCCGGGACGCAGCGCTTCCATCACGCCACCCGCGCCCAGTACGCGCGTCTCGACCTGATCCGAGGTTGCCATGCACAGCATCACCACGTCACTTGCCTCGGCCAGCGCCTTGCCATTGGCGGCCTCGCTTGCGCCGCGCGCCAAAGCCGCACTCGATTCCGGTGCGGTCGCGGTGACCGAGCACCGTCACCGCATAGCCCTGATCCTGAAGCCGTTCGACCATCGCCCGGCCCATCAGGCCCAGCCCGGAAAATCCTATCCTTGGTTTGTTCATACTCGCCTCTTCATATTACCGCGTCGATTAACGCGCTCACAGGAACACTGTTACAATCGGCGGCCACACCAACAGGACGGCCAACGCCACCAACTGGATGCCGATGAACGGCAGGAACCCGCGGAAGATATCCGTCAGCGAAATGTTCTCGGGCGCCACCGATTTCAGATAGAACGCAGCCGGGCCAAAGGGCGGCGACAGGAAACTGACCTGCATGTTCATGCAAAAGGTCACGCCGAACCAGATCGCCACGTTTTTCGGCTCGACATGGCCGAGCCAGCCGATCTGATCTGCCGGTAGTTTCATGACGATTGGCAGGAAGACCGGCATGATCAGAAGCACGATGCCGACCCAGTCCATGAACATGCCCATGATCAGGAAGATCAGCATCATGACGATAATGATCCCCATGGCCGGCAGTTCCATCCCGATGATGGCATTGGCGACATAGGTCGGCCCACCGGCAAGGGTGTAGGCCGCGGCCAGGGCGGCGGCGCCGATGGTCACCCAGATGATTGTGCCGGTGGATTTCAGGGTGCGCATGAGCGAATCCCAGACGATCTCGAACGTCATTTCGCGACGGACGAGCGAGATCACGAACACTGCGACCACGCCCATGCCGGCGGCTTCGGTGATTCCGGTGATGCCACCGTAGATCGAGCCAAGCACGACACCGATCACGATGATCGGCGCCACGAGTCCCTTGCCCATTTCCCAGGCCGACGCGGTGCGAGCGCGGCCAAAGACGATGAAGAGAAGCACCAGGGCCAGAATGAATGTGCCAGCGACCCAAGGCAGGTCCGAGATCATGCCAAACGCGATGGGATCGACACCCTCGGTAACCGTGTTCTCGGCGGTCGCGGTGAAGAAGAGGTTGCGCAGCAGCAAGACGCCCGAGGCGATGGCCAGCAGGATGGACAAGAAGTTGAGGAACAGCAGTGATTTTTCGCCCGTCGGCGGATCGTCTGCCTGCGGCGGCGGCAGTGGTGCCTGTTCGGGATACAGGTTCGAGCGGACGAGGATGTAGATGACGTATAAGGAGGCCAGCAAGAAGCCGGGCAGGAAGGCGGCGGTGAACAGCGCCTGGATCGAGGTTTCGGTGATTAGCCCGTAGAAGATCAACACGATCGACGGCGGGATCATCGTGCCGAGGCTGCCAGAGGCGCATATCGTGCCGATGGCGAGGTTCTGGTTGTAGCCCAGACGGAGCATCTGCGGCAGGGCGATCAGTCCCAGAAGCACGACTTCTCCGCCGATGATCCCGGACATGGCCGCCATGAGCACCGCCATGATCGAGGTGACAAGGGCGATGCCGCCGCGGGTGCGCGACAAGCCAGCGGTTCAGGGAGGTATACATATCGCGCGCGATGCCGGATCGTTCGAGCAAACTGGCCATGAAGATGAACATCGGCACCGAGATGAGCACGTAATTCGTCATCTGCCGGTAAATCGCCTGGCCGAGAACATTCAGCGGTCCGCGCCCGAAATCGCCGTACAACAGGTCAGGCCCGAATTTCATCACCAGCGTGGCCACGGCCAGGAAGGCCGAGGCGAAGCCCAGAGGCATGCCGATCGCCAGCAGAATGAACATGGCGACCAGCAGGATGACGCTCAGCGTGCCTATATCAACCATTGTCGTCTGCCCCGAGAGTCTTCTTCAGAAGCTCAATTTCGTGTTCGTCGATCTCATCGGCGGCGGTGTGCTCGACCGGCGCCTTGTTCCAGTCGGCAATCAGGTTCGAAAGGGCCTGCACGGCGACAAGACCGATGACAATCAGGATCGCGGCCTTCACGGTCGACGGCAGCGGCGGGTCCCAGGCAGTGCCAAAGGTTTCCATCCGGGCGATCTTGGCGATTACTTCGTTGTAACCACCCCAGACCAGCGAGATGAAGAAGACCCAGATCAGCAGGACGGTCACGCAGTCGGAGAGCTTCTGGGCCCACCACGGCATCATATCGTAGATGATGTAGATGCGAATATGGCTGCGCTGCTGCATCGCGTAGAGACCGGCAAGCAAGAAGGTGAAGCCGGCGATCCACAGCGACAATTCGTTGGCCCACAGCGTTGGGCTTGAAAAGATATAGCGGGCGACAACTTCGTAGAACATCACGCACACGGTGACCGCAATCGCCACCATCGTGATGCGGGCCAGCACCAGCGACAGGATATCCATCGGCCCGGTCGCTTCGACCTCGATCATCCCCCGGGTGTCAGACAGGTAAAGCCCGGTGGTGATCGCGCATCCGAAAATCAGCCAGAGCAGAAGCTTGACGACGATATTGCCTTCCGGCCGGATCAAGGACGCCATCGAGGCGTCGCTGCCCAAAAACAGCACGCCGACCAGCAACCATAACCAGACCAGCCCGACCGCGGCCGCCAAGCCGATCATCAGAAGCCGCATCGGCTGCCTTGCCGGCCCCAACCACAGGCTCTCGGTATCCATCGTTTCCTCCCCCGGATGTCGTTGCGCCCGAACAGTGAAAGCGGGCCCCGGAAGGAGCCCGCCCGATCAGCTAAGCCGACATGGTCGGCGTGATCATTATTCGTCCATCATGCCGATCGACTGCAGATAGGCGATATGGCTCGCGACCAGTTCTTTGGCTTCCGGTGTGGTGGCGAACTCCGGCCATGTCTCGACGGCGGCTTTGCGGAAGGCCGCGCGGTCTTCAGCCGACCAATCCGCCAGATGCACGCCTTGGGCCGTCAGATCCTTGGCCGCTTGCGCATTGGCTTTGGCCGAGGTCATCGCCTGTTCAAGCGCGAGCTTCTCCATGGCGACTTCCATGATGCGGCGCTCGTTTTCAGGCATCGCATCCCAGACGGTCTTGTTGCAGGCCAGATGGTCGGAGGGCATCGAGTGGAAGCCGGGGAATGTGGCGTTGTTGGCGACGTCGTAAAGACCCATGCCCTTGTTATTGGCGAGGATCGAGGCGTCGGCCCCGTCGATAATGCCCGACTGCAGCGCGGTGAAGACTTCGGTGAAGTCCATCACGATCGGTTTGGCGCCAAGCTTCTCAAAGATCTTGGTTTCCATGCCCGGAGGGGAGCGGAATTTCCAGTCCTTGAGATCGGCAACGCCGTTGATCGGCTTGGTAGAGGCTAGCGATTCCTGGCCGACCACCCACCAGCCGACCAGTTGCATGCCGTACTTGTTGTAAAGCTTTTCGGCCGCTTCCATACCACCGCCGGTGTAAAGCCAACCAAGCTGCTGAAAGGGCGTGTCATACCCGCCCATGATGTCACCGACAAACTGGAACGCCGGGTTTTTGCCGGTCTGGTAGGCGCCGCCCGTCATGTCGCAGTCGAGCACGCCGTTCACCGCCGCATCGAAGGTTTCGACCGAAGCCACCACCGATGACGAATAGAACATTTCGATGGAGATCGCGCCGTTCGACATCGTCTGGACGTCGTCGGCGAATTTGGCGGCATTCTTGCCCGAGATTGTTTCAGGTGCGTAATGGGTTTGGATTCGCAGATGCGTATCCGCCATTGCAGGCGCCGAGACAAGGGCAGCCGCAGCCGCCATTTTCAGGATCATTCCCAGTTTCATTGCTTTCCTCCCTAGCGGCATGTGGCACCGCGAAAATGTTTCGTCGAGTTAGCCCCGCGCGATCGAACGGAATACCATTCCACCGGCGGGCCTAAGGGAGATGTTATAGACAATCGACCTATTTTGGTATACCAAAATTTCATTCAAAAAAATTGATTGTCAGGACTGACAAACTTGGCTTCAAGCGTCTACCAAGGCCACGAAAAACGAGGAACGGTGCGAGAGTAATGGCAGAGCAGACACTGCCGGACCAAATTGCCATCCAACTGCGCCGTGACATACTACGGGGCAAACTGTTACCCGGCGCCCCCATCAAAGAACGAGACAGTGCAGCTGAAATGGGTGTCAGCCGAACGCCCATGCGCGAAGCAATACGCATCCTTGCCAAAGAAGGTCTCATTGACCTGCGCCCGTCGCGGAGCCCAATCGTGGCTGACCCGTCTTTCGGCGAAATCTCGGACGCGATCGAAGTGCTTAGAGCGCTGGAAATGCTATCGGGCGAACTTGCGTGCAAGAATGCGTCCAACGACGAGATTTCCGGTATTCGTCAAATACATATCAGGATGGAAAAGCTCTACGATCAATTGGACAAGCTCGATTTGTTCGAGCTGGACATGGAGTTTCACATCGCAATTGCCAAGGCGTCCCACAATCAGGCGCTGGCGGAAACCCACAATGCCTTTCTCGCCCGGCTCTGGCGCGCGCGCTATCTGGCTGCGAGCCAGCGTCGCAACCGCGAACGGGTCTTGAGCCAGCACAGCGCCATCCTCGAGGGACTCGAAACGCGCAAGATTACCCGGGTCCAGGAGACGATCGGTTATCATCTGGCATCATTGGTGGATAATATCCGCCACCTGTTCGATCCACAAAGTAGCGCGCCCAAGCCGCCGCCCAGTAGCGAACAGGCATCCGCCGACATTGTCCCCCGCCCTGAAGAAGTATGACGGCCCGGGTTCGGTTTCCCGGCCTGTGCCTCCGAAAATCCAGAAACGTTTTCGAGCCGTCGGCTCTTGGCGGATACTGTTGAAAAAGTAGCTTTTAGGACGCGATCTGGCCTGCTTGAGCGAGGGCCAGGAGGCCCGGCATCCGGCAACGCTCGTCACCCGCATCAACTCCGGTCCTCCCGGCGGTATTACCACCCTGATCGCCGAACGCGGACTGTCAAGCTGCTCGGCGTGTGGTTTCTCGAAGTCATCAACAACGGTATGAGCATCCCGAACGTGCCGACCGACATCCAGTTGGTCACCGAGGGTAGGATCATCCTGGCCGCTTTCGCTGTTTCGGCGCGCGCTTCGCGGTGACCGGTCAGCCGAGGATGGAGCGGACGAGCGTCTCGCGCGCGGATGCGAGATGGGCACGGCAGGCGAGGTCGATCAGTTCGGGATTCCGCGTTTGGAGAGCGTCCATGTAGGTCAGATGCTCGCGGATCGCGACCTCGTTGCGCTGCCGTTCGTCCTTCTTGTTCCACTGGTAGTGATAGTGAAAAATCAAGGCGATGATATCATTGAAGTCACTGATGAACCGGTTGGGCGACGCGGAATTGATGAACCTGTGAAAGGTGCTGTCGAGCTCCGAAAAGTCGTGATAGCGCGCATCGATATCGGCAAGGATATCCATGTGCTTGGCCCGCAGTTCGGCAAGCGTTCGCCAATTGGCGGAGTTGTCGGGCAGTGCGCCGAAGGATCTGGCCGAGCGCAGTTCGAACATCTCGCGGATATCGATGAGCTCCATTGCGAATTCCCGCGTGAAGCCTTTGAAGACCCAGCCGCCATGCGCCCGGCGCTCGATTAGTCCGAAGCGCTGAAACCGGTTGAGGAATTCGCGGATGATGGTCGTGGCGACACCGAATTGCCGGGCAAGCTCCAGTTCGTTGATCGCCGTGCCGGGACGCGTGTCGTCCTTCAGCATCCATTCCATGAAGCGGGCTTCCACCTGTTCGGACATCGACACCGTCTCGGAATCAGGAAATCGCTCGAGTTCCGCAACGCCGCCGGCGACCGTTCTTTCGCGTCCCGTCCCGGTGACGACACCCTTCTGTTGCAACGTGTCGACGACCTTTCGCACGGTCGTGCGGCTGACCGACAGATGCGCGCCGAGCGCAGTTTCCGACGGCAGTCTCGCACCGGGCTCGATGCCGGCCAAGAGATCGATCGCGCGGTTGTATGCGCGCTTGAAGAGGGTGTCCGATTTCATCGATAGAATACCAAGAATTTCAGTATTTTACTATATAAAATACAACTTGACCAGCCCATCAAGTATCGTCTTTTGTAGATAAAAGACAAATTGGGATGCGTGCAAACGCCTGTCGGACATGATATCTTCGCTCGGCGATTCATTGTCGGAGAAACGCCCGACGGCCGGCCTCGAAGTCGGATTGCGACTTCTCGGGATTGGACCGGTGCTGATCCTTTTGCTTCTCGTCGTGGCGATAGGTTTGGTCACGCCGAATTTCTTCAAACCGGTTAATCTCGGCAACATCCTTTCGCAGACGGCCGTTATCGCGATCGTCGCAATGGGCCAGCACCTGGTGATCCTCACACGTGGCATCGACCTGTCGGTCGGTTCCAATCTCGCGCTTGCGACCGTCGTCGGCGGTCTTGTTCACCAGCAATCGGATTCGGCGCTGGCCGTCGCGGCGGCGATGATCCTGTCCGGAGCGCTGGTGGGCGCGGTCAACGGCTCCTTCTACGTCTACGGCCGGCTGCCGCATCCGTTCATCATCACGCTTGCGACATTGAGCATCTGCCGCGGCCTGGCGCTGGAGATCGCGCCGGGACACACCACGATACGCGGCATGCCGGCGGCGATCTCGGCGATGGGCAATACCAGCTTCTTCGGGGTGCCCGCCTCGTTCTTCGTGGTCGCTGTCGTCGCGCTCGCGCTGCTGGTTCTGGCCAAGACGATGGTCTGGGGCCGCTGGCTTTATGCCGTGGGGGGCGATCCCGTGGCTGCACGCGAGATGGGTATTCCGGTCCGTCCGGTGCTGGTCTCGGTCTATGTGCTTTCGGGCGTCTGCGCAGGGATCGGCGCTGTGGTGCTGACGGGCCGCACGGCGGCGGGATCGCCGCTCTACGGGAACCTTCTCGAACTCGACACAATCGCGGCCGTTATCATCGGCGGCGCGAGTTTTCTCGGGGGACGCGGCCATCTGGGCCACGCGCTGGTCGGAGCGGTGATGATCGGCGTGATCCGCAACGCGCTCAACCTTCACGGTGTCGATGCCTACTTCCAGATGATCGCGATCGGTACGATCATCGTGCTGGCCGTCGAATCCGATGTCCTGCGCAATCGCCTCGAAGCGCGGGTGCGTACGTTGCACGCCGCGGGCGGACGGTGATCATGACGGACACCGGCACGCCAATTCTGAGCCTGCGCAATTGCCATAAACGCTTCGGCGCGATCCAGGCGCTTCGCGATATCAGCCTGGATGCATGGCGCGGCGAGATCCTCGCGCTGTTGGGCGACAACGGCGCGGGCAAGTCGACGCTGATTAAATGCATAAGCGGCGTGCACCAGCCCGACGAAGGCGAGATACGCATAAACGGAGAACCGGCGATACTCTCGTCGCCGGCGGTCGCGCGGCGCGCCGGCATCGAGACGGTCTACCAGGACCTCGCGCTGTTCGACAACATGACCCCGGCGCAAAATTTCTACTGCGGCCGCGAGTTGTCGGGCCCGCAATGGCTGCCGCGGCCGCTGCAATTCCTCGACAAGACGGCGATGAACCGCGAAGCGTCGGAAGTAATCGACCGCCTCAAGGTGAAACTACCGCGCTTCGACACGCCCGTCGCGCAGATGTCGGGCGGCCAACGCCAGGCGATCGCCGTCGCGCGCGCCACGGTTTTCGCCAGGGACGTCGTGATCCTAGACGAGCCGACGGCCGCGCTGGGTCTGCGCGAGGCGCGCAAGGTGCTCGACCTGATGGCGCATCTGAAGTCGGAAGGCATCGCCGTCATTTTGATCACGCACAACATGGAACATGTCATCGAGCTTGCCGACCGCGCGGTGGTGCTCCGGCAGGGGCGCAAGGTCGGAGAGCTGAAACCGGACGAAAGCAACAAGCAGGACCTGGTGTCGATGATCGTCGGCGCCGACGCCTAAAGGAATTCGGCGGCGCGGCGCGCCGGCGGATGGAGAGACCGCGATAGCGGTCACAAAGAAGTGGAGGAAAGCATGCAGTTCAATTCGCTACTTGCCGGCCTGGCGCTGGTCCTCGCCTCCGCGGGGCCCGGCTCGGCCGCTGACACGATAAAGCTCGGCTTTATCACCAAGTTCCCGGTGCCGTTCTTTGCGACAATGGAGAACGCCGCCAAGGCCTATGCCGAGGCCAATCCAGGCGTCGAGATCACATACGGCCAAGGTCAGTCCGCGACGGATATCGAAGGCCAGATCGCGCTAATTGAATCCATGGTGGTTAACGGCGTGCAGGGCATCGCGCTGACGCCGGTCGATCCGACGGTTGCCCCCGCGCTGGATCGCGCGATCTCGGCCGGCGTCAAGATCGTGCTCATGGACAACAACATTCCCGATTGGGACGGCCGCACGGCGCTCGCGACCACCGACAACTATGCCGCCGGAAAGATCGCGGGCGAGTATCTGGCGGGTGTCCTGAAGGATGGCGATACGCTTGGCATCCTGGAAGGCGTGCCGGGGGTGCCGGCGCTCGATGATCGCGTCAACGGCATGCTCGAAGGTCTTGCCGGCGTGGACGTCAACATTGTCGGGCGGACGGGAACGAATTGCACCGAGGAACTGGGCATCAGCGGGGCGGAAGACCTGCTGACCGCCAATCCCGACCTGAAATCGATCTACGCGGCATGCGGCCCTCCTGCCGCCGGCGCGGCCCGCGCTATCAAGAACGCCGGTATCTCTCCGGAGAACATCGTGCTCGTCGGGTTCGATTTCTGTTGCGGAGAGGCCGAAGCGCTGGAAGAGGGTATCGAGGACGCCACTGTGGCGCAGTTCCCGTCCAAGATGGCCGAACTCGGCGTGGACGCGCTGGTGAAGTCGATAAGGGGCGAACCGGTCGAATCGCTGATCGATTCAGGCGCGGCGCTGGTAACCAAGGACAACATGGCGGATTTCCAGTAGTCCGGCATTCGGGCCGGCGGTCTGCCGGCCCGAATTTCTTCGATACTCTGACCAGCGACAGGAAAAACCCGTGGTGATGAACGTCAATGCGCTTGTGTGCGCGAAACCGGGCAGTCTCGTGCTGGAAAAGCGCCAGTCGCCAGTCGCCGGGCCCGGCGACGTGCTGGTTCGGCCGCTGCGTATCGGAATTTGCGGTACGGATTATCATATCTTCGAAGGCAAGCACCCCTTCCTCGAATATCCGCGAGTCATGGGGCACGAACTCGCGGTTGAGATTCTCGAAGCGCCCGACGGCGGCAGCTTCGAATGCGGGGAAGTCTGCGTGGTGAACCCCTACAAATCCTGTGGCACCTGCATAGCGTGCCGCGCCGGACGACCGAATTGCTGCACGAACATTTCGGTGCTCGGCGTGCATGAGGATGGCGGCATGACCGACAGGTTCGTGTTGCCCGTGAAACAGTTGATCAAGGCACCCGGGCTTTCGGCTGATGCCTGCGCGATCGTCGAGTTCCTGGCGATCGGCGCGCATGCGGTCAGGCGCGGTGAGGTCGGCGAGGGGGCCGACGTCCTGGTTGTCGGCGCCGGACCGATCGGGCTCGGCGTCGCGCTTTTTGCGCGGCTGGCGGGCGGAAACGTCTCGCTGGTCGACACGGACGCCGCGCGTGCGGCAGAAACCGCCTCTATTATCGGCGTGACGGCGTTGGCACCCAGGGATAAAAGCGGCGAGCGCTGGCCGGATGACGGTTTTGGCATCGTGTTCGACGCGACGGGCAATCGCGCCGCGATGGAAGCCGGTTTCGCCCATGTGGCGCATGGAGGAACCTATGTGCTGGTCGGCGTCATCAACGACAGGATCGAGTTTTCCGATCCCGATTTTCATCGCAAGGAAATGACGTTGCGCAGCAGCCGCAACGCTCTGGCCGGCGATTTCGAGCAGGTGATCGCTGCGATCCGTGCCGGCGAAGTCATGGTCGAGCGGGTCATCACGCATCGGACCACACTCGACGGCGCGGTTACGGACCTGGCGGATTGGGCTTTGGCCAAGGCGGGCCTTATCAAGGCGGTTATCGAGACAGACTGAGGACACAAATCCAGCGCCTGAACGCCGCTTCGGCGAAGTTGGCCTATGAAAGGCAAGGCGTGGTTCCCGGTATCGTTCACCTGGGGATCGGCGCCATCTTTCGCGCCCATGGGGCCATCTATTTGGACGGCCTTCTCGAACGAGATCCGCGATGGGGTATTGTCGGGGTGTCGCTGCGCCGCGGCGTCGGGCTCTACACCAAGACTGGTTTTTACGAGGAGATTCAGCAGGGCACGCTGTGTTTCGTGCCTCTGATACATGACGTGCTGCTCAATCTGCGGATCGGCGTCATCATGTCGGCCTCGTCGGCGATATCGCCGCCCGAACGACTGCTCGGCAACGAGATTGGACGGGCGTTGGCTCAATTACGGCTTGATTCATAAGGTTTCTGCTTGGGGGGAGTGAAGAGCGCGCTATGCATGACCGTTGACGAAGCGGCGTAGATTTGATCCCCGCATCGATTGGGAATCCAGCTTGTTTAAATTTCGAAGAGGATTTCTGTTCGTGGGAGCCGGGAGAAGACGGTCCGCAATCAGGACAAAACGATCAAGAAGCGTCCGTTCGGCCGGTGACCCATCGCGAACATTCCGGTCTCAATTTCTCCTGTCGATCGCGCTACTGCGACCACTCCGACAATGACTTTCCGATCGATCTTCGCGGTGTTTCCTTCGGCTTTCCACGGAAGCTGCCAATGACAATGAATCCCGCCGGATGCTCTGAATCCAAAAAATCGAACGCAGCACACATCGCGGATCGACTTCCGACGCAGCCTCGGCGAACGCTTCGGCCAGCGCCTCCCGCTTCCCGTTTGGGATGTAGACCAACCGCATTGGCCAAAACGGCCATGGTCGGGCGCCGCGGCGGCGGCCCTCGCCATTTCCTCGATCTCGTCGAACGACGGTTCCGGCTCGGACAGATGTTTCGGTGACACCGAACGGCGGGCGCAAATGCGGTCGACGAAGTCGTTCATTCGCAGACCGGTTCGATACGCAGCGGCATTCCGGGCTCGACTTTCGCCATGTCCGGCGGGAGCACTGCCGTGGCCATAGCGATAGCCATCGGGCCGAGGCTTGCGGAAGAGCCGCGTCCGAGCATCTCGACGATGGGCTTTCCGCCCGCGTCCCGCCTCGTCCAGGCGACCGGCACATATTCCGTGCGGCCAGGTTTCCGGCGATAACTGAACCCCGAGACTGCCGGCAACCAGGGCGTATCGACGGACCTCATGCCCGCGGTGACCTTGATCGCTGGCAGGGCGATCTGCGAAAAAGTCACAGCTGTGGCATAGGGATTGCCTGGTAGGCCAAAGAACAGGGCATTGCCAATCTTGCCGACCATAACCGGCTTGCCGGGCCGCATGGCGACCTTCAAGACCTCCAGCTCGGCATTTTCGCGCTTGAGAACGTCCATCATGTGATCTTCCTCTCCGACGGAAACCCCGCCGGTAGTGATAACCACATCGCATTCTCTGGCCGCTTCGCGCACGACCGCCCGGATCGTTTCCGGATCGTCGCCGACAATTCCGTAGTCCGCGACGTTGGCCCAGGAAAATGGGAGCGCGCTGCGCAGAAAATAGCGGTTTGAATTGTAGATCTGGCCCGGACCCAGCGGCTGGCCGGGCTCGCGCAATTCGGTTCCGGTCGAAATCAGGCCGACCCTGACCTTGCGCCAGACATCGATGGCTCCCGTGCCGATGGCGGCGAGAAGCGCAATCCGGGCCGGCGTAAGCGGCGTGCCTGCGGTAACAGCCGCCACCCCGATTTCCACATCCTCGCCGGCACGCCGGATATTCTGTCCGGGATTCGGTTTGAGGAAAAAGGTTATGGCATCACCCGACCTCTCGCAGTTCTCCTGCATGACGACGGCGTCGAAGCCTTCCGGAACCGGAGCGCCGGTGAAAATGCGTACCACGCTTGCGGGAGGAAACCGTCTTCCGGCGCCGTCCCCCGCGGGAATCCGCCCCGATACCGGAAAACTCCAGGGACCGGCTCCCGCTAGGTCCTTCGTCCGGACTGCATAGCCATCCATGGCCGAATTGTCGAAAGGCGGAAGGTTGATGGTGGAGAAAGTATCAGACGCCAAAATTTTCCCGGCAGCCTCGACCAGCGGTACGCGCTCGATCCCGGTTACAGGTATAGCGGCAGCGATCGCCTTCGCGCCGGCGATGTCAACAGGCAGGACATCCCCGGATTTTCCGGCGCAACAGGATACCGCGACGGGTTCGACAGGATTCGTTTCTGGTTGCATGGGACTCTTCACAGGATTGAAATGGACCCGCCGCGACGGGCGCGGCGGGTCGTTCCATGGGTTCAGGCCGAAGTGTATTCCTTCGGTTTGAACGACAGGTGTTTGACCGAGGCCGGGGCATCGGAAATCTTCCGGATGTTGGCCCAGGTCTGCTTGTAGTTCGGCAGGATCAGTTCGTTCACGCCCGGATTGATGACGTTGCCCTGCGTGCCGCTGGGCGCGCCGAACAGCATGAAGGTTTCCTTCCGGCGCGCCGTCGGGGTCGGATATGCCATCGCCTGGGTTGCGCCGACGTCGTTGTAGACCTCGACCAGATCGCCTTCCTTCAGACCCAGTTCCGCCATGTCCTCGGGATTGATCTCGATGAAGGGGAATGGATAACGGTCGGAGACGAAGTCGTTGTCCTTGTCGAGGAACCAGTTCTGCCAGTTGATGTTGGCGCGGCCGTTGTTGATCAGGAAGGCGTAGCTGTCCCGCTGGGAGGCCTTGCCCGGGGCCTCAAGCCCCCGCCAGGCGCCGCCGCAGAACAGCGCCAGTTTGTCCTCGCGGCCATGGCGGTCGAACTTGCCGTCCGCGTAAAGCCGCTTGGTGCCGACCAGCTTGCCATCCTCGTATCCGACGACCGGCTCCTGGACGCCGTTGTTGCCCATCGCGCGCAGGCGGTCATAGGTCACGTCGGGATTGCCCGAGTTGTAGCCGTCCATGAAGGCATCTTCCTCGGTTGCCCAGTCATAGCCCTTGAACTGATCGGCATAGTCGTCGCGGCCTTCTTCGCGCAGGACACGTTCCAGGTTCTGTGCGAGCCCGGCGGCGATCAGGCAGTCGGGTTTTGCCGACCCGGGCCATCCATGAATTTCTCGACGAGCCGCATGCGGCGCTCCCCGTTCATGGAAGTCAGGTTCATCTCGCCGGACTCGACCGCCGGCAGGATGACATGCGCCGCCTGGCCGATCTGGCTGTGGATGATGTCCACATTGACCGAGAAGATGCCGCCAGCCTCGATGGCCCCCACGATGGCGTCGACCAGTTCCTCGCGGGTCGCACCGGCACGAGCGTCCATGGCTTCCTTCACCATGTTGGTGCGCTTGTTGTAGACCCTCTTGAACTCGGAGGCGTTGAGCGTGGTCTTGTAGTGGTCGTTTGCCCAGATGTGGTGGACCTTGCCGTGCCCCGCGATGATGAGCTGGTCGATATAGGGCGCGGGACGGCCGACATGGGCATCCGAGGGCCGGAAATAGCCTTCCTGGTGACCGCCGAGCCGGCACACGCCGCCGCCCTCGCGGCCGATATTGCCGGTCGCCAGCGCGATGTTCACCAGGGCGCCGACGGTGCGGTAGTTGTCATTGCCCCAGATGATGCCCTTCTCGTAGGCGGTGACGCATTTCCGGCGCGAGCCATCGTCCTTGGGTTTGGCGATCCATTCGGCCGCCTTGACGATGTCGGCTTCGGAAATACCGCAAGCTTCGGCACCTTCCGCCAATGACATCTTGCATTCCTCGCGCGCCATTTCGAAGCTTCCGAGCGCGGCCGGAAAGGCCTCGTTCTGCTCCTGTGCGACGTCGCCCTGGAAGGTCGAGTTGGCAATGAAGTCCTTGTCGATCCAGCCCTGGTCCGCGATATAGGTGAACAGCGTGTTGAACAGCGCCAGATCGGTGCCGGACTTGATGCCCAGTTGCAGAACATTGTCCTTGCCGGCTTCGGTTTCGCAGGCATTGACCGTGACGGTCCGGCGGGGATCGACGATCACGACCTTCGCGCCATTGCGCATTCCCGGAACCATGTGGTTGAGGAACAGGTTCGACTGGGTCTCCAGCGGGTTGGCGCCGATCAGGAAGATCGTGTCCGTCAACTCGTAATCCTCGTAGGCGTAGTTGAGTTCGCCGATGCCCATGTCGCGGGTCGAATGGACTTCCGAGTTGTAGGCGGGCCGGTTGTGAATGCGGCAGTGCTTCACCTTCATCGACTGGAAATAAAGCTTTCCGGTGCCCCAGGTGTTCTCGTAGCCGCCGGCCGAACCGCCATGGTCGAACATCGAGACGAACAGATCGTCCTCATTGTCCTTGTCGATCACGCGGGCGGTGACGCGGGCGACGAGATCGAGCGCGTCCTCCCAGCTTGTCGGTTGCCACGTGCCGTAGCGCCAGACCATCGGCTGCTCGAGGCGCTGCTGCTGCGTACCGGTGATGTCCGACCGGCGGTTTTCCGCCATGCGCGCGCCGCGAACCGATC
The DNA here is from genome assembly GCA_963712205.1 of uncultured Alphaproteobacteria bacterium. Classification (GTDB taxonomy): domain Bacteria; phylum Pseudomonadota; class Alphaproteobacteria; order Rhizobiales; family Rhizobiaceae; genus Oricola. The sequence continues at coordinate 35,604 of CAVQHF010000002.1, read as the reverse complement.
CGAGGCCGGAATTGACCACGCAGTTCGGATCCGGCTTGACGACGAGATGGACATCCTTGCCGTCCTGCTTGACGACATTGTACATGGACGGCGCATACCAGGCTTCCGTTTCGGCGGCCTGCTGCTCGGACAGGTCGACCCCGAATGCATTCTGGCCCGCGTCCGTTCCTCCCTGCTTGTTGATCGGCCATGTGTAGGCGTGATAGCCGCAGCCGACGATGCAGTAATGACAGGTGACATTGTGTTTCTTGGCGTCCGCCGGGATGATCGGCAGGCGGTCGATGTGTCTCTTGTAAGCCATGTGATCTTCCCTCAGAGTACGTTGGACAGGCGCCCGTAGAGCAGTTCATCCACGCCTTCGGCATAGATGTCGCCCTTGTCGTCGACGCGCAGCATGAATTGCGGCAGGTTCTGGGTTGCGTGGCCCCATGTCTGTTGGCCGCCGGCTTCGCAATCGAAGACCGAATAGTGGCCCGGGCAATTCATGGTCCGGCGTTCGGCGTTGTAGGCCAGCGGGAATCCCTTGTGAGGGCAGACGGTCGAAAAACCGACGATGTCGCCATCCGGTCCGACACCACCCTCGACGGCTTTGCCGAGTTTCAACAGAACGCCGGGCGCCTCCTCATCCGGATAGGCGACGTCGAGCGGTTCGTTGAGTGCGAGATCGGCGACATTGGCAAGCCGGTTCGAAGGATATTCCAGCAGCGCCATTCCGGCGGCTCTTGCTTGTTCCACCGGCATGACGGACGCGGTGGCCGCGCCTGCGGCGGCAAATGCGCTGCCTCTCAGAAACTGGCGACGGCCGACGTCGACCATCTTCGTGCATCGTGACATGCTTTCCTCCCGAAACTGTTATCTGCAGCCGGGAAGCAGCAAGCCCTGTGCCAAGCCGCTTTATTCAGTCGTTTCAATGGTGCGTTCGATTTCGGGAGTTTCGGGCTGCTGGCCATGTTCGGAAATCCGAACATGCTGCGCCGCCGAAGGTTCAGGATTCCGGACGGTCCGCCTTGACACCGAGACGGGTCATTTTCTCCCAAAGCGTCGTCCGGGAGATGCCGAGCAGACGGGCTGCTTCCTGAACATGCCCGGACGTCTCAGCCAGAGCGCGTTCGATCTGGCGCCGCTCCGCCGCGTCACGGATTTCGGACAACGGCCGGAAGCCGGCGACGGTCGATCCCGTATCGGCCTTGTCGGGGAAAAGATCTCCGGGCATCAGCCATTCGCCGCCGGCCAGCGCAACAGCCCGTTCGAGGCGATTGCGCAACTCGCGAACGTTGCCTGGCCAATGATGCACCAGGGAAAACTCTTCGGCGTGCGTCGATACACCCCGGATTTCCTTGTCGTGACGCGCGGCGGCTTGTCCCAGAAGCAAGTCCGTCAGCCATGGAATATCCTCCGGCCGCTCGCGCAACGGCGGGATATGCGCCGTCAGCACCGCAATCCGGAAATAGAGATCTTCCCGAAACGGAGGTGTGGCCGTCCGGTCCGACAGATCCCTGTGCGTAGCCGTCACAATCCGGGCGCGGAACGGGATCGTTTCTTCGCCCCCGATGCGATGGAAGCGCCGATCCTCGATCAGCCGAAGGATCTTGGCTTGCAGCGGAGGCGACATGTCTCCGATCTCGTCGAGGAAAAGCGTGCCCGTTGCCGCACGTTCGGCGTATCCGAGATGCCGTTTCGCTGCTCCGGTAAAGGCACCCTTCTCGTGTCCGAAGATTTCGCTTTCGAGTAGATCGGCGGGAATAGCCGCGCAGTTCACCGCCATGAACGGCTCGTCGTCTCTCTTCGACAGCGCGTGCAGGTGGCGTGCTGCCACCTCCTTGCCGACACCGGTCTCGCCGGTGATCAGAACCGGCAGGTCGGTGCCGGAATAACGCTGCAGCAAAGTCTCGAATTCCTGCATTGCGGGCGATATGCCGAGCGCATGGTCGCCCCGCTCGGTCGGCGAATGGTTGCGCGCGTTGTCCCGGATGCGCGACAGGAAATCCTCGAAACGGAAAGGTTTCGTGACGTAGTCCGCTGCGCCAAGGCGCATTAGCCGAACCGCCTGATCAATTTCGCCATATCCGGTGATAAAAATGAACGGAGGAACGGCCTTTTGGCTCGTCAGGGTGCGGTAGATGTCCTCGCCGTTCATGTCCGGAAGCCTGATGTCGCACAGGACCAGATCGAGATCCCCGAATGTCTTTCCATGCGCCTGCAGTGCTTCCTTTCCGGTTTGCCACCAGCGTACGGCGCACCCTTCCAGTTCGAGCCGCTGGACGATCGAGCCGCCCATGACGGGATCGTCCTCGATCAGGCCGATGTTGAGCGTTTCAGGCCGCATTGCTTACCTCCGAAATCCGCCGCGGGATCGACAGGCGGACGATCGTGTTCGATCCCGATTCACCGGAAACCTCGATGGCGGCGCCGAGGTCGTCGGCAATCTTGCGCACGATCCAGAGACCGAGCCCGCTGCCATCGCGCGGGACTTCCCTGATCTTGTGATCCGTCAGGATCGATTTCGCTGGTGCCGGCATGCCAACGCCCTGATCGGAAATCGCGATGTCCAGTCCGTGCGCGGTCACCGCGATCTGCATTCCAACGCGTCCACCCTCGGCCGTGACCGCCGCGGCGTTGAGCAGCAGGTTCAAAACCGCCTGACGAATTGGCCCGGCCGGCCAGTTCCGTTCGCCTTCGAGCGTTCCGTCGATCGTGCAGTCCAGCCTCTGTTTCCTCCGGCGCAATTCCGGACGGACCAACAGTTTCAGATCCGCGAAATCCTGCTCTGCCAGCGGTCTGGTCAGGCGCTCCGGCCGGTAGGTCGCCAGCGCGGCCTCCACTACTTCGCGGATCCCATGCAGGCCGCGCTGGATGAGTTCGATCGAGGATTCGCGCACGCTGCGTCGTTCGCCATGCAAACGCAGCGTGTCGACCGCATTCATAAGCCCGCCCAGCGGATTGTTGATCTCATGCGCCATGCCTGAAGCGAGCCGCCCCAGGCTCGCGAGCTTTTCTTCTTCCGCAAGTTGCCGGGCAAGCACTTGCCGCTCCGTTTCGGAGCGCACCAGCGCGTTATACGCCCGGTAAACGTTCGCCGCTTCGCTGTTGGCAGCAGGAAACTCGCGTTCGCCGATCAGCGTCGCAGAACCCGCAGCGGCGTCGATCATATGAGTTTCGAGCACCTGCATCGGCCGGATCATCCGGCTGACGGTAACGAAGCCGACGAAACCGAGGAGAGCCGTAAACAGTGCATTGGTCGTGAGCAGAGTGGCGAGAATTTGCCGGCGTTCGCGAAGCAGCGAGGAAACGTCGAAGACGGCATAGACGGCGCCGATCAACTGGTTCTGGTAAGCGATGTCGCGCTGCACATATCCGCTGCGGGTTGAAGGATCGATCGTGATGCCGGTCCCGCTAAATTGGCGTGCGAAGTCGGCATCGAGCGGCCGAAGCGTCTCACGCGCCATCGGATTGCTCGATGCTAGAACAAGACCGCTCTTGCCCGTCACGACGGTTTCGACGGGAAGGATGGCGTCGTCGGTCGGTTTCAAACGTTCGATTCCGTCGAACACCTCCCAACTGTCCTCGCGCAGCACCGATGGAGTGATCGAAGCGACGACCCCGTCGAGATAAGCCGAAGCGAGACCTTGAAGATAGGTCTCCTGGGTCTTCGACAGCCCGTCCAGGACCCTCTCGGAAATCACCGCCGAAATCGCCACCATCAGGATGACAACCGTGGCCGGCACGCGGATCGTCAGAGGCAGGCGCCGGATGCGCGCCAGCACGCTCACAGCACACCCCGCAGCATGGCGAATTTCGCCGCTATGCCATCGAACACGCTTGGATCGGCGACTTCGAAACCGGTAAGCCGCAGCATGTCCAGAACCCGTTGCCCGTCTGGCTTCTGCGCCATCGAAACAAGCGCGTTCGTCAGCGCGTCGATCCGGTGGGAGTGCGCCAGGGCCTTGCTGGTTGCAATCGGCGGGAAGCCGAGCCACTCGGATTTTCTAAGCGGCTTCGTCCGGTTGACCAGTTCCGGTTCGATTTCCCGCATGACCTCCCACACGTAGCCATCGACACTGCCCGATTGGGCCAGACCCGAGGCGACGGCGCGGATCACGTTGCGGTGACCGTAGGTGAACATGATCTTCCGGAAAAAGACTTCAGGGTCGAGGCCGCGTTCAAAGAGGAGCGTCCGCGTCACCAGAAAACCGGAATTGGAATCTGGGTCGGAAAAAGCGTGAATGTCGCCGGCGAGATCCTCCAGGGACTCGGCGTCGCGGTCTGCCGCAACAATCAGGTAGGATCGGTAGAAGGGCTTCCCGTTCCAGTCCGGAACCGCGACGAGTTCCAGCTTGTCGCGATAATGGACATAGGGATAGCCGCAGATCCAGGCCGCATCCAGCTGACCCGATACGAGAAGGGCGGTGATTTCCTGGTAGGTCCGCCGCGTGATCAACTCGATCTGATAGCCCGTCGCCTTAGACAGATAGGCCTGCAGGGCATCGAGGAGTTCGAGGTCATTCGTCAGGAAGACCGGCGTGAGACCGAAACGGATTTTTTGCTGCACTTGGCCGTGTGCTTGCGATCCGGTCCAGGCGCAAACAACACCCATCCCCGCCAACCGCATTGCCGAGCGGCGGGACCAGATCTTGCACGCAGCATTGAGTGGCGGCGCACCGCTCAATGAAGCTCCTCCCTTATTTCGGGTCACCGTAACCGAAAGATGCGGGCGATTCCATGTCGACTTGCAATTCGCCGCGGCAGCGCTGCGTAATGCCCCCGATAGTGGAAAGGTAACAGCCAGTGTTCGAGTGCTGTCGCAGCCGCGACCAAGTCTGAAGGAACAATCTCGCGGAAAGTCCAGCGAGACGGTTGATCTGCTTTGGTCTCGCCATATCGCTGGTCAGCTTTTTTCGAGCAATCTGGACCGGATAGCTTCCGAATCAATTCAATCCGATGTTCTCTCATGGCGCGTTGCTGCCGTTGATCATGCCGCAGCGAAGGCCACTTCCCGGCCGATTTCACGCGCAATGGCATCGCCGCTCCAAATCAAATCGAGGTCAGCTTTCGTCGTTTGGTCGTCTGAGAGGGTCTGCACAGAACTCTCCATCGGTAGGCACCGGTGGCAGTCTCGATTTGTGCGCTGAGACAGAGGACGGCGCGGGTTGGTCGAGCAAGGCTTCCAAGGAAGCGGGCCTGGCCGGCGGTTTGCCGGCGGGCCAAATGGCCTGTCTCACTGTCCAGGAGGGCATTACAGCACGCGCAAAAACATTCCGTAAGCTGGCGTTACTGAGGGCAAAACAAGGCGCTGCCATGTTGCACGCCTGTTGCATGCAAGCGCTTACCACACCTTGCAACTGCCTGGATTCATTGGGATTGCCTTACGACACGGTGCAACATGAAAAAGGCGCAAATTGCGCCCGAATTGCGCTCTTAAGTTATTGAATTTTATTTGGAAATACGCTGGCTGGGGAACCTGGATTCGAACCAGGACTAACGGAGTCAGAGTCCGTGGGTCTACCGTTAACCTATTCCCCACCGCCTCGCGTGAGACCGGCGATATAGAGCCTCGTCGCTCAAAATGCAAATCCCAATCCGCGACAAATGCACTTGGTAAATGCGTGATGTGCTGATACGGTTTTTCCAACACTATATGAGATGCGCCTGCAGCGCCTGTTCGGGCAGCGCGGCGCAAGAAGGGAACGGCCGTGAAGGACACCGGATCGGATGCAGTCGCATCCCGATCGGCGCCTTCCGAATCCGGTTTCGGCCCGCAGGGCTCGCGACCGGCCGGCAGATCCGGTGAAGCGGAGAAATCCGTCAACGGGACGCCGGATCATGCTGCGAAACAGCGCAATGGGGAAGGGGTCGCGAGCGATCCCGCCGGCGCGGCGCAGGACGGAAGGCTCGATCATCACAAGGAAAAGAAGGGGCGCAAGCGCCGCCGCCGCCGCAGGGGCGGGCAAAAACCGGCCGAGAACGCGCCGGTGAACGCCGCCGCGCGCGAGAAATCCGACGACATCGCGAAGAAACCCGATGCGTCCGCACCGCCGCGCCGCAAGCGCCGCCGCGGCCGCAAGAAGCCGCACGCCCATGTTGCCCTGTCGCCGCAGCCGGCTGGCGAGCCCGGCCGGCAGCCCATCGGCCGAACGGAGGCGCCCGCGCCGCAGCCCGCCGCCCCGCCCCGGCGCATGCATGCGCCGCGCCCGGCCGATCTTTATGCCGCGCTCGATCTCGGCACCAACAATTGCCGCCTGCTGGTCGCGACGCCGACCCGGCCCGGCCAGTTTCGGGTCGTCGACGCGTTTTCGCGCATCGTGCGCCTCGGCGAGGGCCTGTCGCGCACCGGCCGTCTGTCCGACGCGGCGATGGACCGCGCCGTCGAGGCGCTGAAGGTGTGCCGCGACAAGCTCGGCGCGCGTCCGATCCGGCGCATGCGGCTGATCGCGACGGAAGCCTGCCGCGCGGCCGAAAACGGCGAAGAATTTCTCGCCGCGCGTGCGCGAGGAGACCGGGCTGAAGCTGGAGATCGTCGATCGCGAGACCGAGGCGCGGCTGGCGGTCAGCGGCTGCTCGTCGCTGGTCGGCCGCGACACGGATTCCGTCGTCCTGTTCGATATCGGCGGCGGATCGTCCGAGATCGCGCTGGTCGACGTCAAGGACCGGCGCTCGCGCCGTCTCGCCGACCACATCGTCGCCTGGACGTCGCTGCAGGTCGGCGTCGTCACCCTGTCGGAGAAGTTCGACGGCCGCGATGTCAGCGAGCAGGTCTTCGCCGACATGACCGATTTCGCAACCGGTCTGCTGCACCGTTTCGAGGAACGCGACCGGCTCGCCGACCGCGTCGGCAATGACGGTTTTCACCTGCTCGGCACCTCCGGCACGGTGACGACGCTGGCCGGCATCCATCTCGACCTGCCGCGTTACGACCGCCGCCGCGTTGACGGACTGTGGATGACCTCCGACGAAGTCGACGCCATGAATGCGCGGCTTCTGTCCTGGTCCTTCGACGAGCGCGTCGCCAATCCCTGCATCGGCGCCGACCGCGCCGATCTGGTTCTCGCCGGCTGCGCGATCCTCGAGGCGATCCGCCGGGTCTGGCCGTCGAACCGGCTGCGCGTCGCCGATCGCGGCCTGCGCGAGGGTATCCTGACCGAGATGATGGCCGCCGACGGGGCGTGGCGGCGCGGCACCAATCCGTGGCGCAACCGGCCGCAAAGGAACGGGCAATGACCGCAAAGAAACCGCCGCGCGGCGGCGCGCTGTCCGGACGGGGCGGGCGTTCGCTCAACCAGCGCGTCAAGAAGGGCAGGGGACTGAAGAATTCGTCGCGGCGCTGGATCGAGCGCCAGATCAATGATCCCTATGTCCAGCGCGCCAAGGCCGAGGGCATGCGCTCGCGCGCCGCCTACAAGCTGATCGAGATCGACGACAAGCACAAGATTTTGAAGAAGGGCGCCCGGGTGATCGACCTCGGCGCCGCGCCCGGCGGCTGGTGCCAGGTCGCCGCGCATCGCCTTGGCTCGACCGACGCGGACAAGCAGATCGCGGCCATCGACTATCTGGAAATGGATCCGATGCCGGGCGTCGAGATCCTGCAGATGGATTTTCTCGACGACGACGCGCCGCAAAAGCTGATCGAGGCGCTCGGCGGCAAGCCGGACGTCGTGCTCTCGGACATGGCGGCGCCCACCATCGGCCACCGCCAGACCGATCATCTGCGCACCATGCATCTCATCGAGGTTGCCGCCGATTTCGCCGTCCGCGTCCTGAAGCCCGGCGGGCATTTCCTCGCCAAGACCTTCCAGGGCGGCACGGAAAAGGATCTGCTCGATCTCCTGAAACGCAACTTCAAGACCGTCATCCACGTCAAGCCGCCTTCGTCGCGCGCCGAGTTGGTCGAACTCTATATCCTCGCCAAGGACTTCAAGGGCCGCGACGGGGAAGAGGAATCACTGGCGGACGGGTGAGGCCGCCCGCGGCCCGGCCCGTTCGATCTCGTGACCGGAGACCGCCTGGCCCGCATTCGGCGGCAGGGCGAGGAACGGAACGATCGCGAGCGCCGTGATCGCCGCGATCACGAAGAAGGCGAGATGGAAGGCGGAGACCGTCAGGACGCCGCCGTTCAACGTGCTGACGATGTCCAGGATACCCCCGGCCAGCGCCACGCCGACGGCGATCGCGACTTGCTGCATGGCCGAGGTGATCGCTGTCGCCGGCGCCGCGTTCTCGTCGTCGATTTCCGCGAAAGTCAGCGCATTGGCCGACGTGAAGAACAGCGAGCGCACGAGCCCGCTCGCAAACAGCATGACCATGATCAGCACCACCGGTGTCGTCGGCGTAAACAGCCCGTTGACGGCGATCGACAGCGATGCGCCGCCGGCCGCGCCAATCAGCACCATGCGGAAGCCGCCGGCGCGCAGAATGCGCTTGACGGTGAACTTCATCACGATGGCGCCGCCGGCCGAGACGAAGGTGATCATGCCCGACTGGAACGGCGTCAGGCCGAAGCCGAGCTGCAGCATCAGCGGCAGCAGGAACGGCACCGCGCCGGCGCCGATGCGGAACAGGTTCATGCCGACCAGCGCCCAGCGGAAGGTCCGGTTGCGGAACAGTTTCGGATCGAGCAACGGATTGGGCGTTCGCCCGGCATGCTGCAGATAGGCCAGGAACGCGGCCACGCCGCCGAGCGTGGCGATGACGCCCCAGACCGGCGGCAGGGCCGGCAGGCTGATCACCGACAGGCCGAAGACGACGCCCGACGCCGCCGCGCCGGCCAGCACGAAACCGGTCCAGTCGACGCGCTTTGCGGGCGGCGTTTCGCCGGCCGGCAGGAGCGTCAGCGCGAAGACGATACCGGCGATCCCGATCGGGATGTTGACCAGGAAGATCCAGTGCCAGGACAGGAAGGTCGTCAGGAAACCGCCGACCGGCGGTCCGGCCAGCGGCCCGATCAGCGCCGGGATCGTCAGCCAGGCCATGGCGTTGACGAGGTCGGATTTCGCCGTCGAGCGCACCAGCACCAGCCGGCCGACCGGCGTCATCATCGCCCCGCCCATGCCCTGCAGGAAACGCGAAACCACGAACTGGAACAGCGAGCCGGACATCGCGCAGGCGATCGACCCGGTCATGAACACGGCGATGGCGATCGCGAAGACGCGACGCGCGCCGAAGCGGTCGGCCATCCAGCCGGAAATCGGGATGAAGATCGCCAGCGCGACGAGATAGGCCGTCAGCGCCAGCTTCAGCGCGATCGGGTTGGTGCCGATATCGGCGGCGATGGCCGGCAGCGCGGTCGCGATCACGGTGGAATCCATCTGTTCCATGAAAAGCGCGACGGCGAGGACGAGGGGAACGGTGCGGTTCAAGGGGCGGGCTTCCGGCGAGGCGTGTCCAGCGTGTTATGGCGCAGCCGCCGTCGATGGCAAGCGCCGCGCGGATACTTTCCGCCCATCGAAACGGTTTCGTCTCGGTTGACGGTGCGTCAATCACATTTGCCGTGAACGCCATTGCCGGGAGCATGACGCCACGCCATTTCCTGCCTGTCCAAACCACGAGGGAGAAACAATAGATGCAGCTTTCCAGACGTTCGCTTTTCAAACTGTCGGGCGCCGCGGCGCTGAGTGCGCCGATGATCATGACCCGCGCGGCCCAGGCCGAGGTGCCGATGGCGATGACCATGCCGGCGGCCTTCAAGCGGTTTTCGCTTGGCGATTTCGAGGTCACGGTGCTGTCCGACGGGCATCGCAATGTTCCCGATCCGCAGAAGATATTCGGCACCAATGTCTCGAAAGACGAGGTCGAGGCGCTGCTGACGGAGAACTACCTGCCGGTCGACCAGATGCAGTTCACCTTCGCGCCGACGCTGATCAACACCGGCAACGAGCTGATCCTGTTCGATACCGGCAATGGCGAAGGCGGGCGCGAGGGCGGCGTCGGCCAGACGCTCGCCAATCTGCAGGCATCCGGATACTCCCCCGACCAGGTCACCCATGTCGTCATCACCCACATGCACCCGGACCACATCGGCGGCCTGATGGAAGGCGACGCGCCGGCCTATCCGAACGCCGCCTATGTCGCCGGCAGGACCGAGTATGATTTCTGGTCGAGCGACGACCGCATGGGCACGCCCGCCGAGCGCGGTCACGCCATGGTCAAGGCGAAGGTCGTTCCGCTGGCCGAAAAGATGACCTTCATTGGCGACGGCGACAGCGTTGCCTCCGGCATTACCGGCATGGATGCCTTCGGACACACGCCCGGCCACATGGTTTTCACGGTCGAATCCGGCGGCAAGGCCGCCATGATCACCGCCGACACGGCAAACCATTTCGTCCTGTCGCTGCAGCGTCCGGACTGGGAGGTCTTGTTCGACACCGACAAGGCCGCCGCTGCCGCTTCCCGCAGACGTGTCTTCGACATGATCGCCACCGACCGGCTGGCCTTCATCGGCTATCACATGCCGTTCCCGGCGGTCGGATTTGTCGAGAAGAAGGGCGAGGGCTACCGCTTCATCCCGGAGACATACCAGCTCGATCTGTGACGGGAAACGTGTTGCCGCCGGTTAGTCCGACCTCTGGAAGCCCGGCCATTGCGCCGGGCTTTTCCTTTTGCATCCGGATGTCCAGGTTCGCGTGCGCCGTTCCGCCGTCGCCGGTCAGCCACACCGGTTCGGCGATCAGCTTGATGCCGGCTATGCCCGCCTGCGGGAAATCGAGCCCCATGGAATGGGCGACGGCGACGCGGCTGCCCGGTTTCGGGTTCGGCCCGCAGCAGATGTCTCGCGTCCCCATCTTCAGGTGATGCGCGATGTCCCATTCCAGCACCGCGCCGGCGTGGCGGGTGACGACCCAGCAATGCATGTCCTCGCAGCAGCCGTTCTTCTCGGCCGGGAAGAAATAGCCGGTGACGTATCCGGCCTCGAAACCGGCCGAGCGCAGCGCCGCGATCAGGTAGGTGTTGATGTCGACGCAGGAGCCTTCGGTCAGGCCGCAGCCGAGATGCGGGATCTCCTCCTTCCCGTCGTAATATTTCGTCGGCGGATGGCCGTAGGTGAACTTCTCGGCCGTGTCGTTGACGATCGCCGCGATCGCCGCATGGCCGCCGGGGGCCTCGTCCCGGCGAAGGCTTTCACGGCGATGGCGACGATCGCGCACGAGATCCGAGCAGCGCGCGAGAAGGGGAGCCGCGATCGTGATCGTCCACGGCGAGGCCATGCGGTCTTTCCACGCAAAACGGCCGCGTATCGGGGCGGGTTGAGATGGCATCGCTCATTGGCAGTCTCCCTCGGATTCGTCGGCGCAGCATTCCTTCAGGATGAAGGAAGCGAGCGCTTCCAGCCGGTCATAGGCGGCGCGCGAGATCACCGAGCGCCCGTCCTTTTCCTGTTCGATCAGACCAGCCGAGGCGAGGAAACGCAGGTGATGGGCAAGCGTCGAGGCGGGCATGCCCGATCGCGCCTGGATGTCACCGACCGTCAATCCGCCGCGTCCGGCCTTCACCAGCGTCTGCAACACCTGCAGTCGTGCTTCAGAACCCATGGCCGCGAAGCCCTGGGCCGCTTCCTCGATGGGGAAATCGTCAGATATAACCATATTTCTAGTTTTATAGTTATTTATTGCGGTGTCAATCGTCTCCTCAAGGCTTTCGCAACCGCAACAAGCGTGGTACCAGCCACTGCCAACGCAACGTCGAGTCCCTCCCGGCTCACCCATTCATACGGAACGAAAAGCGATGGCGACCATCATCCAGACGATTACCGGCGCGGACGCGCTCACCTTTGACGACGTGCTGCTGCAGCCCGGCCATTCCGAGGTCATGCCCGGCGAGACCGATATCCGCACGGTGATCGCCCGCGACATCGAACTGTCCCTGCCGATCATCTCCTCGGCGATGGATACCGTGACGGAATCGAGCCTCGCCATCGCCATGGCGCAGGCCGGCGGTCTCGGCATCATCCACCGCAACCTCAATCCGGCCGCCCAGGCCGAGGAAGTCCGGCAGGTCAAGAAGTTCGAATCCGGCATGGTGGTCAATCCGGTCACCATCGGCCCTGACGCGACGCTTGCCGACGCGCTGGCGCTGATGAAGGCGCATCGCATTTCCGGCATTCCGGTGGTCGAAGACGCCGGTCTCGGCAGCCAGAAGCCGGGCCGTCTCGTCGGCATCCTGACCAACCGCGACGTGCGCTTCGCCTCCGATCCCGGCCAGAAGGTCTATGAGCTGATGACGCGCGAGGGTCTCGTGACCGTGCGCGAGACCGTCGACCAGGACGAGGCGAAGCGGCTGCTCCACCAGCACCGCATCGAAAAGCTGCTCGTCGTCGACGATCGCGGCTATTGCGTCGGCCTGATCACCGTCAAGGACATGGAGAAGTCGCAGCTCAATCCGAACGCCGCCAAGGACGCGCAGGGCCGCCTGCGCGCCGGCGCGGCCGTTTCGGTCGGCGCGGACGCCGAGGAGCGCGCCGAACGGCTGCTCGACGCCGGCGTCGACGTGATCGTCATCGACACCGCGCACGGCCATTCGCAGCGCGTGCTCGACGCGGTCACCAAGGTGAAAACGATGTCGAATTCGGTGCGGATCATCGCCGGCAATGTCGCCACCGTTCACGGCACCAAGGCGCTGATCGATGCCGGCGCGGATTCGGTCAAGGTCGGCATCGGCCCGGGCTCGATCTGCACGACGCGCGTCGTCGCCGGTGTCGGCGTACCGCAGCTCGCCGCCGTCATGGCCGCAGCGGAAGAGGCCGACAAGCACGGCATCGCCGTGATCGCCGATGGCGGCATCAAGTTTTCGGGCGATCTGGCAAAGGCGCTCGCCGCCGGCGCCAAGGCCGCGATGATCGGTTCGCTTCTGGCCGGCACGGACGAAAGCCCGGGCGAGGTCTATCTGCACCAGGGCCGCTCCTACAAGGCCTATCGCGGCATGGGCTCCGTCGGCGCGATGGCGCGCGGCTCCGCCGACCGCTATTTCCAGGCCGAGGTGCGCGACGCGCTGAAGCTGGTGCCGGAAGGCGTCGAGGGCCAGGTTCCCTACAAGGGGCCGGTCGCGGCGGTTCTGCATCAGCTCGCCGGCGGCCTGCGCGCCGCGATGGGCTATACCGGTTCGAGGACGCTGCCGGATTTCCACGAGAAGGCGACCTTCGTGCGCATCACCGGCGCCGGCCAGCGCGAAAGCCACGCCCATGACGTGACGATCACCCGCGAGAGCCCGAACTATCCGGGCGGCATGTAGGCCGGGACGCGGCCGGACAGGGCAGAAACAACCCGATGAACCAGACCGTCATCTTCTGGCCCGTGATCGTCCAGGTTGTCCTGACGCTCGTCGCCTATGCCGTCATGAGCAATCGCCGCATCGCGGCGGTCAAGGCGGGCGTGGCGCGCGGCCGTGACTTCAAGATCCCCAACGATCCCGAAATGAGCGCGTCGGCGGCGCGCAACGTCTCCAACCAGTTCGAACTGCCGGTCCTGTTCTATGTCGTCTGCCTCGCCTTCTACCAGACCGGCGGCGTCGACATGACGGCGCTCGTCTTCGCCTGGCTCTTCGTCGCCTCGCGCATCGTCCACGCGCTGGTGCATCTGACCGCGAACATCGTGCAGTTGCGCCGCCGCGCCTTCATCGGCGGCGTCCTTGCCGTTTTCGTGCTGTGGGTCTGGTTCGCCATCCACATCATCACGATGGGGAGCTAGGCGGCATCAGTTTCCACCGCCGCCAGCAACTCCCCCGCCACGGCCTGGACAGACTGCGCCAGCGCGCCGAAATCGGGCAGCCGCTTCGACGATTTGCGCCAGAACAGAGCGATGTCGCGATGCGGCATCGGGTCGGCGAACGGCGTGATCGCCAGCCCGCGCAGGTTTTCGGTTTCGGACGGAACCGCGATCTCCGGCAGCAGCGTCATGCCCATGCCGTGCGAGACCATCTGCAACAGCGTCGTCATCGAGGTCGCGCCGAAATTGATCAGGCGCCGTTCCTTGCCTTTCGCGCAGACCGCAAGCGCCTGGTCGCGCAGGCAATGGCCCTCGTCGAGCAGCAGCAGCCTGTCGAGCGCGACCTGGTCTTCGCTCAGCGGCGAGTGCAGCACGTCGGTGCCGTCGGCGGCGCTGGCGATGAAGAACCGGTCGCGAAACAGGTGTTCGGTGTAAAGGCCGGAATCGTCGATCGGTTCCGCGGCGACGATGACGTCGAGCGAGCCGTCGAGCAGTTCTTGCACCAGCGTGTCGGTGACCGCCTCGCGCACCTTCAGTTCCAGCTTGGGATAATGCGCCTGCAGATGCGGGATCAGCCGCGGCAGCAGATAGGGCGCGATCGTCGGGATCATGCCGATGCGCAAGCTTCCGACTAGCAATCCGCGGTTTTGCAGCATCATCTCCTCCAGCGCCTGCGTGTCGCGCAGGATGCGGCGGATATGCGGCAACAGGCGCTGGCCGGCTTCCGTCAGCACTATTCTGCCGTGCCGCCGTTCCACCAGCTTGCGCTCGAGTTTGGCCTCCATATCCATGATCTGCGCCGACAGGGCTGGCTGGGAAATGTTCACCGAGGCGGCCGCCTTGCCGAAATGCAGGGCGCGCGCCAGCGCGTCGAAATAATGCATCTGCTTCAGGGTCAACTTCATAGTTTTTTCTTATCGTTCACATCGGAAATTACAATTTGTAATTATGACGCAGCTGGCCCATTTCCTTGTTTATAAACATTCCGGCCACAAGAAATTTCAGACCGCGACAGGAGGAAGATATGGATCAGAAAGTCGACAATTCGGGCAAATGCCCGGTGATGCATGGCGCCATCACGGAAACAGGAACCTCGAACATGGATTGGTGGCCGAATGCCCTCAATCTCGACATCCTGCATCAGCACGATACGAAGACCAATCCGATGGGCAAGGACTTCGATTATAGCGAGGAGTTGAAGAAGCTCGACGTCGCGGCACTCAAGAAGGATCTGACCGATCTGATGACCGACAGCCAGGATTGGTGGCCGGCCGATTGGGGTCATTATGGTGGTCTGATGATCCGCATGGCGTGGCACGCTGCCGGTTCCTACCGCCTGGCAGACGGCCGCGGCGGTGGCGGCACCGGCAACCAGCGTTTCGCGCCGCTGAACTCCTGGCCGGACAATGTCAGCCTTGACAAGGCGCGCCGCCTTCTCTGGCCGATCAAGAAGAAATACGGCAACAAGATCTCCTGGGCCGACCTGATCATCCTGGCCGGCAACATCGCCTATGAATCGATGGGCCTGAAAACCTTCGGTTTCGGTTTCGGTCGCGAAGACATCTGGCACCCGGAAAAGGACACCTACTGGGGTGCGGAGAAAGAGTGGCTGGCGCCCAGCGACAACCGCTATGAAGATGTTGAAGATCCGTCGACGATGGAAAACCCGCTCGCCGCCGTGCAGATGGGCCTCATCTACGTCAATCCGGAAGGCGTTAACGGCAAGCCCGACCCGCTCAAGACCGCCGCACAGGTGCGCGAGACCTTCGCCCGCATGGCCATGAATGACGAGGAAACCGTCGCGCTCACCGCCGGCGGCCACACCGTCGGCAAGACCCACGGCAATGGCGACGCCGCCGCACTCGGCCCCGAACCGGAAGCTGCTGGCCCCGAGATGCAGGGTCTTGGCTGGGCCAACCCCAACCAGAACGGACTGGCAAGCCGCGCGGTGACTTCGGGCATCGAGGGCGCCTGGACGGCTCATCCGACCCAGTTCGACATGGGCTATTTCGACCTGCTGTTCGGTTATGACTGGTGGCTGAAGAAAAGCCCGGCCGGCGCCAATCAGTGGGAACCGATCGGCATCAAGGAAGAGGACATGCCGGTCGACGCCAGCGACCCGTCCAAGCGCCACAACCCGATCATGACCGATGCCGACATGGCGATGCGCTTCGATCCGGCCTATAAGGCGATCTGCGAAAAGTTCATTGCCGATCCGGAATACTTCAAGGACACCTTCGCCCGCGCCTGGTTCAAGCTGACCCACCGCGACATGGGTCCGAAGGCCCGCTACATCGGCCCCGATGTTCCCGCGGAAGACCTTATCTGGCAGGATCCGGTTCCGGCCGGCTCCACGGGCTACGACGTCGACGCGGTCAAGGCGAAGATCGCGGCAAGCGGCCTGAGCATCGCCGAAATGGTCGCCACCGCCTGGGACAGCGCCCGTACCTACCGCGGCTCGGACATGCGCGGCGGCGCCAACGGTGCGCGCATTCGCCTGGCCCCGCAGAAGGACTGGGAAGGCAACGAGCCCGCGCGTCTCGCCAAGGTGCTTGGCGTTCTCGAGCCGATCGCGGCCGCGACCGGCGCGAGCGTCGCCGATGTCATCGTTCTGGCCGGCAATGTCGGTATCGAGCAGGCGGCGAAAGCGGCCGGTTTCGACATCACCGTCCCCTTCGCGCCGGGCCGCGGAGATGCCACCGACGAGATGACCGACGCCGACAGCTTCGACGTTCTGGAGCCGCTCGCCGACGGCTACCGCAACTGGCTGAAGAAGGATTATGTCGTCAGCCCGGAAGAGCTGATGCTCGACCGTACCCAGCTGATGGGCCTGACCGCGAACGAAATGACCGTTCTGGTCGGTGGTATGCGCGCCATGGGCACGAACCACGGCGGCACGGCGCATGGCGTCTTCACCGACAAGGTCGGCGCCCTGAGCACGGATTTCTTCGTGAACCTGACCGATATGGCCAATTCCTGGCACCCGGTCGACGGCGGGACCTACGAGATCCGCGACCGCAAGACCGGTAAGGTCAAGTGGACGGCGACCCGTATGGATCTGGTCTTCGGTTCGAACTCGGTCCTGCGCGCCTATGCCGAGGTCTATGCCCAGGACGACAACGCCGGGAAGTTCGTCAATGACTTCGTGGCCGCCTGGACCAAGGTGATGAACGCGGACCGCTTCGACATCGCCTGATCGCGTCCGCGACGATTGAAATGTGAAAGCCGGGGCATCGCTGCCCCGGCTTTTTTCGTGGAAGTGCCTCCAGCCCGCAGGAGGAGATTTGGAGGAGGCTGGCGGCATCCTTCCAGGAGGAACGCGCCCGGCATCGCCGGAAGTGGGAACTTTATACATTCCCTTATTGGTATATATCAACCATCAATCCGCTTCGATTTGATCAGGATCAACCGGCGGTTTTTTCCAGGGCTGCTGTTGCAAGCCGATGGCATTTTCCGCCGCGTCCCGCTACATCACCGCCAACGAAGCGAAAAAGACCGGAATGTGAACGACATGCGCCTTGGCGGACGGGTCAGCGCAGCCATCGAAGTGCTGCAGGATATCGAGACGAGACGGCGGCCGGCCGCCGACGCGCTGAAGGACTGGGGCCTGGCGCATCGCTTTGCCGGCTCGGGCGACCGCGCGGCGATCGGCAATCTCGTCCACGACGCCTTGCGCAAGAAGCTTTCCACCGCCCACCTGATGGATGACGCCGGCGCCGCCGCGCTCGCCTTCGGTACGCTGTGGCGGCAATGGAACGTCTCGCTCGACCAGATGCGCGAGGCTTTCGCCGACGACAAGTTCGCGCCCGAAATCCCCGCTGAAATACTGGAAGCCGCCGCAAAGCGCGACTTCGCCTTCGCAAAGCCGCATGTCGAGGCCGACATCCCCGACTGGTGCGCCGATTATTTCGAGGAGAATTTCGATGACGAGTGGGTCGCCGAGGCCGCCGCGCTGTCTGAGCGCGCTCCGCTGGATCTTCGCGTCAACACGTTGAAGGCGGATCGCGACAAGGTGCTCAAACAGCTTGCCAAGACCGGTGCGAAACCGACCGTCATCGCCCGCCAGGGCCTGCGTGTCGCGCCGGGAAAGGGCGCGTCGCGCATGCCCAACGTCCAGGCCGAGCCGGCTTTCCAGAAGGGCTGGTTCGAGATCCAGGACGAGGGCAGCCAGATCGTCGCCGATCTCGTCTTCCCGCAGCCCGGCGAACAGGTCCTCGATTATTGCGCCGGCGGTGGCGGCAAGACGCTGGCGCTGTCGGCGGCGCTCGAAAACAAGGGGCAGGTCCATGCCTGGGACGCCGACAAGACGCGCCTCGCGCCAATCTTCGATCGGCTGAAGCGCGCCGGCACCCGCAATGTCCAGGTCCATGCCGCCGATGCCGATCTTTCGCCGCTGGAAGGCCAAGATGGACCGCGTCCTCGTCGACGCGCCGTGCACGGGCTCCGGCACCTGGCGGCGCAACCCCGACGCCAAGTGGCGCCTGCAGCCCGCCGCGCTCGAAAAGCGCATCGAAGAGCAGGCCGAGGTGCTCGACAAGGCCTCGGCCTTCGTGAAGCCCGGCGGCTTTCTCGTCTACGTGACCTGTTCCGTCTTTCCGCAGGAAAACGAATACCAGGTCTATGCCTTCGGCGACCGGCATGAGGATTATGAATTGCTGTCGGCGGGCGAGGTCTGGCAGGATCTGTTCGGATTCGACAAGCCGCAGCCCTGGTCTGCCGACCTGAAATGCATCACGCTGACGCCGCGCGCGACGGGGACGGACGGCTTCTTCTTCGCGGTGATGCAGCGGGCGGGTGACGCGGCGGGTGAACCTCTTCCGCTCCCGTCCTCGCGTAGCGTTGCGGGTGGACCTCTTCGGCTCTCGCGCACATCTCCGTTGAAGAACCGAAAGGAGAGATCCATGCCGACCGATCGCAATCAATCGTCACCGTGGAAATGGCCCGCGCTGGTCTTTTTCGTCATCTTCGTTTTCGGCGGCGGTACGCTGATCGGCACGACCTTCCTGCCCGGCGAATGGTATGCCGCTCTCGCCAAGCCGCCTTTCAATCCGCCCGACTGGCTGTTCGGGCCGGTCTGGAGCGTGCTCTATCTCCTGATCGCCTATGCCGGCTGGCGCATTTGGTGCCGCAATCCGGCGGGTCTCGCGATGCAGGTCTGGTTCGGCCAGCTCGCCTTCAACTTCATCTGGACGCCCGTCTTTTTCGGCATGCGGCTTCCCGGTCTGGCGCTCGTCGTGCTTGCCGCCATGCTCGCGCTGATCGTCCTTTTCATCCGTTTGACTTGGAATCGTGACCGTATCAGCGCTATCGCCTTCCTGCCCTATGCGGCCTGGGTGGCATTCGCCGGCCTGCTCAACTTCTCGATCTGGTGGCTCAACTGATGCAAGACTTCGAACGTCGGACGCGTGACAGCTTCGCCCGGCAACCCGCCATGGAAACCTTTGGCGCAACGCTCGAAGCGGTCCGCGAGGGCCATGCCGAGATCCATCTTCCCTACGACGCCAGGCTGACGCAGCAGCACGGTTTCCTGCATGGCGGCGTGGTTTCGGCGGCGCTTGATTCGGCCTGCGGTTTCGCCGCGCTGACGACGATGCCGCCCGACGCCGGCATCCTGACGATCGAGTTCAAGATCAACCTGCTGGCGCCGGCCAAGGGCGAGCGCTTCCGGTTCGAGGGCAATGTCGTCAAGCCGGGCCGCACGATCACCGTCGTCGACGGTACGGCCTATGCGACGGCGGGCGGCAGCGAGAAGAGGATCGCGACAATGACCGCCACGATGATGGCGATCCATGATCGCGACGACGTGAAGGGATAGCGATGAAGACGGTCGGGAACTCCAGGGTCCTTTATGTCATGGCGGTCGACGCCGAATACGGGCCGCATCTCAAATCCCGCTTCACGCCGCTGATGTGCGGCGTCGGCCCGGTCGAGGCTGGCGTCAACGTGGCGCGCACGCTGGCGGCGGGAAAGCCAGATGTTGTCGTTTCGCTCGGCTCCGCCGGGTCGCGCACGCTCGAACAGGCCGAAGTCTTCCAGGTCGCCTCGGTCTCCTACCGCGACATGGACGCGTCCCCGCTCGGCTTCGAGAAGGGGCGCACGCCGTTTCTCGATCTGCCCGCCGAGGTCGACCTGCCGGTCCGCGTCGAGGGCTTGCCGTCCGTGCGCCTGTCGACCGGCGCCAACATCGTCTCCGGCGCCGCCTATGACGCGATCGACGCCGACATGGTCGACATGGAGACCTTCGCGATCCTGCGCGCCTGCATGGCCTTCGACGTGCCGCTGATCGGCTTGCGCGGCGTCTCCGACGGCGCGGCAGACCTGCACCACTATGACGACTGGACGCAATATCTGCACGTGATCGACGAAAAGCTCGCCGATGCGGTCGACCGCGTCGAGGCGGCGCTGGAAGGCGGCGCGCTCGCATGAGCGGCGGAATGGCCGTGGCGGTCCGGCCCGCGCGTCCCGAGGACGTGCCGCAGATGTGCGAACTGCTCAACGCGATCATCGCCGCCGGCGGCACCACCGCCTTCGAGACGCCATTCAGCGCGACCGGTTTCGCGGA
Source organism: uncultured Alphaproteobacteria bacterium (assembly GCA_963712205.1). Lineage (GTDB taxonomy): Bacteria > Pseudomonadota > Alphaproteobacteria > Rhizobiales > Rhizobiaceae > Oricola. The sequence continues at coordinate 15,354 of CAVQHF010000002.1, read as the reverse complement.
CTATTTCTTCAGATCGCAGATCCACATCTCCTGCTTCGTCGCCGAAGGGCAGGGCGGCGAGGTGCTCGGCTTCCAGATGCTGGCCTTCCACGAGAAACTGCCGGACGACTGGGCCGACATCGCCACGTTTGCACGCGCCGATTCCCGCGCCTCGGGCGTCGGCAAGGCGCTGTTTGCCGAAACGCTCGCGCTGGCCGGAAAATACGGACTTGTCGCGATCAATGCGACGATCCGGGCCGACAATGCGGGCGGGCTTGCCTATTACGACAGGATGGGCTTTGCCACCTGGCATGTCGACAAGGCCGTCCCGCTGAGGAACGGACATCCCGTCGACCGTATTTCCAAGCGATACGTTCTCCGGTCGCCCGCCCGGCGGCCAAGCGTGAGCATCGCAGCGCCCGCTCAGCCCGCCAGTCCTTCCGGATCGCCGAACATCACGCCGAGCATCTTCAACTGTTGCTTGCCGTCGCGCGACACATAGTCGAGCCCGTCGCCGGAAGCCACTATCGACCATTCGCCGGTATGGCCGCTGTCCCATTCGGTGGCATAGCCGTTCTCGGTCGGCCGCCACCGGCCCGCATCGCGTCTCGCCGTCGTCGAGCCGCATGTGGCCGTCGCCATTGGCAGCGAGATAGACATAGGCCGGCTTTCCGTTGCGCTCCAGAATGTGCGTCCGGCCGGCGGTGAGGAAACGCAGCATCTCTCCTGTGAGTATGGTCATCGAATTCTCCTTTCGGGCTTGCCTGTCCCTGATAGTCAAGTAGCTTGACTAATGAGGTAAATATACCGAAAGCAAGATATGGTCAAGAAGCTTGACGAAAAATTCCTCGGACGGCCCGGACCACATCGGGATCAGGCTCTGGTCCGCCTACGAGGCATGGAAGGCCGATTTCATCTCCGCGATGAACGAGGCCGGCCATGGCTGGTTCACGCCGTCGCGCGCGACGCTTCTCGGCTTCGTGCCGCGCGGCGGCCTGCGGCAGTCGGAGCTGATCGCCCGCATGGGCATTTCCAAGCAGGCGGTGCAGCAACTGATCGACGGATTGGAAGCCGAAGGCGTGCTCGAACGGGTCGCCGACCCGGACGACAAGCGGGGCCGGATCGTGCGCCACACCGGCAAGGGCCGCGCCGCGCTAGACGACGCCGACCGCATCAAGAGCGAGATCGAGGCCCGTTATCGCGAACGCATGGGACCTGATCGCTTCCGATTGTTGTTCGAAACACTCGGCGAGGTGCGGCGCGGCAATTGAAAGCCGGGCGGACTCGCTTTAAAGCCGCTGCATGAGCGCTCCCGAATTGACCACGCACCCTGACACCGTCCTCATCATCGACTTTGGCAGCCAGGTGACGCAGCTGATTGCGCGCCGCATCCGCGAAGCCGGCGTCTATTCCGAAATCGTCCCGTTCCAGTCAGCCGAGGAGGGCTTCAAACGCCTGAAACCGAAGGCGGTCATTTTTTCCGGCGGGCCGGCATCCGTTCCCGACGAGGGCAGCCCGCGCGCGCCGCAGATCGTCATCGATTCCGGTGTGCCGATCCTCGCCATCTGCTATGGCCAGCAGACGCTCTGCCACCAGCTCGGCGGCAAGGTCGAGGGCGGCCATCACCGCGAATTCGGCCGCGCCGACGTCGAGATATTGAAGGACAGCCCGCTCTTCGAGGGCTTCTGGCCCGTCGGCGGCAAATACCCGGTCTGGATGAGCCACGGCGACCGCGTCACGGAACTCCCCGAAGGCTTCGAGGTCATCGGCACGTCGCCGAACGCGCCCTTCGCCATCGCCGCCGACGAGAGCCGCAAATACTACACGACCATGTTCCATCCCGAAGTCGTCCACACGCCCGACGGCGCCAAGCTCCTGTCCAATTTCGTCCACCGCATCGTCGGTCTCAAGGGCGACTGGACGATGGCCGCCTACAAGGACCAGGCGATCGCCGCGATCCGCGAGCAGGTCGGTGACAAGAAGGTGATTTGCGGACTTTCGGGCGGGGTCGATTCCTCGGTTGCCGCCGTGCTGATCCACGAGGCGATCGGCGATCAGCTGACATGTATCCTCGTCGACCACGGACTGATGCGAAAGAACGAGGCGGCCGAGGTCGTCGCAATGTTCCGCGAACACTATCATATCCCGCTTGTCCATGTGGACGCGTCCGACCTCTTCCTCGATGCGCTCGAGGGCGTCAGCGACCCCGAGGTCAAGCGCAAGACCATCGGAAAATTGTTCATCGACGTCTTCGAGGCCGAGGCGAAGAAGATCGGCGGCGCCGATTTTCTCGCCCAGGGCACGCTCTATCCCGACGTGATCGAGAGCGTCTCCTTCTCCGGCGGCCCGTCGGTAACGATCAAGAGCCATCACAATGTCGGCGGCCTGCCCGAACGCATGAACATGCAGCTGGTCGAGCCGCTGCGCGAATTGTTCAAGGACGAAGTGCGCATCCTCGGCCGCGAACTGGGCCTGCCCGAACATTTCATCGGCCGCCATCCCTTTCCGGGGCCGGGCCTCGCCATCCGCTGTCCCGGCGGCGTCACCCGCGAAAAGGTCCGCATCCTGCAGGAGGCCGACGCGATCTATCTCGAGGAGATCCGCTTCGCCGGCCTCTACGACCACATCTGGCAGGCTTTCGCCGTGCTGCTGCCGGTGCAGACGGTCGGCGTGATGGGCGACTACCGCACCTACGAATTCGTCTGCGCGCTCCGTGCCGTCACTTCGGTCGACGGCATGACCGCCGATTTCTACCACTACGACATGAGCTTCCTCGGCAACACCGCGACCCGCATCATCAACGAGGTCCGCGGCATCAACCGCGTCGTCTACGACGTGACCTCGAAGCCGCCCGGGACCATCGAGTGGGAATAGCGATTTTCCAATTGGGGCTGGCGTGAGGAAGTTTGCGCCAGCCTTAATTTATTGAAATCACGATATTTTCCAGCCTGGCCCCGTTCTCGCCAACTGGCGCCAAATTGGGCATGAAAACCACTTTGACGGTATGTCTGACGGGACGCCGAAGGCTTGAACTCGGGCGCTTCAGCGAATACCGTCAAGCCGTTCGGTGCTTGTGACGGTATTTTTCGAACACCGAACCAACTGATTTCATTGAGAAAAGGCGTGCAGAACAGCCCGTTTTCGGGCTGACGGTATTTTGCTGCCTTTTGGAGGTTGAAATGCTCACCGACGCAGCGCTTAAGCAATTGAAACCAAAGGGAAAACCATACAAGGTCGCTGATCGCGACGGCATGTATGCTCATGTCAGTGCGAGCGGTACCGTCACATTCCGCCACGACTACCGTCTCAACGGCCGTAGAGAAACTATCGTCCTGGGTCGATTTACTGCGACGCGAACTAGCGTCATCGATGAGCCATTTCCGGAGTTTATGCTGACCGCCGGAATTTGCGTGGTATTCGACGTCGATTAGGCCAAACTGCCGGCGTCACTATTCCTGTACCCACCGCCTTACCAGCCGGTATGGGTGAGGTTGCCATGTGGCTTGAGCTACGGCAGATGCTAGGAGGGCAATTTCCCCGCTAGGTTCGACGGCAGGTTTCATGGCATTCACGCTAAGACAGCTTCAGTACTTCGTCGCCGTGTGCGAACAGGGCACCGTGTCGGGCGCCGCGCATACGCTTGCGATCTCGCAGTCCGCGGTCACCGAAGCGATCAAGGAGCTGGAATCCGATCTCGGCGTCAGCCTTTTCGAGCGCCACCCGCGCGGGCTGAACATCACCCACAAGGGCCATCAGTTTCTCCGTCACGCAACGACGATCCTCGCAGATGTCTCCGACGCCCGGCTGGCGTTTCAGGAAACCGACAACGTGGCCAGCGGCGACCTGCATCTTGGCGTCACCTCGCTGGTCGCCGGCTATGTCCTCTCCGATATTCTCGCGCGTTATCGCCGCGCGAACCCGGCGGTCAACGTCTCCGCGATCGAGGACAACGGCGAATATCTGGAGCATCTGCTGATCGGCGGCGAACTCGATGTCGCAGTCACCATCATCTCCAATCTGCGCGACCGCATGGCGTTGCAGGCCGAGATCATCGAAGTCTCTCCCTACCGGCTCTGGCTGCCGCTTGGCCACAAGCTGTCGGGACTGGAAAGTATCTCGCTCGCCGATGTCTCCTCCGAACCGATCATCATGCTCACCGTCGACGAAATCGAGGAAGCGACGGTGAAGCTGCTTAGCGCCTTCGGCGCGCGCCCCAACGTCGCCTTCCGCACCCGCTCCGTGGAGGCCGTGCGCAGCCTTGTCGCCACCGGCGCGGGCGTCGCTCTCCTGCCCGATCTCGTCTACCGGCCCTGGTCGCTGGAAGGCGACCGCATCGATTCCCGCGATGTCTCCGGTTCGTTGCCCGTCGTGCAGGTCGGCGTCGTCTGGCGCAAGGGATCGGGCCTGCCGCGCCCGGCGCGCGATTTCATCGCCACTGCCCAGGCCCAGCGGCTGCTGCGGTAATCGCATCCGGTATCGGTAAATCCGATACCGCTCTTCTGATAAATGAATTTGTGAATACCGCCCCGGCGCGTAACCTGATTTCCCGGAGCGAACGCCGTCATTCCGGCGGCGGCAAACGGGAGACGTCGCCATGAAAACCATCCTTAGATCCTGCACCGCGTTGACATTGTGCTGCAGCTTCGCGGGCCAGGCCGCCGCGCAGGCCATGATGACCGAGATCGGACCGGGCGAAGGCCAGGTCGATATCGTCGCGTGGCCGGGCTATATCGAGCGCGGCGAGACCGACGCCGCTTACGACTGGGTGACGGAGTTCGAAAAGCAGACCAGCTGCAAGGTCAACGTCAAGACCGCCAATACCTCCGACGAAATGGTCGCGCTGATGAACGAGGGCGGCTTCGACCTCGTCACCGCGTCGGGCGACGCGTCGCTGCGCCTTGTCGCCGGCAAGCGCGTGCAGGAGATCAACACCGACCTGATCCCGTCGTGGAAGACCGTCGACGAGCGCCTGCAGAACGCGCCCTGGCACACGGTCGACGGCAAGCACTACGGCGTCCCCTACCAGTGGGGTCCGAACGTGCTGATGTACAACACCGAGGTCTTCAAGGAAGCGCCGACGAGCTGGAACGTCGTCTTCGAGGAGATGGACCTTCCGGACGGCAAGCCCAACAAGGGCCGGGTCCAGGCCTATGACGGCCCGATCCACATAGCTGACGCCGCCAACTACCTGCGCTTCCACAAGCCGGAACTGGGTATCAAGAGCCCGTACGAACTCAACGAGGACCAGTACGCCGCCGCGCTCGACCTGCTGCGCGGGCAGCGCACCCTCGTCTCGCGCTACTGGCACGACGCCTATATCCAGATGGACGACTTCAAGAACGAGGGCGTCGTCGCATCCGGCTCGTGGCCGTTCCAGGTCAACGTGCTGGTGTCCGAAGGCCAGCCGATCGCCTCGACGATCCCCGAGGAAGGCGCCACCGGCTGGGCCGACACGACCATGATGCATGCCGACGCCGCGCATCCGAACTGCGCCTATATGTGGATGGAGCATTCGCTGTCGCCGAAGGTGCAGGGCGATCTCGCCGCCTGGTTCGGCTCGGTTCCCTCGGTCCCGGCCGCTTGCTCGGGCAACGAACTTCTGACCGACGAAGGCTGCAAGGCCAACGGCTTCGAGGATTTCGACAGGATCTCCTTCTGGACGACGCCGGTTTCCAAATGCGAAAGCCAGGGCGAATGCGTGCCCTATTACCGCTGGGTCTCCGACTACATCGGCGTTATCGGCGGCCGCTAACCGCCACGCTCATCCCCAACCTAACACAGCGTCCGCCGCATTCGCGGCGGGCGCCCTGACAGGACATGCCATGCAAACCGCCGTCGCCTTCTCACAAGTTTCGCGCCACTTCGGCCCGGTACGCGCCGTCGACGGCGTCGACCTGCAGATCGCGGAGGGCGAATTCTTCGCCATGCTTGGGCCTTCCGGCTCCGGCAAGACGACCTGCCTGCGCCTGATCGCGGGCTTCGAGCAGCCGACCGCCGGCCATATCGAGATTTTCGGCGAGACCGCCGAGGGCGTCCCGCCCTACCGGCGCAACGTCAACACCGTGTTCCAGGACTACGCGCTCTTTCCGCATCTGAGCGTCGCCGACAACGTCGCCTACGGCCCGATGATTCGTGGCGTCGCGAAGGCCGAGCGCATGAAGGCCGCCGAAGAGGCGCTGGCGCTGGTGCAGCTTCCGGGCTACGGCGCGCGCCAGCCGGGACAACTCTCCGGCGGTCAGCGCCAGCGCGTCGCGCTCGCCCGCGCGCTCGTCAACAAACCGAAAGTGCTGCTCCTCGACGAGCCGCTCGGCGCGCTCGACCTGAAGCTGCGCGAGCAGATGCAGGAGGAACTGAAAACCCTGCAGCGCTCGCTCGGCATCACCTTCGTCTTCGTCACCCACGATCAGGGTGAAGCCCTGTCGATGGCCGACCGCGTCGCCGTCTTCAACGAGGGGAAGATCATGCAGGTGGGAGCGCCCGAGGATATCTACCGCGCGCCGCGCTCGCGTTTCGTCGCCGATTTCGTCGGCTCGTCCAACATCCTGCCGCCGGAGGCTGTCGAACGCCTCGAAGGCAAACGTGCATGGGCGAGCCTGCGGCCGGAATCGATCCGCCTCGCCGACGCCGGAGGCCACGCGGCGACCGTGCTCGGCCACTCCTATCTCGGCGCGCCGACCCGGCTTTCCGTCGACATGGCCGGCCAGCGCCTGACCGTGCTGCTGCCCGCCGGCGCCTCCGTGCCGACAGCCGGAAGGCAGATCGCCATCGAATGGAATGGCGACGATCTCCATCTCATGGAGGACGGGCAATGACCGCCGCCGGACCCGCCATCCTGCCCGGACGCGGCGGCCTGTTCGGGACGCTGTCGGACACGCTGTGGCGCAATCCGCGCCTGACGCTGTTGCTGATGCTCGCGCCGCCGCTGCTGTGGCTCGGCATCATCTATCTGGGCTCGCTGTTCGCGCTGCTCGCCCAGAGCTTCTTCTCCATCGACGAGTTTTCCGGCCTGATCCGCTACGAGTGGACGCTGAAGACCTATGCCGAGCTCCTGCGCCCGTCCAATCTCGACATCATCGTCCGCACCGTCACCATGGCCGCCGCGGTGACGCTCGCCTCCGCGGTCGTCGCCTTCCCGATCGCCTATTACGCGGCGCGTTACGCGCGCGGCAAATGGAAGGCCTTTTTCTATCTCGGCGCCATGCTGCCGCTGTGGTCGAGCTACCTGGTAAAGATCTACGCCTGGAAGCTGATCCTCGCCAAGGAGGGCATCCTGACCTGGATCTTCGCCAGGCTGCATCTGACGCCGCTGCTGGACGCGTGGCTGGCGATCCCGGTCATCGGCGGCAATTCGCTGTCGGTCAGCTATACCGGCACCTTCATCGTCTTCGTCTATGTCTGGCTGCCCTACATGATCCTGCCGACCCAGGCCGCACTCGAACGCGTTCCGGATTCGATGCTGGAAGCCTCGTCGGATCTCGGCGGTTCTCCGGCGCAGACCTTTCGCCACGTGCTGCTGCCGCTGGCGCTGCCCGGCATCATCGCCGGCTCGATCTTCACCTTCTCGCTGACGCTCGGCGACTACATCATCCCGCAGATCATCGGCTCGTCACGGCTGTTTATCGGCCAGGCCGTCTACGCCCACCAGGGTACGGCCGGCAACATCCCGCTCGCCGCCGCCTTCACCGTCGTGCCGATCGTCATCATGGGCCTCTATCTCTGGATGGCCAAACGCCAGGGAGCCTTCGATGCGCTCTGACCGCAACGGCAAGGCCCCGCTCGGCCTGAAGATCGCCGCCGCCGGCGGGCTCTTGTTCCTGCACCTGCCGATCCTGCTGATCTTCGTCTATGCCTTCACCACCGAAGACAAGAGCTACCAGTGGCCGCCTCCGGGCCTGACCCTGAAGTGGCTCGCTGTGACCTGGAACCGCCCCGACGTCTGGCAGGCGCTCGGCCTGTCGGTGCGCGTCGCGGCGATATCGACAGCGCTGGCGCTCGTCCTCGGCACGCTCTGCGCGGCGGCCGTATCGCGCACGAAGTTCTTCGGCCGCGAGACGGTCTCGCTGCTGGTGATCCTGCCCATCGCCCTGCCCGGCATCATCACCGGCATCGCGCTGCGCTCCGCCTTCAGCCTCGCCGACATACCCTACTCGTTCTGGACCATCGTTCTCGGCCACGCGACCTTCTGCGTCGTCGTCGTCTACAACAACGCGGTCGCGCGCTTCCGCCGCACGTCGGGATCGCTGATCGAGGCATCGATGGATCTCGGCGCCGACGGCTTCCAGACCTTCCGCCATGTCGTGCTGCCGAATATCGGAACGGCGCTTCTGGCCGGCGGGATGCTCGCGTTCGCGTTGTCCTTCGACGAGGTCATCGTCACCACCTTCACCGCCGGACAGCAGACGACCCTGCCGATCTGGATGCTCGAGGAACTCGTCCGGCCGCGCCAGCGCCCTGTCACCAATGTGGTGGCGATGGTGGTGGTGCTGGTCACCCTCCTGCCGATCCTCGCAGCCTACTACCTGACCCGCGACGGCGACCGCATCGCCGGCAGCGGCAAATGAACACCGCAACAGGGAGAAGCCCCATGGACACGCAAATGCTGATCGGCGCCGACTTTGAAAAGGGCACGGACGCCGAAGAGAACATCCTCAATCCCAAGACCGGCGAGACCGTCCTGCATCTGCCCGAGGCCGGCCTCGACCAGATCGAACGCGCCGTGGGCGCCGCCGAAAAGGCCTTCGCGCGTTGGTCGCGCACCACGCCCGCCGAACGCTCCGGCTATTTCCTGAAGATCGCCGACCGCGTCGAGGCCGAGGCCGAGGGTTTCGCGGCCCTCGAAGCGCTCAACTGCGGCAAGCCGATCAACGCCGTCCTCAATGACGAGATCCCGGCCATCGTCGACTGCTACCGCTTCTTCGCCGGCGCCGTGCGCTGCATTCCCGGCAATGCGGCGGGCGAATATCTGTCCGGCTTCACCTCGATGATCCGCCGCGATCCCGATCGGCATCGTCGCCTCCATCGCGCCGTGGAACTACCCGCTGATGATGATGGCCTGGAAGCTGGCGCCCGCCATCGCCGGCGGTAACACCGTCGTCTTCAAGCCCTCCGAACAGACGCCGCTGACCGCGCTCAAGATGGCGAAAATCCTCGCCGACATTCTGCCCGAGGGCGTCGTCAACGTCGTGCTCGGCCGTGGCGAGAGCGTCGGCAACGCGCTGATCAACCACCCCAAGGTCAACATGATCTCGATCACCGGCGACGTGGCGACCGGCAAGAAGGTGCTGCAGGCCGCCGCCAAGTCGGTCAAACGCACCCATCTGGAACTCGGCGGCAAGGCACCCGTCATCGTCTTCGACGACGCCGACATCGACGCGGTGGTCGAGGGCGTGCGCACCTTCGGCTACTACAATGCCGGCCAGGACTGCACTGCCGCGTGCCGCATCTACGCCGCGCCGAAAATCCACGACAAGCTGGTTGCCGATCTCTCCGCCGCGGTCTCGACGCTGCAATATGCAAACGAGGACGACAGCACCAACGAGATCGGTCCGCTGATTTCGCAGCGCCAGCGCGACCGGGTGGCGAGCTTCGTCGAGCGCGCTTCCACCATGAACCACATGGAAATCACCGCCGGCGGAAAGCCGCATGAGGGCAACGGCTTCTTCTACCAGCCGACCGTCATTGCCGGCGCATTGCAGACCGACGAGATCGTGCGGCGTGAAGTCTTTGGCCCGGTCGTCTCGGTCACCCGCTTCACGGATGTCGACGAAGCGGTCGCCTGGGCAAACGATTCAGACTACGGCCTCGCCTCTTCCGTGTGGACGAAGGACGTCTCCAGGGCGATGGAATGTGCTGCCCGCCTGCAATATGGCTGCACCTGGATCAACACACACTTCATGCTCTGCAACGAGATGCCCCATGGCGGCCTGAAGCAATCCGGCTATGGCAAGGACATGTCGCTCTACGCCCTGGAGGACTACACGGCGGTCCGGCACGTCATGATTGCACACTAGGGGAGTAAATCCGGGCACCGACGTCGTTGAACGAGGCTGTTGGCGACCGGCTTTTTCGCAGTCGACTACGACATGCTCCGCCCGGTGCCGGTGGAGCCGCTACAGTGGAGCAGGCCGATGCTGGTCGACCTCTGTGACACCATCGCGCCTGACTATGACAGCCTTCACGGGCGTTGGCTGAGACATGCCGGCGGTGAAGCGCAGGCTGCTTTCGAAGGCGCCACGACGGGGCTCCTGCGCCCCGGCATGCGCGTCGTCGATGTCGGCTGCGGCACGGGCGAATTCGCACGCAGGTTGATGGCGTCCTGTGATTTCGATGCCGACTTCACTCTGGTCGATCCGAGTACGGCGATGCTGGCCCGGTCGACCGACCTCCCGGTCAGGCGTGCACGCCGCACGATCTTCCGCTTCCTGACAATGCATTCGATCTGGTGACGTGCGCCTGGGCGCTGGAGACGACGCCGGATCCGGAGCCGGCCTTCGCCGAACTGTTGCGCGTAACGCGTCGGCGGCAATCTGCTTCTCGTTTTCTGCGCCCAAAGACATGGAATTGGTCCGATGGCGCATCTCATGCGTCAGGCCCTGCTGCGGCGCGGGACTGGTCGATTTCTCAACGGGGGCCACGTCGCAGGCACGCTGACGGCGCTCGGCGCCCGTAGAATCCGCAATTTCCCCTGCGGCGGACCCGCCGCCGTGATCCTCTGCGAGAAGGGTTGGGAGCTTACTACTCGTCGTAAATGTAGCCGATCCCGCGCACCGTCCTGATGACTGTCGGTTTCTGAGGATTGGCCTCGATCTTGCGCCTGATCCTCGAGATGCGGATGTCAATGCTGCGGTCGAACGGATCCCACGAACGGTCATGCGCGCCTTCGAGGATCTGGTCACGGTTGAGAACGCGGCCGCGATTGCGCGCGAACAGCTTGAGCAGGTTGAACTCCATCGAGGTAAGGGCGATTTCATTGCCATCCTCGTCGGTCAGTTTGGCGGCTTGCAGATCAAGCCAGGTCTTGCCGAAGCGGAAGCGCTGCCGGGCATCCTCCCCGGTTTGCGGCGTCTCTGCCGCCGGGGCGGCCTTGCGGCGCAGCACGGCCTTGATACGGGCTTCCAGTTCGCGCAGGTCGACCGGCTTGCCGAGATAGTCGTCGGCGCCCATTTCGAGGCCGATGATCCGGTCGACGACATCGCTGGCCGCCGTCAGCATGATCACGGGCGGATTCTGGTCGGCGTTCAGGCTTTTCAGGACCGAGAGGCCGCTTTCGCCCGGCATGTTGATATCGAGCAGGATCAGGTCGGGCATCTCGGCTTCGAGCGCCGCGCGCAATTCGTCGGCGCTGCCGGCCGGCGAGATATGAAAGCCCCGGCGCGTCAGATATTCGGCCAACATGTCGCGGACCTCGGCCTCGTCGTCGCACACCAGGATATGCTGCTGCGTCTCGCTCATGCGTGGCCCCTGCTGTCGGCTTCGGTTTCCAGCATGCGGCGCGCCAATTCGCGCAGTTCCGACGGCGCAATCGGTTTTTCCAGATAGGGGCGGTTGGCGCTGTCGAGGAAACCGCGCGCAGACGGGCTCATCGTGTCGCCGGTGACGAAGCCGACCCGGTCGGCCAGCTCGGGCAGTTCACGTACGATGATCTCGTAAAAGCCGCGCCCGCCGATCCCGGGCATGTTCAGGTCGCTCAGGATCAGTGCGTAGGCGTGGTCGCGGGCGAGAGTCAGCGCGGCTTCCGCAGATTCGGCATGATCAACCTGGAAACCGTCGCGCTGCAGGATTTCCCGGATCAGTTCGGCGACATCCGGCTCGTCATCGACGACCAGGAGCCGGGCGGCGGGAGCCTTGGCCGTTTGTTGCGGAGTGTCCGCTTCATCGGCGGGCGCCAACGTGGATACCGGCAGGCGCAGGACAAAGGTCGCGCCACGTCCGGTATCGGGTTCCAGCCGGATCTGGCCGTTGTGCGACGTGATCACGCGGTGACAGAAGGCGAGGCCGATTCCCGTTCCTTTGCCGACATCCTTGGTGGTGAAGAGCGGATCGAAAATGCGGCTGCGGATATTTTTCGGGACGCCGGGGCCGTTGTCCGAAACGCGCATCTCGATCATGTTCGCGCCGCGATCGAACCTGGCGGATATGCGGATCCGGTCGCCTACCCCGGAAGAGACGATCGCCTGCTCGGCGTTGGTCAGGAGATTGATAACGACCTGCACCAGTTGATCGGCGTCTCCCTGGGTCCAGGGCAAGTCCGGCCGAAATCCGATTTCGACGGGGACTTTCAGGCCACTCGAGCCGTTTCGCATTGCTTCGACCGCCGTCTCGACGGCTTCGTACAGGCCCATCGGCGCGAGACGCGCGGGCTGCTGGCGCGCCATGGCGAGGAACGATTTCACGATCCGAGCGCAACGCTCGGCCGCTTCCGAAATCTTTTCGAGCCGGCGCAATGCCTCCGGATCTGACGTTTCCTCGCGCATCATCAGCGCATGACCGACGACCACCGACAACGGATTGTTGAGTTCATGGGCGACACCGGCCAGAAGTTCGCCGAGCGCGGACATCTTTTCTGCCTGGAAGATCTGCTCGCGCTGTTGGGCGAGCTTCTGCTGCATCTCGACATCCCTGGACATGTCGACGGTGCTGGAGACGATGACCTCCTCGCCGCGATAATCGATCACCCGCGCCGACACGGCGCAGGGGAACGTCGAGCCGTCGGGCCGTAAGCCGGTGACCAGCATTTCGTCGACGCGGCCGTCTGGGAGGAGCGCGGTGACGAAATCCGCGCGCTCCTCGCGGCTCGCGAAATGGTCCTGCGAATTGTGCGACGTACCAAGAAGCTCGGTCGCCGCCGGAGAGCGATAGATGATGTGTCCGTCGCCGATGCGCGACATGATGAGATTGGCAGGGCAGGCTTCCAGCACCTTGCGCAACAGAATGTCGGCCTGGCGCTCGTGTTCCTCGTATTGGCGCTTTTCGGAAATGTCCGATTGCGTGACGACGAAACCGCCTACGGGCGTCGGCCGCATGGCAATCTCGTGCATGGCGCCATTGGGCAGCTCGATTTCGAGCGGCGCAGGCGATTTCCCGCCGGTCGTCAGCCGGGTCTCCATCCAGCGCAGGCGTTCCAGCGCTTCCCTGGAGATGGCGCCGCGCAGGCCGGATTCTCGCAGGATGATTTCCCACTCGATCCCCGGTTCCAGCAGATCCGCGATCAGCGGATTGAGTTCACGGTATCCGGAATTGCAGCGCACGAGACGCGCGTCCTCGTCGAAAAGGGCCAGGCCTTCGGACATCGCCTCGATGACTTCGCGAAGCATGTCGGGCGAATTGTCGCGTCGCTTGGGAGGCGTGGCCCGGTCTTTGCTCTTCTTCGATGGCGCGTCGTATCCGAAGTTCATGGCGCCAGCCCGTGTCGCTGCGGCTGTTCCGCGATGGCATCCATGCGGAAGAGCTCGTGTTCGTCGCCGCCGCCGAGGTCATGCGCGCCCATCGACCTGCGGCTGAATTTCGCCTCGATCAGCTCGGCGATCGCGCTGTCGGCGGAAATCGTCATCGGCTCGGCATGGGCGCGTATGCGCAGCGCGCGCGTCACGGCGGGGCCGAAGACGTCGTAGATATATTTTTGCACGCCGACCACGGAGCCGATCACTGCCCCGGAGGAGATGCCGATGCGGCACTGCCACTGGATCGGATGGCTGTCGTTGCGCTGGTTGAGATAACGCAGGAAGCGGACGGCAGCGTTGGCGACGGACATGGCATGATCGGGCGCCGCATCCGGCATGCCAGACACGGTGATGTAGGCGTCGCCGATCGTCTTGATGCGTTCGCAGCCGAATTGTTCGCCGATGCGGTCGAAGGCCGAATAGATGTCGTTCAACTCGCTGACGATGACGCCGGGATCGAGCGTCGAGACCAGCTCGGCGAAACCGCAGAAATCGAGGGTGAGGACCGAGACCGGGTCATAGAGGCGCGGCGTGACGACGCCGAAGGTCTTGTATTCCTCGTAGACCGAGCGCGGCATCATGTTGAGCAGCAGTTTCTCGACCTGTTCCTTCTCCCGCTTGATCTCGCGCGTGTTGCGCTCGACCATCATCGAATAGGAATTGATCATCGATTCCAGTTCCTTGATACGGGTGATGTTCTGGCAGACAAGGACCGCGATGCGTTCGCCGCCGTCGAGGGCGCGGTTGAAATCCATCGCCACGGTCATAGTGCGGCGCTTGACCTTGAAGGTCGTCTCGGTTGCGTAACGGCCGCCATCGGCAAGCGCTTCGCGCAAGGCGTCAACATCCATGGCGGTGAAGAGGTCGGCAAGGCGGGCGTCCGCGTCCGGTTCGCCGAACCACTCGGAAAAGGTATCGTTGTGGAAGCGGAACCTCAGCTCCTCGAGATCGAGCAGGGCGACGCCGACGCCGATGGCGCGCAGCAGCTGTTCGTTGATGGCTTCAATCGACATCGCTCATTCCACCACCAGTTTGCGCCTCGCCTCGAAGGCCTGCACGACGGCTTCGACGTCTCCCGGCTCGACGCCGTGGTCGGCCAGCGTTTCGGCGAGAATTTCGGCCAGCGTGTCGAAATGGCGTGCATTGATCGTCAGATGGCGGTGCATCTTGGAGATCTGGTCGTCGGAATAGGACGCCGGTCCGCCGAGCAGCGACGAGAGGAACTTGGTCTGGTGATCGACGATGCGGGCCATGTCGACTTCGTCGAAAAACGGACCGACTTCGTCGTCCTCCAATAATCGATCATAGAGATCGAGGACAATGCGGCTGATCTTCGAGAAGCCGCCATATTTCTGGAAAAGCGTCTGTTCCATGGTCTGGATATCCTGCCAATGTCGGGCGGCGCTCCTGGCCGGCGCGAGCCCATTCCCCCTGCTATTCCCGAAAAGATTGCCCATGCCTTGCCCTAGAGGCAAGCGGAAACGAAGTCTTACCGTTTTCGCGGGCGTGACGGGAGGGGCCTGCTTGGCCGGAACGGGAACGCAAGTCATCGTCATGCGGCCTCGCGATATGCTGCGCCGGCGATCCGTTCGGACTGCTCCGCGGCGAGGATGTGCGTCGCGATCATCGGGTCGATCACATGCGGATCGGTGAGCGGCGCCATGTGGCCGGCGTCGACGATCTCGGCCAGTTCGGCGGCCGGCAGGCTGGCGGCGAGGTGCTCGGTCAGCCGTTGCGTCACCACCGGTGACTGGCGGCCGGTAACCGTAAGCACGGGGCAACCGATCGCGGCGTAATCGGCGAATGTCGCGGTTTCCGCCGAGATTGCCACGAAATCGTCCATCACCTGGCCGGTCGTCTGCGCCAGTTTCTCGCGCAGGCCGTGGCTGGTACGCGCCCATGCGCCGTCGCCGTTCCAGAAGTCGATGAAGCGGGA
>CAVQHF010000001.1:0-17095 GCA_963712205.1 uncultured Alphaproteobacteria bacterium | reverse complement strand
GGCGCGAAGCGGCCATTGAACGAAAAGCTCTTTGATGACGGCAAAGGGCCGATAGTCGAAGTCGGGATGCGTCAACCCGCGCCGCCGGAAAAGGTCTGGCGCGCCGTCACCGAGCCGGCGCGCGCTGGCTGCCGGACCGGAAACGCGGGAAAACAAATCCGGATCAGCTCTCTTGCGGGGTTTTTCGGGAGATCGTTCCCTCGAGCCTGGTCGCGGCGGCGACGGTGTTGAAGATCGTGCCGTATTTGCGGACGTTGTGATGCATGAGGTCCAAGCGCCGGTCCTCTTCGTCGGTGTCGATGACCAGTTCATAGGTGATTTCCGCCATGAAGGGCGGGCTGTCCTGCCGCTTGCCGAGCAATTTCACCTCGACGCCGCGATAGTCGAAATTGTTTATCGGGGCGATCCGCTCGATGCCCTTGATCATGCAGGCCGCCACTGCCGCAAGCAGCAGTTCGGCCGGATTGAAGGCATCGGCGCGGCCATTCACGTCGGTATCGAGCGTGATCTCCGCATTTTTCGTGGCGGCGACGCTGCCATGACTGTCGACGCGCCGTGCCTTGACGGAGTACTCGAGCATTGGCTGTATCCCTTCCTTTGTCAGGGTCCATTACGCGGCGCCGTCGCGGCGAATTGCAAGTTCGCATTGTCTCGAAAACGGGTTTGGTGAAAACATCTCGCATCGTCGGCATTGCATTTTTTCAGGCGTTCCGGAGATCGATCCACCCCGTTCCGGGCGGGGACCTTGCCTGTGGCGTTCACGAAGCTCGCGACTGAGTTTATTGTCCAGTTCAACAAATGATCCGGGATATGGTCAAAGGTGGAAAAGACTTGAACAGTGACATCTCCGCGCAAGATGCCGCGTCGCCCGGCGGCATCGGCTTCTTCGAAAAATGGCTGTCCGTATGGGTTGCGTTATGCATCGCCGCGGGCATCGGTCTCGGCTCGGCCTTTCCCGGCCTGTTCCGGTTTCTCGCCAGCCTGGAATATGCATCCGTCAATCTGGTGGTGGCCGTCCTCATCTGGGGCATGGTCTATCCGATGATGGTGAATGTCGATTTCGCCAGCCTGCGTCATATCGGCGAGCGACCGAAGGGACTGGTGATTACCATTGTCGTCAATTGGCTGATCAAGCCGTTCACGATGGTGGCGCTCGGCATCCTCTTCTTCGAGGTCGTCTTCGCCGACATCATCGCCCCTGCCGACGCGCAGCAATACATCGCCGGCCTCATTCTGCTTGGCGCCGCGCCGTGCACCGCGATGGTTTTCGTCTGGTCACAGCTCACCCGCGGTGACGCAACCTACACCCTGGTCCAGGTATCGCTGAATGACCTCATCATGGTCTTTGCCTTCGCGCCAATCGTAGCCTTGCTGCTCGGCGTCACCGACATCGCGGTTCCGTGGCAGACGCTGATCTTGTCTGTCGGTCTTTATGTCGTGATCCCGCTCGTTGCCGGAGCCATGACCAGAAGCTGGTTGGTGAACCACGCCGGACGCGGAGAATCCCCTGAGACCTCGATTGCCCGGTTCACCGGCGGTATCAAGCCGTTTTCGGTTATCGCGCTGCTTGCCACGGTTGTTTTGCTGTTCGGTTTCCAGGGGCACGTCATCCTCGATCGTCCTCTGCTCATAGCGTTGATTGCCGTTCCGCTGCTGGTGCAGTCTTATGGCATTTTCGCACTTGCCTATGGCGCGGCCTATCTGTGGCGCGTGCCGTTCAATGTCGCAGCGCCATGCGCCCTGATCGGAACCTCGAACTTCTTTGAACTGGCCGTGGCGGTTGCCATCAGCCTCTTTGGCCTGAATTCGGGCGCCGCATTGACGACTGTCGTCGGCGTGCTTGTCGAGGTTCCTGTAATGTTGTCGCTTGTCGCGTTTGCAAACCGGACGCGTCACCTGTTTCCAGCGACAGAATGAAATTCGACAAGGAATGCAGAGGATTGTGAAATGAAACGAGACCACAAGGCCTGCTATGGAACGATGTTCCACGACACGCTGCACATCGACACCAACCACGCGATGAAGGGCAAAGTGTTCAGCTTCGAGGTCGACTCAAAGGGACTGGGGGTTTCTGATCGTCTCGTCAAAACGGACATCGCGGAATGGGATGATTGTCTCGCATGTCCGGAGTTTGAACACTGTTACAAGCTTTGCATGGCCAGGCTCGCCCTCGAGGCGGCGGTCGCATCGCGTTAGGCGAGCTTCGAAAACCGGATTTCCTTCGCGCGTGTTCACAACAGGCGCCGCCTGACTATGTCGAAGACATGCGACGGCGCTGCGCGAGGCGCTCGGCGGCTATCAGGGCCAGGCCTCCGACATATTGATCCATGCCGAGGAAACGAGGCGGACGAAGGACCAGATCATCCGCCTCTATGCGAAGCATTGCGGCCGGACATACGCGGAGGTCGAAAGGACGCTCGACCGCGACCGTTTCATGACGCCGGAGGAGGCGCGCGACTGGGGCCTGATCGACGAGGTTCTCTCCGCACGCGATATTGCGGCCTGAGACCGGCCACAACGCTTGCCATGCGAACTTGCCCGTTTTCCGGTGGCATTCGCGCCACCGGAAAATAGCCGCCCGTTTGCGCTATTGGCTCACTGTTTCCGCGCGACGAACCAGACATTCATCGGGTCGTGCTCCAGCACATGCCGCTCGACGTCGCCGAAACCGGCCTGCCGCAGCATCGCCTCGGCGGTTTCCCAGCCCCACATCGTGCCGAGGCCCGGACCGCCCTGGCCGAGCGAGATCGGTGTGCAATGCATGCAGGACGCCGTGTAGAGGAAGGCGGCGAACGGAAAGTCGATATTGTTTTCCAGCGCCGCCGACCCGCCGATATCCTGCACCAGATAGGCGCCGTCTTTCCTCAGTGCGCCATGCAGGCCGACAAGCAGTCCCTGCGGGTCCTTCTGGTCGTGAATGGCGTCGAACGAGGTGACGAAGTCGTAGCGCTCCCGCTCGTCGAAGCCGGTCAGGTCGCGGACCTCGAAACTGACGTTGCGCACGCAGGCGGCGGCCGCGTGTTTTTTCGCCGTCGCGATGGCATCGGCGCACAGGTCGTAGCCGGTGAAACGGCTGTTCGGAAAGGCCGCGGCAAGGGCGACCAGCGCCCGGCCCGCGCCGCATCCGGCGTCGAGAACGTCGATGCCGCGCTCAAGCCGTTCGCGCATGCCGGGCACCAGCGGCAGGATCGTGTCGAACATCTGCGCGACGACGGTCTGCTCGCTGTCCTCGGCCATGATGGCGTGGAAGCAGGGATAGTCGTCGTAGCGCGTGCCCGCGCCGGTCCTGAAGCATTCGATGATCCGCTCCTGCGTCGCGCCGGCCAGCGGCACGAATTGCGCATAGACCGCGAAATTGCCGAGCGGCGCGCCGCGCGTCAGGCAGGCCGCGTGTTCCTCGGGCAGGTGATAGGTCTGCGCTTCGGCGTCGTAGGCGACAATCCCGCCGGTCACCATGACCGCGAGCCATTCGCGGACATAGCGTTCGTTCAGGCCGGCGGCTTCGGCGATCCCGGCCGAGGTGGATGCCGGCAGGGTCGCCATGCGGTCGAACAGGCCGGTCTTGTGGCCGATCGAAAGCATCACGGCGACGGCGCCGGAATTGATGGTTTCCCCGATCCGGCCGGCGAAGGCTTCGGCGGCCTGGAAGTCGAGCGTGGTGGTTTGTGCGAGTGCGTTTGCCATTTTTGTCTCCTTTGTGATGGCGTTTCGAAGTGTCAGGCCCGGGCGCCGACGAGGCCGATGCCGACGGGCTCGCCGGCCGGGCGTGTGGCGAGGTCCTCGCCTATGACGCGCGCCAGTTCGGCGCTGTTGCGCGATGCGGCGCGGAAATAGCCGCTCAGCGTGGGGCGCATGCCGATGAACCAGAGGCCCGGGCTGTGCGGGATCGCCGTGCCGCCATTGGCGAGCGGAACGCCATTGGCGTCGAGCACGCCGAGATGGCCGAGCATCGGCTCGAGTCCGGTGCGGTAGCCTGTCGCCGCGATGACGATTTCGGGCTCGATCCGCCTGCCGTCGGCGAAGACCGCTCCGGTGGAATCGAAGCGGCAGAGTTCGGGCACGACCTTGATCCGTCCGCGCTTCAGCGCGGCGACGAAGCCGTTGTCGATCGCCGGCGAGACGCCCTGCCGCGTGATCCGGGTCGCCGCGCCCTGCGCGCGCGGCAGGCCGTATCGGACGAGATTGCCGAAACGCGCCCATTGCGTGAATTGCAGCAGCCGGTCGGTCCAGGCGAGCGGCAGCATCTCCATCAGCGGCGACAGCAACTGGACCGGGACGCCGAACTGGTATGTCGGCGCGATGACCGAGCCGTGGCGCACGGACACATGCAGCGCGCGGGTCTCGATGCGGGCAAGGTGGTTGAGGACATCGGAGCCGGAATTGCCGGCGCCGACCACCAGCACCCGCTTGCCGCGATACCGCTCGACGGAACCGAAATCGGCGGAATGCACGATCTCGCCGCAAAACTGCTCGCGGCCCTGCCAGTCCGGAATGCGGGGCACGACCTCGCGCCCGGTGGCGATGACGACATGGCGGGCGCGCAGCGGGCCCTTGTCGGTCTCGATGGTCCAGCCGTCGCCGTCCCGGTCGAGGCGGCTGACCACCGTTTCGAACAGGATCGGTACGCCGATGAAGCGGGCATATTGTTCCAGGTAGCGCGCGATGGCGTCGCGGCTCGGGAAGGCGCCGGGCGATTTCGGCAGTTTCAGGCCCGGAAGCCGCGAGAGCCGCCGGTGGGTGTTGAGGTGCAGTTGCGGGTGGCGGCCGCGCCAGACGGTGGCGATGCGGTCGGATTTCTCGAGGATCGCGACCGGAATTCCGGCCTGCTTGAGGCGATATGCGGTTGCGAGACCGGCAGCGCCGGCGCCGATGACGATGGCGCCGCGCGACAGATCCGCCGGGGGCGAATGGTGCATTTTACTCTCCTGCTGGTGGCGATGCCCCGGCGGCGGCCATCGGGCCGGTCCGCGCGGGAGCGGTTTCAATCGCCGGACAGTAGGAGGGAGGCGAAGACCCCGTTAGTGGCGCAATGGACAGAAACGGGGCATTTAGGACATACTGACGCGATGACCGTACAGACAGACACGCGGCCGATCCGCATTTCCATCCTGGCGCTTCCGGAAAGCACGCCGGCGGCGATCTACGGACTCTACGAAATGTTTTCCTCGGTCGGCGTCATCTGGCCGGAACTGACCGGCGAAGGCGAGGCCAGGCCGCGCTTCAGGGTGGAGATCGTCTCGCTGGACGGGGCACCCTATGCCTGCCCGATCGGCATAACGATTGCGCCGAATGCTGCGCTGGCCGACGTCACCGCGACCGACGTCATTATCGCCACCGACCTCGCGCTGACGCTCGATTTCGAGCCGCAAGGCCATTGGCCGGAAATGGCCGAATGGCTGCGCGCCCGCCATGCCGAAGGCGCGATCGTCTGCTCGGTGTGCACCGGCTCGGTCCTGCTGGCGGCCGCCGGCCTGCTCGACGGCGAGGACGCGACGACGCACTGGTCGGCCTGCGATCTTTTCGCCAGGCATTTCCCGCGCGTCGCGCTGCGCCCGGAGCGGATCGTCCTGCCGGCCGGCGAGGGCCACCGCGTGATCACCAGCGGCGGCGCTTCGTCCTGGGAGGACCTCGTGCTCTATCTGATCGGCCGGCTTTGCAGTCCCGCCGAGGCGATCCACACCGCGAAGATTTTCCTGCTTGGCGATCGCAGCGAAGGCCAACTGCCCTATGCGGCGCTGGTCCGGCCGCGCAGTCATGCCGACGGGGTGATCCGCGCCTGCCAGGAATGGGTCGGCATGCATTACGACGACACCAATCCGGTCGCCAGGATGGTGGAGCGCTCAGGCCTGAACGAGCGCACCTTCAAGCGGCGGTTCCGCGCCGCGACGGGCCACTCGCCGATGGACTATGTCCAGACGTTGCGCATCGAGGAGGCGAAACAGACGCTGGAGACGAGCGACACGGCGACCGACGAGATCGCCTATTCGCTCGGCTACGACGACCCGACCTATTTTCGCCGCCTGTTCAAGAAGCGCACCGGCATCACGCCCGGCCGCTACCGGCAACGCTACCGGTCGGTGACGCAAATCCGGGACACGGTGTGAGGCGCGCCTTGTCGTGCAGCGCTAGGCCATCCCCACCATCACGTCCTCGATCGGCCGCCTGAGCGACCAGGGCATCGGGTCGGCATAGCCGAAGCGCACGATCAGGTCGGGCGAGACGCCGCCGTCGAGCCATTGCGCGAAATCCCGGCGCGCGGCGGGGATCTCGATCGGCTGGTTGAGGAAGGCGTGGCGAATGCCGAGCGCGCTCGAAGCGAGCGCGAAACGCTGGTAGCTGCGCCCCGCCTGCACCCAGTGGGCCGGGTCGTCGGCGTCGGAAACGAAGATCGCCAGTCCCGCAGACGAGCGGATCTGTCTGGCGTAACGGTCGTTCTCGGAATTGGCGGTGAAGACGAAATCGAAGATCGCCCGTCCGAGCCAGTCCGGCATCGCCGGATTTCCGGAACAGGGGCTGTAGAGCCCGTCGCGCTTGCGCACCGCCGTGGACGCGCCGAAACGCAGCCAGTGCTTCAGCTCGCGGCGGAAGGAGGGATCGTTCACCTGCCTGGTGTTGGCGGCGACGACCATCTCCAGCACCTGTTCGATGCGTTCCGGTTCGGTGACGAGGATCATGCGCGCGCCCGGGACCTGCGCGGCGGCTTCCAGCTGTTTCAACTCGTCGGCCGGGACGGCGCGCCCGTCATAGAGCGACCGGGTGCACTGGCGCCTGGTGATCGCGTCGAACAGCTTGTCGTGCCCGGCCTGTCCGTCGCCGATATCGACCTCGACATGGCCTTCCCCGGTCGGCACGAAGGCGATCGCCGCCGGCCATCCCGCCGCCTGCGCCGCAAGCGCGAGATTTTCCGCCGCGCAGCCGAGACTTGCGAAGACGTGGTGGTGATTGGCGTCGACCGCCGGCGTCGCCCGCAGGAAGTCCGGCCGGATCGCGACGCGCGGGCCGTCATGGCTGAACAGCCAGGGCTGGGTGTTGTGGCTGTTGGCGGCAAGCGTCGCGTAATGGACGAGATAGGCGAGGTCCGGCTGCGCGCCGGGCGCCCGCGGCTTGCGGATCCCGGCCGCGATTTCGTCGTAAGGCGGGCGCGGTACGAGAGCGTAGGCCGCGGCTCCGCCGAGGGCGGCGGCGCCCGCGCCGATGATGAGATTTCGCCGGTTCAGCATGAATATCCCCTGTTCCCCGTGCTCCTCCGGTGCGGGCAGAAAACAGCAGGTATGTTCCGCTGTCCTTGACGTCGGTCAACGGACGCGGCGGCTGCAAGGCGTCGCAGCTTCACTGTCGCATTTTCGCCGGCCGCGAGGAATGGCCCGCCGGGTTTTGCCGCGGCAGATGCCGTCACGCGCGCCTGAACGGCAGCGCGAGCACGGCGGGTATCCGCCGATAATCGGGCAGGTCTGCGTCCGGGGCGGTGCCGAGCTCCGCGGGCATGCCACCGGAACGGTAGACAAACGTCCCGAACAGCTGATCCCAGACGGAGAGCGTTGCGCCGTAGTTCTTCGCCTCGCTCACGTCGGCCGAATGGTGAAAACGGTGCAATTCGGGCCCGATGAAAAGATAGTTGGCCCAGCCCATGCGGATGTCGACGTTGAAATGGCTGATGATGCCGTGAAAGGCGTTGACCACGAGAAAGATCAGCACGGCCTCGGGGCGGTATCCCATGAACCATATCGGCAGGATGATCGCCACGCCCTGGATGATCATCGCGTTTATCGGATGCGATACCGCGTGCATCAGCAAGTACAGCCCGCGCGGCAGGTGATGCGCCGCGTGGATGGACCAGAGAAAACGCCCCAGCGGTCCGCGCATCTCGTGCATGGCGCGGTGAAGCCAGTAGTTCAGGAATTCGAAGACGAGAAACAGGACCGGCACCTGCAGCCAGAGCGGCCAGTCGCGCGCCGGCCCGTCGGCCTGTCCGGAGATGGTGATCGACACCATCGCCAGCGCGGCCGACAGCGACCGAGCGACCCGCCGGCGAGTGCGATATAGGCGATGTCGGATGCCAGGTTGCGCAGGCTCATCGACCAGCGTCGCTGCAGCGGCAGGGCCAGCTCGATCACCAGATAGGTCAGCAGCAGCGGGAGGGTGATCAGAAACCATGCCGGGCGCTCGTCCACGTCCATTTGCAGAAAGCGAAAAAGGCCGAAGACTATCCAGGCCCATGACGCCGGATAAAGCCACCAGCGTATGATACGCCGCGGAAGGCTGTCGTTTTTCATCATGCTTGCTCCTTGAATTTCCGGACAGGTGTCCGATAAGTTCAGGTTAGGCACAGAGTCGAATATCGGGGTAGGCGCGCATGGCTGGTTCCGGACACAACAGTCGCGAATTGTCCGCCGATCCGCGTGCGGCGCGAACCCGCGCGGTCCTGCGCCAGGCCCTGATGCAGTTGCTTCAGCGCTCCGGCTGGGGCGCGATCACCACCTCCGATATCTGCCGTCGCGCCGGCGTGGCGCGGTCGTCCTTCTACGAGCATTACGCGGGCAAGGCCGATCTGCTGGACGAGATTTTCGCGGAGCAGATGAAGGACATCCGTCCGTCGCACCGCGTCGGCGATCCTTTCGGCACGCTGGACTGGCTCTGCGATCACGTGGACGGCGCGGCGGAATTTTTCACCCGCGCAATGGCCGGAGAAAGGGACGACGCGCTTCTGCCAAGGTTCCGCGCGGCGCTGAAACGCAAGCTGGAAGAGGAACTGGGCGCGAGGGGGATCGCCGAGCCCGGTCGCAAGGCGGCCTTCCTGATCGGCGGGGCGATGGAATATCTCGTCACGGCGCAGGGAGACGAGGCGCGCCGCGCTCTCCAGCGGATGGCGAAACGGATCGTCGCCTGACGGCGGGGCGCCTCAGTAGGCGTATTCCATGAAGACGGGCTCGATCGATTCCGCCCAGACCGAGTGGAACTCGGTGACCATTTGCTCGGCCGCCGTCGTCCCGCGCGCGACGATTTCCTCCAGCGGCGCCAGGAAGTGGGCCTCGTCGAAGCCTTCGGAATTGAGTTTGGCGCGCGATTGCAGGCCATTGCGCGCGATGCGGAGCACGTCGTAGCCGATCTCGCGCACCGTGCGGTTGTGGATCTTGGCGTTGAGCCCTTCCACCGGCACCGCGTCGCGCAGCGCGACGACATCCTCGAACGACCAGTCGCGCGTCAGCGCGTCGGCCGCCTCCAGCGCCGCCTCGTCATAGGTCAGCCCGACCCACAGCGCCGGCAGGGCGCAGATGCGCCGCCACGGCCCGCCGTCGGCGCCGCGCATCTCCAGGAACTTCTTCATCCGCACTTCCGGGAACACCGTCGACAGATGGTTGGTCCAGTCGCCGAGATTGGGACGCGCATCCGGGATCTCGCCTTCCAGCGCGCCGTTCATGAACTGCCGGAAGGTGACATGGGTGCAGTCGCGGTACTTGCCCTCGCGCAGCACGAAATACATCGGCACGTCGAGCACCCATTCGACATAGTCCATGAAGCCGAAATCGTCGGTTGAAGACGAAGGGCAGCACGCCCGAGCGGTTGTTGTCGGTGTCGCGCCAGATGTCGGCGCGCCAGGACAGGAGGCCGTTCGGCCGGCCCTCGGTGAAGGGCGAGTTGGCGAAAAGCGCGGTGGCGATCGGCTGCAGCCGGTAGGAGACCTGCATCTTCTTGCGCATGTCGGCTTCCGACGAGAAGTCGAGATTGACCTGGATGGTCGAGGTCCGGTGCATCATGTCGAGGCCCTGCGTGCCGACCTTCGGCATGTAGGCGCGCATGATGTCGTAGCGCGATTTCGGCATCCGCGGCGTTTCGGCCAGCGTCCATTTCGGGCTGGCGCCGAGGCCGAGGAACTTGATGCCGAGCGGGTCGGCGATCTGGCGCAGCTGCGCCAGATGGGCGTTCGATTCGCGGCAGGTCTGGTGGATCGTCTCCAGCGGCGCGCCCGACAGTTCGAACTGGCCGCCGGGTTCGAGCGAGATCGCGCCCATGCCGGTCGGCTCGAAGAGCCCGATGATGCGGCCCTCGTCCATGATCGGCGCCCAGCCGAGCGTCTCCTGCATGCCTTCCAGCAGCGCCCGGATCGAGCGCTCGCCCTCATAGGGCACCGGGCTGTTGTCCTCGGTGAAGAAGGGGAACTTCTCGTGTTCGGTGCCGATGCGCCATTCATCCTTCGGCTTGCAGCCGGACGCCAGATAGGCGGCGAGCTCCTCGACGGAGCCGATCGGTGTTTCGTCTGTGGTGTCGCGCGCCATCGGGCCGTCCCGTCCTTTTATTTGCGACGTTTGATGGACGAGCGGCGCGGCGAGGGCAAGCGCAATTTTGTTGAAGCTCGGTCAAGGTAAATTGAACTAGCCCCAGTCCCCCGACCGTCGCCTGGATGACGGCGAGCGCGGCGACGGCGGCCGTGTCGGCGCGCAGGATGCGCGGGCCGAGCGGGATGGCGGTGACGAAGGGCAGCGCGCGGAGCTGGGCGCGCTCGGCGTCGGAAAAGCCGCCTTCCGGGCCGATGATGACGCCGAGCGGAGCTTTTTCCAGCGCTTGCAGGATCGCCAGCGGATTGTTCGTCGCCGCGTCCTCGTCGCAGAAGATCAGCCGCCGGCCGGTGTCCCAATCGGCGAGAAGCCGGTCGAACTTCACCGGTTCGCGGCAGGCGGGGATCGACAATATGCCGCATTGCTCGGCGGCCTCGACGGCATTCGCCGCCATGCGCTCGACATTGACCTTCGGCATCTGCGTGTGATGCGTCATCACCGGCTGCAGGACGCCGGCGCCCATCTCGACCGCCTTTTGCACCATGTAGTCGAGCCGTCCGGATTTCAGCGGCGCGAAGCAGTAGATCAGGTCGGACGGTTCCGGCTGCGGCCGGACCTGCTCGACGATCTCGAGCGCGGCCTGTTTCTTGCCGGGCTGGCGCAGTACCGCGCGCCATTCGCCGTCGCGCCCGTTGAAGACGAGCAGCTCCGCGCCTTCGGCCATCCGCAGCACGTTGAGCAGGTAGTTCGACTGCGCCTTGTCCGGATGAATCGTCGCGGCCGCCGCGAGCGGGGCGTCGATGAACAGGCGTTGCATCTTGTAGTTGGCGCGCATGGCAGACGGATGGACCGGACGGCGAAAAAGGTCAATCGTCCGACGTTTCGGCCGGCGGGTAATGCAGGGCGGAGGAATGGATCGCCGGCGCGTAGCCGGCGCGCAGCGCCCTGACCGTCGAGGGCGGCGTCAGCATCGCCAGCCCGGACGGCGGCACCGTTGCTGCCGAATAGCCCGAAAACGACCAGCGCCAGGCGTGGCCGGCGCGCATCAGCATCGCCTCCTCGCCATGGGCGATCATCGTTCCTTCGGGCAGATCCTCGGCCGGACAGGGCAGGGGATGCAATCGCTTGGCGCGGCCGTCGAGCCGCTCTTCATGCAGGATCGGCGTCCATTTCGGAAGCCTTCGGCGGTTTCCCGCCATTACCGGCCGCCCATGCGGCCTGGAACCGTTTCGCGTCGGCGTTGCGGCAATAGAAACAGGGCCGGTGGCCGGCGGAAAGGGCGGTCGCCTCGTCGAGGAAGAACAGCTCCGTCCATCCCGCCTTTCCGTTGCGGCCGTTATGACCCATCACCTCGCGTTTCACGCCCCTGAAATCGCACGCGCAGATGATCCATGCCTTGCTCGTCCAGCGTTTCACGGGATGCAGCGTTCGCGTCTCCGGATCGTGCAGGATGCCGCGATTGCCGGTGAACGCCCCGTGCGCGGGATCGGCGACGATCTTGCCGAAGGGGGTGACGCGGTTTTGCAACACCTGGGAAATCCTTCCGTGAATTTTTCGTGGAACCAGAAGATGTCTCTGGCATTCATACTTTGTAAACTCTATACGACGCGCCGTGCCAAAGCGGTTTGTGACCGTTGGCACATTAAGTCTTCGCCGCGCATGGTTCCATGCCATCGAAACCGGAATTTCAGGAGCGTATCATGACCGTGCGCACGGCATTTCTGTCGGCGGCAATGCTGTTGGCCATCTCGTTTTGGGGCCTTGCGGTCTACACCGAAGGCGCCTTCGCGGGCAAAGTGTCCGAGGACGGCTACGGCATTTCCGCCAGTCTGACGTCCCTCAACAGGTGACCTGAACGCCGGCATTCGGCCGGCGTACCGCCCGTTGCGGGCATTTGCCGTCTTTCCCTCGCGCCATCCAGGCGCTATGAGCGGTGCAGGCACCGGGAGAGGAACGGACAGGCATGAATCTCGACAAGGTCACCGACATTTACGATCTCCAGAGAATAGCGCGCCGGCGTGTGCCGCGCATGTTCTACGAATACGCCGATTCCGGCGCATGGTCCGAATCGACCTATCGCGACAACACCGACGCATTCTCGAAAATCCTGCTGCGCCAGCGCGTCGCCCGCAACATCGACAACCGCTCGTTGGCGACGACCATGGTCGGCCAGGACGTTTCGATGCCGGTGGCGCTCGCGCCGGTCGGCTTCACCGGCATGCAGCATGCCGACGGCGAGATTTGCGCCGCCCGCGCCGCCGAGAAGTTCGGCGTGCCGTTCACCCTGTCGACCATGAGCATCTGCTCCATCGAGGCCGTGGCGGCGGCGACATCCAAACCGTTCTGGTTCCAGCTCTACGTGATGCGCGACCGCGCGTTTGCCGCCGACCTGATCGCCCGCGCCAAGGCGGCCGGCTGCTCGGCGCTGGTGCTCACCCTCGACCTGCAGATCCTCGCCCAGCGCCACAAGGACATCAAGAACGGGCTCTCCGCCCCGCCCAAGCCGACGCTCGCCAACATGATCAACCTCGCCTTCAAGCCGGCCTGGTGCCTCGGCATGCTCGGCACGAAGAACCGCACCTTCGGCAACATCATCGGCCATGTGAAGGGTGTCGAGGACATGTCGTCGCTCTCCGACTGGACCAACAGCCAGTTCGACCCGACGCTCGACTGGGAGTCGGTCGAGTGGATCAAGGAGCGCTGGGGCGGCCCGCTGATCCTGAAGGGCGTCAACGACGTCGAGGACGCGAAGATCGCCGCCACGACCGGCGCCGATGCGATCATCGTGTCGAACCATGGCGGCCGCCAGCTCGACGGCGCGTCGTCGACCATCGACATGCTGGCGCCGATCGTCGACGCCGTCGGCGACAAGATCGAGATCCATCTCGATTCCGGCATCCGCTCCGGCCAGGACATCTTCAAGGCGGTCGCGCTCGGCGCGAAATCGACCTTTATCGGCCGCGCCTTCGTCTACGGTCTCGGCGCCGCCGGCGAACCGGGCGTCACCAAGGCGTTGCAGCTGCTGCGCAAGGAGCTCGACCTGACCATGGCGCTGGCCGGCGAGACCGACATTCAGAATGTCGGCCACCAGAACCTGCTCCAGCCGCCCGCGACCGCGCGCAAGGTGATGAAGCCCCAAGCCAAGCCAAAGACCGAAGCCAAGCCGAAGACCGAAGCAAAGCCGAAGACCGAAGCCAAGCCGAAGCCGGCGGCAAAACGGCAGACGGCGGCCGCCAAGGCGACGACCGCGGCCAAGCGGACAACGGCAACCAAGCGGGCAGCGCCCGCAAAGCGCTAGCCGGCCGCGTTACCCGGGTCGCTGCCGACGGATCAGTCCGCCGGCGCCAGCCGTTGCGTGCGGCGCAGGCGCGAGACCGCTTCCCGGGACTGCGCGCGTTCGGCCTCGCGGCTGTATTTCTCGACAAACTCCATATGCGCCTGCGCCGCGCGGCGCGCCGCATTCGCATCGCCCGCCATGATCGCGTCGTAGACGGCGCGATGCTGCAGCAGCAGTTCGTCGCGCGCGCCGGGCAGCCCGTAGACCAGCGCGCGGCTGAAGAACACGCCGTTCGCGAGCACCCGGTAGCAGGAGCGCAGCGCGTGCATCAGCAGCAGGTTGTGCGCGCTCTCGCACACCGCATTGTGGAACTCGATGTCGATCTCCGCTTCTTCCTGCGGATTTTCCTTGCTGTGGGCGGTCTCCATGCGGGTCATGATGTCGGTCAGGAGCGCCCTGTCGTGCTCGGTCGCCCGTTCCGCCGCATAGGCGGCCGCGATGCCCTCGACGTCGCGGCGATATTCGAGATAGTCGTATGTCGCTTTCGGGTGGCGGGCGATCAGTTCCAGCATGATCGGCGAGAAGACGTCGCCGATCACGTCGGCGATGAAGGTGCCGCCGCCGTGGCGGGTCACCACCAGGCCGCGGCTTTCCAGATCCTTGATCGCCTCGCGCAGCACCGGCCGCGACACGTCGAACTGGCGTGACAATTCGCGTTCGCCGGGCAGCTTGTCGCCGACGCGCAGCACGCCTTCGAGCACCAGCGTCTCGATCTGCGCGCAGACCTCGTCGGCCGTGCGCACATGGTCGATCCGCGTAAAATAGCCGTCCGGCATTCATGCCTCCCTCAGTTACGACCAAAATAGCGGGCGGGGCCACGATTGGTCAATTTTATTGTCCACTCGTTTTAGCCCACTTGCGGATCGTTCGCCGGGACAATTTGTGCCGGCGCATGGCATATCATTCGTGGAAAGTCGCGGTATAGTCTGATCCAAATCCACGCCGGAACGGATTTGATGAACGAAATCGCCGATCAGTTACCCAAAACCCAGCCGAAAGAAACGTCCTCGACCGAACCTGCCGCAGCCGATGTGCCGCGCCGCGGCGCGTTCGGCTTTCCGCTGCATGCCAATCGCGCCGCCGCGCTCGGCGAGATCCACGCCCGCCCCGCGCCGGCGATTTCCGCGCCGCGCGCGCTGATCAAGCTCTGCTTCATGACCGAGGGCGGTTCGAAGGTCGATCACGCGGTGCTGGCGGAACTGTCGCGGCGCCACGGCTCGGCGCCGCCGGAAATGCAGGCCCGCCACCACACCATCGCAACCGGCAAGGGAACGTTGCGCTGGGAGCGCCATACCGAGGCCTCGACCTATCTGTGGGAAGGCCCGCTGCCGCGCCGCTTCGGCGAGCCGCTGACCGGCCATCCCTTCGGCGAGGAATTTCCCGCCCCGGGAACCCTGATCGCCGGCGCGCGCATGGAAATCCGCAAGCATTCGCCGGCGGCGATGAAGCTGATTTCAAGTTTCGATCCGGCGACGCTGTGCTGTTCCTCGGTGGAAGGCGGGCTCGCCGTCGTCGTCACCGATTTTCGCCAGGACGCCTCCGGCCTGACCCAGATCCTCGTCCTCGACAAGGGCATGAGCCCGCAGCGCACCGGCGCGCTGGCGCAGCGCCTGTTCGACATCGAGATCTACCGCACGCTCGCCATGCTCGGCCTGCCGCTCGCCCAGCGCCTGTCGCCGCGCATGCGCAAGGCCGAGGACCAGCTCGCCGCGCTCACCAACCGGATGCGCTCGATCGAGACCGGCGATGCCGAACAGCTTCTCGACGATATCACCGCGCTCGCGGCCGATCTCGAGGCCGACGCCGCGTCGAGCCTCTACCGTTTCGGCGCCAGCCGCGCCTATGACGAGATCGTCGAGGACCGGCTCGCCGCGCTCGCCGAGGAACCGGTCGTCGGCTACGACACCTGGCGCAGTTTCCTGGAACGCCGCGTCGCGCCGGCGATGCGGACCTGCCGTTCGGTCGAGGACCGGCTGGCCAACCTGTCGGAGAAGCTGGCGCGGGCGGCGACGCTGCTGCGCACCAAGGTCGACGTCGCGGTCGAAAAGCAGAACCGCGACCTGCTGCATTCCATGAACACCCGCGCCAAGCTGCAACTCAGGCTGCAGCAAACCGTCGAGGGCCTGTCGGTGGCGGCCGTTTCCTATTACGTGGTCGGCCTGATCGCCTATGTCGCCAAGGGCAGCGGCATCAAGCATTTCGGCATATCCGACAGCGTCGTCACCGCGGTCGCGGTGCCCTTCGTCGTGCTGGCGATCTGGATGGTGGTGCGGCGCATCCGCCGCTCGCACAGCGACAGCGCGCACTGAGACAGGTCTATCCGGCGGGACGACGCGCGCCGGATGGGGACCACGCCGCCGGGTGCCGGCGGCTCCTCGATGCCCTCTTCCCAATAGGGGATGCTGCCGTAGAGGTCGGCGAGGAAATCGATGAACAGGCGCACCTTGACCGGCAGGAACTGGCGCGACGGATAGATCGCGTGAACCGCGATATTGCGCGATCCCTCATAGTCGGGGAGCACCTGGACCAGCTTGCCGGAGGCCAGCGCCGGCCCGATGTCCCAGGTCGAGCGCAGGCCGACGCCGATTCCGGCCAGCACCGCCTCGCGCACGACTTCCGAGGAATTCGTCATCAGCGCGCCATTGGGGCGGAAGGAGACCGGTCCGTCCGGTCCCTGCAGCCGCCATGCCTCGCCGGAAACATGCGTCAGGCAATTGTGGTCGTTGAGATCGTCGAAATTCTTCGGCGCCCCGTTGCGCTCGATATAGGCGGGTGTCGCGCACAGGATCCTGCGCACCGGCGCGATCTTGCGTGCGACCAGGCTGGAATCGGCCAGTTCCGCGATCCGGATGGCGACATCATAGCCTTCGCCGACGATGTCGACGAAGTCGTCCGACAGGATCAGGTTGATGGCGAGATCGGGATTGGTTTCCATGAAGGCGCCGAGATGCGGCGCGATGTGCAGGCGACCGAACGACGTCGGCGCCGTGACCTTCAGGGTTCCGCGCGCCAGGGCCGAGCGGCGCGAAACGAAGGCTTCCGCTTCCTCGACGCCGGCAAGAATGGCGATGACGCGCTCGTAAAATCCCTGGCCGGCCTCGGTCAGCGCGATCTGGCGCGTCGTGCGCTGCAAAAGCCGCGAGCCCAGGCGATCCTCGAGCCGGCGCAGCCGTTTGGAAACGACCGCTGGCGAGAGACCGAGCTCGCGTCCGGCCGCCGACATCGAGCCGGCGGAAACGACGCGGGCAAAGATTTCAAGGTCGCCGAAATTGCTCATTCGCCTGCTTTCCCCCTAAACTTCTGACCCAAAGTTACGTAGCGTCATGTATCTTCGTAATTGGGCTACGAGATAAATCAAGTGACATTATTTCCTCGTCATTCGAAAAGATTACGTGCCAGACCCCGTTTCGGATCACGATCTGAATGTTTTTCCGGCTCGGCGCGTCCGCGCATTGCCTGAGTTGGGCCCAAGTGGTAAAAAAGA